>CAVSND010000031.1:0-523934 GCA_963729215.1 uncultured Acidobacteriota bacterium | reverse complement strand
AAACCAACAACAAGACCACGAACACGAAACACGTAGAACGAGAAAAGAGAGAGACCAACATGGCCGAAGTCACGCAAGCGCAGGTTGTTGATTACATCAAGGGCATCAGCGTGCTCGAGCTCAGCCAGCTCGTGAAGACGCTTGAATCCGAGCTCGGCGTGTCCGCCGCGGCCGCCGTGCCGATGGGGATGCCGATGGCCGGAGGCGGCGGCGCCGCGGCGCCCGCCGAAGAGAAGACCGAATTCACCGTCACGCTGACGGAAGTCGGCGGCAACAAGATCAACGTGATCAAGGTCGTCCGCGAAGTCACCAGCCTGGGTCTCAAGGAAGCCAAGGACCTCGTCGAGAGCGCGCCCAAGCCGATCAAGGAAGGCGTGAACAAGGACGAGGCCGCGGCGATCAAGAAGAAGTTCGAGGAAGTCGGCGCGAAGGTCGAAGTCAAGTAACGCGCCGCCTTGCGGCGTCGCGTTACCGCTGTGCGTGACTCGAGGCTCGTGACTCTGGGTTCGATGAATGCGAGCCACCAGTCACGGGCCGCGAGCCACCGGTTTTGCGCTCTTCTTCGAGGTCTAAAGAATGTACAGCTTGCCCAAGAACGTCTATCGCGAGCGCATCGATTTTTCGAAAATCAAGACCACCGTTCCCATCCCGAACCTCATCGAGATCCAGAAGAAGTCGTACGAGCGCTTCCTGCAGATGAATCGTCTGCCGGCCGAGCGCGAGGACGCGGGACTGCAGTCGGTGTTCAAGTCGGTGTTCCCGATCAGCGACTTCCGCGAGAACTCGTCGCTCGAGTTCATCGAGTACTCGATCGGCAACTGGGAGTGCAAGTGCAGCAAGCTCCAGGGGCTGCACCACCTGCGGAAGCCCTGCAGCCAGTGCGGCGCGACGCTCATCGCCGATCCCGTACGGCGATCGCGAAGTGCTGTGCGCGCGCTGCGGCAAGGCCAACCAGGCCCGCGGCGACGTCTGTGACATCTGCGGGAACACCGTCGGCCTGAAGCTGAAGTACGACGTCGACGAGTGCCAGGAGCGCGGCATGACGTTCGCCGTGCCGCTGAAGGTGACGATCCGGCTCGTGGTGTGGAACAAGGACCCCGAGACCGGCGTCAAGACCATCCGCGACATCAAGGAGCAGGAGGTCTACTTCGGCGACATCCCGCTGATGACGGAGAACGGCACGTTCATCATCAACGGCACCGAGCGGGTCATCGTCAGCCAGCTCCACCGGTCGCCGGGAGCGTTCTTCCACTCGGAAGACAAGACGCTCTACATCGCGCAGATCATTCCGTACCGCGGATCGTGGGTGGAGTTCGAGTACGACTCGAAAAACCTGCTGTACGTCCGCATCGACCGCAAGCGGAAGTTCCTGGCGTCGGTGTTCCTCCGCGCGCTCGGCCTGCGCGGCGCCGACGAGATCATCCGCGCCTTCTACAGCGTGGACAAGCTCCACATCAAGAACGGCACGCATCTACTGGGCCGTGGCCGACAGCCTCGTCGGCCTCCGCGCCGCGCGCGACATCGTCGTCCCCGGCGAGAACTTCACGGTGCAGTCGGGCAAGAAGATCACGAAGAACGCGGTCGAAGCGCTCAAGCGCGCCAACGTCGAATCCGTCGAGATCGCGGACGCCGAGCTCGAAGGCGCGTTCGCGGCGGCCGACGTCGTCGATCCGTCCACGGGTGAAGTGATCCTCGAGGCCAACGAGCCGCTCGAGCCCCGCGTCGTGTCGATGGCGCAGGAGAAGAACGTCGATCGCATCGACATCTTCTTCCCGGAAAAGGACGAAGTCGGTCCGATCATCGGCCAGACGCTGAAGAAGGACCCGATCCACACGCACGAAGAGGCGCTCATCGAGATCTACCGGCGCCTGCGGCCCGGCGATCCGCCGACGCTCGACAGCAGCCGGTCGCTGTTCGAGAACATGTTCTTCAACCCGCAGAAGTACGACTTCTCGCGCGTCGGCCGGCTGAAGCTGAACACGAAGCTCGGGCTCAACACGCCGCTCGACGAGAAGATCCTGCATCCGCAGGACTTCTACGAGGTGCTGAAGTATCTGCTCAAGCTGCGCCGGAATCCGGCGAACGTGGACGACATCGACCACCTGGGCAACCGCCGCGTCCGTTCCGTGGGCGAGCTCCTCGAGAACCAGTTCCGCATCGGGCTGGTCCGGATGGAGCGCGCCATCAAGGAAAAGATGTCGGTGTACCAGGAAATGGCGACGGCGATGCCGCACGACCTGATCAACGCGAAGCCGGTCATGGCGGCGATTCGCGAGTTCTTCGGGATCGTCGCAGCTGTCGCAGTTCATGGACCAGACCAACCCGCTCTCCGAGATCACGCACAAGCGGCGTCTCTCGGCGCTCGGGCCGGGCGGCCTGTCGCGCGAGCGCGCCGGGTTCGAGGTCCGCGACGTCCACCCGACGCACTACGGGCGCATCTGCCCGATTGAGACGCCGGAAGGTCCGAACATCGGCCTCATCTCGTCGCTGTCGTGCTACGCGCGCATCAACGAGTTCGGCTTCATCGAGTCGCCGTATCGCAAGGTCAAGGACGGCCGCGTCACCGAATACGTCATCGTCATCAACGCCGCCGGCTCCAAGTACAAGGCCGGCGACATCGTCGAAGCCGGCGACATGGTGTCGGAGGACGGGCGATCGAGAAAGAAGGGCGTCGAGGTCGAGCCCTACGCCTTCTACCTCTCGGCGTGGGAGGAAGACCAGTACGTCATCGCCCAGGCCAACGCGTCGGTCGACGAGGACGGCAACCTGACGCAGGAGCGCGTCAACGCGCGCGAGGCCGGCAACTTCATCCTGTCGCCGCGCGACAAGGTGCAGTTCATCGACGTCTCGCCGAAGCAGCTCGTCTCGGTCGCGGCCTCGCTCATCCCGTTCCTCGAGAACGACGACGCGAACCGCGCCTTGATGGGGAGCAACATGCAGCGCCAGGCCGTGCCGCTGCTGAGGGCGCGCGCGCCCTTCGTCGGCACCGGCATGGAATACATCACGGCCCGCGATTCGGGCGCCGTCATCGTGGCGCGCCGGTCGGGCGCCGTGGACTTCGTCGACAGCCAGCGCATCGTCGTCCGTGTCGAGAGCGAGACGGAAGACGGCAAGGAGATGGGCGCTGACATCTACAACATGACGAAGTTCAAGCGCAGCAACCAGAACACCTGCATCAACCAGAAGCCGATCGTCCGGGTCGGGCAGAAGGTGCACAAGGGGCAGGTGCTCGGCGACGGTCCGTGCACGGAGCTCGGCGAGCTCGCGCTCGGCCGCAACGTGCTGGTCGCGTTCATGCCCTGGCGCGGGTACAACTTCGAAGACGCGATCCTCGTGTCCGAAAAGATGGTGAAGGACGACTACTACACGTCCATCCACATCGAGGAGTTCGAGATCGAGGCGCGCGACACGAAGCTCGGTCCGGAAGAAATCACGCGGGACATCCCGAACGTCTCGGAAGGGTTCCTCAAGGACCTCGACGACAGCGGCATCATCCGCATCGGCGCCTACGTGAAGCCGGGCGACATCCTGGTCGGCAAGGTCACGCCGAAGGGCGAGACGCAGCTGACGCCGGAGGAAAAGCTCCTCCGGGCGATCTTCGGCGAGAAGGCGGGCGACGTCCGCGACGCCTCGCTCATCTGCCCGCCCGGCATCGAGGGCATCATCGTCGGCGTGAAGATCTTCTCCCGCAAGGGCATCGAGAAAGACGATCGAGCCAAGGCGATCGAGCAGGAAGAGCTCGACATGATGGAGAAGAACCTGCAGGACGAGGTCCGCATCCTTCACGACGAAGTGAAGAAGCGCGTGATCATGATGCTGCGGGGCCAGCAGCTGCGGTCGGACCTGTTCGACGAGTACGGCCGCGAGCGGCTGCTCAAGAAGGGCACCGAGCTGACGCCGGAAGTGCTGCAGGAGATGCCCTACGAGGCGATGGTCCGGCTGAAGATCGCGACCGACGACATGCGCCTCGAGGACGACCTGCGCGACCTCGAGGAGCGCACCGAGCGCCAGGTCGAGGTCATCCGCAACCTGTTCGAGGAGAAGAAAGAGAAGATCCGCCGCGGCGACGAGCTGCCGCCCGGCGTCATCAAGCTGGTCAAGGTGTACGTCGCGATGAAGCGCAAGCTGTCGGTCGGCGACAAGATGGCCGGCCGCCACGGCAACAAGGGCGTCATCGCGCGCATCCTGCCCGAGGAGGACATGCCGTATCTGCCGGACGGAACGCCGGTGGAGATCGTGCTGAACCCGCTCGGCGTGCCGTCCCGTATGAACGTCGGCCAGATTCTCGAGACGCACCTCGGGTGGGCCGCGGCGGCGCTCGGCCTCTACTTCGCGACGCCGGTGTTCGACGGCGCGACCGAGAACGAGATCAAGAACTGGCTGGATCAGGCCGGCCTGCCGAAGGGCGGCAAGACGCAGCTCTTCGACGGCATGTCGGGCGACGCGTTCGAGCAGAACGTGACGGTCGGCTACATCTACATGCTGAAGCTGTCGCACCTGGTCGACGACAAGATCCACGCGCGGTCGATCGGGCCGTACTCGCTCATCACGCAGCAGCCGCTCGGCGGCAAGGCGCAGTTCGGCGGACAGCGGTTCGGGGAAATGGAGGTCTGGGCGCTCGAGGCCTACGGCGCGGCGCACATCCTCCAGGAGCTTCTCACCGCGAAGTCGGACGACGTGATCGGGCGCGCGAAGATCTACGAGGCGATCGTCAAGGGCGACGCGTCGTTCACGGCGGGCCTGCCGGAGTCGTTCAACGTGCTCATCCGCGAGCTCCAGTCGCTGTGTCTGGACGTCGAGCTGATGAAGACGAAGAAGAAACTCGTGGAAGTCGCTCCTCAACCCGTTTTGGAGGAGGTGTAAATACATGAGACCCTCATTTCACGAACGTTCGGCGCTGACGAGCGATTTCGACGCCATCCGGATCAGCCTGGCGTCTCCCGATAAGATCCTGTCGTGGTCGCACGGCGAGGTGACCAAGCCGGAAACGATCAACTACCGGACCTTCAAGCCGGAGCGCGACGGTCTGTTCTGCGCGAAGATCTTCGGGCCGATCACCGACTGGGAGTGCCTGTGCGGCAAGTACAAGCGCATGAAGCACCGCGGGGTGATCTGCGACAAGTGCGGCGTCGAAGTGACGCAGGCCAAGGTCCGCCGCGAGCGCCTCGGCCACATCACGCTCGCCACGCCGGTGAGCCACGTGTGGTTCTTCAAGGGGCTGCCGAGCCGCATCGGCCACCTCCTCGACATCTCGCTGCGCGACCTCGAACGCGTCCTCTACTTCGAGGCGTACGTCGTCGTCGATCCGGGCGAGACCGAGCTCAAGCAGAACCAGCTGCTGAACGAAGAGCAGTACCGCAAGGCGCGCGAAGAGCACCAGCATCGCTTCAAGGCGCAGATGGGCGCCGAGGCGATCAAGGAGCTGCTGAAGCGCGTGAACGTCGAGCGGCTGGCCGTCGAGCTCCGCGAGAAGATGAAGACGGAGACGTCGGCGCAGAAGAAGCTCAAGTACGCCAAGCGCCTCAAGGTCGTCGATTCGTTCCGGAAGTCGAGCAACCGTCCGGAGTGGATGATTCTCGACGTCATCCCGGTCATTCCGCCGGAACTGCGTCCGCTCGTGCCGCTCGACGGCGGCCGTTTCGCGACGTCCGACCTGAACGACCTCTATCGCCGCGTCATCAACCGGAACAACCGGTTGAAGAAGCTGATGGAGCTCAAGGCGCCCGACGTCATCATCCGCAACGAAAAGCGCATGCTCCAGGAAGCCGTGGACGCGCTGTTCGACAACGGGCGGCGCGGCCGCGTGCTGCGCGGCGCCAACAACCGGCCGCTCAAGTCGCTGTCCGACACGCTCAAGGGCAAGCAGGGCCGCTTCCGCCAGAACCTGCTCGGCAAGCGCGTCGACTACTCCGGCCGTTCGGTCATCGTCGTCGGGCCGGAGCTGAAGCTCCACCAGTGCGGGCTGCCGAAGAAGATGGCGCTCGAGCTGTTCAAGCCGTTCATCTACAACAAGCTCGAAGAGCGCGGTCTCGTCGCCACGATCAAGCAGGCGAAGGAGATGGTCGAGCTGCAGCGTCCCGAGGTGTGGGACGTGCTCGAGGAAGTGATTCGCGAGCATCCGGTGCTGCTCAACCGCGCGCCGACGCTGCATCGGCTCGGCATCCAGGCGTTCGAGCCGGTGCTGGTCGAAGGCAAGGCGATCCGCATCCACCCGCTCGTCTGCACGGCGTTCAACGCGGACTTCGACGGCGACCAGATGGCCGTCCACATCCCGCTGTCGCCCGAAGCGCAGATCGAAGCGTCGGTGCTGATGCTCTCGAGCAACAACATCCTGTCGCCCGCGCACGGATCGCCGATCGCGATTCCGTCGCAGGACATCGTGCTCGGCATCTACTACCTGACGAAGGCGAAGAGCGGCGCCAAGGGCGAAGGCCGGGCCTTCGGCAACCCCGAGGACGTCATGCTCGCGCTCGAGGCGGGCGAACTGGAAACGCTGTCGCCGATCCGGCTCCGCTACACCGGCGACATCCAGGACCTGACCGCCGCGCGCGACGACCAGGATGTGCTCCGCACGGAAGTGCAGACCGTCACGAGCAAGATCATCAACACGACGGTCGGCCGCGTCATCCTGAACGAGGCAGCTGCCGCCGGAGATGCCGTTCGTCAACGGCCTGCTGAAGAAGAAGGGCCTGCAGCAGCTCGTGCAGTCGCTGCTACCTCAAGTTCGGCCTCGAGAAGACGGTCGAGATGCTCGACTCGCTCAAGAACCTCGGCTTCACCTACGCGACGCGGTCGGGGCTGTCGATCGGCATCGACGACCTGATCATCCCGAAGGAGAAGCCGGCGCTCGTCAAGACGGCGCGCGACGAGGTCATCAAGGTCGAATCGCAGTACCTCGAGGGCGCCATCACCAACGGCGAGCGCTACAACAAGGTCATCGCCATCTGGTCGGAGGCGACCGAGGACATCGCCAACGCGATGTTCGGCGAGATGGAGGAGATCGACAAGGAAGGCCGGACGTTCAACCCGGTCTACATCATGGCCGACTCCGGCGCGCGCGGATCGAAACAGCAGATCCGCCAGCTCGCCGGCATGCGCGGCCTGATGGCCAAGCCGTCGGGCGAGATCATCGAGACGCCCATCACGTCGAACTTCCGTGAAGGCCTCGAAGTGATGCAGTACTTCATCTCGACCCACGGCGCGCGCAAGGGCCTGGCCGACACGGCGCTCAAGACGGCCGACTCGGGCTACCTCACGCGGCGTCTCGTCGACGTCGCGCAGGACGTGATCATCCACGAGCTCGATTGCGGCACGGTGGACGGCATCGAGGCCCGGGCCATCGTCGAGAGCGGCGAGGTCATCGAGCCGCTGCGCGACCGCATCATCGGCCGGACGACGCTCGAGAAGATCACCGACCCGTTCACCGGCGAGATGATCGTCGACGTGAACGAGGTGATGAACGAAGAGACGTCGTCGGCGATTCAGGACGCCGGCATCGAGAAGGTGAAGATCCGGTCGGTGCTGACCTGCACGTCGCGCCGCGGCGTGTGCGCGAAGTGCTACGGCCGCGACCTCGCGACCGGCAAGATGGTCGAGCTCGGCCAGGCGGTCGGCGTCATCGCGGCGCAGTCCATCGGCGAGCCCGGCACGCAGCTGACGATGCGCACGTTCCACATCGGCGGCACGGCGTCGCAGGGTGTCCGAGCAGTCCACGCTCGAAGCGCGCAGCGCCGGCACGCGTCCGGTTCCAGGGCCTGCAGGTCGTGACGGCCAAGGACGGCAACCTCGTCGTCATGAACCGCAGCGGCTCGCTGGTCATCCAGGACGCCAAGGGCCGCGACCGCGAGCGGCATCCGATCGTCTACGGCGCGCGCCTGAAGGTGAAGGAAGGCCAGCACATCGAGCAGGGGCAGGTGCTGGTCGAGTGGGATCCGTACACGTTCTCGATTCTCACCGAGGAACCGGGCCAGATTCGCTTCAAGGACATCCTCGAAGGCATCACGGTTCACGAGGAAGTGGACGAGGTCACGGGGCTCTCGCGCTACATCATCGTGGACTCGCCGGACGAGAAGAAGCAGCCGGCGGTCGAGATCAAGGGCAAGGACGGCAAGGTCAACCGCAAGTACCACATGCCGGTCCACGCGCACATGATGGTGCAGGACGGCGAGATGGTGTCGGCCGGCGACGTGCTCGCGAAGATTCCGCGCGAGACGACGAAGACGAAGGACATCACGGGCGGTCTGCCGCGCGTGGTGGAGCTGTTCGAGGCGAGAAAGCCGCGCGAGACGGCGGTCATCTCCGAAATCGACGGCATCGTCAAGCACGGCGGCATCGTCAAGGGTCAGCGGAAGATCATCATCGTGCCGGACGAGCCGGGCGCGGAGCCGCGCGAGTACGCGCTGCCGCGCGGCGTCCACGTGAACGTGCAGGAAGGCGAGCGCGTGCACGCCGGCGAGCCGCTGATGGACGGCCCGAGCAATCCGCACGACATCCTGAACGTCCTCGGCGAGAAAGCGCTGCAGGCGTACCTCGTCAACGAAATCCAGGAGGTCTACCGGCTGCAGGGCGTCAACATCAACGACAAGCACATCGAGACGATCGCGCGTCAGATGATGCGGTGGGTGAAGATCGAGGACGTCGGCGACACCGAATTCCTCGTCGACGAGCAGACCGACAAGTTCCGGTTCCTCGAGGAGAACGAGCGCGTGATTGCCGCGGGCGGACGTCCGGCGCAGGGCCGGCCGCTGCTGCTCGGGATCACGAAGGCGTCGCTCTCGACCGACTCGTTCATCTCGGCGGCGTCGTTCCAGGAAACGACGCGCGTGCTCACCGAGGCGTCCATCTCCGGCAAGGTCGATCACCTGCGCGGCCTGAAGGAGAACGTCACGATGGGCCGCCTGATTCCGGCGGGCACCGGGTTCGAGTATTACCGGCACGTGCGGATCCCGGCGGACGAACCGCCGCCGCCGCCGCCGCCGGTCCAGCCGACCGACGACGAGCTGGAACTGGAGCGCGACCTCGAGTACTTCGTCGAGCCGGACGAGGCGCTCGCGCCGCGGACCGGCGAAGTCGAACCGTAACGAGTCGACTCGCAGCGTCCGGCTTCAGCCGGATGTTCGATCTCAGAGGGGCGGCGGGCGAAAGCTCGCCGCCTTTTCTATTTGGCCGTGTTACCATCGCGCCGTTCCTGAAATGCGTTCACACCGGAGCCTGTTCAGGGCGACGGCCTTTATCGAGGCGGGCGCCGGTCTATCCCTCCTGATCTCACCTGCCGTCGCGACGTGGCTCCTGCTTGGCGTCCGAACGCCTTCGCCCGAGGCGCTCGTCGTGGGCCGGGTCGGTGGCGCAGCCCTGCTCGCAATCGGGGTTGCCTGCTGGTTCGCTCGTGATGATCGCGGCAGTCGGGCGCACGGCATGCTGTGGGCCATTCTTGTCTACAACGCCGGGGCGTGCGCGGTGCTCGCGTTTGCGGGATCGATGCCTTCAGCTGTCGGCGTCGCGCTGTGGCCCGCAGTGGGCCTTCACGCCGGCATGACGGTCTGGTGTGGGCTGACGTTCCGGACGTCATTTGCCGTGCGATAGGAAATCAGAAACCCGGCATCACGTTGTGTACAACGTGATCACGAACAGCACGAACCGGTAGCCCAGCACGATGGCCGCCGCGGCGGCGGTGAGGATCGCCACCTTGACCACGCGGCCGGCGCTGGTTGCGCCGTAGACCCTCCCGGTCGAGATGTACAGGTACACGGCACAGGCGAGCAGCAGCGTGACCGAGAGGACATCGTCCAGCCCTTCCGACGCGAAGCCCGCGCCGCCGAACCACCGGTCAACCGGCGGGACGGCCGTCGCGACGCAGAAGAGCAGGAGCAGGAACGCGTACAGGTGGAACGAGAACAGCGCGTGAGCCACAGGCGGGCGCTTGCTTCCGGGGAACACCATCGCGAGCGCGGCCACAAACGACAGCGCCATGAACACGATGAGCGATCGCGCGTTCACGGCGACGGCGTGGTCGAACACGGGCGCGTACAGATCCAGCGTTGTCTGTTTCGCCGCGAGCCGATGCGACACGAGAAGCTCCGCGGCGTGGCTCCAGGGCTGGGTGTGCAGGTGCGCGTTGAGCGGCGTCGTGAAAACCCTGCCACCTGTCAGTGATTCGGACGCGAAGAACAGCGCGTTCGCGACCAGGAAGAGCGGGAGGGGCCCGAGGTACGGCTTCCGCTGCCCCTGCAGGTAGGCCACCGTGAGGAAGCCCGGGCGGCTGACCAGATACCGAAGGCTGCGTATGAGGCGGCCGTCAACGGCCGTGAATGCCCCGACCAGCTGATCGAGCAACCCCCGAAACGTCAGCTCGCGCGGATGCAGCGGCCGCTCGCCGCACTCCGGGCAGTAGGGCGTTGAGACGGTGGTGTGGCACGTGGGGCAGTTCCACGGGTCCACGTGCGTCACCCCGGACCTCGATTGACTCGCATCCTGCAGCTGACACTCTACATGGAAGAGAACGGGAGGCGGCTCGCCGTCTTTCCATATTGGCGGTGCCGGCATCGCGCCGTTCTGGCGGTCTGGTGTACGCTGAACCGCCGGCCGACAGCGGCCGTGCGACTAGAAAATGGGAGCGCACCCGGGCGATGACATCGGCTTTGCTTGATTTCATCCGCGCGGTTGTGGCCGGAGACATCGAGCAGGTGTCCAGGCGCCTGGCTGGCGATCCCGCGCTGGCGACGACGGCGGCCGACGTGGGCGCGACACGCGAGAAGGCCTCGGACTTCTTCTTCGCCGATATCGCTCATCATCTCTACGGCGGCGACACCGCCCTGCATATGGCGGCCGCGGCATTTCGGCGCCCTGTTGCGGAAATTCTGGTGGCGGGCGGAGCTGATTGCCGGGCGAGAAATCGCCGGGGCGCGGAGCCGCTTCACTATGCCGCCGACACCAACCGGTGGGACCCGGCAGCGCAGGCCGAGACGATTGAATACCTCCTGTCGGTTGGCGCGGATCCAAACGCTCTGGATCGCTCCGGTGTGGCGCCGCTGCACAGAGCGGTGCGAACGCGGTCATTGCCGGCGGTGCGGGCGCTGCTTGATGGCGGAGCGGACCCACGGCTGCCAAACAAAGCGGGATCGACGCCGCTGCGCCTCGCCGCACTAACCACAGGGCGCGGAGGAAGCGCTTCGCCGCACGCCCGTGAACAACAGGGCGCCATCGTCCGGCTCTTGCAGGAGCGCGGCGCAGGGTTGACCGACGGGGCGAGTGCTGGTTAACGCCGATTGGGCGATGGAGATACGACAGTTCAGCTGCTGATCAAAGTCGTCCCGGCGTCTTCGCGCAATTGCATCGCCGGCTGGCTGGGCGACACTCTCAAAGTACGGGTGACCGCGCAGCCCGAGCGCGGGAAGGCCAACGCCGCCGTTGAAGCGACGATTGCCGAGGCGCTCGGCATTTCCATCGCGTCTGTTCGCGTGATCCAGGGCAGGACGTCCCCTCGCAAGATCGTCGAGGTCGTGGGCCTGTCTGAAGCCGAGATTTACCGCAGGCTCTCGAGAGGCGCTGCGTGACCCGCCGCCGCCTTCCACGCAGTGCAGGCCTTCAGGCTGCGTTACATCGGAAACGCTATAGGATCATGCCCGTCGCTCTCAGCAGGAGGTGCAGGTGGCGGCATCGCTGTCTCCAGCGGATGTCCGGAAGATCTCGAGCCAGCGTCGACGGTATCTCGCCGCCCAGCCCGTGCGTGTGCGCCGGCTGCTGAACGGCATCCGCGGCGCCATCAAGGATGCCGTACCGCAAGCGGTGGAGGGCTTCACCTACGGGATTCCCGGCTTCCGGCTGGACGGCAGGCCGCTGCTCTGGTACGCCGGCTGGACACAGCATGTCAGCCTCTATCCGATGACGGGTGGCATCAAGAAGAGCCTCGCGCCACAGCTCGCGAAATACGAAATGTCGAAAGGCACCGTCCGTTTCCGCCTCGACAAGCCGGTGCCGATACGTCTCGTCAAACAGCTGGCGAAGACGCGCGCGGCGGAAATTCGCAGGCCGGGCTAGCCGTTGCCACCCGCGATGACCGTCCGACGGCCGGCCACGATCTCCTTCGGCGAGTTCGTCGCGCTGATGGCGACGATGACGGCGCTCGTCGCGCTGTCGATCGACATGATTCTGCCAGCGCTGCCGTCCATCGGGGCGACGCTGGGCGTGCAGCGGGCGAACGACAGTCAGCTGATCGTGTCGCTGCTGTTTCTCGGCTTCGGTCTCGGACAGTTCTTCTACGGACCGGTGTCGGAGAACGTCGGGCGGAAGCCGGCGGTGTATATCGGCCTGGCGCTGTTTTCGGCCGGCTGCCTGCTCGCGTTGCTCGCCAGAAGTTTTCCCCTGATGCTCCTGGGACGCGTGTTTCAGGGCGTCGGCGTGGGCGGCCCCCGTGCGATGACGATTGCGCTCGTCAGGGACAAGTTCGAGGGCCGCGCGATGGCGCGCGTGATGTCGCTCGTGATGGCCGTCTTCATCCTCGTTCCCGTCATCGCGCCGTCGATCGGCCAGGTCATCCTGGGATTCGCCGGCTGGCGGGCGATCTTCGGCCTGTACCTGACGCTGGCCGTGGTCGTGTGGGTGTGGTTCGCGTGGCGCCAGGAAGAAACGCTGGCGCCGGAGCGGCGCATCCCGCTGTCGCCGCGAAATATCGCCCTGGGCGCCCGCGAGGTATTCACGAACCGGCTGGCGTTTGGCTACACCGTGGCGGCGGGCCTCGTTTACGGCGCCTTCATCGGGTACCTCTCGTCGGTTCAGCAGATCCTGCAGGAACAGTACGCGCTTGGACCGCGCTTTCCGGCGTACTTCGCGACGCTGGCCATCGCCCTCGGCGGGGCGTCGCTCTGCAACGCCCGGCTGGTCGGCCGCCACGGCATGCGCCACCTGGCCGGGTGGGCGCTCAGGCTGGTGTGCGCCGTGTCCGTCCTCTTCCTGGTCATCGCCGCGTCGCAATCGGGACAACCTCCGCTCTGGACGCTGATGGCCTACCTGCTCGTGTCGTTTTTCGGCATCGGGCTGTTGTGGGGAAACCTCAACGCGCTGGCGATGCAGCCGCTCGGGCACATTGCCGGTATCGGCGCGGCCGTGGTCGGCGGGTCGTCCACGTTGATCTCGCTCGCGCTGGGCACCGTGATCGGGCAGAGCTACGACAACACCGTCCTGCCGCTCGTCGCGGGGTTCGCTGTCCTGAGCGGCCTGTCCATGGCGGTCATTCGATTCGCGGAAGCGGGGAGTCTTGTCGCCTCGGCCCGCCACGCGGCGCCCTATCCGCCGAAGTCCTGACACGTCCACGGCGCCCTCCCGGCTCCAGGGCGCGGCGTCTGCGCTCGCAGGCGAAGCGCGACACGTATCATCGATCGCCTCGAGCGGCCCACGGAGAATTGAACAACGTTCGAAGGATCGTCGCGCGCCGAGGTTGTTTTTCGTTTCAGCCCTGCTCGTCCCGCGGTACGATCCCTGATACGTGAAACAGCCACCGGCAATCCTCTCTGGCGCGATGGTCGTCGCGTACGCGATTCTGGACGAGTCCATCCCCCACTCCGGGCGCGGGAGCCTGGTCGTGAACGGGAAGAGACTGGGCCGCGTTCCGCGATTGGCGATCGCACGGGCGGCCGCAGGCGTGCTGCTTCTGCACTGCAGCCCAACGTGGAAAGTCCTCGGCACAGCCGCGTTTGCCAGCGCGAGCGAGGCGGAGCAATCGGCGGAGCGTACTTACCCAGGCATCGCCCGCAAGTGGCAGCGAATGCGCGTGACGAAACGTCAGGCGGCCGCGTTCCTGAAAGCCCTGTGGAAGGGACAGGAGTGCAGCTTCTGCCAGCGCCGGCCCGATCAGGTCGACAAGATCGTGGCGGGGCGCGACGGCGTGCGCATCTGCGACATCTGCATTCGAGAGATCAGGGAGAAGATGAACGAAACAGGACCTGATTGAAGCCGGAATCGCGTCGACGAATCTGGCGCTGGATCTGGACGGCGGTCGCGAGCGCGATGCTGTTCCTCGGGCTGTGGGCGTTCTGGCTGGAACCTGCCAGCCTCGTCGTTTCAGAAGAGCGAATCAGCCTGGCTCTATCGACGCAGCGACCGCTGCGCGTCGCGATCCTGACCGATCTTCACGTCGGATCGCCATTCAACGGAATCGTGCGGCTCCGGGACGTCGTGCGCCGTACCAATGCGGCACGACCCGACATCGTCTGCATCCTGGGCGACGTCGTGATGATCCACGGCATCGTCGGCGGGCGCCAGGTCCCTCCGGAGGAAATCGCAGCGGAGTTGAAGCATCTCAGCGCGCCGGCGGGAGTTGTGGCCGTCCTAGGCAATCACGACGGGTGGTTTGACCACGATCGCGTGCGCGCCGCCCTCGAGACGAGTGGCATTCGTGTGATCGAGGAGGCAGCCACCAGGATCGAAACGCCGGCAGGCCCTCTATGGTTCGCCGGCATCAGCGACCTGTGGACCGGCCGGCACGATATTGCGGCCGCCCTGTCGTCTGTGCAGGACGATGGGGCGTCAGTGGTGTTGCTGACGCACAATCCGGACGTGTTCCCTTTCGTGCCGGGCCGGGTGGCGCTCACGCTCGCCGGGCATACCCATGGCGGCCAGGTGCGACTGCCGCTTGTCGGCCGTCCGGTTGTGCCGTCGCAATTCGGGCAGCGTTTTGCCGCCGGCCACGTGGTTGAAGGCGGCCGTCACCTGTTCGTGGCAACGGGCATCGGGACGAGCATCCTGCCGGTACGCTTTCGCGTGCCGCCGACCGTGACGCTCCTCACGATGGTCCCCGAGTAGGTAGAATGACTTTCGAGGCACGGGAGCACTATGTCCCTGTTCGAAATTCCCGATCGCGTGCGCGGCGCCTGGCCGGCCGCCGCCAGGGATTTCGACTTCCTCCAGGGCGACTGGATCATCCACCATCGCCGTCTCAAGGAACGGCTGGTGGGTTCGACAGAGTGGGTGGAGTTCGAGACGCCCCACGTGATGCAGGCCATCCTCGGCGGGCTTGGCAACGTCGACCAATGCCGCACCGCTGGAGAGCCGTTCTTCGAAGGCGTGTCGCTGCGTCTGTTCGACATCGCCGACAACCTCTGGCGCATCTACTGGATCGACACGACCGGCGCCCGGCTTTTTCCGCCGGTCGTTGGTTCCTTCGATGGTCCGGTCGGGACCTTTCGCGGCGAGGATACGCATGAAGGGCGGCCGGTCCTGGTCACGTTCCAGTGGGACCGCCGGGATCCCGGCAGGCCTCACTGGCATCAGGCATTTTCGGCCGACGGCGGTCAGTCCTGGGAAATCAACTGGCATATGTCCTTTCGCCGTCCGGATACCGCGTAGCAGGTGTTGATGACGTTCCAGTTGGCCGAAGGCATCGCAGTCCTCGAACGCACACCGGCGGCGTTTCGCGCCCTGCTCGGCGGTCTGCCCGATCACTGGATTACCGGAAACGAAGGCCCCGACACCTTCAGTCCATTCGATAACCTCGGCCATCTGATTCACGGTGAACGAACGGATTGGATCCCGCGCGCGCGGATTATTCTGGCGCAAGCGGCCGATCGGCGGTTCGAGCCGTACGATCGCTTCGCTCAGGTCAGGGAGAGCCAGGGCAAGCGCCTTGACGATCTGCTCGACGAGTTTGCCGAGCTGCGGGCGAACAACCTGGCGACGCTCCGTGGCTGGAACTTGTCCGATCGTGAATTCGCTCTCGAAGGCGAGCACCCCGCATTTGGCCCTGTTACCTTGCGCCAGCTGCTGGCGACCTGGGTGGCCCACGATCTCGGCCACGTGGCGCAAACCGCGCGAGTGATGGCCAAGCAGTACCGCGAGGCGGTCGGGCCCTGGCGCGCGTACTTGCCGATCCTCGATCGATGACACTGGAGCCACCATGTTCTGTCCACAATGCGGCGAGGAGTACTCCTGGGATGTCATGGTGTGTCCGACTTGCGATGTCGATACCGTCGACCGGCTTCCCGGTCCAGAACCCATGCCAGACGCCAAGCTGGTCCGCGTCCTGGCGACGGGCGACGCAGGCCTGATCGCCTTCGCGAAATCTCTCCTCGAAGGCGAGGACATCGACTACTTCGTGCGGGGCGATGGCCTTCAGGATCTCTTCGGCCTGGGACGCATCACCGGCTTCAGCTACGCGATGGGCCCGGCGGAATTCTGGGTGCGCGCGGACGATGAGGATCGCGCGCTCGCTCTGCTGAAGGACCTGACCCTGGACGCCGGGAATACTGGTTCGCCGGGATGATCGACATCGCGGCATACGATCCGGGCTGGCCCGCGGCGTTCGAGACGGAAGCCGCTCGCCTTCGCGCCGCCCTCGGCACGCTGGCCCTGCGCGTCGATCATCACGGATCGACCTCGATCCCCGGTCTTGCCGCGAAGCCGATCATCGACATCCAGGTATCGGTCGCGGCGCTCCGGCCGCTGCAGGTGTATGGCTCCCGCCTGGCGACTATCGGATACGTGCACGTTCCGAGCGCAGACGACTCGTTCGCCCCGTTCTTTCACCAGCCGGCTCAATGGCCTCACAGCCATCACGTGCACGTGGTCGAGCGGGGCGGACTGGAGGAACAGCGCACCCTCGCCTTTCGCGATTATCTCCGTGACAATCCCGTCGAGGCGCGTGAATATGAGCGCCTGAAACGGCGTCTCGCCGCGCTGAACGAGGGGAGCGACGCCGAATCGCGGGAAAACTATGCTCGAGCGAAATCAGGCTTCATCGAACGAATCGTGGCGCTGGCGCTCGCGGCCGGATTTCCGCGAGAAGCGCTGATCGACGCGTGAGCGCCAGAACGCAGGCGCGACGCGCTACACTTCGCTGGACATTCGGCAACGACGTCTCGATTGGAGGACGGCATGAGCGGCTCGTCAAACCGGAGAACCTTCGTCAAACAGGCGGCCCTGCTGATCGCGGGAGCCCAGGCCGCTTCCTCTTCCTGGACGAGACTCGCCGCGGCCGACAGTGTCAGCGTGACCGCGGCAACATCCGCGGGAACGGTCCGCGGAACCGCGATTGACGGCATCAACGTGTTCAAGGGCATTCCGTACGGCGGGACAACGGCCGGCAAGAACCGGTTCATGCCGCCGACAAAGCCCGTGTCGTGGACGGGCACTCGTGACGCGCTGGCTTATGGCCCGACCGCGCCGCAAACCACGGGGTCCGCGCGCGCCGGCGCGTTGCCGGAAAACGAAGACTGCCTCGTGTTGAACGTGTTCACGCCGGCGCTGGCGAACGGACGCGGGCGGCCCGTGATGGTGTGGCTGCACGGCGGAGGCTTTTCGTCCGGCTCGGGCTCCGGGCCGATCCTCGACGGCACGAGCCTCGCGCGCACGAGCGACGTCGTGGTGGTGACGATCAATCACCGGCTGAACGTGTTCGGCTTCACCTACCTCGGCGACGTGGCGGGCAAGGAGTTCGCCCTCTCAGGCGGCGCCGGCATGCTCGACATCGTCGCGGCCCTCGAATGGGTGCGCGACAACATCGACCGTTTCGGCGGGGATCCGAACCTGGTGACCATCTTCGGCCAATCGGGCGGTGGCAGGAAGGTCGCGACGCTGATGTCGATGCCGATGGCCAAAGGGCTGTTTCATCGAGCGGTCATCGAGAGCGGTGCGGTGCTGCGGCTGACGACGCGCGAGGACGCCAACCACGCGACGGATCTGCTGCTCGCCGAACTGGGCCTGGCCAGGGGACAGGTTCGCGAGCTCCAGAACGTTCCCATGGCGCAGTTGCTTGCCGCCAACGCGGCAGTGAACGCGAAACTCCCGGCGCGCGAACCCGGCCAGACCGCCAACTCGCCGACGGTCGACGGCAAGGCTCTGCCAGTCCACCCGTGGGATCCTGCCGGCCCGGCCATCTCGGCGGATATTCCGTTGTTGATCGGATACGCCAGAACCGAGGAAACCTGGTACGACCGCCCGACGCCGGAAGCGCTGGCGCTCGATGAGGCGGGACTCAAGCTGCGCGCCGCGAAGCGCATCGGCGGCGATCCCGCCCGCGTGATTGATGCGTTCAGGAAAGCGCATCCGGACGCGACGCCCTGGGACCTGTGGATCCTGATCGCCACCGATCATCCGAGAGGGACGTACTCGCGCGAGCTGGCCAAACGCAAGGCCGCGCAAGCCGGCGCCCCGGTGTTTCTGTATCGCTTCGATTGGGAAACGCCGGAGGGCGGCGGCCACATGCGATCGCCGCACACGGTCGAGATTCCCTTCGTCTTCAACAACATCAAAGTGGCGGGGCCGTTGATTTCGAAAATGCCGGAGGCCCAGGCGCTCGCGACCAGGGTGAGCGCCGCCTGGGTCGCGTTCGCCCGTACGGGAAATCCCAATACGCCCGCGCTGCCGAAATGGCCCGTGTACTCGGCGGCGTCGCGCGACACGATGTTGTTCAACGATACCAGCCGCGTCGAGCAGGATCCGGATCGTGTGTCCCGCCTGGCGATGGAACAGGTGCTGAAGCTGGCATAATCGGTTCATGCTGCCTCGCGACCGCGTGCGGGCGTTCTGCGCGACATACGGTCTCCGTTGCCCGGTTCTGCTCGCCCCGATGGCAGGCGCGTGTCCGTCAAGCCTGTCGATTGCCGTCGGCAATGCCGGCGGGATGGGCGCGATGGGCGCGCTGCTCACGAACGCCGACGGGATTCGCAAGTGGGTGAGCGAGGTCCGTGCCGGCACCACCGGACCCTTTCAGTTGAACACGTGGATCCCCGACCCCGACCCGCGGCGTGATGCCGACGCGGAAGCCCGGACCCGTGCGTTTCTCGCGGGCTGGGGCCCGCCAGTACCACCGGGAGCGGGCGATGTCACGCGTCCAGGCCTCGACGAGCAGTGCGACGCGTTTGTGGACGCCGCGCCGGCAGCGGTGTCGTCGATCATGGGGCTGTTTCCGACGGAGTTCGTGGCGCGCCTGAAGGCGAAGCGCATCGCGTGGTTTGCGACGGCGACGACGCTCGCCGAGGCGAGGCGCGCGCGGGATGCGGGCGCAGACGCCATCATCGCCCAGGGTTTCGAAGCAGGGGGCCATCGCGGTTCGTTCGACCAGGCCGCGGCCGAACGGCAGCTGGCGGGGCTGTTCGCCCTCCTGCCGAGGTTTGCCGACAAGCTCGACGTGCCGATCATCGCGGCAGGCGGTATCGGCGACGGGCGCGGCGTGGCCGCCGCGCTGGCGCTCGGCGCGAGCGCCGCGATGGTGGGCACGGCGTTCCTTCGGTCTCCGGAAGCGAAAACCCATCAGGCATGGTCGAACGCGCTCGAGAATCTCGAGCCCGAAGACACGATGTTGACGCGCGCGCTGACCGGCCGGGCGGGACGGGCGGTCGCGACAGACTACGTGAAGGCGGCTGCCGCACCCGAGGCGCCGCGGCCGGCGCCGTACCCTGTTCAGCGGGGGCTTACGGCGCTGATGAAGGAAGCGGGGGCCGCCGCGGGCGACCATCACCGCATGCAGCTCTGGGCGGGTCAGTCGGCGGCGATGGCCAGGCCGGTTCCGGCAGCCGAGATCGTCGGCGAAATCTGGCGGCAGGCCCAGGAGTTATTGTCGTAACGTCGCGACGGACGCTTGTTGAAACGGCACAGAGAAAGGTGGACGAAATGAAGAACGTGGCGATTTCTGCGGCGTGCGCGGCCGTGATCCTGCTGCTCGGCGCGCCAGCCGGCGCCCAGGTCGCTGATGCCAATGTGACAGGCGGCCGTGTCACGGGCGTCGTGGCCAACGGCATCGCCTCGTTCAAGGGAATCCCGTTTGCAGCACCGCCCGTTGGTGCGTTGCGCTGGAAGACGCCGCAGCCGGTGAAACCGTGGACGAGCGTTCGTCAGGCGACGGCCTACGGGCCGAGCTGTATGCAGGATCCAGGCTTCGCGAGGCTGTTCGGCGCGGCGCCCAACCTCAGCGAGGATTGCCTGTACCTCAATGTGTGGTCGCCCGCAAAAACCCCCGGTGCATCGCTACCGGTGATGGTGTGGATTTACGGTGGCGGTTTCGTCGGCGGCATGACGGGCATTCCGGCATACGACGGCACCCGCCTGGCCGAAAAAGGTGTCGTCCTGGTGAGCGTCGCGTACAGGCTGGGTGTCTTTGGCTTCCTCGCGCATCCCGACCTTAGCCGGGAAAGCGGAAAGGGATCGGGTAATTACGGTCTCCAGGATCAGATCGCGGGCCTTCAGTGGGTGAAGGCCAACATCGCGAAGTTCGGCGGCGACCCGGCTCGCGTGACGATCTTCGGCGAGTCCGCCGGCGGCATCGCGGTGAGCATGCTGGCGGCGTCGCCGGCTGCGAAAGGGTTGTTCCAGCGCGCCATTTCTGAAAGCGGGGGCAACTTCGGTCCGCCGCGCTTCGACAACGAAGGCGGTGTGAATGTGCCGCCACTAAAAGTCGCCGAGGCGACCGGCCAGAGTTTCCTCAGCAAACTCGGCGCACAGGACATCAAGGCCGCGCGCGAACTTCCGGCCGAGAAGGTGCAGGCCGCGCTCGGCCCCGGCCTTCAGGCGGCCTTCTGGCCGGTGTTCGACGGCGACGTGCTGCCGGGCGACCAATACGAGTTGTATCAGGCGCAGCGCTTCAACGACACGCCTGTCCTCATCGGCACCAACTCGGATGAGGGTGCACTCTTTGCACGGCCCGGCATGACGCCGGCGTTGTTCGAATCGCAGATTCGCCAGGGTTACGGAAAGCAGGCGGATGCCGTGCTCGCCGCTTATCCACACGCCACGGACGCGGAAGCGGCCAAGGCAGGGAAAGACATCTTCCGCGAATCGGCGTTCGCGTGGCATACGTGGGCGTGGGCGATGCTCCAGACACAGAAAGGGAAGGGCAAGGCGTACGTCTACTACTTCGATCACCGGACGCCTCAGTCGCCCAACGGCGCGGGCCACGGCTCGGAGATCGGCTACGTGTTCAGGAATCTCGACGTCCCGTTGATCGGTTCAGCCGGCCCCGTGACGCCGCGGCCGGAAGATAGAAAGATGTCCGATCTGATGAGCAGTTACTGGGTGAACTTTGCGACGAAGGGCGATCCGAATGGGCCGGGGCTGCCGGCGTGGCCGGCATTCTCCGCTTCCGCTCAGACGGCGATGCACTTCGACGCGCAGCCGGGTGCGAGGCCGGTGCCGAACATGGTGCAGATCCAGGCTCTCGACGGCTACTTCGCGTGGCGACGCGGCGAGGCGAAGGCCGCAGCCTCGACGCACTGATGAAGATCGTCTCCCTCAACACCGGCCTGCCGCGCGACATCGAGGTCAACGGACAGACCGTTCGCACGTCGATCTGGAAGACGCCGAGAGACGGACGCCTGCGTGTCACCACGCTGAACATCGATGGCGATCGGCAGTCGGACCTGACCGTGCACGGCGGCCGTTCGAAAGCCGTGTACTGCTATCCATCCGAGCACTACGCGTACTGGCGCGCGGAATTGCCGGACGCCGACCTCCCGTGGGGCGTGTTCGGTGAAAACCTCACCACCGAAGGCCTGCTCGAGACCGACGTCTGTATCGGCGACCGGTTTCAGGTCGGCACCGCGGAGTTTCGCGTCACGCAGCCGCGGCAGCCGTGCTTCAAGCTGGCGATTCGATTCGGCCGCGAGGACATCATCAAACGATTCGTCGCGAGCGACAGGCCCGGTTTCTACGTCTCGGTCGTGCGGGAGGGCGCCGTCGAGAGCGGGGATGAGGTTCGCTTCGTGGAACGCGCGTCAGACAGCATGACCGTCGCCGAGATCGTCTCGCTTCGTTACGACGACTACGACAAGCAGGACGAACTGAGGCGGGCTGCCGCCCTGCCAGGCCTGTCGGAAGGCTGGCGGGAACACTTCCGCAAGCGAGCCGAAGAAACGTAGGATTCGCATCCTGCCTCTGAGCCTTTCGCATCACGTTTCTCGCATTACCCGGCGAGGAGAGAACGTGATGACACTCCGTACCCGGATGGCTCGTCTGTCGCTTCTGTGTGCAAGCGTGGGACTGTTGATGGGAATCCCGGCGCGCGCATCCGCGCAGGTGCGGAGCGACGGGTACGTTTATGCCGGGCCGGGCGGTGTGTCAGGCGTCTGGGCGCCGGCCGGCGCGGCCATCGTGGCGGGTGGCGGCGGCGAGTGGCTCGTGGCATCGGGGCTTGGCGTGGGTGGTGAGGCCGGAATCTTCAAGACCCTCGGCGTTGTGTCGCTGAACGGGAGCTGGCACTTCGGGCAGCGTTCGCACGAGACCGGGCTGCAGCCGTTCGTGACGAGCGGCTACACCCACATGGAGGGAGAGAGTGGATTTCCAGCGTGGAACGCGGGCGGGGGAGTTATCGTCTGGGGGCACCACCGCGGCCTGCGCCTCGAGTTTCGAGATCATGTCCGCCCGGACGAGCGGGGAGCGCTTCATTACTGGGCGCTTCGGGCCGGTCTGACCTTCGGCTAGCACGCTTTTCGCGGAACATTCTGAATCATCAGCGGGAGACTCACGTGATGGCCGATCGCGGCGGACAGAGCCTGGCACTGGAAAATCGACACACCGGCGAAACCCTCGCCATGAGGCGCGTCAAGCGCGGCGGGGAGACGTGGCTGGAATTGAAGGGCACGCTGCCTCCGCACCGCGAAGGGCCCCCGATGCACATTCATTTCGTCGAGGACGAGGACGTGTACGTCAAATCCGGGGTTCTCTCCTATGTCATCGACGGCCGGAAAACCACTGCGGGCCCGGGCGAATCGACGACGATCGCCCGCGGGTTGGCGCATCGCTGGTGGAATGACGGCGACGAGCTCCTCGAATCCGAAGGATACGCCCGTCCCGTCGTAGACCTGGACCGGTATCTTCAGGCGATTTTCGAAGTCTTGAACGCCGGCCCGGACGGACGTCCTCCGCTCTTCTACATCGCCCACGCGGCCTTGCGGCACCGCCACACCCAGACGGTGCTCCTCATGCCGCGGCCGGTTCAAACCGTGCTGTTCCGTGTTGTCGTCGCGATCGGCACGCTGCTCGGGCGCTATCGCGGTCATGACTGGCCCGGATGTCCGTCCCGCTGCCTTGGCGCGACGGCGGCTGCCGACTGATGCTTTAGAAGAAGCCGCCCGTGGTGAAGACGCTCTGGTGGCGAGCCGTTCTCGCGTTCCTCGCTCTGCCGGCGGTCGTCGCGTTCGTTGTTCCTGTCCTGTTGCTCGGCGGACGGCTTGCCGGCCTCTCGTTCAATCTTCTCGCCTTGATCCCGTTCACAGCAGGCGTGGTCCTGCTGTTGTGGTGTGTCGGCGCCTTCTATCGGACGGGCCGCGGCACACTGGCTCCCTGGGACCCGCCGCGCGCGCTGGTCGTGACCGGAGTCTACCGGCTGTCGCGTAACCCGATGTACGTCGCCGTCGTGCTGATCCTGTGTGGCTGGGCACTCGGGTTCTGGTCGCGTCCCCTCGCGATTTATGCGATCGTCGTGACGACAGCATTCCACCTGCGTGTCGTGTTTGGCGAGGAGCCCTGGCTCGCACGCACGTACGGCGCGGATTGGGAACGCTACAAGGGGCACGTGCCGCGATGGCTGGGAGTGAGACGCAACCGACATTGAACGGATCCGCCGATCTCTTCCGCGTTGCCGTCTCCGCCGTTGACGCCGGCGACGTCGGCGAACTGGAGCGTCTGCTGTCCGCCCACCCAGGGCTCGCCTGCGAACGGCTCGACCCTCCTCCCGCGTGGCTGCGCGAGCAGATCGGCGACGCCGCCGACAGCTTCTTTGCGAAACCGTACCTGCTCTGGTTCGTCGCCGAGGATCCCGTTCGAAACGGACGGCTGCCCGCCAACATCGTCGAGGTGACGCGGACGATTCTGAGGGCGGCGCAGCGCACGTGTGCGGACCGGCTGCGAGAGCAGCTCGACTACGCGCTCCGTCTGGTTGCTTTTTCGTGGATAGCCCGGCAGTGTGACGTCCAGATCGGACTCATCGACGTTCTGCTCGACGCCGGCGCGTCGCCCTCGAACGCTCCGGAGAGTGCCCTCGTCAACGGCAACGTGGACGCGGCCGCGCATCTGGTCGAGCGAGGCGCACCGGTGACGCTGGCGACGGCGGTCTGCCTCGGGCGATGGGACGATGCCAGCCGCCTGCTCGTGTCCGCGACAGTGCGGGAGAAGCAGTTGGCGTTCGTCCTCGCGGCGCTCAGGGGCAAGGCCGAGGCGCTGCGCCGGCTGCTTGCGGGCGGCGTCGATCCCAACACCGTGAGCCCGGATCTCTATTCACACGCCACGGCGCTGCATCACGCCGTGAGTTCAGGCTCGCTGGATGCCGTCAAGGCGCTCGTGGAGGCCGGCGCGCGGCTCGACGCGAAAGACACGGCGTACGGCGGGACGCCGCTCGGATGGGCTGAATACTCGGGCGACAAACAGCCCTACAGCGAGATCGCCGCTTACCTTCGCGACCGTCAGCAGCGCGAATGAGGCTTCCGGTCAGCTTCCGGTTTTGGGCCGACGCGCTGAGAACGTCGCGCTCCAGGTCGGGGCCGCCTTCCGGACCAGCTCGAGCATCTCTGGAGGGACGTCGTCCTCGCCCGTCAGGGCACGGATTTCGAGCACATCGTCGAAGCCCAGCCCGGTCGGGCAGCGCAACGCCCACGCGATGGCGTCGTCCAGTGTCGGCACCTCGAGGATGTAGAAGCCGCCGACCAGCTCTTTCGATTCGGTGAACGGGCCGTCGACGACTACCCGCTTTCCCTTCTTCGCCTCGATGCGCGCCCCCTGGCCGCGGGGGTTCAGTCCTTCCGAGGCGACCAGCACACCGGCCTTGTGCATCTCTTCGTTGAACCTCATGTAGTCGGTGAAGAGCTTCTCGTCGAATGGCGCATCGGCCTGGGGCAGGCTGCCCTGCTCGCCGCGCTGCGCGGTGATGATGAATCGCATGGTCTCTCCTGTGGTTTGGCCGTCGGCTCTACCATCACGACGATTGGACTCGCCCCGGATCGACAGCTTCCACGATGCCGAGATTACGCTATTCCTTCACGGGGGCTTTGGTTAGAATCGCCGCGGCCGGCGGCTTACCGGCAACAGGAGGATGGGTGATGCGACGTCATGCCGTACTGGTGTTCGGGATTCTGTTCGGCGCGGCCACGTTGTGGGCGCAGGTGCAGGTTCCGCCGGCCCCGTGGCGAGGCGCCGGCCCGACGCCGTGCGTCGGATCTGACGGCGGCATCTTCCAATGTCCTCCCGCGCCCCGGACGCTTGCCGTCCGGGCGGGCCGGATGTTCGACAGCAAGACGGGCCAGGTGCTGACGAAACAGGTCGTCGTGCTGACTGGCGAGCGCATCGTCGACGTCGGTCCGGAAGGCCAGGTGAAGATTCCGGCCGGCGCTCAGGTGATCGATCTCAGCCAGGCGACGGTGCTCCCCGGGCTCATCGACGCGCACACGCACATGTTCAACAACCGGGGGCCGAAGGGGACCACGGAAGCCTCGATGTTGATTGCCGTCCAGAACGCCCAGTCGGATCTCCGCGCGGGCTTCACCACGGCACGCGACATGAGCTCGCACGGCAATGGGTATGCGGATGTGGATATCCGGGACGCGATCAACCAGGGCCGTTTCGACGGTCCCCGGTATCAGGTGTCCACCCTTGGGATCGTGTGGGGCGCCGCGCCGCCGAATCCGGCGAATCCGCCGAATCCGCTGGCGAGCACCGTGATTCGCTCCGCAGACGAGGGACGCGCGGCCGTTCGTGAACAGATCGGCCGCGGCGCCGACTGGATCAAGCTGTTCCCGACGGGCGCGTATTCCTTCGACGCCACGGGCAAGGCGCAGTACGTGCTGACGTATCCGCTGCCGGTGCTGCAGGCGCTCATCGACGAGACGCACCGCCTGGGCAAGAAGGCCGCGTGCCACGTGCTGGGAGGCGAGGGGCAGAAGAACGCCATCATCGCCGGCTGCGACACGATCGAGCACGCGTACGATCTGGATCAGGAGCAGGCCAACATGATGGTCGCGAAGGGTCTTTATTACGATCCGACACTCCAGCGGTACATCGAGCCGTACATGGACGACAACGACGCGAAGAACACCGGCGGCAAGTACCGCATGATTCCGATCTTCGAGAAGGCCGTCACCATGGCGGGCACCACCAAGGGCATGAAGATCATGGTTGGGAGCGGCGCCGACGGTTCCACGTACGCCCACGGGACACAGGCGCTCGATTTCGAGATGCTGGTGAAGCGTGCGGGCCTGGCGCCGGCCCGTGTCATCCAGGGCGGCACATCGATCAACGCCGAGGCGATGGGCTGGAGCGATCGGATCGGCTCGATCGACAAGGGCAAGTACGCCGACATCGTCGCCGTCTCTGGAGACCCGCTGTCCGACATCACCGAACTGCAGCGCGTGAAGTTCGTGATGAAGGGCGGAAAGATCATCCGGAACGAACTGAAATAAGGAGATCAACCATGAAACTCTGGCCGGCTCTCGCGATGTGCGTGGCCATGGCGGTGGGGGTGACGGCCGACGGCGTGCCGACGGTGGTGACCTACGTGCCCCACGACAAGGTGACGGCGACGATGGCCAGGGGCGGGTCGATCATCGACGACCACGGCCTCGTCGTGCTGGCGCAGCGCCGAGGCGCGGGTGAGGTCGAGTGGCACGAGAACACCAACCATGTGTTCATCATCGTGGAAGGCGAAGCCACGTTCGTGACGGGCGGGACGCTCGTGGGGTCCAGGGAAACGGCGGAGGGTCAGCGCCGTGCCGCCGCTATCCAGGGCGGTGAGACGCGTCATCTGGTTGCGGGCGACGTGATTACGATCCCCGCCAAAACGCCGCACTGGTTCAAGGAAGTGCCGACGCAGACGATTGCGTACTACGCGGTCAACACCGAGCCGTAAGACGCGGCGAACGACGTGAAAGAGTATCTGCTCTCGGTCCCCGAGCGGCTGGTTCGCGCGGTACTGGGACTTGGCGCCGGCGCGGCACGCGAAGTCGGCGAGGTGGCGCTGCCCGAAGGAGTCCGCAAGAGCGAGCTGTACAAGAATCTCGTCGACACCACCCTCCGGTTCTTAATCGAGGACGTCGGCGGCGCGCAGGGTGTCTATAAAGCTGCGGAGGAACTGCCCGCCGATTTCATGGCGAGGCGCACGGCCGGGAACGCGGTGGAAGTGCTCGGCATTGTCGCCTTCCGCGCCTCGCCCGTCTGGGTGCTCGCCGCCCTTGCGGACCTGTGCGGAACGGGTCGTCAGCTCATTCCGGAAATCGCTGACGCGCTCAAGGCCGAAGGCCTGCTGCAGCAGGAGACGCAGTTCACGACCGTCGACGAGCTGCTGGACGGGCTCCAGCGGACATCGTCTCGAGTTGCCTCGGCGATCAACACGCCGCCGCTCGATGTCGCGGGCCTTCGCGCGGAATGGGATGCCATACGAGCCGAAGCGCGGTCGCTTCAGCCTCAGGGTTTTCCGGCCGCCGAGACGATCAACGGCCTGTGGGCGGATCTCAAAGCCGAGTCGCGGCGGCAGCGCCAGTCGATCTTCGAAACATCCTCCATGATGGCGCTATCCGCGGCGCGATCCGTGCCGGATGGCGTGCGCTGGCTCTCCGCCTCGGCGCGAACCGGCGCCGGCCGGACCGGGAAGATCCTCGCCGGCTCGCTCATCGATCACTACAGGCAAACGCTGAATGACATCCGGCAGGTCGGTTACGTGACGTATGCGGGCCGGCAGCTGCAACCCTACGCCCGTGCGGCGGTGCGTCAGTTCGAACCCAGCCGGCCGACCATCACCCAGCGGGCGATCGATAAACTGAAAAAATAGTCCGCCAGAAGTGTCCGGCCGCCGCTAGAACGGCGGCCAGAGCGGCGGCTTCGTCCGCCATCTCTTCGCGATCTCGAGCCCTTCGCGCGATGTCTGGCACGGCTCCAGGCCAACAAGGAGTCCGCGATCGTAGAGCCGTACTTCGAGCTCCTGGTCCACGCTGCACAGGACACATCGCTTCACGCCGACGAGCCAGAACTCAATCAACCGGCCTTGTGTCTCCATGCGCGTTCTCCGTGCTCTCGCTGTAGTGAACGGCGCCGGCAGAGCGTTGCACGACACGCAACGCCCGCCCGCCGCCCGTCTTACTTCTGACCGGAACTGTCGGGCGCAGGCGTTGAAGCTGCAGGCGCCGGCGCGTTCGTCGTCGGCGGCGCCGGGGCAGTGCTCGGTTGTGGCGGCACCGGCAGCGCCGTGGCTGGCGGCCGCGGCGGCGCGGGAGGCGTTGGCGGCAGCGGAGGCGTCTGGATTGGTGCGCGCGGCGTCGGTGGTTTCGCGGGCACGCGCGGCGGCGCCGGCGGCGTGGCTGGTATCGCCGGCGGGAGGCTCTGGTCGGGCGCCGTTGACGCGGGGCAGGGAACCGGTACTCGCGGCGCTCTGGGAATTGTCCGGTGCCGCCGGCGTTGTGTTGGTGTTCTCGGCCGGCTTCGTTCCGGCTGAAGGAAGACGTCCGGCACTCGGCGAGCTCGACGAATTCCCTGGCGCCGCCGCCTGGTTCAATGGCACGCAGGGAAGCGGACCGGGTGCGTTCTGCTGCGGCCCGGCAGCGGGTGGTGCGGGTGTTTGCGCAATGGGGTTCTGGGTGGCGATTGTCGCGGTCGCGATGGCAAAAGCGCCGGCCGTGATCGTTCGTTTGATGTTCACCGAGATCCTCCTTTGCGATCGCTCCGTTCGCGTCCACTGCATCGCGCGTACCACGGTGCCAAGCTCCGCCTTAGCCGTCAAACCGGCGCGGTGTCAGCGCGCACAACCGAATCGCGACCGGCCGAGCTGGCGAATGGCAGCGGTCATGCTTTCGTCCAGGCGGAGGTTGCCGTGCGCTCGTGGATCGCGGGTGTCGTGATCGTCGTGCTTCAGGCAGCGGCGACGGCGGCGGGTCAAATCACCGACACGGATGCGTCGCGAATCGCGTCATCCGGATCAGACTTCCGGTTCAGCGGCGAGCCGGTCGTTCTGGGCGGCACGTCGTACTATCCATCGGGCCCGACGGTATTCTTCGACGGCGCCGTGATGGTGCGCAGCAGCAGCTTCAAAGGCGTTCCGATCTACGTCGACGGCACGCGCGACCCTTACAACATCGTGTACGTCCCGATCGGCGGGAAGCTCATGCGTCCTTACGAGCGGCGCCGAACGGACCAGGTGGCTGACACGTTGGCACCGCCGCCCGCAACCGCGCCGGCCGAGGTAGAAGAGGCAGCCGGCGAAAGCGCTGCCGCCGAGGCTCCGCCTGGCGATCGCCCGCCGCCGAGCGTCCGGCCCCCGGCGCCCGGCAATGCCGTCTCGGCGGTGCCGCCCGGCGCCAACCGGGGGATTTGGATCGTGTTCGACAACAAAGTCTGGATACTGGCCGGCCGGCAGCCTTACGTGGCGAGCTTCACACCGGACGGGACCTATCGCGGGTTTCGCGTGTACAGGAACCCGACTCGCCCCGGGGAAATCTACGTGTCGTCGGGAGCCGGCGACTTCATCGCCAGGTACACCCTCGAAGCGTCCCGATGAGGGAAGCCGAGGGGGAGGCGACGGACGCGCGCGCTCCTGCCCGGAAATCATGGCGTTTAGACTCAAACGTAGAAAAGCCGTCGGCCGGCAGTTGTCACACGTCGTGTCCGCGGAGCTCACGTCGGCGGTCGACGCCGTCGGGAGCAGCGGGACGATGTCGGTGGACAACGTGCACGAGGTCCGCAAGCACGTGAAGAAGGTCCGTGCGGTGTTGCGCTTGTTGGAAGCGAGCCTGGGGAAGGCCTACGACTCTCTCAACGGCGGCTTGAGAAGCGCCTCGCGACGGCTGTCCGCCTTGAGGGATGCGGACGCGAGCGGCGAAACCCTTGAGAAACTTCGCATTCGCTACCCGCGGGTGCTCACCGCCTCCGTTGTCCGATCGCTCGATCGTGCGTTGAAGGCGGACAAGCAGCGGGCGCAGTCCCGTGTTCCTCGTTTGCTCCCCGGAGTCGTCCGGACACTGGAGCGATCCACCCGAACCGTTCCGAGACGAATCAGGAAGGCGGCCGGCCAGGATGCGATGCGGGCCGGGATGCGACGCACGTATCGACGAGCGCGTGAGGCGATGACGCTCGCGCGCGGGCAGAATGGCGACGAGAGCCTGCACCGCTGGCGCCGTCGCGTCAAGGAGCACTGGTACCAGATGCGGCTGCTGAAGGGCGTGAATGGCCGCATTTCTGGAAGGGTTCGACGTCTCAAGCAACTCGGGACGTGGCTCGGCGACCACCAGAATCTGGTCGTGCTGCATCGGCAGATCCTCAACGCCCCGGCCCGTTTTGGCGACGAGCGCACGATTGCCGCAGTGCTTGGCTGCATTGACGAGCGCCAACTGGAGCTCCGGCGGCGCGCGTACAAGCGCGGGAGCCGGTTGTTTGCCGCCAGGCCAGCCCGCTTCCGGCGCCAGATTGACCGTTGGTGGACGGGATAGCGCGGTTTGTTAGAATCCCTGCATGACGATGAAGCCGATCGGTGCGGGTTGGCGCGGCTGCCGCGGGAGTGGTGGTCGCTGGCGCACATGATCGCCGCGCAGCAGCCGCCGCAGAACCTGCCGGATCCCATCGTCAGAGAAAATGTCACGGTCAAGCTGGCGCCCCACTCGTACGTGATCCCGGACGGGAACGTCGTGCTCGTGCCGAACATCGGGATCGTCGTCGGCACCAGCGCGACACTCGTCGTTGACACGGGCATGGGCCCGCGTAACGGCGCGGCCGTCATGCGCGAGGTTGGCAAGGTCAGCAGAAACACGAAACTGTTTCTCGTGACCACACATTTTCATGCCGAGCACGTCGCCGGCATCTCGGCTTTCCCGGCAGGGACGACGTACGTCATTTCGAGGCAGCAGCAGAAGGACCTGGACGAGCTCGGTCCCGACCTCACCAAACGCTTCGCCACCTTCTCGCCCGGCATCGGCGAAATGCTGAAGGATGCGCCGGTCCGCAAGGCCGACGTGCTCTTCGACCGCGAGTACACCATCGACCTCGGCGGCGTCTCGGTCAAGCTCCTCGCGCTCGGCTCGACGCACACGCCAGGCGACACCATGGTGTTCGTCGAACAGGACCGCGTGCTCTATGCCGGCGACGTGGTGATGAACAAGGTGCCGGTCGCGTTCGGCCAGACTTCGAGCGTCCCGGTGTGGGTGAGCGTGCTGAAGCAGCTCGAGCCGCTCCGGCCCACGGCGATCGTGCCCGCCCACGGACCCGTCGGCGATGGGTCGCTGATCGCCCAGCAGCGTGAAGTCTTCGAGACGCTTCAGGCGCGCGTGGCTCAGCTCAAGGCTCAGGGGAAAACCGCCGACGAAGCCGCGACGACGCTGACGGCGGAGTTTCAGGCGAAGCACCCGGACTGGACCGCGCCGAACCGCATCGGCGGCATGGTCCGGTCGCTCTACGCCGATACTCCCCGAAACCCGTAAGGTGAAGACGAGAGCCATCTTCTGGGACAACGACGGCGTCCTGGTCGACACCGAGCACCTGTACTTTCAGGCGACGCAGGAAGTCCTGGCGTCCGTCGACATCGCGCTCACCAGGGACGACTATATCCAGCTGTTTCTGGTAGAAGGCAGGGGTGCGTGGCACCTTGCTCAGGAGCGCGGCGTTCCGGCGGACCTGGTCGAGCGGCTGCGCGACGAACGCAACGCCCGCTACAGCGATCTCCTGGCACAGGCGCCGCGTCTGGCTGCCGGCATCACCAAGGTACTCGACGTGTTACACGGGAAGTACATGATGGGTGTGGTCACGAGCTCCAGGAAGGATCATTTCGACGTCATTCACCGCGACACGGGGCTGCTCAAGTACTTCGACTTTGTGCTGACGGCCAGCGACTTCACGCGCGTCAAGCCGGACCCTGAGCCGTACCTGCGGGCCGTCGAGCGGAGCGGCTTTTCTCCGGAGGCGTGCGTCGCCATCGAGGATTCGGCGCGCGGCCTCGAGTCCGCCAGGGCAGCCGGCATCGGCTGCATCGTCGTGCCGACCGACCTGACGAAGCGCAGCAATTTCGAGGGGCGGATCGAGTGCTGGACGATATCGGTGAGCTTCTAACTGTACTGACGTGAGGTGGCCGCTTGGCACAGCCACGCGAAATCCGGCAGCTTCTGTCCATCCTCGACCAGGCGTACGACCACCGTTCGTGGCACGGCACCAACTTGCGCGGGTCGATTCGCGGCCTGTCGCCGCGCCAGGCCTCGTGGCGCCCGGCCGGGGGGCGGCATAACGTCTGGGAACTGGTGGTTCACGCCGCGTATTGGAAGTACGCGGCCTGGCGCCGCCTTGCCCGTGCGCCCCGTGGTGCGTTTCCACTCAAAGGTTCGAACTGGTTTCGCCGGCCTTCGGCGGATGCCGGCGCCGGCGAGAAGGCGTGGCGAAACGATCTCGCGCTGCTGCAGGAGATGCACCAGTCGCTGCGTGCAGCCGCAGCGGCGCTGGACCCCGGTCATTTGTACAAGAAGCATCGTGGAAGCGCCGACAGCAACTTCTCGCTGGTTACTGGTGCCGCCGCGCACGATCTGTATCACGCCGGTCAGATTCAGCTTTTGAAGAGACTCCGGGAGCGTCGATAAGTGAGTGTCCTGGATATCCGCAACGTCCGCGAAGTTGACGCCTCCCTGCTGACGTCAGGTCAGCCGTCTGAAGACCAGCTTGCCGCGGTGGCGCGCCGCGGGGTGCAGGTCGTCATCAACCTCGCGCCGCACGATGCGCCGTCGGCGCTCAAAGACGAAGCGGGCTGCATCGCTGCGCTCGGCCTGGACTACGTTCACATCCCGGTGGCGTTTTCTGCCCCGACCGAGAAGGATCTCGCGGCGTTCTTCGACGCCATGGACGCCAACCGCGCGCGCAGGATGCTCGTGCACTGCGCCGCCAACAAGCGCGTGACCGCGTTCCTCGGGCTGTACCGGATCGTCAGGCTTGGTTGGGACCCTGAGGAGGCGTTTGCCCTGATGCATTCGGTGTGGGAGCCTGATGTGGTGTGGTCACAGTTCATCGAGCGCGTGTTGGAGAAACACCGAGGCTGAAGTCATGTCTATTCCAGACCGTCACGCGGCGATCTTCCTGGAGCAATCCCGGTATTTTCTGGGTGTCGAATACCCGGCCAAATTGAGGAGCGCCGTGCTGGCCCTGCCCGCCGACAAGATCTGGTGGCGCCCGGACGAGCACTCGAACAGCGCCGGCAATCTGCTCCTGCACCTGAACGGGAACGTCAGCCAGTGGATCCTGAGCGGCGTTGGGCGCCGGCCGGGAGCGCGTGATCGCGCGGCCGAATTTTCGGCGCGCGGCGGCCCGCCGGCGCCCGCGCTTCTGTCCGATCTCGAAAACACCCTCGCCGAGGTCGATCGGGTTCTCGCCGCGCTGACGCCAGGGCAGCTCCTGGAGCCTAGAACAATCCAGGGACGCGATATCACGGTGCTCGAAGCGATTTATCATGTCGTCGAGCACTTCTCGATGCACCTGGGCCAGATCGTCCTGCTGGCCAAACTGCACGCGCCGGGCTCGATCGCGTTTTACGAAGACGCCGGCGGGCTCGCGCACCCGGTCTGGCAGGACAAGACTCGTTAGGCAGGAGCGGATGCCGAAGCTGGTAGCGTTCCTCAGGGCGATCAATGTCGGCGGCCACACCGTGTCGATGGACACGTTGCGGCGGGAGTTCGAAGCGATTGGCCTGAAAGACGTCGAGACCTTCATCGCGAGCGGCAACGTGGTGTTCACGGCGCCGCCGGGAAAAACCACAGCGCTCGAACGGAAGATCGAGAAGCGCCTGCACGATTCACTCGGCTACGAGGTCAGGACGTTTATCAGGACCGAAGCGGAAGTGGCCGCCATCGCCGGGTACAAGCCGTTCGAGGACGCGCAGCTCCGGTCAGCGCAGGCGGTGAACGTGGCGTTCCTGGGGGATCCGCTCGAACCAGCCGCCGTGAAACTGCTGATGGCCATGCGGACGTCGATCGACGATTTTCATGTCAACGGCCGGGAAATGTACTGGCTGTGCCGGAAGAAACAGAGCGAGTCCACGTTCTCCAACGCCAGGTTCGAGAAAGCGCTTGGCGGCAGGGCCACATTCCGCGGCGTGAAAACCATCGTGAAGCTCGCCGCGAAGTATTCGTGGTCGTGAGCGGCACCGCCTGCCTGTGATGACGTTGTCGATTCGAAGCCTCGACGAGTCCGACTGGCCGGCCGTGCAGTCGATTTACAGGCAGGGCATCGCGACCGGCCGCGCCACATTCGAAACCGATGTGCCGGGCTGGGACAAGTGGAACGCGTCGCATCTGGCGGCGCCTCGTCTCGTGGCCGTGGACGATGAGCAGGTTGGTGGCGGCCTGGGCGGCCCTCAGCCCGGTGTCCGCCCGATCCGTATATGCTGGCGTCGCCGAAGTCAGCATCTATGTCGCTGACGGCTGCCGCGGCCGCGGCATCGGCAGGCGCCTGCTGCAGGCGCTGGTCGAAGCGGCCGAACGCGCGGGATTCTGGACGCTGCAGGGCGGCATTTTTGCCTCGAACGCGCCGAGCATCCGCCTGCACCTCTCGTGCGGTTTTCGTATTGTGGGAACACGGGAACGAATCGGATCGCTTGCCGGCGCCTGGCACGACGTCGTGCTGGTCGAGCGGAGGAGTCAAAAACCATGACGCGGGGCACCCCCATCTTTGTGTCGTTTCTGGCGGTTCTTGCTGGCGTTCACATGCTCGCCGCCGATCAGAATCAGGCCGCCGCGGTCTCCGCTGCGTGGAATCCTGCGGCGGCCGCGAAATATCTCGACGATCGGATGGACCTCTGGTTCACCAACGCGAAGAAGCTGCGGACCGGCGACGAGAAGACGACATGCGTGTCGTGCCATTCGTCGATTCCGTACGCGCTGGCGCGCCCCGCGCTGCGCCGGGCGATGCACGCGAGCGCTCCGGCCGCCCAGGAAGCGCGGCTGGTCGAGGAGACGACGCGCCGGGTGGAATCCTACGGCGCGCACGAGGTGCTCTACGAGATGAACGACGTCAAGAAGAGCGAGTCCCGCGGCACCGAAGCGGTGTTGAACACCGTCGTGCTGGCCAGCGCCGATGTGGCCGCGGGCAGAAAAGACCCGGGCGGCGCGACGCGCAAGGCGCTCGAACGCCTCTGGGAGATTCAACGTCCGGATGGCGCATGGGACTGGCTGAACTTCAAGCTCGAGCCGTACGAAACGGTGGACGCCGTGTACCACGGCGCCACGCTCGCGGCGATTGGCGTCGGCATGGTGCCGGGGGCGGCCGGCTCGTCGGCCGCCGGCGCCGGCAGGCTCCGCACGTACCTGCGGGATAACTTCGCCGCGCAGAACCTCTACAACCGGACGTTCGCCCTGCTCGCTTCGTCCGGCCTCGCGGACGTCCTGTCCCGCGCGCAGCGCGACGCGCTGATCGCAGAGCTTGGGCAGCGTCAGCAGGCTGACGGCGGCTGGTCGCTCCAGGCGATGGGCCCGTGGCGGTGGAGCGCCACCGAGCCGCCCTTCAAGCCCCAGGGCACGCCGGACCCCACGGTGCTCGCGCAGTCCGACGGGTTCGCGACCGGGCTCATCGTGTACGCGCTGCTGCGAAACGGTCAACACGCCGATCAGCCGATAGTGAGCGCCGGCGTGCGATGGCTGAAGACACACCAGCAGGAGATTCACGTGGACGACCAGACGTGGACCGCGTGGCGCGCCTACTCGCTCAATGCCGACCGCGAACACGGCGGCCCCGGGGGTGACACCTGGCGGCGGTTGTTCATGTCCGACGCCGCGACGGCGTTCTCGGTGCTCGCGTTGCTCGAAGTCGAACCGAAATAGACAGGAAGCCCGACCCATGACCGTTGAGCCCGTTGCCGTGGTCCGCTCGACTCGTCGCGCGATCGATGACGACCACTGGGGCGACGTGGAAGCCACGATCGAGCTGTGCGACGGAGTGCCCGCCGAGAGCCTGTCCGGGCTCGACGCGTTTTCCCACGCCGAGATTGTCTTCGTGTTCGATCAGCTCGAGGCGTCCGCCGTGGTGCGGGGCAGCCGCCACCCGCGCGACAATCAGCGGTGGCCGCGCGTGGGGATCTTCGCCCAGCGAGCCAGGGCTCGGCCTAATCGCCTGGGCACGACGATCGTCCGCATCCTCTCGTGCGAGGGTGCGCGGCTGCGCGTTCGCGGCCTCGACGCGATCGACGGTACGCCCGTGCTCGACATCAAGCCTGTCATGGCCGAGTTTCTGCCGCGCGAGCCCGTCCGGCAGCCTGCCTGGTCGACGGAATTGATGGCGGACTACTGGTAGTCGGGGCGGAAACAAAGGGCAGGGGGCTCATGTCGACCTTTTCTTTCCTCGTCGAGACCTATCGAACCGAGCGGCTGAAGACACTTGGCGTGTGGCTGCAGATTCCGGACGAGCGGATGGGCTTCCGGCCCGAGCCCAGGGCCCGCACACCCCTCGAGCACATGGTGCACCAGTGCGTGAGCGAGGACACCTGGATGAAGAACATGCTGGGCATTGCCGCGAGCCGGCCCGCGTTGCCCGCTCATGAAACGCGAGAGGCGTTCATCGAACACTACGGCGCGTGCTCGGCCGAGCGGTACGGGATCCTTGCGCGGCAACCTGACGACTGGTACGGCGGGGACGTCACATTCTTCGACGTCAAGCGCTCGCGCGCGTGGGTGCTGACGAGGCGGCTCACGCATTCGGCCCATCACCGCGGCCAGTTGACCGCCTACCTGCGGCTCTGGGGACAGGCGCTCTACTCGACGTACGGTCCGACGGCAGATACCGGCGGTCTCTTTCAGAACGGCGCTCGCGTGATCTATCGTTATGGCCTGCCGGGCGACGAGCCCGCTGTGGATCATGTCGAGCAGATCGAGCATCCCGACATCGAGAAGCTTCCGGTGTTGGCCACACAACCCGTGACCGAAAGGCCGGACCCGAAGTAGGGCGGGCCTTTAGGCCCGCCATTGACGCAGGCCTGAAGGCCTGCTCTGCGACAGGAGAACGCGATGAAGCCGTTGGCGATCGCGCAAGTCTGTTTCGTCGCCATCGCGCTTGCTGCCGCCCCCGCCGCGGCCCAGGCCCCCGACACGATCCTCGTCAACGGGAAGATCCTGACCGTCGACGCCCAGTTTTCCACGCGGGAAGCCCTGGCGATTCGCGATGGCCGCATCATCGCGCTCGGCACATCCGCGGACATCCGGAAGCTCGCGGGACGCGAGACACGCGTCATCGATGTGCAGGGGCGAACCGTGATTCCGGGGCTGATCGATTCGCACCTTCACGCCATCCGCGCGGCGCAGACGTTCAGCACGGAGGTCAACTGGATCGGCGCCTCGTCCCTGACGGAAGCGTTGGGCCGCATCAGCGAAGCGGCGCGCACGATGAAGCCCGGCGCGTGGCTGATCGTCGCCGGGGGCTGGAACGTCCAGCAGTTCAAGGAGAATCGACGGCCGACGCAGGCCGAGCTCGTCGCCGCGGCGCCGAACAACCCTGTGTACGTGCAGCTCGGCTACGGCTGGGCGATGCTGACGCCGCTGGCCTACAAAGCGCTGAACATCACCAGCGACGCGGACGTGCCGTCGGGCGGGAAGATGGAGCGGGACGCGAGCGGGAAGCCCACCGGGGGCATCAGCGGCGGCCAGGGCGCGATCATCGCGCTGTTCGACAAGCTGCCGAAGCCGACGTTCGACGAGCAGGTCGAGGGCACGAAGAAATTCTTCCGCGAGCTCAATCGTCTCGCGCTGACCGGCGTCTACGACCCGGGCGGCAACAACCTCGCGCCTGACGACTATCAGGCTGTCTTCAAGGTCTGGCGCCAGGGCGAGATGACCGTCCGCGTGGCCTACACGCTGTGCGGCCAGACACCGGGCGCCGAGTTCGCGGAGCTGAAGGGCCTTGTCGCTCTCGTGCCGCAGGGCTTCGGCGACGACATGCTGCGTTTCGGCGGCCTCGGCGAGCGGATTACCGCCGCGATGAACAACAACAACCGGCCGACCGATGCCGAGAAGGAGAAGTACTACGAGATCGTCCGGTGGGCGGCCGGGCGCGGCATGACGCTCACGATGCACTGGAACAACGATGCGTCCGCCGGCCAGTTGCTCGACATCTTCGAGCGGGTGAACCGGGAGGTGCCGATCGGCGCGCTCCGGTGGTCGATTGCGCACTTGAACGACGCGTCGCCGGCGACGCTGGCGCGCATGAAGGCGCTTGGTGTGGGCTGGACGGTCCAGGACGCGATGTATTTCGGCGGCGACGGCTACGTGCAGCAGGCCGGCGCAGCGGCCGCGCGCCGCGTTCCACCAGTGGAGACCGGCAAGAAGATCGGCGTGGCGATTGGCGGCGGCACGGACGCGCATCGCGTGGCGTCCTACAACCCCTTCACGTCGCTCCAGTGGTTCCTCGACGGCCGCACCGTCGGGGGCACGGCGATTCGCGGACCGGAGGAAACACCGGATCGCGCGGATGCCTTGCGCTTTTACACGCTGGGAAGCGCCTGGTTTTCATTCGACGACAAGAAGCGCGGTTCGCTCGAAGCCGGCAAGCTGGCGGACCTGGCCGTGCTGTCGAAGGATTACATGACCGTTCCAGTGGAAGAAGTGCACACCATCGAGTCCCTGCTCACCATGGTTGGCGGCCGCGTGGTCTATTCATCCGGTCCTTTCGCAAAATGAAGCGCGGCATTGTGCTCGCGCTTGCCGCCTGCGCTCTGACCGCCGATCTCGCGGCCCAGCAGCGCGGGTTCATGACGGGCGGCGCCGGAATGAGCACGGACCGCCCGGTCTCGGCGGCCGTCGTCGCGTCGTGGATGTCCTTTGACAGCTACGCTGATGGGAGCAAGACGACGCTCCTCGTGCTTTGGCGGGGGGCGCCGGGATGGTTCTCGAAAGGCGAGGGTGGCGCAGGTGGAGGTTCGGGCGGTGGAGCGGGAGGCGGCGGTTCACACGCTTTCCAGTCTTCTACCGGGGCGGCTTCACGTTCACGATGGAGTACGACCACGAGCACCACACGGTCAAGATCCTGAACGAGACCTTCTCGCTGAAAGAGGTCAACGTCGTGCTCGTTGACTTCGTGGGCAGCCAGGCGGGGCCGGCGATCGTCGGTTGGCGCTGGATCGAGCCCGGGCCGCCCGCGCCTCCCGTCGTCCCGGACGCTGCGCCAGATCCTATCGCCGGCGTGATCCGCCGCTCGGACGAGTTGTTCGACTACCTGCGCTGCGATCTCAACGTCGCGGACCCTCTCATGAACGCGATGACGACGTTCGTCTGCGGTCGGATGAAGCCAGCGTCACGATAACGGCGCGCCTCTGCATCCTCGACCATGACCTCGACCATCGTCGAGAAGGTTAACATTCGGTTCATGGAACTCAATCTCACTGGCAAAGTCGCCATCGTGACCGGCGCCAGCCGCGGCATCGGGCGCGCGATTGCGCAGACCCTGGCGGCTGAAGGCATGAAAATCTCGGCGGCCGCGCGTTCGCGCGATCAGCTCGACGACCTCGCGAAATCGATCAGGACCGAGTGTCTGGTCCAGCCGGTCGATCTCCGGATGCCGGAATCAGCGGCGGCCGTCGTGGACGCCACTGTCGCGAAGTTCGGCAGGATCGATCTGCTGGTCAACAACGCCGGGGCCACCAAGCGCGGCGATTTCTTCGAGCTCACCGACGCCGACTGGGCGGACGGATTCGCGCTGAAGTTCTTTGGCGCGATGCGCCTCAGCCGGGCGTCCTGGAAGCACCTGATGGCCAGCAAGGGCACGATCGTCAACATCATCGGCGTCGGCGGCCGCACGGGAAACGCCGACTTCACGATTGGCGGAAGCGTCAATGCCGCGGGGCGGCTGTTGACGAAGGCGCTGGCCGACCGCGGCGTCAACGACGGTGTGAGGGTCAACGCCATCAATCCCGGGTTCATCAAGACCGAACGGCTGACCGTGCGCCTGAAGAGCTTCGCCGAAGAGCACAAGCTGCCCATGTCCGAGGCCGAAGCGCAGCTGGCGAAGGCGACCGGCGTATCGCGGTTCGGCGAGCCGGGCGAAATCGCGGCGGCCGTCGCGTTTCTCGCCTCGCCGGCCTGCGGGTTCTGTCACGGTGCCCTGCTCGACATCGACGGGGGGCAGACGAGGACGCTCTAACAGGCTGCTGAAGAACGCAGCCTGAACGTCAAACGTAAAACGTAGAACGAAGAAATACGAGGAAGTCAGCAGCCGGCCAGGGAGTTCAATACAACTCGCAGGTCGTGATGGGAGGAACGTGAATCTGAAGACCGTGGCGACGACAGCGGCACTGCTGACCTGTTCGAACATCTTCATGACGTTCGCCTGGTACGCGCATCTGCGAAACCTGCGCGCGAGGCCGCTCCTCGTCGCCGTGGCGGCGAGCTGGGGCATCGCGTTCTTCGAATACCTGCTCCAGGTGCCGGCGAACCGGCTCGGCAGCAACGTCCTCAACCTGTCGCAGCTCAAGATCATGCAGGAGGCGATCACGCTGACCGTGTTCGTGCCCTTCGCGATCCTGTATATGCGGCAGACGATCAGGCTCGATTTCCTCTGGGCGGCGCTCTGCCTGATGGGCGCGGTCTACTTCATCTTCCGCGGGTAGGCCGCCGCGGCTTGCGCCCGATGACGTCGACAAGCGTCGGGGCGATCAGCCACGACGTCGGCCGCCGCCCTGCGGCGAGCCAGTTGCGCGTAAGCCGCGCCGCCTGTGTGGCGTCAAACGGTGGAAACTTCGCGAGCTGCGGCATCACGCCCATGAAGTAGCTCGACACCCAGTTCCAGACGGCTGACCCGGCGGGACCGAACTTGATCGTGGGTTTGACGTCCACGACGGTGAGCCCGGCGCGCTCGTAGAGGTCGGGGAGCCGCGCACCGATGTTGGCATCGCCGCCCTGCGACGCGAAGAACGCCAGGTCGGCCTTCAGGAAATTCTCCCAGTGCGGCGGCTCCGGCACCCGCCGCATCGTCGCGCGGCAATAGTCCTCGATCGCGAGCACGCCGCCGGGCTTGAGAGCGGCGACGAGCTTCCTCAGGTGAGCGTCCGGGTCGGGCAGGAACAGGAACACCCATCGCGCGAAGATCAGGTCGTACGTCGCGGCCGGCAGACCGGCGGCGATGAGATCCGTTTCCCAGATGGTGCCCTGGCCGAAGCCGTCGCGGCGGCATCGGGATCGGAGCAGGTCTGCAAACACGTGCGACCGTTCGACAGCGTCGATCGGACCCTTCACCCGCCGCCGGAGCTCCATGTGGAGAGAACCCTTTCCCGGCCCGACCTCCAGCACACGCCAACCCCGCCTGACCCTGATCCTGTCAAACAGGGCGAACGCCGTCGGATCCCACAGCTGCGCCTGCCGCCGCAGCCTTGCAGCCTCGCGCCTGGAGTCGCCGAGGAGGTAGCGGTACTTCGACCTTTGCACTTTGTACTTTGTACTCTCTAACTTTCCCCTAGTCTCGCATGTGTTCGAGCGCGCGTATGCCAGACCGCATCGAGGTCAGCCAGATGGTCGTGCAGAGCGCGGCAGCGGCGGCGAAGCAGCCGCCCATCAGCCACTCCTGGGCGATGCTGAGAGGTGCACGGCGAACACGCTGAAACAAATACATTGAGGACGGCCAGCCGAGCAGCAGGATCATGACGATCACGAAGAGCACGGCCTGGATCATGAACGCGACGCCGCCGTACGAACCGGCAACCTGCGTGACGTCGGCGTTGAACCGCGGGTAGCGCGCGCCGAGGCCCACGGCGAGCCCGACCAGCGCGAAGCTCATGAAGAAGATCGCCGCCGCGGCCATCGTTTTGAGAAACGGATCGACGCCCAGGAACTGGTTGGCGGCGATCGTGAGCACTTCGGTGAGGATCAGCACCGGCAGCAGCCCGGTCCAGAACTTCGACCACAAGAAGTCGCGCATCGAAATCGGCGACGTCCGGATAATCCAGAACGCCGCGCCTTCCGCCGACACGGCGGGAAAGACGAACCGTACTGCCACGGTCGCCATGACGAACCCGGCCATCCCGAGGTTGACGAACGCGTACACGTTTTTGATGAACCCGGTCATGTACGGAATGCGCTCGAGATCGAGGACGCGGAAGTTGTACAGATACAGGAGGACGAGTGCCACGAGCAGCAGGAGTTGCGACCACTGGCTGACGTCGCGCAGGAACGTCTTCATGTCCTTGATGAGCAACTGACGACGCACCGTCGTGATGGGCAGCACGCCGATCAGGGTGTCGAGCCCCCGTAACTTTGTGAATCGCGCCTTCGGCGCTTCTTGCGCGCGGCTGAAACCGGCGAAATACCATCGTTCGCAGGCCATGCGTGCGACGACGATGGCGGCGAGCGCCGTCGTCCACAAGGCACCGAAGTGCAGCAGGTCGAAGCCGCCCTGGAGGCTCGCGAACAGCGATTCGCCCGCCCAGAACGACGGCAGGAGCGGCGTGACGGGCGACTGCAGGGTCGAGAAGAAGTCCGTCAGATCCGGAAGCGATTCCACCTTCAGCAACTGCTCCGGCCGGATGAATCGCAGCAGGATGACGAGGCTTGCGGCGAACAGCAGGCCCATGAGCATGAGGAGATCGCGGGCCCGCCTCGCGGGAAACGTGTTCACGAGAAACAGCGTGGCCAGCGTGCCTGCGGCGACGGGAATGATGGCGAAGGGCACGGTTGTGAGCACGGAGGTCAGATAGAACGACAGCCCGGCGCAGCGCGCCCGGCCGATGCCCATCAGCACCGGCGCCAGGAAGATCACGACCATCCACGACGACTGGCCGAGCGTCCGGAAGAATCGCGCGTGGAACAACCGCCGGATGGGGACGGGGGCCGTGAGCAGGAGGCGCAGATCCTCGGACAAGAAGAACGTCGACAGCGCCGTCACGACCGCGCTGAACGCGAGAAACGACAGGAACGTCAGAAAGAGCCACGACAGGCCGATTCGCAGGAGGTAGTCCCCAAGCTCGTCGTACGCGTCCAGCCGGCTCGTCAGCCAGAACGCTCCCTGGAACAGCGCACCGCAGACGATGAGCCCGATGGCGCCGAACATGACGGCGCGCATCAGGTCGCCGCGCTCGCGCCGCCGCGCCCGATTGCGCGACGCCAGCACGTGCGGCCGCAGCAGCTGGGGGAACGCGTACGTCATCCAACGGCCTCATCGATCTCCTGAAGCGCGCTCCCGCCGGTGAGCTTCAGAAAGACGGCCGTCAATTGATTCGCGTCTTCTCCACGCCCGCCGGCCGCTTCGCGTCCCTCGGGCGCTGCGCTGCCGGCCATCGCGCGCAGCTCGTCCACGGTGCCTCTCGCGATGATTTGGCCTTTGAGGATGATGCTGATGCGATCGCACATCTCGTCCGCGACTTCGAGCGTGTGCGTGCTCATCAGGATGGCGACCCCGCGCTCGCTCATGCGGCGGAAGACGTCCTTGATCAGCCGGGCGCCTCGAGGATCGAGGCCGACCATCGGCTCGTCCACGACGACGGCGCGCGGGCGATGCAGAAACGCGGCGCTCATCACCAGCCGTTGTTTCATGCCGTGCGAGAAGCTCTCGACCAGCTCGTGTTCCCACTGGCCGAGCTCGAACAGGTCCAGCATCTCGCGCACGCGTTCGCCGATGCCGTTGCCGTCCATGCCGAACAGCCCGCCGTGAAAGCGCAGGAACTCGCCGGCTGTCAGCTTCTCGTAGATGAACGGCCGGTCGGGGATGAAGCCGAGCGACGCCTTGGCGGCTTCGGGATCCGTCGCCAGGTCGTGGCCGTTGACCTCGATGCGCCCGGCGGTGGGTTTCAGCAGGCCGGCGATCATGCGCAGCGTCGTCGTCTTGCCCGCGCCGTTTGGACCCAGGAAACCGTGGATTTCGCCCGGCTTCACCTCGAGGCTGACTCCGTTAACCGCGGTGAACCGGCCGTACGTCTTGACCAGGTCGTGGATGGCAATCATCGTGGGCACGCGCAATTCGATGTGCGCTGGGGTTGCGGGATGGCGAGCTGGCCGAGATCCGGGGGCGCATTGCTGAGGATCGGTCTGGCCGTACCGGGCGCAACATCGAGATCCAGCACGGTCATCTTGAGCCGGCCGACGAGCGGCAGGATCGCGGTCTGCCTGTCGAGGCCGCCGCGTGCGAGTCGCACGTGCGTCGCATCGGCCGGGAATTCGTTGAGTGTCGGGTCCACCGGCAGCCAGAGGCCCCGGCTGCCCTCGTCCAGGTACACCTCGGGCCACGCGTGGTAATAGAACGCGCCGCGCACGAACACGAGGCCGACAGAAATGCGTGCGGGAATCCCCAGCGCGCGCGCCATCGCGACGTAGAGCGCGGTGTGCTCGTTGCAGTCGCCGACCTTGGTTCGCAGGACCTCGCGCGCGGAAGGAATGCTGATCGTCGGCTTCTTCTCGAGCAGGCCGTTCACGTATCGCGTGAGCGCCTCGGCGCGATCGCGAGGCGATGTGGCGGCGCGCACGGCCTTCGCGGCCTCGGCGCGGATCTCGGGGTCGTCGCTTTCGATCAGCGGTTCCGGCGCCAGATACCGGCGGGCGTCAGGGTCTGCCGCCCCGGCCCGCAGGCTGCGCGGATCGCGCAGCTCTACCACGTTGCCGGCCACTGTCTGATTGCCCCCGTCGAGATCCAGTTGAGAGAGATCCGCGCCTTCGAGCCGCATCCGAACGCGAAGGATGTCCCGCGGTTCGTCGATGCGCTCCCGGCCGACCGGGACGATCGCCGCCGCGGCGAGAAGGTCGGCCTGCACCTGGCTCGGCACGGCCATGGCCCGCGCGTTCTCCGCCGATTCGCGGATCGTCAGGAGCCCGAGCGGGCTTTCCTCGCGGACGACTTCTCCCGTGTCGGTGACCCAGGAGGTTGTGCGGAGCCCGGCGAACTCGGTCTCGACGCGAAACGCGGGAATCGGCGCCGTCCCGGCTCCGCGCACCAGCTCGCGCTTTCCGACGTCCACGACAATCGGCGCGTTGTGCAGCGTGGCGGCGTCGAAGATGGTCCAGCGATGCCGGGCGCCGGTCACCAGGCCGCCGTTCGCCAGGCGGCGCGAGATATTCAGCGACAGCGCCGGAGGCTCCGGCAGGTCGCGCACTTCCGTCCGCGTCTTGCCGCCGGTTGTCACGGCGAGCGAAAGGCGCGTGCCGTTTACCTGTCCGCGGATCTGGATCGGTCCCGTTCCCGGATCGAGCGAGAACTCGAACGACCGCAGCTGAAAGTCCTTGTCCACCTGGGCAGTCGTGCGGATCGTCACGGGAGACGTCGCCCCGAGCAGCGACATCTGCAGCCGGCCGTCTTCGGCGAGCTCGAACCCATCGTCTTTTTTCAGGACCTGGCCGACCGTGAATCCGATCTTCTCGCCCCTGTAGTAGACGCCATGCCAGACCGCGGCCGATGTATATCGCGCGAGATCGGTCGCCAGCGTCGCCGACGCGTGCAGATACGAGCGGTTGATCAGCAGGCCCATGACGGCAACCCACGCGAGGAGGATCGCCACGGACACCGGGCGCGTGAACGCGCGCGGCAATGGCCTGATAAATTGACGCATTTTTGCCGTTGTATCGGCTGCTCTGCCGTGCACCGACAGAGCGGAGCGCGCCGACCGTCTGCTAGAATTTGCGCGTGATGTCATCGAAGCTCATCGGGTCCGCGTGTCTTGTCGCTTTGATCGCGGCTGTGACCTCAAGCCATGGCGGAGCGGCTGCGCCCGGCGATGGCGTCTTATCGCGCGTCGATCACCTCGTCTACGCGACGCCCGACCTCGCGCTGGGCGTCGAGACGGCGGAGAAGCTGTTCGGGGTTCGCGCCACGCCGGGCGGCCAGCATCCCGGGGAGGGAACACGCAACGCGTTGATCGCGCTCGGTCCCGCGACGTACTTCGAGATCATCGGGCCCGATCCGGAACAGCCCAGGCCCGAACGGGGACGCCGCTTCGGCATCGACGAGATCAAAGCGCCACGGCTGACGACCTGGGTGGCGAAGGGCGCCGGCCTCGAGACGTTCGCGGCCGACGCCGCAGCGCACGGCGTGAACCTGGGCGCCGTGATTCCCGGCAGCCGGAAGCGTCCGGACGGCGTCGTGCTGTCGTGGCGCTACACCGATCCGCGCGTGGTGCTTGCGGACCGGCTGGTGCCCTACTTCATCGACTGGGGCGCCTCGCCGCATCCCTCGGCCACGGCGGCGAAAGGCGTCACGCTTCTGAGCCTGCGCGCCGAACATCCGGAGGCCGAGCAGGTGCAGCGCATGCTCCGGCAACTGGGACTCGACCTGGCGGTGACGAAAGGCGCGCGTCCGGCGCTCATCGCCACATTCGACAGCCCGAAAGGTCATGTTCAGCTGCGCTCCAACCTCATGACCCTGACCTTCTCGACGATGCTCGAGCTTGGGACCGCGGCACCGGACTTCAGCCTGCCCGACGTCGTCTCCGGGGCGACGATTTCGCCGGCTACGTTCTCGGACAGGAAGGCGCTCCTCGTGCTGTTCCTCTGCCAGCACTGTCCATTTGTCCGGCACGTCCAGGATGATCTCGCCAGGCTGGGCCGCGATTATCAGCAGACCGTCGGCATCGTGGGCATCAGTTCCAACGACGCCGACCGGTACGAGGACGACAGGCCGGAGCGCCTGAAAGAGTGGGCGATTCGGTGCGGCTTCACGTTCCCGGTGTGCTTCGACGGGAGCCAGAGCGTGGCGAAGGCATACACGGCGGCGTGTACGCCCGACCCGTTCCTGTTCGATGAAAAGCGCCTGCTCGTGTACCGCGGCCAGTTGGACGACAGCCGGCCGGGAAACGGCAAGCCGCCGGCCGGGCGGGACATCCGGGCCGCGCTCGACGCGACGCTGGCCGGGAAGCCCGTCGATCCCGTGCAGCGGCCGAGCGCCGGCTGCAATATCAAATGGAAGCCCGGCAACGCGCCGGCGTATTTCGGCGTCCGCGCGTGAGCGGCGGCGGTAGACTGGACCCGATGAGAATGAAAAACACACTGGTGTTGTGCATCGCGATGCTGGGCCTGTTGTCGGCTGCCGGTCCAGCGCTCGCCCATCACTCGACGGCCATGTACGACATGGCCAGTCCCGTGACGGTGACCGGCACCGTCAAGCGCTTTGAGTGGACCAACCCGCACGCCTTCATTTTTATCGATGTGAAGGACGACAAGGGCAACACGGTGGAGTGGGAGATCGAGCTCATGAGCCTCAACCACCTCAGGTCGTATGGATGGGTGCGCGACACCGTCAAGGCCGGCGATCAGATTTCCTGCACCGGCGGCCGCGCCAAGAGCGGAGCGGCGTCGATGATCAGCGCCATGATCAAGTTGCCGGACGGCCGGGAGATCAAGTCGTGAAGACGGCGCACGCCGCGCTGTTCGCGATCATCGCGGCGAGCGTGTCTCCCGCCGCGCAGCAGGCGCCCGCGGCCCCCACGGCGGGCGAGTCGCCGTATCGCGCCGCGGCGCGGCTTCCCGTACGGATTACGAGCTTCGCCGTCGAGCCGACGTCGATTCAGCCGGGCCAGCCGGTCACCTTGAGCTGGGCGGTCGAAAATCCCACGTCCACCAGCATCGACCCGTTGGGGCGTGTCGCGCCTCGCGGCCGCCGGACGCTGACGCCCGGCGTGACGACGACATACACCCTCGCCGTAACAGGCGCCGGCAACAGCGCCGACAAGCGGACGGTCACGGTCGTCGTGGCGGGCACGATGCCCGGCGCGTCTCCCTCCGACGCTCCAGCGGCCGGCGGCAAACGGGCGGCCCCGCGAACCGCGGACGGACGGCCCGATTTTTCCGGCGTGTATGGCTACGGCGCGGGGCCCGGCGGACGCGGCGCGCCTCCCCAGCCAACCGCCGGCGGACTGCCGGCGACGCCGACGCTGAAGCCGGGCGCTGAAAAGTACAAGGTCGTCCGTGCGGCGGACGACACGGGCCAGTACTCCACCTGCATGCCGCCGGGGATTCCGCAGACGTTCTTCGTGCCGTATTACATCCAGATCGTGCAGGCTCCGAAGCACATCGTCGTCGCGCACGAATACCTCAACCTGTTCCGCATCATCCCGACCGACGGGCGGCCGCATCCCGCGGATCCCGATCCGTCATGGATGGGCAACCCCGTCGCCAGGTGGGAAGGCGACACGCTCGTCGTGGACTCGATCGGGTTCAACGACAAGACGGAGATCAACGGCTATCGGCACACCGAGGCGCTGCACGTGGTCGAGCGTTTCTCGCGCCCGGATTTCGACACGCTGCAGTACGAAGCGACGATCGAAGATCCGAACGTATTTGCCGGCCCGTGGGTGATCCGGCGGACGTTCCCGTTCCTGCAGGAGTACGACCAGATCAACGAGTTCGTCTGCGAGAACAACCGCGACTACAAGCCGCTCTTCGGAAACAAGTGAGACTCGCGTACCACGGAACGCCGAAGCGGTATTTCGAGTCGTTCGATTCGGTGCAGCCGTACGTGCCGGAGCCCTTTGGACGCGAGGGCTTCATCCACACGACGGAGGGGCGGGAGGCCGTGTCCATCACCCTCACCCGGTACTACAAGTCGAGCGCCGAGCCCTGGGTGGTTCTTTACATCGATCAGGATCGCGTCACGTCCCCGATCCGCTACGATGACCCGGCCGAAGTGTTTCCCCATATCTACGGCCCTTTGAATCGTGACGCGATCGTCGCCGTGCGGGATATCGGCCGCGCACCGGACGGCACGTTTCTGAAGCCGCCGGACGTTGCCTCCGGCGCGTCCAGCTCGAGGGGGACGGATCGATGATGCTTCGACGCGACTTCCTCGCACTCGGTGCGCTCGTCCTCGTGCCACAGCAGCCTGGCCGCGAAGGGGCGCCGCCGTTGGCCGACGTGATCGCCGACCTCGTCGCCGGCAACCACATCCTCGCCCAGGAAGGCATTCTCGACGGGTATGGCCATATCAGCGTCCGGCATCCCGGAAATCGCGAGCGTTTCCTCCTCGCGAGATCGGTCGCGCCGGAATTGGTCGCCGCGGCGGACATCCTCGAGTTCGGTCTGAACGGTGAGCCGGTCGACGCGAAAGGCAGGACGCCGTACAAAGAGCGCTTCATTCACAGCGAGATCTATCGCGCGCGGGCCGACGTCAACGCGGTCGTGCACTGCCACACGCCGTCCCTGATTCCTTTCGCGGATTCGAGCGTGGCCTTGCGGCCGATGTATCACCAGAGCGCGTTTCTCGCGGCAGGCGTGCCGGTCTTCGAAATCAGGCAGGCGGCGGGCATGACGAACATGCTCGTCGAGACCGCGCCGCTTGGCGCCGCGCTCGCGAAGGCACTCGCCGACAAGCCCGCGGTCCTCATGCGGGGGCACGGCGCCGTGGTAACCGCCGACTCGATCCTCAACGTCGTCGGCCGGAGCATTTATCTCGATCTCAACGCGCGCATTCAGGCGCAGGCCATCGCGCTCGGCGGCAAGATCACCTACATCGATCCCGAGGAAGCGAAGAAATACGCCGCATCCGACAACTACAGCCGCGCCTGGGAGCTGTGGAAGCGGAAGGCGAGCGGTTCCGGCCGCCCGTAGCGTCCGGCTTCAGCCGGACGGATTCCGATGTCCGACCTCTGTTACACCAGCGCTCGTGAGCTCGCCGCGCTGATACGCGCCCGCAAGATTTCCGCGCGCGAGGTGATGACGGCCCATCTCGCCCGCATCAACCGATTCAACCCGACGCTGAACGCTATCGTCGCAAAGCTGGACGATGACGAGTGTCTGGCGCTGGCGGATGAGGCCGACCGCAGATCCGTGCGAGGCGAGGCGGTTGGCCCGCTGCACGGCCTGCCGTGGGCCTTCAAAGATCTGGAAGACGCTGTCGGATTTCCCAATACATCCGGATCGCCGATTTTCAAGGACCGCATGCCGGCGGCGGACAGCCCGCTTGTCGCGCGGCTGCGTACGGCGGGCGTGGTTCCCATCGGCAAGACGAACGTGCCGGAATTCGGCATGGGCTCGCACACGTACAACCGGGTCTACGGCACGACCGTGAATCCATACGATGTGACGATGACCGCCGGCGGCTCGAGCGGTGGAGCGGGCGCGGCCCTCGCGGCGGGCTTGCTGCCGCTCGCTGACGGCAGCGACCTCGGCGGATCCCTTCGCAATCCCGGCCAATTTCAACAGCGTCGTGGCGCTGCGTCCGACGTCCGGCCTCGCGCCGGTGTTGAGCGACGGCACCTCCCTCGGCCTCAACGTGAAGGGGCCGATGGCCCGGTCCGTCGACGACGTCGCGTTTCTGCTTGGCGTCATGACGGGGCAGGAAGTGCCGGCCCTCGAGCGCGACTTGAAGGGCGTCCGCGTGGCCTGGTGCCCCGATCTCGGCGGCCTGCCGCTCGAGCCGCGTGTGCGCGAGGTGCTCGAGGCGAGCCGCCGCGTCTTCGAGAATCTCGGATGCATCGTCGCGGGGGCATGTCCCGATTTGACGAACGCGGACGAGGTGTTTCTGACGATGCGGCGCCGGAGAGCGTTCGAGAATCTGGGCTCGCTGCTCTGGTCGCATCGCGGACAGATGAAGCAGGAAGCCATCGAAGAGATCGAGCTCGGGGGCCTGGTTTCCGGCAGCGACGTGACCCGCGCAACCGGCCAGCACGAGCGCCTGCTCGCACGGGTGGACGCATTTTTCGGCGTCCACGATTTCCTGATCTGCGCCGTCAACCAGGTAGCGCCCTTCGACGCGTTGCTCGACTGGCCCCACGAAATTGCCGGCGTGCCGATGGAGCACTACGCGGCGTGGATGAAATCCGCGTACTGGATCAGCACGACGCTGTGCCCGGCGGCGTCCGTGCCGGCAGGCTTCACCCCAGAGAATCTGCCCGTCGGCATCCAGATCGTTGGCCGGCGCGGCGATGATGCCGGAGTCCTGCAGATGGCCTATGCGTTCGAGCAGGCGACGGGACAGGGCGCTGGGAGAAAGCGCCCTGAATGTAGAACGTAAAACGTAAAACTACTCGGAAATTCAGCGTCTTACGTTCTACGCTTTCCGTTCTACATTTTTACGTTCAGGCTGCGTCTTCGCAGCCTGAACGGGTATCATTCCTCCCAGGGGGGACGCCGTGCCGCGAACCGGGCTGCTGCTGATACTCGCCGCCGTGGTGCTGTGCGCCGCTCGTTCGGACAGTTCCGGCGCAACTCCTCAAGCGGCGCCGCCGCCGCCTCCTCCGGGCACCGGCAAGCTCATCGTCTATGGCGACATGGCGCTCTTTCAGCCGCCGGGGCATCCCGAAAACTGCATTCTCAGAAACCGCTTCAAGCGAGGCGAGCCGGTCGGCTGGCGCATGTTCGTGGCGGATCCCTCGACGGGTAAACGCGAGGAGTCCGCGCAGCTCGTTGTTCATGTGAACGTCGCCGGCCGGACCATCGACATCCCGATGCGCTACCGCGCGACCGCTCAACAGCCGGAACGCGAGTTCTGGGTCGCCAAATGGGTCGTCCCCCAGGACACGCCCGTCGGCATCATCCGCTACACGGTGACGGCGACGGACAAGTACGGGCGCGCCGGCGAGTTCAAGCCCTTCGAGGTTCAGGCGTCTCAATTGACCATCGTGGAGTAGGGCGTGTCATCCAATCCGCGATCCATCGCGACGGTCGCTGCGGTCGTGCTCGTGTCGCTTGCCGCTTCGCGCTGTCAGCGCGCGAAGCCGCAACCGAGCCCCGATCAGCCCACGGCCGCGCAGAGCGCGGCGACCAGGGCGGACGCGCCCTCGGAGCCCCAGAAGCCCCTGAAGTCGTTGACACTGAAACATCCGGGCGCCGCAAAGGCCGTCGTGGGAACCGGGGTGGACGCGACCGCCGAAGGGCTGCCGCCCGGCCGGAAAATCGATTTGATCTGGCGCACGGTCAAGGGCGGCTGGATCGTCGAAGACTACTATCACTTTCGCGGCAAGAAGTTCGCTGACACGACGAGGACCTTGGGGCAGGCGCAAACCGGCGCAGACGGCCGGCTGGCGGCTCACTTCACGATCCCCGAGGACTACGGCGGGGTTCACGAAGTGATCGCGTCCGACAACGGCGTGCCGCTTGCTCAGGGCGGCATCGAAGTCAGTCAGACGTTCGAGATGTCCCCCGCCGAAGGACCGATCGGCACGTTGATCGAACTCCGCGTCAAGGGCATCGGATGGCGCACGATGGAGAGCACGTGGGTGATCAACTGGGACAACCAGGAAGTGGGCTGGGTCTCGGCGACGGACACTCACGGCACCGCGACCGCGCGCTTCCGCGCGACCGGCACTGTCGGCCAACATCAGCTCAAGGTACTCACCGGCTACATGGGCCAGGGCTACCTCAATCACGAACAGGCCCCGAATGCGTATTTGCCGCGCCCCGCGTTCGCCTTCAAGGTGACACCTGGCCGGATGGCGCCTTCTGCCTACGCCGAACCCTACCAGCGACAACCCGTGCCCCCGTCGGAGGCCGCCAACGAAGATGGCGCGGTGAGCATCACGCCGGCGCAAGGGCCGGTACAGTCGCGCGCGGCGCTCAGCGCGCGCGGTCTTCCGGCGAACACACCGGTGTCGATTGTCTGGGGAACGCAGGAAGGCAGCCGTGTTTCCGGGAATGGCTTTGCGCCGAAGGAAACCGAACTTCGGAAGCTCACGACCGGTGCTGACGGACGCCTCGACGTCTCGCTCGCCATCCCGGACGATCTCGGGGGCCGCCACTCGGTGTCCATCCGATTCTGGCGGCAACATGCTCGCCCGGACGTACTACGTGGTGGAAACCAGCGTGGTGAGCATGTCGCCGATGTCCGGACCGGCGGGAACCCCGGTGACGATTCATCTCAAAGGAGTCGGGTGGACCGACTACGACAACATCTACATCGCGACGTACGACAACGGCTACATGGGCTATGCGTGCGGGTTCAACAGCCAGGGGGATGTCATCGTCAATTTCACGGCGACGGGGTCGGCCGGGATTCACCTGATCGATTTCTACCCCGGCATCTACCAGGGTCCCGAAGGAACGCAGCAGCTGTATCGTCTGCCGCAGCTCACGTATGCCGACGATCATCCGGGAAACCACATTCCCGCGCTGCGATTTGCATTCGAAGTGACCGCACCGTAGGATGCCGCCACCATGACGATGCGCTCGAAATCAGCAGTGTTATCGCTTGTGGCGCTGCTGGCGCTGTCTGTCGGCTGGTCGGTGTCCGGGCAGGTTCAGCCACCCGGACAGCCGCAGGGACAAGGGCAGGGCCAAGGACGCGGGCGTGGCGAACCGCCGCCTCCGCCGCCGCCGCAAGCGGGGCACCCATCCGGCAAGCTGGTCATCTGGGGAGATCTCGCGAGCTTCGACGTGCCCGGCACGTTACCGACCCACTGCATTCTCACCAATCGGTTCAAACGCGGCCAGCGTCTCGGTATCCGGATGACGGCGATCGACGGCGGATCGGGCGAAGTCGAGAACACCGCCGTTCTCACCGCGCACCTGGCGTACGCGGGCGGCACGATCGACGTGCCGATGCGCTGGCGCGGCGTTGGAGGATTCCCGGCGGCGGAGGTACTCGCGACAGCCCTCCGAAATGTGGACCGGCGTCTGGGTGGTGCCTGCCGATGCGCCGGTCGGCGTCATGAAGTACACGGTGACCGCGGTGGATCGATTCGGCCGGACCGCCTCGTTCTCGCCGTTCATCAACGCGGTGTCGCAGCTCACCATCGTCGAACAGTAGGAGCGCGCGGCGCCGTGGCAGCCTCGAGAGTCCATCATCCATGAAAACCCTTGCGATCGTTCCCGTCATCGCGGCCCTCGTCGTTGGTCTGTCGGCGCAGGGCGAACCTCCACGGCCGGCGCGCACGGTCTCGGACTTTTTCCGGGATTTCACGGCCGACTGGATGCGCGCCAACCCGAATCAGGCGGCCGCGTCGCGATATTTCACGGGCGCCGAACAGGATCGATTCGAGGAGCAGCTTGCGCCGGACACACAAGAGTCGAGGCACAACCGGGTCCTGCTCGCACAGAAAGGCCTCGCCGAACTGGCGACCTTCGACCCGGCGCGAATGAGCGACACCGAGCGCGTCTCGGCAGAGCTGATGCAGTGGCAGCTGAATACGCTCGTCGAGGGGGAAAAGTATCGCGACTACCAGTTTCCCCTCGAGCAGTTTGGCGGCGCCAACGTCAACCTGCCGGCTCTCCTGACGGTGAACCATCCGCTGGTCACCGAGAAGGACGCTGTGCACTACGTGGCTCGCCTCGGCCAGGTGAGCGCGCGCATGGACGACGCGATCGCCGAGGCGCGCGGGCTGATTGCGAAAAACCTGTTTCCCCCGCGCTTCATCCTGCGCGCGACCCTCGTGCAGATGCGGCAGTTCATTGCGACGCCGCCGGCGAAGAACCCGTTCGTCACGGCGTTTGCCGATCGCATGGCGGCGGCGAAAACCGCTCCGGACGCCCGCCGCGAAGAGCTGCGCGCCCAGGCCGAGAAAATCGTGTCGGCCCAGATCTATCCGGCCTGGAAGAGAGCCATCGCGCTGCTCGAACCTGTTGCGGGCCGGGCGAAAGACGATGCCGGGTTGTGGCGGTTCAAGGGAGGCGACGAAGCGTACGCCTTCGCGCTGCGGAGGTTTACGACGACGAATCTCACCGCGGACGAGATCCACCAGATCGGGCTCAAGCGGGTCGCCGCGATCGAGCAGGAAATGGACGGCATCCTGCGCCGGCTGGGACGGACGGAGGGGACCCTTGCCGAGCGCGTCAAGGCGATCGAGAAGAGCCAGAGCTACCCGCTGACGGAGGACGGCCGGAAACAAATCATGGCCGACACGGAGCAGATCCTGCGCGACGCCGAGAAGCGCGCCGCGCTGCAGTTCGACGTGCGGCCGAAAGCCCCCGTTGTCGCGCAGCCGTATCCGCGCTTCCGCGAGGCGAATGCCGCCGCCAGCTACAGCGCGCCCGCGCCCGACGGATCGCGGCCGGGCACGTTTCAGATTCCGCTGCGGCCGGAGCGGATGACGAAGTACACGCTGCGCACGCTCGTGTATCACGAGACGGTGCCGGGCCATCACTTTCAAATCGCGCTGGAGATGGAGAATGCGGCGCTGCCGCGGTTCCGGCGCATCCGCGCGCTGGGAGGGATCTCGGCGCTCAGCGAGGGATGGGGCTTGTACGCCGAGCGTCTCGCGGCGGAGTCGGGCTGGTACGAGAACGACCTCGAAGGGCAGCTCGGGCAGCTCGACATGGAGTTGTTTCGGGCGCGGCGCCTCGTCGTGGACACGGGGATCCACGCCAAGCACTGGACGCGCCAGCAGGCCATCGACTACGGCATCGAAGCCAGCGAAGTCGAACGCTATGTCGTCAATCCGGGACAGGCGTGCTCGTACATGGTGGGTGAGCTGAAGATCCTGGAACTGCGTGACAAGGCGAAGAAGGCGCTGGGCGACAAGTTCTCGATCAGGGATTTCCACAGCGCCGTGCTCGCGGCCGGCACGGTCCCCCTCGACGTGCTCGAGCGGCGCGTGGACGCCTACGTGCGCGTCGCCACCGTCGTCGCGTCGCTCCCCAAAGGCGAGAGCGTCGTGCCCGTGTATCACGAGCCGCATCACCGGATGCTCTTTGCCTCCGGGACCACGAAGATCCTGGAGGGGCAGGTGCCCCCGGGCGATACCTCCTGGTATCACGTCCACGCCGAGCCCGTTCTGTACATCACGCTGAGCGCGTCGCAGCAGCGGACACAGGTGCTGGGGCAGGAGATGAACGCCGGCCGCGGCGCGCCGCCGCCTGGAGGCCGCGGTGCCGCGCCGGCGGGTGGACGCGGCAATGCGCCCGCGGTTCCGGCGATCCGCGCCACGAGCACGACGAGCTATTACGACGAGCCCGTCACGCACAAGATCACGAACGTCGGCGAGCGGCTGTTCCGGTTCATGGTCGTCTCGAACGCGTCAGCGGGAGACGAAACAGGCGCCAACACGGGAGCCGGATTTCCCGGCAAGGCGGAGCTCTCGAATCGCTGGTTCCGTGCTTACCGACAGACGCTTGCGCCCGGGCAAGTGTCGGAGTCCCATCGGCACACGACCGAGTCGGTCATCGTGCAGGTGTCGGAGGGCAAGGGTCTTGCCGTCGGACCGATGACATGGGAGTTCTGGGAACCTGGCCGCTGGGCGTGGTTTGACGTCGACAAGGTGCACGAGATCCGGAACACCGGCACCGTTCCGCTCGAGTACATCGAGGTCGAAGTCCGCCGTCCCGAGGTTCACTAGCCGCAAGGACGCCCCGATGACGTTTCGCATCGAGCGCGCGACAGAGCGCGATCTTCCGCTCATCCTCAGACTGATCAGGAGTCTCGCCGAGTACGAAAAGCTCGCGGATGCTGTCGTGGCCACCGAGGACACGCTGCGCGAGTCGCTGTTCGTCAAGCGCGCGGCCGAGGTGGTGATTGGCTATGCCGGCGACGAGCCCGCCGGGTTCGCGCTGTTCTTCCAGACGTTCTCGACATTCCTCGGCGTCCCCGGGATGTACCTCGAAGATATCTTCGTCGAACCCGGATTCCGGCGTCAGGGTCTCGGCGAGGCGCTGCTGGCGCACCTCGCGACGCTGGCCGTCGAGCGCGGCTATGGACGCCTGGAGTGGTCCGTGCTCGACTGGAACGAGCTGGCGATTGGGTTCTACAAGAAGATCGGCGCGCAGCTGATGGATGACTGGACTATCTGCAGACTGTCGGGTGACCCACTGAAGCGCCTGGCGACGGCGAAATAGCTTTTTCACGAAGACACGAAGGCCACGAACATCAACCCAGAAGATCTTCGTGTTCTTCGTGCCTTCGTGATGCACAGGTGAATCCGAAGGGAAAGCTGGCGCTCAACTGGAATTTGCGATTCAGAGATTCTGCACCGCTTCGAGCACGTCTTCAGCGTGCCCGTCCACCTTCACGTTGTCCCACCGTCTGGCGATCTTCCCGTCGGGACCGATCAGGTAGGTCGTGCGAACGATGCCCATGAACTGGCGGCCGTAGAGCGACTTCTTCTGCCACACGCCGTACTTGTCGGCGACCTCGTGGTCGGCGTCGGCCAGGAGCGGGAAGTTCAGATCGAACTTGTCGGCGAAGCGCTTCTTGCTGGCTTCGTCCAGGATGCTGACCCCGAAGATCGCGGCCTTGCTCTTCTTGAACTTCGGCAGGTTGTCGCGAAATGCGCACGATTCCTTCGTGCAGCCAGGCGTGTCGTCTTTGGGATAGAAGTAGAGGACCACCGGCCGGCCCGCGTAGTCCGCGAGGCGGTGCGTCTTCCCGTCCTGATCCGCGAGGCTGAACGCGGGCGCTTTCTTTCCTTCGTCGATGAGCGGCATGGCGATGCTCCGTGTTTCTTTATGATGAGAGCCGGTGGCTAACAGAGTAACCTTGACGTGCCAGCCCGAGAAAGGTGTGTCATGCGTATCCTAGCAGCCGTCGCCGGCGTCGTGACGGCCGTTGCCGCGCTTGCCGGACAGGAGGCGACGTTCAAGGCGGGCAACAGGACTGTCGCGGTCTACGCGACGGTCACAGGCGCCGACGGCCGGCTCGTGCCGAGCCTGACCCGCGACGCGTTCTCGATTCTCGACAACGGCCGGCGCCAGAATCTGACGCTGTTCTCGAGCGATCTGCAGCCGATCACCGTCGTGATGCTGCTCGATCGCAGCGGCAGCATGCGCGGGAATTTCTCGCTCGTGCAGCAGGCCGCGGAAGCGTTCGTCGAGGTCATGCGGCCGGACGACAAGGCGCGGATCGGGAGCTTTTCGAACGGCATCCAGGTCGACCCGCGCGACTTCACGTCCGACCCCGCCGAGCTGCAGGCCATTCTGCGCACGGAGCTCCAGGCGGAAGGGCCGACGCCGCTCTGGAACGCGGTGAACGTGGGCATCACGGCGCTGCTGCACCAGCAGGGCCGCCGCGTGGTGCTCGTCTTCACCGACGGGATGGACAGTCCGATGAGCTCGAGCCAGAGCAACAGCTCGCTCAAAGATGTCATGAAGCGCGCGGAGGAAGAGGACGTGATGGTGTACGCGATCGGCCTCGCGCCGTCGGCAGGCGGCGGAGGCGGTTACGGGCGCCACGGCGGCGGCGGGTATCCCAGGGGCGGCCACGGCGGCGGCGGGGGATTTGGCGGCTTCGGCCGCGGCGGATTCGGCGGAGGCCGCGGTCCGCGCCCGCCCGCGCCGTCCGCCGATCATCCCGACGAAGGGCTGGCGAAGATTGCCGCTGTCACCGGCGGCGGCTATTTCGAGCTGACCTCGACAAGCGATCTGGCAGCCACGTTTTCACGTGTCGCCGACGAGTTGCATCGGCAATATGCGCTCGGTTTCACGCCCGATAAACTCGACGGCAAGATGCATACGATCGAGGTGCACGTGTCCGGCGAGGGCATGATGGCGCGCGCGCGTAAGAGCTATCTCGCGCGGGCGACCGCCGGGTCGAGCTAGGCCCTGCGAGACGGTCACGGGGAGGGGAAACCGTTTCCCCTCTCAAATCCTGCAAAAACGCGCACTTTTCGTGGTACGCTCCGCCGACGCCTATGGGGCGTCAAATAACGAAGGAGTCTGCTGTGGCGAAAAAGGCGAAGAAGAAGTCCGCTCGCAAACCGAACGCTGCGTTCATGAAGCCCGTGACGCCGGATGCGGCGTTGTCGGCCGTGATCGGCGCGAAGGCGGTGCCGCGGACCGAAGTGACGAAGAAGCTGTGGGCCTACATCAAGAAGAACGGACTGCAGGACAAGAAGAACAAGCGGAACATCAACGCGGACGCGACGCTCAAGGTCGTGTTCGGCGGGAAGGCCACCGTCAACATGTTCGAGATGACGAAGCTCGTCAGCAAGCACGTGAAATAGATTCCGTTCGGCGGAACGGCGGGCAGAGGTAGTCATGACTTCGCGACGTTTTCTTCCGGCGCTCCTGCTGCTGTTCGTCGGCAGCGGGTGCGCGGCGCTCATCTACGAAATCGTCTGGTTCCAGTTACTCCAGCTGGTGATCGGTTCGTCGGCGATTTCACTGGGAGTGCTCCTGGGCACATTCATGGGAGGGATGTGTCTGGGCAGCTTCGCGTTGTCATCCGTCGTGTCCGCGCGGCACCATCCGCTGCGCATCTACGCGTTCCTCGAACTCGGGATCGCGATCATCGGACTCCTCGTGCTCGTGGGCATGCCGCTCGTCAGCAGCGTGTACACGTCGTGGGCGGGGTCGGGAATCGCGGGGTTCGCGTTCCGGGGTGTGATCGCGAGTATCTGCCTGCTGCCGCCGACGCTGCTCATGGGCGCGACGCTGCCGGCGATCTCGCGGTGGGTGGAGACTACGCCCGAGGGCGTGTCGTGGCTCGGGTTCTTCTACGGCGGCAACATCGCGGGCGCGGTGGCGGGAAGCGTGCTGACGGGCTTCTACCTGCTGCGCGTATTCGACGTGTCGGTGGCGACGTACGTGGCCGTCTCCATCAACGTCATCGTTGCGCTCGTCGGGCTGGCGATTGCGAAGGCGACGCCGTACGAAGCGGTCGAATCCGCTCCGTCGGGCGTGACCCGCGCCGCCGACTCGACGAGTGTCTACGTCGTGATCGCCTTGTCCGGCATGACGGCGCTCGCCGCCGAAGTGATCTGGACGCGGCAGCTGTCGCTGCTGTTTGGCGCGAGCACGTACACGTTTTCCCTGATCCTCGCCGTCTTCCTGTTTGGACTCGGCATCGGCAGCAGCGCCGGATCGGCGGTGGCCTCGCGGCTCGAACGGCCGCGGGCCGCGCTCGGCTGGTGCCAGGTCGCGCTCTGCGTTTGCATGGCGTGGGCGGCCTACACGCTCACGCAATCGCTGCCGTTCTGGCCCCTCAATCCGTCCGCCACGAGCAACCCGTGGATCAATTTCCAGGTGGACGCTGTCCGCGCGCTCTTCGCCGTCCTGCCCGCGGCCATTCTCTGGGGCGCGAGCTTCCCTCTGGCGCTGGCCGCCGTGGCCGCGCGGGGCCAGGATCCCGCGCGCCTGGTCGGCGGCGTCTACGCGGCTAACACTGTCGGCGCCATCGTCGGCTCGCTCGGCGCGAGCCTCGTGCTCGTCGCCTGGATCGGCACCCAGCACTCGCAGCAGGTCCTGATGGTCATCGCCGCGATCGGCGGCGGCCTGCTGCTGCTCGGGCCGGCGAACGAGCAGGCGGAGAAGTCGTGGTGGCCGACGATCGCCGCGTGCGCGGCGATTCTGATCGTGGCGGTGCTCGTCCGCAGCGTGCGGCCGGTTCCGCCCGTGATGGTCGCGTACGGACGGTACGCGAACATGCGCGTGAACGATTCCGCGCAGTACATCTACGTCGGCGAAGGCATGACGGCGTCGGTCGCCGTCTCCAAGCTCTCCGACGGCGTGCTCAATTACCACAACGCCGGCAAAGTGCAGGCCTCGAGCGAGCCGCAGGACATGCGCCTGCAGCGCATGCTCGGCCACATGACCACCCTGATTCCGCCGCAGGCCAAACGCGTCGTCGTCATCGGCTGCGGCGCGGGCGTCACGGCCGGCGCCGTGTCGGTTGACCCCGCCGTGACGAACGAGACCATCGCGGAGATCGAGCCGCTGGTGCCCCGTGTGGTCTCTGAATATTTCGGCGAACACAACTTCAACGTCGTCAAGAATCCCAAGGTCCACGTCCGGATCGACGATGCGCGGCACTACGTGATGACATCGACGGAGAAGTTCGACGCGATTACGTCCGACCCGCTCGATCCGTGGGTGAAGGGCGCGGCGATGCTCTACACGCGCGAGTTCTTCGAAGCCGCGAAGGCCCATCTCAATCCCGGCGGGGTCGTCACGCTGTTCGTGCAGCTCTACGAGAGCAACACCGAGGCCGTGAAGAGCGAAATCGGCACGTTCTTCGAGGCCTTTCCGAACGGCGTCCTCTGGGGCAACACGAACAACGGGCAGGGCTACGATCTCGTCCTCCTCGGCCAGGCCGGCGATCAGCCGATTCGGATCAACGTGGACGAGATTCAGGCAAAGCTCAACCGGCCGGAGTACGCGCCGGTGGTGAAGTCGCTCAGGGACATCGGCTTCTACACGGCCGTCGACCTGTTTTCGAGCTACGGGGGCCGCGCCACGGATCTGAAGGAGTGGTTGAAGAACGCCCCGATCAACCGCGATCGCAACCTCCGCCTGCAATACCTGGCCGGCCTGGGCCTCAATCTCTACGAGAGCGGTCCGATCTATTCGGAGATTCTCCGCTACCGGAAATTCCCCGACGACCTCTTCGTCGGCCAGCCGCAGACGATCGACGCGCTGCGCGCCGGCATCCAGCGCGGCCTCGATTTTCGGGAATAAAGTTCCGGGTTACGAAGTTCAGGGATTCAACGGTTCTATAGTTCCACCTGGGACCCATGGACCTGTGGACCCGTGGACCCGTGGACCTGTGAACCGTTGAACCTTTGAACCCTTGAGATTCCTTCTGCCCGCGTCGCTGGCCGCCGTTCCCCTCGCGCTGACCCTTGTCGCCGCTCAGCGCGGCAACACCGACCAGACGGCGTCGATCCTGTCCTATATCGACGCGCACAACGGCGAGGCGCTGTCGCTCGTCGAGCGGATCGTCAACATCAACAGCGGCACGCGCAACCTAGAAGGCGTGCGGGAAGTGGGCCGCGTGCTACGGACCGAGCTGGACGGCCTCGGGTTCCAGACGCAATGGGTGGACGGCGCGGCGTGGCAGCGGGCGGGACATCTGGTGGCGGAGCGGCCCGGGCGCGCCGCCGCGGCGCCCCGCGTGCTGCTCATCGGCCACCTCGACACGGTGTTCGAACGCGACTCGCCGTTTCAGAAGTTCGAGCGGGTAGGCCGGACCGAGGCGCGCGGGCCCGGCGTGATCGACATGAAAGGCGGCGACGTCGTCCTGCTGCAGGCGCTCAAGTCGCTCGCGGCCGCCGGCGTGCTGGACGATCTCCACGTGGCCGTCGTCATGACGGGCGACGAAGAGGCGCCCGGCCGCCCGCTGGCCTTGTCGCGTGCGGCGCTGGTCAACGCGGCCCGCGGCGTCCAGGCGGCCATCGGGTTCGAGGATGGCCCCGGCGATCCGCTGTACGCGATTACATCCAGGCGAGGTACGACATCGTGGACGCTGCGCGTGTCAGCGACCGCCGCGCATTCCTCCCAGGTGTTCCGCGCGGACGTCGGTCCTGGCGCGATCTTCGAGGCGGCGCGGATCCTGAACGGTTTCCGCGAGAAGCTCGCCGGCCAGGAGCACCTGACCTTTAATCCCGGCCTGATCGTGGGCGGCACCGACGCGCAGTACTCGCCCGGCGCCGCGAGCGGATCTGCGGCCGGCAAGGACAACGTCGTCGCAGCCACTGTCGTGGTCACCGGCGATCTGCGCGCGCTGTCGAAGGAACAATTCGAGCAGGCCAGAAAGACGATGCAGGGCGTGGTGGCGGACGGGATGGCGCATACCCAAGGTACACTGGCATTCGAAGACGGGTATCCGCCGATGGCGCCCAGCGCGGGCAATGCGCGTCTGCTCGAGTTGTACAGCCGCGGCAGCGAGATGTTGAACCTCGGGTCGGTGGCAGCCGTCAGCCCCGATCGCGCCGGAGCCGCCGACGTCTCGTTCGTCGCGGGCGATGCGGCCATGGTGCTCGACGGCGTCGGGCTCATGGGTCGGGACGGGCACACGGCCCGGGAGACGGCCGACCTGACCACGCTGCCGTCGCAGACCAAGCGCGCCGCGCTGCTGTTGCGGCGCCTGGCGCAGGGCGCGGGGGCATCAAAATAGTTCATGGACACGATCGCCAACAACATCCTCGAGGTCATCGGGCACACGCCGATGGTCCGTATCAACCGGATCACGCACGGCATGCCCGGCGTCACCGTGGTCGCCAAGCTCGAGACGTTCAACCCGGGCAACTCGATCAAAGACCGCATGGCGGTGAAGATGATCGAGGACGCCGAGCGGAAGGGCCTGCTCAAGCCGGGCGGGACCATCATCGAAGGCACCTCGGGCAACACCGGCATGGGCCTCGCAATCGCCGCGGTCGTCAAGGGCTATAAGTGCGTCTTCACGACGACCGACAAGCAATCGAAGGAGAAGATCGACGCGCTGAAAGCGTTCGGCGCGGAAGTGATCATCTGTCCCACCAACGTGGACCCGGAAGATCCGCGGTCGTATTACTCCGTCTCGTCCCGGCTGGCGGAGGAGATTCCCAATTCCTGGAAGGCGAACCAGTACGACAATCTATCGAACACGGCGGCGCACTACGAGCAGACCGGCCCGGAGATCTGGGAGCAGACCGGCGGGCGCGTCACGCACCTGGTTGTCGGCGTGGGCACGGGCGGGACGGTGACCGGCGTCGGACGCTATCTCAAGGAACGGAATTCGAAGATCAAAGTGTGGGGCATCGACACCTACGGGTCGGTGTTCAAGAAGTTCAAGGAAACCGGGATCTTCGACAAACACGAGATCTATCCGTACATCACCGAGGGCATCGGCGAGGATTTTCTTCCCCGGAACGTCGATTTCGCCATCATCGATCACTTCGAGAAGGTGACCGACAAGGATGCCGCGCTGATGACGCGGCGGCTGGCGCGTGAAGAGGGCATTTTCGCCGGGAATTCGGCCGGGTCGGCGATGGCGGGCCTCCTGCAGCTCCGGGAGCACTTCCAGCAAGGGGGACTTCGTGGTCGTGATTTTTCACGACCACGGCTCGCGTTATCTCGGGAAGATGTTCAACGACGACTGGATGCGCGAAAAGGGGTTCCTGGAGAAGACCGGTATGGCGGCCCACGACCTGGTGGCCGCCGGCCTGTCGGGCGAGCTGTTTTCGCTCGAGTGCAACGAGCCCGTCGCGCAGGCCATCCGCGTGATGAGCGAGCACGACTTCTCCCAGATCTCGGTCACGCACGACAAGCGCCTCGTCGGGTCGCTCAACGAAGCGCACCTCTACGAGGAGCTGCTCAAGGATCCCGGCGTGAAGAGCCACCCGGTGGAGTCCATCATGCAGCCGGCGTTCCCCTTCGTGGACGTCTCGACGCCGGTCGATCTGCTGGCGACCATGATCACGCCCCAGAACCCCGCTGTTCTCGTGCGTGACTTCAAGACGGAAAAGACCTTCATCATCACTCGCAGCGATCTCATCCGGGTGCTCTAAACATCTGGTCATTTGGTCATCTCGTCATCTGGTCATCGTTTGTTCATTCGTTGGGAAATGTGATCAGATTTCAGACCAATGAACAAATGACCGATGACCAGATGACCAGATGACCAGATGACTAGATGCTGATTGCTCTCACCCGTGAGGTGAGCGCTTCGATTGTCCGATGCGAGCTGACGCACCTGGCGCGGGTGCCGATCGACGTCAATCGTGCGCGCGCCCAGCATCGGGCCTACGAAGATGCGCTCGCCGAGGCGGGGTGCACGGTTGTGCGTGTGGACGACGCGCCTGAATTGCCGGATGCCGTGTTCATCGAGGACGCGGCCGTCGTGCTGGACGAAGTGGCCGTGATCACCCGGCCGGGCGCCGTCTCGCGCCGTGCCGAAACTGCGGCGGTGGCGGGCGTTGTCGGACGCTATCGCCCGCTGCAGTTCATCAGCGCGCCTGCCACAATGGACGGGGGCGATGTGCTGGTCGCGGGCCGCAACGTGTTTGTCGGCGTGTCGAGCCGGACCAACGAGGCCGCAGTCGATCAGATGCGGATGATCTTGCGGCCTCACGGTTATCAGGTGGATCCCGTCGTGGTGACCGGATGCCTGCATCTCAAGTCCGCGGTCACGGCGCTTTCTGACGTCCGGCTGCTTCTCAACAGCCAATGGGTCGCGCGCGGCCAGTTCCCATCGTTCGATCTGGTCGAGGTTGACCCGCTCGAGCCGGAGGCGGCCAACATCGTGCGCGCCGGCGCGCATCTCGTGTATCCCGACGCCTTTCCGCGGACCCGCGATCGGCTCGAGCGCGCGGGCGTCCGCGTCCGGACGGTCGATGTCTCCGAGATCGCGAAAGCCGAGGGCGCCGTCACATGCTGCAGCCTGATTTTCCCGTCCGCCTGAAAGCGGACGCGACGGAGAAATCCGTGCGGTAGAATGGCGCCAGCCAGGAGGGTTTCATGCAGCTCTTTCGTGCGCCGCGCCTGCTCCTCGCTCCCGCCTGTCTCGCCGCCGCTCTCACGGGCGGGCTGATCGCCGCCGAACGGTCATCGTCCACCATGGCGTCGGCCGCGACATCATTTCTCGGCAGCCTGTCGCCCGAACAACGGCAGAAAGCGACGTTCGCGTTCGAGTCGGACGAGCGGACGCACTGGCACTTCATCCCGACGGACGGCTTTCCCCGGAAGGGTCTGACGCTCAAGGAAATGAGCGACGCTCAACGGGAGCACGTCCGCGGACTCCTGAAGGCGGGGCTGAGCCAGCGCGGTTACCTGACCGCGACGCAGATCATGGACCTCGAAACCCTGCTGGGGCAGATCGAGCAGAGCGCGCGTGCCAGTGGCCGCGGCGCCGAGTCGATGGTGCGCGACCCGGAGCGCTACTTCGTGTCGATATTCGGGACGCCGTCAAAGTCCGCGACGTGGGGCTGGCGTGTCGAGGGGCATCACGTTTCGCTGCAGTTCACGATCGTCAATGGCACGCTGGTGGCCAACTCGCCGTTCTTCTTCGGATCCAACCCGGCAGAAGTACGCGAAGGCCCGCAGAAGGGGCTGAGGATCCTGGCCCAGCGCGAGGACACGGCGCGCGCCCTCGTGACGGCCCTCGACCCGTCGCAGCTTGCCAAGGCGGTCATCCAGAACGTGGCGCTCAACGACATCGTCACCGAGAACAAGGTGAGCGTGGATCCGCTCTCGCCGGCGGGCATCGCGGCTGCTGCGCTGACGCCGGCGCAGCGCGACTTGCTCATGAAAGTTGTCGAGGCCTACACCAGCGCCATGGCCGATGACATTGCGGCCGACCGTATGGCTCAACTGCGGAAGGCCGGTCTCGAGAAGATCACGTTCGCCTGGGCCGGGGAGCTCGAGCGCGGCAAGAAGCACTACTACCGTGTCCAGGGCCCGACGTTCCTCGTCGAGTTCGATAACACGCAGAACAACGGCAACCACATCCATTCCGTCTGGCGCGACTTCCAGGGCGACTTCGGGCGCGACCTTCTTCGCGAGCACCTCCGGTCGGTCGCCCACTAATGCTCTCTTGAATCTAGTCATTTGGTCATCTAGTCATCTCGTCATCGTTTACTCAATTGAGCAATCTTTAGATTGAGCAACGATGACCAGATGACTAAATGACCAGATGACCAGATGCTGCAGGGGTCGCCCTGCGGCGCCGATACATTCGCCGAGATGGTGCGCGCCTTCGGTGTGACGGATAAGGGCCGCGTCAGGCCGGTCAACGAAGACTGCTGGGCGTTCGACGATGCGCGCAACCTGTGTGTGGTGGCCGATGGCATGGGTGGCCACAGGGCCGGCGAGGTGGCCGCGCGGATCGCCGTCGATACCGTGATCAGGTTTCTGGCGGCGGACACGCCCCGCGTCTCGCACTGGCCCTTCGGATACGACGAGTCCCTCTCAGACATCGGGAACCGGCTGCGCACCGCGATCCACATGGCCCACGTCCAGGTCCTGCAGGCCGCCGTGACGTCACAGCAGTATTCCGGGATGGGCACGACGATCGTCGCCGCCATCGTGCATGGCGACCGGTTGTCGGTGGGGCACGTGGGGGACAGCCGCCTCTACCTGGTGGCAGGCGAGCAGATCCGCCAGTTGACCCATGACGATTCGTGGATGGCGTCGATGCTCGCCGAGGACCCGGCGGCCGACATCGCGTTCCTCATGCGCCACCCGATGCGCAATGCGCTCACGAACGTCGTTGGCGCAAGCGCGCGCACCGACGTGCACGTGCTGGAAGAGACGCTGACCGGCGGGGAGCTGTTTCTCCTCTCGACCGACGGCGTGCACGGCGAGCTGGACGATGACCGGATTGGGGAGCTGATGCGGGCGTCGGGCGACCTTCAGGAAACGGCGGCGAAACTCGTGGCCGCCGCGCTTGCGCGCGGCAGCCACGACAACTGCACCGCGCTCGTCGCGCGGTATATCCCCGACTAACGGCCGGCGGGCGGCGCGGCAGGCGCGGCCGGTGCGGCGCCCGGCGCAGGCGCGGGCGGCGGCAGCACAGGAATCGCGGCCCCGCGGTGGCAGGTCATGCACTGGACGCGCGTGAGCTGATCGGCCGGCTTCTGGATGTTCGCCGCGAGCTTGGTGTTGATCTCGGTGGCCATCTGCATCATGACGCGGGCGACCTGCTTGGCCGGCTTGGTATCCGCGGCATAATCGTTCGTCGGCAGGCCGGGGCCGGTCCAGACATGGCAGTACCCGCAGTTGGTGCCCAGGGCCGCCGAGAAGGCGCGCATGATTGGCAGGATCTGCGCCGTCGTCGTGGTCGTCGGCAGGACCTTCAGGTTCTTCGGTTCTGGAGGCGGCGCCGGAGCGGCCCCGCGCTGGCCCTCGGGGGCCTGTGCTGCTGCCAGGGAGCCAGCCAGGGCGACCATGGCCAGGGCTCCTATGACGTGCCTGAAACGCATCATGCTGACTCCTCTCGGGTTAGGACTGTCCCACAAAGCGACAGAACTATACCACTTCCCGGCGGGCGGACCTCGAGGACATCTGGCCGGTTGCGGTCTCTTTGACGCTCGTGTTATATTCGCAAGGTTCTGTTGAAGCTAGGACACCCTATCTAGCTTCGCCGCACAGGAATAGCGTCTCCGGAAGTAACCGGCTAGACCCATTCACCGCGATTAACTCGTAGGGTTTTCAGGCGCCAAGCCCTTTCCGGGGCTTTTAGGCCTGAAGCAGACCGACACCCGGCTTGCCGGGTGAATTTGGTCATCTGGTCATCTGGTCGTCTTGGTCATTGATTGGGCGATTGCCGCGCTCAGAAATGACTAGATGACCAGATGACCAGATGACGAGATGAATTGATGCCGACTATCAGCCAGTTGGTCCGGAGCGGCCGCAAGAAGATCGTCAGCAAGACGAAGAGCCCGGCCCTCCAGAACAGCCCTCAGAAGCGGGGCGTGTGCGTTCGCGTGTTCACGCAGACACCGAAGAAGCCGAATTCCGCCCTGCGCAAGGTCGCCCGTGTGCGGTTGACGAACGGCATCGAGGTGACGACCTACATTCCGGGCGTGGGCCACAACCTCCAGGAGCACTCGCTGGTGCTCATCCGCGGCGGCCGCGTCAAGGATTTGCCAGGTGTGCGGTATCACGTCGTTCGCGGGACGCTCGACGCGGTCGGCGTCGCGGGGCGCATGCAGGGACGTTCCAAATACGGCGCGAAGCGCCCCAAGAAAGCTTAAGAGAAGCAGGTCCAAGCCATGCCACGTAGACGAGAAATCCCCAAACGCGACATCGCGCCCGATCCGCTCTACCAGAGCGCGCTCGTGACCAAGTTCATCAACTGCGTGATGAGCGACGGCAAGAAAAGCACCGCCGAGCGCATTCTTTATAAGAGCTTCGACATCATCAAGGAAAAGACCGCCGACGATCCGCTCAAGGTCTTCAAGAAGGCGATCGACAACGTCAAGCCGAGCCTCGAAGTGAAGTCGCGCCGCGTGGGCGGCTCGAATTACCAGGTGCCGGTCGAAGTGAACCCGAACCGCCGCCTGTCGCTCAGCATCCGCTGGATCGTCGGTTTTGCCAGCGAGCGCGGCGACGGCAAGACCATGCAGGAGAAGCTGGCCAACGAGCTGCTCGACGCGAGCAACCTCCGCGGCGGCGCCGTGAAGAAGCGCGAAGACGTCCACCGCATGGCCGAGGCCAACAAGGCGTTCGCGCACTACCGGTGGTAGGTGAATTTGGTCATCTAGTCATTTGGTCATCTGGTCATCGTTTACTCAATGTCCGATTGGCCCGATTGATCAGAAACGACCAGATGACTAAACGACCAGATGACCAGATTCTAGGTTTCGATTAATGCCCAGGCAGTCACCGTTAAGCAAAACGCGCAACATCGGCATCATGGCCCACATCGATGCCGGTAAGACCACGACGACAGAGCGGATTCTGTTCTACACCGGAATTACGTACAAGATCGGCGAAGTCCACGAAGGAACCGCCGTCATGGACTGGATGGAGCAGGAGCAGGAACGCGGCATCACGATCACGTCGGCCGCGACCACCTGTTTCTGGCGCGACAACCGCATCAACATCATCGATACGCCCGGCCACGTGGATTTCACCGCCGAGGTCGAGCGTTCGCTCCGCGTGCTCGACGGCGCGGTGGCCGTGTTCGACTCGGTGGCCGGCGTCGAGCCGCAGTCGGAAACCGTCTGGCGCCAGGCCGACAAATACCGCGTGCCGCGCATCTGCTTCGTGAACAAGATGGACCGCATCGGCGCGGACTTCAAGCGCACGTTCGATCAGATCATCTCCAAGCTCGAGGCCAACCCGGTCGCCCTGCAGATTCCCATCGGCTCGGAGGACAAGTTCGTCGGCGTGATCGACCTCATCAAGATGAAGTCGATCACCTACAAGGACGAGACCATGGGCGCCGACTACATCGTCGGCGAGATCCCCGCCGACATGATGGACGAGGCGAAGCACTACCGCGAGCAGTTGATCGAGAAGGTCAGCGAGGCCGACGACAAGATCCTCGAGAAGTACCTGCACGGCCAGGAGCCGACCGAAGACGAAATCAAAGCGGCGCTCCGCCTGCGCGTGAACAGCTCGGTGCGCAGCAAGGGCGAAGCGGCGTTCGTGCCGGTGATCTGCGGTTCGGCCTTCAAGAACAAGGGCGTGCAGCCGCTGCTCGACGCCGTCGTCGATTTCCTGCCCTCGCCGCTCGACGTGCCGTCCATCGCCGGCATCGATCCCGACAAGGCCGAGGAAACGATCATCGAGCGTCCGGCCTCGGACGATGCGCCGTTCTCGGCGCTCGCGTTCAAGATCATGACCGACCCGTTCGTCGGGCAGTTGACGTTCTTCCGCGTGTATTCGGGCGTCCTCACGTCAGGCGCCAGCGTGTACAACGCCACGAAGCAGCGCACCGAGCGCATCGGGCGCCTGTTGAAGATGCACGCGAACAAGCGTGAAAACATCGACGAGGTCTACGCGGGCGACATCGCCGCGGCGGTCGGCCTCAAGAGCGTCTCGACGGGCGACACGTTGTGCGACGAAAAAGCCCCGATCGTGCTCGAGTCGATGGACTTCCCGAAGCCCGTCATCTCGCTCGCGATCGAGCCGAAGACGAAGAGCGACCAGGAAAAGCTGGGCGTCGGCCTCCAGAAGCTGATGGCCGAGGACCCGACGTTCCGCGTCCAGACCGACCAGCAGACCGGCCAGGTCATCATCGCCGGCATGGGCGAGCTGCACCTCGACATCATCGTCGACCGCCTCAAGCGCGAGTTCAGCGTGGAGGCGACCGTCGGCAAGCCGCAGGTGGCCTACAAGGAAACGCTCACGCGCGCGGCCGACGGCGACGGCCGGTACGTCAAGCAGACGGGCGGCCGCGGTCAGTACGGCCACGCGAAAATTCACCTGTTTCCCGGCGAGCCGGGCAGCGGCTACATCTTCGAGAACGAGATTGTCGGCGGATCGATTCCGAAGGAGTTCATCAAGCCCATCGACGAAGGCATCAAGGAAGCCCTCACGCGCGGCATCCTCGCGGGCTTTCCGATCGACGATGTGCGGATTGAGCTCTACGACGGGTCGTACCACGACGTGGACTCGTCGGAAATGGCGTTCAAGATTGCCGGATCGATGGCGTTCCAGGACGCCGCGAAGAGAGCGAGGCCCGTTTTGCTCGAACCGATGATGCGCGTCGAGGTCGTCGTCCCGAAGGAACACATGGGCGACGTCATGGGCAATCTCAGCAGCCGCCGCGGCCAGATTCAATCGCAGGAAGACCGGGGCGGCACGCAGATCATCCAGGCGCGCGTGCCGTTGTCGGAGATGTTCGGATACGCGACCGACCTCCGGTCGCGGACGCAGGGCCGCGCGACGTACTCGATGCATTTCGACCGGTACGAGCAGGCGCCGCCGTCCACGAGCGAGGAAGTCGTCGCACGGAATCAGGGGAAGTAGGAATCTATGGCTACCGCATCCTTCAGCGACAAGATTCGCATCCGCCTCAAGGCGTACGACTACCGGGTGCTCGACCAGTCCACGAGCGAAATCGTGGACACGGCCAAGCGGACCGGCGCGCGCCTGGCGGGGCCGATTCCGCTGCCGACGTCGAAGAACAAGTGGACCGTGCTGCGGTCGCCGCACGTGGACAAGAAGTCGCGCGAACAGTTCGAGATCCGCACGCACAAGCGGCTCATCGACATCTTCGAGCCGACGCCGCAGACGGTCGACGCGCTGATGAAGCTCGATCTGCCGGCCGGCGTGGACGTGGAGATCAAGGCGTTCGGGAAAGAACATAAATAGGTTCAAGAGGTTCGAGGGGTTCAAGAGGTTCAAGAGGTTCTTCGGAACCACCCGAACCTGTCGAACCCCTCGAACCTCTCGAACCATTCGAACCATTCGAACTGACAGAGTTTCATTTATGGTTACTGGCATCATCGGAAGAAAAGTCGGCATGACGCAGGTGTTCGACGCCGACGGGACGGTGCATCCGGCGACGGTCATCAAGGCCGGGCCGTGCGTCGTCGTGCAGGCGAAGAACCGGCAGAAGGACGGCTACGAGGCCGTGCAGATTGGCCTCGTCGAGGAGCGTCCCGCCAAGGTCGGCAAGGCGATGGCGGGGCACTACAAGGCCGCCAACGTGCCGCCCACGCGCGTGCGGCGCGAAGTGGGAGTGGCCGGCGGAGCCGAGAAGGGCGCGGACGCCGCCGTCAAGGCCGGCGACCAGGTGCTCGTCTCGATTTTCGCCGACGGTGAGCGCGTCGATGTCATCGGCACCGGCCGGGGCAAGGGCTTCCAGGGCGTCATCAAGCGGCATCACTTCCGCGGCGGCGCGGCGACGCACGGGTCGATGTTTCATCGCGCGCCCGGTTCGATCGGCGCGTCTTCTTTCCCCTCTCGTGTGGTGAAGGGGATGCGCGCGGCCGGCCGGATGGGCGGCAAACGCGTGACGATTCGCAACCTGAAAGTCGTTCGCGTGGATGCCGAGAATCACCTGCTCCTCCTCGAGGGCGGCATTCCGGGCGCGCCCGAGGGTTACGTGATCGTCCGCAAGGCGGTGGCCGCCAAGCGCCTCAAGGTGGCCCAGGCGGAGAAGCCGAAAAAAGGCAAGAAATAGAGACTCGTGTCTCGGGACTCGTGGCTCGTTTTGTTCGAGCTACGGGCCGCGAGCCACCAGCCACGAGAGACCGTTATGCAGTTTGATGTCGTCAACAGCGAGAACCAGAAAGTCGGCAGCGTCGACGTCCGCGACGAAGTGTTCGGCGGGCGCGTGAACGCGGACCTGGTATGGGAATCGGTCGTCCGCGAGAACGCGGCGGGCCGCCGCGGCACGCACGCGACGAAGAATCGCGCGCTCGTCAGCGGCAGCGGCAAGAAGCCCTGGCGTCAGAAAGGGACGGGCCGCGCGCGGGTCGGATTGCTGCGCACTCCGCTCTGGCGGCACGGCGGCACGGTGTTCGGGCCGCAGCCCCGGAGCTACGCCTACGACCTGCCGAAGAAGGCCGAGCGCGGCGCGCTCCGGTCGGCGTTCGCGCAGAAGATGCAGGACAAGGCGCTCGTCGTGGTCGATCAGCTGACGGCGTCCGAGGTGAAGACGAAGGGCGCCGTCGAGATGCTGAACCGGCTGGGCGTGACCGGCAAGGTGATCCTCATCGACCTGGCGCTCGACGAAAAGCTCGCGAAGTCCGTGCGGAACCTCGAGGGCGTCGCGTTCGTGCCGAGCTCGCGCGTGACGGCGCGCGACATCGTCAACGCGCAGCGCGTGGTGGCGACACGGGGCGCGATCGAGAAGCTGCAAGAGGTGCTCGCATGAAACTCACCGACGTCATCCGTCGGCCGCTCATCACCGAGAAGACGTCCATCCAGCGCGAAGACGGGCGGACGCTCGTGTTCCAGGTGGCGCTCGGCGCTAACAAAGTGGAAATCCGCCGGGCGATCGAGAAGCTGCTCGGCGCGAAGGTCGACAGCGTCCGGACCGGCATCGCGCACGGCAAGGAGAAGCGCCAGGGGCGTTTCGCGGGCCGCCGGTCGGACTGGAAGAAAGCCTACGTGACGCTGCGCGAAGGCGAGAAGATGCCGGAATTCCTGGAGGGCGCGTAACATGCCCATTCGCAAGTTCAATCCCACGTCGCCCGGCCGGCGGTTTCAGACCGGCCACGACTTCGACGAGATCACGACCTCGGAGCCGCACAAGCCGCTGGTCGAGACGCTCCATCAGTCCGGCGGGCGCAATAACGGCGGGCATCTCACCTCGTGGTGGCGCGGCGGCGGCCACAAGCGGCAGTACCGCGTGATTGACTTCAAGCGGGACAAGCACGACATCCCGGCGAAGGTCGCCACGATCGAGTACGACCCGAACCGGTCCGCGCGGATCGCGCTCGTGACCTACGCGGACGGCGAGAAGCGCTACATCCTGCAGCCGAGCGGCCTGAAGGTGGGCGACACGATCGTGTCCGGCCAGAACGTGGACATCCTGTTGGGGAACGCGCTGCCGCTGAAGAACATTCCGCTCGGCACGCAACTCCACAACGTCGAGCTGAAGCCCGGCAAGGGCGGGCAGATCGCGCGCAGCGCCGGGTCGTCCGTGCAGTTGGTGGCCAAGGAAGGCCAGTACGCGTCCGTCAAGATGCCGTCGAGCGAGATTCGCAAGATCTTCAGCGAGTGCTACGCGACGATCGGCCAGGTCGGCAACATCGAGCACGAGAACGTCTCGATCGGCAAGGCCGGCCGGAGCCGGTGGATGGGCCAGCGGCCGCACGTGCGCGGCGTCGCCATGAACCCGGTGGATCACCCGCTGGGCGGCGGTGAGGGCAAGACGTCGGGCGGGCGGCATCCCGTGTCGCCGTGGGGCCTGCCGACCAAGGGCTACAAGACGCGCAACCGCAAATCGACCGATCAATTCATCGTCACGCGGAGACAGAAGTAATGGGCCGCTCAACCAAGAAAGGTCCGTTCGTCGACACGCCGCTCCTCGAGAAGATCGAGGTCATGAACCGCGGGTCCGAACGGAAAGTCATCAAGACGTGGTCGCGCCGATCCACGGTCATCCCGGAGATGGTGGGTCACACGCTGGCCGTGCACAACGGCAAGAAGTTCATCCCCGTCTACGTGACCGAGAACATGGTCGGCCACAAGCTGGGCGAATTCGCGCCGACGCGCCAGTTCAAGGGACATACGACGAAGGTGGCGGAGCGCGCGGCCATGGCGGCCGCCGCGGCGCCGGCCGGCGCAGCGGGTCCTGGCGGCGGCGCCGGCAAGCCCGCCGGGGCGAGCTAGGGAGTAGGCGATGATTGAAGCGCACGCAACCTCACGCTACATCCGCACGTCGGCGCAGAAGGCCGGCCTCGTGCTCGATCTGATCCGCGGCAAGGACGTCAACCGCGCGCTGGCGGCGCTGGACTTCACGCGCAAGTCGGTGGCGGAGGACATCGCGAAGCTGCTCCGCTCGGCGATCGCGAACGCGCAGCAGAAGGACGGGTTCAGCGGCGACGTCGACCGCCTGTTCGTGTCGGCGTGCTACGCGAACCAGGGACCGTCGCAGAAGCGCGTGCGGCCGGCGCCGATGGGCCGCGCGTTTCGCGTGTTGAAGCGCACGGCGCACCTGACCGTGCATGTGTCGGAGCGGCCGCAGAAGGCCGTGCCCGTCGCGCCGAGCGAACCCAAAAAGCGCGCCAGAACACCGAAGAAAGCAGCGAAGGAGTAACCGTGGGCCAGAAGGTTCATCCGTTTGGATTTCGGCTCGGCTTCAACAAGACCTGGCGATCGCGCTGGTACTCGGACCGCGACTACGCGAAGCTGCTGCACGAGGATCTGGCGCTGCGCAGCACGCTGAAGAAGCGCTTCGCGCACGCCGGTGTCTCGAAAATCGAAACCGAGCGCGCCGCCAACAAGCTGAAGATCGACATCTACACCTCGCGGCCCGGCATCATCATCGGCCGCAAGGGCACCGAGGTCGACAAGCTGAAGCAGGAGATCCAGAAGCGGACCAACCGCGAGGTCTTCATCAACATCCAGGAAATCCAGAAGCCGGAGCTCGACGCCCAGCTCATCTCCGAATCGGTCGCGATGCAGCTCGAAAAGCGCGTGGCGTTCCGGCGGGCGATGCGCAAGGCCGTGGAATCGGCGCTGCGTTTCGGGGCGCGCGGGATCAAGGTCCGCGTGTCGGGCCGGCTGAACGGCGCGGAAATCGCCCGCTCCGAGTGGTATCTGCACGGGCAGCTGCCGCTGCAGACGTTGCGCGCCGACATCGATTACGGGTTCGCGGAAGCGAACACGACCTACGGCCAGATCGGCATCAAGGTGTGGCTGTACAAGGGTGAGCGGCTCGTGCCGCAGCGCGGCCGGGAAGAAGAATATCGGGAGCGAGCGCCGCGCAGGCCAGCGGCACGAGCCTAGGAGAAGGACTATTTAGTCATCTGGTCATCTGGTCATCTGGTCATCGTTGTCAATCGAGAGATTTCTCAATTGAGCAACGATGACCAGATGACCAAATGACCAGATGACCAGATTCGAGATCGCATTATGTTGATGCCGAAGAAGGTCAAGTTCCGGAAACAGCAGCGCGGCCGCATGCGCGGCAAGGCGTGGCGCGGCGGCGACGTGTCGTTCGGCGACTACGGGCTGAAGGCGCTCGAACCGTGCTGGCTGACCGATCGCCAGATCGAAGCGGCGCGCGTGGCCATGACGCGTTTCGTCGCCCGCGGCGGAAAGATCTGGACGCGCGTGTTTCCCGACAAGCCGATCACCAAGAAGCCGCAGGAAACACGCATGGGCAAGGGCAAGGGCGCGCCCGAGCAGTGGGTGTGCGTGGTCAAGCCGGGCCGCGTGCTGTTCGAGATGGAAGGCGTGACCGAGAAGGACGCGCGCGAAGCGATGAAGCTGGCGGCGGCCAAGCTGCCGATTCTGACGAAGTTCGCGACACGCTTCTCGCAGGAGAAGATGCTATGAAGGCCGCGGAACTGCGCGCCCTGGGCGCCGAGGAACTCAGCGCGAAAGTGCGAGATCTGACCGACCAGCTGTTTCGCCTGCGGATCCAGAAGTCGATGGGGCAGCTCGAGGCGCCGGCGAAGGTCCGGGTCGTGCGCCGCGACCTGGCGCGCGTCAAGACGGTATTGCAGCAGCAGAGAAAGGCTGGATAGGCAGGACGGGCAGGATAGGCGGAGGGCGTTTCAGCCCGTCCCGCCGCTCCCGCCCATCCCGCCCTGGGATTCACATGGCTGACAAGTCTGAAAAAACCGGCGTGGTCGTGAGCAACAAGATGACGAAGAGCATCGTCGTCGCCGTGGAGTGGCAGGTGCGCCACGGGCTCTACGGGAAAACCGAGCGGAGAACGTCGAAGTTCATGGTCCACGACGAGGAGGGCGCCGCGAAGGTCGGCGACATGGTCGAGATCGTGGAGACGAGGCCGTTGAGCCGCCGGAAGCGGTGGGCCCTCAAGCGCGTGGTTCGCCAGGCGGCGGAGGTCTAGCCATGATTCAGATGCGATCGATTCTTGACGTCGCCGACAACTCCGGCGCGCGCAAGATCGCAGTCATCAACCCGATCGGCGGATCGACGGGCCGCTACGCGCGGCTGGGGGACATCGTCACCGCGTCGGTCAAGGAAGCGACGCCCGAGTCGAACGTGAAAAAGGGCGCCGTGGTGAAAGCGGTCATCGTGCGGACGGTCAAGGAACAGCGCCGGCGCGACGGCACGTACATCCGGTTCGACCGCAATGCCGCCGTCCTGATCAACGACCAGGGCGAGCCGATCGGCACGCGCGTGTTCGGACCGGTCGCGCGCGAGCTGCGCGAGCGCCGGTTCATGAAGATCATTTCGCTCGCGCCAGAGGTTCTGTAATGTCGCAGCTCGCTACGCCCATCCGGAAGAACGACAACGTGCTGGTGATTACCGGCAAGGACCGCGGCAAGCGCGGCCGCGTGCTGCGCGTGCTGCCCGACAAGAACCGCCTGATCGTCGAAGGCGTGAACATGATCAAGCGCCACACGAAGCCGAACCCCGGCAAGAACGTCAAGGGCGGCATCGTCGAGCGCGAGGCCTCGTTGCACGCGTCGAACGTCCAGCTGGTGTGCCCGGAGTGCGGGGCGCAGACGCGCGTGGGCCGCAAGATCCTCGGCGACGGCCGGAAGGTCCGCATCTGCCGCAAGTGCGAGGGAGTGGTCGACAAATGAGCCGGTTGAAGGAGCGCTATCAGCAGGACGTGATCCCGGCCCTGAAGAAGGAGTTCGGGTACGCGAACGTCATGGCCGTCCCGAAGATCCAGAAGGTCGTCGTGAACATGGGCCTCGGCGAGGCGACGTCCAACGTCAAGATCATCGACACGGGCGCCGACGAGCTCGGCCGCATCACCGGGCAGAAGCCCGTGACGCGCCGTTCGAAGAAGTCCATCGCGCAGTTCAAGGTGCGCAAGGGCCAGCCCGTCGGGACGATGGTCACGCTGCGCGGGGCGCGCATGTGGGAATTTCTCGACCGGCTGATGAACATCGCGCTGCCGCGCGTGCGCGACTTCAAGGGCGTGTCGCCGAAGGGATTCGATGGCCGCGGCAACTACACCCTGGGCCTGCGCGACCAGCTGCTGTTCCCCGAGATCGACTACATGAAGGTCGACAAGGCGCGCGGCATGAACGTCTCCGTGGTGACGACGGCGAAGACCGACGAGGAAGCCAGGAAGCTGCTGCAGTTCATGGGCATGCCGTTCCGGCAGAGTTAATTTATGGCAACCACTGCAAAGATCGCGAAGGAACAGAAGAAGCCGAAGTTCAAGGTTCGGCTGCGCAATCGCTGCCACCTGTGCGGCCGTCCCCGCGCCTACATGCGGAAGTTCGCGTTGTGCCGCTTGTGCTTCCGCAAGCTGGCGCTCGAAGGCGACGTTACGGGTGTCACGAAGAGTAGCTGGTGAATTTCGTCATTTCGTCATCTGGTCATCTGGTCATTTCTGCTCAATCGAGCAAACTAATGACCAAATGACTGGATGACCAGATGACCAGATAGTGGGATAGCAGATATGACTGACCCGATCGCAGATATGCTCACGCGGATCCGGAACGCGGTGACCGCGAAACACACGCGCGTCGACATGCCGGCCTCGCGCATCAAGGCCGACATCGCCCGCATCCTGCAGGACGAGGGCTACATCCAGGGCTTCAAGGTCCTCGATGCGCCGCCGGTCGGCAAGGCGCCGGCCGCCAGCAAGCTGCTGCGCGTGTTCCTGAAGTACGGGCCGCATGGCGAGAAACTCATCACGGGTGTCCAGCGGATCAGCCGCCCCGGCCGCCGGGTCTATTTCGGCCACGACGATGTTCCGGAAGTGCTGGCCGGCCTGGGCACCAGCATCCTGACCACGTCGCGCGGGGTCATGACCGGCCGGGAAGCCGCGAAGGCCGGCGTCGGCGGCGAAGTGCTCTGTAACATCTGGTAGTAACCGGCTGCGGGCGAGCCACGAGCCACGAGATACGAACATGTCACGTATAGGTAAGAAGCCGATCACGATTCCGAAAGGCGTCACCGTCAAGGTGGCCGACGGCGCGGTCGAAGTGCAGGGGCCGAAAGGCAAGATGCGGCAGGCGTTCCCGGCCGGCATCAACTTCGAGCTGGCCGATGGCCACCTGAACGCGAAGCGCGCGACCGCCGACCCGGATCTCGCCAAGTTTCACGGCCTGGCACGCAGCCTGATCGCCAACGCGGTCCAGGGCGTGACCGAGGGCTTCAAGAAGGAACTCGACATCGTCGGCGTCGGCTACCGCGCGGAGCTGAAGGGCAAGCAGGTCATCTTCGCGCTGGGTTACTCGCACGCGGTCGTGTTCGACATTCCGACCGGCATCGACGTCACGATCGACAAGCAGACGCACATCACCGTGACGGGCGTCGATCGGCAGCTGGTCGGTCAGGTCGCGGCCAACATCCGCCGCCTGCGCGAACCGGATCCGTACAAGCAGAAGGGCGTCCGCTACACGGGCGAAGTGCTCAAGAAGAAGGCCGGCAAGACCGGCGCGAAGTAGCGCAAAGGGCAAGGGGCTGAGCGCATGAAGATTCACACGAAAGCCGACCGCCGCGAACGGATTCACCTCCGCCAGCGAAAGCGGATCATGGGAACGATCGAACGGCCACGCCTGAGCGTGTTCCGCAGCGTCGCCCACATCTACGCGCAGGTGATCGACGACTTGAGCGGCAAGACGCTCGCCTCGGCCTCGTCCACCGATCCGAAGCTGAAGGGGGCCTTCTCGAAGGAGGTCAGCGGCGGCAACGTCAAGGGCGCGGAGGCGATCGGCAAGGCGATCGCCGAGCGGTCGATCGACAAGGGCATCAAGCGCGTCGTGTTCGACCGCGGCGGCAACCTGTACCACGGGCGGATTCGCGCCGTGGCGGACGCCGCGCGTAAAGCCGGTCTGGAGTTCTAAATGTTTACTCGCGAACGCATCGATCCGTCGCAGCTCGACATCAAGGACACCGTCGTCTCGATCAACCGCGTGACGAAGGTGGTCAAGGGCGGCAAGAACCTGAGCTTCAGCGCGCTCGTCGTGGTCGGGGACGGCCACGGCGTGGTCGGCTTCGGCGTCGGCAAGGCCAAGGAAGTGCCGTCGGCGATCAAGAAGGGCATCGAAGCCGCGAAGAAGAACCTGATTCGCGTCCCGTTGCAGGGCACGACGATTCCTCACCGGATCGTCGGCAAGTTCGGCGCGGGAGCGGTGCTCCTGAAGCCGGCGCCCGATGGCACGGGCATCATCGCCGGCGGAGCGGTGCGTGCGGTGGTCGAGGCGTGCGGGGTGACGAACATCCTGACGAAGTCGCTCGGATCCGCCAACCCCCACAACGTGGTGCGCGCCACGTTCACCGGGTTGAAAGAGCTGAAGGATCCGTTGAAGATCGCACGGCTGCGGGGCAAGGAGCTCGAGCAGCTGACGCGCGCGAGCGCCTGAGGAATCGCATGGCCAATCAACGCACGGATTCAAAGGGCGGAACGGTCAAGGTGACCTTGCTCGTGAGCCCGACCGGATTCGACCGGAAGCAGGCGACGACGGTCAAGGGGCTGGGGCTGCGCCGCATCCGGCACAGTGTGGAGCTGAAGGACTCGCCGTCGATTCGCGGCATGATTCACAAGGTCCGCCATCTCGTCGAGGTCAAGTAATGGATCTCCATAATCTCAAACCGCCGAAGGGCGCCAAGCACGCGAAGAAGCGCATCGGCCGCGGGCAGGGGTCGGGCAACGGGAAGACGGCCGGCCGCGGGCACAAGGGCGCGAAGTCGCGGTCGGGGTACAAGTTCAAGCGCGGGTTCGAGGGCGGCCAGATGCCGCTGCACCGGCGCGTCCCGAAGCGCGGCTTCCACAACCCCTTCCGCGTCTCGTACGACGTGGTCAACCTCGACGCGATCGCCGAACGGTTCGAGGCGGGCGTGGTCGTGACGCCGGAGCTGCTCCGCGAGCGGGGCCTGGTGCCGTCGGGCACCCGCCGCCTCATCAAGGTGCTGGCTCGCGGCGACGTGGGGAAGGCGCTGACGGTGCGCGCCCACAAGTTCAGCGGCAAGGCGTCCGAGAAGCTGGCGGCCGCCGGCGGGAGCGCGGAGACGATCGCATCAGGGGATGGAGCGATTGGGTGACGGAGTGACGTGGTGATCGCCAATCGCCCCCACACATTCACCAAATCCAGGATCGCTTATGGCTTTAGACAACAGCCTGAAGAACATGTTCGCGGTGTCGGAGCTGCGCAACCGGGTGCTCTTCACCCTTGCGCTCCTCGGCGTGTTCCGTCTCGGCGGGCGCATCGTCACGCCCGGCGTGGACATCCGCGCGCTGGATGAGTTCGCCCAGCAGCTCGGCAAGAACAGCATGTTCGGCCTGTACGACATGTTCACCGGGGGCAACCTCGCGAAGGTCACGATCTTCGCGCTGGGCATCATGCCCTACATCAGCTCGTCGATCATTCTCCAGCTGCTGACGGTGGTCTGGCCGTACCTGGAGAAGCTGTCGAAGGAAGGCGAGCTCGGGCGCCGGAAGATCACGCAGTACACCCGCTACGGCACGGTCGCGCTGTGCATCGTGCAGTCGCTGGGCATCGCGTTCTTCCTCGAGCGGAACACGACGCCGAGCGGGTTCCACCTCGTGACGAACGCGGGCTGGGGATTCCGGCTGATGACGATTCTGACGCTGTCCACGGGGACGGCGTTCGTCATGTGGCTCGGCGAGCAGATCACCGAACGCGGCATCGGCAACGGCATGTCGCTCATCATCTTCGCGGGCATCGTCGTCAACTTCCCGCGCGCCGTGATGACGACGCTCGATCAGATGCGGACGGGCCAGCTCGGCCTGATCCGGGTCATTTTCCTGATGGCGCTCATGGCCGTCGTGGTCGCCGCCATCATCTTCGTCGAGCGAGGCCACCGGCGTGTCACGGTGCAGTACGCCAAGCGGGTGGTCGGCCGCCGCATGTATGGCGGGTCGAGCACGCATATTCCCCTGAAGGTGAATACGGGCGGCGTCATCCCGGTGATCTTCGCGTCGTCTATTCTCGCGTTTCCGGCGACCATTGCCAGCGCGTTCAAGGGGCCGTGGGTCGAGTCGCTCGTGGCCCAGTTGAATGTCGGGATGCCCCTGCACAACCTGCTGTACGTGGCCGGCATCATCTTCTTCGCGTATTTCTACACGGCCATCATCTTCAACCCGGATGACGTGGCCGAGAACATGCGCAAGTATGGCGGCTTCATTCCCGGCATCCGGCCCGGCAAGCGGACCGCCGAGTACATCGACACCATCCTGGCGCGCATCACGCTGGCGGGCGCGCTCTACCTGGCGGTGATCGCGATCCTGCCCCAGTGGCTGATGAGCGGCTTCAGGGTGGCGCCGATTCCGTTCGTCGGCGAGTGGCTCGACTCGGTGCTGCCGCGGTTCATCACCGAGGGCATGAACATCACGTTCTTTTTTGGCGGCACCTCGCTCTTGATCGTCGTCGGCGTGGCGATGGACACGGTGCAGCAGGTCGAATCGCAGTTGATCATGCGCCACTATGATGGCTTCATGAAGAAGACGCGACTTCGTGGCCGGCGTGGATAACGCGTGGCGACCAACGTCATCATGCTCGGGCCTCCCGGGGCGGGAAAGGGCACGCAGGCCGAGCGGGTGGCGCGTACGCGCGGCATTCCCAGGATTTCGACGGGCGACATCCTTCGCGATGCGGTGCAGCACCACACGACCGTGGGTGAGAGCGTGCGGGCGATCATGGACCGCGGCGAGCTGGTGAGCGACGACGTGATGATCGGGATCGTCACGGAGCGCCTGGGCCGCGAGGATGTCAGTCCGGGCTTCGTGCTCGACGGGTTTCCGCGGACCGTCGCCCAGGCCGCCGCGCTCGACCGGCTGATGGACGGCCGCGATCCGCTGATCGTGCTGGACATTGTCGTGCCGGAATCGGAACTGGCCAGGCGGCTCGGGACGCGCATGATTTGCGGCGAGTGCGGGACGAACGCGACCGGCAAGGAGCCCCTGGGGGGATGCTGCGGCAAGTGCGGCGGGCGGCTGATTCAGCGGGCGGACGACAACGACGCGGTGGTGCTCGAGCGATTCAAGATTTACCAGACGGCCACCAAGCCGCTCGTCGAGTTCTATCGCGACCGGCCGACGTTCCGATCGATCGACGGGGCGCAGACGGCTGACTCCGTGACGGCCGCTCTCGCGGCGGCCATCGAGGCTTTCGGCAACGGCCGCCTGAACGCGGCAAGCCGGAGGGTGCGCGGTGATTGTCTGCCGGTCGGCCACCGAGCTCGATCGGATGCGCGAGGCCGGGCGCCTGGTCGGCGAAGTGCTGACGGAACTGTCGGCCGCCGTGAAGCCGGGCGTGAGCACGGCGGAGCTGGACGAGCTGGCGGAGGCGCGGATCCGGAAGGCGGGGGCGACGCCGGCGTTCAAGGGGTATCACGGGTATCCGGCGACGATTTGCGCGTCGATCAACGAAGAGGTCATCCACGGGATCCCATCGGGCCGCCGCGTGCTGGCCGAGGGCGACATCATCTCGATCGACGTGGGCGCCGCGCTCGACGGGTACTACGGCGACAGTGCGGTGACGTTGCCGGTCGGCCGGGTCTCGGAACAGGCAGCGACGCTGCTGCGCGTGACGGAGGAGTCGCTCTACCTCGCCATCGAACGGGCGCGGCCGGGATGCCGGGTGTCGGATATCGGGCATGCCGTGCAGCGGCACGTCGAGGCGTTTGGTTTTTCGGTCGTGCGGGAATTCGTCGGCCACGGCATCGGCGTGCGGATGCACGAGGAGCCGCAGGTGCCGAACTACGGCGAGCCGGGCCACGGGCCGCGGCTGGCCGAGGGCATGGTGCTCGCGATCGAGCCCATGGTGAACGCGGGGAAGCCGGCCGTGAAGGTGCTGGCGGACGGGTGGACGGCGGTGACGCGCGACACGAGTTTGTCGGCGCACTTCGAACACACCGTGGCAGTGACGGCGGGAGAGCCGTGGATCCTGACGGCCCGGGAAGTTCCGGTCAGCGCGCGCCGGTAGGGCCGCCCGGGGGCCTGAGGGGCGTGGTCGTCGAGCAATTGCCGAGCGCGATGTATCGCGTGAGGCTCGACGACGGACCGCAGGTCCTGGCGCACGTGGCGGATCGCATCGATCGGAATTTCGTGCGGGTGCTGGTCGGTGATCGGGTGAGCGTGGAGTTGTCGCCGGTGGATGCCGGGCGCGGGCGGATCGTCGGGAAGATCTGAATCGCTGGATTGCATTACAGGATTTGAGGAACCGATGAAGGTTCGAGCGTCAGTCAAACGGATTTGCGACAAGTGCAAGATCGTCCGCCGCCGCGGCGTGGTGCGGGTGATCTGCCCGAATCAGAAACACAAACAGAGACAGGGATAGGCGAAGGCATATGGCACGTATAGCAGGCGTGGATCTCCCGCGAACCAAGCGGGTGGAAATCGGCCTCACGTACATCTTCGGCATCGGGCGGATGCGCTCGAACGGCATCCTGAAGGACGCCGGCGTCAGCCCGGATGTGCGCGTGAAGGATCTCTCGGAAGACGATGTCCGGAAGATCAGCCGCGTGATCGAAGAACAGGGCGGCGTCGAGGGCGACCTCCGCAAGGAGGTGTCGATGAACATCAAGCGGCTGATGGAAATCGGCTGCTATCGCGGCGCGCGCCACCGCCGCAGCCTGCCCGTGCACGGCCAGCGGACGCGCACCAATGCGCGGACGAGAAAAGGCCCGCGCAAGGGCGCCATCGCAAAGAAGAAGGTCATCTAATGGCGAAGAGCGAACCAGTCGACGCCTCGGCGGTCCCCGAAAAAGGCGAGAAGAAGGAAGGCGCGGGCCGGCGCAAGAAGACGTTCAAGAAGCGCGGTGAGAAGCGGATCGTCCACCACGGCCTGGCGCACATTCAGGCGTCGTTCAACAACACCGTGGTGACGATTACCGACACCGAGGGCAACGTCGTCGCCTGGTCGAGCGCCGGCGGCATCGGCTTCAAGGGATCGCGAAAAGGGACGCCGTTCGCGGCGACGCAGGCCGCCCTCAACGCGGGCAACGCGGCGAAGGCCGTCGGCATGCGGTCGCTCGACGTCCGCGTGAAGGGACCGGGGTCCGGCCGCGAATCCGCCGTTCGGGCGCTGCAGACGGTCGGGCTCGAGGTGAAATCGATCCGCGACGTCACGCCGATTCCCCACAACGGTTGCCGTCCGCCGAAGCGGAGGAGAGTGTAATGGCGCGTTATATCGGTCCGGTCTGCCGTCTGTGCCGCCGCGAGGCGATGAAGCTGTTCCTGAAGGGCGAACGGTGCTACACGGAGAAGTGCGCGATTGAGAAGCGCAACTTCCCGCCGGGACAGCACGGCAAGACCCGCAAGGCCAAGCTGGCCGGGTACGGCCTGCAGCTGCGCGAAAAGCAGAAGGTGAAGCGCATCTACGGCGTGCTCGAAGATCAGTTCCGCCGCTATTTCGAATCCGCCGAGCGCACGCGCGGGATCACCGGCGAGACGCTGCTGCAGCTGCTCGAACGCCGCCTCGACAACGTGGTCTACCGGCTGGGCCTCGCGACCTCGCGTCCGCAGGCGCGCCAGCTCGTGCGCCACGGACACTTCCAGGTGAACGGGAAGAAGGTCGACATCCCGTCGTATTCGGTGAGGGCCGGGGACGTGATCACCGTCATCGGACGGAGCCAGAAGAACACGACGATCGAGCACGCGATCGAAGAAGTGAAGGGCCGCGGCATCCCCGAGTGGCTGTCGTTCGATCCGAACGCGATCGCCGGCCGCATCGTGTCGATGCCGACGCGCGAGCAGATCAACCTGCCCGTGCAGGAACAGCTCATCGTCGAGTTGTATTCGAAGTAGGGATTCGGTTCGCATCCGCCGGCCCGCAGCCTTACACAGACCTGCGGCGGGAGGCCGGCGGTCACTTGCAGGTCTGGAGGCCCGTCTGCGGGCCCGTTGGCGAGTCCGGGTCGCGACCCGGATCAGAGAGGACTGACTATGTTGTGGAAAGGTTTTCAGCGGCCGAAGCGGCTGGAGTTCGAGCGCGAAACACTCACGGACCGGTTCGGCCGTTTTTACGCACAGCCGTTCGAGCGCGGGTTCGGCACGACGATCGGCAACGCCGTCCGGCGCGTGCTGCTCTCCTCGATTGAAGGCGCGGCCATCACCGCGGTCAAGATCGACGGCGTGCTGCACGAGTTCTCGCCGATTCCAGGCGTCGTCGAAGACGCGACCGACATCATCCTGAACCTGAAGCAGATTCCGCTGAAGCTTCACGTGGACCACACCAAGACGCTGGTCATCAAGATCGACAAGGCGGGCGAGGTCAGGGGACGCGATATTCAGGCCGACGGCGACGTCGAGATTCTCGAGCCGGACGCGCACATCGCGACCGTATCCGAGGGCGGCAAGCTCCACATGGAGATGCGCATGAAGCGCGGCCGCGGCTACGTGTCAGCCGACAAAAACTTCGACGAAGACCTGGGCATCGGCTGGATTCCCATCGATTCGGTCCACTCGCCGGTCAAGAAGGTCAACTACCTCGTCGAGGCCGCGCGCCTCGGACAGACGACCGACTACGACAAGCTGACCATCGACGTGTGGACGAACGGCTCGATCAACGCGCGCGACGCCGTGTCGCTGGCCGCGAAGCTGATCCGGGATCACCTGAACATCTTCATCAATCTCGAAGAGGGCGCGGGCGATCAGGCCGAGGCGATGGCGGATGCGCCGCGCTCGGGCGTCAGCAACGAGAACCTGGACAAGAGCGTCGAGGAGCTGGAGCTCTCGGTCCGGTCGTACAACTGCCTCAAGAACGCGAATATCCGGACGATCCGCGAGCTTGTCCAGAAGACCGAAGCCGAGATGCTCAAGACGAAGAACTTCGGCCGGAAGAGCCTGAACGAAATCAAGGAGATCCTGCACACCATGGGCCTCAGCCTGGGCATGCGCGTGGATCAGGGCGTGAACCAGGACTAGGAGCAGGCTTCCAGCCATCACAAAGCCATGAGACACCGAGTAGCACACCGCAAGCTGGGACGCGTCACGGAGCATCGCATCTCGATGCTCCGCAACCAGGCGACGGCGCTCCTGCGTTACGAACACCTGACGACCACCGTGCCGCGGGCCAAAGAGCTGCGGCCGTTCGTCGAGCGGCTCATCACGGTGGCCAAGCGCGGGCTGGCCGCCGGCACCGCGAATGCGAAGGAGCTGAACGCACGGCGCCTCGTGATGGTGGACCTCCAGGATCGCGAGGTCGTCTCCAAGCTGTTCGAGACGCTGGCGCCGCGCTTTGCCGATCGGCCGGGCGGGTATACACGCCTGCTGCGCCTGGGCTTCCGCCGGGGCGACAGCGCCGAAGTCGCGCAGGTCGAGCTGCTCGGCAGCGAGTACGACCCGAAAGCGAAGGCGGCGGCCGACGAGAAGGCCGAGGAGAAGCCGAAGACCAAAGGGGTCGGCGGACGCCTGCGCGCCGCGGCCGATCGCATGCGCGGCAAGAAAGACGACGATGGCGGTGGCGGCAAGGCCGCCTCGAAGCCCGCGAAGGGCGTCAGCCGCAAGACGACCACGCCGCGGAAGGCCGGCGGCAGCTAGTCGGTCGCATTCGCAATCGAATCTCTCAAGGGCCCGCCGGCGCTCTGACGCCGGCGGGCCTTTTTCGTTTGTCTCCGCGCCCGCAGCAGCCACTGTCGAATCCGCGTCTTGCCGAGGGCATTGATGGCAAACGACAGCGCCACCAGCCGAACGTCGAGCGACAGGTTTCCGTAAGCGACATACCACCGATCCAGGCTCGCTGAGCGCCGTCCGGACGGCGCGCCCATCACCTGGGCGAGCCCGGTCAGGCCCGGAAGCACCCGCCAGCGAAAATCGAACCGCGGAATCGTCCACCCGAGCCGCCGGACGTCCGCGTCGGCGAGCGGACGCGGACCCACCGCGCTCATGTCGCCGCGCAGGATGTTGACGAACTGCGGCAGTTCGTCGAGGCCGGTCGCGCGCAGGACCCGGCCGACGCGGGTGATCCGTCCACCGGTCATGGTGCGGAACTTGACGATCGTGAACGGCCGCCGGGCCCGGCCCAGGCGCACCTGGCGGAAGAACACGGGACGGCCGTCTTCGACGAGAATCGCCGCCGCGAGGACGGCCATCACCGGCGAGAAGACGAGGAGGCCGGCGGCCGCACCGACCACATCGAACAGCCGCTTGGCCATGGGGGCGGCCGGCGTGGCTTGACGCATAGTTCTTTGTATTATAAAGTAAGTCCGCCTCACATGCGCCGCCTTCGCGTCAAACTCATCCTGCCCGCGCTCACGGAGGCGACGGGTCCTTACTGGCGTCCGATCAAGTACTCGCTGTTTCCCCCGCTCGGGCTCGCAACGCTCGCCGCGTTCCTGGACCCGCAGGATGAGGCCGTCATCGTCGACCAGCACGTGCAGCCGCTCACGACAGACGACGACCCCGACCTCGTGGTGATACAGGTGTACATCACCAACGCCTACCGCGCCTACCGGCTCGCGGACCACTACCGTGCAAGGGGGGCCTTCGTGGTCCTGGGCGGCCTGCACGTCACGTCGCTTCCCGACGAAGCGGCCGCGCACGCCGACGCGATATTCCTCGGGCCGGGCGAGCAGACGTTTCCCCTGTTCCTGCAGGAGTTCCGGGCCGGCAGGCCGCGCGCCGTGTATCGCTCGACCGACGGCCGCACCCTGGACCACCTGCCACCGATTCGCCGCGACCTGATCGCGAGACGCCGCTACCTGGTTCCGAACTCCATCGTCGTGACGCGCGGTTGCCCGGAGCACTGCGACTTCTGCTACAAGGACGCCTTCTTCGAGCGCGGCCGCTCGTTCTACACCCAGCGTGTGGATGCCGCGCTGGCCGAAATCGATCGACTGCCGGGACGCCATCTGTACTTCCTCGACGACCATCTGCTGGGCGACCGGCGATTCGCGCGGGCGCTGTTCGATGGCATGCGGGGAATGGGGCGGTTGTTTCAGGGCGCGGCGACCGTTGATTCCGTCCTCCGGGACGATCTGATCGAACGGGCGGCCGAGGCCGGGCTGCGGAGCCTGTTCGTCGGCTTCGAAAGCCTGACGCCGGGCAATCTGGCGCGGAGCAACAAGCGCCAGAATCTGGGACGCGACTATACGGCTGTCACCGACCGCCTCCATCGGCTCGGCATCATGATCAACGGCAGCTTTGTCTTCGGGATGGACGACGACGACAGTGATGTGTTCCGGCGGACCGTGGACTGGGCGATCAACCACGGGATCACGACGGCGACGTTTCACATCCAGACGCCGTACCCGGGAACGAGGCTGTACGCGAAGATGCTCGAGCAGGGCCGCCTGACGACCTTCGACTGGGATTTGTACGACACCCGCCACGTGGTGTTCCGCCCGGCACGAATGTCCCCTGAGCGGCTGAAAGCCGGATACGACTGGGCGTACAAGGAGTTCTACCGCTGGTCGTCGATTGCGCGGGCGTCGCTCTCGCACGGCACGGTCAAGCACCAGGCGAAGCATTTTTTCTATGCAGCGGGCTGGAAGAAGTTTGAGTCCCTCTGGAACCTGATGATTCGAGCGAGGCAGCTGCGGTGCATGACCCCGGTGCTCGAATCCGTGCTCTCGAAAGTGACGGACGCCGGCGGCGAGGCTGCGTCAAGACCCTTCGATGTCCTCGGTCGCGAGAAAGCGAGCGTCGAACGCGGAATCTAGGACGTGGAGCGCGCCGTCTGCTACATTGTCCGCATGAAACGCATGATGACCCTCGTGCTCGCCGTGGGCGCTCTCTGCTCGCTGGGAGCACAAACTCCCGCGGCGCCCAGGGCCGTCGACTGGAAGACGCTCTCGCCTGAAATTCTGGAGCGCTACCGCGCCCTCGTACAGCTCGACACGACGGCCGGCCACGAGACGCGCGCCGTGGACTACCTGAGGAAGGCGCTCGAGGCGGAAGGCATTCCGACGCAGACGTTTGCGCTTGATCCCGATCGCGCCAACCTCGTGGCGCGGCTCAAGGGCAACGGATCCAGGCGGCCCCTGCTGATTCTCGCGCACACCGACGTTGTCGGCGTGCAGCGCGAGAAGTGGCCCGTGGACCCGTTCGGCGCGGTCATGAAGGATGGCTACATCTGGGGGCGGGGCAGCAAGGACGACAAGCCGGTGCTGGCCGCCAATCTCATGACCATGCTGATGCTGAAGCGCCTCGGCGTGCCGCTCGATCGCGACGTGATCTTCCTCGCCGAATCGGGTGAAGAAGCCGACGTGACTGGCGTTGGCATCAACTTCATGGTCCGCGAGCACTTCGCCGAGATCGACGCCGAATTCGCGATGACGGAAGGCGGTGGCGCGACCATCGACGGCGGGCGGGTCACGAACGTCGACATCGGCACGGCGGAGAAGCTGCCCGCACGCGTGCGACTGGTGGCCAGTGGCACCGCCGGGCACGGCTCGGAACCACGCATGGACAACGCCCTGATTCACCTGAGCGCCGCGGTCGAAAAGGTCGGCCGATGGCAGACGCCCATGCGCCTCAACGACACCACGCGCCGCTATTTTGAAGGACTCGCCCGGAGCAGTCCGCCAGAGTTGTCGGCAATCTTCAAGGCGCTGCTCGATCCGAAGGCCGCGGCTCGTGCCCAGGCGTACTTGCGGAGACACTTGCCAGGCGAATACTCCATGCTGCGCACCTCCGTCGTCCCGACCATGCTCAAAGCCGGCGTGGGGGCAAACGTGATTCCGTCCGAGGCCGAGGCCACCCTCGACATCCGGGCGCTGCCTGACGAAGACATCGACAGGTTCTATGCGGAGATGGCGAAGGTGATCGCCGATCCCGCGGTGAAAATCGTGCCGCTGCCGCAGAGCCGTCCTCCGTCACCGGCATCCAGGCTCGATACGGAGATGTACAGGCGGATGGAGCAGGCCGCCAGGACGATATATCCCGGCGCCGCCGTGCTGCCGTCGATGTCCAACGGGGCGAGCGATCAGGCCCAACTCCGAGCGAAGGGCATCCAGTCGTATGGCATCGGCCCCGCCTCGACGGAAGCCGAGGACGTCAACTACCCGGCGCACGGCGACGTCGAGCGGCTGGCCGAGGCTTCGCTGTATCCCTTCGTCCAGTATGTCTGGAGCGTGGTAACGGAAATGGCCGCCCGCCAGCACAGCCGTGAGCGGCTAGCGGCTGAGCGAAAACGGAAAACGTAAAACGGAAAACGAACACTCCAGATTGTTTCTTCGTTTTACATTTTTCGTTCTACGTTCAGGGCGGCGCTTCTCAGCGCCCTGCTAGACGTGCCTGGTCTTCCAGTGGCCCTTGCTGAAGATCCACGCGCTCAGGAACGCCAGCGTGGAGAACCCGACACTCATGGCGACGAACGAGCCTGACGGCCCAAGGCCCGCGGAATGCGCGAGCAGCCATGCAAGCGGTAGTTCGATGATCCACAGGCTGACCAGGTTGATCAACGTCGGCGTCCGCGTGTCGCCCGCGCCGTTGAATGCGGCCGTCAGCACCATCCCGTATCCGTAGAACAGAAAGCCCGCCGAGACGATCCGCAGGCACTGCACGCCGACCGATCCCACGGCCGCATCGCTCGTGAAGATGCGGACAATGATCGGCGCGAAGAGCAGAAAGACCACGCCGATGGTTCCGAGACAGATCGTGTTGTAGAGCCCGGCCTTCCAGGCGGAGGCCTCCGCGCGGTCGGGTTTCCCGGCGCCGAGGTTCTGGCCGACGAGCGTCACCGCGGCGTTGCTGACGCCCCACGAGGGCAGCAGCGCGAACAGGATGACGCGAATGCCGATGGTGTTGCCGGCGACGGCCGCGCTGCCGAACCCGGCGATGATCCTGACCTGGCCCATGTACGACGCCGTGCCGATGAAGTTCTGAAACATCGCCGTGCCGGAAATGCGCAGGATCCCCTTCATGACCGCGGTGTCCAGGCGCATGTGCGCCCATCTGAGGACGACGCGCGCATCGCGGCGTGTGAGGACGTAAACCTGGATGGCCACTCCCGTCCAGCGGCCGATGCTGGTGCCGATGGCGGCGCCCGTCACGCCGAGACGGGGAAACGGTCCGAGACCGAAGATGAGGCACGGTCCAAGGATGATGTTGACGGCGTTCGCGATCCACAGCACGCGCATGGCGATGGCGGCGTCGCCCGCGCCGCGAAAGACGGCGTTGATGAGGAAGAGCAGGGTGACGCCGCCGCTGGCGCCGATCATCACCCGCGCGAACGTCGAACCGGTCCGGACCACATCGTCGCTCGCGCCCATGAGGTGAAGCAGTTCGGGAGCGAACAGGATGCCCGTGGCGCCGAGGATCGCGCCGATGCCAACGGCGAACAGAATGGACTGGGCTGCTGCGCGTGCCGCGCCGTCAGGGTCGCGCTCGCCGATTCTGCGCGCGACGGTGGCGGCGGCGCCCACGGACAGGCCGACCGCCAGCGCGTAGATGATGGTCATCAGGGACTCGGTGATGCCGACCGTGGCCACCGCGTCCGCGCCGAGGCGCCCGACGAAGAAGACGTCCGCCACGGCGAACACCGACTCCATCAGCATCTCGAGCACCATCGGGACGGCCAGGAGCACGACGGCGCGCCCGATGGAAATTTCGGTGAAGTCGGCTGTCGACCCGCGAATGGCCTCGCGCAGCGTCGACCAGCCGGTTGATGAATCCGCCTCCCCGGCGGTCGCGGCGCCGCTCACACTTCTTCGACTTCGACGCCCGCGCGCTCGGCCTTCGCCGCGGCGATGATCTTCGTCTGGAGGTGAGACGGCACCTCGTCGTAGTGCGAGTATTCCATGTGGTAGGAACCGCGCCCGCCCGTCGCGGACGTCAGGTGCTGCTCGTACGTGAGCATTTCGGACATCGGCACCTGCGCCTTGATAATCGTCGTCACGCCCCGCGTGTCCATGCCCGCGATGCGGCCCCGGCGGCCATTCAGGTCGCCCATGAGATCGCCGGCGAAATCCGACGGCGCGTACACTTCGACGTTCATGACCGGTTCGAGAATGGTCGGCCGCGCGCGGGTCATGGCGTCCTTGAACGCGAGCGACCCGGCGAGCTTGAACGACAGTTCGTTCGAATCGACGTCGTGGTACGAGCCGTCGAACACGGTGACGCGGAAATCGACCATGGGAAAGCCGGCCAGGTAGCCGCGCGTCCTGGCGTCCTGGATGCCCTTCTCGACGGCCGGAATGAACTGCCGCGGGATGGACCCGCCGAAGATATCGTCCACGAACTCGAAATCAGAGCCTCTCGGCAGCGGTTCGACTTTGATCTTGCAGTCGCCGAACTGGCCGTGTCCGCCGGTCTGCTTCTTGTGGCGGCCGTGCGCCTCGGTTGCGCCCTTGATGGTCTCGCGATAGGGAATGCGCGGCGGTTTCAGGTTGACGTCCACGCCGAAGCGCCGCTTCAGCTTGGCGACCGTGACCTCGATGTGCAATTGTCCCTGTCCGGAGAGCAGCAGTTCTTTCGTCTGCGGATCGCGGCTGTACTTGATGGACGGATCCTCTTCCTCGAGCCGGTGCATCGACGTGCTGATCTTGTCCTCGTCTCCGCGTGTCCGGGGCTCGATCGCGTAGGAGAGCACCGGTTCCGGAAAGACGATGGCCGGAAACGTGACGCCACCCGCCTTGTCGCCGAGCGTGTCGCAGGTCAGGGTGTCCTTGAGCTTGGCCACGGCGCCCAGGTCGCCTGCCTTGATCTCGGGGACGTTCGTCTGCGTCTTACCCTGCAGCAGCGTGACGTGCCCCAGCCGCTCCTGGCTGTCGCGCGTCTTGTTGTGGATCGTGGAGTCGGCCTTGATCGTGCCGGTAATGACCCGGAACATCGTGATGCGTCCCGCGAAAGGGTCGGCGATGGTTTTCCACACGAAGGCCAGCGGCGGCTGCTTGTCGTCGGCCGGGCACGCCACATCGCTCCCGGCCCTGTTGACGCCGGTGTAGGGCCGCTCGGCGGGGGAGGGCAGGTAGCTCACGACGGCGTCGAGCAGCTGCGGGACGCCGATGTTGACGAGAGCCGAGGTGCAGACCAGCGGGAATACCCGCGCGGCCGCCGTGGCGCTGCGCAAGCCGTTCACGACCTCTTCATCGGTCAGTGTTCCCGCCTCGAAGAATTTCTCCATCAGCTTCTCGTCCGCCTCGGCCACCATCTCGATCAAGGCCTCGCGCGCCGTGTCCACGGCCGCGGTCATGTCTGCGGGCACCGGACCTTCCGTGAAGGCGCCGCTTCCGTCGGCCTTGAAGACGAAGGCCTTGCGCGTGATCAAATCGACGACGCCGCGGAAGTTCTTTTCGTCGCCGATCGGCAGCTGGATGGGGATCACCGTCCGGTTGCACGCCTCGCGGAGCGACTCGAGCGACCGCTCGAGGCTCGCGCGCTCCCGGTCGAGCCGGTTCAGCACGACCAGGCGGGGCAGGCGCAAATCGTCGCTCGTTTCCCAGACCTTCTCGGTTTGCACCATCACGCCGCCCACCGCGTCCACCACGACAAGGGCCGCGTCGGCCACCTGCAGCGCGGCTCGGGCGTCGCTCAGGAAGTTTCCCATTCCCGGCGTATCGATGATGTTGATCTTCTGTTTGTTCCACTCGGCGCACGCCAGGGCCGCCGACAACGTGTGCTTGCGCGCGATCTCTTCCTCGTCGTAGTCGGTCGCCGCCGTCCCTTCGTCAACCTTGCCGAAGCGGTTCAGCATGCCGGTATCGAACAGCATGGCCGCGGCGAGCTGTGTTTTTCCCGAACCGGTATGACCGACGAGGGCGATATTCCTGATGGCGGCGGCGTCATAGACCTTCATGGGCCGGATCCCCCCTCACGTGGAAAGGCGCATCATATCGACGCGCCCCGGGGGCTGCAAGGTCGGCTGATGGTCCGTAATTATTCGTAACGGAGGGCGTCGATCGGGTCGAGGCGAGAGGCCTTGAATGCGGGATACAGGCCGAAAAAGATGCCCACGGAGGCCGAGAATCCGATGCCGATGGCGTATGACCACCAGGGGAGCGACACCGGGAAGCCGGACGCCAGGTGGACCAGCCAGGCCGATGCCGCTGCCGAGCGCGCTGCCGAGCACGCCGCCGAGCGAGGTCAGGAACGCGGCCTCCATCAGAAACTGAAAGAGAATCTCGGCGCGGCGCGCTCCCAGCGCCTTCCGGACGCCAATCTCGCGCGTGCGCTCCGTGACGCTGATCGACATGATGGCCATCACGCCGATGCCGCCCACCATGAGCGCGATCGACGAGATGACGATCAGCGCGAAGAACGTCGCCTGGCTGACCCGGTCGAACAGCTTCAGGATGGAGTCCTGCGTGAACAAGTCGAAATCGTCCGGCTGATCGAGCTTGAGGCCGTGGCGGCTCCGCATGATTTGCTGGACTTCGGCCATCGCCGTCTCGGCGCTGACGCCGTCGCGGGGCACGACCGAGATCTGAATATTCAGAATTGTGCCCAGGCGGCCGATGCGGGCCACCCTCACGCCGTAGACGCGCTGATACGTCGAGTTCGGAATAATGGCGAAGTTGTCGACGTTCACGTTGAAGCCGCCCGGAGAGGGCCGCTTGTCGAACGCGCCGACGACTTCGAACTTCTCCGCGCCCACCCGCACCGTCTTGCCGACAGGGTCGATGCCCGAGCTTCCCCGAACAGCAGCTGGTAGGCGCCATTGCCGAGGACGACGACGTTCTTCCTGTACTGCAGCTCCGTGCCGTTGAAAAAACGGCCCGCAATGAACGGGATGCGTGTGCCTTCGGCGAAGTACTCCGAGGTGCCCACAATCTGCATCAGGCTGGTCTTCAGCGTCTTGTAGAAAATACGCTGCCGCACGGCGGGTCCGACGCTGCCACCCAGTTCGAGATCGACGTACTGAAGGGTGGTCGCCTGCTCCTCGAGCGCCCGCGCGTCAGAGAAGGTCAGGTTCGGCCGCTTGAGCAGGTCCCGGAGCTCGCCGCCGTTGGCGAAGTCGGTGATGCCGAAACGCTGGACGAAGATGGTGTTCGGGCCAATCGTCGCCAGGAGATCGCGGATCGACTGATCGAAGCCGCGGATCAACGCCGTCATGCCGACGATCGCGGTAATGCCAATCACGATGCCCAGGACGGTCAGCGCCGAGCGCATCTTGTTGGTGCGCACGGTGTCGAACGCCATGACGATCACTTCCGAGAAGAGCGCGACGCGGATAGCCATGTCTTCCCGCTACTCCCGTCTCAGGGCTTCAATCGGATCGAGCGCCGCCGCGCGCGATGCCGGGTACAGTCCGAAGAAGAGCCCGACCAGCGCCGTGATGCCGATCCCGAGCGCCACCGACCAGAGCTCGATGGACGCCGGAATCGGCGTGAACCTGGAGATGATGATGGCGATCGCGCTGCCCAGGATCGTGCCCACGACCCCGCCGAACATCGAGAGCACGACCGATTCGGTGAGCATCTGCGACATGATATCGGAGCGGCGCGCGCCGAGCGCCTTGCGCAGGCCGATCTCGCGCGTTCTCTCGCTGACCACCATCAGCATGATGTTCATGATGACGATGCCGCCCACGACGAGCGACAGCCCGACGACGCCGACCAGCACCGCGAAGATGCCGTTGGTGGCCGAGCGGTAGATGTTGAGTAGCGTATCCGACGTGAACATGCCGAAGTTGTCCGGCTGCCGCGGCTTCAGCCGGCGGGCACCGCGCAGGGCGACGGTCGCCTCGTCCTGCGCGGGCACGATTTGCGCGACGTCGCGCGGCTTGACCGTGAGGTCGAGCGACCGGCGCGATCCGAAGAGGATGGCGAACTGCCCGAGCGGGATGAGCGCGAACTGATCCTGCGACTGGCCGAGCGCGGATCCTTTCTTCTCGCTCACGCCGACCACCCGGAAGTGCACGCCTTCAATCTGGATGATCTTGTCGAGCGGGTCGATGTCGGTGCCAAACAACCGGTCGGCCGTCTGCCACCCGAGGACGGTGACCGGACGGCTGCTGTCGACTTCCGTCGGGCTCATCAGGCGCCCGCGCTCGGCGTCGAAGCCGGAAAAATTGACGTAGCTCGACGTGACGCCCCGCACGTTCATGTTGTCGATCGAGCGGTCGCGGTACGTGACGCGGGCGTTGCCCTGCGAACTGGCCATCACCGCGGAGATCTGCTCGCCCCCGTACCGCTGGATCGCCCGCATGTCCTGGAGCGTCACGAGCGGATTGTTGCGCACGCGGTCGAAGTCTTCGTCGCTGCGAGTCAGGGGGTATCGCTGGACGCTGAACGAGTCGGCGCCGGACTGGTTGAGAATCGCGTCCTTGACCGACGCGTTCAGGCCCTGGATCAGCGACACGACCGCGATGATCGACGTTACCGCGACGATGTTGCCGAGCACGGTCATGAATGACCGCAGCTTCGCGCCCCAGATCGCGCTCAGGGCGATTTTCGCGGATTCCAGGAACTTGTGCATGCCTCGGATCGAAGACCTAGCGGCGGTCGTTTTGCTTGTTGTCGACCTTGACGGCGTCGCCGTCGGCGATGTTGCGCACTGAATTGTACGGCCCGGTGATGACCTGGTCGCCCGGCTTGAGGCCGGACAGGACCTCGAAATACTTGTCGCCGGCGATGCCCATCTTGAGCGGCACGAACTCGACTTTCTTTTCCTTGTCGCGGACGACGAAGACCCCTTCGGTTTCCTTGCGCGTCTCGCCGGGTTTCAATTCGGCCGGCGTGTTCGCGGTGCTCGTGCTGTTGCGCCGGCGCCGCTTGGGATCCACCGGCTCCTTCACGATCTGCCCTTCGGCGTCGTAGGTCAACTCGCGGACCGCCACGGACGGGATCGGAACCGCGCTGACGCCCTTTCGCGTGGCGGTCGTGATGTCAGCCGTGCACGTGAAGCCCGGACGGACGTCGGGGATCGGCTCGTCGAGGATGACTTCCACCTTGAACGTGGTGGCCTGCGTGCCCGTCGTGCCCGCCGCGGTCGACTGCAGGGGGCTGTTGCCGATCTCGGATACGTGGCCCTTGAATGTCTTGTCGGGAATGGCGTCGACCGAGATCTTCGCCGGCTGCCCGAGCTTCACATTCGGGATGTTGGTTTCGTCCACTTCGACTTCGGCCTGGATAATCGACATGTCGGCGAGCGTCAGCAGGACGGTGCCCGCGTTGTTCATCGTGCCGATGACCGCCGTCTCGCCTTGCTGAATGTTGCGCTTCGTCACGATACCGTCGATCGGCGACTCCATCCGGACTTTGCTGAGATCGTACCGGGCGCTTTCGAGCGTCGCGCGCTCCTGCATGATCCGGCTGTCCTGCGCCGAGGCGCTTTTTTCGCGCTCCTGCAGCGCGGACTCCGCGGCCCGGACGTCGTTTTCCGCCCGCTCGAGCGTTTCGCGGGTCGTCAGCTCCTGCTTCCAGAGTCCCTGCTGCCTGGCGAGCGTCTGTTTGGCCTGTTCGAGCTGAACCCGGGCGGTCTCCACCGCCTGCCGCATCTGCGCGAGGGACGCTTCGGCAACCTGCAGCGACGCCTCGCCGCCGTCGACGCGCGTGCGCAGCGACTTCGGATCGATCTGCAGGAGGAACTGACCCTTCTTGATGCGATCGCCCTCGTTGACGGCGAGGTCCACCACTCGCCCGGACGTCTCGGCGCTGATGTTGACGAGGCGCTTCGGCTGGATCTTCCCGGACGCCGACACGATGGCCTCCAAGTCGCGCGTCTTGATCACCTCCGTGGTGACCGTCAGTCCGGAGTCGCGCTTGTAGTACACGTTGGCGCCGATGACTGCGGCGGCCACCAGAACGACTGCAACGGTTATGAGAATGTTCTTCCCGGACATCGAGTCTCCTGGCTCAGGACAAAGCGGAGCGGACGGCGGCGATTGCCAAAATGATGACGGCGTACACGATCAGCAGCGACGTGGCGATCGGACCCGTGCGCCGTTTGTAGAGCACACCGAGACCGATCGCGAGCACCACGAGCCACCAGATTTGAAACAAGTCGATCGTGCCCAGCAGGTGCGAGAGAAAACTCTTCTCGTCCAGAAACGGGACGAAGACTCCAAGGGTCGTCGGGCTCGACATGGTCTCCCGTATGTAGTCGAGAGGCAGGACGAAGACCGTCTGCAGCACGGTGATGAGACCCGCATGCGAGACAATCGCGAACACCTGCTTGTAGCTGGCGTCGCCGCCGAGCAGGGCATTGAACACGCCCAGCAGAATGCCCGAGATGATCGCCAGGAAAATGGGGATGACGATGACATAGCCGGCGGCCGCGATGTATCCGACATACGGCGCGATGCGTTCCATGCCGCGGGTACTGCTCGTCCGGAATCGTTTGACCGAACGCCTCCCGCTGCTGCACTTGCTGGTCGAGCCACGCCTGCTGGCCGACCTCGGTCGACAGCAGCGCGTAAATGCCCAGGACCACCACCGCCAGCCCGATGACCAGGACGCCCAGCGCGCGCGGCCTGGCCGCGACGTCGGCAAACGTCGCCCGAGGCGATACGAACACGCCGACGATCCGCGCGAACAATCCCTTGCCTTTGGAGGGCTCCGCCGGGGCCGGTATCGGGGGAGTAATGTCTGTCATAAGGTCCTCGATATAGACGCTTTACCCTGCCCAAGTGTTCCCATCACAGGAGATAAACTCAACGGCGCGCCCTGGACTGACGGACGCGGCCTGCCGCGAGCTGTGGCGGGGCGGCGAACGCCTGGCGCATGACGTCCAGGCCCGACTGAAGCCGCCGGCGGGCGGGTTCGTCGAGCGGCGACAGCACGTTGGCCAGGTGCACCTCGGCGGCCTTCGCCACGCGATCCAGCGCGGCGCGGCCGCCCGGCGTCACCTCGAGCATCACCACGCGGCGATCGGCCCCCGGCGTTACACGCTTGATCCACCCCCGGCCCACCAGCGTGGTCACCGAGCTGGACATGCTGGGCAGGCTGACGCCTCGAAACGCGGCCAGCTCGCTCAGCGTCCGCGGGTGCTCGCTGAGGATGTGCAGCAGCGGGAAGTGGGCCGGCGCCGGCAACTCGCCGGCCGCGCGTAATTCGGCGGCGACGGTCCGCATCACCAGCGGCATCACTTCCAGCAGCGCCCGCGCCGCTTCCCGCGCTTTTCCTTTGGTCATGTCGGTCTGTGGCTCGTTGCTCGGGGCTCGTTGCTCGCGGCTCCTGGCTCGGGGCTCGGGGTCGGGATTCGTGGCCGGCTCTGTGACGAGCCACGAGCCACGAGCCACGAGTTAAGACAGCTAACGATTAGCACTCCTAAGCTATCACGGCGCGTCCGGCGCGATCAAATCGCGATCGAATGTCGATCGAGTGTCTTCAAATACCGGGGCGCGCGGCGGTGCGGCGGGGCAGGACGCGCCCGCGCGTTCTTGACACCGCAGAGCAGGGTGCTACCATGCAGATTCCCAAAACTGAAGGAGTTGACGTGGTCGGATTCGTCCCCAAGGAGATGTTCTTCACCAAGGGCGTCGGCAAGCACCGCGAGAAGCTGACCTCGTTCGAGCTGGCGCTTCGATCCGCCGGGATCGCCGCCTGCAACCTGGTGCGGGTGTCGAGCATCTTCCCGCCCGGTTGCCGAATTTTATCGCGAACGCAGGGCGCCAAAAAACTCGAACTGGGACAGGTCACCTTCGTGGTGATGTCGGAAGCGGCGACGCGCGAACCCCACCGCCTGATCGCCGCGACTGTCGGTGTCGCCATCCCGCGCGACCGCGAGCTCTACGGATATTTGTCGGAGCATCACAGCTTCGGCGAGAGCGAGGACATCGCCGGCGACTACGCGGAAGAGCTCGCCGCCGAAATGCTCGCCACGACGCTCGGCCTGGAATTCGACCCCGACAAGAGCTGGGACGAAAAGAAGGAAGTCTACCGGCTCTCCAACCAGATCGTGCGCACGCAGAACGTCACGCAGACCGCCGTCGGCGACAAGAAGGGCTGGTGGACCACCGTCGTGGCCGCGGCCGTGCTCGTCGGATAGGTCCCTCGATCTACCCATCCACACGCAAAGAACATTAAGGTTAAGGCTCTATGCCTAAAGCCTTGGTGTTCGTTCTCTGCGCGCTGGGTGTCTGTGCGCCGTCGGTGTCTCACGCGCAGACCTATGAAAGTGTTGGAATCCGCGCGCAGGGGATGGCCGGTGCGTTTGTCGCCGTCGCCGACGATGCCACGGCGTCGTGGTGGAACCCGGCAGGGCTCGCGACAAGCCAGTCGTTTGCCGACGGCATTGTCGAGGTGGGCCGTGGTGGGCACTGGGGTATCGCCTTCGGTTTTCCCTCCCTCGGTTTGAGCTATTACCACCTCAATATCAGTCAAATAGCGGCGTCTGGCTCTACAGGGGCCGGGGGCACAAGCCGACAAGATCTCGGAGCTGTAGGACTAGGTCTGCCCGTGTCGGAGTCGGCGGGATTTGATCAGTTTGGCGCAACGGTGGGGCAGTCGATTGGGGACCATTTCGTGGTCGGGACGACCGTGAAGGTGATACGCGTGCAGTCGGAGACGCGGGGCGACTTTGATTTGGGCGCGATGGCCGCATTCGGACGGATCCGGGCGGGCCTGAACGTTCGGAACCTCGTGTCGGGGTCTTTCGGAACGGCACCCGGCGCGTTCGAGCTGACGCGTCAGGCGCGTGCGGGCGTGGCCGTGACGACGCCGACACACGGGACCATCGAGCAGCTGACCGTTTCACTGGACGTGGATCTGACGGCGACCCCGGTTGACGGCCGCGACGAGCGCCATGTCGCGGCTGGCGCCGAGGCCTGGATGCTCGGACATCGGATCGCGGTGCGTGGCGGCGTGGGCGCGAATGTGATCAGCGATGACCGCGGCGGCGACGCGCAGGGCGCCTTTGGCGCGGTCGGGTTTTCCGCGTCGCCCTTTCAGCGAGTGTATGTGGACGGGGCGGCTATGTGGGGGCCGACGGCGGATCGGGATCGTTGGGGCGTCGACCTAAGAGTGACGTTTTAGGTCATAAATGACATTTATTTGTCAGTATTGGATAATCACTAGCTCTCATGGCCGTCCGTATTGGCGAGCTCCTGCTGAAGGAGAAGCGCATCACGCCTGACCAGCTCCAGCAGGCCTTGAACCACCAAAAGGCCAATGGGGGGAAGCTCGGCTACAACCTGGTCAAGCTGGGGATCGTCAAGGACGATGAAATTACCGCCCTGCTGAGCAAGCAGTACGGCGTGCCGTCGATCAACCTGACGCAGTTCGAGATCGACCCGGCCGTCATCAAGCTGATTCCCGCCGAGACAGCGCACAAGTATCAGATCGTCCCGCTCTCGCGCGCCGGCGCGACGCTGACGATCGCGATGACGGATCCCACCAACGTCTTCGCGATGGACGACATCAAGTTCATGACCGGCTACAACGTCGAGCCGGTCGTCGCCTCGGAGACAGCGGTCACCGACGCCGTGCTGCGGGTACTACCCGACCGGCGGCACCAAGCAGAGCGCACCCAGCAAGGCCGCGGCGCAGTCGGCGCCGTCGATCGCCGGCGGCCCGAGCGCCCTCGACATGGCCACCAAGGGCCTCGAGGAAATGCAGGCGCTCGCCGACGCGGGCGCCGACGTCGAGGTGCTCGAGGAACTCCAGGAAATCAGCGCGGAGGCGCTCGCCAAGCAGGGCGAAGAGGCGCCGGTCGTCCGGCTGGTCAACGTCGTGCTGATGTCGGCCATTCAGAAGGGCGCGAGCGACATCCACATCGAGCCGTACGAGAAGGAACTGCGCATCCGGTACCGCGTCGACGGGATCCTCTACAACATCATGAGCCCGCCGATGAAGTTCCGTGACGCGATCTCGTCGCGCCTCAAGATCATGGCGAAGCTCGACATCGCCGAGAAGCGGCTGCCGCAGGACGGGCGCATCAAGATCCGGTTCAGCGACAACGGCTTGCCAGAAAGAAATCGACTTCCGCGTGTCCGTGCTGCCGACGCTCTTCGGCGAGAAGATCGTCATGCGTCTGCTCGACAAGGACAAGCTGATGCTCGACATGACGAAGCTCGGCTTCGAGCAGGAGTCGCTGACCAAGTTCGAGACGGCCATCCTCAGGCCGTGGGGCATGGTGCTCGTCACGGGCCCTACGGGAAGCGGCAAGACGAACACGTTGTACTCGTCGATCTCCAAGGTCAACACGCCGGAAACCAACATCATGACGGCCGAAGACCCCGTGGAGTTCAACCTGATGGGCGTCAACCAGGTGCAGATCCGGGAGAACATCGGCTTGAACTTCGCGGCGGCGCTGCGATCGTTCCTCCGGCAGGACCCCAATATCATCCTGGTCGGCGAAATCCGAGACTTCGAAACGGCCGAGATTGCGGTCAAGGCCGCTCTCACCGGCCATCTGGTGCTCTCTACGCTCCACACGAACGACGCGCCCAGCACAATCAACCGTCTGATGAACATGGGCATCGAGCCGTTTCTGGTGGCAAGCTCCGTGCATCTGATCTGCGCCCAGCGTCTCGTCCGCCGGGTTTGTGCCAACTGCAAGCAGCCGCACCCGACGCCGCCGCCAGCGCTCATCCACGCCGGGTTCACGCAAGAGGAAGCCGAGAAGGTCGTGCCGATGAAGGGCGCCGGCTGCGAGCGGTGCAACAACACCGGCTACAAGGGACGTGTCGGTCTCTACGAAGTGATGGAGGTCAGCGAAGAACTTCGCGAGCTGATCCTGGTCGGCGCGTCGGGTCTCGAGCTCCGGCGCAAGGCCGTGGACGAAGGGATGATCACGCTCCGGCGCAGCGGCCTCCGCAAGGTGATGGACGGGATGACGTCGGTCGAAGAAGTCGTGCGCGAGACGGTGAAATAAGAGGTGGCTCGTGGCTCGTGGCTCGGTGGATGGTGGTCGGTGATTGGAGAGGGACATGTCGACGCTGCCTGATCTCTTGAAGACGATGGTCGAGATGGACGGGTCCGACCTCCATATCGCGACCAACACGCCGCCCCAGATTCGCGTCAACGGACGCCTGCAGCGGCTCCCGCTGCCCGAACTGCAGCCGTCCGAGACGAAGGGGCTGGTCTACAGCGTCCTGACCGACACGCAGAAGAAACGCTTCGAGGAAACGCTCGAACTCGATTTTTCGTTCGGCATCCGCGGCCTCGCGCGCTTCCGGTGCAACCTCTTCAACCAGCGCGGCGCGGTGGGCGCGGTCTACCGTCTCATTCCCGAGAAGATTCGCAGCTTCGGCGATCTGGGGCTGCCCTCCGTCCTCGGCTCGCTGGCGGAGCGTCCGCGCGGCCTGGTGCTCGTCACGGGACCCACCGGCAGCGGGAAGTCGACGACGCTGGCCGCGATGATCGACAAGATCAACAGCGAGCGGCACGAGCACATCCTCACGATCGAGGATCCGATCGAATACATCCACCCGCACAAGAACTGCCTCGTGAACCAGCGCGAGGTGCACAGCGACACCAACAGCTTCACCAACGCCCTCAGGGCGGCCCTTCGCGAGGACCCGGACATCGTCCTCATCGGCGAAATGCGCGACCTCGAAACGGTCGAATCGGCGCTGAAGATCGCCGAGACGGGGCACCTGACGTTCGGCACGCTGCACACGAACTCGGCGGCGCAGACGATCAACCGCATCATCGATATCTTTCCCGCGAACCAGCAGTCGCAGATCCGCACGCAGCTGTCGCTGGTGCTGGAGGGCATCGTCTGCCAGGCGCTGCTGCCGCGCGCGGACGGGAAGGGCCGCGTCGTGTCGCTCGAGATCCTGGTGCCGACGCCGGCGATCCGGAACCTGATCCGCGACGACAAGATTCACCAGATTTACGGCGCGATGCAGGCGGGGCAGGAGAAGCTGGGGATGCAGACCGCCAACCAGTCGCTGGTGAGCCTGCACCAGCGGCGGCTGATTTCGCTCGAGACGGCGCTCGGCGCCTCGTCGAACCGCGACGAGCTGCAGGACATGATCAATCGCGGCGTCGGCGTGGTCGCCGGTGCCGGCATGAGCCGGCCGGGGGCGATGCCACGGCCGGTGGCGAAGTAAAGAGGTCATAGAGGTTAGAGGTTAGGGGTCAGACGCTATGGCTAACTTCGCATATTCGGGACGGACGCGCGGCGGCGAGACGGTCAGCGGCGAACGGATCGCGGACACGATGGACGCGGCGGTGGCCGCGCTGCGTCGTGAGCAGATCCTGGTCACGCGCATCACGCCCGCCAAGGCCAAGGCCGCGGAAAAAGACAAAGAGAAGAAGGCGGCCGGGGGCGGCAAGACGACCAAGACGGTTGCCGCGAAGAACCTGGCGGTGTTCACGCGGCAGTTCTCGGTGATGATCGACGCCGGGTTGCCCCTCGTCCAGTGCCTCGACATCCTGGGCAACCAGGAAGAGGACAAGCATTTCGCCGAGGTCATCCTGCAGACGCGGTCGAGCGTGGAGGGCGGCGCGGCGCTCGCCGACGCCATGCGGAAGTTCCCGAATTCGTTCGATCCGCTGTACACGAACATGATCGCCGCGGGCGAGGCGGGCGGTATTCTCGACACCATTCTGAAGCGCCTGGCCGTCTATATCGAGAAAAACGTCAAACTCAAGGGCCAGGTCAAGTCGGCGATGATCTATCCCATCGCCGTCATTGTGATCGCGGCCGTCGTCGTGGGCGTGATCCTGTGGAAGGTCATCCCGACGTTCGCGGCGATGTTCGCCGGCCTCGGCGCCCAGCTGCCGCTCCCGACGCGCGTCGTCATCGCACTCAGCGACAACCTCGTCAAGTACGGAGTCTTCGGTGTCCCGGCGCTGGGCCTGGCGGGCTACGGCATCAGCCAGTACGACAAGACGGACGGTGGCCGACATCAGATCGACGCCCTGATGTTGAAGATGCCCGTGCTGGGGCTCTTGCTTCGCAAGATCTCGGTCGCGCGATTCTGCCGCACGCTCTCGACGCTCATCGCCTCCGGCGTGCCCATCCTCGATGGGCTCGACATCACGGCGCGCACGTCGGGCAACGCCATCGTCGAGGACGCCATTCTCGAGACGCGGAAGAGCATCGAGCGCGGCGAAACGATCTCGGCACCGCTGAAGGAGACCAACGTCTTCCCGTCGATGGTGACCCAGATGATCAGCGTCGGAGAGGCGACGGGCGCGCTCGACGCCATGTTGGCGAAGATCGCCGACTTCTACGAAGAGGAAGTCGACGTGGCGGTCGCCGGCATGCTGACCCTGCTCGAGCCGATCATGATCGCGTTCCTGGGCACCGTGGTCGGCGGGATCGTCATCGCGATGTACATGCCGATCTTCGACATGATCAGCAAGCTCACCTAAGGGTGACGTGGCCGATAGCAGCGAGCGGACGACCTCGTGCTGATGCCAACCAGCGATCTCCGGCGTAAGCTCCGATGGCTGATCGCCATCCGCGCGGTCATCAGCACGCTGCTGCTCGGGTCGGCGACCTTCGCGCAGATCACGGCGCCCGGGTCGTTTCCCGTCGATCCGTTCTTCTTCCTGATCGGCCTCACCTACGCGCTCACCGCCTTCTACGCGGCGACCCTGCGCCTGGCGGAGGGCCGCCGGTGGCTGGTGGACGTCCAGTTGGCGGGCGACGCGTTGATCGTTTCGGCCTTCATCTATTTCACGGGCGGCGTCACCAGCTATTTCACGTCGCTTTACGTTCTGCCGATCGTGGCGGCGTCGATCGTCCAGTTTCGCCGCGGCGGGCTGCTGGTCGCGACGCTGAGCGCGGTGCTTTACGGCGGCGTCGTGCTCGCGCAGTACCTCACGGTGGCGGGCTACATGCACGACCCATGGCTTGTCTCGCCGGTGCTGCCGCTCCGCTCGGTCGCGCAGTACACGTATCTGCTCAACGCATTCGGGTTCTTCGCCGTCGCCCTGCTCAGCGGCTCGCTGGCAGAGGGCGTCAGGACCACCGGCGTGAGGCTGGAACAGGCCTCGAGCCAGATCGCCGATCTCCAGGCGCTCAATCAGCACGTCATCGACAGCCTGCCAAGCGGGCTGGCGACCACCGACAACACCGGCCGGATTCTGACGTTCAACCGCGCGGCGGAGAACATCACGGGCCGCTCGTCCGCCTCGGTTGCGGGACGCCCGATCGCGGAAGTGCTCAACATTCCCGGAGACGCCGTCGGCGCCGCGTCGCCCGAACTCGACAACGGCCGGGCGCGACGGATGGAAGCCCAACTCATGCGAGCCGGCCGCCACGTCGAGATCGGCTTGAGCATCGCGTACCTGCAGACACCCGGCGGCCGGGCCGGGTACCTCGTCACGTTCCAGGACGTCACCGACATCAAGAAGCTCGAACGCGACGCGCGCCTCCAGCAGCGCCTGGCGGCCGTCGGCGAGATGGCCGCCGGCATCGCCCACGAGATCCGGAATCCGCTGGCGTCGATGTCTGGCTCGATTCAGATTCTCCGCCACGAGCTGCCGCTCAGCACGGAGCAGGGTCAGTTGATGGACATTGTCCTGCGCGAGTCGGAGCGCCTGAACACCACCATCGGGTCGTTCCTCGCGTACGCCCGCCCGCAAAGGTTCGCTATCGCGCGCTTCGACGTGCGCCGCGCGCTGAACGACGCGGCGCTCCTGCTGAGGAATTCGGCGGAAGTCCAGCAGGGGCATCTCATCGATGTGGATGTGCCCCCATCAGAGCTGTGGTACGACGCGGACGAGGGACAGGTCAAACAGATCGTCTGGAACCTGGCCAGCAACGGCCTCCGGGCCATGCCGAAAGGCGGGCGCCTCCGCCTGATGGCCGCCGTGGATCCCGCCACCGACGGCGTCGTGATTACGGTGCAGGATGAAGGCATCGGCATCGCGCCCGACGAACTCGAGGGGCTGTTCCAGCCCTTCCACGGTGGGTTCGCGCAGGGGAGCGGCCTCGGGCTCGCCATCGTCCATCGCATCGTCACGGACTACAACGGCAAGATTCAGGTCAGCTCGCAGCCGGGCCACGGCACGACCGTCGCGGTCCACCTGCCAGCGCGGGCCGCGATAACGGCATAGCGACATGAGCACATCCAGCGCGCCCGTCCCAGAAGTCGCCGCCGAACGGCGTGCCCCCCGGATCCTCGTCGTGGACGACGAGCGATCGATGCGGGAGATGCTCGCCATCCTCCTGAAACGCGAGGGCTACGAGGTGCTGCTCGCCGAGAACGGGAAGAGCGCGGTGGCCACACTCGAGCGGGAACCCGTGGACATCCTGATCTCGGATATCAAGATGCCCGACATCAGCGGCGTCGAGGTCCTGCGCGCCGCCAAGCGGATCGACAAGGACATCCTCGGCATCATGATCACGGCGTTTGCGTCCACCGAAAGCGCGGTGGAGGCGATGCGCCTCGGGGCGTGCGACTATCTGACCAAGCCCTTCGATCTCGACGTGCTGCGGATGAAGGTGCGCGAGAAGATCGAGAGCCGCCAGTTGAAGCAGGAGAACGTGCTGCTGAAACGCACGCTCGGCCTGTCGCACCAGTTCGCGAACATCATCGGCCGCAGCGAGACGATGCTCGAAGTCTTCAAGATGATCGAGACCGTCGCGCGCACCAACAGCACCATTCTTCTCACGGGCGAGTCCGGAACGGGCAAGGGCCTGGCGGCCCAGGCCATCCACTTCCACTCGCTGCGGCGCGAGCGGCCGGTGGTTGCCGTGAATTGCGGAGCCCTGCCGGAGGCGCTCCTCGAATCAGAGCTCTTCGGGCACATGCGTGGTTCGTTTACGGGCGCGGACGCGAACAAGAAGGGTCTCGTCGAAGTCGCGGAACGCGGTACGGTCTTCCTCGACGAGATTGGCGAGATGAGCCCGGTGATGCAGGTGAAGCTCCTGCGCGTGCTCCAGGAGCGGAAGTTTCGCCGCGTAGGCGGCCTTGAAGAGATGCAGGCCGACATCCGCGTCATCGCCGCGACCAACCAGGATCTCGCGAAGCTCGTCGCCGACGGACGTTTTCGCGAAGACCTGTTTTACCGGATCAACGTGATCCCCATCCACCTGCCCCCGCTGCGCGAACGGCGGGAGGATATTCCACTGCTGGCCGAGCACTTCCTGACGAAGTACAGCGAGCAGATGGAGAAGGTCGTCACGGGCGTGTCCCATGACGCGCTCGAGCTCATGATGAAGTACGAGTGGCCGGGGAACATTCGCGAGCTCGAGAATACGATCGAACGCGCGGTGGCCCTGGAGTCGACTCCAACCGTCCTTCCGGACAGCCTGCCCCCTTCGGTGCGCGGGGATTCGAGCAAGTCGATTCCCCAGGCGCAATCGTCGTCGGCCGACGGGCTGCCGGCGGCCGGCTTTGATCTCGAGGCGCACGTCAAAGAGATCGAACGCGGGTACATCGCCGAAGCGCTGAAGCGGGCGGATGGGGTGCAAGTGAAGGCTGCGGAGCTCCTGGGGATGAGTTTCCGGTCGTTCCGCTACTACGTCAAGAAATACAACCTGCGCTGACACTCTCTGTCCCAGAAGTTGACAGTTATTGGCAGTTGTTGCAGGCTTTTGAGCCATAAACTTTTGATTTCGAGAAAGTAAGTCTATTTGGTTCAATTACTTATGGACTGTAGCTCGTCTGGCATACCCGTTGCTCCAACATGGAGCACGGCACGCCTGCGATGAGCAGGGTCGTCAAACTGTTCAACGATTTCTTAAGGAGTCAGAGATGCGAACGAATCAGAAGGGTTTCACGCTCATCGAGCTGCTCATCGTGGTGGCGATCATCGGCATCATCGCGGCGATCGCGGTGCCGGGTCTGCTGCGCGCCCGTATGTCGGGCAACGAGGCGTCGGCCATCGGGTCCATGCGCGCGGTCAACACCGCGCAGGTCAACTACTCGCAGCAGTGCAACGGCTACTCATCGACGTATACCGATCTTAAGGTGGCCGGCAACTTCCTGTCGCCCGACCTGACGGGCTCCAACACGCCTGCGAAGAGCGGCTACAACATGACGCTGGGCGTCGGAACGGGGACGCTGCTCGCGCCCCAGCCGACGGGTTGCCTGGCCTCGACCACGGGCTATTACGCGTCCGCGACGCCGATGAACCCCGGTTCGACCGGCACGCGCGCGTTCGCGACCAACGCCCAGGGCACGATTTGGCAGGATACGTCGGGCGTCGCGCCGGCCGAGCCGTTCGCGACAGCCGGAACGATCGCTCCGATTCAGTAACGTTCGACGCACATACAGACACGACGAACCGGCATGGCCTCGAAAGGGCCATGCCGGTTTCGTTTTGTACGGCTATGCTGATCGTGCGCCTTCGAAAGCACGCCCGCCTGTCGGGCGCCATTAACGTCCCACTTCTTACCGTCCCGTCTCGGCTGACATTCTCTGACCCATGAGCTGACAATGATTGTCACTTATTGCAGTCTTGTTAGACCTTCCGCAGGGCCGCCATGACGTAAGTCGCTTGTTTACAGTTGATTATGGCGATCGCTCTTTCTGGCACATCCGTTGCTGACTCATAAGGCACGGCAAGCCTGCGGTGACATGAGTGTCAGACTGGCTGACGTATTAAAAATTCTTAAGGAGAGAGAGATGCGAACGAATCAGAAGGGTTTCACACTCATCGAGCTGCTCATCGTGGTGGCGATCATCGGCATCATCGCGGCGATCGCGGTGCCGGGTCTGCTGCGCGCCCGTATGTCGGGCAACGAGGCGTCGGCCATCGGGTCCATGCGCGCGGTCAACACCGCGCAGGTCAACTACTCGCAGCAGTGCAACGGCTACTCGTCGACCTATACCGACCTGCGCGTGGCCGGCAACTTCCTGTCGCCCGACCTGACGGGCTCCAACACGCCCGCGAAGAGCGGCTACAACATGACGCTGGGCGTCGGAACCGGGACGCTGCTCGCGCCCCAGCCGACGGGTTGCCTGGCCTCGACCACGGGATACTACGCGTCCGCGACGCCGATGAACCCCGGTTCGACCGGCACGCGCGCGTTCGCGACCAACGCCCAGGGCACGATTTGGCAGAACACGGCGGGCGTCGCGCCGGCCGAGCCGTTCGCGACAGCCGGAACGGTTGCTCCGATTCAGTAACGTTCGACGCACACACAGACACGACGAACCGGCATGGCTTTGCAAAGGGCCATGCCGGTTCGTTTTGTACGGCGACTTGTGATACAAGTCGAAGGTTGTGAGTCCTACCGCTCGAACCTTGGCCGTTGCTTGCGCGGTGGTTGGTCTCGGGGCGATGCTGGCCGCCGCCTACGTTCACTATCACCTCATCTTCGATCCGCGCTATACGTCGTTTTGCGACATCAACACGACGGTGAGCTGCACGCAGGTTTATCTCAGCCGATACAGCACCGTCGCCGGTGTGCCCGTCGCGATTTTTGGCGTCATCTGGTTTACCGGCGTGCTCTTGCTCCTGCTGGCCGGTTCGGTCGGGCCGCAGGTGCTGCGTGAAAGCGTGCCCGGTTATCTCTTTGCCCTGTCCACCGCCGGCCTCGCCGTAGTCCTGTATCTGGGCTACATCTCGATCGCCGTGCTCAAGGCTTACTGTGTCTTGTGTCTCACCACCGACGCCGCGGTGGTTGGGTTGTTCCTGGTGTCCGGCGCTGCCACTTCTTTTCCCATGACCACACTCCCTCGACGCGCTGTCACCGACGTGCGAGCCTGGATCTCGAGCCCCATCGCCGTGGCCGTCACGCTGCTGTTCTTCGGCGGGGCCGCCTCGGCGGTCGCGTTTTTCCCTCGTGAAGGGGCCGCGCCTGAGGCCGCGAGTCAGGCCCCCGCGCAGAATCCATCCTCCGAATTTGAACGCTGGTACGCCGCCCAGCAGCGCGTCCCCATCATCGTTCCAAGCGACGGGGCGAAGGTGCTCATCGTCGACTTCAGCGATTTTCAGTGCCCGTATTGCCGCCAGGCGTTCGTGTCACTCAAGCCGATCATCGCCAAGTACAACGCGCAGCAGCCCAACACGGTCCGCCTCGTGTTGAAGGATTACCCGCTCGACTCGGAGTGCAACATCAACGTCCAGAACGGCGGGCCGCACCCGTCCGCCTGTGAAGCCGCCGTGGCCGTCCGTCTGGCGCGCGGGCACAATCGCGAAGACGCGATGGAAGAGTGGCTGTTTGCCAACCAGGAGGGCATGACACCCGACACGGTGAAGAAGGCCGCCCGGGAAGTGGGACAGGTCGCCGATTTCGACGCGAAATATACGTCGTTGCTCGAATTGGTCAAAGGCGACGTCGCGTTCGGGAAATCACTCGGCGTGCAGGCGACGCCCACACTCTTCATCAACGGGGTACGGATTGCGGGGGTGCTCGCCCCCCAGTATCTGGATCAGGCCATCGCCCTGGAGCTACAGCGGGCCGCCAAATGACCGATACAAGTTCGTGAGCGGTCCGCCAGGCGGCGGATCTGTGGGGCCAGCCGCCCTCGAAACGATTGACACTTGCGATCGAAACCATCGAGCTGACCAAAGACTACGCCGTTGGCTTCTGGCGGAAGCGGCCCCGGCGTGTCCTTGATCGTCTTTCCCTGCAGGTCGAAGCGGGTGAGGTCTTCGGGTTTCTCGGACCCAACGGCGCCGGCAAGACCACCACCCTGAAGCTGCTGCTGCAGCTCGTATTTCCGACATCCGGCGAAGCGCGCATTTTCGGACGCCCCGCCGGCGATCTTGCGGCCAAGCGCCGCTTCGGCTACCTGCCGGAACAACCGTACTTCTACGATCATCTGACGGCGGAGGAATTGCTCACCTACTACGGCGGGCTATTCGGCATCCCGTCCGCCGAGCGCCGGCGTCGCGTGAACGCGCTGCTCGACGAAGTGGGCATCGGCAGGGAACGCCGCGACCCGCTGCGGAAGTTTTCCAAGGGCATGCTTCAGCGGGTGGGCATTGCCCAGGCGCTCATCAACGAGCCGGATCTCGTCATCCTCGACGAGCCGATGTCCGGCCTCGACCCGCTCGGCCGGCGCGATGTCCGCGCCCTGATCCTGCGACTGCGCGATCGTGGCTGCACGGTATTTTTCAGCTCTCACGTCCTGAGCGACGCCGAGGCCCTCTGCAGCCGCGTTGCGATTCTTGCGAAGGGCCGCATGGTCGCCAGCGGCCTGTTGCGGGAGATGCTGGCGTTCAACGTCCACGGCTGGGAGCTCATCGTCGCCGACCTGAACGATGAAACCCTTGCGAAGCTCGCCGGCGGCGTGCGCAGCGTCGTCCCGATCGGCGGAGGACGATTTCAGCTGGAACTGCCGCTCGAAACGCCCCCCGAACGATTGCTGTCCCAGATCGTCGCCGCAGGCGGGCGGCTCGTGTCGCTGAATCCGATTCAGGAAACGCTCGAAGAGCTGTTTGTCGAACGCGTGAGCCAGGGGGAGGCGCGTTGAAGACCCTCGGCTGGATCGCCATGAACGGATTCCGCGAATCCGTGCGCGACAAGGTGCTCTATAACCTCGTGGCGTTCGCGATCCTCCTCATGGGCACGTCTTATCTGCTGGGACAGCTGACGGCCGGCCAGGACCTGAAGATCATGAAGGATCTGGGTCTGTCGGCGATGTCGATCTTCGGCCTGTTCATGGCCGTCTTCATCGGCATCGGTCTGGTGTCGAAGGAAGTCGAGCGCCGGAGCATCTACAACCTGATGGCCAAGCCCATCCGGCGCTACGACGTGGTGCTCGGCAAGTACGCAGGGCTGGTGCTCACGCTGACAGTCAATGTCGCGATCATGACGGCCGCGCTCTACCTTGTGCTGGCATACGTCGGTTGGGGTGAAAACGAGTCTGCCCGGGCCGCGCGCGAGGCCCCAACCCTCGATCCGGCGCTGCTCAAGGCCGTGGTGCTGATTCTCGTGCAGCTGATGGTCGTCACGGCGATCGCGACGTTCTTCTCGACGTTTTCGACGCCGATTCTGTCCGCAGCATTGACGTTTGGCTTGTACGTGGCGGGCTATTTCAGTGCCGATCTCCGGAACTTCGACCAGGTGGTCGACTCGAAGGCCGTGCAATGGGGGGCGCGCGCCCTCTATTACGTGCTGCCGAATCTGGCGCCCTTCGACGTGACCGCGCAAGTGGTCCACGGCCTGCCCGTGAGCGCGGGGTATATGGCCGCCACCATCGGCTACGGCCTCGTCTACATCACGATGCTGCTCATCGGCGGCGCGTTGATCTTTGCAAGGCGCGATTTCAAATGACGCGGCCGTCCCGCTCCTCTGTCTTCGCCGGACTGGCGGTCGTTGCGCGGGCTGTTCGCCCTGGCCGTGTGGCTGCAGACGCTGCGTGACGGACGCTATGCGCTCGACACCAGCGACGAGGAAACACTCTATCTCTCGCAGCGGGCCACGGGACGCGTTGTCTTCACACAGCGCCCGCTGGCGTCGGACCTGTACTGGATTCGAGCGATTCAGTATTTCGGCGGGCGAACGAAGGACGCCAAAGAGCGGTTCGACGATGCGCTCGAGCCTCCGCCGGCGCTGGCGCAGAAAACGCCCGTCACGTTCGACCTCCTGTATCCGCTGCTCGATATCACGACGACGCTCGACCCGCGGTTCAACATCGCGTACCGGTTCGGCGCCATCTTCCTGTCCGAGTCGTACCCGCATGGGCCCGGCCGGCCGGATCAGGCGGTGGCCCTCCTGGAGAAGGGTCTCGCGCAGATGCCAGACAAGTGGCAATACTGGCAGGACATCGGGTTCGTGTACTACTGGAACGTCCACGACTATTCGAAGGCGGCCGAGGCGTTCAAGCGGGGCGCGGCGATTGCCGGCGCGCCCTGGTGGATGCAGTCGCTCGCAGCCAGCACGCTCGCCCGTGGCGGCGACCGGAACGCGTCCCGGCTGCTCTGGAAGCAGATGTACGACACGGCCAATAACGACTATGCGCGCAATGCGGCCCGGACCAAGCTCCAGCAGTTGGATGCGATCGAGCTCATCGAGCGGCTCCAGCAGGCCGTTGACGCGTTCGTCAGCCGTACGGGGGGCCAGCTGACTGACTGGGGACCGCTGGTCCGCTCGGGTACCATCCGCGGCATCCCGCTCGATCCCGCCGGTGTGCCGTACGAGCTCTCGTCGTCCTCGCGCGTTCAGCTGTCGTCGCGCTCGCCATTGTTCCCGCTGCCGATCGAGCCCGGCACGCGGAGCGGCGCGTGACTGAAGCCGGGCTCGCTCTCGAAGCCGCGTACGTCACGCTGCTGGGCCTGATGCTCGGCAGCTTCATGAACGTCTGCATCTACCGGCTGCCGCGCGGGCTTTCACCCGTCCGGCCCCGTTCGGGCTGTCCGAACTGCGGCCATATGCTCGCGTGGTACGAGAACGTGCCGGTGGTGAGCTACCTCGTGCTGCGGGGGCGGTGCCGCAAGTGCCGTGTCGCGATCTCGCCGATGTATCCCATCATCGAGGCCATTACCGGCGCGGTATTTCTGGCCGGGTATCTCCTGTACGGACCGATCGAGACGTGGCACCAGGCGGAGCTCCTCGTCGTGAGGCTCGCGTTTGCCTGGGCGATGATCGCGCTGTTCGTCATCGACTACGAGCATCAGATCCTGCCAGACGCCATTACGAAGCCGGGCATTGTCATCGGCATCCTGGCGAACTTCTTCGTCGGCCCGGGATGGATCGCGTCGATCATCGGCGCCGCCGTTGGCTACGGCAGCCTGTACGCGATCGCGGAGATTTACTACCGCGTTCGCCACGAAGAAGGGCTCGGAAGGGGGGACCTCAAGATGCTCGCGATGATCGGCGCGTTCCTCGGCTGGAAGCTCATGCTGCTGACGCTGGTCTTCTCCTCGTTTCTTGGTTCAATTGTCGGCGTTTTGGTCATGGTGTTGAGGAAGGAGTCGCTGAAATACGCGCTGCCATTCGGGACCTTCCTTGCCGTTGGCGCGCTCGTGGCTTCGGTCGTGGGCGACGATATCCTCAACTGGTACCTCGGGTTCTTCTAGAGCCAACATGACACCTGCCGGCCAGCTCTTCCTCGGCCTGACGGCGATCGTGACCGTTCTGATCGCGGTGCTGACCTTCGCGGTCCTCAAGTTTTTCACGGCAGCCCGGGATACGCGGTCCCGGCTCTCCAGCAACGGGATGGAGACGGCGGTGCTGTCGGCGGCGCTGCAGGACGCGGTGACCAAGCTCAAGGCCCAGGAGCGCGCCATGACGCTGCGCGCGGAGGCCTCGGAGCGGCTGAGCGACGAGATCATCGCGAACCTCACGGCCGGCTTGTTGATGGTCAACCATTCCGGCGAGGTGCAAATCGTCAATCCGGTTGGACGGCGCCTGCTGACTCTCGGTGACGGTCCCCACCGGGGCGTCAACTACCGGGAGGTCCTGGCGCACGCCGAGCCCCTGGTGGCGCTCATCGAACAGTGCCTGGCAAGCGGCCGCTCGATGATTCGGCGCGCCGTCGAAATCCCCGTCGCCTCCGCGCCGTCGGTGCACCTGGGCCTCAGTGTGTCGCCGCTCGGCGACGATTCGTCGGCGCCGCACGGTGTCATTTGCCTGTTCACCGATCTCACGGCGGTGGTGGCGCTCGAGGAGCAGGTACGGCTCAAGGACAGCCTCGCCAGAGTCGGAGAGCTGACGGCCGGCATTGCGCACGAGTTCCGCAACGGGTTGGCCACCATTCACGGATACAGCCGGTTGCTGAACCTGGACGCGCTGCCCGAACAGTTCCGGCCGTATGTCGAAGGCATCCGCGCCGAGACCGAGGCGATGCGCGAGGTTGTGACGAACTTCCTGAACTTCGCAAAGCCGGACCAGCCGACGCTCTCTCCGGTCGATCTGGGCGCCATCGCGGAGCGCGCCGCCGACGATCTGCGCGCCGACGCGCGCGCGTTGTCCGGCGACATCCACGTGGATGGCGAGTTCGCCGTCATCGAGGGCGACGATGTCCTGCTGCGGCAGGCCTTCAGCAATCTGCTGCGGAACGCGATCGAAGCGTGTGCCGCGGCGTCGATCGCGCCCCTGGTGAGCGTCGAAGCGCGAATCGATCGCGCCCAGGGCGTCAATACGATCACGGTGGCCGACAACGGGCCCGGTTTCCCCGAGCATATGCGCGAGCGCGTCTTCCACCCGTTCTTCACGACCAAGGCGCAGGGCACCGGTCTGGGTCTGGCACTGGTGCAGAAGATTGTCGTCACGCACAACGGCCGGGTCGTCGCCGGCCGCGCGTCCACCGGCGGCGGACTGATCACGGTCGTGCTCCCGCTGGCCGAGGACGAGTAGCGCGCGAACCGTCGAAATTCTCCGCTCTCGGTTCGTCGCGCGTGGCAGTCGCTGCAACCATCTCCGTGGTTGAAGCGCGGCGTTCTCAAAATCCGGCCCGTTTTCAGCCATCGCGGCGACGCATCGGCTGGAGCGCAAGTTGCACATCTTGCGGTCAGCATGAAAGGCCGTTCTCGTACGCCAACACGCGATCGGGCCGCGGAGCGTGGATTCTCGCTCATCGAAACCGTAGTCGCCGCAGGCATCGTCGCCGGCGCGTTCACGGCCCTCGCGGAGGTGTTCGCCCTCTCGATCGCGCACAACGTTGCGGCCCGCGACGCCTCGACCGCGATGGTGCTCGCCGCACAAAAGATGGAGCAGCTGCGCGGCCTGATCCCGGGCGTCGATCTGAACGAGGGCGGAACGCTCGCCAGCAGCGTGGATGGCTTCGCCGACTATCTGGACCAGGCCGGCAATAGCCTCGGCGTGGGCGGCCGCGTGCCGCCGGGAACGGTCTACGTTCGTCGCTGGTCAGTTGACGCCTTGCCTTCGAAACCCGATTTGCTCGTCATCCAGGTGCTGGTCACGAAGCCCGCACCCGAGGCTGTGGTTGATGCGGCGACCCTGGTCACGCTGAGGTCGAGGCGGGCACCCTGAGATCAATGAGGTCAACGAAGTCAATGAGGTCAATGACGTCAAATCAAGACCGCCAGGCCGGGTTCTCGCTGCTCGAGGCTGTCCTCGCCATCTCGATCGCAATCACCGTCATCGGCGCCGTATTTACGGTGCTCGGCCCGTCGCGAGGCATCGTGGAGGCGCAACCCGAGTTCGCCGACATGCAGCAGCGGTTGCGTGTCGGCGTGGATATTCTGCTCGGGGATCTCATGATGGCCGGCGCCGGCGCGTATGCTGGGACGAACACCGGAAGCCTGGTGGGGCAGTTCGCGCCCATCCTGCCGTTTCGTCGCGGTTCGTCGGCGGCCTACGACGACGGCCCAGGCGTTTTTCGTGCCGATGCCGTGACGATTGCATATGTGCCGTCCACATCGTCGCAGACGATTCTCCGCAGTCCGATGACGGATGTGACGTCTGTTGAAGTCGATTCGGAATCAGGTTGTCCTGTGAACGATCCCCCGTGTGGCTTCAAGCCGGGGACCAGCGCCATCGTCTATGACGGAACCGGCGCGTTCGACGCGTTTTCGGTCACGAATGCAGACGCGGGCGGCACGCTCACGCTTCAGCCCATGCAACAAGGATCGCTCGCGACGACGTACGCCGCGGGAGCGAAGATCGTCGAGGTCGTGCGGCATGCCTATTTTCTCGACGGCCCAAGCCAGCAATTGATGCGTTACGACGGTCTGGCGGCGGCCGCGGCCGTACTCGACAACGTTGTCGGGCTGGATTTCCAGTATTACGCGGACCCTGTGCCGCCCGAGTTCCGGAATCCGGGCCGGGATCAATCGGTCTCGTACGGACCCGCGCCTCCTGCACTCGATGCCACACTCAGTCCGTGGCCGCCAGGCGAGAACTGCATGTGGCGGGTCAGCAGCGGAGTGCAGGTGCCGCGCCTCGTCTCCCTGGACGCCGGCGGGCCCGGGCTGGTCGCGTTGACGCCCTCTCAGTTGACCGACGGCCCATGGTGTCCGGACGATGTCAGCGCCAACCGGTACGACGCGGATTTGTTTCGCGTTCGCAGGGTCGGCGTCAGGATCCGGCTTCAGACCGGCAACGCCCTGCTGCGAGCCTCGCTCGCGAGTGGGCGCGGCGCACTGTTCGCGAATCCCGGCACGGCGATGAACGCTGCCCGCATGGTTCCTGATCAATCCATTCAGTTCGATATCAGTCCGCGCAACATGAATTCGAGCAGGTGAAACCGTGCCCACTGACGTTCGATGTCACGGCGGCGTTGCCGGGCGGTTCCATCGCGACGAGCGCGGGGCCGCGTTGCTGGTCGCATTGATGGCGATTCTGCTGACCATGGCGCTTGGCACGGCGCTGATCCTGTCGGCGGGGATCGAGTCGAAAATCACTCGGAACTTCAGGGCCCGGGCCGAGGCGCTCTACGCGGCCGACGCGGCGCTCGAACACACGCTGGACGAAGTGCGCGCGATCGGGGATTGGAACGCGGTTCTGTCGGGCCTGCTTTCGTCTGCGTTCGCCGACGGTCCTCCGAACGGCATCCGTGTGCTCGCCGATGGCCGCCCCCTCGACCTCGGGGAGGTCGTGAACCTTGCCAACTGCAGGCAGACCGCCCCTTGTTCGAGCGCCGCGATGGACGCGCCGACGGCCGAGCGGCCGTGGGGCGCGAACAACCCTCGCTGGACGTTATTCGCGTGGGGTTTCTTGACTGACCTTTTGCAAGAGACCGGCTCGCCCTTTTACGTGGTCACCATGGTGGGGGACGATTCATCCGAAAATGACGGCGATCCGCTGCTGGACGGTTCGACACCGTGTACTCAGGGTCAGGTTGTCGCGTGCAATCCCGGAACGGGCCGGATCGAACTGCGTGCCGAAGCGTTCGGGCCTTTCGGCGCGCACAAAGTCCTCGAGGCGACGATCTCCCGGAGCGACCCGGGCGGGCGCGAGGCGGATTACAATGACGGCATCAATCAGACAGGCGCGCGCATCCTGTCCTGGCGCGAAGTGAGGTAGTCCCTGCCCGAGGATGTGAACAGCGGATACGTCGTGTGCGCATCGTGTGGTGCGCGAATCAGGGCAGATCGGGAATGGTGTCTTCGGTGCGAAGCGCCGCTGGTGGCAGCGCCCTCGTCTGAACTGCACTTGCCGGCGTGGCTGCGGGCCCGCGGCGGGGGAACGCTCATTTTCGGCGCCGTGGGCGTTCTCGCGGTTCTGTTCGTCGGCTACACCGTCTGGGATCGCCTGTCGTCGTCCGCGGCTGACCCGCCGCCCCGGCGGCCCTCGACGGCTTCGCCGTCCTCCGGCTCCGGCCAGACTTCGGCGCCGGCGCGTGAGGTCAGTCTCTGGTCGGCGACGTCCCTGGATGCCAGGCGAAAAGGCGGTCCCGAACCAACCGCGGCGGAACTGGCGGCGGCCCGCGCACGCGATGAAGAAGCGCTCGCCAAACGGCCCGACGATCCGGAAGCGCTGAACGACCTTGGCCTCGTGCTCGAACGCTCCGGTCAGATCGACGAGGCGATCGCGCGGTTTTCGCGTGCGGCCCAGCTCGGGCCGCGGAACTGGGCCTACCACTTCAATCTGGCTCACGCGCTGGCGCAGCGACAGACCTGGGACCGCGCGGTCAGCGAGTACCGGATCGCGGCGGGTCTATACCCAACGGACGCGGCGACGCAGTGCAACCTTGCCACGGCTCTGCAGAAGACGCGCGACGATGCCGCGGCGATTCCGATATTCGAACGGGCCGTTCAGCTGGCGCCCGGCGACCCCGACTGTCATCTGGGTTTCGCAACGAGCCTCGAGCGAGAAGGGCAAATGGCCGATGCACGCCGCGAGTACAAACAGTATCTCGAGCTGGCGCCGTCCGCCCCCGACGCCGACACCGTGAAATCCCATCTCGAGTCGATGGGCTCCGGGCGGCCCTGAAGGGCCTAGGGGGTCTCACGTTCGGAGGGGTTCGAGCCGATACGAGCCTATAGCTATGCGTCTATCCTCACAGAATTGCGTCGTTGCCGCTCTGGCGTTCCTCGCTCTCGACCGGAAGCGCCTATCCCATTAAGGCACAAGGACTTGGGGATGTAGCGCGCAAGGAGGAGGAGCGGCGTAAGGACATCAAGGCACCCGCCAAGGTCTACACCAACAAGGACCTGGGCTCCGTCCCTGATGCCCCCAGTGGAACGTTCTCCTCGCCCACGGCGTCGGGCTCAGCCTCGACGGAAGCCCCAAAGGACGCGGCCAGCGCCAAGAGCGACGACGCGAAGGACAAGGGGCCCACCAAGGATCAGGCCTATTGGAGCGGCCGGAAGAAGGACCTCCAGACGAAGCTCGACAGCGACCAGACGCTGGCTGACGCCCTGCAAAGCCGCATCAACGCCCTCAACACCGACTTCGTCAACCGCGACGACCCCGTCCAGCGCGCCGGCATCGACCGCGACCGCCAGAAGGCGAACAGCGAGCTCGATCGCCTCAAGAAGAGCGTCCAGGACGGCAAGAAAGCACTCTCCGATCTCGACGAAGAAGCCCGCAAGGCTGGCGTCCCGGCTGGCTGGCTGCGGTGACCCCGCGCCCGCGCGCAGCGGCTCCGCCGATTCTGCTGGTGGAGGACAAGGACTCGCTGCGCGTGATGCTTCGCCATGCGCTCGAGGCCCAGGGGCATCCCGTCATCGAGGCGCGCGACCAGCCTGAAGCCGTCGCAGCCATGGCGAGCGTGCGTCCGGGAGTCGTGCTCTCCGACCTCCGGCTGCCGAACGGCGATGGGTTCGGCGTCCTGCGCGCCGCCAAGGATGTCGATCCCGAGATGCCGGTCATCGTGATGACCGCGTTCGGCAGCATCCAGGACGCGGTGTCCGCGATGCGCGAAGGCGCGCTGGATTTTCTCGCCAAGCCCGTGGATCCGGATCACCTCCTGCTCATGGTCGAGCGCGCGCTCGGACAGCGGCGCCTGGCGACCGAGAACCTGCTGCTGCGCGAAGAACTCGCGGCCCGGCGCGGAGCGCCCCAGATTATCGGTGAGGATCCGCGCCTGCAGCAGGTCACGATCGCGCTGCAGCGTGCGGCAGGCACCGACACCACCGTGCTGCTCGAGGGCGAAAGCGGGACGGGCAAGGAATTGTTTGCGCGTGCGCTGCACCTGCTGAGTCCCCGTGCCGACGGTCCGTTCGTGGCGATCAACTGCGCGGCCATTCCCGAGAACCTTCTCGAAACGGAACTCTTCGGCTACGAGAAAGGCGCGTTCACGGGCGCCGCCGGGCGCAAGCCCGGAAAGTTCGAGCTGGCGCACAGAGGCACGCTGTTTCTCGATGAGATCGGCGACCTCCCGTTATCGCTGCAGGCGAAGATTCTGCGTGCGCTCGAGACGAAGCGCTTCGAGCGAGTCGGTGGAACGGCGGAAATGCAGGTGGACGTACGAGTGGTGGCGGCCACCAACCGCAACCTGAAGGCGTCGGTGGCGGCGCGGATGTTTCGCGAGGACCTGTACTTCAGGCTGTCGGTCTTTCCGATCACGATTCCGCCGCTGCGCGAACGCCCCGACGACATCGCGATGCTCGCGACGCACTTCGTCGAGCGCTTCAGCCGCGACCAGAACAAGAAGCGGCTCATCCTGGCTCCGTCCGCGATCGAGGCGTTGACGGCCTATCCCTGGCCCGGCAACGTCCGCGAGCTGCAGAACTGCATCGAGCGCGCCGTCATCCTCACCGAGGGCGACACGATCCACGCGCGTCACCTGAGCCTCGCGTTCCGCGAGTCGCTGGCTCCCGCTTCAGCGGACGACGGCCCCTGGTCGCAGATCGACTTGTCCGGGCCGCTCGCCGACGTCACGCAGCGGATTGTCAGCGAGGTCGAACGCCGCAAGATCGAACAGGCCTTGAAGGAAGCCTCCGGCAATCGCGCGAAAGCGGCGGATCTCCTGCAGGTCGGATTCAAGGCCTTTGCGGCGAAGCTTCGGGAATTCGGTCTCGAGTCGTAGGTCCGGCTATTTCTTGAAACCCTGGCGGAGCAGCGCCGCCCTGATCTCCTTCTCGGTCACGTCATCCACGATCGCGGTGCCGCCGATGCCGGTCGGCAGGACGAAGTGGAGCCGCCCGGCGACGACTTTCTTGTCGTGCTGCATCGCCTCGAGCATCCGCGCGGCCGAGAGGTCCGCGATCGGCGGGAGCGGACCGAGCCTCGTGATGAGGTTCACGAGCGCCTGCCGGCTGTCCTCGGGCATCACCGTTCGCCGCGTTGCGATTTCGGCGGCCACGAGCATGCCATAGGCGACGGCCTCGCCGTGGCGGAACCGCTTGTACTTCGTCACCGCCTCGATGGCGTGGCCCGCGGTATGCCCGAAGTTGAGAATGCGCCGCAAGCCGGATTCCTTTTCGTCCGCCGCCACGACGCTCGCCTTGATTTGACACGATTCGGAAATGATCGCCGAGAGGGCGATCGGGTCGCGATCGAAAATCGCCTTCATGTCCCGGCCGACGCGTTCGAACAGCCCCGGGCTCGACGTCACGCCGTACTTCACGACCTCGTAAAGGCCCGCCCGGAATTCACGTCTCGGAAGGGTTCCCAGCACGGACGGATCGATGATCACGCCGTGCGGCTGGTAAAACGATCCGATCAGGTTCTTGCCGATGGGATGGTTGACGCCCACCTTGCCGCCGATCGCGCTGTCCACCTGCGCCAGCAGCGTCGTCGGCACGTGCACGAGCGCGATGCCGCGCAGATACGTCGACGCCGCGAACCCGGCCATGTCGCCGATGACACCGCCGCCAAAGGTGACGATGGTCGAACTGCGATCGGCCGCGACCTTCACGAGCGCGTCGTAGATGCGCATCACCGTGCCGAGTTGTTTGAACCGTTCGCCGTCCGGGACGAGAATCGGCTCTACGCCGCGGGTGGCCCGCGCCACGCGCGCGCCGTGGAGCCGCCAGACTCCCGGGCTCGAGACGACGAAGCGGCGTTCGGGGACCTTGAGGGCGTCGAGCAGCCGGCCCACGCGATCCAGCGATCCGTCTTCGATCGTGACTGCGTAGGCGCGGGAAGGCGTCGGGACGTCGATGCGGACTGGGGGCATGAAGACCGGATGGTAGGATAGCACTCCGTGCATCTCTCCCCGGATTTCGTGGTCATTGGCAGCGGCATCGCCGGCCTGCGTGCGGCGATCGCGCTCGCACCGATTGGGCGCGTTCTGATCCTGACCAAGGCTGAACCGACGGAGAGCAACACCGGCTATGCGCAGGGCGGGATTGCCGTCGCGCTCGGCGACGACGACAGCCCCGTGCTCCATGCCGCGGACACGGTGAGAGCCGGCGACGGGTTGTGCGACGAAGACGCTGTCCGCGTGCTCGTCGAGCAGGGCCCTCCGTACGTCACCGAGCTCGTTGAATGGGGCACGCGCTTCGACCGCGATGCGGATGGACGGCTGTCCCGCGGGCGCGAGGCGGCGCACAGCGTCAGGCGCGTGCTGCATGCGGGCGACACCACGGGACGAGAGATTGCGCGTGTGCTGTGGCAGCGCGTCAGCGCGCTGCCGACCGTCGAAACGGCGAACCACGCGCTGGTCACCGAACTGCTTGTCGAGGACGGCCGCGTTGCCGGCGTCCGGTTTTTCGACCAGCTCGGATTTCCGCGCGATGCGCGTGCGCGGGCCACGCTCCTGGCGACCGGCGGCGCCGGTCACGTCTTCAAGGAAACCACGAACCCGCCGGTGGCGACGGGCGACGGCGTGGCGCTCGCGTTTCACGCGGGCGCCCGCGTGGCGGACCTCGAGTTCGTCCAGTTTCACCCGACCGCGCTCAACGTCAAGGGCGCGCCGCGGTTTCTGATCTCCGAAGCCCTGCGCGGTGACGGTGCCCGGCTGATCAACGGCCGCGGCCAGGCGTTCATGACCCGCTACCACCCGGACGGCGATCTTGCGCCGCGCGACGTCGTGGCGCGGAGCATCGTCCGCGAGATGGAGCAGACGGGCGGCCTGGTCTTTCTGTCGCTCGCGCACCTCGATCCGGATTACATCGTCCACCGGTTTCCGACGATCGCCGACATGTGCCGCCAGATCAGCCTCGACCTCGCCACTGACCCGATTCCCGTCGGTCCGGCGGCGCATTACATCATGGGCGGCGTCCAGACCGATCACTGGGGCCGGACGTCCATCCCCGGGCTGTTTGCGGCCGGCGAGGTGGCCTGCACGGGCGTCCACGGCGCCAACCGGCTTGCCAGCAACTCGCTCCTCGAGGGCCTGGTGTTCGGAGCGCGTGCGGCTCTCGCCATGCAGCAGCCGCCCTCGGCGCTGGTGGCCGGCAGTGGATGGTTGGCGGCGGGCGGCGAGGGAGCCGGAAGCAGTCATCAGCCCCAGACGACGGACCACCGGCCACTGACCACCAGCCAGGTTCGCGAGCTGATGTGGAAGTCCGTCGGTCTCTTCCGAAGCGGCGATGGGATGCGAGAGGCCGCCGCGAAGCTCGAAGCGGCATACGTGGGTCACCGTCGCGCGCTGGACGACGCGCGGGCTGACGATGCGGACGCGTGGAAGCAGTTCAATCTCGTGACGGTGGCCCGCCTGATCGCGCGTGCGGCGCTGCGGCGACAGGAGAGCCGCGGCGCGCACTACCGCGAGGACTTTCCAAAAAGGGACGATGTAAACTGGAAAGTCCACTACATCGACACATATGGCGAAAAACGACAAGACTGAGAAAACCGGGAAGCCCGATTCGTTCGTCACCGAGATTACGCCGCGGTCGCAGGATTTCTCGCGCTGGTATCTGGACGTCGTGCGCAAGGCCGAACTGGCGGATTACTCGCCCGTGAAGGGCTGCATGGTGATCCGTCCGTACGGATACGCGATCTGGGAGCTGCTGCAGCAGGCGCTCGATTCGCGCATCAAGGCCACCGGACACGTCAACGCGTACTTCCCGCTGTTCATTCCAAACAGCCTGCTGACCAAGGAAGCCGAGCACGTCGAGGGTTTCGCGCCGCAGGTGGCCTACGTGACGCACGCCGGCGGCGAGGAGCTCGAGGAGAAGCTCGTCGTGCGTCCGACGTCCGAGGCGATTATCGGGACGATGTACGCGAAATGGGTGCAGTCGTGGCGCGACCTGCCCATCCTGATCAACCAGTGGGCCAACGTCGTTCGGTGGGAGAAGAAGACCTTCCCGTTCATTCGTACGACGGAATTCCTCTGGCAGGAGGGACACACCGCGCACGAGACGGCAGAGGAGGCCGAGGAGGAAACGCTCAAGATCCTCGATCTCTACGTCGAGGTCTGCGAGTCGGTGCTCGCGATACCCGTCGCGAAGGGACGGAAGTCCGAAAGCGAGAAGTTCGCCGGAGCGCTTCGCACGTACTCCATCGAAGCGCTGATGGGTGACGGCCGCGCCCTCCAGGCCGGCACGTCGCACAACCTGGGCCAGAACTTCGCGAAGGCGTTCGACATCACGTTTCAGGCTCGCGACAAGAGCGTCCAGCACGTGTGGGGGACCTCGTGGGGCGTGACCACCCGCCTGGTGGGCGGCATCATCATGGTCCACGGCGACGACAGCGGCCTCGTGCTGCCCCCGAAAATCGCGCCGTATCAGGTCGTCATCGTGCCCATCGGCCGCGACAACTGGCGTGAAACCGTCCTGCCGACGGCGCAAGCCATCCGCCAGCAGCTCGTTGACGCGGGCATCCGCGTCATGATGGACGAGCGCGACGAACGGCCCGGCTGGAAGTTCTCGGAATGGGAGATGCGCGGGGTACCGCTCCGCCTCGAGATCGGGCCGAAGGACATCGAGAAGTCGCAGGTGCTGCTGGCCCGCCGCGACACGCGCGAAAAGATTGGCGTCCCCATGGACGGCCTCGCTCCGCGGATTCTCGAACTGCTGAACGACGTGCAGCAGACGCTCTTCGCGCGCGCCCTCGCGTTCCGCGAGGAGCACACGCAGGAAGCCGGCAATTACGACGCATTCAAGCAGGCAATGGATGGCCGGCCTGGCTTCGTGCTCGCCCCGTGGTGCGGAACGCCCGCCTGCGAGGCGCACATCAAGACCGACACCCAGGCCACGATCCGGAACATCCCGATGAACGCACCAGCCGCCGAGGGCTCGTGCGTCCGATGTGACTTGCCGGCACAATTCGTCGTGCGTTTCGCAAAGTCTTACTAGCGGCCGGCGGGCGGAGCAGGGTCAGGCGCGCCGGGTGTTCAGGCGGGAAGCCTGCCCCATCGCTTTTCGATCTTCCTCATCACGGCGTGGCGTCGCGTGAGGCCTTCGCGGGCCACGATAGCCTTGAACGCGTCGATCAGATGCTCGCGCCACCACTCATCGGTGGCGTGCCCGTGCGCGGCCGCAATCGCTTCCAGGCACGAGGCGTCACCGACGATCGACAACGCCGCCAGGAATTCCACGGCCAACGGTCCCTTCGCGCCTTCGAGCGCCTCTCGCAAGTCGTAGAGGCCCAGTCGGCTCGAGCGCCTGGCGAGCGCGACGTGCGCCGCCCCTCGGGCGCGCATCCAATCGCCCCGCACGGCCGGCGGCGCCGCTGGTTCCCGCTCGCGAATCCGCTCGAGGATCCGATGAAGTGTCGTGAGGGTGGCGTCCGGTCCTGCGGACGCCAGCAGTTGACGGAGTGCCTCCGGATCCTCAGGTAGCTCATGCTGGGCTGCCGCGTTCAATTGGTCGGACGTCGACCCCGATGTCGACCCCTCCACGCCCTTATCTGGCCCGCTGGCGTTGACGCTCTTCCGAATAGCCGGGTTTGGGTCTTTCCCGAGGGCCTCCCACAACGGTTTGACGGTCGAGGGCTCGAGGTCCGAGACCGCCATGACGGCCGCAAGTCGGACCGATTCAGGCCTGCCGTGGTCGAGTGCCAGGGAGGTCAGTCGATCGAGTACCGGCTGCTCCATGACGCCCCTTGAGGAACACGCGCGCCACGGCGATCGCTCCTGCCGCGACGCCTGGATCGCCGTCCCGGGAGGCGAACAGGGCGGCTTCGAGGGCCCGCGCATCGCCGAGGGCCTCGAGTGCCCGGAGCGCGGCGGCACGCGCCGTGGGGCCCTTCTCCGGGGTGCTCACGATGGCCACGAGGCTGTCGACCGCGCGGGGGCCGATGACCGTCAGGCGCGCGATTGCCGCCTCGCGCGTGACCGGGCTCTCCGAGGTGAGGTCCGCGGCCAGCGCGTCGATGGAGGCGGCGGAGGACTTTCTGATGGGCACGGTCTAAACCTTACCCCGGAGCCCGGCCCGCGAAGTCAAAACAACAGCCGGACTCAAAATACAAACGGCCGGCCTGTGCTCGTGCACAAGCCGGCCGTTGATGAGAGCCGAAGAGCGTCTGCCGACGCTACTGCACGCTCACGGTCAGGGCAGCCCGGCGGTTCAGCCGGCGCGTCTCTTCGCGTGAGTTGTCGTACTTGGGACTCTCCTCGCCGTAGCTCCGCGTCTGCAGCCGGGCCGCAGGCACGCCACGCGAGATGAGGTAGTCGCGAACGCTGGCCGCGCGCCGTTCGCCGAGCGCCAGGTTGTACTCGGCCGTGCCGATGCTGCAGGTGTGGCCCTCGATGACGATGTTGCGTCCCGGGTTCGCCTGGAGCTTGGTCACCGCGTCGTCCAGCAACCGCAGCGCTTCGGGCCGCAGCGTCGAGCGGTCGAAGTCGAAGTAGACGTCTTCGAAGGTGAGCTGAGCGACGGGCGCGGGCCTCGTGACCTGGATATTGACCGTATCGGACGCCGTCTTGCTGTCCGACGGGCAGGTCACCGTTACCGTGACCGGTACCGTGCCTTCCTGGTTCGGCGCCGTAAACACGGTCTGGCGCGCGGTCGGGTTCGCGAACGTGCCCGTTGGCGCAGTCCAGCGGTAGGTCACGGCGCAATTGATCGAGCTCGTCGGTGTCGCTGTGACAGTTGATGTCCGCCCGACTTCGATCGACGCGGGATCGGCCTGCGCACGGACCGACAGGTTGTGCACTGGCGCCGGTGCTGGCGCGGGCGCCGGCGTCGGTGCAGGCGGCGGCGGTGGCGGCACGTACTTACGCACGCCAGGGTGATAGCCGATCCGCACCTGCCAGTCCCAGTAATCGCCCCCGGGAACCTCGCCGTTCTCGGAGCGGGCGGCGAGTCGTTCCAGGGTCGAGAAATTCCAGCTTCCGCCGACGCCGATGAAGAACCCCTTGGGTGCCTGATAGGTCGCGCCCAACGTCAGGCGCGCCAGATTCTGGGTGTTGACGGTGAGTGGAGGAAACGTGCCGTCGCCGACGGGAAACGTGCTGGGCGTGTAGCTGGCGGTGCTGCTGGAATTGGCGATGCCGTCCAGTTCCGTCGTGATGCGAAATGCGCCCCGCGATGGAAACCCGGCGCCCACGCCCCATCGAAACGCGGCGCCCGGCAGGTCGAAGTTATCGGTGCTGCCGAGGAACCCGTAGCCGACGTAGCCGGAGACTTCCGCCTTCTTCAGTTCCTTGCTGGCGATGAAATCCACCAGGAAGTCCGCCTTGCCCGTGCCGATGCCGTTGTCGGCGCTGGCCGTCGGCAGCTTCACCATGAATCGCGCGGCGACGGCTGCCGGTTTCTGATCGGCTTGCGACATGAAGTTGTACTTGGCGCCCAGGTAGATGTCGCCGAAGTTGTTGCCAGACCAGTACACGCGGTTCTTCGGATAGCGATCGACGAAGCCGCCGAATGTCGGATCGGCGACGAAGACCGGACGGACGTCGCGATCGATCCGGGTGTCGAAGATGATCGACCCGAAGATTTCCGCCTTGCCCTTGATCCCGTATCCGAAGGTGCCGGAGAAATCGCCGACGTTGGTGTAGCCCTGAATGTAGTTGGTGCCCCGGCGATAGACGCTGGCCGACCACTGGCCCTTCTTCAGGACTTCGGCTGTGGGAACAAACCACAATCCCGTGTCGCCGTAGAACGTGGTCGTTGCCGGGCGAGTGTCTTCTCGCGGAAGAAGTGGATGAGCTTGCTTGAGCAGATGAGCTTGGTTGGCTTGTCTGCGCATCAGCTGCAACCGCAGACAACAAGCAAGCCCCGACAGCCAGACTCAATAAACGAAGAGTAGTCGTCATAAGGTGCCGCAAAGCCTCTCCGGATCAGGATAGGCCGAATGCGTTGAAATTGCTAGCTGATTTCACTCTTAGGCGTGACGATCCATGCAATTAGGATACTGAGCGCGTAGAGCCCGAGCATTGGGGCCGCGAAGATCGTCTGCGTGACCATGTCGCCGCTGGGTGTGATCACGGCGGCGATCACGAAGATCGCGAGCACGGCGTACTTCGTATTGCGGAGCAGGAAGCGTGCGGTCACCATCCTCATCTTCGCGAGGAAGAAAACGACCGTCGGCATCTGAAACACGAGGCCCATCCCTATCAGCATCTTCGAGTACAGATCGAAGACGTCCTCGAGCCTCGGCATAAAGATGAGATCGGCCGTGTTGAAGCTCGCGAAGAACGTCATCATGAACGGGAAGATGATGTAGTGGTTGAACGCGGCGCCGCCCACGAATCCGGTCGTGGACATCAGTACGAAGGGAACCGCAAATTTTTTCTCGTTGGCGTACAGGCCCGGCGCGATGAACAGCCACACCTGATACATGATCCACGGCGAGGCCAGTACGATCCCGACGATCAACCCGATCTGTACGTAGAGGCCGAACGCTTCGCCCGGCTGCGTGTAGATCATCCGGCTGCCTTGCGGCAGCACCCGGTTTGTCGGCGTCAGGATGAAGTTGACGATGGGGTTGATGAAGGCGAAGCCGAGGCCGACGCCGGCGACGACACCGAGAAGGCACTGCACGATGCGTTTCCGGAGCTCGTCGAGATGCTCCAGAAACGACATCTTTCCTCCAGCGTCCTGATCGTCTTCAAGATCAGGCTGGAGGGCCCCGGGCTGGGGACTCGGAAACTGAACTAAGGCCACGTCCTGGGTTTATGCGGTCTTGTCGGCCTTCGGGGCGGCGACGGGCTCAGCCTCGTGTGTTTCGGGCGCCGGGGCGGCCGCACGTGAGGCCTCGAGGTGGCCCCGCTGTTCTTCCATGCGGATTTCCTCCTCGAGCGTGCTTTTCAGCTCATTCGAAGCGCGCTTGAATTCGGCCAGGCTCTTGCCAAGGGAGCGGCCCAGCTCGGGCAGCTTGCGCGGACCGAAGATAATCAGAGCGATCACGAAGATCACGATCAGCTCTGGCATGCCGAGGGAACCTAACATGGTGTGTACTCCTGCTTCCCTCGCATTATAGAAACCGGGACACAAAGGGGTCAAGAAGTTCCGGGTGAGGGTGTACCCGGAAGTCGTTGCCTGCAAGGAAGTTATCTGCTAGCATGCCTGACATGCGACGTTATCGTTCACTCTCCATCGTCGTGTCCGTCATTGCCGTGTCCGCGCTCGTCGGCGGCCTGCTCGGCAAGAGCCTTCTCGCGACCGACGACAGGGTGCCCGAACACTACAAGGCGTTCACCGCCGCGCTGAGCGCGATCGAATCCAGTTACGTCGACAAAGTCGATTCCGATCGTCTGGTGTACGGCGCCGTGCGCGGGATGCTCTCGACCCTCGACCCGCATTCGAGTTTCTTCGACCCGCGCGAGTACGCGCAGATGCGGGAGCGGCAGGAAGGGCACTACTACGGCATCGGGATTCAGATCAGCGCCGTGGACGGCGACATCATCGCGCAGTTTGTCTTCGAGGGATCGCCCGCTCACAAGCAGGGCGTGCGGCAGGGCGACGTCATCGCGAACATCGCCGGCGAAAACACCAAGGGCTGGAACACCGACCAGGCGATGAAGAAGCTGCGCGGCGCGCGCGGCACGCCGGTGCAGATTGCTCTCCGGCGCCGCGGTTACGCGCAGACGATCAATGTCGAGCTGGTGCGCGACGAAATCACGATTCCCACGGTTCCCGCCGCGTTCATGATCGATTCGACGACGGGATACGTTCAGCTGCGGGATTTCGGCGAGAACACCGATCGCGATTTGAAACGCGCGCTTCAGTCGCTCTCGTCGAAGGGCATGCGCCGGCTGCTGCTCGACATCCGCAACAATCCCGGCGGCCCGCTCGACCAGGCGATCAAGGTCGTCAACGAGTTCATCCCGCGCGGCAAGGCCATCGTTTCCACGCACGGCCGCGTGTCGAACTCGGATCAGGATTATCGCGCGACCGAGGACGGCCAGTTCACCGACATCCCCATCGTCGTCATGGCCAACCGCAGCAGCGCCAGCGCGTCGGAGATTGTCACGGGCGCGCTGCAGGATCACGACCGCGCGTACGTCGTCGGCGAAACGACGTTCGGCAAGGCGCTCGTGCAGTCCATTTACCGTATCAGCGGCGGCGCGGGCCTGGCGCTCACCACCGCGCACTACTACACGCCGAGCGGACGGCTGATTCAGCGGCCGTGGGACGCGAGCTTCGACGAGTACCTGACCTACACGATGCGCGACCAGGATGCCAACAAGCCGCACAATCCCAGCGACCTGAAGCGCACGGACGCCGGACGTCCCGTCTACAGCGGCGGCGGCATCGAACCAGACAAGCGTGTGGCCGGTCCGCTCGAAGGATTCGACCCGACGCGGTTCGGTCGCAGCCTGAGCCAGCGCGGTGCGTTTGCCAACTACGCGGCGAAATTCACCGCGGATGGCGACGCGCGTGTCGCGCAGACGGCCACCGGCAGCTCGACGGTCAAGCCCAATTTCGTCGTCGACGATGCGATGGTGGCGGACTTCCGCGAACAGCTGAAGACCGACCACGTTCGGGTGGACGACGAGGCGTTCAAGAAGGATCTGGAGTTCATCCGCGCCATGATCCGGTTCGAAATCGATCGCGCGCTGTTCGGCGTGGCGGAGGCGCGGCGGCATCTGATCGAGGTCGATCCGCAAGCGCGCGTCGCGCTCACGATGTTTGGCGAGGCCCAGAGGCTGTCCGACCTGTCGCGGGCGCCCTCGAAAGCCGCGCACTAGCTCGGCACTTGTTGGGGCAAGTAACCACAATGAATAGGGCTGCAGTTTGCCCTTGCCCCCATAGGTAGGCCTTGCTACACTGGCGACCGCTTCGCGGCTCGGGGCCGCTTTCCGACTCCCGGAAGGCGAAATAGCCGCAGAATCGGTCCGTTGTCAGCCTGTCACCCAGCCAGCTTCCCGCACATTGAGGCATCCGTGTCGATGCCGTGGTGTCCACCATGCGTCTCGAACGTCTAGAGATCAACGGTTTCAAGTCATTTTCCGACCGCTCGGAGTTGGCATTCGACAAGGGCGTCACCGCCATCGTCGGGCCGAACGGCTGCGGCAAGAGCAACGTCGCGGACGCCATCACGTGGGTGATGGGCGAGCAGAGCGCGAAGAGCCTGCGCGGCGAGCGGATGGAAGACGTGCTGTTCAGCGGCAGCGACGCACGCAAGCCGACGGCGTCCGCCGAAGTCCGGCTGCGTTTCAGCGGCGTGTTGAAAATGCTCTCGGGTCCGCCGCTGCCTGGAGTTGACGACACCGCCGCGCACGATGCCTCCCTCGATAGCAACGGCCACAACGGAAACGGGCACAACGGGAACGGCCACCATGGCAACGGGCACCACTCGAACGGCAACGGCCACGAGCCGGTGCCGTTCATCGCGTCAACGCCCGTTCGCCCCGAAACGGTGTTGAGCCGGGCGGAAGCCGAGGAACTGATCCAGTCGGTGGCGCGCGAAGTGGAAGTGACGCGCCGCCTGTACCGCTCCGGCGAAAGCGAGTACCTGATCGACGGCCAGGTGTGCCGCCTGCGCGATGTGCACGAGCTCCTGATGGACACGGGGCTCGGCGCCAAGGCCTACGCGATCATCGAGCAGGGCAAGATCGGGCTCATTTTGAGCTCGAGGCCGACCGATCGCCGTCAGCTCATCGAAGAAGCGGCAGGCGTGACGAGGTACAAGTCGCGCCGCCGGGCCGCGGAGCTCAAGCTCGAAGCCGCGCGCCAGAACCTCACGCGGATCGACGACATCGTGTTCGAAGTCGAGAAGCAGCGGGGCACACTGAAACGTCAGGCGGGCAAGGCGCGCCGCTATCAGAAACTCCGGGACGAGCTCAGGCGCTGCGAGAAAGTCCTGCTGGCCCGGAAATACCGCCAGCTGGCCGAGACGATCGCATCGGTGCGCGCGCAGCTGGCGGAGGCTCGCACGAGCGAGTCGGCCGCGGCGGCGCAGGTCGCCGAGGTGGAAGCCAATTTGAGCCGCCTCCGGATCGAGCTCGTCGAGGCCGAGTCGCGATCCACCGCCACGCGCGAAGCCGCCCATGCCTGCGAGCTCACGATCAATCGCCAGCAGCAGCAGATTGCGTTCGACGATGAGCAGGTGCGAACGCTCGACGGCCGCATCAGCGCCGTGATCGCCGAGGCGGCGGCGCTTGACGCCCGGCGCGAGCCGGCGCGCGCGGCGCTCGAGGGGCGGCGCGCGGCAGCGGCTGACGCCAACACCGAGCGCGATCGCGCCGCGGCCGCGCTGGCGGCCGGTTCGGACGCGTACGACTCGGCCCACCGCGAGATCGAAGGGCTCGAAGCCGACGTGGAAGCCGCGCGCAGCGAAGTGTTTTCGGCGATCAACGCAGCCACCGCGCTGCGGCACGCGCTCGAGCACGCGGGAACGACGCGGGACCGCGTCGGAGAGACCCTGTCGAAGCTCGACGTCGAAATGAATGATGCCCGCCTCGATGAGGAGCGCGTGGGTGCCGACCGGGCCGCGGCTGCCGATGCGCTGCGCCGGGCGCAGCAGGCGATTGAGGAAACGCGTATCGCGCGGACGGCCCGTGAATCCGAGCTGGCCAGTGCGCGCATCGAACACGAATGGCGCGCGCGGCTGGTGCGCTCGGGTGAACACGAGCTGGCAGGCCTCGAAGCGCGGCTGAAATCGCTCGAAGAGCTGGAGGCGGCCAGGGCCGGGTACGGTGACGCGGCCCGCACGTTGCTCGCGCAGGCCAACGGCAAGGTGGAACAGAAGGGCGCCGTCGCCGACTACCTCGAGGTGGAGACGGGGTACGAGCGAGCCGTCGAGGCCTGTCTGACCGACCTGCTGCAACACGTCATCGTCGAGCGTCCCGAGCACGCGGCGGCCGGCTTCGGCCTGGTGCGCGAAGCGGGCGCCGGACGCTGCGGCTTCCTGATCGCCGGACGCGATGCGGCGCCGGGCTCCGGCCGGACGGATTCGGCCATCCCGGAAGGCGTGGTCGCGCTTTCGTCGGTGGTTCACGTCAACGGCGCGTACTCGGGAGCTGTTCGTGACGCCATCGGAGAGGCGTGGATCGCCGATTCGTACGAGCATGCGGCCCGGGCCAGCCATCTGACTCCGTTGCCGGTCGTGACTGCCGAAGGCGACGTGTTCCGTGGTCCCCACCTGGTGACGGGCGGTCTGCATGAGGCGGCGAAGGGCATCCTGGAGACCAAGGGAGAAATCAAAGGGCTGCGTGCGCGTATCCAGACCGAGCGCGACGCGCTCGCCCGCCTCGCCGAGGAAACCACGACCCTTGATGCCGCCATCGCACAGGCGACCAACGCCATTGCGGCGCTGGCGGCCGAGCATCACAAGCAGGAAAAAGCCGTCGTGGCCCAGGAGTCGCAGCTGCAGCACGCCGTGGATGAAGCGGCGCGTCTCGACCAGAAAAGCGAGCAGCTCGCGCGTGAACGCCGGCAGGCCGAGGAGGAGCGCGAAGCCATCGACCGCCGCCAGGTCGAAGCGCGCGAGGCGATCGCGCGTCTCGACAGCGAGCAGCGGGCGGCCGACGACCGGCTGACGTCGGCGCAACGTAGCCTGTTCGAGGCGCGCGAGGCCGCGGAGGATCTCAGTCATCGCGCCGCCGAGGCCCGCGCCGATCACGCCGCCCTGGTCGAACGCGCCGTCGCTCTGGCCTCCGAGGTCGAGCGTCTCGTCGAAGCCGGGGCCGAGCTCGAGGCCCGCGCGCTGGCCCTTGGTGCGGAGCGCGACGAAACGCGCGCCCGCATCGACGAGCTGGGAACGGCAATCGCCTCCGGAAAGGCGAAGCTGGACGCGGACGTGCTCGCGCTCGACCGGCTGAAGCAGGACGTACGCGACGCCGACGAGGCGGTAACCTCCAGGCGGGCGAGCGCCGAGGAACACGAAGCCGTCATCAAGGAGCGGAGAACCGCTCTCGAAGCCGTCCGGGCGACGGTCGCGGACCTCGACCTCGCGCGCGCGACGGCAGAAGGCGACCTCTCGCACCTGGCAGCCTCGTCCCTCGAACTGCTGCAGACGGCCATCGACGACGTCGTGGTGGAGGTGGAGGAGCTCGAACGGCAAGGCGGCGCGGCGCCCGACTCGCGCGTCGTGTACGCCGCAGAGGCGCCGGGCAGCGACGACAGCGACGATAGCGACGACGCCGTGGAGTCAGGAGTCGGGGAAGGAGCCGATACGGCTGTCGCGGCGGCGACCGAGCGGGCCCTGAGCGCAGAGGATGCGATCGCCACGCTGCGAGCCAGGATCGATCGCCTCGGGCCGGTCAACATGATGGCGATCGAGCAGTTCGACGAGTTGGAATCACGGCACGGCTTCCTGACGGCGCAGCGGACCGACCTGGTCTCGTCCATTGCCCAGACCAGCGAGGCGATCAAGCGCATCGACGAAACCACCCGTCAGCGCTTTGCCGAGGCGTTTGCCGCCATCAACAAGAACTTCCAGGAAACCTTCGGCACGCTGTTTGGCGGGGGGCGCGCCGGCCTGACGCTGCTCGACGAGAACGATCCGCTCGAAAGCGGCATCGAGATCATCGCGCAGCCTCCGGGCAAGCGGCTGCAGAGCGTGCAGTTGCTGTCCGGCGGCGAGAAAGCGCTGACCGCGATTGCCCTGATGTTCGGCCTGTTCAAGTTCAAGCCGAGCCCGTTCTGCCTGCTCGATGAAATCGATGCGCCGCTCGACGACGCCAACATCGGACGGTTCGTCGAGATGCTGAGGAGCATGCTGCGCCACACGCAGTTCATCCTGATTACCCACAACCGCAAGACCATGGAAATCGCCGACCGGCTGTACGGCGTCACCATGGAGGAACCGGGTGTCTCCAAATTGATATCCGTGCAATTGAACTGAGGGAGCCCGCCCCCCGTATGTACGACCGGAGGCGCGCCATGTTGATTCAGGGCCTGCGGCGTTGGTGCGGGCAGTCACTCGTAATAGGGCCGGCGGGAATGGCCCTGGCCGCGGTGGTCCTGTCGGGCTGCGGCCTTCCGGTTGGCCCCCTCGGGATCAAGGCGACGGAGACATGGACCCATACCTACCCTCTGAGCAAGGCCGGGGAGGTCACCATTGTTAACGCCAACGGTCGAATCGAGGTCGAGGGCGGGGAAGGCGCGACCGTCGAAGTGCAGGCGACGAAGATCGCCTCGGGCGCGACCGAGCAGCTCGCAAAGGACCTCCTGCCGCGGATTCCCATCGAAGAGCATGCCACGGCCGACTTCGTCTCCGTCGAGACGAGGCGTCTCAACGGCTTCCTGATCGGCGCCAGTTACGAAGTACGGTACAAGGTGAAGATGCCCAGGGGCGCCACCATCCGTGCGACGACCACGAACGGCGGGGTCTCCATCAACGGCATGGAGGGGCGTGTCATCGCCCGGACCACCAACGGCGGCATCATGGCCACGCAGATCGCCGGCGGCATCGAGGCCCGTTCCGTGAACGGCGGTGTCCGGGTCCAGTTCGCCTCAACCGGAACCCAGCCAGTGGAGCTGCGAACCGTCAATGGAGGCATCCACGTGGCGCTGCCGGCGACGGCGAAGGCCACGGTCAAGGCAACCTGGGTCAACGGCGGAATCAACCTGACAGGCCTGCCGTTCGAGATTCAGGAGCAGGCCAAACGCCGCTTCGAGGGCCGGTTGAACGGCGGCGGCCCGAGCGTCGAAATGGCGACCGTCAACGGCGGCATCACCATCGGCAGCGAGCTCGATAAGTCGCGACGCGGCACAGGGTGGGATGAGCCCCCGCCCGGGCTGCCCCCCGACCTGCATGAACGAAGATAAGGCCAGCCGCTACCACCGGCTGAAGAGGCGCACGTCCATCGCCTCGATGGCCTGGATGCTGACGCTGCTCGCAGGTTTGTCCGTCACGGGCGCCAGCATTTCCCTCCGGAACGCGGCCGAATTTGCGGCCCCATCAGTGGGCGGCCCCGGCGCCGCGCACGCGACGCTGATTGTCATTCTTTACGCGGCCATGCTCGTGACCCTGCTGGCCGCCGCCGGCGTTCCGCTGGCGTGGTACGGCGACTTCCTGCTCGAACACCGGTACGGACTCTCCAACCAGCGTCCCGGTTCGTGGCTCGTCGACCGGCTGAAGTCGTTCGGCATCGAGCTGTTGTTTGCCTGCGGCGGCTCGGCCGTCCTGTACGCGCTCATTCGCTACTCGCCGGAGCGCTGGTGGCTGCCCGCCGGCGCCGTCTTCTCACTGATCATCGTGATCCTTGCGAACGTCGCGCCGGTTCTCCTGCTGCCGCTGTTTACGCCCGTGAAACCCCTCGACCGCGAGTCGCTGCGGACGCGCCTGCTCAGTCTTGCCGAACGCGCGGGTGCGCGCGTGCTGGGCGCTTACGAATGGGGCTTGAGCGAGAAGACGAAAAAGGCCAACGCCGCGCTGACGGGCCTCGGAGCGACGCGGCGGATTCTGGTCTCCGACACCATGCTCGCCGAGTACTCCGACGAGGAGATCGAGGTCGTTCTCGCACACGAGCTCGGGCACCACGTGCACGGCGATATCTGGAAGGGCATCGTGTTCGAGAGCGTGCTCATCGTGGCGGGTTGCTACCTGGGCGCGCGCGCACTGAGCGGGCTGGCCGGCGTCTTCTTGCTGCGCGGCGTGGCCGATGTGGCCGGACTGCCACTCTTGCTGCTGGCGGCTGGCGCCGTCTCGCTGGTGATGCTGCCGCTGGCACACGCCATGTCGCGCGCGTACGAGCGAAGGGCCGACGAGTTCGCCCTCGCGCTGACTCGCAATCCCATGGCGTTTATTTCGGCGATGCGCCGGCTGGCGGCGCAAAACCTCGCCGAGGAAGAACCATCCGCGATCGTCCAGTGGCTTTTTCACAGCCACCCGCCGGTGCGGGAACGGATCGCCTCCGCACAGGCGTTCAAGGGATCGCGAATCTAGTCATCTGGTCATTTCGTCATCTGGTCATTTTTTCCATTGCTCGATTGCTCAATTGGGCAACGATGACCAGATGACTAGATGACCAAATGACCAGATGTTATCGTCGTGGGCGCACGATGAGCTCGCCGCGCATCTGGCGGCAGCCTTCATCGATCTGCAGGTTGCAGTAGAAGGGAAACGTCCCCTCCTGATCCACCCGGAATTCGAAGGCCACCGGCGCGCCGGGGCCGACGCGCTTGGAAATCCGGTAGCCGTCGATGGTCATGCTGTGCGCGATATCCAGCGTCCGCAGCTCGATTCTGACCAGGTCGCCCTGCGCGACCTCGATTCGAGCGGGATCGAACGCGTACCGGCTGGCGGCCAGGGAAACGCGCCTCGTGGAAGGTTCGTGTTCCTGGCCAGCCGCCCTGCCGGCCACGAGCGCCAGAGCCGCGACGAGAAAATGGCGGCGCGAGTACATCAGGAGGTTCTCCCCGATTGTACGACGGTCCGCGCGCCCCGGCGGTTTGCCTACGTCGACGCCGGCGCGGCGCCCTGTTCCTGCAGCAACGCCTTACGGCTGAGCCGAATCTTGCCCGTGGGGTCGATATTGATCACTTTGACGAGCACCTGCTCGCCCTCTTTCAGTTCGTCGCGCACGTCTTTCACGCGGTGGTTGGCGATCTCCGACACGTGCAGGAGACCGTCGGTGCCCGGCATGATCTCGACGAACGCGCCGAAGTCCGTGATGCGCTGAACCTTTCCGAGATAGGTCTTGTTCAGCTCGGGTGTGGCCGTCAGTTCCTGGATGATCGAGATAGCTTTCTGCGCCGACGTTTCGTCGGCCGACGCCACGTTCACGCGTCCGTCGTCTTCCACGTCGATCTTCACGCCGGTCCGCTCGATGATGCTGCGGATCATCTTGCCGCCGGGGCCGATGACGTCGCGAATCTTGTCGACGGGAATCCGGATCGTCACGATGCGCGGTGCGAAGTTCGAGATGTTTCCGCGGGGCGCCGAAAGCGCCTCGCGCATCTTCTCGAGGATGTGCAGCCGGCCGCGGCGCGCCTGATCGAGCGCCTTCGTCATCACCTCAGTCGTGATGCCGCCGACCTTGATGTCCATCTGCAGCGCCGTGATGCCCGTCGACGTGCCGGCGACCTTGAAGTCCATGTCGCCGTAGTGATCCTCCGCGCCCGCGATGTCGCTGAGCACCGCGTACTTGCCCGTGCTCTCGTCCATCACCAGGCCCATCGCGATGCCGGCCACGGCATCCTTGAGGGGCACGCCGGCGTCCATCATCGCCAGCGATCCGCCGCAGACGCTTGCCATCGACGAGGAGCCGTTCGATTCGAGGATGTCCGAGACGATCCGCATCGTGTACGGGAACTGTTCTTCGGTGGGAATCATCGGTGTGAGCGCTCGCTCCGCAAGCGCGCCGTGCCCAACCTCGCGCCGCCCCGGTCCCGACATGCGCCCGACTTCGCCGACCGAGAACGGCGGGAAGTTGTAGTGGAGCATGAAGCTCTTCCACGTCTCGCCCTCGAAGGTCTCGATTTTCTGGGCATCGTCGGCCGTGCCGAGCGTGCAGGTGACGAGCGCCTGCGTTTCGCCGCGCGTAAAGACCGCCGACCCGTGCGTCCGCGGGAGCACGCCCGTCTCGATCCAGATTGGGCGGACTTCGTCGAACTTGCGGCCGTCGAGCCGGACGTTGTTGGTCAGAACTTCTTCTCGAAGGACCTTTTCCTTCAGCTCCTTGAAGATCGCCTTCGCGTCGGCCTTCTTCTCGGCCTCGCCTTCCGGGAGCGCCGATACCAGGTTCTTGAGTGTGAGCTCGACCGTCTCGTAGTTTTCGAGCTTGCCGCGGATCCGCATCGCTTCGGTCAGCGGTCCGAGCACCTTGCCTTCGATGTCCTTGTAGAAGTCCGCCGCGATCTCCTTCTTCGCCACCGCCAGCTTCTTGCGTCCGGCCTCCTTGGCGAGGTCGTCGATTGCGGCGACGATCTGCTTGATGGCGGCATGCGCCGTGTTCAGCGCCTCGACAACTTGCTCCTCCGAAACTTCTTTGGCGCCTGCCTCGACCATCACCAGGCCGTCCTTGCTCCCGGCGACGACGATGTCGAGCTTGCCCTGCTTGCGTTGCTCGAACGTCGGGTTGACGACGTACTTGCCGTCGACCAGGCCGACGCGCACGCCCGCGATTGTCTTCGCGAAGGGAATCCCGGACAGGGCCAATGCGGCCGAAGCCCCTGTGATCGCCAGCACGTCGGTGTCATTCTCGGTGTCGGCGGAGAGCACCAGGGCAATGATTTGCGTCTCGTACCGCCAGCCCGCGGGAAACAGCGGACGGATGGGGCGGTCGATGACCCGGCAGGTGAGCACTTCTTTCTCGGCCGGCTTGCCTTCGCGCTTGAAGAAGCCGCCGGGAATGCGGCCCGACGCGTAGGTGTATTCGCGATAGTCGACCGTCAGCGGCAGGAAGTCGATGCCTTCGCGCGGACTCGCCGCGCGACAGGCCGTCACGAGCACGACAGAATCGCCGTAACGGACGATGACCGCGCCGTCGGCCTGCTTGGCCAGCTTGCCGGTCTCTATGCTCAGGGATTTGTTTGAAATCGAAATTTCGCGAGTTGTCATAAAGGCTCTGGAGTTCTACAGGTTCAAGAGGTTCAAGAGGTCCGAGAGGTTCAAGAGGTTCCCGGAGTTCAGGGGAGGCGGCACCCCTTGAACCTCTGGACCCCTGGAACCTCTTGAACCATTATTTTCTGATGTTGAGGCGCTTGATCAGGTCCGCGTAACGATGCGGATCCTTGGACTTCAGGTAGTCGAGCAGGCGGCGGCGGCGGCCGACGAGCATCAACAGCCCGCGGCGTGAATGGTGATCCTTCGCGTGCGCCTTGAAGTGTTCCGTGAGGTAGTTGATGCGTTCGCTGAGAATGGCGACCTGAACTTCGGGAGAGCCTGTATCGCCTTCGTGGGTCTTGTAGCTCCCGATCAACTCTGTCTTGCGATCTTTGGTTAACGCCACCTGGTCGTCCTCCACGCGCGGCCCAGTCCCGATACCACCGGGCTTCGATTCCCGACGTGGTTCAACCAGGCCGCCGTATGTTGAAAAAACTATTAGTCGAACAAGCTCAATATCTTACCTTATGACAACTGAGGGATGCAAAAGCCCCGGCACGGCCGCGGCCACTCCGATTCCCACGAGTTGACCGCGTTGGTCGAGCAACCGGACAGGGTTCACCGGGTTCACCGGGTTCACAGGGTTCACAGGGCTCACAGGGCCCACTGGGCCTGCAGGGTCGCTCCCCGTCCATCCCCCTCCACTGATGTCGGCTGGCCCGATGTCGCGGCCGTGAATCGCACGAACAACGCCCTCGTCGTCCAGGACGACCGATGCAAGCCCCGGCAGCATGCGTTCGAGCGGCACTATCGCCGCCAGCGCGTCCGCCGGACTGCGCTCGGCGAGGTCGAGCGGCATGGCGTCGGCCAGTGTGAACCCGGCGCTCGCCGTGCGCCGCAGAGCCGCGAGGTGCGCGCCCACACCGAGGGCGGTGCCGAGGTCGTGCGCCAGGGACCGAACATAGAAACCAGCCGAACACTCGAGGCTCAGCGTGACGCACTCGTCGACGACGTCGATGACGTCGAGGCGATGGACGGTTACGGAGACCGGGCCGGGCACGTCCGGCAGATCTGGCAGTTCGAGCGGGTCGGGCAACGCGCGCCTGGCGCGATTTGCCCGCGCGGTTTCGTAGCTGCGGCGGCCGCCGATCTTCTTGGCCGAGAACGCCGGGGGCCGTTGCTGAAACGTGCCGCGGAAGGCGCCGAGGGCGGATTCAATCTGGCTGCGCGTGGGAACGGGCGCCGTCGAGCGCGCTCCGGCAGGCAGTCCCTCGGCATCGTACGTGTCCGTCGCCTGGCCGAATCGCACGACCGCCTCGTAGCACTTCGTGGAGCCGCTCATGAATCGGGCGAGTCGTGTCGCGCGGCCCAGGACGAGCGGCAGCACGCCGCTGGCCGCCGGATCGAGCGTCCCGGTGTGGCCGATTCGACGTTCAGCGAGCACCCTGCGGACGCGCGCCACGACGTCGTGGCTGGTGGGGCCCGCTGGCTTGTCGATGACTAAGAGCCCATCCATCCGGTCGTGCCGCTGACTTTCTCCACGAACAGCTGCCTGAGGGCGTCGATGTGTCCCACGGCCGTGCAGCCTGCGGCGTTCTTGTGGCCGCCTCCTCCAAATGCCTTCGCCACCGCGTTGACGTCGATGGCGCCCTTGGACCTCATGCTCACACGGTACTCGTCGCCCTGCACGTGCTTGAAGAACACAACGGCCTGAACCTCCTTGACCGTGAGTGGTTCGTTGATCAACCCGTCGGTGTCTTCGTACGTGCCGCCGGCGGCCCGTGCAATCTCGTGGTCGAGATACAGGAGGGCAATGCGCCCGGTCGGATCGATCTGCATGCCGCTCAAGAGGGCGCCGGATAGCTTCAGCCGCGCCATCGTGCCGCTGTCGTACACGCTGCGCGCGACGCCGACGGGATCGACGCCCGCCTCGAGGAGACCCCGGCAGATGTCGAAAGTCCGCGGCGAGATGCTCGAAAAATGGAACGAACCGGTGTCGGTGAGAATAGCCACGTAGACGTGCGTGGCGATTTCTGCCGTCAGCGGCACGCCGAGGCCCACGACGAGGTCGAATACCATTTCGCCGCAGGCGGCCGCGGCCGGATCGAACCAGTTGATCTGGCCGTAGCCGGTGTTGCCCGGATGGTGATCGATGTTGATGACGAAGCCGCGGTCGAGGCCCTCGACGCCTGTCCGGGCCAGATCGCCGCATTCCATGATGATCGCGGCGTCGAAATTGCCGTCAACCTTCGCGGCGATCTCGATGTCCGGCACGCCGGCAAACGCCATCAGCGGCGGGGGAGCGGGATCCCGGTTGACGACTCGAACATCCTTGCCAAGCGCGCGCAGCGCATACGCCATCGCGAGCTGCGAGCCGATCGCGTCGCCGTCCGGCCGCGCATGGGACGAGAGCACGAACGACTGACGCGCGCGAATCGCGTCGGCGATCCGCGTGATTTCAGTCGTGGTCATCGTCAGGTGGGCGAGGGGCCGTGCGTATTTCGTTCAGCAGTTGTTCGATGCGGTCCTGGCCGGCGATCGACTCGTCGTAGATCATTTTCAACTCGGGGACGCGCTTGAACCGCAGCCGCGACCCGAGCTGGCGGCGCAGGAACGGGATGGCGCGGTCGAGCGCGCGCTCGCTCGTCTTGCGGGCCTTCTCGTCGCCCAGCACCGTGTAGAACACGCGCGCCTGCTGAAGGTCGGCGCTGACCTGGACGCGCGTAATCGTGACGAAGCCAATGCCCGGGTCGTGCACTTCGCGGCTCAGCAGCAGCCCCAGCTCGCTGCGAAGCTGATCCGCGACGCGATCGGGACGGGAACCTTGCGACATTATTAGAGGTTCAAACAGGTCCACAGGGTCCACGGGGTCCACAGAGGTCCACGGAGTTCACGGAGTTCACGGAGTTCACGAGGTTAACCGCCAGATTCGACCGGACCCTGGACCTTATGGACCTGGTGGACCCCGTGGACCTTGTGGACCCCGTGGACCTCGTGATCCCGATCCCGGTTAGGCCGAAACCGCGACGCGTTCCATCGCGAACACTTCGATGATATCGCCGACCTTGATGTCGTTGAACTTGTCGAAGCCGATGCCGCACTCGAAGCCGCTCTTGACCTCGCTCGCATCGTCCTTGAAGCGCCGCAGCGATCCGATCTTGCCCGTGTAGATCACCACGTTGTCGCGAAGCAGGCGCGCCTGGGTATCCCCTGCGCGCGTGATCCGCCCTTCGGTGACCATGCAGCCCGCGATCGTGCCGAACTTCGGCACCTTGAACGTATCGCGCACCTGGGCCACCCCGATCCGGACTTCCTTGAACGTGGGTTCGAGCAGGCCCGTCATCGCCTTCTTCATTTCGTCCGTCACGTTGTAGATGACGGAGTGCGCACGGATCTCCACGCGCTCGCGCGCGGCGATGTCTTCCGCGTTCCGGTCGGGCCGGACGTTGAAGGCGATGACGATCGCGTTCGACGCGGACGCCAGGAGCACGTCCGATTCGTTGACCGCGCCGACGCCCGCGTGAATGATGCGAATCTTGACCTTCTCGTCCGTCAGCTTCGTGAGCGTGTCCGCCAGCACCTCGGCCGAGCCCTGCACGTCGGCCTTGATGATGATCGGCAACTCCTTCATGCCGCCTTCGGCGATCTGCGCCTGCAGCGACTCGAGCGTGAGACGCGAACCCTTGGCGCCGAGCGATCGGCTCTTCGCCTGCTCCTCACGGAATGTCGCGATATGCCGAGCCTTGGCGGCGTCGGCGACCTGAAACACGTCGCCGGGCTGCGGCAGGCCTGCAAGCCCCAGCACTTCGACGGGCGTCGAGGGCCCGGCCGATTTCACGGGGCGCCCACGGTCGTCGATCAAGGCGCGCACGCGGCCGACAATGGGGCCGGCGATGAACGTTTCGCCGACCGACAGCGTGCCGTCCTGCACGAGCACCGTGGCGACGGGTCCCCGGCCCTTGTCGAGTTTCGACTCGAGCACCGTGCCGGACGCGCTGCGCTTCGGGTTGGCTTTGAGCTCGAGGATGTCGCTTGACAGCAGGATCATCTCGAGCAGCAGGTCGATGTTCTTCTTCTGTCGTGCCGAAACCTCGACCGTGACCGTCTGTCCGCCCCATTCCTCGGGCATCAATCCCAGATCCGTCAGCTCCCGCTTCACGCGCTCGGGGCTGGCGTTCGGCTTGTCGATCTTGTTGATCGCGACGACGATCGGCACGTTCGCCGCTTTCGCGTGGTCGATCGCCTCGCGCGTCTGCGGCATGACGCCGTCGTCGGCCGCCACCACGAGGACCACGATGTCGGTGACCTTGGCGCCGCGGGCGCGCATGAGCGTGAACGCTTCGTGACCGGGCGTGTCGAGGAACACGATGTTCCGCTTGTTGATCGTGACGTGGTAGGCACCAATGTGCTGGGTGATGCCGCCCGCTTCACGTTCGGCGACTCGCGTCGTGCGGATTGCGTCGAGCAGGCTCGTCTTGCCGTGGTCCACGTGGCCCATGACGGTGACGACCGGCGCGCGCGTGACGATGTCGCCGGCGTTTGTTTCGCCTTCGTCCACCTGCAGCAGTTCTTCCTCGAAGCTTCGCAACTGGACGTCGGCCCCGAACTCCCGCGCGATCATCGTCGCCGTCTCGGTGTCGAGAGCGGAGTTGATCGTGAGCATCAGGCGCTTCATCAGCAGCTTGGCGAGGACATCCTTCACGCGCAAGTCGAGTTTGTCCGCCAGGTCCTTGACCGTCATGCCCTCGGCAAGCGTGATGGTGCGGGAGACCGGCGGCGGCGCCGTCGGCATCGGCGGCGGGGAGGGCCTCGGGTCGCGCCGCTGGCTGGCCGCGGGTCGTCCGGTACCACCCGGGCGCTGCTGGTACGACGGACGCGACGGCATCCCCGGGCGCTGCGGGTACTGGCCGGGGCGCGGCGGCATTCCGGGTTGCGACGGGCGAATGGGCTGTGAGGGCAGCGGCCGCGGACCGCCCATGGGCATCTGGGGCGGCCTCGGAGCCATCGGCCGTGCACCGGGCGCGCCGCCCGGACGCGCCGCCATCGGCTGGCCCGGCCGCGCGGGTGGCGCCGTGCGGCCAGCGGCCGTGCCTGGCGCGGGTGTCGTGGCCGTCGGCGCCGGTCTGGGCGCAGGCCTCGGAATCATCCGTGGCGGAGCCGTGGTCGGCAACGGCGGCGTCGGCGACGTCGGGCGCTGTTCCTCGATACGCAGGCGCAGCGTTGGTGGAACCACGCGCCCCGGTGTGACGGTCTTTGGCGGCGGCGCTTCGACCGGCGGCGCCGCGGCATCCGGCTGGGGCGCGCTCGCCACCTGCGCGGCCGGCGCTGGCGTTTCGACCGGGGGCGCCTCCACGGGCGCGTCGGCGACCGGTGCCGGCGCGTGCGCGGCAATCGGCTCCGGTTCGGGCACGTGCATCGGCTCGGCGATCGGCTCGGCCTCAACGGGCGACTCAGCGTCCGCTTCGTCGGGCGCGACTGGCGCCGGCGCGGGTTTCACGGTCTTGACGAGGCGCGGCGGCGGCAGCATGGGCGCGGCCGGCTTGACCGGCTCGGCGGGTTTTTTCCCAGGCGCCGGCTTCTTGCCCTTGACGACGGGCGTTTCGGCGAAGATGTCGCCGCTCGGCAATTGGATGTTGCGCTGCCGCGCGAGCCGTTCCACGAACTGTCGGCCCACGACTTCTTCGATCGTGCTCGACGCGCTCTTCACCTCGATGCCGTGATCGCGCTTGAGCAGCGCGGTGACTTCCTGGCTCGTGGTGCCCAACAGCTCAGCGACCTTGTAAATCCGGACAGTGGCCAACGATTACTCCTGTGGTGTGTCCACGGACGGCTCGCCGCGCGCGGCGGACAGAATCTTGCCGGCGGTTTTTTCGCCGATACCGGATACCTCGGACAACTGCTCGACGCTTGCGCCGGCGACGGCCTCGACCGATCCAAACCCGGCGTCGACCAGCTTCCGGACGGTCTTCTCGCCAACGCCCGCCAGTTCGTACGGGAGCGGCGAGTCCTGGCCTTCAGCCTCGGCGCCTTCGGACGTCGCGCCGGTCTCGGCTTCGGCTCCGGCTTCAGCTTCCTCAGTGGCCGCGCTCTCGTCGGGCGCGGTTTCCAGACCCTCGAATTGCGCCTCGACCTCGCGGCGCTTCTCCTCCTCGCTCTTGATGTCAATCCGCCAGCCGGTGAGCTTTGCGGCCAGCCGGACGTTCTGGCCCTTCTTGCCGATGGCCAGCGACAGCTGCTTATCTTCGACGACCACTTCCATGACGTGCTCGCGATCGTCCACGACCTGCACGCGCTGCGTCTTGGCCGGGCTGAGCGCGTTGGTCACGAAGGCGATCGCATCCTCGGACCATTCGACGATGTCGATCTTCTCGCCGCGCAGTTCCCGGATGATGGACTGCACGCGCGTGCCCTTCATGCCGACGCAGGCGCCGACCGGGTCCACATCGCGCTCGCGCGAGAACACCGCGACCTTGGCGCGATCGCCGGCTTCCCTGACGGCGCCCCGGATCACGACCGTGCCGTCGTAGATCTCGGGCACTTCCTGCTCGAACAGCTTGATCAGCAGGGCAGGGTCGGTCCGCGACAGCACGATTTGCGGCCCCTTCGCGCTCCGGTTCACGCCCTTGATGACGGCCCTGACGCGGTCGCCCGGGTTGTAGCTCTCGGCCCGCGACTGTTCCTTGCGCGGGATGACGGCCTCGATGCGCCCGACCTCCACGATGATGTCGCCGTTCTCGAAGCGCTTGACCGTGGCGTTCTTCACCTCGCCGATCTGCTGATTGTACTCGGTGAAAATGTTCTCGCGCTCGGCCTCGCGGACCTTCTGGAAGATCACCTGCTTGGCGGTCTGCGCCGCAATGCGGCCCAGGACCTCGGTCGGCTTCGGAAACTCCATCTCGTCGCCGAGTTCGATGCCGTCGGCCACCTCGTCGCCGTACAACTCGCGGTACATCTGCCGCGCTTCGTCAATGGAGATTTCGACGGCCGCGTTCGCGACGTCCTGCACGACCTGCTTGAGCGCGAAGAGATCGACCTGCCCGGTCTCCATGTTGAAGCGCGTCTTGAGGTTCTCGCCCGTCTTGTAGTACTTGCGCGACGCGGTGGCGACCGCCTCTTCGATGGCACTGATGACGACGTCGGGCTCGATCCCTTTTTCTTTGGCGAGCGCTTCGATCGTCTGCTGCAAAGGATTCGACATTGTTAGAATTCCACTTCCAGATTCGCCCGCGCGATGATGTCCAGAGGCACGCGATGTGTCCGCCGATCTTCCCCGTCGATGAGCACGTGACCGTCGTCCACGCCGCCGAGCCGGCCCTTGAAATACTTCTGACCGTCCACGGCCTCTCGCAAGACCAGCTTCGCGAACCGCCCGGCGAACCGTTCGTAATCGTCGGAGCGGGTGAGCGGCCGGTCGAGTCCGGGCGACGATACTTCGAGCGTATACGCCGCCGCTACCACGTCGTCCACGTCCAGAATTGCGCTGAGGTCCCGGCTCACGTTCGCGCAATCGGCGACGCTCACGCTTTCCTCGGCGGTGGCGGCTGGTCCCGGCCGGTCGATCTGAACGCGCAGCACCATGCCGGGGCCTTCCCGCCGGAACGACACGTCGAAGATTTCCAGGCCGTACGACGCCGCCACGCGGTTGGCGATCGAGCGCACCTGACTCACGATGTCGCTCATGCCAAATTCACGCCCCTAAAACTAAAAAAGTGGGCATACGCCCACTCGGTCCTAACCCCAGGCTCCGAATCCAAAATTATAGCACGGGCCGTCCAATCAGATCGTAGTCCCGCGCGCCCACAATCGTGACGTCCACAAAGTCCCCCGCCCGGTACCTCGACGGGTCGCACTCCGTGAGGTAGACCGCCGCGTCGATATCCGGCGCCTGGGTCGCCAGCCGCGCCTTTACCACCAGGTCATGCTCGCCCGACGGGCCGTCAATCAGGACCCGTGCTCCCTCGCCAACGCGCCGGCGCAGGCGTTGCTGCACGCCGCGCTTCTGGAGGCTCATCACACGCCGCCGGCGGGCCTGCTTCGATCGCTCCGGGACGTCGTTCTCGAGCGAGTGCGCCGAGGTGCCCTCCTCGTGGGAGTACGTGAACACGCCGACATGATCGAACGCCTGCGCCGACACAAAGTCCGTCAGCGCCTCGACGTCGGCCTCCGTCTCGCCGGGGAAGCCGACGATGAAGGTGGTCCGGAGCGCGACGCCCGGCACCCGAGTGCGAATCCGGTCGAGGAGCGTCTCGTAGCTCTGCCGCGTGCCCGGCCGCTTCATCCTCTTGAGGACCGGGTTCGAGGCGTGCTGCAGCGGCAGGTCGATGTACTTACAAATCTTGTCCGACTCGGCCATCGCCGCCAGCGTGGCGTCGTCGATCGTCGTCGGATAGAGGTAGAGCAGCCGAATCCATTCGAGGCCCGCCACCGCGTTCAACCGGCGCAGCAGCCGGCCCAGTGCGCCTCGCTCCCCGCGGTCCACGCCGTAGAACGTGGTGTCCTGCGAGATGAGCAGCAATTCTCTGACGCCCTGTTCGGCAAGGCGCTCGGCCTCGCGGACGATGGAGTCTTCCGGTCGGCTGCGGTAATGGCCCCGCAGGGTCGGGATGATGCAGAACGAGCACGCGTAGTCGCAGCCTTCGGCAATCTTCAGGTACGCGTAGTGCCGCGGAGTGGCCAGCCACCGGGGCGTGTCGGCGTCGTAGATGTAGGAGGGAAGGGCATGGTCCACTGGGTCCACTCGGTCCGCCAGGTCCGAGGCGCGATAGAGCTTCAGCGGGGACGTGCCAGTCGGGGCGGCAATGCCGCCAATCGCCTTCACGATGTCAGGCACCTCGCCCGTCCCCAGCACCGCGTCGATTTCGGGCATTTCCGTACGCAGCGCGTCGCGGTAACGTTCGGCCAGGCAGCCCGTCACGATGAGCCGCTGGCAGGATCCGTTCTTCTTGTGCCCGGCCATCTCCAGAATCGTGTCCACGGATTCCTGTTTGGCCGAGTCGATGAACGCGCAGGTATTGACCACGAGCACGTCGGCGCTCGCGGCATCCGTCGTGAGCTCGTGGCCCGCCTGGCGCGCGAGCCCCAGCATGACCTCTGAATCCACGAGATTTTTCGGGCAGCCAAGCGAAATTAAGCCAACCTTCATCTTCCTAGTGACCCTTTGACATCTAAGGAGTTTATAATCAATCCGACCTGAACCGTACTCAGGTCCAGATCGCCGATCTGGATACTGGCAGAAGATGGCCTGCCTGGTCCGCTCGCTCGGCCTGCTCCTGGCGTTCGCCGCCGTGCCGGTGCCTGGCCTCGCCCAGAGCATCCGGGGCGTCGTGGTGGACCAGACGGGCCTCCCCCTGCCCGGCGCCACGATTCACGTACTCGATGGTCTCACAACGGTCGAAACATTAACGACGGAATCCGACGGGACCTTCGTCATCGACGCCCAGGTCCCAGGCGACGCGGTCGCTGTCTCGCTCGACGGATTCGAAAAGACACAGGTGTCGCGCGAGAACGCGGCGCGCATCATGCTGCTCATCGCGCGGGCGGCGGAATCCACCACCGTCGTCGCGACGGCGGAAGGCACGGCATCGCCCTCGGCGCCGCTGCTCGGTGCCGAACTGAGCGCCAACACCGTCACACGACTGCCATCGGCCCACATGCAGGCGCGCGAGTCGCTGCCGCTGCTGCCGTCGGTCATTCGAGGGCCTGATGGCCTGATGCAACTGGGCGGCGCGCGCGCACATGAGACGCCGCTTGTTCTGGACGGTTTCAACATCGGCGATCCGGCCACCGGCGCCTCGTCGATCAACCTGCCGATCGAAGTCGTGCGCGGGGTGGATGTGCTGCGCGATCCGGCCGCGGTCAGTTACGGCAACCTGCTCGGCGGACTGATGAAGATGGACAGCAAGCCCGGCGCGGATCGGCTCGCGTTTGGTGTCCAGAGCTTCATTCCAAGGCCGCGTTTTTCGAGTCCGGGGTTCGGCCGCCTCGAGGGAATCTTTCCGCGAGCCTACATTTCGGGATCGAGCGCGGATCACGCGCTTCGCTATGTCGCCGCGGTGGAGTACGACTACGAGCGGATCGCCGTGCCGGAAGTGACCCAGGGCAGCGGCCCGAATATCGTCGAACAGAACGCCATCATGTTCGGCCGGGTGGACGCACAGCTGTCGTCCCGCTCGGCGCTGACGATTGAAGGTTTCGTGTCCCCGGCGAGCACGCAGTCGTACGGCCTCAGCCCGAGGCGCTCGGTCGATGCATCGCCCAACGTCGGGGGCCGCGACGTGTTCCTCGGGGTGACGCAGCGGTACGCTCCCGGGCAGACGAGCGTTTTCACGTTTCAATTCGGTGCGCTGTCGCACGAGGCCACGCTGACGCCGATGGGCCACGGCGTCTCCTATGCGGCGCCAGCCGGTTGGTTCGGCAACTGGTTCTCGACGTTGAGCCGGACGAGCAGACAGGTACTCGACGGCGGTGTCGTGGGAACGAACAGCCTTGCTGGCCGGCCGGACCCACGATTTCATCGTCAAGGGAGAAGTGGCGGCCCGCCAGCTGACGGGGCGGATCGCCGAATCGCCTGTGGACGTGGTCGACACGTTCGGCCGGGTCATGCGCAGCGTGGACTTCGGACCGCCAGGGGAGCTGAGCGCCCGCGACTGGCTGACCGGCGTCGCGGTGCGCGACGTGTGGCACGTGACGGACAAGGTCCAACTGGACGCCGGGGCGCGCTTCGATCACAGCCAGATCGCGGACGGCGCGCCATCGGCCCGTGCAGGCCTCCGGTACAGCCTCGATGCGGCCGGCAGAACGGTCATCAAGGCCAGCGTCGGCCGTTTCATCGGCAACCTGCCTCTGGCAGTGCCGGCATTCGAACGCTATCCCACGCGCATGGATCGCTGGTTCGAGCCGATCAGCGGCCAGGTCGTTCGGTCGACGTTGCTGCGGCCGGCCGTGGGCGCGCTGCGGCTCCCGAAAGCCGTCGCCACGGTGCTTGGCCTCGAGCGTCAGATCGCGCGGAATCTGGACGCGCAAGTCAGCTTCACGCACCGCGAATCGTCCGACCTCGCGACGTTCCGCGTGCCGTCCTCGAGCGGCCTTCTGCTGGTCGAGAGCGGCGGGCTCGGCAGCTACAACGAACTGCAGATATCGGCGCGACGCACCTGGCCGAAGGACCAGCAGCTGTTCGTGAGCTATGTCCGATCGGAAACCACCGGCGAACTGAACGACTTCACCGCCGTCTTCAAGGGGATGGATTCACCGCTGGTTCAGCCGGGAGGTGTGGCACGGTTGACGACGGACGCGCCGAACCGTGTCGTGACCTGGGGCACGTTCAACCTGCCTCAGCGCGTGGTCCTGTCGCCGGCGGTCGAGTGGCATTCCGGGTTCCTCTATTCGACGTTGAACAACCGCTACCTGTACGAGGGCGCGCCGAACTCATTACGGTTTCCTGCGTTCGTCTCGGCAGACATGGTCATTTTTAAAACGGTGACGGTGCGGAAACGGGACGTCGATCTCGGCATGCAGGTCTTCAACCTCACAAACCATCGCAATCCCCGCGACGTCTATCCTGTTGTGGGTACGCCGCTGACTGGACAGTTCACAAACAGCGTGGGGCCGGTCTTCCGCGGGTATATGCTTCTGAAATGGTGACGTTCCCGGCGCGCGTCCGGACCGCACTCGTTTTCCTTCTCGCAATCTCTGCCGTGGAGGCCGGGTCGGCGCGCGCCCTGCCGGTCGAGCAAACTCCCGCGGTCCGCGCAGAGTTCATCGATCGGTTCCTGGCGCCGGACGACGTTCCCCTGGTCAGTTATCGCGCGTTCCGTCACTTGGCGGCATCAACCCGCGGCGGGAAGATGCGCGCGTCGATCGACGCGTGGACGACGCTCGACCCGACCGGCGGGTTCACATTCGAAGTCACGGCCAGTGAAGGCTCGGGTCTTATCCAGAAGCGAGTGCTCATCGCGGCGCTCGAAGCCGAGCGAGACGCCGTGAAGGCCACGGACCGCGGACAGTCCGCGTTGACGCCGGCCAACTACGACTTCCTGGATATCACCGCCGAGGAAGGGCGGCTGGTCAAGATGGACGTCAGGCCGAAGCGCAAGCACGTGATGCTGATCGACGGCGCGCTCTTCATCGAGGCCGATTCCGCGGACCTCGTCCGCGTCGAGGGCGAATTGTCGAAACGCCCCTCGTTCTGGACGCGCCGGGTGCGCGTCGTCCGCGAATACGACCGCGTGGGGGGCGTGCACGTCCCCGTCAGCATGACCTCGACGGCGGACGTTCTCATCGTGGGCGCCTCGACGTTTTCGATGACCTATCGGTACGCCGAGATCAACGGGAAGCAGATCCCCGAGAACAAATAGCGTCCGGCTTTAGTCCTCCCTTGAACGTCCGCCTGAAGGCGGACGCTACGGATACAAACGGTACAGCATGCGCGGATAGGGAATCGTCTCGCGCACATGCTCGAGTTTGCAGATCCACGCGACGACGCGCTCGATGCCCATCCCGAAGCCGCCGTGCGGCACCGTGCCGTAGCGCCGAAGGTCCACATACCATTCGAACGCTTCCTGCGGCAGATCGTGTTCACGAATCCGCTGAAGCAGAAGATCGAGATCCGCCAGACGTTCGCCGCCTCCGACGATTTCGCCGTAGCCCTCGGGCGCAAGAATGTCCACACCCAGCGCCACCTCCGGCCGGGCCGGATCGGGTTTCATGTAGAACGCCTTGACGGCCGACGGGTAGCGATGGACCATCACGGGCCGATCGTACCGCTCGGACAGCGCCGTCTCGTCCGGCCCGCCGAAGTCGCCGCCCCAGGTAATCGGTAACCCGCCCGCCTGGAGCGTCGCGACCGCTTCGTCGTACGAGATGCGCGGAAACGGTTTTTGAACCGATTCGAGCTTCGAGACATCGCGTTCGAGGACGGTCAACTCGCGCCGCCGCTTGTCGAGCACGCGCCCGACCACCGACACGATCAGGTCTTCGGCGAGATTCATGACGTCGTTCAGATCCGCGAAGGCCACCTCCGGCTCGACCATCCAGAACTCGGTGAGGTGGCGGCGAGTCTTTGACTTCTCGGCGCGGAACGTCGGGCCGAAGCAGTACACGCGGCCGAGCGCCATCGCGTTGGCTTCGTTGTACAACTGGCCGCTCTGTGTGAGGTACGCCGTCGTCTCGTCGAAGTACTGCGCCGGAAACAGCGTGGTCGTTCCCTCGCACGCCGCCGGCGTGAAGATCGGCGTGTCGGCCAGGATGAAGCCCCTGCCGTTGAAGAAGTCGCGCACCGCGTTGATGATCTCGTGGCGCACGCGGAGGATCGCCTGCTGCCGCTCGCTTCGAATCCACAGGTGGCGGCGATCGAGGAGGTAGTCCACGCCGTGTTCTTTCGGCGTGATGGGGTAGTCGTGCGAAGCGCCCAGGACTTCGAGTGTCGCGACGTCGATCTCGTAGCCGCTCGGCGCGCGTTTGTCTGCGCGGGCCGTGCCCGTCACGACGAGAGACGTTTCCTGAGACAGGTGATCGGCGGCCTTGAACACGTCATCGCCGACTGCCGCTTTCGACATCACCGCCTGGATGAACCCCGAACCATCGCGCAGCGTCAGAAAATGAATCTTGCCGCTCGACCGGCGGTTGTGCAGCCATCCCCGGATGGTGACGGTCTCGCCTTCGTGCTTGCCGATGTCCTCGATATAGACGTGCATGACGCGGCTACCCCTTTTCCCGTTGCTCGCCGGCCTCGGCCTTCACCAGGCTTTCCATCCGGCGCCGCGCCGCCCGGGCGCGAACGAGCGTCTCCCTGGTGGATCCACGCGCGGCCAGCTCGAATATCAACGCGCCGTCGTACCCGACCTTCTGCAGCGCCGTCAACGCCGCCGGCCAATCGATCGTACCCTCGAACGGCACGAGATGATCGTCGGCGCGGCCGTGGTTGTCATGCACATGGATCGATACCAGATGCCCTGACACGATTTCGATGGCGTCCACCAGATCGCCTTCGAGATGGGCATGGCCGAAGTCGAGGCAGATGCCGATTTCGCCTGATTCCACGTCTTCTTCCGCGAAGTCCACGAGCGAGCCGGGCCGCGAGAGGTCGTTCGGAATCACCTCGACGGCGAGCCGGACGCCGAGTGGCTTGGCAATCTCGAACAGCTCCTCGACGCTGCGGCGGGCGGCGTCGCGGTTGCTGCCACCCGGCCCCTTGTGCGCACGCGGCCATCCCAGGTGCAGGACGAACACCTTGATCGGGATGCGCCTGGCAATTTGCAGCGCCCGTTCCACCTCCGCCATCGCCTGGCCGCGCGCCTTGGCGTCGGCGCTCGCGATCGACATGTACTCGCCGGGCCGGCTGACGGATGGATCGCTGACCGGAGCGTGCACGCTGTGCAGTTCGATACGCGCCTCGGCGAGCCACTGCTGCAGGTCGGCGACCACGGACGGGTTGTGGTAGTCCAGGTGCGTCCGCGCGGCGAACAGCTCGACGGTCTCGAAGCCGTGCGCCGCTATTTCAAACACGTGATCGCGCGTGAGCCGCTGGTTCCGGTAGAGCCGCGTGGACACGCCGAACTGTCGCTGAAACACAAGAGCCCAATTCTACCCGCTAGGCGAATTCGACAATGTGCGTCGCCAGCAGATCGCGAAGGCGATCGAAGCGCGGATATCGCGCCAGGTTCGTTCGCGCGTACTCGATCGTGCGGGGCATGTACTGCACATAGGCGGGATTTCCGCGTGTGGCCGCCTGGTTCCCGAACGTGCCCAGCGCCTTGAGGTTGCGCTGCACGGCCATCAGATCGAATCGCCGGCGGAACTCGGCTGCGTCTGACCGGCCCGAGAGCGACAGGAAATGTCCGATGAACTCGTCGAGTTCGGCCTCGCTGATGTCCACGTACGAATCGCGGAGAAGTGACGCCAGATCGTAAGTGTCCGGTCCCATCCGCGCATCCTGGAAATCGATGACGAAAAGACCGCCGGCGTGCACCATCAGGTTCCGGCTGTGGTAGTCACGATGGCACAACACCCGCGGCTCCGCGGCCAATTCTCCCGCAATGGCCTTCCATTCGTCCGACAGGGCGGCGCGTTCCGCCGGCGAAAACGTCGCCCGCCGGTATCCTTCCAGGAAATGCTGGACGAAAAAGTCGAGCTCCCAGGTCAGCTTCTCGACGTCGAAGGCGAGTCGATAGGGTGCGAGTGATTCGGATGCCAGTTCGGTGCCCCGGCGCTGAAGCTGTGCGATGAACCCGACGGCCTCGCGGTAGAGCGCGGCGTGCCTGCCAATACCGCTTCCTCCAAGATGAGCCTGCAAGGTCACGTCACCGAGATCCTCCAGGGCCAGGATGCCCAGCGAATCCGAATGCCCGATGACGCCGGGCACCGGAAGCGGCATCCGGCGGAGAAGATCGGCCACCTCGACGAACGGCAGCGTGGCAAATTCGATCGGGCCCGGATGCAGTGCCAGGACAATCGACGGTCCCGTGGACGGAACCACGCGGAAGTACTTGCGCGTTGATGCGTCACCTGTCAGCGGCACGACACCGTGATCCGGGGAGACGAGCGACGACGTCCTCAGGAACTGATTGATACGGCCGTCCTGCGCGAAATCGTTGGCGGTCATCGTGGCGTCGCGAGAAGACCCTGCGGACCGCGGCGCAGTACCGACCGCCGGTGCACCGATCCCGGTGGAACCTCCACGCCGTCGGTGACGATGCATTCGTCCACCACGGCTTCCGCACCAACCTCGACATCGTCCCACAGGATTGACTGCGTCACGTGCGCGCTGGCGTCGACGCGAGTGCGTTTCCCGTACGCCAGTTCAGGTGGGTGGCCGTCAAGAAGCGCAAACGACGTGGTCCAGTAGTCGCTCGTGGTGCCGATATCCCGGAATGCGGCGTCGCAGGCGTAGCCATGGATGCTGCCGGGCTTCGACTCCAGCAACCTGGTATAGGCGTCTCCGATCGAATTGACAGCGCTGCCGTCCGCAACCGATGCGAACGCGTCCGCGTGCGCGACCTGCACGCCGATGAAATGCCACGAGCCCTCGGCCCCTGTGCCGCGCGCCGGGAAACCCGTCACGCGGCCGTCGGCCGCCGTCAGGACCCCGCCGTACTTGTGCGGTTCGCGATTGGGAACAAGAGCCAGCGTCACGAGCGCGCCCGATGCGTTGTGAGCCGACGCGAGCCCGCTCACATCGAGGTCGGTCAGGGTGTCGCCGTTGACGATGAAGAACGTATCGGCGCCGATGATGGGCAGCGCGCGCCTGGGTCCGCCGGCACTGCCGAGCAGGACGGGCTGCTCCCATGAGTAGCGCACGCGCGCGCCGAGATCGCCGCCGTCGCCGACGATCGTCGTCAACGACGCGGGGAGGTGGTGCAGGTTGAGCACGAGATCGCCGACGCCCTGGCGGGTCAGCCACGTAATGATCTGCTTAATCAGAGGTTCGCCGGCAACAGGAAGGGCAGGCTTCGCGCGAACGAGAGTCAGCGGTTGCAGGCGCGTGCCAAGACCAGCCGTGAGTATCAGCGCGTGAGACGGCATCCGTCAGTCGGCGTCGAAGAGCATGTCGCGGGCAGGCACACCGCGTCCCTTGCAGTATTCGACGAACAGCCCGCGATACGATTCGAGCATGTAGTCGGACGGCCCTCGACCGAGCGCCTGCGCCACCCGCGCGATGCCCTCCTGCCCGCCTTCGATTTCCACGAAGACGCCGACAGGCGTTTCGTCGATCGCCACGATGCAGTCGTCGATCGCGAATTCCTCGCGGTACTTCTGATAGCGGAACCAGACGTGGAATCCGAGTTCCTCGAGCACCCGCATCAGCAGGTGGCCGTCGCCGACCACCGTCTCGAGCTCCTCGCGCACCTTGACGACACCCGGCTGCACCGGTCCTTTGAATGTCAGGAGACTGCGGCCGCCGTCCACCCGCACGCGGAGCGCAGAACGGCGCTGACGGAGGTCCTGGCCGACCGAGTCCAGCAGGGAATCCTCCTGCAGCCGCCGGCCGTGAACAGGCGTGGCGCCTGTCGCCATGACCGCGGCGCGGGCTGCTTCTGCGCTCTCAAATCGCAGTTTCACCTCGCGCTCAAGGGCTGCTGCCGACATGTCAGGCTATTTAAGCCTCACGCGCGGCAAATTACAACGGAACCGTGGCAGCCATGTCGGCCGCCCGCTCATGCACGGCTAGGTCACGCGCAGACGAAACGAGCACCCGGCGAGCGCCGGCGTGCCCACGCCTTTACCCAGGATCAACACCTTGTGCGTGCTGCCGAGCCCGCCCGGCATGAGCAACGTCTTGAGCGCGAGGCGCCGTTTGAGGTCTCCGGCGTCGGCGGTCACGGCGCCGAGGCCCATCAGGAAATACGTCTGATCGAGAAAGCCAAGCGTGGTCAGCCCTTCAGCCTCTGCCGCCGCCTGGACGCTGGTGAAGTCCACGTGCGCCGTGATGTCGCGTTCGCCGGCGTCTTCCAGCCACGCGGGCGCATCGGCTGAACGCTCTGGCCCGGCCGACGTGTGGCGCGTGAACGTCGTCAACGTGCCGCCGGAGTGCGTCGCGGAATACAACTCACGCGCGTGGTGACCGTAGTCGATGATGATGATGAATCCTCTCGACAGGTTGCGCGCGGCCGCCCGGATCCATTCGACGGCCTGCAGGTTGATCTCGCCGCGCCAGCCGGGCTCGATGACCACGCCAAGGCGATCGAGATACGCCTCGAGCGCGGGGGTCGAGGGAGGTCCTTCGACCGTTCGCAGCGACGCGCCGGACGCGTGGACATAGACCTCGCGCAGGCCGTCAGGCCGCATCACGACCTGATGGACCGGCAGCGCGTCGAGCAACTCGTTGGCGAGCAGGACGCCCTCGAATGATGCCGGCAGGTCCGGCGAGGACGAAGCCAGGCGCTCGCCCTCGGCGCCGAGCGCGTGCACCTGTTCAGCGCGGGCGGCGGCGCTGGCCTCGACGAGGTGGAGGCGGATGCGATTGCAGAAGGCGGGATCGCGACGCCGCGCCGCGCGCAGGATGTCGGCGGACAGACGTCCGTTGCCGGCGGCGGCCTCCACGAGGTCGAAATGCGACGCGGAGTTCGGCCGGTTTGCCGCGGGGTTTCGGTCGGGTGATCTCCCGGCCTGCTCTGCGTGACACGTCGCGAGGATGCCGGCCATTTCCGCGAGCTGAACTTCGAGGAGCTCGCCGAACAGCGGCCCGACATCGACGCTCGTCACAAAATCGCCCGCGCGGCCCGATCGTTGGGCGGCGCGGGCGTAGTAGCCGATCTCGGGATGGTAGAGCGCGAGCTCCATGAACGCGGCCACGGTGAGCGGGCCGCGTTCCTGGATGTGGGTCAGCAGGTCCGTCGCTATTCCTTCTTGACGGTGACGAAAACCTCGCCGTCGCCTCGCCAGATGAGGATCTGCGCGATCCGGCCGGACCCGACCGCCTGCAGTTCGCGAGCCGCCTCGCTGGCGCTCGCAACCGGCTTGCGGTTCACCGACAGGACGACGTCGCCCGCGCGCAGCAGGCCCGCCGACGGTCCATCCGGATCGACGTCGGTGACGAGCGCGCCGGTCTTGCCCGACGGGAGCTGCAGCCGCCGGGCGATCGCCGGCGTGACGCTGCCGAGCGTCAGGCCGAACCCGCCGCCCTGCTGAGTCTCCGGAGCCGGGCTGCTGTCGGGCCGCGCCGCGCGCTGACCCTGCTGTTCGGCATCGAGATCGAGCTGATCGACGGTGACGTGCAGCGTCCGCTCCTGCTTGTTCCGCAGGATCTTCACGGGCACCGACGTTCCCGGCTTGGTGCCGATGACCATCTTCACGAGCTCGTCGCGGTTCGGCACGGGCCGCCCGTTGTACTCGGTGATGACGTCGCCTGGCTCGATGCCGCCTTTCTGCGCCGCGCCGCCGCTCAGGACGGAGCCGACGACGGCGCCCGTGCGCGACTTGAGGCCGAAGTCCTCGTAGCCTTCACGAGGCACGGCTGACACCGTCACGCCGATGCGGCCGCGAATGACCTTGCCCTCGCGCAACTGCGGCAGCAGATCGCGCACGGTGTTGATGGGGACGGCAAAGCCGATCCCGATGTTGCCTTCCGTCCGGCCGTTGCTGATGATGGCCGTGTTGATCCCGATGACCTCGCCGCGGATGTTGAGCAGCGGTCCGCCTGAATTGCCGGGGTTGATCGCCGCGTCGGTCTGCAGCATTTCGTTCGAGCGCCCGTCGGTGACCTGGAACGGCCGTTTCGTCGCGCTGATCACGCCGACGCTGACCGTATGCGCCAGGCTGAACGGGTTGCCGATCGCCATCACCCAGTCGCCGGGCGCCATCTGCGACGAATCGCCGAACTTGGCCTCCGGCAGCGGCGTGCTCGGCTTGTCGATGAGTTGTATCAGCGCGCTGTCGGTGAGCGCGTCCCTGCCGATCACCTTTGCGCTGTACGTCGTCTCGTCGTCCGCAAACAGCAGGACGTCGATTTTGGTGGCGTCTTCCACGACGTGGTTGTTCGTGAGGATGAGGCCGTCCTTGCTGATGATGAATCCCGTGCCGGTGGCACGCTGCACCGGCTCGCGCTGGCGCCGGCGGTTGCCGCCGCCGTTCTCGTCGCCGCCGCCAGGCGCCTGGCCTCCCTGCCCGCCGAAGAAACGGCGCAGGAAGTCGTCGGGCGCCCCGCCGCCTCCGCCACCGAAGAGATCTTCGAGGTCCTGGGCCTTGGCCTTCATCTCCGTGCGGATGTTGACCACCATCGGCTCCTGGGCCTTGGCGATGTTGCGGAAGGTGTCCGCGCTCAACGGGCCGGTGAGCGGCGCGCTGTTCATCGGCGGCATCGCCAGCGTCTGCGCGGACGAGGCCGGCGCGAGATCGAGGCGCGACGCGATGACCATGCCGACCGCGACCGACGCGATCACGATGAGCGGCAGATAGAACAGCGTCAGCTTCGGCAGGGACAGCAGGGTGAACTTGCGGGTGGACATCGAACTCCTCCTAAACGAGCGCCACAATCTTGCGTTGCACCGGCCCGGTCACGCTTGCCTCGCGGCCGCGGACCGTCATATTGATTTCCGATCGCACGCCGAAGTCGTCGAAGTAGAGGCCCGGCTCGATCGTGAAGCCGGAGCCCGCGAGCAGCCGGCGGTCGTCGTGGGTCTCGTAGTCGTCCATGTTGACGCCGTTCCCGTGCACGGATTCGCCAAGACTGTGCCCCGTGCGATGCAGCACGTGGGCGCCATAGCCGGCCCCGCGCAGGACCGCCGACGCCGCACGATCGACTTCCCATCCCCGAAGCTCGCGGCCATCCGCGGTCGCCTGTTTGACCAGCGCCACGGCGGCATCACGCGCGGCCGCCACGGTGCCGAACACCTGTTCGTACCGGTCGGGGACCCGGGCGCCAGTGTAGCCGACCCACGTGATGTCGGCGAACACAGCCTGGTCGCGGTCGAGCTTCCCCCACAGATCGAGCAGCACAATCTCGTCCGGACGAATCGCCCGGCTCCCGGATGCCGCAGGCATGTAGTGCGGGTTGCCGGCATGCTCCTGGGCGGCGACGATTGGCGGTGAATCGCTCACGAGCCCCTCGTCGCGGAACCAACCTGTCATGAGTTGCTGAATATCGGTACTCGGTCGTTGGCGTGCCCGACTTCAGCCGTCTGGTGATGGCGTCGAATGCAAGATCCTTGATCCTGGTACAGCGCCTCCGACGCCCGGCGGTGCGTGGCCAGGGCCGCTTCGTCCCAGATTGTGGCAAATCGCTGCACGAGGTCCCCGGACGAGACCACCTCGACACCCATCTGGCGCACGAGTTCCACCGTGCCGGCATCCACTCGCGCGATGTAGGGAATTGCGCCGAGGGGGGAGTACTCCATCGCGACGCGGCGGACACCCTGAAGCAGCCCTCGCAGTCCGGCCTCGAGCTCGTCGCGGCCCGCATACCTGGACTTGGGCCCCGGGACGTGGTCGAGCGCGTCGCGCTCGATGGAGTGGACCAGGCCGCGCGGCTCGCCCGAGGCGGGAATCAGGTAGTACCACCGGCGCGTCGCCATGTGACCGCCACCGCGGCCGACCCCGGCGATTTCGGCGGCGATGGGGTTCAACCCGTGGAAGTCGTACAGGAGCCAGCCGTCCAGACCATCGGCGGCGAGGGCTGCCTGAACGGCCGAAATGTCGAGGCCGACGGTGGCCTGAAGCATCCCGCAAGTATAACGTGGCGGACTGCCTGATTCGGCCCGTACCGCGTCAGGGAAACCTGAGGAAAACCGGCCGGTCGCTGTGAGGTGAGGCATAATTCGGGCATGAGGCGAAAGATCCGCACAGCCGGCCTCCTCGTGCTACTCGCGGGTACGGCGCTCACTGCGGGACAGGCCCCTGCTGGCCAGACCCAGACAGCGCAGCCCCCGGCGGGTGCGTCCGGCCCGACCTTCAAGGTTCAAGTCGACTATGTCGAGGTCGACGTGCTCGTCACCGACGCGCGCGGCAACTACGTTCGCGATCTGAAGAAGGAAGACTTCCAGGTTTTCGAGGACGGCAAGCCGCAAGCGGTGACCAACTTCGCGCTGATTGACATCCCCATCGAGCGCGCCGAGCGTCCGCTCTTCGCGAAGCAGGCGATCGAGCCCGACGTCAAGAGCAACGAGCGGCCGTTCGACGGCCGCATCTACGTCATGCTCCTCGACGAGGCGCACACCATTCCCTCGAACACGAGCCTCGTCCGCAGGGCGGCGCAGAAGTTCATCGACGAGAAGCTCGGCGCCAACGATCTGATGGCGGTCGTGTTCGCGCGGGGCGTCGTGGGGGGCGGCGGCAGTTACGGCCAGGAATTCACGGGCAACAAGCGTCTGCTGAGTCTGGCCGTCCAGCAGTTCACGGGTTCGGCGCCGAGGTCGGCGACCTTGAACAAGCTCCAGGACTACATCAACACGTCGAGTCAGCGCGCGGCCGGCGGTGGCGGCGCGCCGCAGGACATGGACCGGCAGGAGCGGGAATTCAACGCGCGCGCGATGCTCGAAGAGATGACGGCCGTTGTCGGACTGGTTCGCGAGCGTCCGCGGTCGCAAGAAGTCGATTCTCCTCTTCAGCGAAGGCATCAGCTACGACATTCACGACGTGTTCGCCAACGGCGGCAACAACGCCGCGTCGATGATCACGCAGCGGATGCAGGATTTCGTGCGGTCGGCGACCAAGTCGAACGTCAGCCTCTATGCGATCGATCCGCGCGGCCTGATGGCGCTGTCGGATGGCAACATCGAGCTCACGAGCGTCGGGGCCGGGGATCCCAACGCCGCAGGCCTCAACGAGCGCGGCCTGCAGGACGAGGCCCGGCTGGCGCGCGAGAGCCTGCAGACCTTCGCCGAAGAAACCGGCGGCTTCGCGGTCGTCAACACGAACGGGTTCGCGAATGCGTACGACCGCATTGTCCAGGAGAACAGCGCGTATTACGTCCTCGCGTACTACCCGCCGAATCCGAAGCGGGACGGCAAATTCCACAAGATCGAAGTGCGTGTGACGCGCCCCGGGCTGACCGTGCGCTCACGGCGCGGCTACGCGAACCCGACCGGCAAGGTGCCGACGCCGGTCAAGAGCGCGATCTCCGCGGAATTGCGCGACACGCTCGAGAGCCCGCTGCCCGTGAGCGGCCTCACGATGAAGGTGTTCGCGGCGCCATTCAAGGGCGTGGCGCCGAACGCGTCGGTGCTGCTGGGCGTCGAGCTCCGGGGGCGCGATCTCACCACGGCGGAGAATTCCAGCCTCGAGATGGCCGTGTTCGCCGTGGACGCCAAGGGCAAGATGAAGGCGTCGAGCCGCGAGACCGTGGCGCTCAATCTCAAGCCGGAAACCCGGACGCGCGTGGAGCAATCGAGCATCCGCATTCTGAGCCGCATGAACATCCCCGCGGGACGCTACCAGCTCCGCGTCGCGGCGCACGACCTCAGCGGCGGAGCGCTCGGGTCGGTGCTCTACGACCTCGACGTTCCGGATTTCGAGAAGGTCCCGCTTTCGATGAGCGGGCTCGCCCTGACGTCGGCCAGTTCGACGCAGGCGCCAACCGCCAGGCCCGACGCGGATCTGCGTCAGGTGCTGCCGGGCCCGCCCGTCGCCTCCCGGACGTTTCCACAGAACGATCAGATCGCGTTCTTCACGGACGTCTACGACAACGATGTGTCGGCCGTCCACACGGTTGACATCACCTCCACCCTCACATCCGACGAGGGCCGCGTCGTGTTCAAGAACGCGGAGGAGCGTTCGACGGCGGATCTGGCGGGTAAGAAGGGTGGCTTCGGCTACGGTGGTCAGATCACGTTGACGGACTATCCGCCCGGCTTGTACGTCCTCAAGGTCGAGGCGCGCTCGCGTCTGGGCGCCAACGCCACCTCGAGCCGGGAAGTTCAGATCACGATCGTGCCGCCGGACTCGCAGCCGCGATGACCGTATCGATGCCGATGGTGTCATTCATCGCGATATTCCTCATGACGCTGCAGGCGCCGGCACCCATCCGGACCCTCGACAAGGGCCTCGACAGCAACATGGACGCCGCGCGCCAGGCGACGGTGCGCACAGCGGGAGAGTGGGAAGCGTTGTGGCGGGCGCACGGCGGCGAACGCACGCGCCCGGCGGTCGATTTCTCGAAGGAGTTCGTCGTGGCCGTCTTCCTCGGCAGCCGCCCGACCGCCGGATTCTCGGTCGAGATCGTCGGCACCAGGGACGACGGCGCGGGGCTGGTCGTTCAGTATCGTGAAACGCGGCCGCCGGCCGGTGCCATCGTGGCGCAGGTGCTGACGATGCCGTACCACATCGTGGCCGTGCCGAAGCGCGCGGGCGCCGGGGACGTGAAGTTCGAGAAGATCGGCTGAGAGGAAGAGTTCATAGTGCAAAGATCACTTTGCACTATGAACGTCATGCGGGCGACGGGCTATTTCTTCGCCGGCGGCTTGGCGGCGGCGGCCGGCTTCGCCGCGTCGTCGAGTTTGGCAACCCGCTTCGGCTTGACGGTCCCGTTCGCGTGGGTGAAGTTGTAGCCGTTGCCGTTCATCTTGGCGGACCACGGCGTCTGGATCGTGATCGTCTCCACCGCACCGGTCGCGAGCGGCTTCTCGAGCGTGGTTTCGCCGGCGGTGACGATGTTGCCGGCCTTGTCGAACCAGGTTTCGGTGATCTTCAGGCGCGCAACCGGCCCGGCCGCCATGTTCTTCACTTTCAGCGTCGTCACGACGTTGTCGCCGTTTTTCTTGGTGACCGGCTGTGTGTATTCCACATCCGCCTGACCCTTGAAGGGCGGTTCGACCTTCTTGCCAGCCAGCACGCTGTGGAACTCGGGCGCCTTCTGCGCCACCAGATTTCCCGAGGCGCTGGCGATGCCGGCACCGGCCAGTGCCGCAACGATTGCGAAGCGCGCGCGATTCATACCTCTCCTCCTGTGGACGTACCCGGGCGGGGATTATACGTTACATCTCGCCGTTCCAATCCTCGGGTTCGGGATTGAGCGAGCGAAAGATTTCCATATGCCATTTGCCGCCGCCCCAGGGCTCGATCACCTCGGCGGCGACGACATCCACGAGGATTTCGGAGAAAATCCGTCCTTCGGGATCCCCTTCCAGGTGGTACGCCGGCTCGTCCCAGCCGAAGTTCGGATACAGCATCAGCGTCAGGAACAAATCGTAGCCATCGTCCACGACAATGAGCTGGCCGCACGGGCGCTTGAGCGTCGAGTGATAGATCAGGTACTTCTCGGCGCTATGCGCGCGGATGTAGCGCTTCAGCGCGAACTCGCGCGCGACGACCTCTTCGACGGCGATCTTCTTGTCCCAGCAGTCGCGGCAGTATTTCTCCTCGCCCCTCGGTTCGGACACGTCCTTTGCGCCGCACAACGCGCAGCGCGACTTGACCACCGACTTTCTCGGCATATCATGAAAGTCTAGCATCATGGACCGACCGACGCACACGGGCCTGCGGCATCTCGCGCTGAACGCGCGCGACCTCGACGCGATGACGCGCTTCTACGTTGACGTGCTTGGATTTGCGGTGGAATGGGCGCCGGATCCGGACAACGTCTATCTCACATCCGGGCGCGACAACCTCGCGCTCCACCGCGCCGCCGACCCGCGTTCGGTGTCAGGACAGGCGCTGGATCATCTGGGCGTGATCGTCGCGCACGCGGAGGATGTGGACAGATGGGCCGCGTTTCTCGAGAGCCGCGGCGTGGCGATTGTCGCGAAGCCGAAGACGCACCGGGACGGTGCACGTTCGTGTTACGTGACCGACCCGGACGGCAACACCATCCAGATCATTCACCATCCGCCGATCAGCGGAAAACTCTAACAGGCTGCCAAGAACGCAGCCTGTTAGCGGGGCGTCGGCAGCGGCGGCAGCGGGGCGGCGAGCGCCGGCGCGTACATGCGCTCGGCGTATTCCTTGACCATGCGGCGCGCGCAGAAACGCGGGCCGACCGTGCGGATCGATTCCTTGACGATCGCGAGCCATCGCTGCGACACGCCCGACGCATCGCGGTCGTAGTACGCCGGCACGACTTCTTCCTCGAGCAACCGATACAAGGCGTTGGCATCGGCGGTGTCCGTGACGTCGTCCGGGCTGCCCGGCGGCGCGCCGCCGTCGATCACCCACCCGTTGCTTCCCGTGAAACCCTCGGCCCACCAGCCGTCCGCGATGCTGAGGTTCGGCACGCCGTTGATGGCCGCCTTCATTCCGCTCGTCCCGCTCGCCTCGAGTGGTTTGCGGGGTGTGTTCAACCAGAGGTCGCAGCCCTGGACCAGGAAATGCGCCACGTGGAGATCGTAGTCGTCCACGAACGCGATCCGGCCGCCGAAGACGGGGTCGAGGGCGCGGCGATAGACGCGCTGGAGATCGCCCTTTCCCACGTCGTCGGCGGGGTGGGCCTTGCCCGCGAAGATGATCTGGACTGGCCGTCCGGCGCCGTTCAGGATGCGGGCCAGGCGCGCGGCGTCCGTGAAGACAAGCTCCGGGCGCTTGTAGCCGGCGAAGCGGCGCGCAAAGCCGATGGTGAGCACATCGGGGTCGAGCAGCGTGCCCGCCGCGACGATGCGCGGTGTGCCGACGTGCTCGTCGGTCCAGCGCTGGCGGGCGCGTTCGCGGACAAACGCGAAGAGGTGGCTTCGCAGCGACCGGCGTACCGCCCAGAGATCTTTGTCGGGAATGCCGAGCACCGCCTCCCACATCGCCGGATCGTCCTGACGCTCGATCCAGCCAGTATCCAGATGTTTGTTGAACAGGTCTACCAGTTCGCCGGCCATCCACGTCGGCACGTGGACGCCGTTGGTGACGTGTGCGACCGGGCGATCGGCCTCCGCCACGCCCGGCCAGATAGCGCCCCACATCCCGCGTGTCACTTCGCCGTGCAGCCGGCTGACGGCGTTGATGCTCGAGGCGGAGCGCATCGCGAGCGCGGTCATGTTGAACTGCGGACCCGAGCCGTTGTCGTGAGCGCCCAGCGCGAGAAACTGGTCGTGGTATTCGCCGAGCGTGCCCCAGCATCCCGCGAGATGTTTCTTCACCAGATCGAACGAGAACGCGTCGTGGCCCGCCGGCACGGGCGTGTGGGTGGTGAAAATCGTGGACCTGCGGATCTCCTGAAGCGCATCGTCGAAACTGGCACCCTGATCGACGAGATTGTGGATTCGCTGCAGGACGACGAACCCCGCGTGTCCTTCGTTGAGGTGGAACGCTGACGGCTGGATGCCCAGGGCCTTCAGCGCGCGGACCCCTCCGATGCCGAGCACGACCTCCTGCTGGATGCGCGTCTCGCGATCGCCGCCATACAGGCGCGCCGAGAGTTCGCGGTCCCCAGGCGCGTTCTCTTCGAGGTCCGTGTCCAGCAGGTAGAGCACGACCCGGCCAAGGCGGACGCGCCACACGGTGATGAGGACAGACCGTTCGCCCAGCGGAACGGCGATGATGCAGGGTTTCCCGTCTGGTGTCGTCGCGGCGTCGATCGGCGCGTCGTTCCAGTTCAGGCGTTCGTAGCTCTCCTCCTGCCAGCCCTCTCCCGACAGGCGCTGGTGAAAGTAACCCTGCGGGTACATGAACCCGACACCGACGAGCGGCACGCCGAGGTCCGACGCTTCCTTGCAGTGATCGCCGGCGAGCACACCGAGACCGCCTGCGTAGATCGGCAGCGACTGATGAAGCGCGAACTCGGCGGAGAAGTAGGCGATTGTCTGACCGGCGAGATGCGGCACGCTGCGCGTCCACCACGTATTTCGCGCCGCTCGCGCGCCGTCCAGGCCGTCGATGGCGCGGTCGTAGAGCGCGAGAAACTCCGGGTCCGCCGCAGCTTGCGCGAGCGTCGAGGTTGCAACGGTCCAGAGCATGCGGACGGGGTTGTGAGCGGTGGTCCGCCAGAGCGGGTAATCCAGACGCCGGAACACCGCGCGCGCCGGGTGCCAGGCCCACCACAGGTCGATTGCCAGTTCGGCGAGCCTCGAGATCCGTGCCGGGAGCGGAGGAAGGCTGGCGTATCGGTTCATTCGTGAACTCCCACGAGCGAGGCGAACCGGGCCAGATCGATGTTGCCGCCGGAGACGATGGCCACGACCTTGCCGCTGCCGGCGCGCCCGCTGCGCGCGGCGGCGATGGCACATCCGGCGGCGCCTTCGGCGATGACGTGCGCGCGCTCGGCGGTCACCTTGATGGCATCGGCCACCTCGTCCAGCGACACCACGATCGATCCGTCGAGGTGCCGCACGAGCGGCCACATCGTCTCCAGCACTGATTTTCCTCCCGCGCCGTCCACAAACGACGCACGCCAGCCGTCGAAGGACACCGGCCGTCCAGCGTCAAGCGACGCGCTGAGCGGCGCCGCGGTCTCGGGTTCCGCGGCGAAGACTCGCGTCTTCGCGTTGAGTCCACGTACGGCCGCGGCAACACCCGACAACAGGCCGCCCCCGCCGATGGACGCAATGACGGCATCGACGTCCGGTAGATCTTCCATGATTTCCAGTCCCGCCGTTCCGTTTCCCGCGATAAACCGATCGTCGTCGAACGGATGGATGAAATATCCGCTCATCCGGTCGGACCCGTGCTGTTCGACCGTCCGCCAGCATTCGTCGTACGAGGCCATGACGATGGCGGCGCCCAGCCGCTCGATAGCCGCCAGCTTTGCCTGCGGCGCCGTGTCGGCCACCATCACCGAACAGCGCGCGCCAGCCCGCCGCGCGGCGTACGCGACACCGAGGGCCGCGTTGCCGGCGCTGACGGTCCAGACCCCGCCGGCCAGCTGATCGCTGGTGAGCTGCCGGACGACGTTGAGCGCGCCCCGGATCTTGAACGCGCCGATTGGCTGAAAGATTTCGAGCTTGAGATAGAGATCGAGGTCGCGCGGCGCCCCGGCGCGTGCCGGGAGCTCGACGCGCACCAGCGGTGTCCTGACGGCGCCGTCGCGCATGGCGCCGAGCGCCGCTGCGGCGTCGCGGATCGAGTCGATCGAAATATGCCGCCGATCATCGATCATCCGCGCGAAGCCTGAAGCGCGGACAGCTGTGCGGACAACTCGTCGAGACGCGCCATGATTTCTTCGTGCCGTGACGTATCCGGCCCGGGTTTCTTCGCCGAGAAGCTCATGCCGCCGCCCGGATCGAGAACGGCTCGGTCGATCTCGTCGAGCGACCCGAAGCCCTGCTTGTGCGCGGCGGTCTCGAGCTCCGACCGGGTGATGAGCTCGAGTTTCAGCCGATCGGCATTCAGGACGCCGTTCTCGATCAGGACGCACTGATCCCCTTCAATCAGGCGGTCGACGTTCTCATGCGAGTAGAGAAACTTCACCACGCCGTAATTGACGATCAGCAGCGTGGCGGCGCCGATGATTCCGCCCGTGACGCTGTTGTCCTCGCCGATGATGGCGTTCTGAACCGTGTTCGAGATGGTCAGCAGTACCACCAGGTCGAACGGGTTGAGCTGCGCCAGCTCCCGCCTGCCAGCCAGGCGCAGACCGACGATCAGGAAAATGTAGACGACGATCGGCCGGAGGATTTTCTCGACGATAGGCAGGCTCAGCACGAACATGTCAGCGGCCAGCTTGGAGTGCATGGGTCCATGCTAACGGAACCGGGCCTTTTTGTGCGCACGAAGCGGTACAATTGCCGCCTCCCATGCGGCCTCTGGCGTGTCCCATCCTCATCTTTCTGACGATCGGCTTTGCCGGCGTCCCGCGCGCACGCGCAGGATCCGCCACCGCGGATTGGTCCCTGGGTGGTCGACGTGCACGCGTCGATTCCGTCGTTTCCAAGCGATTCACAGGAACTGGCCGATAGCCGCAGTGTGAATCTCGGCTCGCTCCCGGGCCGCGGCTGGGGCGCCCAGCTCGGCGCGCATTTTTACTTCTTGCACTGGAAGGCGCTGACGGTTGGCGTTGGAGGCGAATTGATGGTGGCTCGCGCGACCAGCACGCCGGCCGAGGGTTCCACCGGCCTGGTTCCCATGGTCGAGCGGGTCGTGACCGCATCACCGCAGCTGTCGTTCAACTTCGGCACGGGCCACGGCTGGAGCTATTTGAGCGGAGGAATCGGCCGCTCGGTGTGGGCGCTCCACGAAACCGGGCTCGAGCCGAGCGCCGCGGACGTGGAGCCGCTAGGGACTGTTAACTACGGTGGCGGCGCCCGCTGGTTCATCAAGAACCACCTGGCATTCAGCCTCGACGCGCGGTTCTACCAGATCCAGCCCGGCACCCCGATCCCTCCCCAGCCGGGGAGTCCGCAGCAGCACCTGTTCATCATTTCCGCCGGCGATCTCTCTCAAGTAGCGCCCCGCCCGAGCACCAATAACGGACCACGGTGCCCTGAAACAGCACAGCGGTGCCTAAGATCCGTGCGGCCAATAAATTAGCCGAATAGCTGAGCGGCTCGTCCGTTTCCGTGCCTCATTTCGCGTCTTTTCCGACGTTCGTATCGCTCCCGACACATGCCATGCAACTCGCTCAATCAATAGAACTTAGCGTGTATTTGTTGGCGCTCATCCGTATGGCAATATGATTGCTAATTGGAACACTGGAGTTCTCAATCAACCTCTTGAGTCACACAATGGCACATCATTCAAGTCACAGCCTGTGGCTCCGGCGCGTTGCCGGTGTCCTCATCTGTCTCGTCTTTGGTTCGGCGTTCGGCTTCCGCGGCGCCCAGGGTGCGCACCGGGCGCGCCTGTCGGTTGATCTGCTTGCCCACGAAGGGCGCCAGACGACGACTCGCACGCGCGTCATCCTGCACGGCACACCCGATGAAGTTCAGGCGATCGCCGCGCGGCATCACCTGTCCGTCGTTCGTCAATTGGGTGACGGAGGCGCGGTTCTGTCCGTCAACAGCTCCGAGCTGACGGATCTGGCGAGCGACAACCTCGTCGATCACATCTCGCCGGACTCACGCGTCCACCTGATGCTGACCGTGTCGAACACGTCCACGGGCGCCACGCAGGTTCGCACCGGCACCAGGGGCCTTCTCGGCCTGGTCGGCGCCTATCCGGCCGTGACCGGCAAGGGGATCGGCGTCGCCGTGCTCGACTCCGGTATTTCAAGCCATCTCGCGCTCAAGAACGTGGTCGCGAGCGTCAACTTCGTGAGCGGCGCGAACGGAACTGCCGACCAGTTCGGCCACGGCACGCATGTCGCCGGGATCATCGGCGGGGCACCGACGTCCGTCACGAGCCTCTACGCGGGCGGCATCGCGCCCGATGCGAACATCATCAACGTCCGCGTGCTCGGCCCGGATGGCACCGGCTCCACGAGCGACGTGATCGCCGGCATGGAATGGGCGATCGCCAACCGTGCGCGCTACAACATCCGCGTCATCAACCTGTCGCTCGGACATCCCGTCACCGAACCCTCGGTCACCGATCCGCTGTGCGAGGAAGTCGAGAAGGCGACATCGCTCGGCATCGTCGTTGTCGCCGCGGCGGGGAACTCGGGTAAGACGGCCACGGGCCAGACCGTGCTCGGAAGCATCGCGTCGCCGGGGAATTCGCCGTTCGCCCTGACGGTCGGCGCGCTCAACACCTGGCAGACGCCGGGACGGTCGGACGATTCCGTCACGACCTACAGTTCGCGGGGGCCGACGCGCTACGAGCTCGCCGTCAAGCCCGACGTGGTCGCGCCAGGCAACAAGATCGTCTCGCTCGAAGCGTCAGGGTCGTACCTGTCGACGAACTTTTCCGCGCTCCACGTCGCCGGAAGCGGATCCAACGCCTACATGAAGATGAGCGGCACGAGCATGGCGACGCCCATGGTGAGCGGCGCCGTCGCGTTGCTGCTCCAGGGGAACCCTTCGCTGACGCCCGCGCAGGTAAAAATGGCCCTGCAGTCCGGCGCGACTTATCTGCCGGATGACGGCTTGATGGCCGGCGGCGCGGGGAGCGTGAACTTCTGGGCGTCGCGGCAGATGGTTGGAAGCGGCGGACTGTTGGGCAATGTGCTGTCCGGCCTCCTCGGGACGATCGGCGGTCCGAGCGGCGCATCCTTCTGGGACGCGGGGACGTTGACCACGCGGTTGTATCAGGGCCAGGGACTCCGCCTGCTCGGCATCGTGGATTCGGTTGCGGCGTTCCTGACCCCCTCTCTGCTTCACTGGGGCGACCTGAACCTCCTCGGCCTGAAGAATCCGCTGTCGATCATTCCACCGAACCGCCTGATCTGGGGCCAGGTGTCCGCGTGGTCAGGAGACGATCAGATCCTGTGGGGCGACCAGATCAACGACCCGTCCGGGCAGCAGATTCTCTGGGGAGACTCGCAGCAAACCGATGACTACCAGATTCTCTGGGGCGACTCGGTGACGACGACTCCGGACCCCTACTAGCGTGAAGGCCACCCGCTCGTCGGCCGAGCCGTCGGCACGACCAGGATCGCTCGCGCCAGGAACGAACGGCGCCCGTACATTCGCCAGCATCGTCGCGGCGGTGGGCGCGCTCGCCATTCTCGACTCGCTGTTCGCGATGCGAACGACCCCCTGGCCGTTCGAGTGGATGATCTTCGCGGCGCTGGCCGTGGCCACCGGGTCGTTCTCCATGAAGATCGCGACCGTGACGGCCAGCCTGACGGTGTCGGATACGTTCTTCGTCACGGCCGCCATGCTGTTCGGTCCCGCGGCCGGGACACTCGCGGTAGCAGTGGACACCCTGATCGTGTCGGTGCGCCGACGCCACAACCTGTGGCGCGTTGCGTTCAATACGACCGCTCCGGCGTTTTCGATCTGGGCCGGCAGCCACACATTTTTCTGGCTCGCGGGTGTCGCACCGATCGCCGGCACGCACGCGCCGATTGCGGCCTTGATGGTGCCCCTGCTGGGCATGACGCTGGTGTACTTCGTCCTCAATTCCGGGCTCACGGCCGTGGCGATCGGCCTCGAAAAGGGCGAGTCTCCGATCGACGTGTGGCGCAAGCATTTTCTGTGGCTGTCGTTCAACTATCTGGCCGCGGGCTCCGTTTCGCTCTGCCTCATCCTGCTCATCTATCAGATCAGCCTCGGTGCCGTGATTATCGTCCTGCCGCTGCTGGCGGTGTTCCATCTCACGCTGCGAGCCACATTCGGCCGCCTCGATGACGCCGAACGGCATCTCGGCGACATGGATCACCTGTATCTGTCGACCGTCGAGACGCTCGCGATGGCCATCGATGCCAAGGACGACGTGACGCACAATCACGTGCGACGCGTGCAGGCGTACGCGATGGGTCTGGCGAGAGAATTGGGCGTCGTCGACGAGCTGGTGCTCAAGGCCATCGAGGCGGCCGCGCTGCTGCACGACACGGGCAAGCTGGCCGTGCCCGAACACATCCTCAACAAGCCCGGCAAGCTCAGCGAAGCGGAATTCGAACAGATGAAGCTTCACGTGGACGTGGGCGCCGACATCCTGTCACTCGTGGAATTTCCGTATCCCGTCGTGCCCATCGTCAGGTGCCATCACGAAAGCTGGGACGGCAGCGGGTATCCGCGGGGTGTGTCCGGTGAGGACATTCCCATCGGTGCGCGAATTCTGTCGGTCGTGGATTGCTTCGATGCGCTGACGTCGGACCGCCCGTACCGCGCCGCCATGACATCGGCGCAGGCGTTCGACATCCTTCGTGAGCGGAGCGGGAAGATGTACGACCCGCACGTGGTCGACAGGTTCATCGCCGTTCAGCCACGCATTGCGCCTGACGAGGGGGACGCGCACGCCCGCCAGCAGGCGATGCAGCAGATCGTTCGCTCTGCCAAAGCGCCCACGCCCCCTGTTGATGCACACGCTGCCCCGGCGACATCGGCGATTCCTGACGATGTGCTCGCGTTCGTGACCCTCTCGCGCCTGGCATCCGGCGATCACAGCGTGGCGGACGTTCTGGCGCTTGCGTCGACGCTGCTGCGCGACAGCGCGGCGCAGTCCACGCTGGCGTGGTACCTCCTCGATCCGGCGACGAACATGCTGGCCGTTGCTCACGCATCGGGACCGGCGGCCGAGGTCCTCCGCGGCCTCTCGATTCCGATCGCGTCGAAGCTTTCCGGATGGGTCGCGGCGAATCGCCAGCCGATCGTCAACTCCGATCCGGCGCTCGACCTCGGTGTGCAGGCAGCCGGTGCGGCGTCGCTTCAGAGCTCACTGGGTGTGCCGCTCGTGAACGGCAATGCCCTCGTCGGTGTGCTCACGCTCTACGCGTCGCGGCCCAAGGCCTTCACCGACGATCAGTGCCGGCTCATGGAGATGATCGCGCCGCACATCGCCGGCGCGGTGGTGCACGCCAGACGGCGCGACGACGCCTCGGTCGGACAGAATCCCCTCGCCGACAAACGCGCGGCGGCGGGCCCGCTGCGTCTCGTCGCCGCCAGCCGGTAGCAGGCTGCTGAAGAACGCAGCCTGAATGCAAAACGTAAAACGTAAAACGAAGAACTCCGGGTGTTGTTAACGCCCTGCTAGAGCTCGCGTCGTGTCGGTCGCGTAGAATAGCCTCAGGCCATGGGGTTTCTTCGCGGCGTCGGGAAAAGTCTCGCGACAACGATCGTTTTCTTCGTCCTGATGGAGCTGGCGCTGCGGGCCGCGTACTGGGGCCGCAACGCTCTTGTCCGATACGTACCACTTCCTTATACCGTCGGGGACGACTACGGTCCGATTCCTCCCTGGCTCGACAACTTATTGATCCTTCGCCCGGATGACGCGCTCATCTGGAGAAATATTCCCGGCGCCAGGCGCGCGTACGTGGACATCTTCGCGCCGGTGTGGAGCGATGCCGATCGCATGGCCCTCCTTCGCAGGTTCACGCCGTGGCTGCCCGAGGCGTTTCGTGGCAACCCGGTGTGGCGAATCGCGCTCAACGGCGACGGGTTTCGGAGCAGCCCCATCACGAGGGACAAAAGGGCAGGAGCCCTCCGCATCGCCTGCATCGGCGATTCGTGGACCTTCGGCATGAACGTCAATCAGGATGCGACGTACCCCAGCCGTCTCGAAGCGCTTCTGAAACAACAGGCGCCCCGCACCGACCTGGACGTGATGAACTTCGGCGTCCTCGGCTATTCCTCGTTCCAGGGGCTCGAGCTGCTCAAGCGCCAGGTCCTCGATCTGCACCCTGACGTCTTGCTCGTCGGATTCGGGATGAACGATTCCGAGGTCGCCGGCTATCGCGATAAGGACGTCGGCAAGGCGGGTGCGCCGGCCTGGCGAGATCGTGCGAAAGCGATGGCGGCCTCGAGCGAGTTGTACAGCCTGCTGAAATATTTCGCGCTGACGCTGCGATTTCATCCGCAGAGCATGGGCGACTTCCTGAAAGCGGACGTGAAGACCGAATCGTCCAAGGGCGGCGACGCGGTGAATTACAACGACATCGAACCGTGGACGCGCGTCTCGCCGCCGGACTACGAGCGAAACATTCGCGAGATGGTGACGCTGGCGCGAGGGCAGGGCGCCCGCGTCATGTTGCTGGACAACGAGCTGTGGCCCGAGAGCCCTTACCGCCCGGTTCTGGCCACCATCGCCCGAGACGAGCGCATCCCGCTGGTCGACAGCCTGCGGATCATCGCGGACGAAAAAACGCGGATCGAGCGGGGAATGGAGACGCGCTTTCACCTGGAACAGGCCACCGGGACTCCGTCAGCGGCGTCATCCGCGCACGCGGGAGAGATGACGCCCGTTGTATTCCGCGTCTATGAAGGCGCGTACCAGGTGCCGCAGCGCCTGTCGATCGTCGGCAACCACCCGTCGCTGGGCAACATGGTGCCGAACATGGTCGCCCTGCACGACGATGGACGCGACGGAGACGAGAGGGCAGGTGACCACGTGTGGAGCGTTCGGGCGGCGCTACCAGCCGGCGCGCGGCTGAAGTACGTCTATACAAACAGCGGACACTCCGGGCAGTGGGAAGGACTGGATGTGCCCCGGGTGCGGGAACTCGTGGTGGAGACCTCGCCGGACGGCCGCCCCGTGTACCTGCCCATTGAATCGTTCGGCCGGATCTACATGCAGGCCGACAACTGGCACACGGACGCCGTGGGATACGACTTGATCGCCCGCGCTGTCGCTGCGGAGCTGCGATAGAGATCGCAGAGAAGACTTAAACGCAGAGATCGCAGAGATCGCGGAGTTACTTCTTCGTACAGAAGACTCTGCGATCCCTGCGATCTCTGCGTTTAAGATACACGCCCGTCGGAGAGGCGCAGTGTCCGGGTGGCGTACGTCCGCGCGAATTCTTCGTCGTGCGTGACGACCAGCAGCGTCCGTCCCTCTCCGACGAGATTCCGCAGCAGGGCGCCGAGCTCGCCGCGGCGCTCCCGGTCGAGCGCGGCGGTCGGTTCGTCCATCAGGAGAACGCGCGGGTTCACGGCCAGGGCGCGCGCGATCGCGACGCGCTGAGCCTCGCCGCCCGACAGTTCGCGAGGCAGCGCCGCGACGCGGTGGTCGACGCCGAACGCCTTCAGGAGTTCGTGCGCATGCCGCTCCGCCTCGTCGCGGCGGACGCCGTGAGCATGCACCGGCGCCAGACAGACGTTTTCGAGCGCGGACACGTGCTCGAACAGGCAGTGGAACTGGAAGACCAGGCCGATTTGCCGCCGCAGCGCGCGCAAGGTCGCGCTGTCGTGATCGCCCGCGGTGAGGGACACGCCGCCGACCGTGACGCGCCCGTCCTGGAAGAGCTTCGAGTCCCGCGATGGCGCGAAGGATGGTCGTTTTGCCTGAGCCGGACGGTCCCATGACCGCGACCAGCTCGCCCTGTCCGACGTCGAAGCTCGGCGCCCCGCAGAACCTGCCGCGCCCCACGCTGGAGATGAACGTCGTGGAACTGCAGGACAGGCGTGGTCACGGCGTCTGCGCCTTCCATCGCCGTTCGAGCCGGCGCGCCAGCGCGGCGAGCGGCAGCGACATCGCCAGATAAAGCGCCGCGCACAAGACGCCAGGCAGCACCCAGCTCCCCAGGTTGGTCGCGAAAATCTGCGTCTGCTTGGTGAGCTCCATGACGGTCAGGACGGAGACGAGGGACGAATCCTTCAGCAGCGCGATGAAGTCGTTCGTCATCGGCGCCAGGGCCAGGCGCAGCGCCTGCGGTCCGCGGATGAGCATCAACACCTGGCGCTCGCTCAGTCCAAGCGTCCGTGCGGCCTCCAGCTGTCCCTGCGGGACCGCCTCGAGCGCGGCACGATAGATTTCGCTCTCGTAGGCCGCGTAGTTCAGCGCCAGGCCCAGCAGGGCCGCCGCGAACGCCGGAAGACGGATCGCTTCCGCGATCCCGTAGTAGAGGACGAACAGCTGCAGCAGGATCGGCGTGCCCCGCATCAATTCGACGTACGCGATCAGGACCGTGCGCATCGCGCGGCCGCCATAGACGCGGCCGGTGGCGATCACGATGCCGACGGCGACCGCGAGCGCCATGGACAGGCACGACAGCACGAGCGTGATGCCGGAGGCGCGCAGCAGCGACGGCAGGTAGCGCTCTGTCGCTTGTCCCGGCGAAACAGTGCCGGCGCTCTCCAACGCGTCCTCTTTCATGCCGGAGGTGCCGGAGAGTGAGACTGGCGGGATCGATTCCCCGGCGAGCAACCGCGCGTACAGCCTCGCCTGGTCGTCGCTCCACACGCCCCATTTGCGAAAAATGCGTTCGAGGGAGCCGTCACGCATGGCCGCCCGAAGGATGTCGTTGCAGGTGTCGCGAAGGCTGCCGTGCGCCAGCGCGAGCGCCCCCACGTAATGACCGACCGCGACGGCTTCCGGTTGAATCGCAAAGCCCGGCCAGTGTCCGGACCCGGCGTTCGGCCAGGACATGGTCGAGCAGGACCGCGTCCACCCGGCCGAGCACCAAATCGCTGTACGGATGCACATCGTCTTCGTACGAGACCGCTTCGATGCCGTGGACGCCCTCCGCGCGGAGCAGCAAGTTGTACGCGATGGTGCCGCTGAGCGTGGCGACGCGGTGTCCGCGCAGGTCCGCCAGGGTGCGGAAGCGCGACGTGTCCGAAGTACGGACGCTCAGCACTTCCCGGAACTCGTAATACGGGATCGTCAGTGCGAGCGCGGCGCGACGCGTCATCGTGTCTTCGACGCCGCTCAGCCCGACGTCGGCGTCGCCGCGGGCGATGGACTGGTCGATCGAGCTGAACGTGATCTGGACGAACTGGGGCTCCCGGCCCAGCCCGCGGGCCAGCAGGCCCGCCACCTCGACGTCGAAGCCGACGACGGTGTCCGGTTGAGAGGGGTCGGCTTCGACGAACGGCGCACCCCCCTCGGCATCACCCGCCCAGCGGAATGCCGGCGTTTGAGCCATCGCGGAGGACCCCACCAGGCAGAGCAGCAGGACGAGGGCGGCGGGGGGAAGCCGGACGCGTCGGCGTGGATGAGTGCTCAATATTGAGATCGCCACGTGCGCAACCGGGACATTCCCGCATGCGATTCTGTGCAATCCTGACTATTTTCGTGCGGCATTACAATTGCGTTCGGCTCTGCGTGACTTCCACGCCTGCGCCTGTAGCCCGCCTCCTGATTGTCGATGACGACGACGCCACGAGGGAGACGTTCACCCGTATCTTGAAGCTGGAAGGCTACGAGGTTCGCAGCGCCACGAATGCCGAATCCGGACTTCGCGAGATCGAATCCGGATTTCCCGACGCCGTGATCCTCGATCTGCGGATGCCGTTCGTCAACGGACTGGGTCTTTTGTATCGCCTGCGCGCCGTCCAGCCTCATCGGCAGACTCCAGTCGTGGTGGTCACCGGCGACCAATGCCTGGACGACTCCGTGCTTGCCGAGCTTCGCGATCTGGGGGCCGACGTTCGCTTCAAGCCCCTGTGGATTGAGGATCTTGTGGACGTGGCCCAATCGCTCCTGCAGGCCCGTTCCACCGAGCCGCGCCCGGCCTGATCGCCCGTCCCGTCAGCGGAGTAGAATATCCCCGAGGTTCCGCTGATGGGTATCAAACGTACCATTTCGATTGCAGGTGTGTTGCTGGCGGTTGTGGCATCCGCCGTCTGGAGCGTCAGGGCTTCGGGGCAGGCGCCGTCCGCGCTTCCCGCGCACGTCCACGCCGCGCCTCCAGCCCAGTCCAAGTCCCAGTCACAGTCGGTGACCGCGCAGGCCGCGAAGCCGCTTGGGCCGCACAAGCAGGCTAAGCTGCCGCCGCTGCCGTTTGGTCCGCGCGACCCCTTGCCGCGCCCGACACAGGTCGTGGCTCAGGTGTTCCAGTTTGCCGCGGAACACCCTGAAGTTCTCGCCTATGTCCCGTGTTTCTGCGGCTGCGATCACATGGGCCACAAGGGCAATGACGATTGTTTCGTGAAATCGCGCGCGGCCAACGGCGACGTTCTGCAGTGGGAGCCGCACGGGACCGAATGCCAGGTGTGTATCGACGTCGGCCAGATGTCGATGCAGATGTATGCGTCGGGCGCGTCAGTTCGCGACATTCGCACGGCGGTCGAGAAGAAGTTTGCGGGCCAGTATCAGAACCACACGCCGACCCCGCAGCCCCCTCCGGCGAAGTAGCTCACCAGAATTGCCTGCCGCGCGGCTCGAGTCCGGGCCGCGCGGTAGGTTTACATCATCAAGCGGCCGACGTCGGCACCAGCGAGATGTACGATCGCTGGGCGGCGGCGGAAGCTTGTCGGCCGCCGGCGGTTCCGGCATATCGCCAGTGTCCGGTCGCAGGTACTGGTGCTGGTGCGGCTTGATCGTCGCCAGCAGCTCCCGGCGCGTCTTGATCTTCAGCGGCCGGCCCAGGTGGATCTTGCCCATCTTCGCCATGAGTTTCTCGGGCAGGGCGTTGGCGAACATGAACATCGGCCACGTGAATCCGGGCCCGTTCAGCTTCCGCAGCTTCCACGCCCAGAGCCCGATCGCGCCGAGCCGCCACACGGTGGGCGCCCACCAGCTGGCCTGACCCGGACGCAGGTTCATCTTCCAGCACTTCATCATCAGCTGCCACTGGAGCGGCGTGAGCTCGCGCGTCTCGGACACGCCCTTCTTCGACTCCATGCGCGTGTCGTGGAGCGGCGTGAAGATCGACGGGATGAAGAACGCGAACAGGCCGCGGCGCTCGACTTCGTAGATCAGGTCGATCGTGTCCTTGACGTCCTCGTCGGTCTCGCCCGGGTTGCCGATGATGAGCGTCATCGCCGGGAACCAGTTGTTCTTGTTCATGACTTCGAGGCCGCGGACGAGCACGCTGGGCCAGTCTTCGATAGAAAACGGCACGCCCTTGCTGGGCATGATCTGTTTGGCGATCCGCACCGAGCCGGTTTCGAGGCCGACGAGCGGCACCAGCGCCTTGTGTTTCGGGTGGGTGCTCAGATAGGGGAGATGAATCGGGCTCTTGTCGAGACAAACCTGGGTGATCTGCTCGATCATGATCGGGTCGACGACGGCCGGCGCGATCGTCGAGTGACTCAGGACGTGCTGCTCGACGCCGGGTGTTTCGCACACCGACTTGTAGAGGTCGACGAGCGCTTCGCGGTTCGGGAAATAGAACGGCGTGTTGGTGTGGACCTGGCCCCAGATGAACATGTCCTCGGTGGCCAGCGAGATCTGCTTGTTGCCCTCGCGCACGTTCGCCCGGACGGCCTCCATCATCTTGTCCTTCGGCATGTCGATCTGCGGGTTGAGATCGGGCACGCAGAACTGGCAGCGGCGGCCGCAACCGGTCGTCATCTCGACAACGCCGAACGTCGTTCGCTTATCCGGGAACAGAATCTCGTTGCGGTCTTTCGGATGGACCACGTCCACCTGTTTCGGGAGCTCTTCGCCGGCAATCGCCTTGTCGAACAGCTTGAGGACGTCCGCCGATTCGCTGCGTCCCTCGACGACGCAGTCGACGCTCAGGCGTTCCCAGGAATTGGTCTGGGTGATCTGCCAGCCGCCCGACCCGCCGACGATGACCTTGAAGCCCGAACGATGGGCGTTCGCCTTGATCGCGTCGAACAGTTCCATCGAGTAGTGGGAATTGATCGGCTGCTTGGACGAACCAAAAATCGAGGTATAGACGCCCGCCGCGAAGGTCACGCCGAGGGGATTGTGCGTCGAGACCGCGACCACTCTGGTGTCGGGCCCGATGAACTTGTCGAGGTCCGCCGGGTAGCAGCACGCGATGTCTTCGGCGGGGTAATGGCGCAGCAGCGACGCCTCGAGCACCCGCACGCCTGCCGGCATGTATCGCGCGGAGCCGTCGGTGTTGTACTCGACGTTTCGCCACGTCGGATATTTCCTGTTCAGGATCCCCTCGAGCCACATGGGCAGCGAGGCCATGCTCATCTGGATGAAATACCCCGCGTGATCGATGATCTCGGTGAGCGGGGCTGTCAGAACAATTCGTGCGCCGCGTACAGGAGTGTCCTGGCCCAGCGTGATGTCGGTATTCGCGGTGTGCATATGGATCGGTTGCCGCCTAGTGAAGTGTAAATACCGTAATACCAGGCGTGGTGTTAGGTCAATTACCAGTGGCGTAAGACGCCAGAGTTACAGAGTTCCGGGGTCCGAAAGTTCTGCGCAAGCACTGCGCGTTGAACTCGAGAACCCCGGAACTCCTGAACCCTTTGAACCCCTCGAACCTCTCGAACTTCTCGAACCTTGAACCTAGTTGACCGCGAAACAGTAGAGCAGTCCGGCGCCGCCGGTGCTGACCAGGTTCTCCTGGCTGCAGCCGCGGCTGGCGTGCGTCGAGTTCCACGAGCCGTTGCCGCCGCCCTGCTTGTCTGAATGGCCAAGCTGAGCCGTTCCCATGCTATTGCTCGTCCAGTTGTTGCAGGTATGGTCCATGCCATCGGTGTAAGCACGGCCGTCAGGCTGCGAACCCGTCAGGATGTCGTGCTGGTTCGGCATGTCGCCGACGCCGTTGACGATCCCCTTCTTCTCGGTCAGCGACAGCTGCTTGCCGAACGCCACGCCCATGCGCGCGTCGTTGATGTCGTCGCCGTGGATCTGGGCGACGCCGCGGCCGACCATCTGGCCGTTCGCGTTGTACCACGGGCCGCTGCCGATGCGGTCGCGTGCGTTGACGGCGCCCGTACCCTGGGTGCTGAGGTACGCATGCCAGGTCACCGGTGCGCCGCGTCCCGCCGCCGTCGCGAGCTGCTGGCAGTAGGCGTCAGCCCCGGCCAGGCCGCCGTAGTTGGCGCCGTCGCCCTTGGAGGCGCTGGTGATGAAGAACGACATCGGCTGCGGGGGTGGGGGCGCCCCGGGAAGGCCTCGCTGCCCGGCCGGTGCCTGCGCCAGCACGAGATATGAGCCCGCGAGCAGCGCGATCGTGAGCGCCGCGAGATGGGTTTTCAGTCTTGATAGTTTTCTCATAGGCAGTCTCTCGGTTCGTGTGTCGAGGCGACCAGGATGGCCGCTCGCATGTGCGCGCGGATCTTACCCGACGCCGCCCCCGTCGTCCACCTCGGCGCTTCTGTCCGTGATTGGTAAGTTGCTGGTGCGGAAGCGGGGATTTGAACCCCGACCCGATTGCTCGGACTAGCTCCTGAGGCTAGCGCGTCTGCCGTTCCGCCACTTCCGCAAGTGGTGTGATGCGGCCGCCCCGGCGGGCGCCGCGAACGTTTCAGTATAGCTGAACGGCCGCGGACGGTCGATTCCGCCGTGGGCACGGCGCGGCCGTGCGAGAATTAAAGGCCGTCCTCACAGGAGACCATCATGGCCCGCCGAAGATTCACCGTCATCTTCACCATCCTAGGCTTCGCGCTGTTCGTGTCGGTGGCCGGATTCCTGCTGCTCTACCTGGCTGTCGGCCGGGAACCGGCGGTTTCGTCCAATTCGACGCTGGTCCTCAAGGTCGGCGGCGATCTCGCTGAAGTCGCCCCGGCCAATGTCGTCGGCTATCTGCGCGGTTCGAAGGCCGTGACCGTCCGCGGCGTGGTGGACAACCTGCGCAAGGCCAAGGTCGATGCCCGCGTCTCGTCGCTGCTGCTCAAACCCACGGGGTTCGAGTCGCCCTACTGGGCCAAAGTGCAGGAGATTCGGGATGCCGTGCTGGACTTCAAGAAGTCCGGCAAGCCCGTGTACGCCTACATGGAATACGGCGGCGACAAGGAGTACTACCTGGCCACCGCCGCCGACCGCGTTTTCCTGATGCCCTCGAGCGCGCTCGATCTCAACGGCGTCGCGACCTATCAGGTGTTCCTGCGCGGCACGCTCGACAAGATCGGCGCGTACCCGGACCTGCACCATATCGGCGACTACAAGACCGCGTCGAACCAGCTCACCGAAAAGGGCTACACGCGCGCGCACAAGGAGATGGACGAATCGCTCAACCGGGCGCTCTTCAACCAGTTCGTCCGTGGCGTGGCCGAGGGCCGCAAGAAGAACCCCGCAGAAATCGAACGGCTGCTGGATGAGGGTCCATTTCTGCCGGAGGACGCACTGCGTGCCGGGCTGGTGGACGATGTGGCGTACGAGGACCAGGTTGACGAACGGCTGAAGAGCAGCCGCGGAGCGGCCAAGGCAGGCGAGACGGCGAAGGCGGGCGTTGCCAGCGTCAGCGAGGCGCCGCTGCGCAAGATCGACGGCGAAGACTACTCGCGCATCGGCGCGTCCTCGTTCGGCCTCAACCGCGGGCCGCGGATCGGCGTGATCTACGCCACCGGGACCATCAACAGCGGCAAGAGCGGTTTCGATCCCCTGAACGGCGAAATCGTCGGCGCCGACACCCTCATCGAGGCCATCCGCCAGGCGAGGCGCGACACATCGCTGCGCGCGATTGTGATCCGCATCGACAGCCCCGGCGGGTCGGCGTCCGCGTCCGATGCCATCTGGCGCGAGCTGATGATCGCGAGGAACGAACGCGCCGATCGCCCGATTGTCGCGTCGATGTCCGACCTGGCGGCGTCGGGCGGCTACTACATCGCGATGCCGGCGCAGGTCATCGTCGCGCAGCCCTCGACGCTGACCGGATCGATCGGCATCTTCGGGGGCAAGATCGTGACCGGCGGCGTGTACCAGAAGCTGGGCGCGCACATTGAGTCGACGAGCATCGGCAAGCACGCCGAGATCAACTCGCCGGCGCGGCCGTACAACGCCAGCGAGGTCAAGAAGCTGGAAGAGCAGCTGCACGCGTTCTACGACCAGTTCATCGAGAAGGTCGCGGCTTCCCGCCACACGACGCCCGAGAAGATCGATGCGGTGGCGCAGGGCCGTGTCTGGACTGGACAGCAGGCCAAGGACAATGGCCTTGTGGACGCGTTGGGCGGCCTGGACGCCGCCGTCGGCATTGCCAAGCAGCGCGCGAAGCTGTCGGCCGAGAGCGAGGTCGAGCTCGTGGTGTTCCCGCCTCGCAAGAGCTTCTACGAAATCCTCAGCGAGCAATTCGGCGCCGGCGATCAGCTGGCCGTCAATACGTGGCTCTCGGCCAATCTGTCGAAAGGGGAACTGGAGGCGCTGCGGCTGCTGCGCGGTCCCCTCGCGATGTTCCGCCGCGGAGAGCTGCTCGCGATGATGCCGACAGTGTGGGTGCGGTAGGAGGTTGGAGAGTAGAGGTTGGGGTCTTGGGGCTGGGCCTTTGACGTCCCTACCCAACCTCCACCCTCTACGAGACTGCCTTCTGCAGCGTTTCGCGATTGACCTCGATCTTCATCTTCGCCTTCGCCTTGGTCATGTACGCCCCGAAGAACCTGCCCCGGCGATCCGCGAGCAGTTCGTCCCGGAACCGGTCTTTCGCGAGCGCGTAGTCTTCGGGCGTCGTTTCCTGCTTCTGGACCACTTTGATCACCGCGGTCCCGTTGGCGACGGTAATCGGCTCGCTGACCGAGCCGACCGGCAGTGAGAACGCGGCGTCTTCGACGGCGGGTGCCACGCCCAGGTCGGGCAGCGGCGCGTCGCGGGCGATGAGCTCGGTGGTTTTCGCTTCCACGCCGGCGGCCTTCGCGGCCTTCTCGAAATCGGGCGCGGTCTTCAGCTTCGCAGCGACGTCGGTCGCCTTCTGCTTGCTCAGGTCGCGCGCCTTCAGCTTGATCACCTCGTCGCGGACGCGATCCTTCACTTCGTCCAGTTTCGGCGCGTACGGATCCTGCTTCGCGACGAGCGTGATGAATACGAAGCCGCGCGAGGCGCGCAGCGCCGGCGAGACGTCGCCGACTTTCATGTCGAACGCGCGGGACGCCGCTTCCGGCGAAGGGCCGAGGCCCAGGATCGGTTCGTCGCGAGCGAAGAAGCCTGACTCCTGAACGTTCAGGTTCTGCGCCTTCGCGATCTTGTCGAGGTCGGACGCCTTCGTAATCTGCTTCTCGAGGCTGGCTGCCAGATCGCCGGCCTGCGTCTGAGCGCGCTCGTACGACAACTGGTCGGTCAGCTGCGGCTGCACTTCGGCCAGCGTGCGCTTCGTGCCGGGTTTCTTGTCGGTCACTTTGATGATGTCGTAGCCGAACTGCGTTTTCACGACGTCGCTGATCTGGCCCGCCTGCAGCGTGAACGCCGCCTGATCGAACTCGGCCACCATGCGCCCGCGTACCGAGGTAGTCGAGATCGCCCCCGTTCTTCGCGCTCGCCTCGTCGTCGGAGTACTTCTTCGCCAGCGCGCCGAAGTCGGCGCCGGCTCTGGCCTGTTTCAGCACGTCCTCGGCCTTCGCCTTGACCGCCGCTTCGTCTTTGCCTTCCGTTCTGAAGAGGATGTGGCTGGCCCGCACCTGTTCCGGCGTCGAATACTGATCGAGATTGTCGTTGTAGGCGCGCTCGATATCCGCCGCCGGGACCGTGACCTTCGCGCGGATGGCGTCGATGTCCACGATCAGGAACTTGATCTTGCGCTTCTCGGGGACCTTGAAATCCGCGGCGTGCGCGCTGAAGTGCGCGGCGACTTCCTGATCGGTCACGGTCGCCTGCGCGCGGAAACCGTCCGCCAGGAAGCTCACGACCGCCAGCTTGACCTTGTCGTTGCGGCGGCGATACTCCTGCTCGAGTTCCTTGTCGGGCACCGTCAGCCAGTCGGTGAGCGAGGCGCGCAGTTTTTCCACCGTAAGGCTCCGGCGGATGCCCTCTTCGAAATCGGCCGGCGTCAGCGGCGGGCGCTGCATGCGCAGCAGCTGCTGATATCGCTGGTCGCCGATGAAATGGCCGTTGTCCTGGAACGCCGGGATGGCGAGGATCCGCTGGCGCACTTCTTCGTCGCTCACCTGGATGCCGACGCGGCCGGCCTCGGCGACCGACGCCTGTTCGTCCACCATCGACTGCAGAATCTGCTGTTCGATGCCGAGCTGCTTGAGCAGCTGCTCGCTCATGTTGCCGCCGTAAGCGGAGCGGTAGGCCTGCAGCTGTGCCTGGTACGTCCGGCGGAAGTCGCCCGATGTAATCACGCGGCCCTCGACGCTCGCGATGGTGTCGCCGGACGCGGCGTCGGTCCCCGAGCTGAACGCAGGAAGTCCGGGATGTAGGCAATGATGAACGCCAGCACAATGATCACCAGGCTCCACTGGAGCCAGGACCTGTGCCGGCGCATGCGGTCGAGCATCGTCATGGGCGCACCTTCAAAACGTTGATGGTATGACAGGAACTTCGATGGTGGCAAGCGAGCCAGGCCCGGCCCTGTGGTATATTTGCCGTGGATAGAAGTACTTACGTCCAGCTGAGGTTGGACCGTAGTCCTCGATGCCGCCCTTGAGCCGAGCCACCAATCCGTCAAGTTCACGCCGGTCCTACCCAGCCGTGGCCGCTGTCCGCAAGCGCGGGTCCAAAACGCGTCGTCCCGGTGAGTTGTCGCTCGCGGCCACGGGGCTCGACCTCGCGGCGCGCCTGCGCGTGAATCAGCGCCAGTTGCGCCGGCATGTCGAACGCCACGACGCGCTGCAGGACATCGTGCGCGCGTTGACCACGACGCTCGAGCCAGCCGAGATCGCGGAACTGCTGGTCGAGCGGGCCGCTGGCTGGATCCCGGCGCCGAGCTGGGCTGTTGTGTCCTCCGATTTGTCTGCGCGCCTTCAAGTGCTGGCGGGCCGGGGCCTCACGCCCGACATGGGGCCGGCCCTGCATAGCGTGGCGAACTGGGTGATGTACCGCGGGGAGGACTTCACCAGCGAAGACCTGCGCGGCGACGCGCGCATCCGGAGCGAGTCCGTGGGCGCGGTCCTGGCGTTCCCGCTTGCGTGCCGCGGCCGGCGCGTCGGCGCGCTCATCGGCTTCGATCGAGCGGCCTCGGCGAAGAAACCGCAGTTGTCGCCCGCCGTCCTGAAGGCCCTGCGCGTCCTGGTCGAGCCGGCGGCCGCAGCGCTCGACAGTGCGCTGCTGCTCAAGCGGGCCGAGGCGCTGTCGGTGACCGACGACCTGACGCACCTGTACAACTCGCGATACCTGAACGCCATGCTGCGCAGGGAAGCCAAGCGCGCGTCCCGCAGCGGGCGGCCGGTATCGCTGCTGTTCATCGACCTCGACGGCTTCAAGAGCGTCAACGACACCCACGGCCATCTATCCGGCAGCCGGGCGCTGGTCGAAGCGGCGGCCGTCATCCGGGGCAGCGCCCGTGAAACGGACGTCGTCGCCAGGTTCGGCGGCGACGAGTTCGCGGTCGTGCTGCCCGACACCGGCGGAGAAGGCGCGTTTGCGGTCGGCGAACGCGTCCGGGAGCGGATTGCCGCCCACAACTTCCTTGCCCGCGACGGCCTTGCCATCCGCCTGACCGCCTCGGTCGGCCTCGCGACCCTGCCCGACGTGGCGGCGTCGGCCGAGGAATTGATGGCGGCTGCCGACAAGGCGATGTACGGAGTGAAGGACTCGGGCAAGAACGGTATTCAGGCCGCACGCGCTCCAGCCGATAACTGACGCGACACGGCGCTTGGCATTGAATGAGCCATGATTGGCGGCGGGTGATCGGAATTGCACGAATCCGCGCACTTTCGCCAACCGCCGACGACCGAGGCTGAGCGCCGACCACCGCCCACGACAGGAGTTTTCTTTGAGTCTTCGTTCGATGTTGTCGCTCTTTTCAAGTGATCTGGCCATCGATCTCGGTACGGCCAATACGTGCGTCTACGCGCGCGGCAAGGGCATCGTGGTCAACGAGCCCTCGATCGTGGCCATCAACAAGGTCAACGGACGGGTCGAAGCCGTCGGCAAGGAAGCCAAGGACATGCTGGGCCGGACGCCCGGCAATATCGTCGCCATCAAGCCGATGAAGGACGGCGTCATCGCCGACTTCGAGGTCACCGAGAAGATGCTGACCTACTTCATCAAGAAGGCGCACAACAGGAACGTGTGGGTCCGGCCGCGCATCGTGATCGGCGTTCCTTCCGAGATTACGCAGGTCGAGAAGCGGGCCGTCAAGGACAGCGCCTACCGGGCAAAGGCGAGTGAAGTCCACCTGGTCGAAGAGGCCATGGCGGCGGCCATCGGCGCCGGCATGCCGATCACGGAGCCATCGGGCAACATGATCGTGGACATTGGCGGCGGCACGACCGACATTGCCGTCATCTCGCTCGCCGGCATCGTCTACAGCAAGGCCGTGCGCGTGGCCGGAAACGAGATGGATGAGGCGATCATCCAGTACATCAAGAAAACGTACAACCTGCTCATCGGCGAGCGTACAGGCCGAGGCCATCAAGATCGAAGTCGGCTCGGCCTTCCCCCTCGAGGAGCGGATGACGATGGAGATCAAGGGCCGCCACTTGATCGAAGGTGTGCCCAAGACCATCACGATCAGCGACGAGGAAATTCGCGAAGCGCTGGCCGAGACCGTGAACGTGATCGTGGACGCTGTCCGGGTGGCGCTCGAGCGCACGCCGCCCGAACTGTCCGCCGACATCGTCGATCGCGGCATCGTGCTCACCGGCGGCGGCTCGATGCTGAAGAATCTCGACAAGCGTCTGCGTGAGGAAACAGGGCTGCCGCTCGCCATGGCGGAGGACCCGCTGTCCTCGGTCGTGCTCGGTGCGGGCAAAATGCTCTCGGACTTCAACCTGCTCAGGAAAATTTCAATCGACTAGTGTCAATCCTCGAAATTCGCCAGCACGCCGGCTATCTGTTCCTGGCGGTCACGCTGGGTCACGTGATCCTCATCTCCGCCCAGGTCAATTCGCGCAGCGGCGTGCCGGTCCTCGAGGCCGTGACCTTTGGCCTCTTCGCCGAAGTGCAGCGCGGCAGCTCGGCCGGCGTATCCGGCGTCCGCGGCTTCTGGCATCGCTACGGCAGCCTCCGCAGCGTCGAGCGGGAGAATGCCGAGTTGAAGCAGCAGCTGGAGAGCGTCCAGGTCGAACTGCAGGAACAACGCGCGCTGGCGGACCGGGCGCGCGGCCTGCAGCAGCTCCTCGACCTGCGCGACCGTTCCAAGCTCAAGACGATGGCGGCCGAGATCATCGCGTCGAGCGCCTCTCCGGATTTCCAGACGCTGACGCTCGACAAAGGCAGGAATTACGGATTGCGGACGGACATGGCCGTCATTGCCAACGATGGAGTGGTCGGGCGCATTGTCGTGCCGAGCGGACGCGCGGCGAAAGTGCAGTTGCTCATCGACCGCAACGCCGCCGCGGGTGCTCTGGTCGAGCGATCGAGGGCCCAGGGCGTTGCGAAGGGCACCGGTGACGGCCGCCTGCTGCTGGAGTTCGTGTCGGAAGCGGCCGACGTGGCCGTCGGCGATCTCGTCGTGACGTCCGGCATCGAAGGCATCTTCCCGAAGGGCTTCACGATTGGCCGGGTGGACGTGGTGGAGAAAACGGGGCCGGCCTACAAGCGGATCACCGTGAAGCCGGCCGTTGATTTCTCCAGACTCGAAGAGGTGCTGGTCGTCCTGACGCCGACGCCGGCACGCGAGGCAGAGGAGAGCCGCGAGTGAGGGCGGCCGGGGTCACCCTGGCGATTGTCCTTGCCCTGGTGCTCCAAACGACGCTCAGCCGCTTCCTGGTTCGCGGCACGATCGCGGTGGACCTGGTGCTGGTCGTGGTGGTTTACGTGGCGCTGAATTCGGGGCCCGTGACAGGCCTGCTGGCCGGGACCGTCGCCGGACTGATCCAGGACGCGCTGTCGACCGGGGTCATCGGTATCGGCGGCCTCGCGAAGACGGTGGTCGGCTTTCTGGCCGGCATTATCGGGACCCAGTTCATCGTCGCGCGGCCGCTGCCGCGTTTTCTGGTGTTTTTCACGGCGACGCTGCTGCACCAGACGATCACGATTGGCCTGGGGGTGGTGCTTGGCCTGCGGACCCTCGGTTCGCCCTACGCCGCGGTGGCGGGGCAGGCCCTGGGCAACGCCGTCGTGGGTGTGGCCGCGTTTCAGCTGGTGGAATTGTTGCCCGGAGCTGTAGAGCGCCGGAAAATGGCAAGAACGAGGTTGCGCCGGTAGAAGCCGGCAGCGCAGAATGGCACAACGAAATGCCCATTGAAGAACGGCGCAAGGCTGGGACACGGCTGAGCGGTCTCCAGGTCGTCACTGTCGCGGCATTTGCCGTGCTGGCGGTGTGCTTCTGGGCGCTGCAGGTTGTCCAGCACGCGAAATTCGAGGAACTGGCCGAAAACAACCATCAGCGGACGCTCGCCTGGCGGGCGCCGCGCGGCCTGGTCTTCGATCGGGAAGGCCGTGTCCTCGTCGAAAATCGCCATTCGTACAGCATCTCGATCGTCCGCGAGCACACCAAGAACCTCGACCGCACCGTCCGCACGCTGGCCGCCGTGGTCGGCCTGGACGAGGCCGCCGTGCGGACGATTGTCGACCGCCACTTGCGCGAGCCGACGTATCGACCGATCACGGTTGTCCAGGACGCGTCGCTGGCCCAGGTCGCGGCGGTGGTGGCCCGGCGGCTGGATTTCGAGCTGCCGGACGTCGTGGTCGAGCAGGTGCCGACGCGGCGTTACCCCGACACGATGGCGTCACACCTGTTCGGGTACGTCGGCGAGGTCAGTGATTCGCAGGTCGCCGAAAGCGCTTCGCTCAAGAGCGGAGATATCGTCGGCCAGTCCGGCCTGGAGAAGGTCTACAACACGCTGCTCATGGGCGAGGACGGCGCCAAGCGCGTCGTCGTGAACAGCGTCGGCCGCGAAATCCGCACGCTCGACGAGGACTTGCCGACCGAAGGCAAGCGGCTGCAATTGACGGTGGACTACGACATCCAGAAGGCGATCGAAGACGGGTTCGATTCCATCGGCCTCAATGGCGCGGCCGTCGTGCTCGACCCGTCGGATGGCGGCGTGCTCGGCTTTACGAGCCGGCCGGCGTACGATCCGAACGCGTTCGCATCAGGCATCGACCATTCCACGTGGGCCGCGCTCACGACGGATCGCGATCGCCCGCTGAACGATCGCGCGATCCAGGGCCGTTACTCGCCCGGATCGACGTTCAAGATGGCCGTGGCGCTTGCGGGGCTCGAAGAGGGCATCATCACGCCGGACTTCCACGTCTACTGCCCGGGCCACGCCAATTTCTACGGCCGCGACTTCAAGTGCTGGCGCTTCAGCCGGGGCGGCCACGGGTCGGTTGACTTGCGTCACGCGATTCAACAATCGTGCGACGTCTACTTCTACACGATCGCCAACATGATCGGCGTCGACAAGATCAACAAATGGGCCACGGCGCTCGGCATGGGTGTCCTGAGCGGCATCGACCTGCCGAACGAAGTGCAGGGGATCGTGCCGTCCACCGAGTGGAAGCGCCAGAAGATGCACGAGAAATGGTACGCCGGCGAGACGATCTCCGTCGGCATCGGCCAGGGCCAGGTCACCACGACGCCGATCTCGATGGCCGTCTACATGGCGACGCTGTCCAATGGCGGCACTCGGGTCACGCCGCACCTGCTGAGAGCCGTGGACGATGGCGACGGGTGGAAGCCGGCGCCGGTGCCGGCGCCGCAGTCGAAGGTGACGATCGATCCCGAGAAGTTGCAGGCCATCAAGGACGGCATGTGGATGGCCGTGAATGAGCCCGGTGGAACGGGCGGCGCGGCCAAGATTCCCGGGCACGACGTGTCCGGGAAGACCGGGACGGCGCAGGTGATTTCCAATCAGGGCAAGGCCGCGGCAGGGAAGACCGACAGGGACCTGCGGGACAACGGCTGGTTCGTGTTCTTCGCGCCGCGGGACAACCCGCAGATCGCGGGTGTCGTGTTCCTCGAGCACGGCGTGCACGGCGGGAACGCGGCGCTGGTCGTGCATCATATTCTCGACACATTTTTTGCGAAGAAGGACGGCAAGCCGCTGCCGCCCAAGCCGACGCTGGTACCGAACCTCAATCCGTCCATGGGTTGAGTCCGGGCTATGTATGTTTGAACGACGGTTGTATTTTCACATCGACTGGGCGCTGCTGGCCGCCATCTTCGCGCTCTGCGGGATCGGCGTCGCGATGATTTACAGCACGACGGCCGATCCGACCAGGGCGTCGTCGCACCTGTGGGTCACCCAGCTGTACGCGATCGGGCTGGGGCTCATCGCGATGCTCGTCACGCTGACGCTCGACTACAGAACCTTCACGGACAAGTCGCATTTCATCTACATCGGCCTGCTGGCCGTGCTCGTCTACGTCCTGTTCTTCGGCACCACGCAGATGGGCGCGCGCCGCTGGATCTTCCTCAAGGTGTTCAACCTGCAGCCGTCGGAGTTCGCCAAGGTGGGCGTGGCGCTCGTGCTCGCCAAGTTTTTCGGGGAGAAGGGCGGCGAACCGCAGTGGACCGATCTGGCGATCGGGGGCGTCCTCACGCTCATTCCGCTCGGACTCATCGCGAAGGAGCCGGATCTCGGCACGGCCGTCACGCTGGTGCCGGTTTTCATCGCCATCGCGTATCTTGCCGGCATGCGCCTGCGCATCCTCGGCGTCATCTTTCTGGCGATCGTCCTCACGGCACCTGCCGCCTGGATGTTCGCGCTCAAGCCGTATCAGAAACAGCGGATTTCGACCTTTCTCGATCCGACGCAGGACGCGAAAGGCGCCGGCTACCAGCAGATTCAGGCCCGGATCACCGTCGGATCGGGCGGACTGACCGGAAAAGGGTTCAAGCAGGGGACGCAAGGCCAGTTGCGGTTTCTCCCCGTGGCCCACAACGATTTCATCTTCTCGGTGCTTGCCGAGGAACAGGGGTTTGCCGGCGTCCTCGTGGCGCTCGGCCTTTATTTGTTCGTGATTTTGCGTGCGCTCGAGTCGGCCCGTCTCGCCAAGGACCAACTCGGCTCGTACCTCGTGCTCGGCGTGCTCGCCAGCTTCACCTTCCAGGTGATCTACAACATCACCATGTCGGCCGGACTGGCGCCTGTCAAAGGGCTCACGCTACCGCTCATGAGTTACGGCGGGTCGTCGATGATCGCGACCCTCGCGGGCTTCGGCCTGGTGCTCAACGTACGCATGCGCAGATTCACGAACTAGCGGGCTGGAAGGGCTGGAGGTCGGAGAGGCGGAGGGGCAAACCCATCCTGCCGCTCCTGCCTGTCCTGTCCGTCCTGCCCCGGGAGTTCGCGCATGACAAAGGAGATGATCATCTCCTCGAATGTCCACGAAACCATCGTGGCCATTCTCGAAGACGACCTGGTCGCCGAAGTATTCGTCGAACGCGAGCGGCAGCGGGGAGTCGTCGGTAACGTTTACAAGGGCCGGGTCAACAAGGTCCTGCCCGGCATGCAGTCCTCGTTCATCGATGTCGGTCTCGAACGCGACGGGTTCCTCTACGTCGCCGACGTGATCGACACGATGGAAGAGTTCGACAAGCTCGAGTCGGGCGACGAAGACGGCGGGGCCCGCGCGCCGTCGCGGCCCGAGAACGTCCCACAGGCCAAGATCGAAGATCTCCTCCGCGAAGGGCAGGAGATCATCGTCCAGGTGGTCAAGGAGCCTCTGGGCACCAAGGGCGCCAGGCTCACGTCCCACGTGACCATGCCGGGGCGGTTTCTGGTGTTCATGCCGACCGTGGATCACGTCGGCGTCTCGCGCAAAATCGACTCCCGCGAGGAGCGCAGCCGGCTGCGCGCCATCGTCCGCGAATTCCGCGAGGCGCACGGATTCACCGGCGGGGTGATCATCCGCACCGCCGCGTCGGGGCGCCCCAAGGAAGACATCGTCAGCGACCTCGAGGCCTTCCACAAAATCTGGACGGAGATCCGCCAGAAGATGGAATCGTCGCGGGCGCCGGCCGTGCTCTACCGCGAGCCGAGCATCGTCGGCCGGCTGCTTCGCGACCTGCTCAACGACGACTATCAGGCCATCCGGATCGACAACGCCCAGGAATACGGGCGCGTGATGGATCTGATCGAGCACATCCTGCCGACGCTGGCGCCGAAAGTGAAGCTGTACTCGAAACCGTTCCCGATTTTCGAGGAGTACGGCGTCCAGCAGGAGATCGACAAGGCGCTCAAGAGCAAGGTCTGGCTCAAGTCCGGAGGATCCATCGTCATCAACCAGACCGAAGCGCTCGTCGCCATCGATGTGAACACGGGCCGGTTCGTGGGCAAGAAGACCAGCGGACGCCTCGAGGACACGATCGTCAAGACCAACCTCGAAGCCGTGAAGGAAATCGTCCGCCAGATCCGCCTGCGCGACCTGGGCGGCATCATCGTCCTCGACCTCATCGACATGGAGGACAAGAAGAACCGGCAGAAGGTGTATCAGGCGGTGGAGCAGGAGCTGCGCAAGGACCGGTCGCCCTCGAAGGCGCTTCAGGTCTCGGACTTCGGGCTCGTGATCATCACGCGCAAGCGCGTCAAACAGAGCCTGGAGCGCGTCATGACCGAACCGTGTCCGTATTGTTCGGGCACGGGCGTCATCAAATCGAGCTCAACGATCTGCTACGAGATCCTGACCGAGGTGAAGAAGGTCGGGCCCGAGCTGAACGGCCACCGCGTGCTGCTGCGTGTGAATCCCGATATCGCCCGCGCCCTGCGGGAAGAAGAGAGCGGCGTGCTGCGCGATCTGAGACAGTCGCTCGGGCGGGATGTGACGGTGAAGGCCGACCACCAGCTCCACCACGAACAGTTCGACGTGATGGCGGTGTAGGTGGGATCGAGAAGAGGTTAGAGGTTAGAGGTTGGGGAAAGCCTGATGCGCTCTCCAGCCCTGACCTCCAACCTCTAGTCTCGAACGTCCAGCTAAGCCGTCGGCATGTGCAGCAGGTAGTGATTGCTGCCTTTCCGGATCCAGACGCGGACGAAGTCCCCGCCCTTCAGAACCTCCACTTTCGAGGCGTTCGCCCCGGGTGGCGTGTCCTTCTGGACCTGGGAGATTTCCGACTGCGGGATGATCGTGACGACCTCGCGGCCTTTGACCTGTCCGCCCTGCGTGAACTCCACCCAGCGTTCGAGCCCTTCTGACTGGCCCTTGGCTGGCGGGTTGGCGGCCTGCGCGGTCAGGCGCACCTGATAGGTGCCTGCGGCGAGCGCTTTTCCGTCGGCCTTGACGCCCTTCGCGAACCGCACAGAACCGAGCGCGACGTCCCCGGCCGGCGCCGCGGGCGAAGGTGCCGTGGCCGGCTGCACCTTGGGAGCCGTATGGCCATCGGTCGTTGTCTTGGACTGAGCAGCGGCGGCCACGGCACCCGCTACCACCAGTACTCCCACCATAACCACGTGCTTCATCGTCGCCTCCAGGCTGGAAATCGAAGCCTTCTGACCATTATACGGCCGGATCCGGCCGTCGAGCTCAAGCAGCTGCGCGCAAACCCCGATCATGTCGCCCGGCGCTGCTGGCGCCACGCGACCCGGCTGAGCTCGCGCACGCGGCTTCCGCTCACGGTGACGCCTTCGGCGGCCAGAAGTGCACGCTTCATCATCTCGCTGCCCCCGTAACCGCCGAGGCGCCCGCCCGCGGCGATGACCCGGTGGCAGGGGATGCCCGGCTTGCGGCAGGTCCGCATGATGTTGCCGACCGCACGCGCGGCTCGCGGACGCCCCGCCATCGCTGCCACGTCGCCGTAGGTGGCGACTCGTCCGGGAGGGATCCGGCGGACAACGGACAGCACACGGTCGGTGAAGGGTCTCGAATCGCGTTTCATCAGATCTCAACTACGTCACTAGAACGCCACATCACCAAATCACTACATCAACGTCAGGGGATCCATCTCGTACGCGGCCGGGTCGAGCGGCGCGACGATGTGGGACGGGCGGCCTTCCTCGGAAACGATTTCCCAGAGATTGATCTCGTACGGCAGATCGAGCCGGACGCCTGCGCGATTCAGCAGCACCCGGACCTGGGGCCGGTAGGGATCGGGCGCGTGAATGGCGCGCACCACGGCGACTTCGCCCGTATTCAGCCGCACCAGGTTGCCGATGGGATAGATGCCGACCAGCTGGACGAACCGGCGCACGAGATGCTGATCGAACTGCTTGCCGTCATTGCGCTTGAGCACCTCGAGGATGCGGTCGGTGGGGAAGGCCTGCTGATAAGCGCGCTGCGAGCGCATGGCGTCGTAGACATCCGCGATGCCGCAGAGCATCGTGCCGGCGTTGAGCATGGGCCGCTTGGCCCCGTCCGGATAGCCCGACCCGTCGAGCCGCAGGTGGTGCTCGAACGCCACGACGGGCGCCAGCGTAGGGATGTCCGGCGTACTGCGCAGCATTTCGGCGCCGTCGATCGTGTGCTTCTTCATGACCGCGAACTCGTCCGGCGTGAGCTTGTCGGGCTTGTTCAGGATTTCGAGCGGCGTTCTGACCTTGCCGATGTCGTGCATCAGAGCGGCGAGGCCGAATTCGCGCAGCAGCGCTCCGTCGATGCCGATTCCGCGGGCCTGTCCCATGGTGAGGATCGAGACGTTGACCATGTGCGTGAACGTGTAGTTGTCGTAATTCTTGAGAGTTGTCAGCGCGAGGAGCGCAGATCGGTTCTGGGCGACGGCCTGGGCGAGTCCGTCGATCATCGTCTTGGCGATGGTCGCGTCCGGTTTGCCCTCGCTTTGCGCGCTGTTCCAGACGTCGGTGGCCACCGACACGGCCTCGGTGTACATCCGTTTGATCGTCGCGATGTCGGCGAGCTCGGCGGCCGTTCGCTCGTCCACCATCACGCGGCCGACCCGGATGTGCGGCATGTTGGCGAACGCCGTCTCCGGCTGGCCGCCGGCGCTCTGATGTTCGAGCGCGGTCGTGGCGTCGACAAACCGGCCGAGCTCGTCGAGTGTCACGCCGCGCTCGATCGTGATGCGCTCGAGGCCGTTCTGGCGCAGGCGCTGCATGAGCGGCCCCATGGCGTCGGCCTTGCCGATCGGCGTGTCGTCCACGATGACTTCGTCGCCGATCAGGCCGATCACCACCCGGGGCGAGAGCGTGTGGAGCAGCTGGAGCGCGGCCGAAAACGATCCGAGGTTGCGGGTGATGATCGGGTGTCCCCTGGAGTACAGCTGCGCGGAGCGCAGCGTGGACGCGAAGCTGCGCAGGAGCTCGTCGGCGAGCTGCACCCTTGGCGTTGTCACTGCGCGGCCCTTTTCGAGCGTGCGCGGTTCTCGAGGAACGGACGCGCCGCCGCGCGAACGCGCCGCGATCCTTCCGCGGCGGTTTCGAGCGCGGTGTAGGCTTCCGGTGTCCCGATGCGCGCCAGGGCGCCGGCCGAGGCCGCACGGAGCGCGGCGCTGCGCCGGGGCGCCCACCATTCGCCTTTCCCAAGCGCCTCGACAAGGGGGGCGATGCCCTCGGGGTCGCGCAGGGCGCCGAGCGACTCGATGGCACGCAGGTAGATGGACGTGAGCCGGCGGTGGTCGATGTGCCGCAGGATGTATGCAAAAAGCGGCGTCGCACGTTCGTCACGCAGCATGCTGATGGCGAGCATGATCGAGTCGCGGGACCGTTCGGTTCCCGTCGCCAGCGCTTCTTCCAGGATCCGGTAGGCCTTCTCGGTGCCAATGCTGAGAATCGCGCGGACCGCCTCGCGCTGAATCATCGAGTCGCTGTCGTTCAGCAGATCGGTCAGGTCGGGCAGCGCGTCCACGCCGCCGAACTGGCGCATGAGCAGGATGGCCGTGCGCCGCACGGCCGCATTGGGCGAGGCTTTCAGGCGTTCGATCGTGCGCCGGCCGGCCGCGCCGAACGCCAGCAGGATAGCGGTCAGCCGTTCCCGCGTACGCCCGCGTTCTTCGGAGGACAGCGCCTCGGCGAGCGGACGCACCAGCACCTCTCCGAGCGAGACGCACATGGCCTTGACCCGCTCGAACGACGGTTCGTCGATGGACAGGAGGTGCGTCACGATGTGCCGCATCATCGGTCCGGCGACGAGCATGTCGATGGCGATCATCGCGTGCTGGCGCCGTTCCTTGGACGATGTGCCTGTGGCTGCGCCAGTCAGCACAGCCGTGAGCTCGATGGCGGAGTCGAAGTCGCCGACCAGCAGCAGGTCCTCGAGGTTGTGCGCCACGGGCGCCATCAGCGCGCCCCATTTGTCGTCGTCCTGCTCGAGGCGCAGCAGGTCGAGCAGCAGCGACAGGTCGAGGGACCGCAGCGCGCTCGCGGCCACGCTGTCCACCCAGACGCTCACGCGCTCGGGCGGGTCGTCGCTGGCCTGCTCGACGTCCACCGCTCGCGTGCGGGCGCCCGACAGCTCGCGCGCGTACTCCTCCGACACGAAGGTTTCGTCCGAGTACGACGTCAGCAGCTTTTCGGCGACGTGGTTCCACACCGCTTCGAACCCCTCGGTGTGTCCGAACGGCGCCGCCGCGGCATCGTCGTGGGCCAGGTTGAGCAGGCGGTGACGATCGTCGGGGTTTCTCACCAGCGTCTGAAACGCCTCGGCAAGACGATCCGTCGGCGTGCCGTTGTTGGCGATCACGTCTTTAGAAACAAAATGGGCGATCGTACGGTCCGTCATGCGGCTGACGATCGCGTCCATGACGCGCGACTCGTTTCGGCCGTCGGCATCCTCGGATAACAAGCCGACGAGCAGATCCGGGGAGAGCTCGCCGAGAGCCGCTGCCATGTTACGCAGTGTCGGCTCGACGCGGTCCAGGCTCTTCTTCGAAACCGTCGACACGAGCCCCCTGATCATCCGCAGCAGGGACGCGGCCTTCGCGATCACGCTGCCCTCGGTGCGACGTTCGACCTCGGCCATCAACTCGACGATCTGGCCGCCGTCGCCCGCGATGCCCATCAGTTCGGCGACGGCGCCTTCGTCGAGTACCGTCTCGCCCGACACGCAATGGCTGATGATCGTCTCCCAGGTCGCCGACTTCCCGCTGCGTTCACGCAGTACTTCGGCGTAGTCGATTTCGCGCAGCTCCACGTTCCGCGCGCCGTTCGCCGACCACAGACTGGCGATGCCTCCCTCAGCCCGGATCGAGGCCGATGGCCGGGCGAGCAGCATCAGAAAATCCCGCCACGCCTCCCGGTCGCCGCCGGGATGGATGGTCAGTTCGCCGACTTGATGGTGGTGAAGGATCGTGGCCAGCTCGCCGAGCGACGGATCGGGACGGCCCGGGGCGCGCCCGTCCTGCAGCAGGCCGCCGGGCAGGACCGTCAGATGCAAGGGCTGCGGAAGCGCACGGTCCGACGTCGTTTCGACGATTCGGCCAAGCGTGGCGGCGATCGCCGGATGCACAGCCGGATAGAGCATCACCGCGCGCGCGGCCGCCTTGCATGCCCGCGCGAATTCGACCAGGCGTGCCGTGTCTTCGGGGCCGAGCGGCGGGAGCGAGGCCGTGTCTGCGGAGGCCATCGATTCTCGCAGTATACTCGCGCGAATGCGCGCGGTTGACATCATCGCGAGGAAACGAGACGGAGCGGCGTTGACGCGCGAGGAGATTCAGTCGTTCGTATCCGGCGCGACCGACGGTGCATGGCCCGACTACCAGTCGTCCGCGCTGCTGATGGCCATTGTGCTGCGCGGTATGACCCCTCAGGAAACCGCGTGGCTCACCGACGCGATGGTCCACTCCGGCATCCGCGTGGATTTGTCCGACATCCCTGGCGCGAAGGTCGACAAACACAGCACGGGGGGCGTCGGCGACAAAACGTCGCTGATTCTGGCGCCGCTCGCCGCCGCCTGCGGCCTCAAGGTGCCGATGATGTCGGGCCGCGGGCTTGGTCACACGGGCGGCACGCTCGACAAGCTCGAGGCGATTCCGGGCTTCCGGGTGAACCTGTCGCTCGAAGAGTTGCGGGAGGCGCTCGCGCGCGTCGGGTGCGCGATGATCGGGCAGACGTCGCGAATCGCGCCGGCTGACAAGAAGCTCTACGCCCTGCGGGACGTGTCGGCGACGGTGGAAAGCATCCCTCTCATCAGCGCGTCGATCATGAGCAAGAAGATCGCCGAGGGCATCGATGCGCTCGTCCTCGACGTAAAAACCGGCAGCGGCGCTTTCATGAAAACCGAGGCCGACTCGCGGAAGCTGGCCGAATCGCTGGTGTCGATCGGAAACGCCTCGGGTGTCCGAACCGAAGCCATCATCACATCAATGGATGCGCCGCTTGGCCGTGCGGTCGGCAACGCACTCGAGGTGATCGAGTGTCTCGAGGTGCTCAAGGGGCAGGGCCCCGCCGATCTCGTTGAGGTGTCCGTCGAGTTGACTGCCCGGATGCTCGTGGTCGGGGGTGCCGCCCAGGATCGTGCTGACGCTGACCGGCGCGTCCGCGCGGCGATTGCGTCGGGCGCCGGCCTGGATCGTTTCCGGCAGATCATCGAGAACCAGGAGGGCGATCCGAAGGTCGTGGACGACTACGGCCGCTTGCCGTCCGCGCCGTCCCGGCATGTCGTGAACGCTTCCCGGGGAGGCGTGCTCGTGGGCCTGGACGCGGCGCTCGTCGGCCGTGCGTCGGTCGCGCTGGGGGCAGGACGCGATCGGGTCGATGAAGGCGTCGATCCTGCCGTCGGCATCATGGTGCTGGTCGCTCCGGGCGAGAAAGTCGCGGCCGGCGAGCCCGTGCTCGAACTGCATTATCGCGACCGCCCGCGACTCGACGCAGCGCTGCCGCTGGCCGAACGCGCGATTGCCGTCGGAGACGCGCCGCCGGCACGGCGGCCGCTCATTCTCGGCGAGGTATCCGGGGAGACTCAATGACGCTTGGACCCTTGCAACCCGTGTTGGGCGCGGCCGTGATCCTGCTGATCGCCTACGCGTTGTCCACGAACCGCCGCGCCATTCGCTGGTCGACCGTGGCCTGGGGCCTCGGACTGCAGATCGTCTTCGCGATTATCGTGCTCAAGACGAGCGTTGGCGAGCGGGTGTTCACATTCCTCGGCACCTACATCACGAAGCTGCTCGGTTTCGCAGGCGTCGGTTCCGCCTTCGTCTTCGGTGCGCTCGGCGACAACGCCGTCTGGACGAAGGTGATGACGGGGGCGCTCGGTCCGGATGGCGCCCAGTCGGCGAGCATGTTTGCCTTCCAGGTCCTGCCGACGATTATTTTCATCGCGGCGCTGTTCGCCATCCTGTATTACTTCGGTGTCATGCAGTTCGTGGTTCGTATCTTTGCCGTCGTGATGCACCGGGTGATGAAAGCGAGCGGCGCCGAGTCGTTGAACGTCGCCGCGAGCATTTTCATGGGGCAGACCGAGGCGCCTCTCACCATCCGGCCGTACCTGCCCGAGATGACGCAGTCCGAGTTGATGACGGTGATGACGTCGGGCATGGCTCACATCTCCGGCGGCATCATGGCCGCCTACGTGCTCTTCGGCGTCGAGGCCAAACACCTGCTGACGGCGGTGATCATGACGGCGCCGGGCACGATCATGATGGCGAAGATGTTCGTGCCGGAAACCGAAGTGCCCAAGACGATGGGGTCGGTGCGGCTGGAAGTGGAGCGCACCGACGTCAACGTCATCGACGCCGCCGGCAGGGGCACGGCCGAAGGGCTCCACCTGGCGCTCAACGTCGGCGCCATGCTGATTTCGTTCCTGGCGCTCATTGCGCTTGTCAACGCCATGCTGGGTGTCGTCCACCTGAGCCTCGGGCAGATATTCGGCTGGGCATTTGCGCCGGTCGCATGGAGCATGGGCGTGCCCTGGAGCGACGCGCCGAGGATCGGGAACCTCCTCGGCACACGCATGGCGCTGAACGAGTTCGTCGCGTACTCGCAGCTCGGGCAGATGAAGGCGACGCTCGATCCGAAGTCGTTCACGATCGCCACGTTCGCGCTCTGCGGTTTTGCCAACTTCAGCTCGATCGGCATGCAGATCGGCGGCATTGGCGGGCTGGCGCCGAATCGGCGCCACGATCTGGCGCGCCTCGGCTTGCGCGCGATGCTCGCCGGGACGCTCGCCAACTTCATGACCGCGACGATTGCGGGGTTCCTGCTGTAAATGGAGTACTACGACAAGGTTCACGCGGCGGCCGAAGCCGTTCGGGCGCGGGTGCAGGAAAAGCCCTCGATCGCGATCGTGCTGGGTTCGGGGCTTGGCGACTTCGCATACTCCATCGCGGGCGCTCAGTCGATTCCGTACGCCGAGCTGCCCCACTGGCCTGTGTCGAACGTGGCCGGTCATGAGGGCCGGCTGGTTCTCGGCGCGATGCGACATGCGAGGATCGCCGCGCTGGCCGGCCGCTGTCACCTGTATGAAGGCCACGATGCGCGGACAGTCACATTTGCGGTCCGTGTGATGGGACTCCTGGGCGTCAAAACGCTCATCCTCACTAATGCCGCGGGCGGCGTGAACACCGGGTTCGCGCAGGGCGCGCTCATGGCCATGGACGATCACATCAACCTGACGGGCCACAATCCGCTCGTCGGTGAAAACGACGACCGCCTCGGCGCGCGGTTTCCGGACATGTCCGAGGTCTACTCGAAACGACTCCGGCGGCTGGCTGACGAATCGGCGTCGGCCATCGGTCTGGACCTGGCCCATGGCGTCTACGCCGCGCTGCTCGGGCCCAGTTACGAAACGCCAGCGGAGATCCGATACCTCCGGACGATAGGCGCCGACGCGGTGGGCATGTCCACCGTGCCCGAGGCCATCGTGGCGCGCCACATGGGACTCGAAGTCCTCGGCCTCTCCTGCATCACGAACATGGCGGCAGGCGTGCTGCCCCAGCCGCTCGACCACTCCGAAGTGATGGAAACCGCACGACGCGTACGCGGGCAATTCGTCGCGTTATTGGAGGGCATCATTGACCGCCTCGCATGAAGGACGCCTGTCGGTAGCCATGGTGGACGTCAACGAAGGGCACGAGGCCGATTTCCTCGCGATCGCCCGTGAGTTTTCGACGGTGCTCGCGCGCAAGGAGTACGGCCGCGCGGACATCGTCCGGGACGAGGCGTCCCCGATGAGGTTTTACGCCGTGCGCCATTGGGCGAGCGCCGATGCCGCCGAACTGTGCCACGCCGACGTCGAGATCCAGGTGCTGACGGCGAGGCTGTTCAAGATCGCCCGCGTGACGCACGTCGTCAACGGCGTCCAGCGGTCCAATAGCCTCCGCCTGCTCACCGATGATCGACGAGGAACGCCGCAAGCCGATCGGCGCACTGGTTTCGACCGCCGGCGCCAGGACCACGGGCGCCCGGAAGGAGACAGGCGGAAGACGGCCGATCGCCGTCTCGGACCGCGCCGTCTGCGCGATCGCCCGGGCGAGATCAATTTGATCGACGCTGCCCGCCGCGCGCGCGAAAACGCCGACGCCGCGTTTTCCCATTTCAAGGTCGGCGCCGCGCTCGAAACAGGCGACGGGACGGTCTTCACCGGCTGCAATGTCGAAAACGCCACCTACGGCCTGACCATGTGCGCGGAGCGCGTCGCGATGTTCAAGGCGCTGTCGGAAGGACACCGCGTCTTCACGCAGATTGCGATCGTCGCCGACACCGACGCCCCCACCCCTCCGTGCGGGGCCTGCCGCCAGATCCTCTGGGAGTTCGGCGGCAATCTCTCCGTCGTGCTCGCCAATCTCACGACCGAGAAAGGCACGCACGAGCTCAAGGATCTGCTGCCGCTGCCGTTTGACGCCCGGCTGCTCTAGAGAGGCAGAGGTTCGAGGGGTTCGAGAAGTTCGAGAGGTTCTAGCGGTTCGGAGTTCCCGGAACCCTTGGAACCTCTCGAACCTCTTGGAACCTCTCGAACCTTGAACCAGTACAATCTCCCCTATGTTGCCGACGATTGTCCGGGAGGCTGACGCGGTCGTGATGATCGACCAGCGCAAGCTGCCCGGCGCCGAAATCTACGTTCGTTGCAAGACCGCCGCGGAAGTCGCGCGCGCCATCAGGAACATGGTCATCCGAGGCGCGCCGGCCATCGGCGTCGCGGCTGCCATGGGCATCGCCCTTGGTATGCGAAAAAGCACGACGAGCGGCACCCAGAAGTTCGCCGCCGAGTTCTACAAGGTCTGCGAGTTGATGGCTGCGACGCGCCCCACCGCCGTCAACCTGTTCTGGGCCATTGACCGGATGAAGCGCACCTTCGCCGCCGCGGCCAAGGCGGGGGAGTCCGTCGATCAAATCAAGGACCGGCTCGATCGCGAGGCCCAGGCGATTCATGACGAAGACGTCGCGAGCTGCCGCGCCATGGGCGCGTTCGGCGCGGCCATCGTTCCCGCCGACGCACGCATCCTCACGCATTGCAACGCCGGGGCGCTGGCCACCGCCGGGTACGGAACCGCGCTGGGCGTGATTCGCGGCGCGGTCGAAGCCGGCAAGCATGTCACGGTGTTCGCCGACGAGACGCGTCCGTTTCTCCAGGGCGCCCGCCTGACGGCCTGGGAACTCGTTCGCGACGGCATCCAGACCACCGTCATCGCGGACAACATGGCCGGATCGTTGATGCGACAGGGCAAGGTCGATCTCGTGGTTGTCGGCGCCGACCGTATCGCCGCCAACGGCGACACGGCGAACAAGATCGGCACCTACAGCGTTGCGGTCCTCGCCCGCGAACACGGCATCCCGTTCTACGTTGCGGCCCCGCTGTCGACCATCGACCTCGGCACCCCTGACGGGACGCATATTCCCATCGAGGAGCGCAACGCCCGCGAGGTCACGCATGCGGGCGGCTCGCAGCTCGTCCCGGACGGCGCGCTGGTCTGGAATCCGGCCTTCGATGTGACGCCGCATCCGCTCATCGCCGGGATCATCACCGAACGCGGCATCTTCCGGCCGCCGTTCATCGAGTCGCTGGCCGGTGCATTCGAGATGGATGCGGCCCGCGTGTGACCGATGCGTATCCTCGGCATTGAAACCTCGTGTGACGAAACATCGGCCGCGGTCGTTGAAGAAACCGGCGATGCGGCCCGGCCCTGGGCCGTGCGTTCCAATGTCGTCGCGTCCCAGGTAGCTATTCACCGGGAGTGGGGAGGCGTGGTGCCCGAGCTGGCCTCCCGCCAGCACATCCGCGATATCTGCGGCGTCGTCGAGCAGGCGCTCGCGGATGCGTCGTCCATCTGGAGCGACCTCGGGGCCGTCGCGGTCACGCAGGGCCCCGGGCTGGTGGGGTCGCTGCTCGTCGGCGTCGCCTTCGCGAAAGCGGCGGCTGCCGCCGCGGGCCTGCCTCTGGTGGCGGCTCATCATCTCGCCGGCCACATCGAGTCGCTGATTCTTCAAAACGGCGAGTTGCCGCTGCCGGCGATAGTGCTGGTTGTCTCTGGCGGTCACACGAGCCTGTATCTGGTTCAGCGGCCCGGCCACTACGAGTTGCTGAGCCGCACGCGCGACGATGCCGCCGGCGAGGCCTATGACAAGGTGGCCAAGCTGCTGGGCCTGGGGTACCCGGGCGGGCCGGTCGTGGATCGTCTGGCGCGGACGGGGAACGACCGCGCCGTGCGGCTGCCGGGGACGCGGCTCACGCACGCCGACCGGAATGCCCCGCACCTCAAGGGCGATCTCGATTTCAGCTTCAGCGGGCTCAAGACCGCGGTCCTGCGCCTCGTCCGCGATCGTCAGGAACGGGCGAACGGACCGCTGTCGGATCAGGAGGTAGCGGACATCTGCGCCAGCTTCCAGCGCACGATTGTCACGACGCTCGTGGATCGTGCGTTCGAGGCGGCGAGCCGGCATGGCGCGAAGAGCATCGGTGTGGCCGGCGGCGTGTCGGCGAACAGCCGGTTGCGCGCCGAGCTCACGTTTCACGGCGAACAGCGGGAGATGCCGACGTTTCTCCCGAGCCTGGCGCTGTCCACCGACAACGCGGCGATGATTGCGGCCGCCGGGCTGCGCAGGCTTCGGGCGGGCGTCCTGGCGCCGGCCGACCTCAACGCCGATCCCGCGCTGACGTTATGAAGGTCCACACGGACTACCTCTGGTTCAACACCAAGCAACGCCGTGAGTTTGTCCGCATCACGGACGAGATCGCGTCCATCGTGAGCGCGAGCGGCGTGAAGGAAGGCACGGCCCTGGTGTCGGCGATGCACATCACCGCCGGCGTGTTCGTGAACGATTGGGAGGACGGCCTGCTGCACGATTTCGGCGGCCTGGCTGGAAAAGCTGGCGCCCGCCGATCCCGGTTATCAGCACCATCAGACAGGCGAGGACAACGCAGACGCCCATCTCAAGCGAACGATCATGGGACACCAGGTCCTGCTGCCCATCACGAACGGCGCGCTCGACCTGGGTCCCTGGGAGCAGGTGTTTTACGCGGAGTTCGATGGCCGCCGCAAGAAACGCGTCATCGTGAAGGTGATGGGGCTGTGATGCGGCTGCTGGTGCTGGCGGTCGCCGTCGCAGCAGCGATTGCCGCCGCCGATCGCATCGCAGAATCAAGAGCAGGCGACGTTCCTGGTCGAGCTCGACGCCGTGGTCCTCGACGATGAGGATCGGCCGGTAGCGGGGCTCAAGCAGGAGGATTTCCAGATCAAGGACGACGGCCATCTCGTCGAAGTAAAGACCTTCGACGCGGTCGCCGACACCCCGACGGGCAGGCCTCCTCAGCGATCGATCGTGCTGCTGCTCGATGACAGCGGCGTGGGCACTGGCAACACGCTGCCGGTCCAGACGATCGCGCGCATGTTCGTCGCGCGCATGGCCGCTCCGGACGAATTCAGCGTCGTCCGGTTGAACAACCGGCGCGACGAGGCGTTTGGCGATCGGCTGGAAGCCCTCCTCCGCATTTCAGAGTACCGGTCGGACGCCTTGCCGTTTTTTGGTCGCGAGACGATCGAGAACGGCCTGCGATCGATCGCCAAGGTCGCACGCACAGTCGAGGCGATCGAGCATCGCCGGAAGGCCGTCGTGTGCATCGGTCTGTCCGCCATCTGCAACGTCGTCGAACCGTCGACCGGGCGTGGAAGCCTGCTATGGCGCTATTGGGTCGATGCGATTGGCGCGGCGGCGCGGGCGAACGCCAGCGTGTACTCGCTGATGCCAAATGGCCTGTCGAGTCGCGTCGAGGTGGCGCAGGGCTCGATTGCCGACGTGACCGGCGGTGAAGGGTTCCGGAACACCAATGACATCGGCCGGGTGATTGACATCGTCCGCCGCGACACCGGCACCTATTACCTGCTGGGGTATTGGCCGCCACCGTCGTCGTCGTCGAAGGAGCTTCGAACCATCGAGGTGAAGGTCAACAAGCGCGGTTTGCACGTGCGCGCCCGCCGGCAGCGTGGCGCGCAGTCGTCGTGAGGGCCTATCCACCGCGGCCGGTCGTGGGCGTCGGGGCGGTGGTCCTCGATGCCAATCGCGTCCTGCTGATCAGGCGCGCGCATGAGCCGCTGAAGGGGCAGTGGAGCCTGCCCGGCGGCGGCGTCGAACTTGGCGAGACGCTCGAGCAGGCCGTCGCGCGGGAAGTCCAGGAAGAGACGGGGCTCGACGTTGACGTCGGTCCCATCGTCGAGGTACTCGACCGGATTGTCCGGGACGCCGACGGCAGAGTCGAACATCATTACGTGCTCGTCGACTTCGTGTGCCGTCCGTCGGGAGGCATTCTGTCCAGTGCCTCGGATGCCGACGCCGCAGAGTGGGTGCCGGTCGCGGCTCTCGAGGATTATGGCGTCGCAGACGTGACCGTAGCCGTCATTCGCAAGGCCGCCGGACGCAATTTCGAGGCGGGCGATCGACCGCTTGTCTGGCTCTGACGAAGGCCTAGAGGCCGCGGTTGAGGCCGTTGTCTCGATTCAGGCCCGGCGAGGGCGCCAGGCAAAATACACCGGCATTCCCAGCAACACAATGACGAGTCCGGGCCACGTTGTCGCCGTCCGATAGACGAACAGCGTGATCAGGATGGTGGCTGCGCCCACGATGTAGAGGGCCGGCACGACCGGGTAGCCGAACGCGCGGTACGGCCGCTCCGCGTCGGGCCTCGTCTGCCGCAGCCGGAACACTCCCGCAATCGTCAGGATATAAAAGATGAGCGCGGCCGAAATCACGTAGTCGAGCAGATTGCTGTACAGGTTCCCGTATGCGTGCGACGCCTCGTCGTACGGTACGCGGCAGCACCAGGATCGCAGCCCAGACGCCCTGCAGTCCGAGCGCCCAGGCCGGCACTTTCGCGTGATTCAGGACGCCGGCCGGCTTGAAGAAGAGGCCGTCCCGCGCCATCGCGTAATAGGCGCGCGCACCGGCGAGGATGAGCCCGTTGTTGCAACCGAACGTCGAGATCATGATTCCGACAGCCATGATGAGGGTGCCGGCTCCCGGAAAGATCGCGTCGAGCGTTGCGGTCGCGACGCGATCCGAGGGCGCGTGTTGCACCGATGCAAATGGCAGCGTGACCAGGTAGGCGACGTTTGCGAGGAGGTACAGCCCAATCACGATCGTTGTGCCGAGCGCGAGCGACAGCGGCACGTTCCGCCGCGGCTCCTTCACTTCGCCGGCCGTGAACGTGATGTTGTTCCAGGCATCAGCGGAGAAGAGCGAGCCTGTCTGGGATACGCAGATTGCGACGAACAACCCGAACGCCGTGGAGGCGGAGACGCCGGGTGTGATGTCGGAGAACCCTCGCCTCGTCCAGAGTTGCCCGAAGTTGTCCGCCACGGCGGCATGGTTCCAGCCGAGAGTCACGCCGACGACCACGAGTCCGACGACGGCGCCGGTCTTCGCCGTTGTAAACACGTTCTGAATGACGCGCCCGTACTCGAGCCCGCGGGTGTTGGTCCACGTCAGCAGGCCGATCAGGAGGACGCCCACGAGTTGTGTCGTCGAGAGCGACAGCGCGTAGCCGGCGCTCAAATGGACGGGCGCAACCAGATAATGATCCTCGGCGATCCACGGCCACAGGACGCCGAAGTATCGCGCGAAGCCGACCGCCACGGCGGCAATCGTGCCGGTCTGGATCACCAGAAAGAGCGTCCATCCATAGAGGAAGCCCCAGAGCGGCGAAAATGCCTCGCGCAAGTACACGTACTGCCCGCCGGCGCGCGGCATCATGGCCGCCAGCTCGCCGTACGACAGCGCGCCGACGACTGTCAGCACGCCCGCCACGACCCACGCCGCGAGGAGCCACCCGGGCGCGCCCACCGTGCGCGCCATGTCAGCGGATACGATGAAGATGCCGGATCCGACCATTGAGCCGACGACGACCATCGTCGCGTCGAACAGACCGAGGCCCCGTGTGAATTCGGTGTCGAGCTGCATTAAGATGCCTCAGCTTACATGAATCGGGACGAGGCCTGGCAGCTCCTGACGGAGTACACGAAGAGCGACAGTCTGCTGAAGCACGCGATGGCCGTGGAGGCCGCGCTTCGTGGCTACGCCCGCCAGTTCGGCGAGGACGAGGAAGCCTGGGGCATCGTCGGCCTGCTCCATGATTTCGACTACGAGCGCTGGCCGTCGCTCGACGATCACCCGTTTCGCGGCTGCGAGATCCTGCGGCGAGAAAGGGTACCCCGACTGGGTGACGCGCGCGATTCTCTCGCACGCCGACTACAGCGGCGTGCCGCGCGACGGCCGGCTCGAGAAGACGCTTTGGGCGTGCGACGAGATGGCCGGGTTCATCACCGCGGCCGCGCTCGTCCGGCCCAGCAAGAGCCTGCTCGACCTCGAGGCCTCTTCCGTGGTGAAGCGGATGAAGGACAAGGCCTTCGCTCGCGCCGTCAAGCGCGACGATCTCCGGATGGGCGCCGAAGTCCTCGGGTTGCCGCTTGAAACGCACATCGCCAACGTGATTGGGTTCATGCGGGAGCGCGCCGACGCGCTGGGCCTGCGAGGCTCGCTATGATGGGGACCTTTTCGGTCTGTTTCTCCGTCTATTTCTGAAGCATGGCTGACTCCGACGCCGTCGTCTCGCTCGAGAATGTCACCGTCACTTACGGGCGCAACCAGGCGCTCGCCGAGGTGACGACGACCTTCGAGCGTGGGGCCGTCGGGCTGCTCGGCCCCAACGGTGCCGGCAAGAGCACCATGATCAAGTCGCTGCTCGGATTCGTCGCGCCGAGCCAGGGTCGGATGCGGGTGCTCGGGATGGACGTCGCGACGTCGCCGATCGCCATCCGCGCGCGCATCGGGTACATGCCGGAGAACGACGCGCACATCCCCGGCATGAACGCGGTGTCTTTTGTCGCCTATTGCGGAGAACTGGCCGGGCTGCCGCGGACCGATGCGATGCAGCGCGCCCACGAGGTGCTGTTCTACGTCGGCCTGGGGGAGGCGCGCTACCGGAACGTCGAGACGTACTCGACCGGCATGAAACAGCGCATCAAGCTGGCTCAGGCGCTGGTCCACGACCCCGATCTGCTGTTTCTGGACGAGCCCACCAACGGCATGGATCCGAAGGGACGCGACGAGATGCTCGAGCTCGTCCGCGATCTGGCGCACAACAAAGGGGTCAACCTGATCCTGTCCTCGCACGTGCTGCCGGACGTGGAGTACACGTGCGACTCGGTCGTCGTCATGGACAAGGGCCGGATTGCGGCGGCCGGACCCATCGAAGCCCTCAAGCAGCCGCGCGGCCGCGTCTACGAGCTGCGCGTCAAGACATCGTCCGACATCGAACAGTTTTTCGGGCAGCTCCGCGCGGCCGGTCTCGAATGCCACGCGACCGACGAGGATGTTGTGCGCGTGTTCGTGCCCGGAGAAGGCGGCGCCCGGCAGTTGTTCGCGCTGGCCGCGGCCGGAGGCGTGCAGGTGCGTCATCTCCGGCCGAGCGTGCCCACGCTCGAAGACGTATTCGCGCACGCGGTGGGGCAGGACTAGCCCATGCCCATCCACGACCAGGGGTACCGGCGATACGCCGGCGGAAGATCAGGCGGTCGGGCCTGGCTCGTGATCATGATGAGCGGCGTCCGCACGATGCTTCACGACAAGAGGTTTATCGTGCTGCTGGCGGCGTCATGGATTCAGTTTGTTGTACGCGCTGTCCAGTTCTATCTCTCGGCGAATTTCTCCCAGGCGGCGCTCATTGCCCCGAATGCCGCGACGTTCAGGGATTTCTTCGACAAGCAGGACATCTTCGTCTACATCGTGACGGTCACGCTGGGCGCGAGGTTGATTGCGCAGGACCGCCGTGTCAACGCGCTGCAGATCTATCTGTCCAAGCCGCTCACACGCGTCGAGTACATCCTCGGCAAGTTCGCGATTCTGGCCGGGTTCCTGCTGTTTATCACCTGGGTGCCAGCCGTGCTGCTGCTGGGCGTGCAGGTTGTCTTTGCGGGCAACTTCGCCTTCGTGGTCGCGAACGCCTACCTGTTGCCTGCCATCACGCTGTACGCGGCGATCGAGGTCACGTTGATCGCCACGGCGATGCTGGCGCTGTCGTCGCTGTCGACCAACAGCAGGTTCGTCGGCATTCTCTATACGGGGCTCATTTTCTTCACCTCGGCCCTCAGCAACGTGCTGCGTTTCGTCACCGCCAGCTCGTCGTTGTCGTGGATCTCCTTCGGGAACAACCTCGCCCAAGTCGGCGACGTGATCTTCCGCGTGCCGCTTCATTACCAGACGCCTTGGCCGGTCTCGCTGCTGATCATCGTCGTGCTGACAGCCGTCTCGGCCCTTGTCCTCGAGCGGCGCGTTCGCGGCGTGGAGATCGTCGCGTGACGGCCGCCACCGATGTCGTCGTTAGCGCCGAGCACGTGTCGAAGTGGTATGGCCAGGTCATCGGCCTCAACGACGTCATTCTGAAAGTGCCCGCCGGGATTACCGGGCTCCTTGGTCCGAATGGCGCCGGCAAGTCCACGTTGATGAAGCTCATTACCGGCCAGCTCAAGCCCAGTAAAGGCGTGTTGACGGTGCTCGGCGAGCCGATCTGGCACAACGCGCCGATTTTCAGCCGCATCGGCTTCTGCCCGGAGCAGGACGCGTTTTACGAGCGAATGACCGGCCTCGAGTGGGTCACCGCGCTGGTGGGCCTGAACGGCCAGGGCGAGACCGCTTCGCGCGACATGGCCGCGCGCGCGCTCGAGACGGTCGGCCTGAGTGACGTCTCCGGCAAGCGAATCGCCGCCTACAGCAAGGGCATGCGGCAACGCGTGAAGCTGGCGCAGGCGATCGCCCACGACCCCGAACTGCTCATCCTCGACGAGCCCTTGTCCGGCATGGACCCGCTCGTGCGCCGGCGGATTATCCGCCTGATCAAGGACTGGGGACGGGCGGGCAAGAGCATTCTGGTCTCGAGCCACATCCTCCACGAGATCGAATCGATGACCCCCAACATCGTGCTGATCAACCAGGGCCGGATCCTCGCCGAAGGCAACGTCCACCAGATCCGCGATCTCATCGACGAACATCCGCATACCGTCTATGTCAAAGCCGACGACACCCGAGAGCTGGCGCGGCGGTTTCTCGCCGACGATCACGTGCTGAGCCTGAGATTCGAGGAGGGCGCGGTCGTCGTGCAGACGGGCCGTCCCGATATCTTCTACACGCGGCTGACCGATCTGGCCGCTTCCGGCGAGCTCGGCACGATCCACGAGGTGACGTCGCCGGACGACAACCTGCAGGCCGTTTTCCAGTACCTGGTGAAAGCATGACCTCGCGTCCTTCGGTGTTGTCCTCGGCGCTCAGGGTGTTCGACTTCTCGCTCGGGCAGATGCTGTGGTCGCGGCGATCGGTGTTTCTTGCCCTGCTGGTGGGAGCGCCGGTGTTGCTCGCCGTCGTGGTCCGCATATTCGCCGCCGCCGGCTGGCTGCCTGTCCTGAACGGCGCGCAGGTGGGCGGCCCGGCGCTCTTCGGCGTGCTGATGTGGCTGCTGTTCGTCCGCTTCGTCGTGCCCGTCCTGGGTGTTTTCTACGGCACGTCGCTGATGGCCGACGAAGTGGACGACAAGACGATTACCTATCTCTTCACGCGGCCCGTGCCGAGGGCATCGGTGCTGCTTGGCAAGTACCTGGCGTACCTGGCGTGCGTGGTGATGTTGCTGCTGCCGGCAATCGTCATCATCTACTTCCTCGTCGTTCCCGTCGGCGGCAGCATCGGCCAGGGGTTTCCGCTGCTGGCCGCCGATCTGGGTATGGTGGCGGTTGGTGTGGCGGCCTACGGGGCCGTCTTCGCGTTCGTCGGCGCCTGGCTCAAGCGTCCCCTGATTGTCGGCCTCGTGTTCGCGTTCGGCTGGGAGCAGACGGTGTTGCTCATCCCGGGCTACCTGAAGCGTCTGACAGTGGCCTACTATCTGCAGGCACTCGTCCCGCACGCCATGCCACAGGAGTCGGCGTTGAGCATGCTGATGACCGCTTTTCAGGACCTGCCGGCCGTCTGGGTGAGCTTGGTCTGTTTGACCGGTATCACGCTGCTGGCGCTCTGGATGGGCGGGAAAGCCGTCGAGAACCGGGAGTTCATCCTTGAACAATAACGGCATGTTCCTCGTCTACAACCCCGGGGGCGTCCCATGACCGTCAAGACCCGCTATTTCGCCATTGTTTCGCTTCTGGTTGTCAGCGTCGGCCTTGGCACAGGGCTGGTCGCTTACTACGTCGGATTTCCGACAAGCGCATTTGTGAGCAGCGGGGGCCCCGAGGAACTGCGCTATCTGCCGTCCACCTCCACCGTCGTCGCCTTCGCCGATGTGCGCGAGGTCATGACGTCCGAGCTCCGGCAGCGCTTCCGCGAATCGGTCCTGCAGGGCGCCCAGGAGAACGGGCAGCGCGAATTCCAGGAACAGACGGGCATCAACATCGAAACGGACATCGACCGCGTTGTCGCCGGGCTCGATGTCACCAGCGGCGGCACGGCGAACTTCAACGGCTCGGGCGTCGTGCTGGCGCGGGGCCGCTTCGACGAAGTGAGGATCGAGGCCCTGATGCGCGAGCACGGCGCGCACGTGGACGCCTACAAGGGCAAGAGGCTCATTACCACCGAAGCCAAGATTCCCGTTCCGCCCTCTCCTGATTCCGCGTTCCCCGTTCCCGCCGTTCCCCCCGTTCCTTCATCACCGCAGAGCTTCTCGCTGAGTTTCGTCGAGCCGGGCCTCGTCGCGGTGGGGACGACAACGCTGGTCCAGCACGTCGTCGATCTGCACAGCGGTGGCGGCGAGAGTGCCCTGACGAACGAAGGCCTGATGGAACACATCAGGGCCTTTGGCAACGGCAATGTCTGGGCGGTCGGGCGCTTCGACGTGTTGCGTGCCCGCTCCAAGATTCCCGACGCGGTCGCCGATCGCATCCCGCCCATCACGTGGTTTTCCGTCAACGGCCGGATCGACTCGGGACTGCAGGCGGCGCTGAGCGCCGAGACGCGTGACGAGGAATCGGCCAAGAATCTTCGCGACGTGGTTCGTGGATTCCTGGCGCTCGCGAAGCTCCAGACCAGTACGAAGCCCGAGTATCAGCGCTTTGTCGACTCGCTTCAGCTCACGGGCACCGGAAATACCGTGGCGCTGTCGGTCGAAATTCCAGCCCAGGTGTTCGAGGCGCTGCGGGCGGCCATGCCGAAGCCCCCTCCCCGGAAGGAATAAAGTAGAATTCCGTCGCGAACGTGACGGATCTGGTCTTCTTCTACGGCACGCTGATGAGCGGCTTCAAGCGTCGGGGCCGGGACCGGATCGACGCCAAGTTGACGCCCGTGGGCCGGGGCTGGATCCACGCGGCCTTGTTCGACCTCGGCCTCTACCCTGGGGCCGTTCCCGCATCTGACACGAAAGTCCTCGGCGAACTGCATCGGATGTCCGATCCGGACGCCGTGCTCCGCGAGCTCGACGTCATCGAAGGCTTCACTCCAGGCGAGCCTGACGCCAGTCTGTACGTCCGCAGCGAAGCACGCGTGACCCTCGACGACGGCGAGACCAGCAGTGCCTGGACGTATTTCTACAACGCGCCTCTCGGCGGCGCCCAGCGAATCGAATCGGGCGACTATCTCGATCACCTGAGGATCAGACGTTGAGACGCGCCGTGGTCACGCTCGCAATGGCGGTGTGCGGCTTCAGCCGGCTGGCCTCGGCGCAGCCCGTCACGGATCTCGATCCGCGCATCACGAACCTCGTGAGCCAGGTGTCCGAGGAGCGGCTGGTGGCATTGCTGAAGAAGCTCGAAAGCTTCGGCACGCGCAACACGCTCTCGTCGGTCGATTCGCCAACCCACGGCATCGGCGCGGCGCGCCAGTGGATTTTCGACGAGATGAGGAGCTACGGTCCGAGGCTGCAGGTGTCGTTCGACACGTACAAGATCGCCAAGCAGGGCCGCATCACGCGCGACGTTGAAGCGCGCAACGTCATGGCGATCCTTCCGGGCCGCAGTCAGCGGCGGATCTACATTTCGGGCCACTACGACACGATCGCCGTCAACGGCGGCCAGAGCGGCAGCAACGCCGGCACGCGCGGCCGCGACGGCATCGTCGTCACGCAGCCCGCCGACCCGAACGCGCCAAACGACAGCCCGGCCGCCGGCGTGAACGACGATGGCAGCGGCACCTCGTTGACGATGGAGCTGGCGCGAGTATTCAGCCAGAGCGGGATCGAGTTCGACGCGACGCTGGTGTTCATGTGTCACGTGGCGGAAGAGCAGGGGCTCATGGGCGCCAAGCTGCATGCGCGGAAAGCGAAGGAAGCGGGAATCCGCATCGACGCGGTGCTCAACAACGACATCGTCGGCAACCAGCGCGGCGGCAACGGCATCGTCGACGGCGCGTCCATCCGCGTGTACGCCGAGGGCCCGGAGGATTCTCCGTCGCGTGAGCTTGCACGCTTCGTGCAGCGGTGGGGAATGCGCTACGTGCCGTCGCACACCGTCCGTCCGATCGCCCGGCCTGATCGGTTCTCCCGAGGCGGCGACCACTCCGCTTATAACCAGTATGGATTCGCTGCCGTGGGCTTCCGCGAATCGCGGGAGGACTTCAACCGGCAGCACGACCCCCGCGACACGTTCGACGGGCTCTCACCGGCGTACCTCGCGCAAAATGCCCGCGTGAATGCGGCCGTCGCGGCGACTCTGGCCCTGGCGCCGCCCGCGCCCGTCGTGTTGAACGACCGGGGCCAGGCCAACATCAACCGTGCGCCGTCGGGGTACGACGCACACCTCACGTGGACCGCGTCGCCGGGCGCCGTCGCGTACAGGATCTTCTGGCGCAGCGCATGGGGCCCGGACTGGCAGCACGAATTGCTCGTGGGCAACGTCACGGAGACCACGTTTCCGAACACGCTGATCGACGATCTGGTGTTTGGCGTGGCGGCGGTGGATGCGCTCGGCCACGAGAGCCTGGTTGCTCCCTATATCAGCGCGGTGATCGACTCGACCGAAGTGAAAACGATTCCGTGAGGGACGTTCGCTAGCCGGCGCGGCGGCCGGTCTTGATCGCGTCGATGAAGTCGGCGATCACCTCGAACACGCGATCGGACAGCTCCACGAACTCGATGCCCGATCGGTACGTCACGACTTCCTGGTCCATGTCGCTGATGCTGCAATGCGCGATGCGCCCTTTGACGACCACCGAACGATCCCCGAGGGACAAACGGAACTCGTGCAGCGAGTCCACGTGGAGCGGAAACAGGGTTTCCACCTGGGCGCCGCCGCGGCTGATCTCTCTGATGGTGGTCGGCTGGAATACCATCACCTCGCCGTGCAGTTCGCCGAGGATGGGGATGCGCTCCGTGTCTCGTGTTTCGTCGTATTCCATGCCGACCTGGACTATACCATGGGGTGTCAGACGCTTGACGGCGAGGCCGACACGATGCGTGCACTCCGAGAGACTGGATAGAATAGAGCCATGCAGGACCTGATCCGGCAGTTGCTGGCCGACCTCGGCGAAGACCCGAGCCGCGAGGGTTTGCTGAATACACCCAAGCGCGTCGAGAAGGCCTTGAAATTCCTCACGAGCGGATACGACGCCAACCTCGACGACGTCGTGAACGGCGCCCTGTTCACGGTCGATTACAACGAGATGGTCATCGTCAAGGACATCGACTTCTACAGCATGTGCGAGCATCACCTGCTGCCGTTCTTCGGGAAATGCCATGTCGCGTACATCCCCTCGACCAAGGTGGTCGGCCTCAGCAAGATTCCGCGGATCGTGGACGTCTTCAGCCGGCGCCTGCAGGTCCAGGAACGCCTGACGAACCAGATCGCCGACACCATCCGCGAGATCGTCCGGCCGCTGGGCGTGGCCGTGGTCGTCGAAGCCACGCACCTCTGCATGTCGATGCGCGGCGTGGAAAAGCAGAATTCGTTCGCAGTCACCAGCGCGATGACGGGCGTCTTCCGCGATCAGGCGCGCACCCGGATGGAGTTCCTCGAACTGATCAAGTTGCGAAGCGGCGCGTCGGCCGTCCGGGAGTCGGCCTCGACGAGCCTCGCCTGCATGGGCGAGGATTGATCGGGACGATGCGACGTCTCTCAGCAGTTCTTCTTCTCGCGTGTCTTGCCGCCCCGGCGTCGGCGCAGACGCGCCAATCGCCGCCGCCGCGGCGGCCCGCAGCCGCCTCCGGCTGCTCCCCCGCGGACCGAGCTCGCCGACATGATCTGTCCGACGCCGCTCGGCATCGGTATCAGGACGAAGGTCGCCTTCTGCGACATCATGAGCAGCCGCGATCCGGTTGCGGGCGTGCTCATCAAGCTGCCGCCGCATCAGGGTCCGGTGACGCTGACGTTCAATCTCCACAACCGTCACACCTACTCGGAAGACCAGGTGACGCCCAATCGCGCGTTCTCGCGCTACACCGCGACCGTCGGCGTGCTGACGATGGACAACACGCTGATCAGCCGGGCGGTGGTGCAGAGCGAGTTCCGGCGGCCCGCTGACTTCGTCGATCGCGTCAGCGGAGGCGCCGGCCCCGGCGGGGCAAAGGCAGTTGCTCCAACAGGCACTGAACCTGTCACGGTTACCATTCCCGAAGAGGAGCAACAGGTCAGCATTCTCGGTGAGAAAGTGACCGTGGAGCGCCTCGACGGCACCGCCACGTATTCGTCCGCCGGGCGGCCGATTGCCGTCATCAGCAACGTGCAGGTCGAGTATCGGCCCGCGCCCCCGCCAAAGCCGGCTCCCGCGGCGAAGCCCGGGGCCGCGAAACCTGCGCCGCCCAAGCGCTAGAAAAATGAAAAGGGCCGGCGGTTGCCCGCCGGCCCTTGACGTTTTCTTAACCCTCTAACCTCTAACCTCGAGTCGATCGCAGCTCAGACCTGCGGCTTGTGCAGCACGGTCTGCACGTCGGCCTTCTTCTTCGAACCGCCGAGCCCCTTGATCTGGATGGTCGGCTGCTCCTTGAGCACCTGCTGGCGATAGAGCCGCGCCATCTCATCGTGATACTTCGGGTCGTCTTTGTGTTCGCGCGCCTTGAGCTTCTCCTCGCGCGCGTTCTTGGCGATGCCGAGGTCGTCCAGGTCCGTCTGCGCCCCGGCGGCGACCGCTTCGGCGTTGAGGGCGAGATGATGATCCAGCGTCGGCAGCGGGACGTTCTTGTTGCCGGCGAAGATCTCGTGGCGGCCGTGCTCCTCGTACCACTTCGTGAGCGTCGCCGTCATGTGCATCTTCTCGATGATGTTGCGCCAGCCGATGCCGGTGTTATACGCACAGAAGGAGATTTCACCCTGCTGCGTGGCATACGGGATGATGCACATCTCGGTACGGCGGAAGTCGTAGTTGAACAGATCCTGGAACCACATGCCCGCGATGAACAGGAAATTCCAGCGATCCGACCGGCGCTTCGCGATGTCCGCAGCCGTGCGGTCGCCCTCGACGCGGCCGTACTTGCCCTTCTCGGCGCTCTTGGTGGCGCCGAACGTCTTGTCGAACTTGCGAAGCAGATCGATCAGCTTGAATTCGGTCGGCGCCTTGAACGGATCGTAGTTGCGCATGAGCGACAGCGCCATGCCGAACACCGACCAGAACCGGCTGCGCGCGGCGTCGCTGACCTGCTGGACGTCCTTGGCGAGCTGCTCGGCTTTCAGGAACGCCGTGACCGGCACGGCTTCCTTCGTTTCCTTGTCAATCATCACCGCCATGCCGACGCCGCAGTTCGGATGGCAGCCGCACGTGAGCTGGCCGAATTCCTTCTCGGCGCCGTGCGTGACGTCGGCCCAGTCGGTGAAGCTGCCCATGAACGAGATGGGGAACCAGTCGCGGACCGGCTCGCCGATGCCGGTCTGGTTCTTCACGTCGTGCGCCAGGTGCGACAGGGTGTAGCGCTGCGCGTGGCGGCGTTCGTCGGTGATTTCCTCGTCGCGGCCGGTGAACGACACCGGCTGGAAGGAGAGGAAGTTGATCTTCTTCGGGTTGTCGAGCGCGAACTCGATGACGCGGCCGACCTGCTCGTTGTTCACGCCGTTGACGATGGTGATGACGGGGACGATGTCCACGCCCGCGGCGTACAGGTTCTCGATCGCCTGCAGCTTCACGTCGAACAGGTTGCCCACGCGCCGGTGCGAGTTGGCCGCGTTGCCGATGCCGTCAAACTGCAGATACGCGTACCGGAGCCCGGCCTCGGCCGCCTTCTTCGCGTACTCCGGGCTCTTGGCGAATTCGATGCCGTTGGTCGCCGCCTGCACGCTGTTGTAGCCGACCTTGCGGGCGTACGAGACCGCCTCCAGGAAGTACGGGGACATCGTCGGCTCGCCGCCCGAGAACTGCACGGACATCTGCCGGCGCGGCTTGATGGTGATGGCGTTGTCCAGCACGGTCTTGATGTCGTCCCACGAAAGCTCGTGGACGAATCCGACCTGGTTGGCGTCCATGAAGCACGGGTCGCACATCATGTTGCAGCGGTTCGTCAGGTCGACGGTCAGAACCGACCCGCGCCCGTGCTGAATCGTGCTGCTGCCATGGTTGTGCAGCTTCTCGTCATTGTGGGCGCGGATATCGCGGCCCGGGAACACCTGCTCGAGATGCTTGAAGAAGTCGGTGTCGATCGCCATCACGTCTTCGAAGTGGCCGTGAATGGGGCAGTCCTTCACCATCAGGATCTTGCCGTCGCGCTCGAGGATGGTGGCCTTGATCTCGCCGACCTTCTCGTTCAACAGGACGCCGACGTCCTTCTTGCCGTCGAGGATCTCCTGCCGCGCTTCCCGCGTGCACACCGGGCAGAGCGAGTCCGTTTCCCTGGGCCAGCCCAGTGGCGGCTTCGTCTTCTGGTGCGACTTGAGCAACGGCCGATCCGACCACTTCGGAATGAAGGACGGGTTCTGGGCAATCTTGTTCAGGTTGCTGAAGACGAACCACGCCCCGTTGGCCGTGACGGAGAGCCCCTTCTCGAGGTACTTGATCGGCGGGTGCATGCGAGTCTCCTCTATGTCTACTCAGATGGAGCCATGGCAGGCTCCAAATCCGCTAAATGATAGACGATATTGGGCTTGCCATGATTACAATTCCAGCGAACGGGCTGGAGAGTACCCTGAACGGGCATTGCGGCGCCCCAACGGGCATCGATTTTCAGATACCCAGCCGTTCCCGCAGCCCATGGACCCGGTCCCTCGACACGGCCAGCTCGGTTTTCCGGTCATCCTTGAGACGGAGCAACAGCGCGGTGACGCCGGGGTAAAGCTCCTGGACGAAGGCGACATTGACGATGGTGGCGCGGTGGATCCTCACGAACCGCCGGGGATCGAGCCTGCGTTCGAGCTCGGCGATTGTGTAGTCCAAGACGTGCTCGCGGCCGTGACTTGCCGCGAATGTCAGCTTGTCCTTCGCGAAGAAGTGGGTAATCCGCGCCGTGTCGAGGACGGTCGTTCGCTCGCCCACGCGGGACGCCAGACGCTCGAGGTGACGGCCGGGCGTCAGCTCGTGCGCCAGCGCGCGTGCGAGCTCGCGCACATCAGGTCGGGACCCGCCCGACAGCCGTTCGAGTTTGTCCAGTGCCCGACCCAGCCGTTCAGGATCGATCGGCTTCAGCAGGTAGTCGATGGAATTAACGGCAAACGCCTCCAACGCGTACCGGTCGTACGCGGTCGTGAAGACCACGGGAATATCCCGATTCAGCTGGCCGAGCAATTCGAAGCCCGTCATCCCTGGCATCTGGACGTCCACGAACACCACGTCCAGCTGAGCGTCGCGGAGAGATGCGAGCGCCTCGGCGGGATCGGTCGCGCTGCCAGCGACGGTCACCCGCCCGGTGTTTTCGAGCAGCCTCGTGAGCCGCCGAACGGCCAGCCGCTCGTCGTCGACGATGTAGACGCGGATCATGTCGAGATCCGCGGCACGTCGAGGAGCACACACGTCCGGCCCGGCGCGGTGACGATCCGCACTGTGGCGTCCGCGCCGAAGTGCATTTTCAATCGCGCTTCGAGCAGCGCCAGGCCGTGCCCTGCAGGCATCTGTCCGTCGAATCCCGGCCCGTCGTCCTCCACTTCGATTCTCGTGCGAGCGGAATCGCTCAGCGCGCGGATGGCGATAGAGGCTCCATCCCGGCGTGTCGATACGGCATATTTCACGCTGTTTTCGACGAGCGTCTGAACCGAGAGACGGGGCACGGGTGTCTGCGCCGCGTCGTCGCCGATCGTCAGTTGGTACTGAAGCCGGTCGCCGAAGCGGACAACTTCGATCTCGAGGTAGTTCCGCACGAAGCCGAGCTCCTGCTCGAGCGGCACGAGCGGCGCCGCGCCGCGTTCGAGCGACGATCGCATCAGCGAGGCCAGTTGGCCCACGACGCGTTCGGCGGCCGCCGGATTCTCGTGCACGAGCTCGGCCACCGAGTTGAGCGTGTTGAAAAGAAAGTGCGGGTCTACCCGCGACTCGAGCGACGCCAGCTGTGCTTCGGCGGCCAATCGTTGAGCGTTGGCCTCGTCGCGTTCCTTCGTCCGCAGCGCCAGCGTGGCCTGATCGAGCCGCGATTTCAATCCCCCGGTTACCGTGAAGAAAATTCCGAAGATGAGCGTGAAGTAGATCGCGGTCTTGAGCGACGTCTGCCAGGTGTCGAACGCTCGCCCGGAGGGCGTAATGCCGATCACGACTCTCAGCAGCGTGGCGATGGCGCACCCGGCCGCGGCGCAGACGACGAGTGCTGCGATGATCGCCACCCAGTTGAAGGGCGTGGGAAGCCGGCGCCAGGCGACGGGGGCGATGCGGGGAATCGCGAGGAAACCGAGCGACGAGCAGCAGAACGAGTAGGCGAAGGTGGACGCCGTGGCCCCGAGGATCTGCCGCCAGGGCGTCTGCCAGGTTGCGCCGGCGAAGACCAGCACGGCGAGCAGGGCCCCGACAGCGTTGCCGGCCACGACGCGACTCCAGAAACCGATCGACTTCGCCATCGGCGCGGTCAGTCTACTTCGTGTCCCCTGACGGGGGTGCCATCGGCACCTCGATCAAGCCAGGCACCTTGACCGTGGACGGCGCAAACCGGCCACCCGCGGCCAGCCCGCCCGGCAGCGGCGCGTACAACTCGATCGCGATCTGCGTGGTGGCGGCCTTGAGGTCCCCGTTCTGAGGCGGCGCGGGCATCGTGAGAGAGGCAATGGCCATGACCGGACGCCCGTCATCGGGAATGCCCGTGAGCGGGCCTCCAGGCCGGCGATTGCTGCCCGAGAACTGCTGCATCAGCTTCTGGTGGGGTTCGCTGTAGTACCAGGTCAACATGGCCTGCTTGTTTTCGAACCACGCGAAGATGACCTGCTTGCCGCTCGTCGTGCGCGCAGCGTCCACCCCAAGGACGCCCGGGCTGGCCTTCAACAAACCCACGAGATCGGGAAACGCCGCGCGCGCATTCTGCGCGCGCAGGTTCGCCAGCAGAACAGGCGACCCGACGAGGACGACGACGGCGAGTGCGGCGGCGATCTCTCTCAGTGTGTGTCGATTCATGGAACTGCCTCCTGAATCCACAGTACGGCGTGGTGCCGCGCGAATTTTCAGGATTGCGACGAAAGGCGCGGGGAAGTGGACGAAGGGTAGAACCGGCGGGATGGGCCGAGCGCCGAAAGGACGACGAGCGGATCCATCCCCGCTGCCTCTCCTGGCAGTTCTCCGCTGAGATACGATGAGAGGATGTCTGTTCGAGATCTCATCATCGTCGGCGCCGGCCCGTCGGGGCTGTCCGCCGCCATCGCCGCGAAGCAGCGCGACCTCGACTACCAGGTGCTCGAGCAGGGCGTCCTCGTGAATTCGATTTACCGGTTTCCCCCGCAAATGGTGTTCTTCACCACGCCGGAACTGCTCGAGATCGGCGGTCTGCCGTTCATGTCGCCGTTCGAGAAGCCGACGAGGGCCGAGGCGCTCAACTACTACCGCAAGGTCGTGGACAAGTACGACCTGCGGATCGCTTACGAGGAGGCGGTCATCGCCATTTCCCGGGAAGACGACGTGTTTGCGATCGAGAGTCGATCGATGCGGGGGGTGAAGCGCGTGCGTCACGCCAGGCACGTTGTCCTGGCCATCGGCTATTTCGATCGGCCGGTCATGCTCGGCATCCCCGGCGAAGATCTTCCGCACGTGCGGCACTTCTACAGCGAGCCGCACCTGTACTACCGGCAGCGCGTGGTGGTCGTCGGCGGCGCGAACTCGGCCGCCGAAGCGTCACTGGAGATGTATCGCGCCGGCGTGCACGTCACGCTCGTCCACCGGAACGCTGAATTGAAGTCGACGATCAGGTACTGGGTGCGCCCCGACATCGAAAACCGGATCAAGGAGGGTTCGATCGCGGCGCGATTCAGCACGCTCGTCAAGGAAATCCGGCCGACGTCCATTGTCGTGTCGGGCCCGGACGGCGCGGAGGAGGAGATCGCAGCGGACGCGGTCCTGCTGCTGACGGGCTACCGCGCCGATCAGGACCTGATGGCGCGCGCGGGTGTCACGTTTGGTCCGCGCAATGCGCCCACGTTCCATCCGGACACGTTCGAAACCAACGTGGCAGGCCTGTTCGTCGCCGGCGGAGCGATGGCCGGCGACGACACCGGCACGGTTTTCATCGAGAACGGCCGCTTCCACGGCGAGAAGATCGTCGAAGTTATAGCTGGACGAATCTAATCATTTGGTCATCTCGTCGTCTGGTCATCGTTGTTCCAATGCGCGATTTCCGCAATTGAACAGCAATGACCAGACGACCAGATGACTAAATGACCAGATGATTAGTGTGCGACGTTCGTGACGCCGGGCGTCTTGGCGATCAGGATTTTCATCTCGAGGAGTTCGACCAGCGACTCGGCGCGCCCGCGCAGGTTGCGCTGTTCGAGCAGCGCCTGTTTCTCGAGGGGCTCGAGGTCCAGGTATTGGGCGAGCGCGTTCACGAGGTCCTCATCCGCCATCGTGGCAGGGAGCGTGGAGTCGCGGCCGGCGCCGCCGACGCCCTCCAGCCGGCCCTCGGCTGAGAGCGAGCGCTCGATGGCCGGCGCCAGGAGCGCTTCGAGCTTCGTGCGCTGCCGCCGCACGGCCGCCTGATCGTCCCCGGTGCCCGGGCCGTCCGGCGCTGATTCCACGATGGCGCGGCGGTAACTCCTGCCGTCGTCTTCTTCGAGGATCCGAAACCGTTCGACGCCGCGGAGCACGATGTTGTAGCGCCCGTCCGGGAGCGTCTCGACGTGCGTGATGACGCCGCTGCACCCGACGGGGTACACGGGCGGCCGTCCCTCGTACTGGTGCTGCCACCCCGGACGCAGCAGGACCATGCCAATCATGCGATCGCTTGCGAGCGCGTCGGCCACCATCTCGCGGTACCGCGGTTCGAAGATGTGCAGCGGAAGAAACACGCCGGGAAACAGGACCACGTTCGGCAGGGGAAAAATCGGCAGCAGCTCGGACATGCGAACCCTGAACTCTTGACGCCTTCAGTGAATCGTCTTCGTTTTCTTGTCCATGTAGTCCATGAGGACGTACTGGCCGAGCGTATAGGGCGTCGTGAAGTACGCCTTGCCCTTGCAGATCTCCGCGACGCGGCGAACGAAGCTGACGAGATCGTAGTCGCGCGCCAGCATGAACGTGTTGATCATGATGCCGCTCTTCCGGCACGCGGCGACCTCGGCGCATGTTTCGGCGACGATGAACGGATCGAGGCCGAACGCGTTCTTGTAAATCCGGCCGTCGGGCTGCGTCAGGGCCGAGGGTTTGCCGTCGGTGATCATGATGATCTGCCGCATGTCCTTGCGCTGGCGATCGAGAATCCGGCGCGCGAGCCGCAGGCCTTCGCGCGTGTTCGTGTAATACGGGCCGACGCGCACGCGCCCGAGCTCCGCCAGCGGAATCTCCTCGGCGGAATCGTGGAACAGCACGACGTTGAGCGCGTCGCCCGGATACTGGATCTTGATCAGCTGCGCGAGCGCCAGTGCCACGCGCTTGGCCGGCGTGAAGCGGTCTTCACCGTAGAGAATCATGCTGTGGCTGCAGTCGAGCATCAGCACCGTGGCGCACGAGCTCTGGTACTCGCCCTGCACGACCATCAGGTCTTCATGGGTGACGTTGATGCGGCGGGGACGCGCGGCTCGTGTCTCGACCGATGAGTCTCTCGTCTCTCTCGCCTCGCGCTCGACCGCGCTGAGGAGCGTGGCAGCCGCATCGAGGTTCATGGTGTCGCCGAACTCGTACGGTTTGGGCGCTCCGGTCGTCTCGACGCCCGTGGCCTGCTCGCGTGTGTCGTGACGGCCGAAGCTGCTCTTGCCGAGCGACCCCAGCAGGTCGCGCAGGGCGCGGTACCCGAGAAAGTCGAGTGTCTTGTCCGTCACTTCGAAGGTGACGGGCGGCTGGTCGGGACCCTGGCCGCCGCCGCGCCCGCTGCGGCGCTGGCGTTCTGGCTCGAGGTCGGGCGGCATCGTGATGTAGCCCTGCTCGCCCATCCGCTCGATGATCTGCTGGATGAGCTCCTCGAGTTTCGAGCGTACGTCTTCCTGATCGCCGTCGGCGGGGTCGCCCAGGAGCTGCTGGATCGTCTCTTCCGGGAGCAAGCCGCCGTTGAACAACGCGTCCAGGATGGCGTCGTGGAGCGCCTGCATCGTGCGCTCGTCATCGTCTCCACCGTACGGGCTGCCGAACCCGCTTGCGAGCAGCAGGTCGGACAGCTTCGACACCAGGTCCTCGAGATCGAGGTCGTCGAGGGGGTCGCCAGTGTATTTCGAGTAGCGGTATTTCATCAGTTGTAATACTTCTTCTTGCCGCCGGGAACCTGGAAACCCTCGTCGAGCGTGGGTTCTTCCCGCCGCGTCGTGCGCCGCGGTTGTGGTTCAGTCGCCGAGTAGCCGCGTTCCTCGCTGCGGCTGATCTTCTTCTGCGCGTACAGGCCTTCGAGCACGAAGTCGATCGCCGAGGCGACCACCGGCGCCGGCGCGCCGGGCGCGAGCCCGGCCCGTTCGGCCAGCTCGCGGAGGCCCTGCACGCCGCGTGACTGGGTCACGACCTCCTCTGCGGACGAGACGTCGCTCAGGGGCAGCGAGCCGCCGAGATCGAACCACTCGACAACCGTTCGCGTGTCCTGGCCTTCGAACATGCCGGTGAAGACGGCGCCGACAGCCGCACGGATCAGGTCGCGCGCGACCTGTTCGGCGCCGCGAAGCTCGCCCTCGTATTCGAGCTCGAACTTGCCGGTGATCGACGGGAGGGCCGCGGCGAGATCCGTCACGCGCGGCACGACGAGCGGCTCGCCGTTGGACAGCGCGCGCCGTTCGGCGTTCGACACGACGAGCTCGAGCGTCGTGATCGGCAGGCGCTGGCTGACGCCCGAGCGCTTGTCGATCTTGCGGTCGGCGCGCGCCTGGAAGGCGACTTCTTCGACGACTTCGCGGACGTAGTCGGGGATCTCGACGCGGAGGCCGTCGGCGCGCTCGGTCCACGCCTCCTGCCTGGTGATGGCCATCGCGTTGTGGCGCGTGGCCGGGTAATGCGTGCGGATTTCCGACCCGATGCGGTCCTTGAGCGGCGTGATGATCTTGCCGCGCGCCGTGTAGTCTTCCGGATTGGCCGTGAACACCAGCATGACGTCCAGCTTCAGGCGAATCGGGTAGCCTTTGATCTGGACATCGCCTTCTTGCAGGATGTTGAACAGACCAACCTGGATTTTGCCCGCGAGATCCGGCAGTTCGTTAATCGCGAAGATGCCCCGGTTGGCCCGCGGGAGCAGGCCGTAATGCATGGTGAGTTCATCGGAGAGGTTCAGGCCTGCCTGAGCGGCCTTGATGGGATCGATGTCGCCAACCATGTCGGCGATCGTCACGTCAGGCGTGGCGAGCTTCTCGACGTAGCGCGCCTCGCGCGGCAGCCACGCGATCGGCATGGCATCGCCCTCCCGCGCGACGCGGGCGCGGCACGCCGAGCACAGCGGCGCCAGCGGGTCGTCGTGGATTTCGCAGCCCGGCACGACCGGAATCTGCTCGTCGAGCAAATCCACCAGGGCGCGAAGGATGCGGCTCTTCGCCTGGCCGCGCAGTCCGAGAAGGATGAAGTTGTGACGCGACAGGATTGCATTGACGAGCTGCGGGATGACCGTCTCGTCGTACCCGATGATGCCGGGGAAGAGCGCCTCGCCAGCCTGCAGCTTGCGCATGAGGTTGTCGCGGATTTCCTGTTTGACGTTTCGTTTGCGCAGACGCGCCTGTCGAAGTGCGCCCAGGGTCTCGATTGTTGCAGGCATGACCAGATTCTATCCGAACTGGTGGCTCGTGGCTGACGTGCGTCATCCCTTCTTTGCCTCGGCCCGCCCGCTCGTGTTCGCGCACCGCGGCGGGAGCGGACTCGCGCCGGAAAACACCATCGCCGCGTTCGACACGGCCCTCGCTCTCGGCGCCGACGGGCTGGAACTCGATGTTCGTCTTTCCAGGGACGGCGTCGTCGTCGTGCACCACGATGCCTCACTCGACCGGACGACGGATATCCGGGGCGACGTCAGCGCCCTGACCGCCGCCGAGTTGTCCCGCGTGGACGCCGGCTACAGATTCACGCGCCGCGATGCACATCCGTTCAGGGGGCAGGGCATCGGCGTACCGGCGCTCGCCGACATCCTCGCGCGCTACCGCGACACGCGAATCGTGGTTGAGTTCAAGCTGAGCGTCGCCGAGCTCGCCGCCGCCGTCGTCGAAGTCGTGCGGCGGGCAGATGCCGTCGACCGAGTCTGCGTCGGGTCGTTCGACCGTCGCGTGCTCCATGCCGCGCGCACCTTGGAGCCGGCGCTGGCGACGAGCGCCGCCCGCCAGGAGGTGCGGTGGGCGCTGTATCGGTCGTGGTGTCGCTGGCCCCTGCGGCTGCCGGCCTACGACGGGTTCCAGATTCCGGAGTGGTCGGGTGCGACTCGCGTGGTGTCCCGCCGGTTCGTCGACGCCGCACATCGAGCGGGCCTCGGCGTGCACGTGTGGACCGTCGATACCGAGGACCAGGCACGCCGCCTGCTCGGATGCGGCGTGGACGGGCTGATCACGGATCGGCCCGACGTTATCGTCCCCGTCGTTCAGGGATCGAGAAGGTTCTAGGGGTCCAAGGGTCCAAGGGTCCAAGAGGTCCAAGAGGTCCGAGAGGTCCAAGGGGTCCAAGAGGTTCAACAAGGTTCGAAGGGTTCGGGAAGTTCAAGAGGTGCAAGCCGTCTCCGGCCCCTCGAATTGGCGTAGCATCTTTCGGTGAACCTCTAGAACCTCTCGGACCTCTTTGAACCCCTTGAACCCCTTGAACCCCTTGAACCTCTCGAACCCTTCGACGCCCCCAACTCTCGTCGACGTGCGCGCTGCCTGCGAGCGCGTCTACCCGTTCATTCGTCCCACGCCGTTCATGCGCCACCCGCTGCTCACGGCCGAATCCGGTCTCGACATCTTCGTCAAACACGAGAACCACAATCCGACGGGTTCGTTCAAGATTCGCGGCGGGCTGAACCTGCTCGGCCGGCTCTCTCCGGCCGAGCGCCGCGGCGTCATCTCGGCGAGCACAGGCAATCATGGACAGTCGATGGCGCTCGCCTGCCAGCGCGAGGGTGTCCCCTGCACCATCATCACGCCCGTCGGCAACAATCCAGACAAAAACGCCGCCATGCGCGCTTACGGCGCGACGGTGCTGGAGTTTGGCCGCGATTTCGACGAGGCGCGCGAGCGGGTGGAACAGCTGCAGGCGGAGCAGGGACTGCGCTACGTGCACTCGGCGAACGAACCGCTGCTGATTGCCGGTGTGGCGACGCTCGCGCTCGAGATGTTCGAGGAACAGCCGGACATCGACGTCGTGCTCGTGCCGATTGGCGGTGGAAGCAGCGCCTGCGGTTGTTCGATCGTTCGGACCGGGCTCGGCAGCCGCGCCGAAGTGATCGGCGTGCAGGCCGAAGGATCGAGCGCGTTCGCGCGATCGTGGCGATCCGGCACGCGAGTTGTCGGCGATCGGGCCGCCACCTTCGCGGAAGGCATGGCCACTCGCGTGACGTTCGACCTCACATTCGAGATCCTGCGGCGCGAACTGGACGACGTGGTGACGCTGACGGAACTCGAACTGGCCGAGGGCGTGCGCCTTGCCCTGCGGACGACGCACAACCTGGCCGAAGGGGCCGGCGCAGCGCCGCTCGCCGCGGCGACGAAGCTCCGCGACCGGCTGGCCGGGCGGAAGGTCGCGTGCGTGATGAGCGGCGGGAACATCGATACAGCGACGCTGTCTCGCGTGCTCGGCATGCGTTCGCGCGGAGAGCCCGGCGCGGCGGCTCAGCCCGAGACGTAATTCGACGGCGGGATCCCGAAGCACTGCTTGAACGCCGTGCTGAACGCCGCCGGGCTGTCGTACCCCACGGCGTACGCGACCTCGCTCATGCTCTTGCCTTCGGCCAGTAGCGATAGCGACGCGAGCATGCGGCTCTGCCGCCGCCACGCGGCAAGGCTCAACCCGGTCTCGTCAACGAACAAGCGCTCGAATGTCCGCAGGCTTGCTCCGCCGATTTCTGCTGCGACGAGCTCGAGTGCGCGTCCGTCGTCCGGATGGCTGGTGAAGTGATCTGCCAGCCGGCGCGCACGCTCGCTGGTCGGCCGCGGCAGCGAAAACGACTCGGCCTTGGCGAGCGGCAGAAACTGTTCGAGTAAAGCCAGGGCATGCGCGTGACGCGCATCGCGCTGTGAAGGGCGTGGCGCGGTGCACAGGAACAGGATGAGCTCACGAGCCAGATTCTCGAGGCCCAGGACCTGCGGCTCGGCATGCGTCAGGAGGCTGTTCGGAGGAAAGTACAGCGCGTGCAGGTTGAAAGGCCGCGGCGAGTACACGGAGTGTTCGATGCCTGCCGGCAGCCAAAGCGCTTTGAGGAGTGGATGCACGACATACACCGCATCCGTCTCGATGATGGCTGCCGACTCCGCGATCAAGGCCAGCTGATCCATGTCGTGTGAATGACGCGCGATTCTTCCGCCTTGCGGATAGCCTTCGGCAAACGCGCGGAGGGACTCCAGCGAGAGTGGCGGGCGATGCAGATCCAGGCCCATAAGATCTCCTATTTCACCGGTTGATGCCTGGCTTGAACTGCCCGATGCAGACGATGTTGTCCTCGGTATCGGAGACTTCGGCGACCTGGCCGACGTCCGGAATGTCGACAATAGCCGATCGCAACTTGCCGCCGGCGGCTTCGACGGCGGACATTGTCTCGACGATCGAGCTCACGCTAATCGTGCAGCGGAAGCTGTTGAGGGGACCTTGCGCGGCCGGGCCGCTGCGTTTGGCGATGAGGCCCTGCGTGATGCCGGGATCTGTTTGCGGACCAGTGACGATGAGGTAGAAATCCGGCGGGCCCGCGACTTCGAAAGTCCAACCGAAGACGCGCTCGTAGAACCTACGAGCCCGTTCGACGTCGCTCGCGAAGATCTCGAAATGTACGACGGAATTTGCCATGTGCTGCCCTCTCCGTGACCGCACGAAGAGTAGCACCGTCGGTTGCGCAGAAATTCGACAGGTTCTTTCGGAAATCCGCCAAGATTGCGCCGGTCGCCCTAGCGAGACAGTTCGAAGTTCACGGTTACCGTCATGATCACCGGTACCGCCACGCCATTCAGGAGCGTGGGCGTGAACTTCCATTGGCGGACGGCGTCGAGCGCCGCCTGATCGAGCAGCGGAATCGATCGGAGGACCGTCGCGGATTCGACATTTCCGCGGCTGTCGATCGTCGCCTGGAGGATGACCACGCCCTGCACGCGCGACGCACGAGCCAGCGCGGGGTATTGGGGCGCGACATCCGCGATCTTTGCCGGAGGTCTGATCAATCCGCCGATAGGACGGGGCGGCTCAGGCGATCGCGGCTGAACAGGTGGCGGTGGCGCAATTGGCGCCCCGAGCCCTTCGACCACGCCAGATCCAGGTGTCTCGACGAGGGCCGCGCTGGATCGTCCGATGCTGCCTTCTCGTTCAGTTTCGGGAGCAATGCCCGTCGACGCCACGACCGGCGCCAGCTCTGGAACAGCAACGGTGCTGGATGCCGATGATGCCGGTGCTCGTGCACGCGTCGGCGCCGGCAGATCGATATCCTGGAGGCGAGCGAGCTGCGGACTTCCGGAGAATGCCATCACTTCCCGTGGCATTGGCCAGTTGGTGACGGGCGACCACCATGGCGCAGTCGCGAACACCGCCAGCACGAGCGCGTGAATGCAGATCGAGACGAGGAGGACCGACGGTCTGCGTCGCATGGGCCAACCTCCGTATGAAAGTTGGACCCCGCGTGCGCGCGAAAGTTCCGCCGCTACCGAACCCCTCGAACCCTCGAACCTTTCGAACCTTTCGAACCTCTCGAACCCCTCGAACCTCATTGAACACCTGATCCATCATCCCCGCCGTCAGTTTTCCCGTGTTCGTATTCTGGCGGCTCGGGTGATAGCAGCCGAACAGCGTCTGGCCGTTCGGCAGTCGATGCGCCACCCCGTGTCCAAAGTGCGGACGGGGCCGCACCGGCAGGCCACGCTGTGCGAGCAGACGCAGGTACGCATCAAAGGCGATCTTGCCGAGGGCAACGACGACGACGACGCGAGGCAGCGCGGCAAGTTCGGCGTCGAGATGCGGCAGGCAGCGGCCGATTTCCTCTGGTGTGGGCTTGTTGTCCGGCGGCGCGCAGCGCACGGCGGCGGTGATGAACGCATCGCGGAGTGTCAGCCCGTCGTCGGGATGCTGCGATGTGGAAATGCTGGCGAATCCCGCACGATGAAGCGCCGCCATGAGGAAGTCGCCGGATCCGCCGGCGCCGTCGCCGGTGAACACGCGGCCCGTGCGGTTTGCTCCGTGCGCGGCGGGCGCGAGGCCGACGATGAGCACTCTGGCCCCCGGATCGCCGAAGCCGGGAACCGGCTTTGCCCAGTACGTATCGCCGCGGAACGCACGGCGCTTCTCGCGCGCGATGCGCTGACAGTATGTACGCAGGCGCGGGCACAACTCGCAGGACACGATCGCGGAGTGGACGTCCTTGAGTCCCGTCATGCTGCCTGCCCGACGTCCGCGGTATTCAGCGCGACAGTTACGAGCGAGGAGCCCGGAGACACGACAAAAATGAAGGGCATCGAATAGTTCCGCCTTGTTTCCTTTTTTCGATCGGGGGTTACAATACAGATCGTCCTACAGGTCGAGGGTCAGCGAGCCGACACTTCCGAAAGGAACGCACTTCGTGCGACATATTTCCCCAAAAGACGCCGCCGATCTCGACGCCATCGAAACACGGGAATGGCTCGATTCCGTTGATTATGTGCTGCAAAGCGGCGGGCCGCTCAAAGTCGCCCGTCTGCTGAACGAGCTGACCCAATACGCCAGGCAGAACGGCGTCAAGCTTCCCTTCACCGCGAACACTCCTTACGTCAACACGATTCCCGGCCGACGAGCAGGCCCTCATGCCGGGCAGCCCCGACGTCGAGCGACGGATCAAGAGTTTCGTCCGGTGGAACGCCGCGGCGATGGTCGTGCGCGCCAACAAGGCGTCGGAAGGGATCGGCGGACACATCTCGACGTTCGCCTCTGCCGCGACACTCTACGAGGTGGGCTTCAACCACTTCTTCCGCGGTCACGACTCGGGCGATCCGGACGTCATCTTCTTTCAGGGACATGCCGCGCCCGGCATCTACGCCCGCGCGTATCTCGAAGGGCGGATCGACGAGAAACAGCTCGAGAACTTCCGGCGCGAGCTGAAAGCCGGCGGCGGGCTCTCCTCGTATCCGCATCCCTGGTTGATGCCCGACTTCTGGGACTACCCGAGCGTTTCGATGGGGCTCAGCCCCATCATGGCGATCTACCAGGCGCGATTCATCCGCTATCTCGAAGATCGCGGGCTGAAGGCGAAGTCGCAGACCAAGGTCTGGGCGTTCCTCGGCGACGGTGAAACCGACGAACCCGAGTCGCTCGGCGCCATCACGCTGCCCGCACGGGAAAAACTCGACAACCTGATTTTCGTCATCAATTGCAACCTGCAGCGCCTCGACGGACCGGTCCGCGGCAACGGCCAGATCATTCAGGAACTGGAAGCCGCGTTTCGCGGCGCGGGCTGGAACGTCATCAAGGTCCTGTGGGGCCGGGAGTGGGACCCGTTACTGGCCAAGGACCGCGACGGTGTGCTGGTCAAGCGGATGGGCGAGATCGTCGACGGCCAGTATCAGAAATACGCCGTGGAGTCGGGCGCGTATCTGCGGGAGCATTTCTGGGGGGCGGACCCGCGGCTGCTCGAGATGGTCAAGCACCTGAGCGACGACCAGCTCAAGAAGATGACGCTCGGCGGGCACGATCCGGTGAAGGTGTACAACGCGTTCAAGGCCGCCATGGAACACAAGGGCGCGCCGACCGTCATCCTGGCCCGCACGATCAAAGGCTACGGTCTGGGTGAAGCGGGCGAAGGCAAGAACATCACGCACCAGCAGAAGAAGCTCAACGAAGACGAGCTGCGCGCCTTCCGTACCCGCTTCGGCGTGCCGATTTCCGACGCCGACATCGGCCACACCCCGTTCTATCGTCCCGCCGAAGACAGCATCGAAACGCGCTATATGCGGGAGCGGCGAACGGCCCTGGGCGGATTCGTGCCGGCGCGCAAAGTCCGCGGCGAAGTGCTGCCGGCGCCTGCGCACGAACAGTTCGAAGAATTCTTCAAGGGCACCGAAGGGCGCAAAGCGTCCACGACCATGGTGTTCGTGCGGCTGCTGAGCAAGCTCCTGCGCGACAAGGACATCGGGCGGTTCATCGTCCCGATTGTGCCGGACGAGGCCCGCACCTTCGGGATGGAAGCGCTCTTCCGGGCCGTCGGCATCTACTCCCATGCCGGGCAGGTGTATGAGCCCGTCGACATGGATACGCTCCTCTATTACAAGGAAGCGTCCGACGGGCAGATTCTCGAGGAGGGCATCAACGAAGCGGGGTCGATGTCTTCCTTCATCGCGGCGGGCACGGCCTACGCCACGCACGGCGTGAACACGATTCCGTTCTTCATTTACTACTCGATGTTCGGCTTCCAGCGCATCGGCGATCTCATCTGGGCGGCAGCCGACTCGCGCACGAGGGGGTTCCTCCTGGGCGGAACCGCCGGACGGACCACGCTGGCGGGCGAAGGACTCCAGCATCAGGACGGCAACAGCCAGCTGTTCGCGCTGGCGTATCCCAATTGCCTTCCGTACGACCCGGCCTATGCGTACGAAATGGCCGTGATCATCGAAGACGGCATCCGCCGGATGTACGTCGAACAGGAAAGCGTCTTCTACTACCTGACGGTGATGAACGAACAGTACGAGATGCCGCCCATGCCCGAAGGCGCGCGCGAGGGCATCCTGAAGGGGTTGTATCGCTTCCGGGCCACGTCCACGCCGAAGGCCAAGCTGCGCGCGCAGCTGTTCGGGAGCGGCGCCATCCTGCCGGAAGTGGTCAAGGCGCAGGCGATGCTCGAGTCCGATTACGGCGTGGGCGCCGACGTCTGGAGCATCACGAGCTACGTGCAACTCTATCGGGACGGCTATTCCGCCGACCGCTGGAACATGCTGCATCCCGGTGACACACCGCGGGTGCCGTACGTGACGCAGTGCGTCAAGGACGCGCCGGGCGTGTTCGTTGCGGCATCGGACTACGTCAAGGCGCTGCCGCATGCCATCGATCGCTGGCTGCCGCGGCCGCTCGCGACGCTCGGCACCGACGGTTTCGGCCGCAGCGAGAGCCGCGAGAGCCTTCGCGACTTCTTCGAAGTCGACGCCCGCTACGTCGTTATCGCCACGCTCGGCGCGCTGGTGCGCGCCGGCGAGCTCGATGTGTCCGTCGTCCAGAAGGCGATCAAGGCGCTGGGCATCGATTCGAACAAACTCGACCCGGCGGTGTCGTAGTGGCTGATTTCACGCTGCCCGAGCTGGGCGAGAACATCACGGCCGGCGACGTACTGAACGTGCTCGTGAAGGTCGGCGACACCGTGGCCAGGGACCAGGCGGTGCTCGAGCTCGAGACCGACAAGGCCACGATCGAAGTGCCCTCGTCCATCTCCGGCAAGGTCACCGCCATCAAGGTCAAGGCAGGCGACAAGGTCAAGGTGGGCCAGGCGATTCTCAGTCTCGAGGACAACGGCGTCCCGGCGTCTGCCGCTCCGCCGAAAGCCGCGCCGGTTGCCGCCCCGCCCCAGCCTCCGCCGCCGGCCGAAGCCCCCGCGCCGGTCGAGCGCATCCGCCCGGCCGTTGAAAAAGACAATGTCGTGGACATTTCGCGCGGCACCAGGCCGGCGCCGGCCCCGCCGCCGATCGCGCAGGCTGCCTCGGCCGGATCGTCAGCGCCCGCCGCGCCCTCCGTGCGGCGCATGGCGCGCGAACTGGGCGTCAACATCGACGAGGTCGCCGGCACGGGCGACGATGGCCGGATCTCGATTGACGATGTAAAGGCGCATGCCAAGCGTCTCATCACGACGGCCGCATCCGGCGGCGCCGCAACGCGCCCGGCCGGCGAGCCGCTGCCGGATTTCAGCCGTTGGGGCGCTATCGAGCGTCAGCCGATGCGCGGCATCCGGAAGAAGACGGCCGAGCACCTGGGCGCATCGTGGGCGACGATTCCGCTGGTGACCCAGTACCGATTCGGCCGATATCACCGGCTTCGAGGAAATCAGAAAGCGGCATGCGGCGCAGGCGGACAAGACCGCGCCGCCGCTTACGGTGACGACGCTGGCGGTGAAGATCGTCGCGGCCGCGCTGAGGCAGTTTCCGCAATTCAACGTGTCGATCGACATGGACGCCGGCGAGATCATCGTGAAGAAGTACGTCCATGTGGGTGTGGCCGTTGACACCGATCGCGGGCTCCTGGTGCCGGTTGTGCGCGACGCCGACACGAAGAGCCTGATGCAGGTGTCAGAAGAAGTCGCGGCACTCGCGGAGAAGGCGCGCAGCCGGAAGCTGTCGATCGAGGAAATGCAGGGCGGCACGTTCAGCATCTCCAATCTCGGCGGCATCGGCGGGACGTCGTTCACGCCGCTCGTCAATGCGCCGGAAGTCGCGATCCTCGGCATTTCGCGCGCCCGGATGGAGCCCGTGTTCAAGGACGGGCAGTTCACCCCGCGGCTGATGCTCCCGCTGTCGCTGTCGTACGATCACCGCGCGATCGACGGCGCTGACGGCGCCCGGTTCCTGCGCTGGGTCGCCGGCGTCTTCGAGCAACCCTTCCTGCTCTCGCTCCAGGGATGATTTCCGCGCAGGTCGTCGTGGTGGGCGGCGGTCCCGGCGGCTATGCCGCCGCGTTTCTGGCCGCCGATCTCGGTCTCAAGACGGCGCTCGTCGATCCCGAGGTCAACCCCGGTGGCGTCTGCGTCTACAGAGGCTGCATTCCGTCGAAGGCGCTGCTGCACGTGGCGAAGCTCGTGGCCGAGGCCAGGCACGCCGAAGCGTGGGGCATCACGTTTGCCGAGCCGTCGATCGATCTCAACAAGCTGCGGGCGTTCAAGGACCAGGTGGTGGCCCGGCTCACGAACGGGACCGGGCTGCTCGCGAAGAGCCGGAAGGTGCAGTACGTGCGGGGATTCGCGTCGATCGAGGACGCGCACTCGCTCCGCGTGAAGCTCGTGGCCGGTGGCGAGGAAACCGTGCAGTTCGAGCACGCGATCATCGCGACCGGATCTGTGCCGGCGGTGCCCGCCTCGCTCCGCCTGGACGACCCCAGGGTGATGGATTCGACATCGGCGCTGAACCTCCCTGACATTCCGAAATCGCTGCTGGTTGTCGGCGGCGGCTACATTGGTCTCGAGCTCGGTTCCGTTTACGCGACGCTCGGAAGCGCGGTGACGGTCGTCGAGATGACGCCCGGCCTGCTTCCCGGCGCGGATCGCGATCTCGTGGACGTGCTGGCGAAGCGCATCGGCCAGACCATGAAGGCCGTGCTGTTGAACACGCGCGTGGTGCAGATGAAAGCCGAGGCGGGCGGGATCCGCGTCACGTTCGACGCCGGCGCCGGAACGCGCGACGAAGTGTTCGACCGCGTCCTCGTTGCTGTCGGCCGCCGTCCCAACGCAAGTGTTCCCGGCCTCGACAAGACCCGCGTCCGCCTCGACGAGCGTGGCTTCATCGTCGTGGACGAGCAGATGCGGACCGCGGAGCCCTCAATCTTCGCGATCGGCGACGTCGTCGGCGAGCCGATGCTGGCGCACAAGGCGTCGCACGAAGGCCGCGTCGCCGTGGAAGTGATCGCCGGCTCGAAGGCCACGTTCGCGCCGTTGGCGATTCCGGCCGTCGTCTTCACCGATCCCGAACTGGCCTGGGCCGGCCTGACCGAGGCGCAGGCGCAGGCCGCCGGACGGACGGTGACCGTCGCGAAATTCCCCTGGGCGGCGTCAGGCCGCGCGATCACGCTCGACCGCGTGGACGGCCTGACCAAGCTGTTGATCGATCCGGCGACCGAACGCATCCTGGGCGTCGGTCTGGTTGGCAGCGGCGCCGGCGAGCTCATCGCCGAGGGAGTCGTGGCGATCGAGATGGGCGCGTCTGCGTCAGACTTGAAGCTGTCAATCCACCCGCACCCGACGCTCACCGAGACGCTGATGGAAGCCGCCGAAGTGTTCTTCGGCCAGGCGACACACGTCTACAAGCCGAAGAGAACCTAGCGAAACGTAGAACGTAAAACGTAGAACGTAAAACGCGGAGCGAGGCTCTCCGTTTTCCGTTGCTCGTTCTCCGTTGCTCGTTCTACGTTCCTACGCGGCTCCCGTTCGGAGTTCCTGCTCCGCGAACGACCGCGCCGCAAGGATCCAGGCGTTGCTCACCCTGAGTCCGTAGGCGGTCGGGCGGTACCAGCGTCTCGGCAGGCCGATCGCGCCCGGCGGGAGCGGCTCGGTCCGCGACTCGACGTAGCCCTTGTCCTGCATGCGGCCGAGCGTGACGTACACCGTGCCGCGTTTCAGCGCGCCCTCCGATCGATCGACGAGCTGCAAGCCGAACAGCTCGCCCTGGCGGAGCAGATCGAGAATCAGACGTTCAGTGGCCGAGAGGCGTGGTACCGGTCGAGACATGTCCGTGATCATTGTTCCCTCGCTTTGTGGTGGAGTCCTGTGCCAGACGGCGGGTAGAGTCTTCCGGGTGAAACAGCTCGTGATGGATGCGCTCGCCCGCCGCGACCGCATCGGCCGTTTCGAACTGACCGTCGGGGTTCGTAATTCGACTTTGAAAACCAATCTCGGTGAACAGCTGCGCCAGCGATTCGCCGTCCACCACCGAAGGCGCTGACGCGATCTCCAGTGCGTGGCGCAACTCGTGACCGATGGTGCAGAGCGCCGGCACCGACATCACGGGGCAACCCACTTCGACGAGCACGTAGCGGATGCCGGGCTGCACCGCCAGCAGGACCGTACGTCCGGCCAGCCTCGAGCCGCTGAATTGTCCGCACTGCACTTCCACGATGACGTCCGACTGCTCGAGTTGATCGACGATTGCGCTGAACGTCGGCGATTGCTCCATCCCCGACGCGATGATCAGCCGGAGATAGGGAGACGCCGCCCGCACGCGCTGCATGCGGGTGGCCTGCGCGTGTGCCGGGGCCGCGGCGAGAAGCGAGAGGTGCAGGAAAATCAGAATGCTGAATGTGCGTGCCTTCCAAGGCGTCCACATGTCGACAGAGGAGCAAGACTGACACCAATCGAAGCCGCCGGGCACATCGGCCAGAATCATCGATTTCAGGCCTGTTTTTGCGATTTGTGCCGGCAGCCGGGCCGATTCGGCCGGTCGCGCCGGCCTGACAAGAACGTTGAACGGCCTGCGGGAGGGGACATTCATGTTGCCCTCCGCACCGAGCTGCCCGCGACGTGACGGCGCCGCCCGCCGGATGAGGCGCCGCTCTCCGGGCTCTGAAGCGACAAGAATGTTGTAGTCGTCTTTCGAGATGACGCTTATGTCTGGATCGAGAAACGGCACGCGACGGCCCTCAGTCGCCGCGGAGGCTGCGATCTCAGCCTTATTCGCCCGGCGCTCGGCACATTCTCGGAAATTCGCTTGTCGCTGCCGTGATGGTGGTGATCAGTTCGAGTAAATCCCGCGATCGGTCTGGCGCTACGAACCCGCGGCCGCCTGCCACGCGTCAGCCGTTTCGTGCGCGTGGTACGAGCTTCTGACCAGCGGGCCGGATTCGACGTGCACGAATCCCAGTTCCAGCGCGATCTGTTTCAGGTCGCGGAATTCGTCGGGGTGGTAGTAGCGGGTCATCGGCGCGTGCTCGCTCGAGGGACGAAGGTACTGGCCGATGGTGAGGATCTGGCAGCCCACGTCGCGCAGGTCCTTGAATGTCGCCACCAGTTCGTCGTGCTCCTCGCCGAGTCCCACCATCAGCCCGGTCTTGGTCGGGATATCGGGCGAATAGCGGCGCGACCGATCCAGCAGTTCCAGCGTCCGCGCGTAGCGCCCGCCCGACCGCGCCATGCGATACAGACGGGGAACGGTTTCCGTGTTGTGGTTCATCACATCCGGGCGCGCGTCGAGCACGGTCCGGAGCGCCGCCTCGTTCCCCTGGAAATCGGGAATCAGGACTTCCAGCCGGCAGGCCGGATGCAGCGCCCGCGTCCGGCGGAGGGTGTCGGCGAAAATCGACGCGCCGCCGTCCTTGAGATCGTCCCGATCAACGGACGTGATGACGACGTAGCTGAGGTCGAGCGTGTGGATGGCGTGAGCGACGCGCGCGGCTTCGTCCGGGTCGGCGGCCGCCGGCCGCCCGTGCGACACCGCGCAGTACGCGCACGCGCGGGTGCACACCTCGCCGAGGATCATGAACGTGGCCGTGCCGTGATGCCAGCACTCGCCGATGTTCGGGCACTGGGCCTCCTCGCACACGGTGTGCAGCTTGAGCTCGCGCATGAGGCTCTTGAGCCGCGCGTAGTTCGGCGACCCTGGCGCGCGGACCTTCAGCCACTCCGGCTTCGGCGGCCGCGGGGCCGGCACCAGGGGAATGAGGTGACCCATCTACCGATTATATCGGGCGGCTAGACCGGGCGCAGGCCGGCAATGAGGTAATCGGCAAACCGCGTGGCGATTTGCTCCGAACTGGCCGGGCCGGCCGGATTGAACCAGCGCGCGATCCAGTTCAAGGCCCCAAGCATGGCAAACGCCAGGAGCTTGGGATCGCCGGGAGCAAACAGGCCGGTCGCGATGCCTTCCTCGAGAATCATGCGCATGCCGCGGTCGAATCGATCGCGCCGCACGATGATGGATTTCAGATGGGCCGGGGACAGCGCTTCGAGATCCAGCAGCAGCGCGGTGCCGTGCAGTTCGTCGAGGATGACGTGCACCGCCGAGATGATGAGGCGTCTGAGTTTCGCGTCGGGCGGCGCCGTGCTTCGGACGACCTGGTCGAGCAGTTCCTGCAGGCGATCGTGGGAGTATTCGTGGCAGGCGAAGAGGATCTCTTCCTTGTTCCTGAAGTAGTAGTAGAGGTTGCCCTTCTTCATTCGCAGCGCGGCGGCGATCTGTTCGACCGTCGCGCCGTGATAACCGAGCTTGCGGAACGCCGCGGCCGCGCTCTTGAGGATTTCGACCCGGGTGGCCGCGCTGACCTCGCTGCGACGCCCGCGCGGCACGCGGCGCCGCGAACGCCGGCGCTTCACGCCGGCGGCTGAACCGGAATCGCCCATTTCCACGACAGTTTTAGATTACCCGATTACAGCCGCGAACCCAACGAACTCGGTCGTCCGGCGACGCGGATTACTCAGTTCTTCCTATCGATGCGTGACCATCATCAACAGGGTCAGCACCACCATCACGACCACGGTCGTCCAGGCAATGATGTTGAAGCGGCGTGAGTTCGTGTAGCGGCCCATCAGCTCGCGATCGTTCGTCAGCAGCAGCATGAACACGAGCACCAGGGGCAGCACGACGCCGTTGGCCACCTGCGACAGCACCGACACGTAGACGAGCGGCAGGCGCGGCACGAGGAGCACCGCCGCCCCCAGCACGATGAGCACGGTGTAGAGCCAGTAGAACACCGGGGCCTCGCGGAATTTCTTGTCGAGACCGGATTCGAACCCGAGGCCCTCGCAGACCGCATACGCCGTCGAGATCGGAAGAATCGACGCCGCAAACAGCGACGCGTTGAACAGGCCGGCGGCGAACAGCAAATACGCGTACTCGCCGGCCAGGGGCCGCAGGGCCTGCGCCGCGTCCGCCCCGCTGCCGATGTCGTGATGGCCGTTGGCGTAGAGCGTGGCGGCGCACGCCACGATGATGAACCACGCCACGACGTCGGTGAAGATGCATCCGATAATGACGTCCCAGCGCGACGCGGCGTACTGCCGCGCCGTGATGCCTTTTTCGACGATCGACGCCTGCAGGTAGAACTGCATCCAGGGCGCGATCGTCGTGCCCACGAGGCCGATCACCATGTAGATATAGCCGTAGTTTCGAATGCCCGCCGCCTCAGGCCGGGTGACCGTGGCAAACGCGGCCGCCTTCCAGTCCGGATGCGCCAGGAAGCCGGCGATGATGTACGTGACGTAGAAGGCGGACGCCGTCAGGAAGATCTTTTCGATGCTGTCATAGGTGCCGCGCACGACGAGCAGCCACACGACGAACGCGGCCGCGGGCACGACGACATATTTCGACAATCCGAACAGCTCGAGGCTGCTGGCGATGCCCGCGAACTCGGCGACGACGTTGCCAAAGTTGGTGACTACGAGCGTCACCATCATGATGAACGTCAGGCGGAAGCCGAACTCTTCGCGGATGAGATCGCTCAGCCCCTTGCCGGTGACGGCCCCGAGGCGCGAGGCCATCTCCTGCACGACGATCAGCGCGATCGTGATCGGGATCATCGTCCAGAGCAGCGAGTAGCCGAACTGCGCCCCGGCCTGCGAGTAGGTGAAGATGCCGCCGGCGTCGTTGTCCACGTTGGCGGTGATGAAGCCGGGGCCGATGACCGCCAGCAACAGCACGAGCCGGCCCTTCCAGTGTTTCAGTGCGGACTTCATCGAAGTGTTCCGGCTAGCGTCGGTGGCGCAGCATGGTGATCACGTCGTCCGCCGTGATGATGCCGGCCAGCCGGTCGTGTTCGTCGAGGACGGCAAGCGTGACGAGGTTGTACTTGTCGAAGAGCGCCGCCACATCGTCGTCCGGCGTGTCCGCCGTGCACGTGACGGGCGCTTCGGCGAGCTCCGACAGGAAGGTCGAGGGCGGCGAAACGGCGATCTTCACGAGCGGCACGGCCCCGACCACCTTGTAAGCCACGTTGTAGAGATACACGGTCGCCACCGCCTCACGGCTGCCTTCGAACCGGCGCAGGGCTTCGATGGCATCGTCCACCCGTCCGTAGTCTCCAACCGAGACGTACTCGGTCGTCATCCGGCCGGCGGCCGTGTGTTCGCCAAACTCGAGGAGCTGGCGTGACTTCCTGGCGTTCCTCGGGCTGCATCTCCTTGAGAATTTCGCCCGACCGACCCTCGGTCAGTTCGCCGAGGAGGTCGGCAGCGGCGTCCGGGTCCATCTCCTCGACGATGTCGGCTGCGCGATCGGAGTCCAGCGATTCGACGATCGACACCTGAACCTTCGGATCGATTTCTTCGAGCGCTTCGGCGGCGACTTCTTCGTCGAGTGTTTCGAAAACCGCCTCGCGCTCGGCGTGAGGCAGGTCCTCGACGATGCTCGCGATGTCGGCCGGATGGAGCTTCGACAGCCCTTCGTAGACGATCTTCAGCTTGACGCGACGGGCGGGATCGGTCTCGAGCAGATCGACGTACGCCCACGGGATGACACGCGGCGGAATCCGTCCGAGCAACGTGCGCAGCGTGAACGCCGGCACGATGCCCTTCGTCAGGCGCCGGATCGCTCCACGTGCACCCACGTCCACCGCGACGACGCTCAGGGCGACGTGGCTGTTCACGGGGATGGAATCGATCTCGACGTCGTTGACGCGGACGACCTTTCGCCCGTGGACGTCGATGATCTGCTGATCGAGCAGATCGCGCTTGAGGAGCAGGACTCCGTCAGACGGCGTGTATGTTTCCCACGACGATCCATCGTCGGCGGTGCGGACCGTCGCCCCGCACGATTTGAGCACGGCGGACGGCACGACACGTTCGCCGTCGGCGGTCTTGACGATGAGATAGGCGATTCGGGTGGGGTGGTCCTGCGGCGCTATCGCAACTTCGCGCACACGTCCCAGGACGGTGCCGGTGGCACCGCGCACGGGAGCGCCGAGCAGTTCGGAAAGCGCGACGAGCGACATTGATGAAAATCCCGCATGCGTTGACTGTCCAAGAGTATCAGCATTTCAGTGCTGGTGAGTCATCGAATCGTGCGCGCGGGGACGATATCGGACGAAGACGTGAAACGAATGGGGAGACGTGCCGTAGTAGGGGACCATGTTTTCCGGCACGTGATAGAACGTCGCGTCCCCGCCGAGGCCGAGGCGCCCCCACGGCCGGTCGAGGAACTCGTGCAGGTATCCACCCGTGACCGCCGCGACGTGTGAAATGCGGTGAAAGGACACGAAGCCCGGAGGATCCGGAAAGCCCAGGTCGAGCAGATCCTTGGCGCTGGCTTCCGCGCGTCCGTAGAAGTGCCCGTGTGAGGTGACGCCGGCGTCCCACTCGAAGAGGTAGCCGTCGAGGATGCCGTGGATTTCGCGGTTCTCGCCCCAGGCGAGCGTCGCCGCGAAGGGGCGCGATCGTAGTTTTCCCGTAAATTCGATCGACGCCGTGATCCGAGGGATGTCGTACGGCTCGAACCATTCCGGTTCGTGAAGGATGCCGCCGGACACCTGAGCCTGCCACGGACCATGACGCCATTTTCCCTGCACGGACCAGGAATCGAGCCACGGCCGCCCGATGTTCCAGCGGTTCTCGTCGGGCTCCTGTCCCCGAAACCACGATCCGAGAAACGTCAGGCTGCCCACCTCGACTCCGCCGGTCAGGACGCCTGGCGTGATGTGGGTGGAATCGAGCTGGTGATGGGTGAGCGGCGCCTGCGGGTTACTGCGCGCGGACTCGCGGTGCATGAACGGCGTTGGCCCCAGCGCCGCCGGGCCGACGAGGTAGGCCGATCCGATAAAGGCGATTCGTCCATGGCGCCGGCGGTACGTGCCGCCCAGTTCCATCAGGAAGTCGTGGGGATGCTGCCGATCGATGAGCGGTCCCATCTGATACGACTCGCCGGTCTGGAAGAGTTGCGGCGAGCCGATCGGCTGCATCGTCAACGGTTCGAGCGAGAGCATGCCCTCGATTTGCAGCTCTCCGCGGCCCACCGGCCTCGTGCCGTGGAGCATGAACCAGTTCTGGGACTCGAACGCGGACTGGTCCGTGAACTCCCGCTGCTGGTAGTTGTAGCCGACGAACACGTTGGCGTCCGGCATCCATGACCATCCCGGCGATTGTGCCGGTGTGGCGTCGTGCACGTGCACATGGTCGGCGGGGAGCGGAGGGGTGGGATCCTGTGCTGTGGGATCCTGAGCAGCAGCTCCCGACGCAGTAACCAGGAAGATTGTGAGCAGGACGGGAACGGGCGAGACGCGCATCAGGGACGGACCGGTTCTTGCCACGCAAGGCGAGTGCCGCAGGGTTCCGGCACGAATCGAGAGGCGCGTGGGCGGGCGGCCGGCGACCAGCTTACGCGTTCAGTAAGCCGTTGCGGATCGGGTAAGCAGAGTGGGCGAGGCAACGTCAGTGTTAGAGGTTAGAGGTTAGGGGTTAGGGTTAGGGTTAGAGGTTAGTTGGAAACCGGGATGCGCTGGAGGTTTGTGGCACACATGATATTGGCGAGATTGGCTCCTGTCGTCCTGCTCATAGTGGTCGTTGCCTGTAGTGACGCGGGCCAGACGCCGCAGGTCCCCGCCGCGCCCACGCCGGCTCCGCCTGCCGTACCCGCCGGTCCACCGAAGCCGCTCGAAGGCGCCACGATCACGATCACATCGACCGGATTCCGGCTCGATGCCGCGTCGGCGGCGCTCTTCGACATCAACGCGCTGCAGGTGTATCAAGGCGCGCGCCTCACGTTCATCAACAGCGACAACGATCCGCACGACGTGTTGTCCAGCCCGTTCGGACTGCACAACGATTGTCCCGAAATCAACATCGCGGGGTATCTCGTGCCCGGCCAGTCGCGGGCGACCGATCCGATTACCCACCTGACGCCCTGCGGATTTCACGATCACAACCACGAAGGCAATCCGGCCTATGGCGGCACGGTGACCGCCGTCGCCCGGTAGCGGCGAATCTTCCGGCTTGACCGACCAGATAGGTCGGGAATATGCTCTAGTGAAAATGAGACTCAATCTCATTTTATATCACTCTGACCGGCGACGCAGGCCGCACATCTGGCAGCCAGCCTCGCAGCCGCGCGGCTGATATCCGATCTCCACAACTCCTTGCGGCGCGGGCTGACCCATGAGACCTCTTCGCACCGTTCTGTTCTGGCTCCACCTCGCGGCGGGCGCTTCCGCCGGCCTGGTGATCCTGGTCATGTCCGCCACCGGGGCGCTCCTGGCGTTCAAGCCCCAGATCGTGAACCGCATCGATCGGGCAGTCCGGTTCGTCGAGCCGGCCAGCACGCCGCGGCTCGACGCGTCGAGGATTCTCGCGGCCGTGCGCGCGAGCCGGCCGGGTGTTCAGCCGGCGACGCTCGTATTCGACCGCGATCCCGCAGCGGCGGTGGCCGTCGGTCTCGGACGCGAGGGCACGCTGTACGTGAATCCCTACACGGGCAGCATACTCGGGGAAGGATCGGCTCCCACGCAGCAGTTCTTCCGCAGCGTCGAGAACTGGCACCGGTGGCTCGCCCTGGAGGACAACCGCGACGTGGGACGCTCCCTCACCGGCGCCTCTAACCTTGCTTTTCTTGGCCTGGCTGTGACCGGCCTCGTTCTCTGGTGGCCGCACAAATGGCTGCCGCAGCATGTCAACGCGATCCTGTTCTTCCGCCGGACGTCCACGAGCCGCGCGCGCGATTTCAACTGGCACAACGTGATCGGCTTTTGGTGCGCGCCGGTTCTCATCGTGCTGACGGCCACGGGCGTGGTGATGTCGTATCCATGGGCCAATCAGCTCCTTTACCAGGCAGCGGGAAGTCCGTTGCCCGCCGCTCGCGGCGCCGGCCGCGGATCACAGGGCGGAGGCGAGGGACGAGCGGAGCGCCGGAGCACCGAGCGGCCGACTCTCGAGAACGCCGATGCGCTCTTTGCCCGGGCGGAGCAGCAGCTGCCGACCTGGCAGACCATCACCATGCGGCTACCCGAACAGTCGCAGGCATCCGTGTCGTTTACAATGAACGACGCTCGACACTGGAACGCGTTCGCGCGCTCGCAGCTGACCCTCAACGCCAACACCGGCGACGTCGTCCGCTGGGAGCCGTACGCCGAGAATAGCCGCGGCCAGAAATGGCGCGGCTGGGTCCGGTTCGGGCACACGGGCGAACTCGGGGGCATCGTTGGCCAGTCGCTCGCGGGCATCGCTTCCGTAGGCGGCGTCGTGCTCGTCTGGACTGGCCTCGCGCTGGCGTTCCGCCGGCTTGTGGGCTGGCGGTTGTGGCGCCGGGTGGCCGGCCCGAGTCGAGTCGGAGCCCCGTCACCGGTCGATCCCCTGCCCGAATGAGAGGCGCGTCTCGCGCGAAACGGCTCGAGGAGGATGAGATGAAAGGCAACGACGCGGTCATCGCAAAGTTGAACGAGGCGCTCCGGGAGGAGCTGACCGCCATCAATCAGTATTTCGTGCACGCCGAGATGTGCCACAACTGGGGCTATCACCGGCTCGGCAACTACATCAAGAAGCAGTCGATTGGCGAGATGAAGCACGCCGAGGAAATCCTCGAGCGCATTCTCTTTCTCGACGGCATTCCGTCCATGCAGCCGCTGCCGCTGACGATCGGTTCGGACGTGAAGGGCCAGCTGGAAAGCGATCTGAAGCTCGAGCTGAAGGCGACGGTGATGTACAACGAGTCCGTCAAAGCGGCCCGCGACGCCGGCGACAACGGATCGGCCGACCTGTTCGAGCGGCTGCTCAAGGACGAAGAAGAGCACGTCGACTTCCTCGAGGCGCAGATGCACCAGATCGCGCAGCTCGGCTACGAGCGGTATCTCGGGCAGCAGCTCGAGGGCAGCGAATCCAAGTAACGACCGCGGGCTGACGCGGATTACTGGATGGTGATGGTGCCCTGAAGCCCTGCCCTCGAGGCCAGGTCGTGGTCATGAAAGCCACAGACCCTGGCGACGGTGAGGTTCCCGCTCGTGCGGCTCTGGCCGGGATTCAGAAACCCGACCTGGCTGAGCGCCGGACAGTCCGTGTGCTCGGGGTGCGGATTGGACTCCATATCGTGCGATCGGTTGTCGTTGTTGACGAACGTCACCTGGCTACCCAGGGGCACGGTGACGTTCTTCGGCGTCACCGTGTTGTTCGCGATCGTGATCGTCGCCGCCGATGTGGCTGGCGGCGGCGTCGGGGCGGCGTCGCTGCCGCCGCATGCGGCAAGCAGACACGCCAGCCCGCACGCCGCGAAGAACGCGCCCGCCATCCGTGATCCCATCGTCATCTCCCCTTAGACAGCGGTTGCGCCGGATCGTGACATTGACCTCTAGTAGAACTTCCTCGAGATGTTGAACCCGAGGTACCAGTCCGTCCCGTCGGGTCCGTTTGCTCTCGGGCTGCGAGTGCCCCCGCGCGCAAGCTGCCCGTAAGTGGTCGCGAACGAATCCGTGAAGTTCAGCTGAAACACGTGTCCGCCGGCGCGCTTCTCGATGGCAAATCCGCCGTGGTTCGCACCAGGAGCATAGCCGGCGCGGGGCGCATACTCGCCGACGATGTAGACGGTCTCGAGGATGCGGACGCGAGCGCCGAGTCCCACCATGAACGTATCGTCGCTCGTCGTGGAGGTGTCGAACAGGTTCGTGTTGTGGACCCAGATCGGCTCTGCGTAGATTGCCGCCTTCTCGCCCAGGCGTCTCGACACGATCAGGCCCAGCGTCGGCTGACTCTGGCTGTCGACGCCTTGCTGGCCGACACTGCTGAACTCTATGGCGAGCAACGCGGACAAGTCGACCGGCGATTTCGTGCCCTGCCGCACAAAGCCGTACTGCCCGAACAGTTCGATGGTCTTGTCGCTCGCGCGGTGCACGCCGATTTCGGTGTTCGGCAGGATCCCGTATCGGTATTCGAGGCCGATCCGCGCGCCGAAGTCGAGGCCGAATGCGTCCGCCGCCAGGCTGTTCGGACAGAGGTCGCAGTTGAGAGGGCGCGTGAATCGATGGGTCACGCGAAACGCGCTCCCATGTTCGGGCAGCCTGAGCGAGGTCGGGAGGCTGATGAGCGTGAAGTCCGGCTCTGCCAGTTTCAGCACCTTGTCATCGTCGTCCTGTGCGTGGGCGGCGGTGGCGGCGAGACAGCAGAGAACCAGCGAACAAAGAATGCGCATTTTAGTCATGGTTTGAAAGAAGGAGGCGTCGTCGGCAGGCGAGCCTCAATAGTCGGGCGGCGACGTCGGTGGTCCGCCGGCCGCCCCGTTGATGCTGCCGAACATCATGGTTGGGTGAATCGTGCAGTGATAGCTGCCGCTGGATCCCAGGCGCATCACCGGGCTCGAGGCGCCCGGCGCGATGTTGCCGCTGTCGAACGAGCCATCGTTCATGACGATGCGATGCGTGGCGGCGTCGGTATTGCGCCACACGACGAGCGCGCCCTGCGCGAACGGCGCCGGATTGGGTTCGAACGACGACATGCCTTTCTGTCCGACAATAGTGACAACCGACATGTTGGCGGAGGACGGAGCCGTCATGCCCATCATGCCGGATGGGTACCCGTCGCCGCTGCATCCCCACGCCGTGAGACCCAGCGCAATACCGATGGCAAGGGAGAAGCGCACGTCGCCTCGCATCCTACGCAAGGGGGATGCCGGGCGGAGCAGTCCTTCGTCTGAGCGAACCTTGACCGGCGAGACCTCGGGCTTACAGAAGGCGTAACACGGGTTTTCCGTCCCCGTAACAGCGGTCAGTCGAGGCGGTACTTGGCGAGGTAGTAGGAAAGGGCGCGCTGGCTGATGCCCATCAGTTCGGCCGCGTCTTTCTTGACGCCGGCGGAGCTCTCGAGCGCCCGACGAATGGTCTCGCGCTCGACCCACTCGATGTTCTGTCTCAGCTTGAGCGAGGGGAGGCTGTTGGTCTGCGGCACGGCCGCGCCGAGCACCGAGACGGCGCGGGCCCCGATGACAGGTCCCGTAGACAGCACGACCGCGCGTTCGATCGTGTTTTCGAGCTCGCGGACGTTGCCTGGCCAGTCGTACTGCTGCAGGCCGCTCATCACGCTCTCGTCGAGACGCTCGATGCGGCGCCCGACCCGCTGCGCGTGCTTCTGGATGAAGTGCTCGACGAGCGACGGAATGTCATCGCGGCGCTCGCGCAGCGGCGGGATTTCGATCGGGATCACGTTGAGGCGGTAAAACAGGTCCTCCTGGAACTTGGCGTCGGCGACCATCTGCCGCAGGTCGCGGTTGGTCGCGGCGATGACGCGCAGGTCCACCTTTTCGGTGCGCTCGGACCCGAGCGGCTCGAACTCGCGTTCCTGCAGCACGCGCAGCAGCTTCGACTGCAGCGGCGGGCTCATGGTGCCGATCTCGTCCAGGAAGATGCTGCCCCCGTCGGCGAGCGCGAACTTGCCTTTCTTCGTCGTCGTGGCGCCCGTAAAGGCGCCGCGCACGTGCCCGAACAGCTCCGACTCGAGCAGCGTTTCGGGAATCGCCGCGCAATTGACCTTGATCAGCGGCATGTCGCGCTGGGCGCTCCGGTCGTGGATGGCGCGGGCCACGAGTTCCTTGCCCGTGCCGGTTTCGCCGGTGATGAGCACGGTGCTCTTGGTGTCGGCGACCAGTTCCGCGCGCCGGATCACTTCTTCCATCGCGCGGCTGCGCCCGATGATGCCGTAGTGATCGAACTGCTCGTCGCGCTCGCTGATGAGATACCGGTGCTCGGTGCGGAGCCGCTGGTGATCGAGCGCGCGCCGGACGACCACGATCAGCTCGTCGATCTCGAATGGCTTGATCAGATAGTCGAGCGTGCCCAGCTTCATCGCTTCGATCGCGCTCTCGACGGTGGCGTGGGCCGTCATCATCAGGATCTGCGCGCGTTCGCCTTCCGGCGTCGATCCGACGTATTCGCGGATCAGGTCGAGGCCGCTGAGCTCGGGCATCATGTTGTCCACGAGCAGCACGTCGAACGGACGTTCGGCGAGCAGACGCTGCGCCTGTCGCGGGCTTGTCGTGTCCACGACGGCGTGGCCGGCCTCGCGCAGGGCGCGGCCGATGGACTTCAGGATTTTTTCTTCGTCGTCGACGAGCAGAATGGAACCGCGCGCATGAATCATGGACTGTCCGGAGACCCGCCGGGCAGGCTGATGCGGATTTCGGTGCCGGCGCCTGGTGTGCTGACCACGCCGATCGTCCCGCCGAGCCCTTCGACGATGTTTTTGGCGATGGCCAGGCCCAGGCCCGTACCGCCGCGCTTCGTCGTGAAGTATGGATCGAATACGTGGGGAAGGTGCGCGGGGTCGATACCGGCGCCCCTGTCCGCGACGACGATCGTCACCCGGCCGTCCTTCACGGCCGTCGTCAGGGTGACCAGGGGCTCGTGGCTCGCGGCTCGTGCCTCGTGGTTCGCAGATGCCCCGTTCACGGCATGGCGGGCGTTCACGAGCATGTTGACGAGCACGATGCGGAGCCGTTCGGCGTCGGTCGTCACGGCCGCCAGGTGCGGGTCGAGATTCAAGTGCACCTGGGCACCAGGGCCCGACGCCAGCGAAGCCGCGGCCGATTCCCGGCACAGCGCGTTCAGATCGGCCGACGCGAGCTGGAAGCGAATCGGCCTTGAGAAATCCAGGACCTCGTTCACGATCCGGTTCAGGCGCTCGACTTCTTCGTCGATGTCTTTGACCGCTTCGCGCACCGCCGCCGGTGTGAGGTCCGGCTGGCGAAGGGCGTGCAGCGAGCCCTTGATGATCATCAGCGGGTTCCGCACTTCGTGCGCGATGACGGTCGACAGGCGGCCAAGCGACGACAGCCGCTCCTTTTGTGAGATCTCACGCTGGAACCGGGCGACCGAGTCCGTCAGGGTGTTGTAGGTCGTCGCGAGCAGCTGCGCGTCCTCGTCGTGCCAGCGGCGGCCCTCGGCGAGGGCAATCTTGCGCGTGAGGTCGCCCGTGGCCGAGACTTCGCGCATGACGTCGGTGATGGCCGCCAGCGGCCGTGTGATCGTGCGCGCGACGGCGAAGCTGAGGAGCGTCGCGAGCAGGACCGCGATAACGGCGGTGACGGCGAGCCCCGTGTGGATCGCGTCGAGCGAACGGAGCTGTTCGGTGCGCGACCGGAGGATCAGCGCGACGGGCGCCGCCCCGCCATCCGCTCCCTCCGGCGCCAACGGAAGGGGCAGCGCGACGTACTCGTCAGGACCGAGCGCGATGGTCGAGACTCCCGTTCGGAGCACCGGCGCGGCGAGCGCATGGCTGAACTGGGGCGGCAGCGTGCTGGCCACCACGTCGCCGCCTGCCGCGAACGCGACATCGCTGCCCGTGATCTCCTTGAGCTGGCTGGCCAGCGCTTCGTTCAGCAGAAACCCGACGGTGACCGATCCAAGGATCTGCGGCTGCGTCAGGCCGATGGCGATCGGCACGGTCACGATCTGCATGATGCCGTCCCGTTGCGGCAGCAGTCCCACGGTTTCGTGACCGAGCAACGCGTCATGCACGGCGCGCCAGTCGCCCGCCTCCACGCCGACCGGGGCGGAATCGCCCGACGTTGCGAGCACTCGTCCGGTGGCGTTGGTGACGACCAGGAGGTTGGCGGACTTCAGCGGCTCCTGGTAGTCGCGGAGGTTGTCCTGGATGTCCTCGACGGTAGGCGGGTCATTCGTCGATACCGCCGCCTTGAGCTTCGGCAGGTCGGCAATCAGCCGGGCCATCAGGGTGTACGTGTCGATGCGGGTTTTGCGAAGCTGATCGACGAGCGCGACCGTGGCCCGCAACTCGCGCTGCAGCGCGATCTCCGCCTGCCGCGTGACCCGCTCGTTCACGACGTAAATCGCGGCGCCTATGGAGAGGACCGCGAGCAGCGCGCTCGCCAGGAAGATCCGTCCTCGCAGAGAGCTGACGAGCGTCATCGGAGCGCGAAGTCGAGCTCGGCCTCGCCCCCCTCGGGCACCACCACGGCCTGCGGGCCGGACGACACGCCCTCGTTCCACGCCACCAGGTTATAGGTGCCCGGCGGCACATTGTCGATGCGGTAGCGGCCGTCCATGTCCGTCAGCGCGAAGAACGGGTGGTTGAACACGAGGATGAACGCGTTCATATGCGAGTGGATGTCGCAGAACACGCGCACGATGCCCGGGCGATCGAACGTCACCGCCTTCGACCGCCCCGCGGCATAGCGGCCGAGGTCGAACGGCCGTGTCTTCGACAGAGAAAACACGTTGTGAAAGATACGGTCGCTGTTGGGGAAGTCGACGACCGTCCCCGTGGTGACGGCCAGGACGTGCGGAACGAACCGCTCATCGCGCTGGTCGAGCACCACGTGGCCGGGCACAACGGCCGGAGTCTTCGGCGCATCCTCCATGTAGACGACCGACGTGAGTCGATCGGAGATGTCGCGCACCGCGGCGGGCGAACCCAAGTCGGCGACGTTCGGCCGGCGTTCAGGCGGCGCCGCCGCGCGGCGCAATTCGACGCGCCCGCGGATGGAGCCGCCGACAGCAGCCGAACCTCGAGGCCCCTGCGAAAGAAGCAGCGCCGGTACGACGAGCACCACGAAGGTGACGAGAACGCGTCTCATTCGCTAGAACCAGTACACCAGTTGCGCAGACACCAGATTCAGGCTCGTGACCCGGCCGCCGTCCCGGACGTTGTGCTGGCCTGAAACCTTCAACAGGAGATTCCGCAGCAGGGAATAGCCTCCCCCAACCTCGACGCGCGTCACGGGCGCGTCCCACGTCTCGGGGCCGCCGGTGCCTGTGATCTCGCTGAAGCCGAGATGATCGATGCGGGCCGCGGCGTACAGCCCCGGCATGATCTTGTATCGCCCTTCGACGTACGTCGCAAGCGCGCGCAGCGGCACGTCGATGATTGGCGCACTGACGGCCGGCACTCTCCACTCGGTGAACACCGTCTCGGCGCGAACAAGATAGTAGTCGCGGGAGTACTCGATGTCGGCGCCCCAGGCCGTCTGCGTGAATTCGCCGTCGTGGCCATCGCCGACCGCGCCGCGCGCCGCGGTTGCGCTCACAAACGGGCCCCTGGCCGCCGACACGCCGACAATCAGGCCCTGAAGCGCGTCTCGCGGGTGCACGCTCACGCGGCCGGCGATCTGTTTCCCCGAGTTGTCGTCCCGGAAGAGGGGATTCGAGAGCGTGCCGTTCGTAACGGAGACGGTGGCGTCCACCACGTCTGCCGCCGCGTGCACCTGCACGCCGGTATCCCATCGGAACCCGCTGGCGATGGGCAGGCCGTTGTCGGGTACCGGGTTGCCAATGGAGAAGCTCGACAGCCAGCCGCGTCCGCGCATCGCGATCAATTCGTTCGCATTCAGCGGCAGCGCATCGGCGCGCAGCGACGTCAGGTACTGATAGGCGAGCGGATACCCGATCAGCAGGTTGTCCGACGCGTACGTCCGGCGCGTGAAGGCACCGAAGGTCGGCGGGACGCGCCCGGCTTGGATGTCGATGGCGCGCGTCGTCCAGGGCCGGACGCGGACGTAGAGCGCGTACACGCGGAGCGGTCCGGCGTTCTCCGTCCGGACCTCGCCGAGCATCGAGAGGCGATCGTTGAGCTTGACGGCCGACGCCAGGTCGAGCCGGAAGAGCCGGAGTTGCGAGTGCTCGTAATCGGAGTAGTTGAAGAACCCGGTGTCGCTGGTGCCGAAGGCAGCCGACACGTCACCGCTGATGGTCACGTGACCGTCGGCGAACGACACGGGTTCGGACGGCAGCACCTGAGCGCGCGCTGAAGAAATGCGGCCGAGCGTCAGCACAAAGAGGAGCGTGGCCCGAAGAGCCGTCTTCATCCTCAAAGTCGAATTATAGTCCGCGCTTTTCGACCACGTACCGGATGAGCAGCATCCCGGCTCAAGAGTTGTGAACGTGCGATCAGGGTGCGGTGACGCGCATGTAACCGACCATCAGGCGGCGGCTATCGTCCCGTGAGGCCGGCGCGCCGCGGGCGGCGCCGGCCGCCAACAGCCGGGAAGGCGACGATCGATCGTACGGGCCTGCCGCGCCGACCGACCGGGCCAGCTAGTAGAATAGAGGGGATGGCGTATATCATCTGCGAGCCTTGCGTAGGCACCAAGGATACGGCCTGCGTGGACGTCTGCCCCGTGGACTGCATTCACCCGCGCAAGGACGAGCCGGCGTTCGCGGCAGCAGAGATGCTCTATATTCACCCCGACGAGTGCATCGATTGCGGCGCCTGCGTGCCGGCCTGTCCGGTCGAGGCCATCTTCTCGCTCGATGAGACGCCGGGCAAGTGGGCGAGCTTTATCACGACGAACGCCGCATACTATGATCGAAGTTAGAAGTGCAAAGTTGAAAGTTCGGAAGTAGGGAACACGAGCCACGAGCCACGAGCTACGAGCCACGGAGTCTGAATGGGCCTGATCGACCATCGATTCGAAGACAACTTCATCACCACAAGCATCGATCGCGTCCTCAACTGGGCGCGCGAATCGTCCATCTGGCCGATGGGTTTCGGGCTGGCGTGCTGCGCCATCGAGATGATGGCGGCGTCCGCGTCGCGCTTTGACATCGCGCGGTTCGGCGCCGAGGTGTTCCGCGCCTCGCCGCGGCAATCGGACCTGATGATCGTCGCCGGGACGGTCACCAAGAAGATGGCGCCGGTCCTGCGCCGCCTCTACGATCAGATGCCGGAGCCGAAGTGGGTGATCTCGATGGGCAGCTGCTCGAATGCCGGCGGCCCGTTCCCGACCTACAGCGTGCTGCAGGGCGTGGACAAGGTGGTCCCCGTCGACGTCTATGTCTCGGGCTGTCCCCCGCGCCCCGAGGCCCTGCTTTACGGATTGATGCGGCTGCAGGACAAGATTCGCAAAGAGGGCACCGTGCTCAGGAAAGAACGCATCATCATGTCCGGCGACACTGAACCCACCATCATTGGCGAGCGCGCCTGATGCAGACCATCATCCGCTTCTTCAAGACAATCTTCCTCGTCGACCTGCTGAAGGGCATGTGGCTGACGCTGAAGTACACGCCGCAGCCGGCGTTCACGTTCCAGTACCCGCGGAGCGCCGGCCAACGGCGCCGCGGTTCCGGGGGGTGCTGCGCCTGCAGGTCGAGCCCGCCAGCGGCGCGCAGACCTGCATCGTCTGCGACCAGTGCGCCAAGGCATGCCCCGACGACCTCATCGCCCTCGGCGGTCACCGGGAGCCGGGCATGAAGATCAAAGTGCTCGACTACTTCGATTTCAACCTGTCGCGGTGCAGTTTCTGCGGGTTGTGCTCGGAAGTCTGCCCCACCAAGCCCATTAAGGCCCTGATCATGAGCGAGGACTACGAGTTGGGGAGCTACAGCCGCGACACCCAGATCCTCCGGGTGGACCAGATGTACGACGGCGTGCCCATCGAGCAGTACACGCGTTGAAATAAGGATTTCGTTTTCCGAAAGCCGCCCGACCAGTTAGAGTATCCACACACGCGTTTAGGCGGGCCCGGATCTTGTATAGGCCGCGCGCGGCATTTATTGTTGTGTTTGCGCTTTTGCTGGAGGGACCATGCCCGTGCGGTTCCGGTGGTCGGTCGTTCTCATCCTCGTTGCCGCCACGTCGCTAGCGATTCACGCTGACGGTCCGCCTCCCTCGCAGGCGGCCGACGTTCAGTTCCACCTGGGTACGCTGCTCTATTCCGAGGGCCGCTACGTCGAGTCCCTGGAGGCGTTCCAGAACGCGTTGAAGTCGCAGGACGCGCTGCTGCTGCGCGGGGCGCGGGCTGGCGTCGTCCAGGCCGCCCTGCGGGTGGCGGAGTTCGATACGGCCCGCAACGAAGGGGAGGCGCTCGCCAAGGCCGCTCCGCGGGACGCCGACGCGATCTCGCTCTACGCCGATTCCCTCTGGGCCTCGGGGCTCTTCGAGGAAGCCGAACAACGTTACCGGGACGCGCTTGCGCTCGCCCCTGACCTGCCGCGCGGCATTCACGGGATGGCGAGGTCCCTGTTGGCGCGCAACCAGCTCGAAGAAGCGATGAACCAGGCGCAGGCGGCGCTCAAGCTGTCGCCGCGCGACCTGGAGATTCACCACACGGTCGGCGCCATCTACGAGCGGATGCACAAGTACGAAGAGGCCGCCGCCGCGTACGGCAATTACGTCAACCTGCTGCCGAACAAGGACACCAGCGAAAAGGCCGCGTGGTCACGGGCGGAGATCCGCTTCCTCCGGTCGTTCGCGCAGCGGGTGCCGTTTCAAGCCGATCCCGGGACGGACGATCAGGTCTTCACCGTGGACTTCCGCCTGGTGAACGACAAGGTCGTCGTGCGCGCGCGGGTGAACGACGCAAGCCCCCAGGACTTCGTCGTGGACACTGGCGCCGAGAGCACGATCATCACGGAGCCCACCGCCCGGCGCCTTGGTGTCGCGCCGATCACGTATACGCTGAGCGCCGGTGTCGGCGAAACCGGGCTGCGCGGCCTGCAGCTGGCGCGCATCGACTCACTCGAGCTCGGCACGCTCAAACTGCGCAACGTCCCGTGCATCATCAAGAGCCCGCCGCTGCGCGACCTGCCCTCGGGCGAGACCGAGAGCCTCTCGCCCATCGCGCTCGGCTACTCGATGATCATCGACTACCAGTCGCACAAGCTGATCTGGGGCAAGCACCTGCCGATCGAGGTCGGCGATCTCGAGCTGCCATTGCGCGTGTACCGGCTGGTCACGGTCCGGGGGCTGGTCGCCAGCCATCACCACGCGAACTTCGTGGTGGACACGGGCGGCGAGGTCATTTCGATCAGCCAGGCGACGGCGAACCGGCTGCCAGTCAAGGAGGGCGCGCGCAAGATTGCGTTGCGCGTGTACGGATCGTCAGGCTGGGATCGCGATGCGTTCCTGATGCCGGGCGTTGACCTGGCGTTCGACACCATCAAGTACACGAACTTCCCGGTCGTGGTGCTGAACCTGAACGCGCCGAGCGCCCTGCTCGGCTTTCAGCTCGGCGGGATCGTGGGGCACAAGTTCCTGAGCGGCTACCGCGTGGGGATCGATCTCGAACGCAGCGTTCTGCGGCTTAAAGCAATCTCCTAGAGGCTCGTGGCTGGTGCCTGGTGGCTCGCGCCGCCAGCCTCTAACCCCTAACCTCTAACCTCTAACCTCTAACCTCTCTAGAAGTCGTACCCAATCCAGACCGCGAAGCGGGGATGCCGGAATTCTTCCGCACCGCTGACGCAGGCGCCGTTGGGCAGGACGCTGACGCAGGAGAAGACCGCGTTCTCCCAGTCGTGATTCATCAGCGTGCGCCACGACCAGTCAAAGTGAATGGGGAAGCCCAGTGCGAAGGTCTCGAGGCCCAGGCCGTACGACGCGCGTCCGTCCTGCAGGCGGAGACCATCGATCTGGCGAACGGTGTAGGTCAGCGCGGGCGACTGGAGGCCCGTCACCGGGTCGGTATTGAAGACGAGGTTGCCGAACCCATCGGTCTTGGCGCCGGTAACGACCGAGCATAGCTGGCTCGAGTTGGCCAGGAACCTGAAATTGTCCGTTGTTCCGCCGCAGGGGTTCGCTGTTTTCTGCTCGCTGAACCACGCGCCGCCGGCGCCCGCGAACAGCACGCCGCGGATGCCGCCGATGACGCCGATCGGCGTGAGGGCCGCTTCGATCAGCGGGAAGCGAAGTTCGACGTTGGCCTGGAGCATGTTCTGGCCGGAGAACTGCAGGTAGTCGTACCCGCGCAAATCGCCATTCCCGCCGAAGTACTGGAAGTCGGGGAAGTCGCCCCGGCTCCTGAATCCGTGGAACCGCATGGCGAGGAGGCCTGTCGAGCCGAGCCGCGTGTAATGGCGGACATCCGCGTCGAACGTGCGCCGCGACAGCAGGCCGGCAAAGCCGGGGGAGTAGTCGCCGGCGATCCTCATGGTGCTGCCCGCCAGCGGCCCGAACTCGCGGAACACGGTCGTCTCGCGGATGAACGCCGCGCCGAGCGGCATCAGCGCGCCGGTGTTCGCGAGCTGCTGCCCGCCGGTGATCGACGACTGGTATTGGCTCGAGTACCTGCTGCAGGGTGGGGTCGTTGAACGACTGTGACAGGTGGATCAGGCTGCCGGTGACCTGAATCCGGTTGTACCGATCGAGCGGGTAGATGCCGAATGCCGAGCCGCCCCACGTCGTGCTCGTGGCCTGCGCGTCGCTGCGGCTCAGGAACGGCGCGTACGAGCGGATCGTAGAACGCGCCGCCCACCTGGCCGTAGTAGAACACCGTCTGCGAGAGGCCCTGGAGACCGAACTGGAACCGCTTCGACAGGTTGATGTAGGACAAGGAGAACGTGCGGTACTGGGAGATCGACGCGAAGTAGAAGTTGAACTGCTTGTCCCCGAGCACGTCGCCGAAGGTCACGGCCGTGCCGCCGTAGATGTCGCCGCTGCTCGTGACGCCGAGGCTGACCGGGGGCCGGCCGTCGAGGAACATCTTCTCGAATGTCTTCTTCTTCCGGACGTTGTCGGCCACCAGCGTGTGCTGCAGCGGCGGCTGGAAGTCGATGATCGGGCCGGGCGCGCCGAAGTCGGAGGTGGACGCCGTGTGCAGCGGTTCCTTCCGGTCGATCGTCCGGAGCGTGTAGTCGCCCTTGTAATAGCTGACGAAGGCGACGCGGCTCGGATTCGTGCCTTCCTTGAGCACGGCCGGCGACCAGTTGCCGCCCAGCGTGTCGGTGTACTGGCGCATCTCGCCGTTTCTCAGGTCGAGGGTCCAGATGTTGTAGATGTTGCCGTTCTTGGCGACATCCGGCTCGAGCGGGACGTTGGGATCGGTCGCCGTCGACGAGAACACCAGCGTGTTGTCGTCGATGAACTGCGCCGCGGTTTCATCCACGGTGCCGAACGTCAGCTGCGTCTTCTTTTTCGTGTCGAGATCGATGCGGAACAGCTTCTGGTTCCCGCTCACGCGCGCGTTGTACACGATGAACTTGCCGTCCAGCGAATACGTCGGGCCCGCATTGGCGAAATCGTCCTCGGTGAGGTTGGTCACCTTCTGCGTGGCGAGATCCACGAGAAAGATGTCGCCGACCGCGTTGCGCAGCCCAGCAAACGCGATCGTCGTGCCGTCAGGCGAGAAGGACGGCGATTCCGGCTCGTCCACCGACTTGATCGGGATGCGCTGCTCGATGGCCCTCGTCAGGACGTTCTGAAGGATCAGCGAACGCTCTTTCCCCGTCCGCACGAAGTACGCCAGGCGGTCGCCTTTCGGCGACCACGCCATCCACGGCATCTCGAACCGCTCGCCGAGCTGGACGATGTGGTCGAAGCCCATGTCCTTGTCGAAGCCCTTCGTGAGGTCGCGGACGATTGATCCGTCCTTGCTCGAGATGAGGATGACGTCGATCTCGCGGTCCTCCCGGTTGAACGTCATCGCCGCGATGAGATCCCCCGACGGCGACGGCGCGATCGAGAAGGCCTCCGCAAACGGGGTCTTCTCCTTGTTCGGAGACAGATCGCGTCCGTAGTCGGCCGGCCGCTCCTTGTCGCGGAACGGCTTGAAACGCTCCTTGAGGTAGCGCTCGAAGTTCTGGTCGAACTCATCCTTCTTCATTTTGAGCGCGTCTTCGTAGGCGTCCTCGCCGCCGCCAATCACGCTCTTGCGTAACGCGAACATGAACTGCCGGATGCCTTCGCGGCCGAACTTCGCGTCGATGAATTCGAACACGGCGTGCCCGAGGTTGTACGGCACGAACCGGGCGTTGTTCGCGTTCCCGTAGTCTTCCGTCTCGGTCATCTTCGGCACGATATCGGCCACGGCGGCGTCGCGCACGGTCATCAGATCGAGCGGCGTCCACTGTCCGCGCTCGAACTCCGACAATCCCTCGTTGACCCACAGCGGAACGTTCCGCCGGATGAGCCCCTGCGGGATGATGTCGAACTCGAACTGGTGCGTGAGCTCGTGCACGATGAGGCCGTACAGCTGGTCCGGCGGCGCGTCGATCGGCATGACCATGCGCAGGCGGGTGGGTTCGGCGAACGCCCCGACGCCCTCCTGGCCCGCGGACGGGTCGACGTTCTCCTGTTCGAACTCGCTGTGGGTCTTGAACAGGATGAGCTGAATCTTGTTGGGCAGCTCTTTCTTCAGATCCGCGCTGATCTGCTGGTAGGCGCTCTCGGCGTAGCTCGCCACGCGCTCGAGATGCTGCTTCATCTCGGGGTAGTAATAAATCTCGAAATGGTCCGTTGTGTAGATCTCCCAGTTGAACGTGTCGTAGTGGATGTTGTTCTTTCCGTAATACGGCACGTACGGCGTCTGGGCGGCGGCGATGGCCGACCAGCCGGCCAGGATCGCGGCGACGAGCACGGGACGAGACGGCGCCAGCAGACGGGAGACGCGCGTGCGCATAGGCGGTTACCTCTAAGGTAAGGCGGATCTTACTGTGACGTCCTCGGCCCTGCAAACGCCGATCCCGGAAGATCGCGCCGATAGGCGCCATTTTGTCCTCAGTCCCGTGCATCTCCAGCCCCGGCTGACGCCGTGAGGCGACAAGGTATACTCCGGAATAACGGAGGGCCCGCCCGGGTTAACACCGAGTGGCGCTCGTGGAGGATGCGGACGGACGGTCCTAAGGCGACGGGTCCCAGCCGGGACCCCACGTTCGAGGCAGAGGCCTTGGCGTTTCTGGACAGCTTGTACCGAACCGCCCTGCGGCTGACGCGGGTGCCTGCAGATGCCGAAGATCTTGTCCAGGAGACCTATTTGAAGGCCTTTCGGTCCGCCGATCGCTTTCAAGCAGGGACGAACTTGAGGGCCTGGCTGTTTACCATCCTTCACAACACGGCCCGGAACCGCGTGCGCGACCGCGCTCGCGACGCGGTGACCGCGGGCAGCGAGACCGTCGATCGCGCGGAAGACAGCACAGGCGTGTGGCCGGGAAGCGGCCAGGGCGAAACGCCCGAAACGCTGCTGCTGCGCGACACGCTCGCGCCTGACCTGCAGGCCGCCGTCGAGGCTCTGCCGGACGCTTTTCGTCAGGCGGTCTGGTTACGCGACGTGGAAGAGTTTTCCTACGCCGAAATTGCTCAGATGCTCGCCATTCCCATCGGGACGGTCATGTCGCGCATCTCGCGCGGCCGCCGCCTGTTGTTCGATCGCCTTCAACACTTAAGGCCCGTCAATGCCTGATTGCGCTTCCATCGATCCCTTTATCACGCCGTACGTCGACGGCGACATCGGCGTCTCCGAACGCCGCCTCGTCGACGATCACGTCCGTGTCTGTGCACCCTGCCATTCGCGCGTCACGGCCGAACGTGCCGTTCACGAGCTGATGCAGACACAGCGCACCGCGCTCGCGTGCGACACCGCATCGGCCGGCTTGCGCGACCGGTGCGCCGCGCTGCGTTACGCACCAGCCCGCGGGGCCGCCGGCGCCGCATCAGTCCACGCGTGGCGCACGCGGTTCGTTCCGCTGGCCGTCGCGGCCGGCGCCGTGCTGGTGGCCGGCGCGGCGTCCATGTATGTCCTGACAGAGCGTTCGACGAAGCTCCTCGCGGCGGAGTTGACGGCCGACCACGTGAAGTGTTTCGGCATGAGCTCCGTGCTGCCGGTGAATGCGGATCCCGAGTCGGCCGAACGCACCATGGCGTCCACGTTCGGCTGGCACATGCCGCTGGCAGATGCCGCGGCGGGCGCCGGCATGGAGTTGCTGGGTGCGCGGGTATGTTTGTACGGCCGTGGACTCGCGGCGCATCTCATGTACCGCCGCAACGGACAGCCGGTGTCGGTATTCATGATTCCGAAAGCGTCGCGCGCGCAGGCCGTGGTGGACGTCATGGGCCACGAAGCCACGATTTGGTCGACGGGCGGCCGCACGTTCGTGCTCGTGGCGCGCGAACCGGAGGATCGGGCCGAGGCCGCAGCCGACCTCTCGCGCATGACCGCCGTCGTCCAGGCCGCGCTGCACTGAGCTAAAATCAGGAAGAGAGAGAGACGAATCATGCGAGTGCGATGGATCGTGGCAGCGGTGGGAGCGTTGGCCCTGGCCCTGCTGACGCTCGACACGTCGGAGTTGTGGGGCGACTCCGCTTTGGCGTCCGGCGGTGCCTGCCCTGCGAGCGCCAAGCCCGCGAATCTCAACTTCACGATCAAGGACGTCCAGGGAAAGAACGTCCGCCTCTCGGACTATAAGGGTAAGGTCATCCTGCTCGACTTCTGGGCCACCTGGTGCGGTCCCTGCAAAATCGAGATCCCGTGGTTCGTGGAGTTCCAGAACAAGTACGGCCCGCAGGGCTTGCAGGTGGTCGGCGTCTCCGTGGACGATACGGTTGAGATGCTGCGGCCCTACGTCAAAGACCTCAAGATGAATTACCCCGTCCTGCTTGGGCTTCACCACGACGATATCCAGGATGCCTACGGCCCGCTCTGGGGAATTCCCGTCACGGCTGTTATTTCGCGCGATGCCAGGATCTGCGCGAAGCATTCCGGCATCTCCTCGAAAGAAAATATCGAAAAAGAGATCAAGTCCCTGTTGTGAAGTTGTGATGTATGATCTCCCCCAGATGACTAAAGGCTTCACTCATGCGCGGCTGGCTTGCGGGTGCCGGATCACGTTTCGTGACGGCGTCGAAGGCAGCCCCGTGACGGTCGTCGTCGAGTCGAAAGCGCCCGCGTGCACGCTGTCGCTGCATGTTCGCGATCTGCCGATCTACGACTATCGGGAAGCCCTCCGGCCGTCCACCCGCCTCGGGCCGCCCGAAGAAGAAGAGTTCGAAGAAGAAGGCTGACGCCTTCCCCCGGGTCGCTCTTTCCCCTCCCTTGCTCACGTTACTCGCGATTGCTGTGTTCTGGACCGTGCAGGCGTCTGCGCTGCTCGCGTTCTTCGTCCCGTTTTCGGCGTCCATGGCCGCCTTGTGGGCCGTGTCGCACTTCCTCCGCGCGATCGGCCTGACGCTGGCGTTCCATCGCTACTTTGCGCACCGGGCCTTTCAGATGAATCGCGCGGCACGGTTCGCCTGGACGTTCATCGGAACGGCCGCGATGCAGAAGGGGCCGCTCTGGTGGGCCGGTCATCACGTCAACCACCACAGGTTCGCCGATCGCGACGGCGACCCGCACAGCCCGGCCATCAGCGGGTTCTACTACGCGCACATCGGCTGGTTCCTGAACGACGTGCGCTACGACCGCGTGGAGGCCGGCAACGCCGTCGTCCGCGATTTCGGCGGCGCCCCTGAAATCGTCTGGCTCGATCGGTACTATGTCGTGCCGCCTGTCATCCTCGCGGCGGCGATGTATCTCATCGGCGGCTTTCCCTGGCTCGTGTGGGGGTTCTGCGTTCCAACCGTCACGCTGGCGCACGCCACGTTCGCCATCAATACCATTAATCACCTGATGGGCTCGCGGCGATTCGACACGCGAGACGACTCGCGCAACAACGTGCTGACGGCGATCTTCGCCGCGGGCGAGGGCTGGCACAACAACCACCACCGGTTCCAGCGCGCGGCCCGCAACGGGTTCTTCTGGTGGGAATTCGACCCGACGTGGTACGTCATCCGCGCGATGGCGGCTGTCGGCCTCGCCTGGGACATACAGGCTGTCCCGGAGCGCGTTTACGCCGAAGCCCGCGCGCGCAAGGCGGGGCGGCGTATGATGGGGCGTGCGTCATCGGATGCCGTGGACTCAGCTGCGCGCCGGCACGTCGCTGGTTCTGCTGGCGGCCGCGATCACGCTGACGTGGGGCTGCTCGAAGAAGATCGTCGCTCCGCTTCAGCTTGACGCCGGGCGGCTGACCGTCACCAACACCACCAAAAGCGACTGGACGCATGTCGAGATCTGGGTGAACCGGCAGTACCGCCTCACCACAGACTCCATTCCCGCCGGCCAGCAGCTGCAGACCCCCCTGAGTATCTTCATCGAGGCCTACGGCCAGCGATTCGATTTCAAACGGCAGCAGATCAAGGATCTCCGGTTGTCGGCGAAACTGCCCAGCGGTGAGCCCGTGGACATCCGGATGGATTTCAAGGGCAACGGCCTCGCCGGCCTGGCCGGCGTCGGCGTCTTCAAAGGCAAAGAGGGAAAAGAATGACGGCCCGGCTCAAATCCGAGATCGAGGTTTCGTGCCCCTGCTGCCAGTCGATTCTCGTCATCGACACCAACCTCGGACGCGTGGTGTCCCACAGCGAACCCGAGCGCGGGAACAAGCCCGAACTGGGCGACGCGCACCGGATCCTCGCCGAGGAAGCCGCCCGCCGCGAGGCCGTGTTCCAGCAGTCGGTCGATGCCGAGAAGACGCGCGGCGACTCCCTGTCCCGGCGCTTTGAGGAAGCGCTGAAGCAGGCCCGTCAGGAACCGGTCACCAAACCCACTCGAGATTTCGACTTGGATTGAACTCCGCCGGGAGCGCGGTCCATCGGTCGCGCCGCGGGTACTGCACGGGTTTGAGCGAGCCATACCTGGCGCGAAACCGGCGGTACCGCTCGCGCAGCCGATCGGCGCGCGCGTCCGACGTGACGATGCGGCGATGCGGGTAGTCGAGCAGCATGCGTTCGACTTTCCACACGTTCGTCTCGGCCAGCCGCCAGTCGTACTGTCCCATCTCCCGCGCCACGTCGACGACGGCATAGCCCGTGACGCGGCCGGTGAAGTCGATATACGGATCGTAATAACTCAGCGCCAATGCGCGCGGCGTGGCGAAGACCGGCTTGCGGCCGTGCAGGCCCGGATCGCGCGAACGGGCGACGGACCCCCACCGGCCACGCTGCTTGTAGACGAAGATCACGTGATCGAGCCGGTCGATCGACTCAAAGCTGAGGACCAGCGGTGGATAGCCGTGCTGCTCCATGACGACCGCGGCGAAGAGCGCGGCCTCGAGGCAATGCGCGCAGCCATGCGCGACCACGCCGCGGAAGCTGCGCAGCGTCGCGCGTCCGCCGGGCTCGTTGTTATAGGGAAGGCGGTTCAGATAGCGCTGCACGGCGGCGAGGAGTGCGCAACCGGGCAATGAGCCTTTGCTCCGCACGCGTGAATCTGGTCATTTAGTCATCTGGTCATCTGGTCATCGTTTGTCGATTGCGCAATTGCGCAATTGAACAACGATGACCAGATGACTAAATGACCAGATGACCAGATTCTAGTTCGCATTCGCCGTGGGCTTGAGGTCCTCGAGGATATCTTTGGGGGTCCACTCGTTGCCCGTGTACATCTTCTTGAGTGTTCCGTCGGGCGAGATGATGGCTGTGCGGAGATTGTGGGTGATGTCGCGCGCGTCGTTCGGCGCGCGGGCGACGCTCAGGCCGAAACGCGCCGCGAATCTGTCGATCTCGTCTCGGTCGCCGGTCAGGAACGTCCAGCGCGTCAGATCGGCTTTGAGCTCGCGCGCGTGCGCCTTCAACACCGGCGGCGTGTCCGTCATCGGATCGAAGCTGACCGTCACCAGGTGGACCTTCTTGAGCGCCGGGTCGTCCCGGAAGTGTTCCTGCAGCGTCACGAAATGGCGGTCCATCATCGGGCAGAAGGTCGGGATCGGGCACTTGGTGTAGATGAACGTGAGGATGACCGTCGATCCGCGAAACGCGCTGAACTTCCTCTTCCTCCCGTCCTGATCGACGAACGTCGAATCGGGCACGGCCTCGCCGGGCTTCAGCAGCTCGAACCCCGAGGAGGCTGATGTGGCGACCGTCGTCTCGGGGGGCGCCTGCTCGACGGGCGCTTCGCCGATCCGCCTGACCTTCGTCAGATACGCATCGTTCTCGACGATGACGAGCGTGGCGTCGATGATGTCGCCGGGCTTGACGGCGTCGAGCTCCGCCTTCTCCTTGATCTTGTAGGGCATCGTCATCGCCGGCATGAGGCCCTTGATTTCGCCGTGCTTGACGGTCGCCTCGCTTCTGTCCGGCGTGAGGGCGATGATCTGGCCCTCGACCGCGTACGTCCGACTTGGAGATCGCGATCCGCAGGCCGCGAGCAGCGCGCTGAAAACGATGATCAGAAACCCGCAGCGTTGCATGTAATCTAGTCTACATGTTTTGGGTGGGGACCTCCGGCTACAACTACCCCGAGTGGAAGGGGAGTTTCTATCCCGACGATCTTCCGGCGAAGAAAATGCTGCCGTATTACGCGGCGCGTTTTCCCACGGTCGAGATCAACTACACCTTTTACCGCATGCCGACGGAGAAGCTGGTGGCGGGCTGGGCCGAGCAGACGCCTGCGCCCTACAAGCTCACGCTCAAGGCGCCGCGGCGGATTACGCACGACAAACGGCTGAAGGACACCGGCGACGATGTGAAGTTCTTCTGCGACGTGGCCGGCACGCTCGGCGAGAAGCTCGGCACGCTGCTGTTTCAGCTCCCTCCGTTCCTGAGGAAAGACCTCGCGGTCCTGGACACGTTTCTCGGTGGGCTGCCGGCGAACGTTCGCGGCGGCCTTCGAGTTTCGCCACGCGTCGTGGTTCGACGAAGACGTGTTCGCGCGGCTGAGCGCGCGCAACCTGGCCGTGTGCATCGCGGACAGCGAGAAGCTCTCGACGCCTGTACGGGTCACCGCGGACTACGCGTATTTCCGCCTGCGCGACGAAGGGTACCAGCCCGACGACATCAAGCGATGGGCCGAGACGATTGCGCGCGACGCGGCAGGCTGCCGCGACGTGTTCGTGTACTTCAAGCACGAAGAATCCGGGAAGGGGCCGGAGTTCGCGCGCCTGTTGATGGATTGCCTCGGACTCTAGGAGGATGTTGTGGCACGACCCAGGCTCGGTTCACGAAAAATCGTCGCGTTCGTCGCGACCTCCTCGCCGGCCAAAGCGAAGCGGTTCTATCGCGACAAGCTTGGTCTGCGTCTCGTCGAAGCGAGTCCATTCGCGCTCGTGTTCGATGCACACGGCACGATGCTGCGTGTCACTCCCGTAAACAAGGTGGCGACCGCCGGCTACACCGTGCTGGGCTGGCAGGTGCCTGATATCGTCGACGCCGTCAAGCGCCTCAGGAAAGCAGGCGTCAGGTTCGAACGATACGACGGCATGGGCCAGGACAAGCTGGGTGTCTGGCAATCGCCGAGCGGAGCGCGGATCGCCTGGTTCAAGGATCCCGACGGCAACACGCTCAGCATCACCATGCTCTGAGGCCCCGCACGGAACTTCCGCGCCCTGTCGAGCGTCAACCACGAAGCAAGATGTGCCGAACGGTTCTCGCTTGGCTGGCGGTTCTCGAACTGACCTCGTGCAGCGCCAATCGACCAGGCTTGCCGCCTCTCATGCCGGGCGACATCTGGATTCAGGATGTCACGCTGATTTCTCCCGAGCGTCCCGCACCGCTGCCACATGCCCACGTCGTCGTTCGAGCCGGCAGGATTGCGTCGGTGGGAGTTGACACGCCGGGCACGGCCGGTTCAGGTGTGACGGTGATCGGGGGCGCTGGAAAGTATCTGGTCCCCGGCCTCATCGATGGCCATGTGCACCTGGCTGGTGTGCCGGGAATGACGCCTGAGCAGGAAGCGGCGATGCCACAGGCTGTGGCCGCTTACGACCGGCAGTTGCCCCGAAGCTATCTCTACTTCGGCTTCACCGCCGTCGTCGATCTGAACGTGGTCGATGCCCCGCGGCTCGAACGCTTGAAAGCGTCGGACGTGGCGCCGGCAGTCTTCGACTGCGGCAACGCGCTCTCGCTCGCCAACGGCTATCCGATGGCTTATATGCCAGCGGACGTGCGCTTCGACCGCTATCCCAACTTTCTCTACGACGACCGGCAGAGCGCGGGCGATTCCCGCGAAATACCGCGCCGAAGACCACACTCCCGAAGCCGCGGTGGGGCGGGTCGTGGCCGGCGGCGGAAAGTGCGTGAAGGCGCACTACGAGCCGGGCTTCGACCCGAGAGTCGGCAAGCTTCCGGTGCCCAGTGTCGACCTGATGCGCGAGGTTCGCGAGGCGAGCCATCGCCACCGGCTTCCGCTGCTCCTGCACGCCAATTCTCTCGAGGCGCATCGATTCGCTGTCGAGACGCGTGCGGACGCTGTCGTCCACGGCATGTGGAATTGGGGCCAGGAGAATGGCGACGGCGCCGAACTGCCACTGGCCGTGCGCGAGACGCTCGACGCCGAACGGGCGGCTGGGATTGGCATGATGCCGACGTCGCGTGTGATTGGGGGCCTCGCCGACCTTGCCGGCCCGGCGTTCCTGGACGACCCTCAGATGACTCGCGTGCTTCCCCGGGCCGTCGTCACGTGGTACGGCAGCCGGGACGGACAATGGTTCGCGCGGGAAATCGCGCAAGGCATGGGCCCGTCGACGCCAGACCGAGTCCGAGCCATTCTCACCGGCATCCAGGCCAGAGGACAGCGGGCGGCGGCGTATTTTGCGCGCGGCGGCGGGCGCATTCTGTTCGGCAGCGACACGCCATCGGCACCGACGTACGCCAACCCGCCCGGCTACAACGGCTACCTCGAGCTGCGGGAGCTGGAGTCGGCGGGGATTTCCGCGCGCCAGCTATTCGCCGCCGCAACGATCGAGAACGCACGATTTTTCGGCCTCGAGGACTACGGGACGCTCGAGGCGGGCAAGATCGCCAGCCTCTTGTTGCTGCGGACTGATCCGCTGTCGTCCACGGCCGCGTTCGATACGATCGACGCCGTCATCGTCGGAGGGCGCGTCGTCCGGCGGGAGACGCTGTCCGCATCGGCTCCGTAAGCCCACCCAGGAACGTCATCGGCCGTTCCTGATGTCCCGAGAGAGAACGAACTCCACGATCCGGTTCTCGGCCCAGTACCCGTCGTCCTCCCCGGTGGCCGGGCCGACGAAGCCGCAATGGCCGCCGTGCTCGCAGATCGCGACGCTGAGGCACGGGTTCCCAGTGATTTTTGGGTTGCGAAACGGGTTCGACGGCACGAACGGGTCGTCGGCCGCCGTGATCACGAGCGCGGGCACGCGGATGCGCTCGATGATCCGCATGGCGCTCGCTCGATGGTAATAGTCCTCGGCGCTGGCGAAGCCGAAGTAGGGAGCCGTGTACGCCGCGTCGAATTCGCGAACGGTTCGCACCTGTTTCAGCCTGGTCATGTCGAAGCGGCCCGGCCAGAAGCGATTCTTCCGGCGCATCCGCCGCTTGAGGTCCTTCACGAAGTTCCATTGGTATAGCGCATTGCCAGGCTGTTCCAGCGCCGCCACGCATTCACCGATCTCGATGATCGGCGACACCGCGGCGACGGCGACCAATTCTCGCGGCGGGGCGTCTCCGTACTCGGCCGCCAGCTTCAGCGCCAGGTTGCCGCCGAGCGAATAGCCGGCGACGGCGATGGCGTTCAGGCCGTCGACCGCGATCAGTTCGGCGACGACATGTGCGGCGTCGGCCGTCAGGCCGGAGTGAAAGAGTCCCGCGGACAGATGCTCGGTGTCGCCGCAGTTGCGCTGGTTCAGGCGCACGACGTTCATGCCGCGGGCGAACGCTTTCGCGGCGATGCCGCGCATGTAGTGCGCGCCGCTCGACCCGTTCAGGCCGTGCAGGGCCACGATTGTCGCGTGTTTCCAGGGCTCGGCCTGCCAGTGGCAGTCGGCAACCACGCGCGCATCGTGATCGACGTCGAAATAGCGCAGGACCGGCGGCGGCAGACGGGGGAAGTATCTCGGATTGCCCCAGCTGTAGAGGGTCATGCGATGGCCGCTCGAGAGCCAGGGACGAGGGACGAATGCCACGTTCACCGGATCCTGCGTTACCCTTCGTCTGCCGACGGTCCGTAGATGGCCGGCACGGGGATGTTGTTGAGCCGCAGATAGACGCTGAGCTGCCCGCGATGATGCACCAGGTGATACAGCACGAAGGTCCGAAACGCGGAGGCGCGAGGCATCGTGAACAGTTCCTGTCCGCCGCGTTTGAGGGCCCAGTGCGCGAGATACTCCGCATCGCTCTTGTCCATCTTCGAGCGTGTCTCTTTCACGGCGGCGTCAAACGCCGCCAGGATCTCGACGCGGGAGCCTCGCTCGGCCAGGTGAGGCGGTGCGGTCGCCATGTCGAACGACGAATCGCTCATGATCAGGCCGCCCCAGTTCGGGAGATTGGCCAGGTGCGTTGCCAGACCGGCGAGCGACATGGACTTGTCGTGCGGCTTCCAGCCCAGCTGCGCATCGGGAATCCGATCGAGCAGCCTGCGCGTGGTGGCCACTTCGTGATTGGTACTCGGCCAGCAGCGCCTCCTTGAGTGCCATGCGACCTAGTTTACTGCGGCTCCTGTGCGCGCTCTGCCTGCTCGGCGCGCCGGCATGCCGCCGCGAGACGCCGAAAACCGCCGCGCGTGCCGCCGCTCCGCTCGCGCAGCAGTCCGGGACGTTCGACGTTGACGGTCTCTCGCAGCCCGTGCGCATCGTACGCGACCGCTGGGGCGTGCCGCACATTTACGCGCGAAACGACCACGACCTCTTCTTCGCGCAGGGCTTCGTCCAGGCACAGGATCGACTTTTTCAGATGGATCTCTGGCGCCGCTCGTCGCAGGGGAGGTTATCGGAAGTCCTGGGCTTGAACTTCGTCGAACGGGACGCGGCCACGCGCCGCGTGCAGTACCGGGGCGACATGGACGCCGAGTGGGCGAGTTATGGCCCCGCCGTGAAGGTCATCGCCGAGGCGTTCGTCAGCGGCATTAACGCGTGGGTGGCGGAGGCGCGCGTTCACGTGCCCGAGGAATTCACCGTCGCCGGCTGGCTGCCGGAGACGTGGCGTCCCGAGGATCTGCTGAACCGGACGGACGCGTTCGTCGCCGCGAGGGCGGATACCGATGTTTTCCGCGCGCGCCTGGTCGCCGCCATCGGCGCACGCCGCGCCGACGCCTGGTTTGCCGTCGAATCGCCATATCGGATTCCCGCCGGCCTCGACATCGGGTCGGCCGGTCCCGTGGTCGAAGATGCGCTGCGCCGCGCGGGCACCGCGCCGTTCTTTCTCGGACTGGCGTCGCCGGTGACGGCGCCTGCGGATCGTGGCGCCGGTTCGAACGCATGGGTCGTGAGCGGCGCGCGCTCCGCGACATCGGCGCCGCTGCTTGCGAACGACCCGCATCGCGCCTTTGCGCACCCGTCGCTTCGCTACCTCGTTCACTTGAACGCGCCCGGCTGGAACGTCATCGGCGCCGCCTCGCCGTGGCTCCCCGGGGTCGTGATCGGACACAACGAGCATGTTGCGTGGGGAATGACGGCGTTCCCGGCCGACATCGCGGACGTCTTCGTCGAACGTGTCGATCCCTCGAACCCGCATCGGGTGGAATACCGCGGCCAATGGGTTGATACGACAATCGTTCGCGATCCGATTGTCATGAAGGGGCAAGCGAAGCCGTTTCCATTTGAGCGCGAGTACACGCCCAACGGCGTGCTCGTGGCGACGGATTCAGAGCGGCACCTGGCATTCACCGTGAAATGGAGCGGGACCGAACCCGGCGCCGCCGGCGAGTTGGCGGCGCTGGCGTTCGATCGCGCAGTATCAGCAGCCGAGTTTCGCGCGTCGCTGGCGCGCTGGAAGTCGCCGACCGTGGACGTCCTCTTTGCGGACGCCGATGGGCTCGCGGGCCGTCAGGTGGCGGGTCTCATACCGAATCGGCGCGGATGGGACGGAGCCTTGCCGGCGCCCGGTTGGTCCGGCGCCTACGAGTGGCGGGGCTGGCGCCGCCCCGACGACCTGCCGCACGCCATGCTGCCGCGTTCCGGCGGCTTCTTTGTATCGGCGAACCAGAACCCCGCGAGGATGAACCGGCTGGTTGAAGCGCTCGAGGGCACGCACGTTCATACGGCCGAAGATTTCGAGCGCCTGCAACACGACACGACCGCCTGGAGCGCCGGCCAGCTCGTGCCGCTGCTCGCGCCGCTGCGCGCCCCGCGGAACGACGTCGAGGCGGCGCGCCTGCGGCTGCTGCAGTGGGACCGCCGTGTCTCCGCGGATTCGACGGCGGCCGCGCTGTACGTGTTCTGGGAGGAGGCCCTCGGCCGCCTGCTGTCTGAGAAGCGCCTGGGGCCAGACCTGGTGAACGATTACGCTTGGCCGGGCTGGTCTTTCCGTCATTCCGCTGCTGAAGCCGACGCCCGCGTGGTTCGACGGCGATCCCGGTGCCTCGCGTGATCGCCTCCTGCTCGACGCGCTGGTCGTCGCCGTCGATCGCGTGCGCGCCGCGGGCGCGAAACAGGATCCGCCCACATGGGGCGATGTTCACGCGCTGATGTTCAAGCACCCGCTCGCGATTACACAGGCCGCCCGCGACCGCTTCGACATCGGACCGTTTGCGCTCTCCGGCTATGCCGGCACCGTGCTGTCAACGCTACCCGGCGACGGACGTCGCCGGGGGCGCGTCGTTCAGGGAAATCGTCGATGTGTCCGATTGGGACCGCTCGGTCTGGACGCAGGCGCCGGGCCAGTCAGGTTCGCCCGGAAGCCCGCACTTCGCTGATCTCGCCAGGCCCTGGTCGAGCGGGACGTACTTTCAGATGGCATTCACCGCCGCGGCCGTCGACGCCAGCACCGAGGCTGTTCTGACGCTCCGGCCTCGGTGAACGTAGAACGTCGAAGGTAGGTTTGAGAGGTTCAAGAGGTGCGAGAGGTTCGAGAGGTTCAAGAGGTTCTGCGTTCGACGCTTTCTGCTAGAACCTCTCGAACCCCTCGAACTCTCGAACCCCTCGAACCCCTTGAACCTTTCGAGCCCCTCGAACCCTATTTCACTTGATGACAGTGATAACACCCCAACGTGAAGTGCGAGCGATTGAAGGCGTACGGCTGCGTGAAATCGTACGCTGGGCGGCCGAGCAACTGCGCCATCCCCGGCATGACCACTTCGCGCATGTAAGACGCTCTGGCCAGCCGGTCTGACTCGGCTCCATACCCGTAGATCGCATTGCGCATCTGCGCGTCCATGGTGCCACCGTAGTTTTCCCAGCCGGCGACGCGCACGGCCGGCCGCGGGAGCGCTGCGACAGCCGGCATGTGCCAGCCGTTCTCCTCGGGATGGGCGCCGTGGCAGGTGTTGCACGTGACGAGCTCCGGTGCGCCAACGACGGGCCCCAGTGCCTGGCGTGCCCACGGCATCACGCGTTTCTCCATGAACCGTACGATCTCGTCCTGGCTTCTCTTCCTGCCACCCGGGTAGATCGCATCATCGGCGGGGTAGCTGATCGGGGGACTGGTGCCGTGCAGGCCGGCGACGACGACAAAGACCGCGGCCACCGCGGCCGCGAGGCCGGACAGCGATGCCCGTGTTGCCGTGGGACGAAGCCGCGGCTCCCACGTCATGACGGCCACCGCGGCTCCGACGGAGCGCGGGTTGGCGCGCGCGCGAGGGTCGGTCAGCAGGTCGAGGAGCGCCGCGAGCTGAGGAGCGCGCCTGATGCCGCGGAGCACGAGATGCTGCGGGGTTTCGCGGTGCCGGATGTCGACGGTCGAGACGCCGAGGATTCGCTCGAGCCGCGTCTGCGTGAGGTGGATTTCGCCGACGTCGCACGTCGCCAGTTCGTCCGCGCCCCGGCTGGAAATGCGCACCACCCGCATGTCGGTGAGCACATAGCGCTCACCGCGCGCGTGGAGGTGCGGCAACAGCAGCGTCGGCCTGCCGCTCCACAGGAGACGCTCCCAGGGCAGCGGGACTATCACATCCTAGGAGGGTTTCGAAAAGTTCACCTTCGGCACCTGCTTGGCTTCAGGCGGCGCGGCGAAGAACGGATACTCCTTGAACTTGAACAGCTTCGCCGTGAGGTTTCCCGGAAATTGGCCGCGCGCCGTTTCGTAGGCCTGCACGCGCTCGTTGTAGCGCATCCGCTCAACGGCAATTCGATTTTCCGTGCCCGAGAGCTCGTCCATCAGGCCATTGAACTGTTCGTTCGCCTTCAGGTTCGGGTAGTTCTCGACGACGACCAGCAGGCGGCCCAGGGCCGACGACTGCTGATTGGCGGCGCTGATCGTTTCGTCCGGCGATTTCGCCGACAGCAGTCGGGACCGTGAGTCGGCGATTTCCTTGAACACGCCTTCTTCGTGGGTCGCATAGCCCTTGACGGTCTCGACCAGATTCGGAATCAGATCGTTGCGCCGCTGGAGCTGGTTCTCGACCTGTGCCCACTGCGCCTTGATCGCCTGCTCCTGACTGACGAACGTGTTGTACGAACAGCCGGACAGGGAGAGTGCAGCGAAGCCCAGCAGGAGCTGTGTGGCAAATCGACGTGTGGTCTTCATACGTTCCAGTTTACCGCGTTCGGTCTACCAGCTCCCACCTCCGCCGCCGCCGCCGCTGCCACCGCCGCCGAAGCCGCCAAATCCGCCGCCACCGCCACCGCCGCCGCCAAATCCGCCAAACCCGCCGCCAAACCCTCCACCCGAACCTCCGCCGCCAAACGGCCCGACGCCGCTCGACCACCCGCTCCACGGACCCATCATCCAGGGCAGACCCCGGCCGCCGCCGCCGCGGCCGATGCGGCTGATGATGAGGATGGCGATGAAGATCAGGATCGGGAACAGCGGCCAGATGGACCCGCCGTCCCGCCGCGCCTCAGGTTCCCTGATGACGCCCTCCAGCTTCACCTGCCGTCCGTCCGCAATCCGGTTGACGATGCGAGCCGTGCCGGCCAGGAGGCCCAGTCCGTAGGCGCCGTTCCTGAATTGCGGCACCATGTACTGGCGGCTGGTTTCCCCGGAAAATCTGTCGGTGACCCACGGCTCGAGCCCGTATCCGACTTCCACCCAGACTTTCCGCTCTTTGAGCGCGAGGAGAATGAGGAGCCCGTTGTCCTTGCCCTTTTCGCCGATGCCGTGGCCGTGATTTTCGAACATCTTCACGGCGTATTCGCGGACATCGCCGTAGCCTTCGATCGTCGGCACGGTCGCGACCACCACGACGTCGCCGCTCGCCTGCTTGAGCGATCGGATCAGCCGGTCGATCTGCGCGGCGCTCCGCGAGTCGATGACGTGGGCGAAGTCGTTCACGGGGGCGATGAGCTCCGGTGGGGGAGGCGTCTCCGCGTAGAGCGCATGACAAAAGGCAAAGGGCAGCGCCGCAAGCAGGACCACGCGCAGGACCGCGCGCAAGCCGAAGAGGGCTGACGGAACGCGCCGCTCGATCACTTGGCTGCGCTCCACTGATCCACGTACCGCGTCAGCCGCTCCGCCGCATCGAGGTACGCGGGGAAAACCTTGAGCGCGTCGGCCGATGAGATCTCGTGCACGCCGACGAGGCGCACGACCTCTTCGATGCCGGAGGTGACGGTGAGGGCGCGCTCGATGTGACGGGCGGCCGCGGCCGGGTCGTGCGCCGGCTGTCCGTCCAGGTGCGCGACGTTCTGCAGCAGCGACGCCCACGCCGGCGCCGAACGGACCACCACGACGGCCAGCGCGTCGCCTCGCCCCTCCGTTTCAATGAACGCCTGGCGGAGATGCAACAGGTGCCCTCTTGCCTGTACTTCGCACGCCCGTCTCAGGTCAGCCGCGTCGACGCGAAGACCTTCGAACGGGTTCCGGCCGGAGACGACGACGTGATCGGCAAGGATCGCGTTGAGCTCGAACGGGAACACGTCCAGCGACCGGGCGAATTCGTCCGACGCGAGCAGAAGCGGCGTCGCGAGCCCGGCCTCGCGCCACTTGCTCAGGCGGGCCGCGCAGGCGCGCAGATCGTCGGATCTCACGGATTCGACCACGGCCAGCGTGTGCACCGGACGGAGGGCGTCGTGACCGTGACTTTGCCCGTGGTCGCCATCCGCATGGCGGTGCCGGGCCTCACGCGTGTGAATTCCGTAGACGACAAACGATTGCACACGGCTGCCGAAGACCTCGCGCAACTCCGTGTCGAGCGTCCGCACAGCCGTTGGGATCTGAGGCATATGAGTATTATTAGCGAATGCGTCTCCTGGAGTTGAATGTCGGCTGCTTTGGCGGTGGCACCGGGATGCCGAGCGTCCTCGGCGGGCTGAAGAACAATCCCTGGCTCCGCGTCAACGCCGTGGTGACGATGTTCGACAGCGGGGGCAGCTCGGGGCAGCTGCGGGACGAGCTTGGCGTGCTGCCGCCGGGCGACATCCTCAAATGCGCGCTCGCCCTCTCGCGAAACGCGCGCGAAGCCCGCCGCGTCCTGCTCGCCCGGCTGCCGATGCTCGAGCATGCCAAGCTGGGCGGCCACACAGGCGGCAACCTCCTGCTGTCGATGATGCAGCAGTACAGCGGCGATTTCCTCGATGCCGTGGACGGGCTGAGCGCCCTCCTCGGGTGCCGTGGGCGTGTCTGGCCGGTCACGGTCGAGCAGGCGTCCGTGTGTGCCGAATATGGCGATGGATCGGCGACGCGCGGCGAAGTCGAGGTGGACGCCGGGCAATCCTCCGGGCGGCCCGTCCGCCGTATCTGGCTCGAACCCCCCGTCTCGATTCATCCGACGGTCAGCGAGGCGATCAGCAAGCTGGACGCGGTCATCATCGGGCCGGGCAGCTTCTACACGAGCCTGATGCCCATTTTCCTGGTGCGCGGCGTGGCCGAAGCGATGGCCGACATGCGTGGGCCGATCATTTTCATCGCGAACCTGCTGACGGAAGGCCGCGGCATGGCCGGGTTCACGGCGGCTGACGCCGTGGCGCGCATCGAAGAAGCCACGCGGCGGCGCGTGGACGTGGTCATCACGAATACGGTGTGGCCCGCGGCTCCGGTGCTGGAGCGTTACGCGCAGGAGCACAAGCAGCCGCTGCTGCCGGGCGATCTGCCGAAACACTGTGAAGTCGTCGGCGGCGAGTTCTGGACCGGGGAAATCGCCCGCCACGATCGCCTGCGGCTTGCCTACGCCTTATGGGCGATTCTCTCGAGGTGGCTGCTCGCCGAGTGATCGATCCAGGCAGGCATCCTAGGCTCCCATCGCGGAGGCCAGCGCATTGAAATCCGGCGCCACGACGTCGAACACCGGATCGGGCGTGAAGTTGCGTTCGCCGTTCGGTCCCTCCTGAGGACGCGGAACGAACGCCGTCCTGAACCCGAGCGCGTGCGCCGCCCGCAGGTCGTTCTGGTGCGCCGCGACCATCATCATGTCGTGCGGCGCCAGGCTCAGTAACTCGGCGCCCGTGAGGTAGACCTCCTTGTCGGGCTTGTAATGACGGGCGAGCTCGGCGCCGAGAATCAGATCCCATGGCAGGCCGGCATGTTTCGCCATGTCGGTCATCAGCGAGACGTTGCCGTTCGACAGCGGCGCGATGATGAATTTCTTCTTCAGCCGGGTCAGGCCGCTCACGGCGTCCGGCCAGGGCTTGAGGCGGTGCCAGACCCGGTTCAGGTTGTCGATGTCGGCCTCGCTCAGCCCCTTCACGCCGAAATCGGCGAGCACCTTGTCCAGCATCATGCGGTGGAGGGCGTCCAGCTTCGTCCAGGGCAGCTCGCCCTTCCGCACGCGGTCCATGGCGGGCGCATATGCACCGCGCCAGGCATCGGCGAACTTCGCCCAGTCGACTGCGAGCCCCCTGGCCTTTCCGAGCGCTTCGCCTTCGCTGATGATCGTGGTGCGGTAGTCGACGACCGTGCCGAAGGTGTCGAAGACGAGGGCCTTCACGGTGCCGCCGCCCGCGAGGTCGCGGGCGATCCGGCTTGCCGGCTGCTGGGCGGCCAGCAGCGGCGTCGACGGAATGGCCATCGTGCCCGCCATCGTGACGGATGCTGCCTGAAGGAATTGACGACGGGTTGCGCTCATCGCTGGGCTCCTTAGCGTTTCTTTTTCCGGCCGGCCTTGAGCTGTGCCGCGCGCTCGATGACATCGGCCAGCATGGCCGCCGCTTCGCCGCCCTTGGTCGGCCCTTTCGAAATCCAGATCGCCGGCGTGTCCTCGGCGAGAATGTCCTCGAAATCGCCTTCGCTCTTCACGCTCTTTGGCGCAAACGTCGTGATGTCGAGATCGCCCGACCATTCGTCGCGGTGTTTGATGAGCAGCCAGCTCTTGCTGCTGCCGCCCGGTCCTGTCTTGGCCCCCGGCCAGCCTTTCGTCCTGACGAGCACCCACGATCCTTTGAGCTTGTAGCCGTTCAGTGTGAACTTCAGGTCGCCCTTCTTCAACGCGGCCTCGACATCGTCCACCTCTGGCTTCCATGTGCCGCGGTCCCAGAGCATGACGATGCCGGCGCCGTAGCCCTCGGGGATGACGCCCTCGAACTCGCCATACGCGAGCGGGTGATCCTCGACGTGCATCGCCAGGCGTTTGGTTTTCGGGTCGAGCGATGGACCTTTCGGGACGGCCCACGACAGCAGGACGCCGTTCAGCTCGAGCCTGAGGTCGTAATGGAGGTGGCTCGCGAGGTGCTTCTGCACGCAGAAGAACAGCTCTTCAGTCTTCTTCTTTGCGACCTTGCCTTCCGGTTCGGGCGACTTCTTGAAGTCGCGCTTGCGGCGATATTCCTCGAGGGCCATGGGCGAATCTTAGACCATGACCATGAATCTGGTCATTTGGTCATCTGGTCATCGTTTGGAAATTTTGAAATCGCTCAATTGATCAACGATGACCAGATGATTAAATGACCAATTGACTAGATTTACGATCGCGCGATGGTGCGCTTGATCTGCGGCGTCATCAGGCTGAGCGGAACGGCCGTCGCGACGAGAATGCCGACCACCATGAAGAAGAACTGGCTGTGCGGAAGAGTGTCCCAGAAGCGTCCGATGTATCCCGAGAGCCAGCCGCCGAGGCCGAGGCTGGCGAACCAGCCGCCCATCATCTGGCCGCGGAGCCGGGGCGGCGACAGCCTGTTGACGAGCGACATGCCCATCGGGCTCAGCGCGATCTCGCCGACCGCGATGGTCAGATTAGCGGCGATGAGCCACGCGGGCGAGACGCGTCCGGTGTCTCCGCCAATCGTGCCGGCATAGCCCAGGGCCCCGAATGCCGCCGCCACGAGCACGACGCCGATCAGCATTTTGACCGGCGTGGAGGGCTCGGCGTTGCGCTTCTGCAGCCATGCCCAGATGGCGACGAGCACCGGCGAAAAGAGGATGACGCCCAGTGGTTCGAACGTCTGGTATCGCTCCGGCGGCCACGTGCCGGCCGTGCTGTCGCGAGCCCACAGCGTGAACGTGAAGAAGATCTGATAGAAAGCGAGCCAGAAGACCAGCGAGATGCCGAAGATCGCCAGGAGCGTGATGACGCGCGAACGCACCTCCGCCGTCGTCATCGGCTCCTCCACCGACTGTTGATCGACCTTGACCGCGGCCTCTGCGACGTGCCGGTTAAAAACGGTGAAGACGAGCAACGACAACACCATCGCGACGGCCGCCGACATGAACGCCACGCTCCATCCGTAGTGCGTGCGGAGCCACGAGACCGTGATCGGCGAGACGAACGCTCCGATGTTCACGCCCATGTAGTAGATGTTGAAGCCCTGGTCGCGCAGTTCCGGCCGGTCGCGATAGAGGTTGCCCGCCAGCGTCGAGACGTTGGGTTTCAACAGACCGCTTCCGCACGCGAGCAGGATCAGGCCGCCGTAGAAGAAGGGCAGCGTTTCGACGCCGAGCACGAGATGGCCGAACATCATCAGCACGCCGCCGATGATGACGGCCCGGTTGAAGCCGAGGACGCGATCGGCGAGCAGGCCGCCGACGACGGGGAAGATGTAGACGCCGGCCGTGTAGAGCCCGTAGATGCGTCCCGCGCGCGCGACATCGAAGTGCAGCGCTTCGTTCATGTAGAGGACGAGGATCGCGACCATCGAGTAGAAGCTGTAGCGCTCCCACAGTTCCGTGAAGAAGAGCACGTAGAGCCCGGTCGGATGGGATGCGCGGCGGCGGCCGTCAGCGGTCATGGGCGCGAGCTTACAACGTCTCGCGAGCACTGTGACAGAATGTTGGCGAGCAGATGAACGCGCTCCTCATTTCCACGTACGAACTGGGACGCCAGCCGTTCGGTCTTGCGTCCCCGGCGGCCTGGCTTCGCGCGGCCGGCTGGGACGTGTCGTGCGTGGATGTCGCGAAAGAGCGCCTCCACCGCGCCGCCATCGAGCGCGCCGACCTTGTCGGCTTCCATCTGCCGATGCACACGGCGACGCGGCTGGCGGGTCCGGTCATCGCCAAGGTGAAGGAAATCAACGCGTCGGCGCGCCTGTGCGCGTACGGGCTGTACGCGCCGCTCAACGCCGGCTGGCTGCGCTCGCTCGGCATCGACGCCGTGTTTGGCGGCGAGTTCGAAGAGGCGCTGAGGGATTACGCCCTCAGCCCCGCGCCTTCAGATGTCGGGGCGGCCGGCACGTCCGTCCCGCGGATTCACTTCCTGGTTCCCGACCGCTCTGGACTGCCGCCCCTCGCCCAGTACGCGACGCTCGACGTCGGCGGCGGCCGGCGGAAGATTGTCGGATCGACCGAGGCCAGCCGGGGGTGCAGGCATCTGTGCCGGCATTGCCCGGTCGTGCCGATCTACAACGGCCAGTTCCGGATTGTGCCACCGGACGTCGTGCTGGCCGACGTCGATGCGCAGGTCGCGGCCGGCGCCGAACATGTGACGTTCGGTGATCCGGATTTTTTCAACGGCCCCACGCACGCCTTGCGCGTGGTGGACGCGCTGCACGCCGCATATCCACACGTGACGTTCGACGTGACGATCAAGGTCGAGCACCTGCTGCATCAGCGCCACCTGCTCGGCCGTCTTTCCTCGGCTGGCTGCGCGTTCGTCACGAGCGCTGTCGAATCGATCGACGACGCCGTGCTGCGGACGCTCGACAAGGGTCACACGCGCCAGGATTTCGTGGAGGCCGTGGCTGTGTGCCGTGACGCGAACCTCACGTTCGTGCCGACCTTCGTCGCTTTTCATCCGTGGCTCACGCTGGAGGGCTACTGCGACCTGCTCGATCTCATCGACCAGCTCGATCTCGTCGATCACGTCGCGCCCATTCAGCTGGCCATCCGGCTCCTCATTCCGGACGGCTCCCGGTTGCTCGACCTGGACGACGTGCGGGAGCGGGTCGGCCCGTTCGACGCCGCAACCCTGGCGTATCCATGGGTCCACGCCGACGCCCGCGTGGACGAGTTGCAGCGCGAAATCGCACGGTTGGTCGGCGTCCGCGCCGGTGTCGATCGCCGGGCGATGTTCGACGAAATAGCGGCGCTTGCATACGCACGGACGGGTCGGTCTCCGCGGGCGACGGTCCGGCGCCCCGAGCGCCCATTGGTGCCGCAGCTGAGCGAGCCCTGGTACTGCTGCGCCGAACCAAATCCCGACCACCTGACGCTGGTGTAAACGCCAGTTACGAGCCACGAGCCACGAGCCACGAGAAGATGAAACGCGTCCTGCTGTTTGCCACGACCACCGGATATCAGACCCGCAGTTTCGGCGACGCGGCGGCTCGTCTCGGCGTCGAACTCGTCTTCGCCACCGATCGTTGTGACATGCTGGAGGACCCCTGGCAGGACTCGGCCATCCCCGTGAGGTTTCACGAGGAGGATCGGTCCGTCGCCGCCATCCTCGAGCAGGCCCGCACGCGCCCGGTGGACGGCATTCTGGTCGTCGGCGATCGACCGACGACGATTGCCGCGATGGTGGGCGAAGCGCTCGGCTTGCTGGGGCACCAGCCGATGGCCACGGCCGTCGCGCGCAACAAGCTGCTGACCCGCGAACGGCTCCGCGACAGCGATCTTCACGTCCCGTGGTTCTTTCCGCTCAGACGTCACCACCGATCCGCGCGGGCTCGCGGCCGGCGTCTCGTATCCGTGCGTCATCAAGCCGCTGTCGCTGTCAGGCAGCCGCGGTGTCATGCGCGCCGACGATGAGGCGTCGTTCGTTGACGCCTTCCTCCGGCTGCGGAAGCTTCTGGCGTCGCCGGATGTGCGGGCCGAGCGGGACGAGGCGCACGACGGCGTGCTCGTCGAAGGGTTCATCGAGGGCTGGGAATTCGCCGTCGAAGGACTGCTGCACCACGGCGCGTTTTACGAGCTCGCGATCTTCGACAAACCCGATCCGCTGGACGGTCCATTTTTCGAAGAGACCATTTACGTGACGCCGTCGCTCGCGCCGGATCCGATGCAGCGGGATATCGTGGACGCGATTGCCCGCGCGGCCGCGGCGATCGGGCTCACCCACGGACCGATTCACGCCGAGTGCCGGGTTGGCGACCGCGGTGTCTTCGTGCTCGAAGTGGCCGCCCGGCCGATCGGGGGGCTGTGTGCCGGCGCCCTCAAGTTTCGGAAGCACGACGCTCGGCCTGGGAACCCCGGCCATTTCGCTCGAGGAACTTCTGCTGCGCCACGCGCTCGGCGAATCACCCGACGACTGGCGGCGCGAGGGGGCGGCATCCGGGGTCATGATGATTCCGATTCCGCAGGCCGGCATCTACCGGGGCGTCGAAGGTGTCGAGGCTGCCACAGGCATCGCCGGAATTGATGACGTGCGGATCACGGCCAAGCCCGATCAGAAGCTCGTCCCGCTGCCGGAGGGCGCGAGCTACCTTGGGTTCATCTTCGCCCATGGCGACGCTCCCGCCGCGGCCGAGCAATCGCTGCGCGAGGCGCACGCGCGCTTGCGGTTCCTCATCGATCCCGAGGTCCCGATGGTACAATCGCCACATGGCTGATGCCTGCGATCCCGTTCCGCCCAAGCCGCCCGCCGGCAACACATCTGGACGCAAGGTGAAATGCGCCAAGCTCCAGCGGGAGCTTCCGGCGCTCGATGCGCCGCCATGGCCGGGTGAGCTCGGACAGCGGGTCTACGAGAACATTTCCGCCGAGGCCTGGAAGATGTGGGAAGAGCGGATGAAGATGATCCTCAACGAATACCGCCTGATGCCGTGGCAGAAAGAGGCGCAGGACCTCGTGGCCAAGCACATGGAGGACTTCTTCTTCGGCGAGGGCTCGGCTCTTCCGCCGGAGTACGTTCCCCAGCAGGCCAAGTAGCGTCCGGCTTTAGCCGGACGTCCGCCTGAAGGCGGACCCTCCGACACCTCATGCCACTGGCAGCGACGCCACCTGGACACGTGCGTCGTTGAAACAGGCCCCGCCCGCAATGTCCGTCAACGCATCGGGAACGAGCGCGGTGCCGGTTGCACCGTTCCGCGTGCTGCGGCGCCAGAGGCCTTTCGGCAGGCAGACCGATCCCGGACGGATGGCCGGCGCCACCTGCAGCGGGCAGTGCACTTCGCCCAGCTCGTTGTAGATCCGGACCAGGTCCCCATCCGCCAGCTTTCTCGCCTCTGCGTCCGCAGGGTGCATCAGCAGCTTCACGTCGGGACGCGGCAGCTGGCCGAGGGTGGAGGTGATCGTACGGTCGCTCGCGGGCGAGATGAGCGCAAGCGGGTACTGCTCGGTCGCCGGGTCGGGCTGGAACGCGTAGAGTCCCATCGGCGCGGACGACTCGTATTCGGCCGGGAAGAGATCGACCTTCCGATCGTGCGTGTTGGGGAACACGTCCACGAACTGCACCGGAGCCGGACCGCACGGCGCCGTGGGCGGCACGTCGGCGCTCAGGTCGGTACCCATCGTGCCGGGCAGGCCGTCGAGAACTTTCACGAGCAGATCGAGTTCGCCGGACGGCTCGTCGTCGTGCAGCAGACCAAGCCTGGAAGCCAGATCGCCGAACACGTCGGCGTTCGACCGCGATTCGCCGACGACGTCCACGATCGGACGCGCCAGGCCCATGTGAATCGGGCCGTATGCCTTGGCGAAGTCGTAGCCCTCGAGGAACGTCGTCGCCGGCAGGACGACGTCGGCGTACATGGCCGTGTCCGTCATCACCTGCTCGAAGACCACGGTGAAGAGATCCTCGCGCTCGAGGCCGCGGATGATGCGCCGCTGGTCGGGGACGGTGGCGACGGGATTGCAGTTGTAGACGAACAGCACGTTGACCGGCGGATCGGAATACTCCGTGAGCGCGCGGCCCAGGTGGTTCATGTTGACGAGCCGGGTTTCGGGTTCGTCGGCGCCGATCCAGGTGCGGTCGATATTCCACGACGCCGAGTTGCTCATGGAATATCCGCCGCCGCGGACGCCGAACTTGCCGCCGACCGCCGGCAGGGACAGAACCGCCATGGCGGCGTTCCCGCCGTTGCGGTTGCGTTCGAGGCCCCAACCGCAGCGAATCAGCGCCGGAGAGCTCTCGGCGTAGAGACGGGCGACCTGTTCGAGCGCCTTCGGATCGACGCCGGCCACTGATGCCGCGCGCTCGAACGTCCACGAGTCGGCCCGTTCGCGAAGCTTGTCGGCGCCGTGTGTATGCTCCCGGAGGAAGGCCTCGTCGGCGAAGCCGTTCGCGAACAGAAACCGGTGAATCGCGAGCGCCACGCCGACGTCCGAGCCCGGTCTGACCGCCAGATGGATGTCGGCGGCGCGGGCCAATGGCGTGGTCCTCGGATCGACGACGACGAGTTTGGCGCCGCGTGACTGCGCTTCGCGAACATACGGAATCAGGTGGATACCCGTGGCCGAGGGATTCACGCCCCACAGGATGATGAGCGATGCCTCCGGATAGTCCTGGTACGTAATCGAGGCCATCTTGCCGTACAGGGCCATGTTCGCGGCGCTGGTCGGCGCGGCGCAGACAGTTCGTGCCAGACGGGAGGTTCCGAATCGCCGCCAGATCTGCGCGTCGATGTTGTCCTGCGTCAGCAGGCCGTTCGATCCGCCGTACGAATACGGAAGAATGCTGGCGCCGCCGGCCTTCGCTTTGGCCGTCCGCATCTTTTCGGCGACGAGTTCCAGGGCGACATCCCACGTGACGCGCTTGAACTGTCCTTCACCCTTGCGTCCTTTCCGGACCGCGGGGTACAGCAGCCGATCCTGACCGTAAACCAGCTCGTCAAACTTCCGGACTTTTGCGCAGATGAAGCCGCCCGTGACCGGGTTCCTGCGCGAGCCGTCAATCTTGACGACGCGTCCGCGACCGACGGTGACCGTCAGGCTGCAGGCGTCGGGGCAATCCAGCGGGCACGCCGTTTCCACCTCGACCGACGACGAGCCAATCGCCTCGGATGATTCAACTGTTCGAGTTTTCTTGCCTGCGCGAGCCATCGCAGTACGATAGCACTCAGGGTTCCAAGGTTCCAGAGTTCAAGCGTTCGAGGTTCAAAAGACTCGAACCAATGGACTCCGGAACCCTTGAACCATTGACCGTGGACCCGTGGACCCTTGGAACGTTGAACCCTTGGGACGTTGAACCGTGACCCCGCATGTCGTGATCATCGGCGCCGGCTTCGGCGGCCTCGACGCCGCGCGGGCGCTGGCGCACGCTCCCGTTCGCGTGACGGTCCTCGATCGTCATAACTACCACGTGTTTCAGCCGCTGCTGTACCAGGTGGCTACGGCCGCGCTGTCGCCGGGCGACATCGCGTCGCCGATTCGCTGGATCCTCCGCCATCAGAAAAACGTCCAGGTCCTGCTGGCCGACGCGCGGGCGATCGACCCGGCGGCACGCAGCGTTCTGACGGATCGCGATCCCGTGCCCTACGATTACCTCATCGTGGCGACCGGAGCCACGCACGCCTATTTCGGACATCCCGAGTGGGAGCAATGGGCGCCGGGGCTCAAAACGCTCGACGATGCGCTGGATATGCGGCGGCGAGTGCTGCTGGCTTTCGAAGCCGCCGAACGGGAGTCCGATCCCGAGGCCCAGCGGCGCCTGCTGACATTTGTGATCGTCGGCGGAGGACCGACCGGCGTCGAACTGGCCGGCGCGCTTGCCGAAATCGCGAGGCAATCGCTGAGGGACGATTTCCGCCGGATTCAGCCGGCGTCCGCGCGCATCGTGCTGCTCGAGGGCAGCCCAAACCTGCTCGCCACGTTTCCGGAGAGCCTCCGCGCCGCGGCCCGCACGTCGCTCGAACGTCTGGGCGTCGAGGTGCACACCGGTTCCGTCGTGACCGGGATCGATCGCGAGGGGGTGACCGTCGGTACGACACGCATCGTCGCACGGACCGTCATCTGGGCGGCCGGCGTCGCGGCGTCGCCGCTTGCCTCGTCGCTCGGCGTGCCGCTCGACCGGGCCGGCCGCGTCGCGGCGGAAGCGACGCTGCGCGTGCCCGGGCATCCCGAAATCTTCGTGGCCGGCGACATCTGCTCGCTGCAGCAGGACGGTAAGCCGCTGCCGGGCGTCGCCCAGGTGGCGAAGCAGCAGGGCGCGCACGCGGCGCGCAACATCGTTCGCGCGATCGCGGGCCAGCCCCTCGAGCCATTTCGCTACTTCAATTTCGGCAACGTGGCGACGATCGGCCGTGGCTCCGCCGTCGTGGATATCGGCCCCGTGCGCGCCTCTGGATGGCTCGCGTGGGTGTTCTGGCTGTTTCTCCACATCTTCTGGCTGATCGGCTTCAGGAATCGTGTCGCGGTGCTGGGTGAGTGGGCGTGGGCGTACATCACCTTTCAACGCCGCATCCGCTTGATCACCGGCGGCAAGCTCTGGCCGGCCGAATAGCCGTTCGTCCCGCGGTCAAGTTGTTGGCTGTCTTTCGGCACGAACGCAGTCGCGGTTACAATGCTCTTCTACCTCTGTTACGCCTCCCATCATGAGAGCCGTCGTCGTCGCCCTCGGAGATCTGGGACGAAGCGCCCGCATGCGGTACCACGCCCAGGCGCTGGCGGCTCACGGCGTTGATGTTGATCTGGTCGGCTTCGAGGGCACGCCGCTCGCTCGCGCGATCACCGATGACGAACACATCACAGTGCACCGGTTATCGGCGTCGATGCTGCGCCACGGGGCGCCCAGCCTCAGCTACGCGCCCGTCGCGCTGGTAGACGCGGCCCGCATCAGTTTCCGGCTGTGGACGACGCTACGGCGGCTGCCACGACCCGATCTGGTGCTCGTCCAGAACCCTCCCGCGTTTCCCACGCTCGTCGTGACGCGGCTGGCGCTCAAGCGGAAAGGCGTCCGATTCGTCATCGACTGGCACAACATCGGCTACACGCTGCTGCAGTTGCGGCTGGGGCAGTGGCACCCAGCCGTCCGGCTGGCGCGATGGCTCGAGCGTCACGACGCGCGGCAGGCGGAAGCCAACCTCTGCGTGTCGCGAGGGCTCGCCGAATTCCTCAAGAACCGGCTGGGCCTCTCGAACACGCACGTCTTGTACGATCGGCCGGCCTCGATTTTCGTTCCAGTCGGCCATGTCGAGAGGGAACGCTACCGGCAGGCATTGTTTACCCGCCTGGGTATCCACGCCGGCGTGGTGGGCTTCATCGTGTGTCCGACAAGCTGGACTGAAGACGAAGACTTCGACGTTGTCATCGATGCCGTGCGGCGGCTCGAGGACCGCATCCGCGGGTGGGAGACGGCGAATCCCTCGGCGCGATTCCCCGATCTCGTCATTCTCGTCACGGGCGACGGCGCCCGGCGCATCGAGTTCGAACGGCGGTTTGCCGGTCTGCCGGCGCGGCGGGTGCACCTGCGCGCACGCTGGCTCGAGCCGGAAGACTATCCGCGAGTGGTCGGCAGCGCCGATTTGGGCCTGTGCCTCCATCGTTCGTCGTCGGGGCTGGACATCCCCATGAAGGTGGCCGACCTGTTCGGCGCGGGCGTGCCGGTGTGTGCGCTCGACTACGGCGCGACGCTCGCGGAGCGCGTGCGGCATGGCACCAACGGGTTGCTGTTTTCGACCGCCGAGCAGCTCACGAGCGTGCTCTTCGACTTCTTCGAGGCATTTCCAGGGGACGACCAGACGTTCGAACGTCTCCGCACGGGCGCACGCAAATCGGCGGGGATCTCCTGGGAAGAAGGGTGGAGGCGCGAGGCGAAACCCGTGCTCCTGCCCGACAAACCCTAAGCTCTGCGACCCTCGACAATGGCGGCAAACGATCGGCTGCGGATCTCGCTGACCGTCAGGCCGCTCATCTCCACCGCTTCGGCCTCGCTGACGGCGCCACAGTTCATCGCCCGCAAGAAATAGTTCAGCAGACCTTGTCCGGTCGCCGCATCGTCGAAGACCTCGCCGACGAGCGTGGCCTGAGCCGCTTTCTGCACGAAGTTCTTCAGCCGGGCAGACGCAGGCGCGAGTCCGTCGAAGAAGAAAGCGTACACCGCCGCGAAGCGCGCCGGGAGCTGAGCCGGATGGAGGTCCCACCCCTGGTAGAAGCCGTTGACGAGCGAGTGATGGATCTGATTCGCGTGCAGGCGCCACGCGTTCTGAACCGCGGCCGTATTCGCGTCCTGTTCGGCGTTGGACAGCGCGCCACCCGGCGGGGCTTTGTGGGGCGGTACCGGCATGACGTTCGTCGCGCCGTCCGAGAGCCAGACATCTGTTCCCGCCAGCGACACCTGCATCATCTGGCGGGCGAAATCACACGCCGGGTGCATCATGTGCTGGTGTGCCGCCGTGATGCCGAGCGCGGCGGTGTAATCGTACGCGCCGAAATGCGCGGCGACGATGCGGCCGCCGCCGTGTGCGATGAGGGATGGGAGGGCAACCCGGCCGTCGGGCAGGAAGATTGACTGCGGGGTCTCGACCATGACCTCGAAGCGCAGGGCTCCTGCGGGCAGGCTGTGTGCGTGCTCGAACGTCGCGCATGCCGCGGCGAGCCGTGCGACCTGATCCGGCGCCGTGATTTTTGGCAGCGTGACGACGAAGCCGTCGGGCAATGTGCCGCCAGTGGCGCTCACGAGAGCCGTGAGAAAGATATCGAAGGTGCGAAGGCTGCGGCGTCCGAGCGCCTCCTCGGACAGTGTCTTGATCCGGATGCCGATGCCCGCCGGAAGCCTGCCCGCGGCCAGGCCGGTCGCGACGTTGGCCGCGGCTTGCCGGGCCACCGCGTCTTCTTCCTCGTCAGGCCTGTTCCCGAAGCCGTCTTCGAAATCGAGCCGGTAGTCCTCGACGGGCTCGCCCTCGAGCTTGTCCACGATGCGCGGGTAAATGCGCGCGGCCAGGGCGGGGTCGAGGCCCAGCCCCCCGGCGAGCGCCCCCGCGTCCGGCGCGTACTCGCGCAGCGTCCGCAGCGCAATGGCTCCGAGTTTGGCGGTCGTGTCGGGCTTGAACAGGTGCGCGCCGCCGTACACGGTGTGCACGGGCTGGCGGCGGAGTCGAGGCGTCTCTGGCATCTCTGATGACCGGCCAACCATCAATCACCGAGTATCATATGCGAGCCAATCTCATGGCCACTGCCGCGCCGCTGCCGTCCCACGTGCCCACGCGCGAAGAGCGCGTGAATCAGCGCAATGCGGTGCTCGCGGGCTTCCTGGGCTGGACGCTGGACGCGTTCGACTTCTTCGTCCTCACGTTTGTCATCCAGGATGTGGCCACCGCGTTCGGGAAGACGCGGCCCGATATTGCTCTCACGGTGTCGCTGGCCCTCATCACGCGGCCAATTGGCGCGGTCGTCTTCGGCCTGATGGCCGACCGGTACGGCCGGCGTCTGCCGCTGATGCTCAACGTGATTTTCTACGCAGTGATCTCCGTGCTGTCCGGTCTCGCCCCGAACTATACGACCTTCCTCGTGCTCCGCATGCTGTTCGGCATCGGCATGGGCGGCGAGTGGGGTGTCGGCGCGTCGCTGGCGCTCGAGTCGGCGTCCCCGAGGCTGCGCGGGCTGCTGTCGGGCCTGCTGCAGGAAGGCTACGCGATGGGCAACCTGCTCGCCGCGCTGGCGTTTCGAGTGGTCTACGTACCGGTTCACGCGGCGCACCCGGAGTACGCATGGCGGGTGATGTTCTTCCTCGGAGGCGCGCCGGCGCTCCTCTCGCTCTTCATTCGCGCAAAGGTGAAGGAGTCCGAGGCGTGGAAAGAGCACCGGATGGACTGGACCAGCTACCGACGTTCCATCTGGCAGCATTGGCCGCGTTTCGTCTACATCGTGATCCTGATGGCGATGATGAACTTCATGTCGCACGGCACCCAGGACATGTATCCGACGTTCCTCCAGCAGCAGCGGCGGTATACCCCGAGCGACACGGCGTCGCTGACGATGATTTCGACGGTCGGGGCGATTCTCGGCGGCCTCGTCTTCGGCTGGTATTCCGACTTGAGCGGCCGGCGCCGATCGATGATCACGGCGGCGCTCTGCGCGCTGCTGGTTGTCCCGCTCTGGGTCGCCGCGCCCAACACCGTGCTCATCGCCATGGGCGGGTTCCTCGTGCAGTTCTTCGTCCAGGGAGCGTGGGGCGTGATCCCCGCGCACATCAACGAGCTCTCGCCGGGACACCTGCGCGGATTTTTCCCTGGGTTTGCGTATCAGCTCGGTGTCGCCATCGCCGCGAGCATGCCCTACGTCGAGTCGGTGCTGGGTGAATACTTCACCTACGGGCAGGCCATGGGTTTCCTTGCCGCGTCGGTGATGATTGGAGTGGCCGTCGTGACCTATCTGGGCCCGGAGGCGCACGGCGTCAGTTTCAGGAAATCAGGCCACTAGCAGGCTGCTGAAGAACGCAGCCTGAACGAAAAACGTAGAACGTCGAACGCAGAGTCCGCGCGTATTTCTTCGTTCGACATTGTGCGTTCTAGATTCAGGGCGGTTTTTTAGCGCCCTGCTCTAACCTCTAACCTCTAGGCAATCCCACGATGGACCTTCGCCAGCTCGAGATTCTTCAGGCCATCGCCGAGACCGGGTCCTTTACGGCGTCCGGCCGCAAGCTCCACGTGTCGCAGTCGGCCATCAGCCGTCAGATTCTGCTTCTCGAAGACGAACTGGGCGAGCCGCTGTTTCTGCGCGTCGGACGCCAGGTCCGGATGACGCCGGTCGCCGAGGCGCTCGTCCAGCTTGGCCAGCGCGTGTTTCAGGACGTGCACGACACGGTGGGTGCGATCACCGACCGTACGCGGGAACTGCGCGGCACGCTCCGCCTGTCGGGCGGGATGACGGTCTGCCTGTATGTGTTTCCGTCGCTCCTGAAGCAGCTTCGCCGCACGCATCCCAAACTCGACGTGCGGCTCATGGTCGCGCCGGCGGGCCGGTCCATCGAGGAGATCCGCACCGGCCAGGTGGACGCGGGCCTGCTCACGTTGCCCGTCGAACACGCCGATCTCATCACGCTGCCCGTGCTTCGCGAGGAGCTGTTGATCATGACGATGCCGACGCATCCGCTGGCCAAGCGCAGGCGGATCGTCCCGCAGGATCTGGCGGGGGAGCCGTTCATCCTCTTCGAGGCCGGCTCGGGAACGCGGCGCGTCATCGATCGGTTCTTTCTCAGCGAGAACATCGAACCGCACATCGTCATGGAAACGGAGAATGTCGAGATCATCAAGGCGATGGTCAAGACGGGGCTCGGCATCGGGATCGTGCCCTACATCGCGATTGCCCGCGAAGTGCGCGCGCGGCAGTTCTTTTGTGCGCGTGTGGAAGGCCATGAGCTGGTGAGAGAGACGGGATGGGTGTACCGGCGGGCCAGCCGGCCACCGCGCATGATCGAAGAGATGCTCGCGGCGTTCGAAAAAGTCCGGGAAGGCCTCCCGCTCCTGGCGCCCCGGCCCGGACGAGTGCCCGGCCCGTCTCGCAGTTGACCGTCGCCCTGGCGCAGATACGGACTTTTTATTCACGGGACATGACGGTGTTCACGATAATGGGTTTCATGGGCCACACGCGGCTCGCATCCGCGTTGATCATCGCGTCGGCCGTCGGACTCGCCGCTCCGCAGGCGCAGACGCCCGCGTCGCCTCCGGCGTCGACCGGGCCGTCGCTGACTGGTGCGTGGACGCTCAACAAGGATCTCAGCGACAAGCCGCCGTCCGGCGGTGAAGGTCGGGAAGGCCGCGAAGGACAACACCGCGGCGGAGGGTCAGGCGGCGGGCACCGCGGCGGTGGTTTTGGAGGCGGCGGTTTTGGCGCCGGCGGAGGCCGCGCCACCGACGGCCGGAACCCCGAGGACGTTCAACGCCAGCGCAACGCGCTGCGGGACGAACTGCAGCCGCCCGAGCACCTCACGATCACCGAGACAGGCGCCACCGTCATCATGACCGCTGGCGATGGCCGCACGACGCGGCTGTCGGTGGACGGCAAGAAGATCAAGGACGAGTCCACGAACGTCGAGCGCCGGACGAAGCGCGATGGCGGGAAGCTCGTGAGCGAAATCACCGGACTCGGCAACGGGAAGATTACCGAGACTTACAGCCTGGACGCCGAGCATAAACAGCTGCACGTGACGCTCGAGATCGAAGGGCAGCGCGGCAAGGCGACCACCAACCGCGTCTACGACGCCGACCCCCGATAAGCCGCGCTACGATTTCTCGTCGTCGTCGGGACCGTCGATTTCGTCGGGGCCCTGAGGCTTGCTGGTCGCGAAATTGTCGATATCCGCCACGACCTCGTCGCTGGTGTTCGTATCATCGTCGTCGAGCGAAAACGAGCGGCGCGTGGCCTTGACGGGAATCGGGCCGCGCGGGCGGTCGTCGCCTTTCTTGCCCTTCTTGGCGGCCCCGCCGCGCTGAGGTTTCGCGTCGGGTCCGAAGTTCTTGGCGCGGTCGGAAGGCGGCGCCGAACTCCCGGAGTCGAAGCGCGGCCCGCCGAACGATGGGCGCGGCGCGAATCCGCCGCCCGGTCTCGGAGGACCGCCCGGCCGCGGTCCTGAGAACCCGCCCGGCCCGCGATCTTCGCGTGCGCGCGCCTCGCTCACCGCCAGCGGCCGCCCGTTGAACGGCTGGCCGTTGAAGCGCTGAATCGCCTGCTCGGCATTCGCGCGATCGATGTACTCCACGAACGCGAAGCCGCGCGGCCGGCCCGTTTCGCGATCGACCGGCAACACGACCTGCGACGGCGGCGCTACAGCTCCGAAGTACGTTCGAAGTTCGGCCTCGGTGGTTGCGTACGACAGATTTCCCACAAACAGACGGACAGCCAATCAGCACTCCTCAAATGGCAGTGAAATATCCAGAGTGGACAAAGCAGGGCAGGAAGGCGCGAAGGTTCGCAGGCGCAAACACGCTGGCAGCCGATCCAGTTGAAAAACCTTACCTGAAGTCTCGCAACATGGCAAGTCGCATATAGTTAGGCCCATGGAGGTTGCGTGAAACCCGGCCGTGCCGGCCTGCGGGCCCTGGCCGTCGCCGCGTTTCTCGCCGCCGTTCCCGCCGGGGCGGCCTCGGATGGCGGAACGGCCTCTTTTGCCCCCCGCGACCTCAAAGAATGGCTCACTTACATCTCGTCGGATGACCTCCAGGGACGGGCGGTCTTCTCCTCCGGGCTGGGTCTGGCCGCCTCCTACCTCGAGCACCACCTCCGGGAATGGGGTGTGAAGCCGGCCGGCGACAACGGGTCCTATTTCCAGACAGTCAAGGTGCTCGGCGTCAAGGCGACACGCCATTCGACCGTCACCGTCACGGTGGCTGGCGAACGCCGCACCTTTGCGGACGGGGACGGCGTCAGGTTTCCCCGGAACACTGGCGGGAAGCAGAGCCTGACGGTGGACCGTGTCGAGTTCACGGGCTACGGACTTGATAGCGCCCGTGCGGGCCACGTGGACTACCGCGGACTGGATATGAACGGAGCCGCAGCGGTCTGGCTGGGCGCCGACGGACCTGGCGGTCCCGCCGCGCCGGGCGGATTCGATCCCGCCGCGAATCGGCTCCTGCTGGCCGGACGCGGGCGATACGCCATCGAGGACATGCGGGCCGCCGCGAGCATCGGTGTCGCGCCGACGGGCGGCGGACGCCGCGGTCAGAATGGCACCGGCACGGACGGCACTCAGACGCCGGCACCCGCAGGAGGGCGCAACGCCATTCCCGCAGCCGATTTCACGACGGTCGAACGGCTGGACCGCGTCAGACCGCCACAGGTGACCGGCACCGACGCGTTTTTCGAGTTCCTTTTCAGCCGTGCGCCCGTGAAATACGCCGAGCTCAAACGCAAGGCCGAGGCCAGGGAAGCGCTGCCCGAGTTTCGCCTCGAAGGCGTTTCGCTCATTTTCGACGTGAATACCGACTACGAAATCATCCGCACGCAGCTCACGCAGAACGTCGTCGCGATGGTCGAAGGGTCGGATGCCCAGCTGAAACAGTCCTACGTCGCATTCGGGGCCCACTACGATCACGTCGGCTACGCCGAGGGTGAGCTCACGAACGCGACAGAGGGGGCACGCCGCGCCGGTTCGCCCGGGCGCATCACGTCTGGCGCCGAGGCGGATCGCATCTGGAACGGCGCGGACGACGACGGATCGGGCACGGTGACGCTGCTGGCCATGGCGCGAGCGTTCGCACAGGGTGCGCGTCCGAAGCGATCCGTCCTGTTCGTCTGGCACGCGGGCGAGGAACGCGGCCGCTGGGGGTCGCTCTATTTCGCTGACAATTCTCCTGTTGACCTCGACCGCATCGTCGCGCAGCTCAACATCGACATGGTGGGCCGCAATCGCGACAACAAGCCGAGCGAGTCGAATACGCTGTATCTGGTGGGTTCCGACCGCATCAGCACCGAGCTCGATCAGATCGCGCAGGCGGCCAATCAGGCGTCCCAGAAACCGCTCCGCCTCGATTACGAGTTCAACGATCCGGCCGATCCCGAGCAGCTCTACACGCGCAGCGACCACTACAGCTATGCCGCGCGCGGGATACCGGTCATCTTCTTCACGACCGGCCTTCACCCCGACTACCACGCCAACACCGACGAGGTGTCGAAGATCGAGTTCGACAAGCTGTCGCGGGTCGGCGAATTCATCTACGCAACGGGCTTTCGTCTCGCGTCTCTTGATCACGCGCCGGCACGGGACCGGCAGGGGGCACGACAGGGCGTCGCGATGGCGCCTCTTACACGATGACCCGGCCGCTCCTCATCATCTTCCTCACGATATTCGTCAACCTGATCGGCTTCGGGATCATCGTTCCGCTGTTGCCGTTCTACGCCGAGACGTTCGGAGCATCGCCGATTGTCATCGGCCTGCTGTTCGCCGTGTTTTCCCTCTGTCAGCTGATAGCGGCGCCGGCGCTTGGCGATCTGTCTGATCGATACGGCCGCCGTCCCGTGCTCGTATTCAGTCTTGCCGGGACGGTTGTCAGCTTCGTGATGCTGGCCCTCGCGCACAGCGTGGCGATGCTTTTTCTCGCGCGCATCGTCGATGGCCTCTCGGGCGGCAACATCTCGACGGCCCGGGCTTACGTCGCCGACATCACCGAGCCGAAGGATCGCGCGCGCGCGTACGGCTTGATCGGCGCGGCGTTCGGGCTCGGCTTCATCATGGGCCCCGCGCTGAGCGGGATGCTGGCGAGGGTGAGTTACACCGCGCCGATCTGGGCCGCGGCGGCTCTCACGCTCGTGGCGACCGCCATGGCGTGGCTCTGGCTGCCAGAAACGATCCATCGCGCGCAGGCGGGAACGGGCAACCCGCTGAGCTATCTGCCGGAGCTGCTGCGGCGGCCCGTCATGCGCCGCGTGCTGACAATCGACTTCATCTACTGGTTCTCGTTCGCAATTTTCCAGACGACGTTCTCGCTGTTTGCCGCGCGCCGCTTCGGGTTCGACGCGTCGCGGACGGGCTATCTGTTCGCTGGTTTCGGCCTTCTGGGCGCCGTGATTCAGGGCGGGTTCATCCGTCCCATCGTGCGCCGCGCGGGGGACAAGTCCACGTTCATCGCCGGCATCATCTTCTCGTGCCTGGGGCTGGTGGGCGCGGCCCTGGCGCATTCCGTGGGGCTGTTCGTCCTCGCGCTCGTCCCGCTCGCGATCGGCATGGGCTTCGGCCATCCCACGGTGTCGAGCCTGATCAGCCGGGCCGGCCGGGGCGACGAGCAGGGGCGCGTGCAGGGCGCCGCAAGCGCGGTCGAGAGTCTCGGCCGAACCCTGGGGCCGGTTTGGGGAAGCGCCTCGCTTCAGCGCTGGGGCGAGGCCACTCCGTTTGTCACGGGCGCCGCGTTTCTCGCGATGACGCTGTTCGTCGTGATGGGGCACACGGTCGCCGACGACTAGGCAGGCTGCTGAAAGAACGCAGCCTGACCAACACGCAATGCGTTTTAGGAAACGCTCGAGACAGTGAGTCGCTATCGGCAGACCGCTGGAGCCGGGCGGCCGTCAATCTGCGCGAAGACGCTCTGAACGGCGAACCCGTGCCCGCAGCTGTTGACCCGGTACCGCAGATATTCCTGCGTCCAGACCACATCGCCCTCGCGATCGACGGTCGTTGATGTCGGTCCCCGCCCGAGGCCGTCGTGATACTTCGCTTCCAGTTGATTTCTGAAGTCCAGCGGCTCATCGCGCGGAGGAAATTGCACCGCGCCGGCCGCCGGGTTGCCGCAGACGCCGGGCGCTGGGTTTCCGTTGATCTGCGAGAACACGCGATCGATCGCCTGCTGGTGCGTGCATCGATACACGCGGTATCGCAGGTACTCCTGCGTCCAGACGATGTCGCCTTCGGTGTCGACGTAGGTGGACGTCGGGCCGCGGCCCAGACCGTCCCGGTACTTGGCCTCGAGCTCCTTGCGGAATTCGAACGACTCGTCGCGAGGCGGAAACGAGACCGTCACACTGCTGCCGCCGGAAGCGGACCCGCCTCCGTCGCCCGCCCCGACTCCGAACAGGGCCGCGGCGCCCTCGATGTCGTCCGGCGTGAGATGGCTGGTGCTGCTGACGTGGCTGTTCATGATCGAGGCGGCGGTCTGGCCGTTTTCGTCGGGGTGGTCGAGGCCCACCACGTGGCCGAATTCGTGCAGCGCGACCCTGCGGAAATCAGTCGCCCCGCGCCGAAGCGCCCCGCTGTACGAATCCCAGGTGAAGCTCGCGTTGAAGAGGACGTCGGCCTCGGTGCGGACGTTGCGCCGGGACCAGTTGGTCGTCACCGCCAGCGTCGTGCTGTCGAACGCCATGCCGTAGATGTCGTTCGAAAAGAACACGTTGTTGACGCCGTTGCCGTCGCCCCTCGGGCTGGTGGAATCCCTGACGACGTTGAATTTCAGCCGGCTCATCGCCTGATTCCACTCGGCGAGCGCCGACTCGGCCACCGCGCCATAGCTGGTGGACCCGTCGCTCAGGGAACCTGAAGCCGACCCGAGCTGCAGGTGCATCGTCACGGTGCCATCCGGCCACTTGTCGCTCAGGACCACGTAGCTCGACAGCGCGCGCCCGCAGAAAACCGCGAGCAGGACCGCAAGGCCCGTTCGCGCGAAGACACCTCGCGTCATCGGGCCGCCTGAACGCGGACCTTGTCGGCGATTTCACGAGCGAACTCGAGCAGCGACAGCGAACGAGCGGGTGCGACGCGCGGCGCCGGGCGCGGGTTGCCGACATCCTGTGTGCTGGCGAGCGGACGCCCGTCATGCGTCCGGACCATATCCACGCCAGACGCCGGATCCGGAACGATTCGGAACCAGCCGTACATGAACCCGACGACGGGGCTCGCCGGGCGTCCCGCTTCGTTGAGGAACAGCACGGCGCGGTCGCCCACGTGAAATTCGGGCATGCCGTCGACATGCAGCGTGTCCTCGCCGACGGTTCCCCCGAGAAACTCGAGCGATCGTTCGGCGTACGTCGGTCCCTTCAGCGTCTGCTCGATCGAGACCGTCACGTCGGTGACAATCGAGCGCCCGGAGCGTGAGTCGACCCACGCCGACCGCGTGGCGACGACCCGGGCGACGATCACGAGCTCGGATCGCCGGACGAGCTCGTCGAACGTGGGCGCAACAACCGTCGTGGGCGCGGCGGGAACCGCCGCCGCCAGGATGGCCAGGGCGGCGAGCAGGCTGGCGGGACGCATCCTCCTGCGTATCGGCTCGAAGACTGTCCGGACTGAGCACCCTGGCATCATCAGACACCCGCTGGCGCAGGCTGCGTGGCGGCGGCTGCGGCAAGCGGCAGATAGATGAGGAACATCGTTCCACGGCCGGGCTCGCTCGAGACCGTGATGTATCCGGCGCTCTGCTTCACGATGCCGTAGACAATCGACAGCCCCAGCCCTGTGCCTTTGCCCTGCTCCTTGGTGGTGAAGAAGGGCTCGAAGAGTCTCGCGCGCGTCTTGTCGTCCATGCCGGTCCCGGTGTCGGTGACGCTGAGCAAGGCGTAGCGGCCGATCCGGCCCTCGGCATTCACGGCTGCCGACGCTTCGTCCAGCTCGATGTCGTCGACGGTGATCGTCAGCCGCCCGCCCTCCGGCATCGCGTCGCGGGCGTTGATCACGAGGTTCAGGATCACCTGTTCGATCTGTGCCGGGTCCGCGTGCACCATGACGGGCCCACTCCGCACGATGCGCAGGTCGATTTCGGGTCCGATGAGCCGGCGCAGCATGGTCTCCATGCCGCCCATGACGTCACCTAAGGCGAACAGGCGCGCCCGGGTCGCCTTTCGGCCACTGAACGCGAGGAGCTGGCGTGTCAGCGTCGCGCCGCGCTCGACGGACTGCTTGATCTCCGTGATCTCCGCGCGGACCAGTTCGTCGGTGGCGTCCATGAGAAGCAGATCGCCGGACCCCATGATGCTCATGAGGATGTTGTTGAAGTCGTGCGCGACGCCGCCGGCCAGCCGCCCGATGGCCTCGAGCTTCTGCGACTGCCGCAGCTGCTCTTCGAGGAGGCGTCGCTCCGTGATGTCCCGGATGAAACCGGTCATCGCGCGCCGTGTCTCCGATCCCACGCGGGCGACCGTCAGCTCGAATTGAAATTCGGAGCCGTCCGTACGCAGGCCTGTCAGCTCGAGCTGATGTCCCAGCAGCGGTCCGCGCCCGGTGGTCACGTACTGCGCGAGCGCATTGAACGCTTCGGTCCGGCAGTCTTCATGCAGCAGGATCTCGACGTGCCGGCCGAGGATGTCGTGACGCCGGTGCCCGAACATCTGCTCGGCCGCGGGGTTGAACTCGCGAATCGCGAGATGCGAATCCATCGTGATGATGGCATCGTGCGCGGCTTCCAGAATCGCGCCCTGCTTCGCCTCGCTCTCCAGGCCCGTGCGGTACATCTTGTAAGTGAGGTACAGAGGCGCCGCCGTCAGCAGCAGCGCCAGCCAGTATCCCGAGCTCTCCGTGACGGCCAGGACGACGGCGGCCGCCATGGCTCCGAGGACGTAGCTCGCGACGTTGGGAAGAAAGTCGGTTCGCCAGATTTTCCACGCGCTCTGATTCGTGGCGAGGGCGATGGCGATCGCGATTGGCGCGGTGTTGACGACGAAGTACGTCAGGGCCATCCCTGAGAGCGGCCAGGCCACCGCCACCAGGTCGACGGTAGACGAGGTACCGCCGAGCCACCCGTACACCTGCCCCGAAGCTTGGGCCGTGATGACGAGGATCGAGACGTTGAACAGCGTGCGGTAGAGCGGGTTGCGGCTGGCCGTCGGCTGGTTGAGCGTCGATTGGGTCAGCCCGCTCGCGGCGGCCACGATCATGCCCGCGTGCGGCCCCCGCAAGATGAGGGCCGCGATGTCCACGATGTACGACACGGACATGTTCGAGCCGCTGGCGATGGGAAAGTGGACCTTGAACGTCGATGTCAGCGAGGAGAGGACGATGAAGAGCAGGAGCGTGGGGACCGGCGTGAGCGTCGCGCGGGGCACGAGCGCGGCGAACGTGACGGCGCCAGCCACGATGACGCCGACCGTGTACCAGCGGGCTCGCGGCGGAAGATCCCGAAGCACAGCCGCATCAGTATACACACGGGCGGGGTTGACACGAATCAAACATCTGTTTTATACAGGTGTTTCACATGAAAATCGTACGCCCGCTCCTCATCCTGCTCGTCCTCGGCGGCGCCGGCTTCGGCATCTACCGGTACGTCAACCGGCGGCCGACCAGCCTCACCCTGACGGGCATCGTGACGACCAACGACGTCGTCGTCAGCCCGCAGATCTCGGGCCAGATCCGGCAGCTCCAGGTGGTCGAAGGCGACATCGTCAAAAAGGACCAGCTCATCGCCGTCATCACGCCCGATGAGCTGCGGGCCGACAGCGCCTATTACGAGCACAGCGCCGCAGGCTTAGGATCCCAGGTCCGCGAGAGCGAGGCCGCGCTGCGCTACCAGCAGCTGCAGACGACCGATCAGATCAGCCAGGCCGAGGCCACGCTTGCCGCCGCTCAGGCGCAGCAGGCGGGCGCCGTCGCCGACCTCGAGAACGCAAAACTGGTGTTCGAGCGCACGCGTGACCTGTCGCAGCGCGGCGTCGAGCCCGTGCAGCAGCTGGATCAGGCGCGCACCCAGTACGATGCCGCGAAGGCGCGGCTTGACGCGCTGCAGAAGCAGGTGGAAGCGCAGCGGTCCGCGCTGGCGCTTGCCAGGTCGACCGCCGAACAGACCGCCATGCGGCGCAGCCAGCTGCAGGCCAACCAGAGCCAGCAGGCTGCGGCCAACGCCCAGCGGACGAAAGCCAACGTGCGGCTTGCCTACACCGAGCTCCACGCCCCCATCGACGGTATCGTGGACGTGCTGCCGGTACGCGTCGGCGAGGTGGTCACGCCCGGCCAGCCCGTGGTGACCCTCGTCAACCCCGACGATCTCTGGGTGCGCGCCGACGTCGAAGAGACATACGTGGACGGCGTGCGCATCGGCGACACTCTCACCGTGCGCCTGCCGTCTGGCGAAGAACGGGAGGGGAAGGTGTTCTATCGCGGCGTCGACGCCGCGTTCGCCACGCAGCGCGACGTCAGCCGGACCAAGCGCGACATCAAGACGTTCGAAGTCCGGCTGCGCGTGGACAACCGCGACCGCCGGCTGGCGGTGGGCATGACGGCGTATGTGCTGATGCCGGTGCGCTGATGGCTGCCATCGACGTCCGGAACATCGTCAAGACGTTCGGCACGTTCACGGCCGTCAAGGGCCTGAGCTTCGATGTGGCCGAAGGCGAGATCTTCGGCCTGCTCGGGCCCAACGGCGCCGGCAAATCAACGCTGATCCGGATGATGGTGACGCTGCTCGCGCCGACCTCGGGCACGGCGCTCATCAACGGCTTCGACATCGTCAAACAGGCCGACGGCGTGCGCCGCTCGATCGGGGTCATCCCGCAGGCGATGACCACGGACCTCGAGCTGAGCGTCGAAGAGAACCTGCTCATCTTCGCCAAGTTGTACGGCGTGCCTCGCGAGAAGCGCCAGCGGCTCATTCCCGAGCTGCTCGAGTTCGTCGAGCTCACGCAGTGGAAAGACGCGCAGGTCAAGAACCTGTCGGGCGGCATGCGCCGGCGCGTGGAGATTGCCCGCGGCCTCGTGCACGAGCCGCGCATCTTCTTCCTGGACGAGCCGACGACGGGCCTCGATCCCGTGTCGCGCGTCAACGTCTGGGAGATGCTGGAGCGGATCAAATCGGAACGGCAGCTCACGATCCTGCTGACCACGCACTACATGGACGAGGCCGACAAGCTCTGCGACCGGATTGCGATCGTCGATCACGGCGAGCTCAAGGCCCTCGACACGCCCACAAGGCTCAAACTCGCCGTGCCGACCAACAACGTGCTCGAGGTGCATTTCGCGTCGCCGCCCGAGGGGTGGGTCGACCGCCTCAAGGCGCTGCCCGGCGTCGACAGCGTCACCAGCGAAGACTCGGTGTTCCGCCTTTCGTCCGGCAACGCCCCGGCGACGACGATGGCGATGCTCGATGCGGCGGCCGCCGCCGGGGTAGAAGTGCAGACGCTGTCCGTCCAGAGCACGACGCTCGACGATGTGTTCGTGCACTACACGGGCCGGGCCCTCCGGGACGCGCTGCAGAGCGCGAGCCCGCAGGACTCGGCTTTCATGATACGGCGCTGATCGGGAGGAACATATGTACCGCGCCTGGGCTATCGTCGAACGCGAGCTGCGCCGCTTCCGCCGCAGCCCGATTCTCATCGTCATCTCGATGGTGTTTCCGCTCGTGCAGCTCGTGATTCTGGGCTACGCGATGGGAGGCAACGTCAAACATCTCAAGGTCGCGGTCGTCGATCAGGACGGCGGCGTCCCGGCCGTGCGCGTGCGCGAGCTGGCCGGCGCCGTCGCCGGCGGCGCGAACACGTTCGATACGATTCAGTACGCCGACCAGGGCGCCGCGCTCACCGACTTGCGCAACGGCCGGATCAACGGCGTGCTGACCATCCCGCCGGAGTTCTCGCGCCGTGTGCTCCAGAAGAACGAACCGCATGTGGCGCTCATCGAAGACAACACCGACAACTTCGTGTCGGCGACGCTGGTCGGGCAGGTGGGCAGCCTGGTCACGGCGTTCAACCAGCCCTCGGCGATGCCGCGCGTATCCGCGCTGACGCGGCTGGACGTGGTCGAGGTGTATCCGTACGTCCCCTATGTCCAGTACCTCCTGCCCGGTTCCATCGTGATGTCGATCTTCATGATGGTGATGATCGGCGGGGGCATCATCTTCATCGACGACAAGGCGCGCGGGCTGCACGAGGGCTATCTCGTGACGCCGATCAGCAAGCTCGAGCTGGTCGCGGGCTTCAACATCTCGGGGACCATCAAGGCCGTGATGGCCGGCATCTCGATCGCGATCATCGGCAGCCTCGTCGCGGGTATCCCGTCGCCGCTCGATCCGATGCGCATGATGAGGCTCACGGTCGTGATCGTCGTCACGGCATTCGCGCTGATCAGCCTGATGTTCCTGATCATGGTGCGCGTCAACGACCCGTTGATGCCGCGCGCCATCTTCGGCGTCCTCAACACGCTGCTGTACTTTCCCAGCGGCGCGGTCTACCCGCCGCAGGGATTCCCGGCCTGGATGCAGGTCATCGCGGCGATCGACCCGTTTACGTATGCCGTTCACGCGTTCAAGAGCCTGCTGCTCAAGAACACGGGGTTCGAGGCCATCGGCGGAGATCTGCTCTATCTGCTGGTGTTCTCCGCGATCGGGATGACGGCGGCGACGCTCCTGTTCAAGCGGACGCTGTAGGACGATGAAGCAGCGTGACCGCGAAACGCGCGAACGGGTCCTGCGGGTGGCCGCGCAGCAATTCGCCGACCGCGGTTTCAAGAAGGTGACCGTCCGCGATATCTGCAAGGCGGCCCGCGCCAACGTCGCGGCGGTCAACTATCACTTCGGCGACAAGAGCGGCTTGTATCGCGAAGTGCTGCAGCGCGCGATCGAGATCGTGCGCGCGACCAGCGACGCCGCCCGCACGGCGGGTGAGGGGCGGCCGGCCGAGGAACGCCTTCGGCGGTACATCCATGTGTCCCTCTGTCGTGTCGTGACGGAGGGCCATGCCAACTGGATCTCCCGGCTCGTTCACCGCGAGATCGCCGACCCGACGCCCGCATTCGATGCGCTGTTCGACCAGGGGATTCGGTCCCGGATCGACGACCTGTCGGGCATCGTCGCCGACCTGCTCGGCTGCGACGTGCACGACGAACGCGTGGCGCGCTGCGTCCTGAGCATCCATTCCCAGTGGGTGATGTTCGTGCCGAACCCGATCGCGTCGCGCCTCCGATCGAAGTTTCAACTCCGGAACGACAGCCCTGATCGGGTTGCCGAACATATCGCCGACTTCTCGCTGGCAGGGATTCGGGCAGTGATGAGCCGCTCCGGCTAGAATGGGACCGGAGCGTTTCTTTTGCCGCTGACTCTCGGTCGCTTTGGCGCCGACGATCCCGATCGTCCGCGTTTCACGCTGTCGGTCCTCGAACATCTCGACCGGTTCCGCAAGGGCGTCATCCGATCGGCGATAGGTGTCGGCGTCGGCATCCTGGTCGCGTTCACCTACATCAACCCGATCGTCGAATTCGTCTTCAAGCCGATCCGCGCCGTGCTGCCGCCTGGCAGCCGGTTGATCTACACCGTGCCGGGCGAGGCGTTCTCGGTGTATGTCGAGATCGCCCTCATCGCGGGCATCGTGCTCACGTCGCCGTTCATCATGTACCAAATCTGGCAGCTCATTGCGCCTGCCCTGTACCTGAAGGAAAAGCGCTTCGCGATGTGGTTCATCCTGATGACGTCGGCGGGTTTCATCGGCGGGGCCGCGTTCAATCACTACGTCGCGTTCAAGATGCTGATCCTGTTCTTCGCCAGCTTCAACACGCCGCAGCTGGCGTTCATGCCGCGGCTGGACGACGTCTTCGACATGTACACGAGGATGCTGTTCGTCATGGGCATCGTGTTTCAAATGCCGACGCTGGTGTTCTTCCTCGCCAAGATGGGGCTGGTGACGGCGCGGTTCCTGGCGTCTCAGTTCAAGTACGCCGTCCTCGTGATCTTTATCATCGCCGCGGTCGTGACGCCGAGCGGCGACCCGTACAACCAGTCGATTCTCGCGCTGCCGATGATCGGTCTTTACATCCTCAGCATTTTCATCGCCTGGATTTTCGGACCGGTGGCCAAAAAGCCGGAATAGCCGAGCCACGAGCCGAATTGTGGAATCACGATTGCACAGGTTCCACGCGTGGACTCAGCCGGCCAATGGCACACGCTTCAGCTTCATCTGAAATCCGCCCGCGTCGCGCGCGAAGCCGGCGATGTCCAGCTTGCGCTCCAGGAAGTGGACGCGGCCCTGGCGATCGATCCTGAGTATCTCGCGGCGCGCGTCCTGCGCGAGTCGATAGCCAACCGGAAGGCGTCGCCGCCGCCTCAACAGTCTCCGGCTGAAGCGCAGCCAGCTCAGCCAGAGCGGCAACCGCCGGCTGTCGCGACGGCGACACCGCCGCCACTCGAGCCACAACCTCCAGCTGCACCGACGGTGACGCCGCCGGCGTTCGAGCCGCAGCCACCAGTCGCTCCAACGCCGACGCCGGTGTCGCTTGAAGAACGTGTCCGGCACCGGCGGATCGTGCTGCGCATCGGCGCCGCACAGACGGCGATCCTCCTCGGGCGTTTTCCTGAGGCTCGCGCCGCTCTGGACGAGCTGACCGAGCTCGAATCCCGCGCTGCCGGCGATTCCCGAGATTGAGGCAGAGTTCCAGGCCGCTCGTACCGCTCCAGACGGAAGCGCCTGATGCTGGTGGTTGGCGTTGCCGCGGGGGTCGCGGGGGCGTTCATCGGCAGCAGCGTCGGGCGCGTGACACAGGTTCACCTTCCGTTTTCGAGCGCTAAGGTGGCGACGGCTGTGCCACTGCAGGCGAATGCGATCCCCACGTTCAACGCCGAGCTGCCCGACGCTGCGCCGACGCTGTCTGCCGAGCTCTTCGAGGCAACGGAAATCGCCACGCCAGCGCCGCCGGTTGCGACGCGCGTGGATCCCGCCCCGTTGCGGCCCGCCGCCTCCGCGGCCTCCACCCCGGGGCTCCGAGCCCGTGTCGAGACACCGGCGCCAGTTGGCGAGCGCGTGTCCGACGCAAGGTTTGTCGAGCGTCCGTCCCCGGCGCCACCTGTCGAACGTTCATCCGCCGCGTCCGTTCCTTTTGAACGAATCCCCGAAGCATCTCCAGCGTCGGGACCTGGCGTCGTTTCGCCTCCCACTGTGCAGCCGGCCCTTGCCGTGGACGATCCGGCACTGATCCGGGACGCGCTCCAACGCTACCGGCGCGCCTACAACGCCCTCGATGCGCGGCTGGCGCACGCCGTTTATCCCGGCGTGGACGAAACAGCGTTGACGCATGCATTCGATGGGCTGCGGTCGCAGTCGCTGGAGTTCGAGGCGTGCAGCGTGGACTCGGTCGGCGCGTCGGCCCGCGCGGTTTGCCGGGGCCTGGCCCGTTACGTCACGAAAATCGGGAGCCGTGAGCCCCGCTCGGAGCCGCGCGTGTGGACGTTCAGGCTGAGAAAAGACGACGGCGACTGGACGATCGAGAGCGCCTGGACGAATCGGTAACAGGCTACGTTCTCCAGCAGCCTGCTACCGTTCGAGGACGTAGTCGAAGCCGACGAACGGGGCGAACGACGCCGTCAGCCCCGCATGCGTCACCGGCACGGAGACGCTCCCGGCCAGCACCCACGTATCGGTCAGATTCCATCGAAACCCCGGGACCAGGACGAGCGATCGAAGCGACTCAGTGCCAGGGACCAGCCGTACCGTCTCGACACCGGCGATCGTAGGATGCGGTCCGGCGACCGGCACGATATCACCCGGGCTGTTGATCCAGCGGCCGAGCAACTCGCCGACGACCGTGACTCGCGGACTCGCCGCCACGGCCACCGCGCCGTTGTAGCTCAACTCGCGCGCCAGGCCGCCGATGCTGACGCCGGCGTTGCCGTGGGCCGATACGCCCCCTCGCTCGATCGATCCGATTCCCGACAGCTTCACCGACGGCGTGCCGGCGCCGAGCAGGTTCACTTCGCTGCCCGTCGGCAGCCGCAGATCGAGGGCCGCCGCGACGCCGCTGGCGCCGTCGCCCACCAGCCTGTATTTGCTTCTGACCGTCAGGTCCGCAAGCCCCACCGACTGCGCGTGCGCGGTGGCCTGCGTGAACGCGCGACCGCGATACAGCGTTGACGCGGGAACCGTCGACATTCAGCGACACGATCGGCGCCGCAACCGCGATGTCCAGCTCGTCGGTGATGCCCACGCTGGCGGCCAGCGTCACGATGCTCGCGTCCATATTGAGCGTCAGCCGGTCGACATCGAACGGCGTCGATTCATCGACAAACTGGTTCGCGGTGGTCACAAACGAGCCGTCGCGAAGATTCGTGCCGTCGAGCGACTGGAATTGCAGGTGCTGAAACGTCAGGCTGAATGCCGCCTGCCCGGCGCCGGTCGTCTGGGCGCGGTCGACGAAGGACGGCCCGAACGTCTGCGTCACCCGCTCAACGGTGCCGAGCTGGGGGTTCAGGCGGACGGCGAACGCGCCGGGGGACGCGGGCACGGGTAGCGTGGCGAGATTCGCGCGCAGGGCGCTGGCGATCGTATCGCTCGTGGCCTGCGCAGCGTTACGATCGCGCTCCACGCTGCCGGTCGCCACCGATTGGTTTGTGAGCAGAAACGTGAGGACGTCGGCCACCGACGACTGGGCCGACACCGGGGCCGCCGAAGCCAGAACGCACGAGATGGCGATACTAACGAGCCGGCTAGTCATTGTTACTTCTTCTTGAATTGGATCGTGGTCGCCAGGACGCTCTGATCGGGCTGCCTTGTGCCCGTGACCGAAACGTCGACGCCAGATGCAGGTCGGAGCAATCGCCCCTGCTGAAGTCGGTTGCCGGATTCACGATGATGGTTGTCGTCGTCGATGACGAAGACGGCGTCCGGGCATCGACCAGACACGAGCGCGACCGTTCCGTCCATGGTGACAGGCGGTTGCGGTGGCGGCGGGCTGCGGCGGGGCGGCCGCGGCGGGGGCGGCTGCTCTGGCGGGTTCGGGGTTGGCGGTACGGGCGTCGGCGCGCTTTCCTGTGTGACAGTGATCGATTGCCCGCCGGCGGTGACGTGGGCGATGCGTTGTGGGCCCATGTTCGCGTCGGCGAACACACTCACCGTTCCGCTGGCTGTGCCGCTCTGTCCCGCGGTGATCCGCAGCCATGCCGCGTCGCTCGACGCGGTCCAGTTGCAGCCGGTCAGCGTCTGGAGACTGGCCTGGAGAGGGCCGCCGCCGAAGCCGGCCGTCAGGCCGGAGACGTTCCAGCTGTATCGGCAGGCGGCCGCCGACTGATTCAGTTCAACCGTTTGCCCGCCGATGCTGAACGTCGCCGTGCGAACGGCCGGCATCGGGTTCGCGTCAACGGTGTATGGAATCGATGCGTCGCCCTGTCCGTTCGCCGTGGCCATCGATACCCAGGTCGCAGTCGAGCCAATCGACCAGGTGCAGTCGCGCGTCGCCGAGACGGTCAGCGTTCCCTGTCCGCCGGCCGCCGGGAAAACTGCCGGCGTAGTGGTGGCAACGACTTGGCACTTTTGGGCAGACGGCGCCACAACTGCCGTCGAGGTTTCGGTGGATGTGCAGGAGGCCAGCCCTACGGCGATCGCCAGTAGGAACGCGAGGACCGAATAAGGAGCCGGCCGGTGCCGAGTGAGCACGCGGCGTCACGCTGCATGCTCTGCGCCAGCTTCGGCTGACTACTTTCTACACTCGCCCTGCGCTGCCCTGACCTGTGCGACCTTGAACGTCGGCAGCTCGACGTTTCCGCTGCCCGTCGTGCCACCGCCGAGCGCGGCGACATGGGCCTTGCCGGGGTCGATCGCTCCGGCCTGGGCGGCGACATTGGGCGAGGGATACAGTCCGGTTTTGACGCGTAAACGTTTCGTATCCACGATGCCAATAATCTCGAGCGGCTGTCCCGCGAACTTCGACACGTCCTGTCCGCTCAGATGGTATTGGAACCCGTTCGCATTGTCGGTGAACGTGAAGTCTTTCCCCGCGGAGTCCCGTACGACACACCCGCTCATCGTCACCGGCTTGTTCGGGTCGGGCTTGTCGGGCTTGGTCTTTGACGCAGACGAGGGCGCGGTCTGCGTTGACGGCGTGTCTTGCGACGCCGCGACGGGCAGTGCGGCCGCGAGGCCTGCGAGCACGACTCCGGCCAGCAATGGATATCGCATGACCCACTCTACTGCGTTCGCCTCGCGCGCCAAAGAGCCCTTCCGGCGGTTGACAACCCCGGCCGTCCCCGCCGACAATCCGCAGGTCGACGCCCCCCGAAAGCCGTGGTTCCCGAGGAAATCAGCGCGACAGTGACAACGACTGCATGAGAGGGAGATTCGCCATGAGTACTCGTTTCATCGACATCACCGCGCCGTTGGCGCTCGCCGCGTGCGTGCTGACGAGCACCGCCGCCCGCGCCCAGGCGCCCGCTGCAGCGCCGCCGCCCCCGCCCAGCGTGAAGAGCGGTCAGGCCGCACCAGATTTCACCGCCAACTACCTGGCGATGGAAAACGGCCGCCCGGGCTTCAAGTCGGTGAAACTGAGCGAATTCAAGGGTCAGAAGAACGTCGTCCTGGCGTTTTTCCCGGCCGCGTTCTCGCCGGGCTGCACCAACGAGATGGCCAAGTATCAGGAGACGTCGGGGCAGTTCAACAGCAACAACACGGTCATCCTCGGGATGAGCGTGGACAGCACGTGGGCGAACGCGGCGTTTGCCGACAAGCTCGGGGTCAAGTTCAACATCCTGAGCGACGCCAGCCGCGAGATCAGCCGCAACTATGGCGTGTTCGACGAGAAAAATCTCGTGTCGCGCCGGACCACGTTCGTCATCGACTCGAAGGGCGTCGTGCAGAAGGTCTTCATGGCGCAGGAAGCCCTCGACCCCGCGCACTCGCTCGAAGCGTGCGCCCTCCTGAAAGAAGTGAAGTAGACAGAAACGGCAGGATGGGCCGGACGGAGACTTTCCGTTCCGCCATCCTGCCTGTCCCGCCGCTCCCGGCCTTTCCCGTCCCGCGATCGAGTCAGTACCGTCGCTTCTGCTGCTTCACGATATCGAACCTGGCTGTGTCCGCGACGGCCATGACCGCCATCACGCCCGCTTGAACCGGGTCTGACACGACCAGGTCGGCGGCATCCGGCACGCTGCCGGCCATGTTCAATGAAATCACCGGCAGGCCCTTCGCGCGCACATCCTCGACGGCGCGGGTGATCTCGCCACCCATCAACGCCCCGGCGAGCACCAGCAGCCGGACTCTCGGCAGCAGCACGACGGCGCGCACCGCGGCGGCCAGTTCCTGCTCGCCGACGAGCGGGATCGTATCCACCGAGATGCGCTCGCCGCGGATGTTGTGCCGATCGGCTTCGAGGATCGCGCCCATGGCTACCTGGCCCACCTGGGCGCCGCCGCCCATGATCACGATCCGCTTGCCGTAAATCTTCGCGAAGGACGGCGGGAACGCCACACCGCTGACGCCGGGCACGGCGGCCAGCGCGGTCACGACTTCGTCGATCGGGCGGTCGCACGTGAACTCGAAATAGATCTCGGCGTCGCGATCGGTGTGCTGCAGGATGTCGACGTGCACGATGTTCGCGTCGCGGCGCGCGAGCACGTCCGTCAATGCCGACAGCATGCCGGGCCGATCGGTAACTGTCGTCAGAACGACATGGGAAGCCATATATAATCCCGGGATGAATCCGTATGCGTCGTACCTCGGCGATCGGAATGCGCTCGAGGTCATCGAGCAGACGCCAAGCAATCTCTCGGGCCTGGCGGTTCAACTCGTCCCGGCCAGTATGGAGTGGCGCCGGGCGCCGGGCAAGTGGAACGCCCGGGAGATCCTCTGTCATCTCGCCGACAGCGAGATCGCCTTCGCGTTCCGTCTGCGCCAGACGCTCGCCGAACCCATGCACGTCATCCAACCGTTCGACCAGGAGCGCTGGGCCGGCATGTACGGCGGCCTGGGCGCGCGCTCGGCGCTGAACGCCTTCTCGGCCCTTCGCGAGTGGAACCTGGCGCTGATTGGCTCGACGCCGCCCCAGTCGATGTCCAAGCCCGTGAACCACCCCGAACGCGGCGACATGACCTTCCGCACGATCGTCGAGACGATGGCAGGCCACGACCTGAACCATCTCGGCCAGCTCGATCGCATCGTGGCTGGCTTCGCCTCGGCCTGACCCGGCTTACTTCCTGTTCGGATCGTTGCGGGGATCGACGTAGGTCGTTCCCGACGGCCCCGTCCCCGAAATCTGAATGACGGCTCCGGTGGCCTTCGTCATCGCGAAGTGATCCACGCCGGGCGGCTCGGTGTAGAAGCTTCCGGGCGGCAGCTGTTTGAGCGCCGCTTCGTCGAACGTCTTCCCGTATCCGAAGTACCAGTCGCCGGACACCACGGTCGCGACCCGGTCGTCGGGATGCGAGTGCGCCTGGATTCGGGTATTGGGGCCGACGCGCAGCAGAATCGTGTAGAGGCCTGCTTTCGTCGGGTCGCCTTTGAGCGTCACCGTCTGCGTGCCCGACACGCCGGACGATCCCACCAGCGCCGTTCCCGTGGAGGCGCCGGCCGGCCACGGCACCTCCGCGGGCGTGATCCGCTTCTGCGGATCCTGCGCGGATAGAACGGCGGCGCCCGAAAGCGCCACCGCCAGCAGTCCATTCCTGACTCTTCTACTTCCCACTTTTCTACTTCGCACTTTGCACTTCCAACTTTGCTTAACTTCTACGACTTTCTTCTAGGGCCGCGCGCTCGCCGGCGGCACCAGACCATTGAGGCGCAGGTAGACGACCATCTGGCCGTAGGTATCCTGCGTGTGGCCGATGAGAAACGCGTACATCCGGACGCGCGTGGACGGACCCATCCACGGCGGCCCCGCAATGGTGCCCGCCATCGTCGCGTCGGTCTGTTCGTTGAGGATGACGGTCCCGTAGTCAAACGAATCGGCCATGGCCTTCATGATGTCGGCCTTCGATGTGGCCTTCATGTTGATTTGCGGCGCCTGCGCTTTCGCGCCGAGCGTCTGGAGCACCATCAAGTTGATCTGGGCGATGTGCAGGACATGCTCGCCGAAGCTGCGCTGGGCCGGCGTGGCCTTGAACCCGTACTTGTCCTCCGGCATGGCGTTGGCAATCTTGGCCAGGGTGTCCTTCTGTCCGGCCCAATCCTTCAGGAAATCGCCTTTAAGGGAAGCGGTCTGCGCGGCCGGCCGGGCGGTCGTCAGCGTCGCGGCGAGCGCGATCAGGGCAAATCCTTGGAACACACGTGTCATGAGAACTCCTCCTGTTAACTCGAAGTCGGTAATGGAGGATTATATGGTTCAAGAGGTTCGAGAGGTTCAAGAGGTTCGAGGGGTTCAAGAGGTTCCACGAGGTCCAGGGTTCAGAGTCCACGGGTCCACGGGTCCACAGGGCCGCCAGTCCAAGCTTCAGAACTCTCGAACCTTTGAACCTTAGAACCTCTGTGAACCTTTGTGGACCTCGTGGACCTTGTGGACCCTGTGGACCTCTTGAACCCTTCGAACCTTTGAACGTCGTGGATTTCCATTCCTTCGAACAGTCCGGCTGGGAGCGCGCCGCGAGCCGGTATGGTGATGCGTTTGGCGGGCTCACCAGCCAGACCATCCCGCGACTGCTGGCCGCCGCGAACGTGGGGCGGGGCACGCGCCTGCTGGACGTCGCCTCGGGACCGGGCTATGTCGCGGGCGCGGCGGAGGCGCTGGGCGCGATCGCGATCGGCGTGGACTTTTCGTCGGAGATGGTGCGCCTGGCCGCCAACCGGTTTCCCGGCATCCGGTTTCAGGAGGGAGACGCCGAGGCGCTGGCGTTTCCCGACGCCAGCTTCGACGCCGTCGCGATCAACTTCGGTGTGCTGCACCTGGCGCGGCCCGACGCCGCGCTGGCCGAAGCCCGTCGCGTGCTCGTCGCCGGAGGCCGCTGCGCGCTCACCGTCTGGGCGAAGCCCGAAATATCGGTCGGCTTCGGCATCGTGCTTCGGGCCATCGAGACGCACGGCCGGCTGGACGTGCCGCTGCCGGAGGGGCCGCCATTCTTCCGGTTCAGCGATCCCGACGAGGCGGCCCGCAGCCTGCGCACGGCCGGATTTGTGGACCCCCGCGTCGAGCAGATCCCGCTCGTGTGGCGCCTGGAATCGGTGGACGCGCTCTACGAGCGCCTTCGTCGAGGGCGCCGTGCGCACGGCCGCGCTCCTGAAGGCACAAACGCCTGAAGCCACGGTGGCCATCCGGCGCGCCATCGTTGGAGCGCTTGGACCTTATCGCCGGGGGGACGTGTTCGAATTGCCGATGGCCGCCGTGCTGTCGTCGGCCGCCGTTCCGACTACCAGGCCGGCGCAGTTCGTCTTAACGCGCGGGATGGCGCGAGCGCGCCCGAAGGAGGACGGGATGAAGCACGCAATTCGACTGCTGGTGGCGCTGTTGGTGCTTGGCGGGTTCCTGGCGACCGCGCGGGCCCAGGAGGTCCTCAACCCCGGGAACGGTGTCACGCTGCCCATCGTGGTGCACGAAGTGAAACCTGACTACACCCCGGAGGCGAAGGCCGCGCACATCGAGGGCACAGTGTCTGCTCGAGGCGGTGGTGCTGGCGGATGGGAATGTCGGGGATGTAAAGGTAGTCCGGTCCCTCGATACCACGTACGGTCTCGACCAACAGGCCGTCAACGCGGCCAAACAGTGGACGTTCAAGCCGGGGACGAAGGACGGCAAGGCTGTTTCCGTCCTCGTGACCATCGAGTTGAGGTTCACGCTCAAGTAAGCGCAATTGTCAGTCGTAGCGTTCGCCTTCAGGCGGACGTCCGCTGGCCGGCTGAAGCCGGCCGCTACAGCCTGGTCCGGGAAGCTCGTGCACGGCGACTTCGTCCCGATACCGGACGATGCTGCGCATGAACGTGCCGGTGCTGACGGTATGAGCCCAGCCGATGTCGTCGAGCTTGAGCTGCGCGGCCAGCTGATCGTCCGGCACCTTCCTGCGCGCGAGCTCCGCGCATCCGATCGTTCATCGTCTTCATCTTGGGGATGTAGGCGCGGACATCCTCTTTCGTCAGCACCCGGCCGTGGCCGGGGATGACGGTGTCGAAGTCCAGCGTCATCAGCTTCTCGAGCGTCGTCACGAACTCCAGCGCGCTGCCGCCGTTGTCGTAATCGATGACGGGCATGCCGTCGATCACGAGGTCGCCGGAGTGCACGGTGCGGAGATCGGGGAAGAAGATCACCGTGTCGCCGTTCGTATGGCCCCGGCCGAAGTACAGCATCCGCACCTCGACGCCGCCGAGATAGATAGCCTCTTCGTCGGTCAAGTGATGGCGCGGCGGACCTATCTGCTTGTTCCTGATGATGTTCTCGCGGATGTTCTTGTGCTCGATGATCTCGATCCCGCGATCCATCACGGCGCCGTTGCCGCCGATGTGATCGGCGTCGTGATGACTGTTCAGCAGGTAGCGGATCCGCTGGGTCGTGACGCTCTTCACTCTGGCGACATGACGTCCGGGACGTTCTGGACGAACTTGTCGTCCACGACGATGGCGCCCTCGGATGTCACGCGGACGGCGACGTCGCCCGGCTTCATGCAGCAGGCCATCGTCCGTATTGCGCCCATTGCTGCCGCCGGGTGCGCACGGATCGAATGGGCCGCGGATCACGAACAGTCCCGGTTTCACCTGATCCACGCGCATCGGCTGCCGGAATTAGCCCGGCGCCGGCGACGACCTTGGCGTCGGGCGGCCGCGAGCGACAAGGCCAGAACCATCGAAACCGCGAGCGCGTACGCATGGAAATCTCCTTCAAGCGCGAAGGCGGAAGCCGGACAGCTTAGTTCGACATCGAGATCACGTCGTAATAGGCGTTGACCTGACCACGGTTGAACGCCTGCAGCAGCGCGGTGACCGAGCAGAGCCGCGTCTGCGCCCTGAAGCCGAATCCCGGGCCCTGAGGCTGGTAACCCCTGTTCGAAATCGAACGGATAAACGTGCTTCGTCCGTCGATCGGCAGGGCAGCCACGTTCTGGTAATACCGCTTCCATGCATCGTCCTGCTGGAAGAGGTACTGCTCGACGTTGGAGGTGTAGATGGCGTTCACCGTGGCGCCGCGGCTCTTGAGATAGCGGCCGACCGATCGGATGGCCTTCGGTCCGCCGAAATCGCCCGTGATCGGCACGATGGCGTTGTTGCGTTCCATGTCACTCAGGAACCGGAAATTGTCCTCGGTCGCGAGGTAGCTGCGCTGCTCGCCGCGCTCGTCGGTCTCGGTCATCAGCGTGGAGTACGTCGGGAACCGCATGCTGCCGAAGAACGTGGATCCTCCGAACGTGTAGTTGAGATCCGGGCCGCCCTTGAAGAACGCGGTGTAGACGAACTCGAGCCCGCGGACGTCGTCCGGCGTCAGGCGGAACTTGTGGTGGCCGACGAGATGATCGGTCGCCGCCTTGAGGTTGCGCTGGAACAGTTCGTCGCTGGGCGCGGCGAGCTCGTATGCGTCCATCATTTCCCCAATCGGGGTCTTCTCGGTCAGGCCCTCCGGCCGCGGCCTGGCAAACAGCCGCGACAGGAAGTCTGCGCGATCCGTGGAGAGCTCGATGAACGCCTTGTAAAGGAGATGCTCGTTCATGTTGCCGCGCCGGATGTCCACGATGAACGCCAGCTTCGGACGCAGCGCCACCAGATAGGTGAAGTTCTGTTCCGGGCCGACGCCCAGGTACACGCCGCCTTTGGGCAGGGTGGCCTGGAGCCTCGGGATGACGTGCTGGTACGCGTTCTCGTTCGAGAGGAAGTTGTCGGACCTGAAGTAGCCGTTCGGCTCGGAGAAATCCTCGACGAGCTGCCAGAACTCCTGGTCCGTAACGGGCAGCGTGATCGTGCGCGCCGCGACGCTCCGGCCGTAGGTGTAGAAGAGGACGCTCGCGCACATGACGAGCGTCGCGAGGATGGCAGCGAGCCGGCGGCTGTGAGTCATTGGCCGATAAACCCCCTGGCAAACGCGATGAACCGGTCGACGTCGGCGTCGTTGCTGACCAGGCCGAGCGAGACGCGCACGGCGCCCGTGCTCTTGCCGTCCACGCACAGCTTGAAGTCGTCAACGGTCATATGGGTTTCGTGTTCCGGCTGCCTGAAACACGACGAAAGCTCGGTGCCGGTCAGGCCCAGCGCGATTTCGCCGCCGCCAGGATTGCAGAAGCACCCGGTCCGCAGCGAGATATTCGCCGCATTCGCGTGCCGTTCGACGATGCGGTGATCGATGGCGGCGCCGTCCTTGCCGTAGAAATTGAACGTGACGATGCCGCCGCGCCGGTCCATCGTCGGCGGCCCGTAGAGGCGGACGAGCGGCGCGCCGTTGGTCTGCCGCAGGGCGAGAAGCTGCTGGAGGAGCCAGCCGGTCAGGCACCGTACCCGCTCGTGAATCGTGTCCATGCCAATCGATTCGAGGTGCGCCAGGCCGATCTCGATGGCCGGGAGCGCCAGGTAGTCGAGCGTCCCGTCCTCGAACGCCGATTCGCCTTCGGCCAGGTAGTGCTTGTCGCCCTGGACCGATGCAACAGTGATGGTGCCGCCCGAGAACCACGGGCGTCGCAGCTTCGCGAGCGCCGTCTTTCTGGCCAGGAGACAGCCGACGCCGGTGGGATACCCAAACAGCTTGTAGAAGGACTGCACCACGAAATCCGGCGTGTACCGCCCCAGATCGAGCCGGTTCGTCGCCGTGAACGCCGCGGCGTCGAGCAGCACGTCCCACCCCTTCGCCTGCGCGGCGGCGATCCATTCAAGCGGGTGCTGGACGCCGGAGAAGTTCGACTGCGCAGGGTAGGAAAAGAGGTGATGGTGGCCGGGCCGCACGTCGTTCAGCTCACGCGCCAGATCGGCCTCGTCCACGCGCATGTCGGGCAGCACCACCGGAACGTAGGTCGCCGTGGCCCCGGCCGACCGCGCAAACTCGCGGATGCCGTTCACGGAGTTGTGGTTGTCGAACGTCAGGAGGAACCGGTCGCCCGCCTCGAACGGATAGGATTCGCCAATCAGTTTGAGCGCATGGCTGGCATTGGCCGTGAAGATCACGGCCCAGGTGTCGGGCGCCGCGTTGAAAAACCGGAGCACGGCCCGCCGCGCCCGCTCGACGTACTCGGTCGCCCGGGACGAAGTCGGGTTGGTCGAATGGGGGTTGCCGAAGAGCTCCGTGCGCAAGAGCGCCTGATGCCGTTCGAGCTGAGACGTCGCGTACAGGTTCGCGGCGGTGAAATCCAGGTACGTGTGGCCTTGCCGGTCGAGTGCCGGATACTCGGCCGCGCGCAGTTCGTCCAGCGCCCGCGTCATCGCGTAGGACGGGTAGGCCTCGAGGAACGCCGTCGAAGATCGCTCGGTGGCGGGCACGATCGGAATCAACGTAACATACCTCGTTCTTCCCTTGACTTATTCAGGGATCGGTTTTTAATAGGCGCCCGCGAGCGGCCGTTGTGACCTATCTATGAAGAGCACCTTTCTCCTCGCGACCGTGCTGGCTTCGGTGCTGTCGGTCCCCGGTGATCGCCCATCACGGAGACGCCGGGCGCTACGACGAGACCCCGTTCATCATCACGGGGACGGTCGTCGAAATCAAATTGACCAATCCGCACTCGATTCTCGTGTTCGACGCGACGGACGCGAACGGCAAGGTCGTGAGGTGGCAGGCCGAAATGGGCAGCGGGCAGGCAGTTCGTCCGCCAGTTCGGCTGGACCAAGGAGAACCCGAAGATCGGCGACAAGATCACGCTCAACGGCCGGAGAGGTGAAGAGCGGTGCGCCCTACATGAACATGGCCAAGAAGGCCAACATCGTCATGGCCGACACGGGCAAGGAGATCTTCCACGTCGGACAGACGACCTCCAGGCCCTGCCGCCGCCATACCGGCGCAGCTCCGCCAGGCATTAGCCATGCGTGCTCGCAGGGCCCAAGCCGGGAGGCGGCATGAGAGGTCAGCACGCAGTCCACGGTCGTCCTGGTGTGTGATCGCTGTGCCTCGGCTGCCATCGTCGACGCCAGGTCGCAGTCGCCCGGCGTCCTCGCCGCGCAGCTGAAGCAGATCGCCTATCTCAAGGCGTCGAACCCGCTCGAAGACGCGCATTTGGGCTGCGGGGGAACGCTCACCGGCCACGCCGGCAACGCGTCGGCCGTCAGCGCCGGACGGCAGCACGCATCGCGATGGGCGCGCCCCACGAAAGCAGCGGCGCGAAGGGCATCAACGGCAACCAGAACGACAACTCCGCTCTACAGCTCGGGCGCGGTGTACGTGTTCACGCGCAGTGGCAGCACGGTGGCGCAGCAGGCCTACATCAAGGCGTCGAACCCCGGCGACGGCGCCAATTTCGGGTCGAGCGTCGCGTTGAGTCGCGACGGCAACACGCTGGCGGTGGCCGCGTACTACGAGTCCAGCAACGCGACCGGGATCAACGGCAACCAGGCCGATCGTTCGATCCCCGAGGCCGGCGCCGTCTACATCTTCACCCGCACCGGCAGCACCTGGTCGCAGCAGGCCTATATCAAGGCGTCGAACACGGGCAACGCCGCCGTCGGAGACGGCTTCGCCGAAGGCGATCAGTTCGGCTACTCGATTGCGTTGAGCGCAGACGGCAACACGCTGGCGGTCGGCGCGATCGGCGAAGACAGCAACGCCACCGGCATCAACGGCAACCAGGCCGACAACTCGGCCAACCAGTCTGGCGCCGCGTACGTCTTCACGCGGACCGGCACCACGTGGTCGCAGCAGGCGTACATCAAGTCGTCGATGACGCGCCCGAACGTGCTGTTCGGCTATTCGCTTGGCATGAGCGCGAACGGCGACACGCTCGCCGTCGGCGAGTACGACGCGGACCGGGGAAAGGGCGCGCTGTACGTGCTCACGCGCATCGGCGGCACGTGGTCGCACCAGGCGCGCATCCAGGCCGAAAATGCGGAGGTCCAGGATTCGCTCGGGTACTCGATCGCTCATCAGCGAGGACGGCAACACCATCGCGGCGGGCGCCGCGGACGAGGACTGCCTCAAGCCTGGGATCAATCCCACTGGGTGCGACAATGACCAGCCGTCGAACACCTCCGCCGGGGCCGCGTATGTCTTCGTTCGAAACGGGAGCACGTGGACGCAGCAGGCGTTCATCAAGTCCTCGAACCCGGGCAAAGAGGATTGGTTCGGTGTCCGGATTGCCATCAGCGGTGATGGCAACACCGTCGCTGTGAGCGCGCCAAACGAAGACAGTGCGTCGAAGGGCATCAACGGCAAACAGGATGACGAGTCGGCCCTGGAAGCCGGCGCCGTGTATGTATTCACCCGCACCGGCACCACGTGGGTGCAGCTGGCCTACGTGAAAGCATCGAACACCCGCTCCGGCGACGAGTTCGGCAGTTCGATCGGATTGAGCCGCGACGGCAGGGCGATGATTGTCGGAGCGCGCGGCGAAGACAGCGGCGCGAAAGGGCTGAACGGCAACCAGGCCGACAGCTCGGTGCGCGACGCGGGCGCCGGATACCTGTTCGTCAGATAACCGACTGACTGAAGGCGGAAGAAGAAGCCAAATGTGAGCGCCGCGTCGCTGCCCTAAACAGCCCTTCTTTCGAGGAGGAATCCATGGGATCGAGTCTGCTGAGACGGTTGGTCGTAGTCTCCGTGACCCTGGTTGTGCCGGCCGTGGGATACGCGCAGGAGGCTGCGGTCACCGGCACCGTGACCGACGCGTCGATGGCGGTCATGCCCGGTGTCACGATAAAGGCAGTGCACGTAGCGTCGGGGAACACCTACGAGGCGCTCACCGATCAACGAGGCGCCTATCGGCTCGCCCTCCGCGTCGGCGTCTTCAAGATCACGGCACATATCGCCGGTTTCGTCACGGTCACCCGCGAAGGCGTGGAGCTCCTCGTCGGACAGACGACCACCATCAATATTCAGATGACGACTGGCGGTGTGGCCGAATCGCTCACGGTGACGGCGCAGGCACCGCTCATCGAGACCAGCACCTCCAGCCTCGGAAGCAGCATCGATCCGCGCCAGGTGACGGAGTTGCCGTCGCAGGGCCGCAACTGGATGTCGCTAGCCCTGTTGGCGCCCGGGAACCGGACGAACGCCCAGGGCGCGACGCCTGTGCAGGACCGGGTCGACGTCCGCGAGTTCCAGCTCAACGTCGATGGCATGCAGGTGACGTCGAATCTCGGCACCGGCAACCAATCGCGGTACAGCAACGATTCGATCGCGGAATTCCAGTTCATCTCGAATCGGTTTGACGCGACCCAGGGCCGCTCATCGGGCGTGCAGGTGAACGCTGTCACGAAGTCGGGTACCAACATGTTTTCCGGAACGCTTGTTGGCAACTTCCGGGACAGCGCCCTCAACGCAGCGGATCCCGTGCTGGGCATGGTCGTCCCCTACTGGATCAGCAGATCAGCGGGACGTACGGCGGGCCGATTGTGCGAGACAAGCTTCACTTCTTCGCCAACTACGAATACGAGCGCCAGCCGCTGACCTCGATCTGGCAAACGCCGTACCCGGCATTCAATGTCCAGCTGCAGGGGTCACAGACGTGAAGCTGGGGGGCGTGCGCCTGGACTATCAGCTTTCGCCGAAGCTGCGTCTGATGGGGAAGGTGGTCCATGGGACCTATTCCAGCCGTTCGGGCCCGGAGGCGTGAACCATCCCTCGTCCACCAACGACAATGAAGAACACAATACCGACGTCCTCGGCCAGTTCACGCAGGTTCTCAGCAACCGCGCCTTGAACGAGTTCAGAGGGGGATACGCGTCCTACGGCCTCAACCAGGTTAGTCTGACGACCTGGTCCAATCACTGGCAGGCCCCCAACGGTATCACGACCGACGGACCGGTCATTACGTTCAGCGGCTTCCGGTTCAACCGAAACGGCAACCTGCCGCGATATCGCAATCAGGGCGTGTACCGTTTCGCGACGATTTCTCGTATCGTTCGACGCGGCCGGCCGTCACGACCTCAAGATGGGCGGCGAATATCTGCACCTCGTGGACAACACACGTAATTGCAACCGTGTGGAGGGATCATGCGCCCGGGCGGCCCCATTCCGGCGAATATCGAAGCGCTCTTGCCGGACGCCTTCAACGCCGATACCTGGGACTTCGCGGCATCTCCTCATTACGCGAACCTATAAGGTCGGCGTGTCCGACTCGTCGGCGTTCCTGACTCCCTTCCACTGTGGAAATACGGCGCATGGGCGCAGGACGATTGGATGATCTCGTCGAGCCTGACGGCCAATCTCGGCCTGCGATACGACCTGATCTGGAATGCATTCGCACAGAATGTCATCTTTCCGCCGTTCGAGGCGGCCGGCCGGCCGCAGGACGCCAATAACATGCAGCCGCGAGTCGGCTTCGCCTACCAGATCAATGACCGGACGGTCATTCGCGGCGGATCGGGGCTGTACTATGCGACATCTTGAACACGAACGTCTTGTGGCCGAAGAGCCCGCTGACGATTGCGGTGATCCACGTCAACAATGACGGCCGGGCGGACTTTGCAGCGAACCCGTTCAACGGACCACTGCCGACCTATGCCCAGGCGTTGAAGCGGTTCTGCTACGTCAACAACGTGCCGGGCTGCCTGTTACGTTCGCCTCCGAACTGGCCCCCCCTCCGGATTTGCAACGTCACACATGCTGGCAAGACTCTATCGGCATCGCCCACCAGTTTGGAAACATCATGTCGATGCAGGCCGATTACGTGTACACCGGGACCCGCGACGAGAAACATGTGGATTCAGGACAACGTCAACCTGACCTTCAATCCTGCCACCGGCATCCCCTATCCGTTTTCGGACGCCGCCATCGCCCGTTTCCCGCTGGGGAATCGTCGGGATGATCCGTTCAACGGCAGCTCCGATTACCACGGGTTCCAGACGTGCTTCACCAAGCGCATGAGCCATCACTGGCAGGGTTCGCTCACCTACACGCTGGGGGGTCTCTGGACCGGGACCGCCGCCGCTGAGCGGGCTTACCGCGGTGAAATTCCCGGTTCCGAAGGATATTGGCGACGAATGATCGCTCGGGGAAACCGATCAGAGGCATCGGCTGGTCTTCAACGGCATCTGGGAGGTGGGACACGGCTTCCAGGTGAGCGGCATCTACTTCTACGGGTCCGGCCCGCGGACTCAGGCCTTTTGCGGCTGCGACGCGCGCGGATACTGCGGATCACCAGCATCGATCGTTTACGTCAGGATGCCCCTCGGGCCGGACGCTCGATCATTCCGCGCGACGCCTTTGTCGGGCAGCCGATTCACCGGGTCGACATGCGACTTCAGCAGCGGGTGAGTCGGCGCCCGCGCGGCGATCAATGGCTACTGGAAGTCTTCAACGTGTTCAACCACGCGAACTACGGCCTCTACGACACGACCGAGACCAGCCCGACGTACGGCCAGCCTTTCTCGAGCCAAATCTTTCGTACGCGCCGCGGACGGTTCAGTTGGGGTTCCGGCTTACGTTCTGAACATCGTTGGAAGGGCTTAGTGCCGGCGCGGTAGACGTTTGAAGTAGAAGCAAACGAAGCAAGCGCGGAAGTAAGTTGAAAAGTCGCGAATGGTGGCGTGGGCGTGGCTACTTCCGCCCGTGACTCGAACTTCCCGACTTTGAACCGCTGTCATCTTGAGACGTTGCACTTTGAACTTTTCTTCGCTGGAGGTTTCGTGAAACGGATGTTTGGCGCGATCGTGTTCGCGTCTGTGTCTGGTCGATCGGCGGCGCAGCAACCGGCGGCGCCGGCCGGGCGGGAGCCGTCGTGGGCGTTTCCCGCGATCAACGGCTCGCTGCCGGCGGAGGAAGGCCCCAAGAACGTGCCCGGCAGCACGAAGTCGTATACGCCGGCGCAGATCGACGATCTGATGAACCCGCCGGACTGGTTTCCCGATGAACATGCGCCCGCTCCCGCGCTGATTCAGAAGGGCCACGGCACGGCGATGGCCTGCGGCGCCTGTCACCTCATGTCCGGAGAGGGGCATCCTGAATCCGCCGGCCTGACGGGGTTCACCGCGGCCTACCTGATGCAGCAGATGGCCGATTTCAAGAGCGGCGCCCGGAAAGATTCCGCCCGCATGAACACGATCGCGAAGGATGTCTCGGACGAGGAGTCGAAGCAGGTGGCGGAATGGTTCGCCGCGCTCAAGCCCGCGGCCTGGACGAAGGTCACTGAAGCCGACACGGTGCCGAAGACGATCGTGGGCCAGGGACGCATGCGGTTCCTCGCGCCTGCCGGCGGCACCGAGCCGACCGGCAACCGGATCATCACCGTTCCCCAGGATCAGAACCGGGCGAGGAATCGCGACCCGAAGTCGGGCTTCACGGCGTACGTCCCGGTGGGCAGCATCGCGAAAGGGAAAGCCCTGGCCGAAACAGGCGGGGCGGGGAAGACCGTCGCGTGCACGATTTGCCACGGCGACAACATGCGGGGGCTTGGCAATGTGCCTCGGCTCGCGGGTCTTCACCCCATCTACATCGCGCGTCAGCTTACCTCTTCAAGGACGGCACGAGAAACGGCGTGGATGCGCAGCTGATGAAGAAACCCGTCGCACGCCTGACCGACGACGATATCCTCGCGATTGCGGCGTATCTCGGCTCGCTGTAGCCTATCGGCGGTCGGGACATGCGCGCGCAGCATCAGGACACGATTCCCAGAGGTAGAGAGATGCGTCAAAGGGCTTCGATTCTCGCGACCGTCGCAGCAGCCGCCGTCGCGGCTCTGGTGTTTGCCGGTCGAACACCGACCGTGCGGGGGCAGGGCAGGCAGGAACCGCGGTTCGCCGCGGTGCCAGGCGAAAAAGGCGGACAGGACATGTTCGGCGGCTACGAAATCGTGCCGAACTGGCCCAAGCCGCTCTCGAGCCTGCCGGGCAACGAAAAATGGACGTGGGGCGCCGGGCAGAGCGTGTTCGCCGAGAGCCCGAACCGCGTGTTCATCCTGCAGCGCGGCGAACTGCCCGAACATCGAGCGGCCGAAGAAGATCAAGCTGCCGCAGCTCGGGCCCGAGCATCGAGTTCCCGATTGGCCGCCTGCCCTGGCGCGACGCGACGTCGACCAGCCCTCCCGGGGCGCTCGAACGCGACGGAAAGGTGGGCGACGATTCGGACGTCGGCCAGCCCGGCGTCGACTTCAACTGGGACCACTGCATCGTCGTCGTGGACGCCAACGGCAACATCATCGAGGACTGGACGCAGTGGGACAAGATGCTGCGGCGGCCCCACGCCGTCTACATCAGCCCGTACGATCCGGAGAAGCGCGTCTGGATCGTCGACGATTACCGGCACGCCATCTTCATTTTCACCAACGACGGCAAGCGGCTGCTGCAGACCATCGGCGAGCCCAACGTGCACGCCGCCGACGACAAGCACTTCTACCGGCCGACGTTCATCGCGTGGCTGCCCGACGGCACGTTCTTCGTCGCCGACGGCTACGCCAACACGCGCGTCGTGAAGTTCGACAAGAACGGCAAGTACCTGATGGCGTGGGGCGAGAAGGGCACGCCGCCGCCCGAGAAGCGCCCCGGCTACTTCAACAACGTGCACGGCATCGCCGTCGACCCGCAGACCCGGCGGTCTTCGTCAACGACCGGCAGAACCACCGCGTGCAGGTCTTCGACGAGAACGGCAAGTACCTCAACGAGTGGAGCTTCGGCCCGCCGCCGTCGGACATCCACCTGTTCATCATCGGCGCCGACCGGTACCTGTGGGCCTTCGATCGCGGCACGTCGAAGATGCTGAAGTACGATCTGGACGGCAACTTCCTGTACTCCTGGGGCACCTGGGGCGATTTCCCCGGCGGCTTCTGGGGCGTCCACGGGCTCAGCGTCGATCAGGAGGGCAACTTCTACGTCGCCGAAGTCGACAGCGGCCGCGCGCAGAAATTCGGCCGCGGCCCGGCGCGAACCCGGCGTTTCTGGTCGGCAAGCCCGTTGCCGCCGTGTGGAAATAACAGGTAAGGGTCTGATCTATCTCCTGTTCTTCTGTTCAGGCCTCAGCGGCCTGATCTATCAGGTCGTCTGGGTCCGCGTGTTCGGCAACGTGTTCGGGAACACGGTCTACTCCACGTCGCTGGTGGTCGCGATCTTCATGCTGGGCCTCGGCGCCGGCAGCTTCTCGTCGGCGCGTGGGCGGATCGGCGCTACGACAGCCCGGCGCAGTCGCTGCTTCGGGCGTACGGCTACTCGCGAGCTCGCTCATCGGCGTGCATGGGGCTTGGGCATCTCGGCGCTGCTTGCCGCACCTGGGCCAGGTCTCGGCGCTGCGTCCGTCTACTCGCGCGAGCGCGGCGGCTGGTACGTCCTGTCGACGACGTCTTATCTCGCCCGCGCAGCGATCGCCGTCGTCCTGCTGACGCCCATCACGCTGTTGATGGGTGGGACGCTGACGCTCCTCATTCGTCATCTCGTCCGAGAGCGATGTCGACGACCGGCGGCCGCCGGATCGCGCTCGCTGTACGCGGTCAACACCGCCGGCGCGGCGCTGGGATGCTTTCTGACCGACTTCGCGCTGGTGCCGGCTTCGGGCCTTCATGGCGACGCAGATCGCCGCGGTGTCGTTCAATCTCGTCGCGGCTGGCGGCGCGTTCCTTGCTCGCGTCGCGGCCCGGATGTCGGAGGCTGGCGGCACCGCGCAGAAACGGCTCTGGCGACAAGCCTGCACAGGACAGTCGACCGCAGACTCAGCGGTCCGGTCAGCTCGGTGTCGTCTCGCGCGTCCCGCGACCAGCCTCGCGCTCGCGATGTCCGGTTTCGCGGCGATGGGGATGGAGATTCTGTGGTTCCGCCACTTCTCGATTCTGCTCGGCGGATTCCGCGCGGTCTTCTCGCTGCTGCTGACCGTCATCCTGATCGGCATCGGCGCCGGCTCGCTGGCTGTCCGGCCTGCTGCTGCGCCGCACGGCCCGGCCGGCGCAGTGGTTGATGGTCGTGCAGGCGCTCTTCGTCGCGTCTGACTCTTCTCGGACTGGCGATGGCCGATGCGAGAGCCATCGAGCACGTCGTGATGGCCGACCGAGCCGATCAGGCGCGCGGCCGGACTGCGAATCGCCGGCCTGGACAGGCGCGATCGTCGCGAGCTCGTGGTTCAACGCGAGACCGATCCTGTTGGAAGTCGGCCTGCCCGCGCTGCTGATGGGATTCAGTTTTCCGCTCGCCAATGCGATCATCCAGCGCGCGGAGCGCTCCGTCGGCCGCCGCGCCGGCGTGCTCTACCTTGCCAACACCGTCGGCGCCGTGTGCGGCTGCCTGGCCGCCGGCTTCCTGCTTCTTGCCGACGCTCGGGATCCAGGGCAGCGCCACGCGTGCTTGACGCATCGGCGCCGCGCTCGCGTCGTGCCGCTGTATCTCGCCGCGGCGGCCTGACGCGTCAGGCCGGTCGTACGCGGGCCGCCGCGACGCGTCGTCTGCCGCGGCTGCGACGATCTCGACGCTGGTCGCTCGGCGGCTGCATTGGCGTTGTGGTGTCTGCTGCCGTCCGGCTACGTGATCACTCGGGCCGCTGGCTCGCTCGACGGCCGGCGAACGGCTGCTGACGCTGACGCGAAGGCGTGACCGAAGTCATCGCCGTGACCGATGTGCCGGGCGAGGGCCGCACGCTGCTCACCAACGGCCATCCGATGTCGTCGACCGCGCTGGCTGTCGCAGCGCTACATGCGTGCGCTCGCGCACATTCCGCTCCTCTGCCATGGACGCCCCGGAGACGGTCCTGGTGATCGGTTTCGGCGTCGGCAACACGACGCATGCGGCCACGCTGCATCCGTCGATCCGGCGCGTCGAGGTCGCGGATCTTTCGCGAGACGTCCTCGCCCACGCGGGCTACTTCAGCGGACGTCAACCACGACGTGCTGAACGACCCGCGCGTGGCGGTCTACGTCAACGACGGCCGGCACCATCTGCAGATGCAGCCGCCGGCCTCCTACGACCTGATCACGCTGGAGCCGCCGCCCATCGCGTACGCCGGCGTGGCTGCGCTGTATTCGACGCGAGTTCTACGCGCTGGCGCGGACGCGACTCAAGCCGGGCGGCTTCATCAGCCAGTGGCTGCCGGCCTACCAGGTGCCTGCAGCGACGACGCTGGCGATGGTGCGGGCGTTTGTCGACGTCTTTCCGCAGGCGGTCCTGCTCTCCGGGCGCGGAAGCCGACCTGTTGCTCGTCGGCACGGCCGGACCCGCGCATCGAGATCGATCCGGCGCAGCTGACCGCGGCGCTGGCGAATGCGCCGGCGGTGCAAGCCGATCTGCGGCGGCTCGACCTGGGAAGCGCGCGCGAGATCGTCGGGGCGTTCGTCGGCTCGGCGCAGACGCTGGCGGAGGCGACACGGGACATCGCCCCGGCGAGCGATGATCGTCCGATTCAGGAATATGGCGTGAGGTCGTTGCTCGACTCCGGCGCTGCGGTACCGGCCTCCATCGTCGATCTTCGCCAGGTCGCCGCGTGGTGCCCGGACTGCTTCGCCGAAGGCAGGCCGGTTCCTCTCGTGGAAGGGCTCGACGTGTATCTCGACGCTCATCGCCCGCGCTTACGCTGCGTCGCCGGCTGACGTGGCCCGCGCGCGCAACCTCTCCGAACGGCGGAGCCGCGACGATTGCAGGCAGCGCGTACCTCGGCGCCATCGTGCCCGACTCCGCGGACGTGCACAACACGCTCGGCATCGCATTCGCGGAGAAGGGACGCATCGATGAAGCCATCGCCGAGTTCCGCGAAGCGCTCAGGCTCGGTCCCGATTCGGCGCCGACGCATTGGCACCTGGGTGCGGCGCTCGCGTATCGAGGCGCCCGCGAGGAAGCCGTCGAACATCTGCGCCGCTCCGTGCAGCTCGACCCGAACAACGCGGCGGCGCGCCACGATCTGGACGCCGTGCTCACGCTTGACCCGCGTCGTTGAACGCCCGTAGACTCGCGAGGCTTATGGCCGTTCAGGACACCGTGGCGACCGCTGTACCGGCGGCGCGGACGCTGACGAAGCTCAATTCGAATCAGATCAAGGGGTTCTGGGCCGCCTGGGGCGGCTGGACGCTGGACGGCATGGACGCGTTCATCTACGCGCTCGTGCTTGTCCCGGCGCTCACCGAGCTGCTGCCGCGGTCGGGGATCGCCGCCACGCCCGGCAACACCGGGTACTACGGCAGCATCCTGCAGGCGCTGTTTCTCTTCGGCTGGGGCCTCTCGATGGCGTGGGGCCCGATCGCCGATCGCTTCGGTCGCGTGCGCGCGCTCATCCTGACCATCCTGTTCTATTCGGTCTTCACCTTCATGTGCGGCCTCGTGACGAACATCTGGCAGCTCGGCGTGCTGCGCGTGCTGTGCGGGATTGGCCTGGGCGGCGAACAGCCGATGGGCGGGACCTTCGTGGCGGAGGAGTGGCCGGAGGATCGGCGGAAGATGGGCGCCGGTTACATGCATACCGGCTATTACTTCGGGTTCTTCCTCGCCGCGCTGGCGAACTATTCGATCGGCGCCAACTACGGGTGGCGCTGGATGTTCATCCTGGGCGGCGCGCCCGCGCTGCTGGTCGGCTGGATTCAGAGCGGGGTGCGCGAGCCGAAGACCTGGCAGGACAAGGCCAAGGGAAAGGAACGTCCCCGCATGGGCGAGGCGTTCGCCGCGCTGTTCTCACCCCGATACAAGCGCCGGACGATCATCAACTCGCTGCTCTTCACCGTGTCCATTGTCGGGCTGTGGGCGGGGTCGATCTACGTCCCCACGGCCGTGACGCAGATCGCCCGCGCCGCGGGCTACGCGGCTCCTGAGGCGGCGCGGATCGCGTCGTATGGGTCGATGGTGCTGTCGATTGCCACCATCATCGGGTGTCTCGGGGCGCCGTGGCTGGCCGAGCGTTTCGGGCGCCGCCTGGCGATGGGGCTGTACTTCGCCACGCTCGGCGTCGCGGTTGCGATCGCGTTCGGCTACATCTTCTACCTGCCGTCCGCGCTGGCTCCCTTCTTCGTGCTGATCTTCTTTCTGGGCATCGGCGGCGCGAATTTCGCGCTCTACACCCTGTGGCTGCCCGAGCAGTACGCCACGAACTGCCGCGCGAGCGCAATCGCGTTCGTCAGCTCGGTCGGCCGTTTCTTCGGCGTGGCGATGGTCTTTCTGGTCGGGACCGCGATCCAGTCATACGGCAGCCTCGGCGTGCCGGTCGCCGTCACGGCCGCTGCCTTCGTCCTCGGGTTGTTCCTCCTTCCATTCTCCGAAGAGACACGCGGCCGGGCACTTCCAACCTAGGAATGCGAAGAAGTACAAAGTTCAAAGTTCGAAGTAGAAGTCGGTTGAAAGTACAATTGCAGGACTTTCAACTGACTTCTACTTTGCACTTTGTACTTTGCACTTTGAACTTCTATGAGCTCCCCTGTGTTGGAACTGAAGGACGCGACCGTCATCAAGGGCGATCGTGCCGTTCTCGACGCGCTCACCCTCACGATCGAGGAGGGCGAGCACACCGCCATTGTCGGCCCCAATGGCGCCGGCAAGTCCCTGCTCGTCAAGTTGCTGACGCATGAGGTGCGCGCCCTCGTCACCGACAACGGCCAATCGACCGTGCGCGTGTTCGGCAGCGACAACTGGGACGTGTTCGACCTGCGATCCCAGCTCGGCATCGTGTCGGCCGATTTGCACCAGCGGTTCGTCGCCGGCAACAGCGAAGGCCGCATCTCCGGCGAGGCCGCGGTGCTCTCGGGCTTTCTGGCATCGGACGGTATCCTGCGCTACGGCGTGGTGACCGGCGAGATGCGGAAAAAGGCGGTCGTCGCGCTCGAGCGCATGGGCGCGAGCCACCTGGCCCGCCGCTGGCTCGACGAGCTGTCGAGCGGCGAAGCGCGGCGGGTGCTGCTGGCGCGCGCGCTGGTCACGTCGCCGCGGGCGCTGGTCCTGGACGAGCCGACGACCGGCCTGGATCTGGCCGCGCGGCACGATTTCATGGAGCGCGTCCGCCAGATCGCCCGCGACGGCACGACGTTGATCCTGATCACCCACCACATCGACGAAATCGTTCCCGAGATTCAACGCGTGATTCTGCTGCGCGAGGGACGAATCGCGGCGGCCGGTCCCAAGGCCGCCGTGCTGACGTCGAAGGCGCTGACCGAGTTATTTGGCGCCCCGATTGCCATCGAGGACAACGGAGGCTACTACTACGGCCGGCGCGACGAACGATAGAACCGCCCGGGATCCACCGGTTTGTCACGTCGTCGATACACCGCCGTGTTACAAATTGCGGTTCCGCCCGCGACGCTGCGGGGCGATTCGGCGGTGCTGCACAACGCAGCCTGATCGTAAAACGGAGAACGCAGAACGGAGAATTCCGGCGTATTTCGTTCTACATTTTGCGTTCCACATTCGAGGCCGTGTTTTTTTGGCGCCCTGCTAGAACGCCGGGAGGAGCAGTCAGGATGGCGTGCGACCTGCAGATTCTGAGAGAAGTCCCGCTGTTTGCGCTGTTGGACGATGACGAGCTGGCGGTGCTGGCCGAGCAGGTGGAGCTCGAGCAGTTCAGAGCCGCGCCAGCGCATCTACCGGATCGAACGACCCCGCTGGCCATGCCTACGTGGTCGTGATCGGGGGCGGTGCAGGTCACGACAATCGACGACGACCACCAGGACGTGCTGGTTGCCCAGCCGGGAATCGGCGAGTTCTTCGGCTTTGCGTCGATGCTCGAGCAGACGCCGCATCAGACCAACGCGGTGGCCACCGACGAAACCACCTGCCTGAGGGTCGATCGTGAGGACATCTTCGCGCTGCTTCAACAGAAGCCACATGCGGGGATGGACATGCTGACCGTGCTCGGCCGGCAGATTCACAATACGCAGCAGCTCGTGCGCGTGCGGGCGTCCCGCAATCCCAACGAGATGATCGAGAACGAGGCCCACCTTCGGCGAGCGCATCGCCGACGCCGTCGCCGGGTTCGGCGGCTCGTGGACGTTCATCATCACGCTTTCTGGTCGATCGCTGGTGGCCTATACGGCAGTCAACGTCGCTCTGAAACGAGCCTCGTGGGATCCGTATCCGTTCATCCTGCTCAACCTGTTCCTCTCGATGCTCGCCGCCCTGCAGGCGCCCGTGATCATGATGAGTCAGAACCGGCAGGACACCAAGGATCGGCTGAGCGGTGAGCTCGATTTCGAGGTCAATCGCCGCGCTGAATACGAAATCCGCGAGCTGGCTCAGAAGCTCAACCACCTCAATGATTCGGTCAACGACATCGACGACTTGCTTCGCGGCAAGCTCGCCCTTGCGATTCGTGACCCGGCGTAGTTCGCCGGCTCAGCGGACGGGGGTGGCCGACACGGATAAGTGCCGGCCGTTTGAGGGCCGGGGCGCCTCAGGCCATGGGCTTTCGATCGTCAGACGGGTCTCCGGCGCTGACCCCATAGCGCGCCGAGGCGCCCAGCGAGCCGCGGCTGTCATCGCCTTCGTGATCGTGGGCCCGGAACCGGGAGCTTCTGGGAAGCGCGGGCGAATCGTTCTGCGCCTCGAGGCTGCGACGACGTGCGGACTGGATGGTCGTGGCGGCGTTTCTCGAACGCGTGCCTTTCGTCATGAAGCGCTCCTTTCGGTGTGGTGAGGATGGTTGCAGGCCCGGCCGATCGGACGAGCCATTCTAGGCGGGTTTACCTCCTGTTACAATCGGCCGGGAGTTTGGACACTGTTTTCGATGTCGGCGCCGGTAGGACGACCCAGGCGCGTGAGGTGACGGAGGACATGACGCAAACCGCGAAGCGAACCCCTTTCGGCGGACGCATCCTGATGCTCGGGTGCGGATCGGTCGGCCAGTGCACCCTGCCGCTCGTGCGGCGTCACCTGGACATGCCGGCCAATCGCATTACGGTCGTGGATTTCGAGGACGTGCGTCCGAAGATTGCGGAGTCGCTGCAGGCCGGTGTGGTGTTCAAGCAGATGCGCCTCACCCAGGACAACTACTCGACGATGCTGGGCGACCTCGTGGGTCCGGGCGATGCCATCGTCGACTTGTCGTGGAACATCGAAACGTTCGACATGCTCGAATGGTGCGCCGCGCACAACGTCAACTACATCAACACGTCGCTCGAAGAGTGGGACCCCTACGGCGACATCCAGAACAAGTCGCCCTACGAGCGCAGCCTCTACTCCCGTCAGATGCGGGTCCGCCTGCTGAAGGATCGGCTCAATTCGAAGGGGAAGTCGGCCACGGCGATCATCGATCACGGCGCGAATCCCGGCCTGGTGAGCCACTTCACCAAGCGGGCGCTGCTTGAAATCGCCACGAAAATGATCGAAAGCGGAGTCCCCTCGGAAACCGGTGTCAACAAGGTGGCGTTCGAGAAGCTGATCGCCGCGGCCGAGGGTGAACAGGACGGCGCCTTTGCCCGCCTGAGCCAGGCCACCGGGACCAAAGTGATCCATATCGCCGAGCGCGACACGCAGGTGTCCTCGCAGCCGAAGGCCGTCAACGAGTTCGTGAACACGTGGTCCATCGAGGGCTTTTACGAAGAAGGCACGGCGCCCGCAGAGCTCGGCTGGGGAACGCACGAGCGCCGTCTTCCGAAACACGCCCATACGCCTATCGGGGGGCCGGGCAACCAGATCTTTCTCGCCCAGCCGGGGATTCGAACGTTCGTGCATTCGTGGGTGCCCGCGGGCGGACCGATCATGGGCATGGTGGTCCGGCACGCAGAATCGTTCACGATCAGCGACCACCTCACGGTCTGGGAAGACACGATCGAAGGCCGGCGCGCCGTCTACCGTCCGACCGTTCACTACGCGTACATGCCGTGCGACAACGCGATTCTCAGTCTGTACGAGTTGACGATGCGGAACTTTCAGCTGCAACCGAAGCTGAGAATCATGTCGGACGAGATCACCGGCGGCATCGATGAGCTCGGCGTGCTGCTGATGGGCCACGCGTTCACCAGCTGGTGGACGGGGTCGCAGCTCGACATTCACGAGGCCCGCCAGCTGGTGCCAGGCCAGAACGCGACGACGCTCCAGGTGGCCGCGGCGGTGCTCGGCGGGCTCGTCTACATGATCGGCAATCCGAGCAAGGGAATCCTGGTTCCCGATCAACTCCCGTACAAGGATATTCTCGACGTAGCTGGCACGTACCTGGGTCCCTGCCCGTCCGTGCAGTCGAACTGGACGCCGCTCGAAAGCCGTTCGCGGCTCTTTGCGAAATGGGGCGCCGAGCCCGTCAGCGACGAGGACTTGTGGCAATTCGCCAGCTTCAGATTGGAACCGTAGCCCTGATGTCCCGTTCAACGCTCCCATGCGGCCGCGCGCCGCAATAGCACAGACGTGAAGCTGACCGATCTGCGGGGCATCCTGCAGTACATTCCGCAGTTCCGCGAAAAAACCTTCATCCTGGCGATCGACGGCGCCATCGTCACGGACGAGAACTTCGTGACCCTGCTGCTGGATGTCGCGCTGTTGTGGTCGCTGAATATCCGGATCGTCCTCGTCCACGGGGCCTCGGCTCAGATCAAGGCGCTCGCGGAAGAGCGGAACGTGAAGGCGTCAGACCTCGACGGAACAGGAGTGACGGATGCGGCGACCCTCGATCTCGCCCTCGCCGCAGCCAACCGGCTGACGCACGAGATTCTCGAGGGGCTCTCCGCCAACGACCTGCGCGCCGCGACGACGAACGTGATCATCGCGCACCCGGTCGGCATCATCCAGGGCGTCGATCAACTCTTCACCGGCAAGGTCGAGCGTGTCGATGCCGAGCTGCTCCAGTCGCTGTTGTCGCAGGGCGTGGTGCCCGTGATTCCACCGCTCGGCTTCGATGGAGACGGCAAGACATATCGCGTGAACTCGGACGGCGTCGCGGTGGCTGTCGCGGAGCAGCTCAAGGCGATCAAGCTCATTTATGTGTCGTCGCAGGAGGGACTGATCCACCGAGGGCAGCTGATCCGGCAGGTGCTCGTCGCCGACCTGGGGAAACTGATTCAGCACGACGCGGCGGGCTTTCACCCGGAGATGCTGTCGAAGGCGCAGCACGCCGTCGCGGCCTGCAACGCCGGCGTCCCACGCGTGCACGTCATCAACGGCACGCTGGAAGAGGGCCTGCTCGGCGAAGTGTTCTCGAACCACGGCCTCGGCACGTTGATCTACGCCAACGAGTACGAGCACATCCGGCCGGCCAAGAAGAAGGACGCGCGCGCCATTCAAATGCTGACGCGCCAGGCAGTCGAGGCCGACGAACTCGTCAAGCGGACCAGGGCGACCATCGAGAAGAGCCTTGGCGACTACTACATCTTCGAGATCGACAAGAACCCGGTGGCCTGTGTTGCGCTGCACGTGTATCCCGAGGAGAACCAGGGCGAGCTGGCGCACCTGTACGTGAGCTCCTCGCATGAGAATCAGGGGATCGGGCGCAAGCTGCTTCAGTACGTCGAGAGCCGGGCCCGGGAACTGGGCCTGCGGGAGCTGCTGGCGCTGTCCACGCAGGCTTTCACGTACTTTCAGTACAAGGGCGGTTTCGTCGAAGGCACACCTGAGGATCTGCCGCCGGCGCGGCGCGAAAAGTACGGGCAGAGCGGCCGGAACTCGAAAGTGCTCGTAAAGAAACTCAACTGACGAAGGGACGGCCGAGGCAGCATGCAGACGTTTTCGAATCGTATTCTGTTCGTGGGTTTTGGTTTCGTCGCGCGATGCACCCTGCCCATTCTCGTCAAGCACATCAACGTCAAGCCGTCGCAGATCACGATCATGGAGTTCGAGCCCGACCAGGCCGCGCTCGCGCCGTGGATCGCGCAGGGCATGCGCTTCGTCCAGAAGCGCGTCACCCCTGACAACCTCAGCACGCTTCTCGGCGAGCATCTCTCGGCCGGCGATCTCCTGATCGATCTCGCCTGGAATATCGACTGCGGCGAGATCGTCCAGTGGTGCCACGACCACGGCGTGCTGTACATCAACACATCGGTGGAGCTCTGGGATCCGTACGCCGGCGCCGACAACAAACACCCGACGGAGCGGACGCTCTACTGGCGCCACATGAACCTGCGGCGCATGACCGCATCGTGGAAGGAGCCCGGGCCGACCGCGGTGCTCGAGCACGGCGCAAACCCGGGCCTGATCAGCCACTTCACCAAACAGGGGCTGCTCGACATCGCCGAACGGGCGCTGGCCGATCGGAAGTTCAGCGGGGCCCAGGCGGAGAAAGTCGCGCAGTACGCGAAGTCGCGGGAGTTCAACCGGCTGTCCCGCGAGCTTGGCGTCAAGGTGATTCATTGCAGTGAGCGCGATACGCAGATCACCGATCGCCCCAAGGAGGTCGACGAGTTCGTCAACACCTGGAGCGTCGAGGGCTTCCGCGAAGAGGGAACGACGACGGCCGAGATGGGCTGGGGCACGCACGAAAAAGAGCTGCCCGCGTATGCCTTCGAGCACCCGTCCGGTCCGAAGAGCCAGATCTGCCTGGCGCGGATGGGCATCAACACGTTCGTCGCGAGCTGGGTGCCTCCCAACCACCACATCGTCGGCATGGTCGTGCGCCATGGCGAGTCGTTCACGATCACGGAGAAACTGACTGTGTGGGAGGACGGAAAGGCGGTCTACCGTCCGACGGTTCACTATGCGTACTGTCCGTGCGACAGCGCCATCGCGTCGTTTCATGAGTTGCGCGGACGCGACTACGATCTGCAGTCGCGCGTCCGCATCATGACGGACGAAATCACGAGCGGCGCCGACATTCTGGGCGCCTTCATCATGGGGCATCCGTACCAATCCTGGTGGTGCGGATCGGACCTCGAGATCGAGGAGTCGCGCCGCCTGGTGCCGCACCAGAACGCCACGACGATGCAGGTGGCGATCTCCGTGGTCGCCGCGTGCATGTGGATGCTCGAAAATCCGGCGCGCGGTGTGTGCGTGCCGGACGACTTGCCGCACGACTACATCCTGGACATCAGCAAGCCCTATCTCGGGACGTTTGTGAGCGTCGCCTCGGACTGGAACCCGTTGAAGCACTACACCAACGTGTTCCACGGCTTCAACCGGCCGCAGATCGACCCGGCCGACCCGTGGCAGTTCAAGAACTTCCTGATCTCCGAAGGTGACTAGTGGACGAGAAAACACTACTTCGGCTGGCGAAAACGCACGGCACGCCGCTCTTCGTGGTCGATCACCGGGCGCTGCGAGAGAACTACGGGCAGTTCCGGAAATACATGCCGCGCGTGCAGGTGTACTTCGCGGTCAAGGCCAACAGCGCGCCCGAGATCGTGCGGACGTTCTACGAGGCGGGCAGCAGCTTCGACGTGGCCAGCATCGCCGAGTTCCTGACGGTCCACGAGAACGTCAAGGACCTCCCGGAGGAGCAGCGGCAGGCCTTCATCTGGGATCGGATCATCTACGCGAACCCCATCAAGGCGACCGAGACCCTCGCGCAGCTCGATCCCTACAAGCCGCTGGTCACGTACGACAACCACGAGGAAGTCATCAAGATCGCGAAGCACGCGCCGCACGCCGGTCTCGTGCTGCGGCTGCGGGTGCCGAACACCGGGTCGATGGTGGAGTTGTCGAGCAAGTTCGGCGCATCGCCGGGCGAGGCCGTGGACCTGATGGAGTTTGCGCGGAACAACAAGCTCGAAGTGGAGGGCCTGAGCTTCCACGTCGGCAGCCAGTGCACCAACGTCCAGAATTACATCCAGGCGCTCAACCTGACGGCCTCGGTATTCGCGGAGGCCCGGGCGCGCGGGTTCGAACTGAAGCTGCTCGACATCGGGGGCGGCTTCCCGGCGCACTACGACCACACGATCCCGGCTTTCAAGACGCTGGCCCAGGCGATCAACCGCGAGATCGATCGCCTGTTCCCGCAGGAGATCGAAATCCTCGCCGAACCCGGCCGATTCCTGGTTGCGTCGGCTGCGACGGCGATTTCCCAGATCATCGGCAAGGCCGTCCGGGAGGGAAAACTCTGTTACTACGTCAACGACGGCGTTTATCAGACGTTCAGCGGCGTGATCTTCGATCACTGCCAGTACCCGGTGAAGAGTTTCAAGAAAGGGCCGTCACAGCTGTGCTCCGTGTTCGGGCCGACGTGTGATGCGCTCGACACGATCAGCCTGGCGGAGCAGCTGCCTGACCTCGAGCTCGGCGATTACATTTACGCTCCAAACATCGGCGCGTACTCCGCCGCCAGCAGCACGTTCTTCAACGGCTTTCCCCCGGCCAAGGTCATCCACTTGAACCAGTGAGCGCCGTCCAGCCTTCCCGCACGGTCGGGATGATCGGCCTTGGCATCATGGGTTCGGCGATGGCGGCGAACCTCATACGCACGAAGTATCGGGTGGTGGGGTACGACGTGCTGGAGGCGCGCCGCCGTGCCCATCGACGGGCCGGCGGGCTGGCCGCTCGTGAGTGCGGCGACGTCGCCCGCCAGGCCGGCATCGTGATCTGCTCGCTGCCCTCGTCCGACGCGCTGCGCCAGGCGGCTGCGGCGCTGGCCGAATCCGCCCGCCCGAAGCTCATCGTCATCGAAACCAGCACCCTTCCGCTCGCGGTCAAGGAGGAAGCGCGTGGCGTCCTGGCCGCGCGCGGCGCGATACTGCTCGACTGCCCGCTGAGCGGGACCGGCTCGCAGGCCCGCGTGAGGGATCTGGTGGTGCTGGCGAGCGGCGACCGCCGCGCGTACCGGCGCGTGGGGCCGGTCCTCGATGCGCTCGCCCGCGCGCGCGTCTACGTCGGCGAGTTTGGCGCCGGATCCAGGATGAAGTATGTGGCCAACCTGCTGGTGGCCATCCACAATGTGGCCGCCGCCGAGGCGCTCGTGCTGGCGATGAAGGCGGGCATCGATCCGGCGCTGGCGTTCAGGGTGCTGAGCGCCGGCGCGGGGAGCTCGCGCATGCTGCAGGTCCGGGGGCCGATGATGGTGGCTGGCGACTATTCGCAGCCGCTGATGAAACTCGGGGTCTGGCAGAAGGATATGACGATCATCGCCGACTTCGCCCGACAGCTGGGTTGCCCAACCCCGCTGTTCGAGACGACGGCTCCGCTCTATACTGCCGCCATCGCGACAGGTCGCCAGGACGATGACACCGGCGCCGTCTGCGCAGTGCTCGAGGAAATGGCGGGAGTCCGACGCAAGAAAACCGTAGTCCGACGCAAGAAATCGTAGCGGCCGGCTTCAGCCGGCCGGCGTCCGCCTGAAGGCGGACGCTACGCTTTATCATCTGGAGGTTCCCATGCGCAGAAACGTGTTGATGGTTGCCGCGGCGCTCACGAGCGTAGTTGTGGCCCTCTATGTGATCGATCGTTCGCACCTGTCCGCGCAATCCGCGCCGACCCGTGTGGCCGCCGTGCCGGCGGAGAAGGGGGGGCAGGATGTCTTCGGCGCGTACGAAGTCGTGCCCGGGTGGCCGAAGAAACTCAGCACCAACGCCGGCCACGAGGGCTGGACGTTTGGCGCGGGCCAGAGCGTCTTTGCCGAGAGCCCCGATCGCATCTACGTCGTGCAGCGCGGCGAGCTGCCGGAGATTCCACGGCCGCAGACGAAGAAGTTGTCGGACCTCGGGCCGAGCATCGCGTTCCCCATCGGCCGGCTGCCGTGGCGTGACGCCACCACCGCCAGCCCTCCGGGAAATGGCGGCAGCGGCCAGCTCGCCGAGGGCGGGATGGAAGCCTGGGGACGCAACAACAAGATGGGTGTGGACGCGCGCTGGGAGCATTGCGTGCTCGTGTTCGACGGGCAGGGCAACCTGCTGCCCGAAACGGCCAACTGGATGCAGTGGGACGCGAGCCTGCAGCGCCCGCACTTCATCGCGATCAGCCCGTACGACGCGGACAAGAACGTCTGGCTGATCGACGACCACAAGCACGTCATCTACAAGTTCTCGCACGACGGCAAGACCAAGCTGCTCACCATCGGCACCTACGGCGTGCCGGGCGCCGACGCGACGCACTTCAATCGGCCGACCTACATGGACTGGTTCCCCGACGGCAGCTTCGTCGTCGCCGACGGCTACAACGGGACGCGTGTGGCGAAGTTCGACAAGAACGGCAAATTCCTCGCGGCCTGGGGGGAGAAGGGCTCGAACCAGAACGACACCCGGCCCGCCTTCTTCAACAACGTGCACGGCATTGCCGTTGATCCGAAGACGCGGCGCGTGTTCGTGAACGACCGCGGCAACCATCGCGCGCAGGTGTTCGACGAAAACGGCAAGTACCCTCGACTCGTGGCGGTTCGGCGATCCGCCGTCGGACGTCCACATGTTCAACATCACGAGCGACGGTTTCCTCTGGGCGGCCGATCGCGGCACGAACCGGATCCTCAAGTACGACCTCAGCGGCAACTTCCAGTATTCGTGGGGCACGTGGGGCGATTTCCCCGGCGGCATGTGGGGCGTGCACGGCATGAGCACGGATCAGGACGGCAACTTCTACGTGGCGGAAGTGGACAACGGCGGCGCCCAGAAATACCGGCCGCGCGCCGGCGCCAACCCGGCGTTCCTCGTCGGAAAACCCCTCAGGGTGGCCTGGAAATAGTGTCCGGAACATAAGGTTCATCACGAAGACACGAAGGGCACGAAGAACCCTAAGAAAGCTTCGTGATCTTCGTGTCTTCGTGATGAACCACGCTGAACATCTGTCGGAAACCTCGGATTGACAGACACTGGTAAGTTCCCTATCGTGTGCGTGTTGGTGCTTCTCGACCCGGAGGGCTGCTCATGAAGACTGGGTTCCTAGGCGTGTTTGTGGCCGCGGTTGGCCTGATGGGCCTGTCCGTTCCGCTCGCCGCACACCACGGCGCGGCGAGCTTCGACACGACGCGCGAGCTCACGCTCAAGGGCAGCGTGACGGAATGGATCTGGGCCAACCCGCATTGCTTCCTGAAGTTCGACGCGAAGGACGATACAGGCACCGTCCGCAACTGGGCCGTCGAGGTGAGCAATCCGACGGACATGACGCGGCTCGGCTGGGCGCGCACCTCGTTCAAGGGTGGAGACGAGGTGACGGTGACGCTGCAGCCCGTCAAGAGCGGCGCACCGGTCGGCCGCCTGCGAAGCGTGATCCTGCCGAACGGTCAAACGCTGTCCACTGGCGGTGGACGAGGCGCGCCACCGCCTCCGCCCACGCCAGGGGCGGACAAATAAAGTTCAAAGTACAAAGTGCAGAGTACAAAGTAACAGGTGAGCGAGGGTTTCGACATGGCGAAGCGCTGGTTTGCTCCAATCGTCGGCCTGGTCGCCGCGCTCGCGCTGTCGTCGATCCTCGGGGCGCAGCAGTTGCTGCCGTGGAACAACTCCGGCCTGGCGCAGAGCCCGAACCAGCCGCAGGCAGCGCCCGCAGGGCCGGCGCCCAGGCGCGATCTCTCGGGCATCTGGGACGCGGGCGGCGCGGGCATCGGGGCGCGCGGTTATCAGACGGCCCCGCTCACGCCGTGGGGAGAGGCGCTGGGAAAGACGCACAAGGCCGGGGACGGCATCAGGATGGTCCCCGTCGAACAAATCAACGACCCGTTGTCCACGATGGGCGACCCCGAAGGATTTCCGCGCAATCTGCTGTTCGAGCTGCGCCCCTTCCAGATCGTCCAGACGCCCAAGTCGGTCCTGATGCTCTACATGTTCGAAAAGCGATGGCGCACCATCTGGACCGACGGCCGGCAGCTGCCGAAGGATCCCGATCCGCGGTGGTACGGCTACTCGGTCGGCCGATGGGAAGACGATTCGACGTTCGTCGTGAACTCGGTCGGCATGGACGAACGCACCTGGCTCGACAACGCAGGCAGCCCGCACAGCGATCAGATGAAGGTGGAAGAGCGGTACCACCGTGTTGACGCGAACACCATGGAGCTCACCCTCACCATCGACGATCCGAAGGCGTATACGGCGCCGTGGGTGCCGCGCAACAAGCTCCGGCTGCGCCTGCTGCCTGCCGATATCGATCTGATCGAAATGATTCCATCGGCGACCGAAGCGGCGGAGTACAAAAAGGTCTTCGGCAAGTAAGCATGCCCGATTCCGCTTCCTTCCCCGGAGAAGTGGACGCCGCAGCTGCGGAGCCTTGCCCGAATCGTGTTCGGATTTCTGATCGTTCGCCATGGCATGGAGCAGTTGTTCGGCTACCCAGAAGCGAGCGGCGCGGCGCGGCTCTCGTACGAGGGTGTCGTCGAGCTGATCGCCTTTCCGGCGGGGCTGCTGATCATCCTCGGCTTGTTCACCAGGCCAATCAGCCTCGCGCTGGCCGTGCTGTACTTCGTCCTGTATTTCGTCGGCCCGTTGCAGCGAGGCTGGTTCACGCACCGCAACGGCGGCGATCCGATTCTGCTCAACGCGTTCTTCTTTCTTTACCTCGCCGCGGCGGGCGGCGGCGCCTGGGGACTCGACAAGCGCGAACGAGACGACGTCGCCAGGACCCACCAGGCGCTTGGTCTCCTTCGCATCGTCGCGGGATGCCTGTTCATGATGCACGGCCTGGAGAAGTTCTTCTCCGTGGGAGGCGGCCGGATTGACCGCGACATCATGACCATCCGCGGGCTGGCGGGGTGGCTGGAAACCCTGGGCGGGCCGCTGCTGGTCCTCGGGCTGCTGACGCGCCCCGTGGCGTTTCTTCTGTCCGGCGAAATGGCGGTCGCGTATTTCCGCTCGTGGGCGCCGAGAGGTTTCTGGCAGAGTTTTCAGCTGCCGGGCATGGAAGCGTCTATTCTCTTTTGTTACTTGTTTCTGATGTTCTGGGCGGCCGGGCCCGGGGCGTGGAGTCTCGACGGTCTCTGGCGGAGACGCCGTGATCAAAAACGTGGAGGATCGACCATGAAGGCACAACGCACCGCGCTGGCCACGATTGCGGCCCTGCTGGTTTCGGGCGTCGCGCAGGCGCAGTGGGTGAATCGTCCGACGCCGGGGATCCCGCGCCTGCCCAACGGCAAGCCGAACCTCACCGCCCCGGCGCCGCCGCGTCTGCCGGATGGCCACCCCGATCTGTCGGGCATCTGGGACGTGGGGGCCATGACGTACTTTCACGACCTGGCGGCCGGGCTGAAAGGCGACGACGCGCCGCAGTTGACACCGTGGGCGGCGGGCCTGCAGAAGGGACGACGCGACCGCAGCCACGTGGACGATCCGTACACGTACTGCATGCCTCTGGGCGTCCCCCGGCAGAATCACCGCAGCCCGTTCAAGATCGTCCAGACGCCGCCGATGACGATATTTCTCCACGAATCGTTCGTCGGCAACACGTTCCGCCAGATCTTCACGGACGGGCGGCCGCTGCCGAAGCTGAGCGAGACCGAGCCCGCCTGGCTTGGCTACTCGGTCGGCCGCTGGGAAGGCGACATCTTCGTCGTCGAGAGCATCGGATTCCGCGATCGCGGCTGGCTCAGCGCGAACATGGCGTATCCCAACAGCGACGCGCTGCACGTGATCGAACGCTGGCGGCGTGTGGACTTCGGTCACCTCGAGGAAACGGTCACGATCGACGATCCCAAGGCGTACCTGAAGCCGTGGACGAACAAGATTATCCTGACGCTGCAGGCCGACACCGAGATCCTCGATTCCTACTGCGACAACCAGATGATCATGCAGGCGCACTACAGCATGGGCCCGCCGCCCGCGGAGCCGGCCAGTCCGCAACTTGGAAAGTAGATGCGATTACGCAAGTGCAAAGTACAAAGTTCAAAGTCACTTCACTTTCCTACTTTCAACTTTGCACTTTGAACTTTCTTCTGGAGGGTATGCATGCGCGGTTTAGTTCTCTTCGTCGCCGGTCTTCTCTGCGGATCAGCAGTACAAGCGACCATGGCGCAGAACGACGGCGCCGGGGCCACTGGCGTCGTGTTGAACCACGTCGGCCTCGCGGTCCCGAGCATTCCTGACGCGGCGGCGTTCTACACGCAGAAGCTGGGTTTCAAGGAAGCCTTCCGGAACAGCGACGCGCAGGGAAATCCCACCGCGATCTACCTGCAGATCAGCAAGACCACGTTCCTCGAACTCCAGCAGGCCAACGCGCAGCGTCCCGCGGGGATCAACCACTTCGGCCTGGAAGCGCCGAATATCCGCACGACCGTGTCGACATTCAAGGAGCGGGGGGCGACAGCCACCGATCCGGGCGCTCCCAGCGCGTTTTCGCACGCGATCCTGGCCAACGTCACCGATCTCAACGGGCTGCGCATCGAGCTCGCCGAGATGGGCCCCGACTCGCTGCAGCGAAAAGCGATGGACAGCTGGAAGTGAAAGGGCTCGGGCTCACGGCGATCGCCTGGATGCTGGCCGCGGCGTGGGCCGGCGGCCAGACGCCCGGCGTGCGGCCGCCCATGGCTGAAGAGGTATTCAAGAACGTCCAGATCCTCAAGGGCATTCCGGTCGACGAGTTCATGGGCACGATGGGATTTTTCTCCGCGTCGCTCGGACTCAACTGCACGGACTGCCACGTTGACGAAAGCGGCGGCAACTGGGCGCGGTACGCGGACGACAACCCGAAGAAGCGGACGGCACGCCGGATGATGCAGATGGTGACGGCGCTCAACCGCACGAACTTCGGCGGTCGTCAGGTTGTCACCTGCAACACCTGCCATCGCGGCAACAGCCGGCCCAACGTGCAGCCGAGCCTTGCGCTCCTCTACGGCACACCTCCGCCTGACGAACCCGGAGAGCCGATCACGCAGGCGCCTGGACAGCCGACCGCCGATCGCGTCCTCGACAAGTACATCCAGGCTGTCGGCGGCGCCCAGAAGCTCGGCGCGGTGAGCACCCTCGTCGCCAGGGGCTCGTACCGTGGATTCGACGACCAGGACAAGAGCGCCGTGGAAATCTACGCGAAGGCGCCCGGCCAGCGGACGACCGTCATTCACACGCTCTCAGGTGACAGCACGACGACGTTCGACGGCCGCGACGGCTGGATTGCGGCGCCGGAAACCGAAAAGCCCGTCCCGCTGCTCGCGCTCACGGGCCAGGAGCTCGATGGCGTCAAGCTGGAAGTGGATCTGTGGTTTCCGTCGCGGATCAAGCAATCACTGACGAAGTGGCGTGTGGGCGCGCCGGCCGTGATCAACGACCGTGAGGTCCTTGTCGTTCAGGGCAACACGTCGAATGGGGCGACGGCCACGTTGTGTTTCGACGCCGAAACCGGCCTGCTGGCGCGGCTCGTCCGGTTCTCCGAGTCCCCGGTCGGCCGCATCGTCACGCAGCTGGACTACGCGGATTATCGTGAGGTGTCCGGCGTCAAGGTGCCGTTCCGCTGGACGGTTTCGTGGCTGGACGGCCGATCGACGTTCGAATTGAGCGAGGTGCGGGCGAACGTGCCCGTGGACGCGGCGAAGTTCGCGAAGCCGCCGGTGAAGTAATATCAGGCATAGAATGATCCGGTCGAATGCGAAGGAGATTGCCGTGAACGTCCTGAAAAATGCAACGTCGCGCACACTGGTGATCGCGGTGGTGGTGATTCTCGGGTGTCTGACATCTGCGAGGGTGTTCGCCCACCACGGGGCAAACCTGTACGACATGACCAAGACGGTCGAGTTGAAAGGTACCATCGCGAAGTTTTATTGGGGCAATCCGCACAACGAGGTCGCGATCGACGTGACGGATGCGAAGGGCGCCGTCGTCCAGTGGATCGCGTACACCGAACCGCCGCTGGTCATGCTGGAACGCGGCTGGACCAGGAAGTCGATTCCGGTTGGCGAGAAGGCCACGATGTACATCTTTGCCGCAAAGAACGGCTCGAATGTCGGCACGCTCAACCGGATTGTGCTGTCGAACGGGACCGAGTTGACGGCTTACGACGCACCCCGCGCCGCGGCACCTGCGCCCGCGCCTGCGAAATAGTTGGAAAGAGGAGGTCTGGCCATGCGACGTCTTCTGAAAGGCACACTCGCGGTCCTGCTGCTGGGCCTTGTGGTCGCCGCGGGTTCGCGCGTGGTGCGCGCGCAGGGCGCGAAAGTGCCGGATTTGTCCGGCGACTGGACCTCCGACCGCACGCGAGGCGGCTTTGGCCAGAGCCTGAGCATCGCCGACATGGGCGGCCGCAACAGGGGCAACGAGCCCGACATCCCGTATCTCCCCTGGGCCCGCGAGAAGACGCTGTCCGAGAAGCCGTCCACCGGACCCAATTCGCAGTTCGACGTGACGACCGATCCGCAAGTGATCTATTGCGAACCTCCGGGAGTTCCCCACATCTACCTCTGGCCGATCAAGACGAAATTCATCCCGACCACCGAGGCCGTGTACATCCTGTACGAGATTGGCCCCTTCTACCGCGTCGTCTGGTTGAACAGCAAGCATCCGGACGATCCCGATCCGCAGTGGTGGGGGCATTCCATCGGGCACTACGAGAACGGCGACACGCTCGTGGTCGACACCATCGGGTTCAACGACAAGACATGGCTGGATCAGATGGGCCATCCCCACACGGAGAAGCTGCATCTGACCGAGCGGTACAAGCGCGTCGACCAGAAGACGCTCGAGCTCGACATGGTGATCGACGATCCGGGCGCCTACACGAAGCCGTGGAACTCGCATCGGAACTTCACGTTGTCCGACACCGGTTTCCTGCGCTACCAGCAAATCTGCTCGGTGCGCGAGAACCAGCAGTTCTTCAACAACACCGCCAAGCCGGCTGTCGGAACGGCATCGCCCAAGTAGACGTGTCGCGCGGAACCACGGTCGTCCTCGTCGCCGTCCTGCTGGCTGCCACGTACTCGGCAGCCGCGCAGGCGCCTTTGCCGGCACCCCCGGCAGCGCCGGCCAAACCGGTGATGGCCGAGGAGGTCTTCAAGAATCTCCAGGTCATCAAAGGGATTCCCGTCAACCAGTTCATGGCGACCATGGGGTTCTTCACTGCCTCGCTGGGCGCGGATTGCACCTTCTGCCACGTCAACGAGAGCAACGGGAGCTGGGCGAAGTACGCCGACGATAATGCGCGCAAGCGCACCGCGCGCCGGATGGTCACGATGGTGGCCGGCATCAACAAGGACAACTTCGGCGGCCGGCAGGTCGTGACGTGCTACACGTGCCATCGGGGCGGCAACCGCCCGCTGGTGACGGCGAGCCTGGCCCGGTTGTACGGCGGCGGTCCGCTCGACGAAGAGTCGGACGATGTGATCCTGGCGGCAAAGGGTGCGGTGTCCGCCGATGCGATCCTCGACCAGTACATCAAGGCGCTCGGCGGCGCCGCGCCGCTGGCGAAGCTCACCAGCTTTGCCGCGAAGGGCTCGTATTCGGGCTACGGCGACCCGGACAAACGCCGCGTGGACGTCTACGCCCGCGCGCCTCGTCAGCGGGCCACCATCGTGCACGGGTCCGACGGTGACAGCAGCACTATCTACGGAAACGGCGCCGCGTGGCTCTCCGCTCCCATCACCGAGCGCCCGGTCACGGTGCAGGCGCTGACCGGCGGCGACCTGGAAGCCGCGCGGCTCGAGGCCGAGCTCACGTTTCCGGGACGCATCAAGCAGACGTTCACGACGTGGCGCGTCGGCCTCCCGACGACGATCGACGATCGCGATGTGCAGGTGGTGCAGGGGAGCGGAACGGGCCAGGGAATGGCGACGTTCTACTTCGACAAGGAATCAGGCCTTCTGGTTCGTCTGGTCCGCTATGCGGACTCCGTCGTGGGCCGTATCCCCATGCAGACCGACTATTCCGACTATCGCGAGGTGGCCGGCGTCAAGCTGCCGTTCAAGTGGATGTACACCTGGCTGGACGGCCGCTTCACCATCGAGCTGACCGACCTCCGTCCCAACGTGGCGATTCCGCCATCCAGGTTCGCGAAGCCCGCCGAACCCAGAGCGCCCGCCGCCGGCGCGCTAATAATAGCGCCCTGAACGTAGGACGCAAAACGCAAAACGAAGAGTCCTCCCGGATTTGTTCGTCCCGCCTTCTACGTTTAACGTCCTATTTCTGACGTTCACGCCGCGTTACTAGCAGCCTGTTCTACTGCCAGCCGCCGCCGAGCGCCCGATAAACCTCGACGAACGCGACCTCGCTCAGCTGTGCCTCCGCGAGCCCGAGCTCGGCGGCGAAGAGGCGGGTGTCGGCATCGAGGACTTCGAGATAGCCCGTGGCGCCGCCCTGGTAGCGGATATCAGCGAGCCGGCGTGCGTCCTGTGCGGCGACGAACAGGAGCTCCTGCTGATCGCGGAACTCGCGAGAGCGTGCGGTACCCCACCAGGCGCGTCGGCGACTTCACGAAAGGCCTGGCGAATGGTCTTCTGGTAGGCGATCACGGCCTCGTCGCGACGAGCGGTGTTGAGCGCAACCTGCGACCGCGTTCGACCGGCCGTGAAGACCGGCTGCGTCGCGCTTGCCGCCGCGCGTCCAGATGGCGCTCGCGCCGGTGAAGAGCGCCGCGAGTGCCGTGCTCTCGAATCCACCCGATCCCGTCAGGCCGATCTGCGGGAAGTACGCCGATTTCGCCACGCCGATTTCGCGCGTTGGCCGCGACCAGCTCCTGCTCGGCCTGTTGAATGTCGGGACGGCGTTCGATCAGCGTGGAAGGCAGCCCCGGCGGGCACATCCGTCAGGTGCGCCTGCTCGATCGACGGGCGGCCGCGCGCGATCGGTCCCGGGTTACCCCCGACGAGCATGCTGATGAAGTTTTCCTGCTGCTCGATCTCCCGCTCGAGCGATGTGATGACGCCCGATGCCGCCGTAGACGAGCTGCTCGGCCTGCCGGACATCGATCAGCGAGGTCACGCCCCCGCTCTCGCGCACCTGCGTGAGCCGCAGCGACTCCTGCCGGGACACCAGCGTCCGCTCGAAATATCGAGCTCGAGGTCGAGCGTCCGCAGGCTGAAGTACGCGCTTGCGACCTGGCTGACCAGCGTTGTCGACCACGGCGCGCCGGCCCCATTCGCTCGCCAGCAGTTGGGCGCGGGCTGCCTCCGTTTCCGCGCCGGAACCTCCCCCAGAAGTCCACCTCCCAGGAAAGCCGATCCCTGAATTCGACGGCGCCGATGTTCTTCGCGGGGAATCCCCAGCGCGGACGAAGGGCGTTCGCCGAGCACGTCCGACGCCGGCTGCTGACCGTCGGGAACTGATCGGCGCGCCTGATGCCGAGTTGAGCCTGCGCCTCGAGGATCCTCGCCGCGGCAATCCGGATATCGTCGTTGTGCTCGAGCGCCGTCGCGGATCAGCGCGAGCAGCGCCTCGTCCTGAAATACCCGCCACCAGTGCTCGTCGGCCAAGGCGCCGCGTTGACGCGGGCGAGTCGGGCATCTGGCCGCGAAACGAATTCGGCGATCTCGACGGCGGGCCGCTTGTAATTCGGACCGACCGTGCAGCCGGCGCGCGACCAGCGCGATGAGCGAGGCGAGCAGCGCGAGATCATGGCGATCGACCGCACGTCCTAAAGCAGTCGCCTTCGCCGGGAACGAGCCCGTCGCGGGCTGCCATGCGTCCGCGCCGGCGCGTCGACAGCCGTTCGACCATCACGAACAGCAGCGGGATGATGAAGATCGCGATGCAGCGTGGCCGCGAGCATGCCGGTGACGACGACCGTGCCGAGAATCCGGCGCGACGCTGCGCCGGAACCGCTCGGCGAGCCACAACGGCACGCACCCGAGGATGAAGGCGAACGACGTCATCAGAATCGGCCGCAGCCGGAGCCGCGCGCCTTCGAGCGCGGCGTCGACGAGCGTCCTGCCCTTCCTCGAGCCGCGCCTTCGCGAACTCGACGATCAGGATCGCGTTCTTCGCGGCGAGACCGATCAGCATGATCACGCCGATCTGCGCGTAGATGTCGAAATCGTAGCGGCGGATGAACAGGCCGACAAAGGCGCCGAAGACGGCGATCGGCACCGACAGCAGCACCGAGAACGGCAGCGACCAGCTCTCGTACAGCGCCGCCAGGATCAGGAACACGAACGCGAGCGACAGCGCGAAAAGCGCGCCCGATCCGCCGGCGTTCTTTTCCTGGTACGACAGGTCGGACCAGTCGTAGCCGATGTCGCGCGGCAGCGTCTCGCTCGCGACCTCTTCGAGGGCGTCCAGCGCCTGGCCGGAGCTGTAGCCGGGCGCGGCCGCGCCGGTCACCTGCGCGGCGCGATACACGTTGAACCGGTTCGTGTACTGCGGGCCGAACGCGGGCTTCGTCGACTCGAGCGTCGATGAGCGGCACCATGGCGCCGTCGTTGTTGCGCACGTAGAACTGGTCGATGGCAGCCGGGCTCGCGCGATCCTCGCCTTCGGCCTGCAGGAAGACGCGCCACTGCCGGCCGAAGCGGTTGAACTGATTCACGTACAGGCCGCCGAGAAACGCCTGCATCGTCTGATAGACGTCGCCGAGCGCGACGCCCTGCTTGAGCACCTTGTCGCGATCGACGTCGGCGAACAGCTGCGGCACCGCGGCCGTGAACTGCGAAGTCACGCCGGCCAGCTCCGGCCGCTTGCGCGCCGCGTCCAGAAACGTCTGCAGATTCTGATTCGAGGAAATCGATGGCTGCCGCCGCTGCGATCCTGCAGCCAGAACGAGAAGCCGCCCTGCGTGCCGAGGCCGGGAATCGCCGGCGGCATCACTGCGAATGCCGTCGCCTCCGGCACGAGCTTGCCGCAGCTGGCCGTTGAGCGCGATTCACGATCGCGCGCGCCTCGAGCTCGGGGCGGTCGCGCTCGTCCCACGGCTTCAGGCCGACGAAGTAGAAGCCGTAGTTGCTCGGCCGTGACGCGCGACAGCAGGCTGAAGCCGTCGATGGTGTTGTAGTTGGCGATGCCGTCGGTGCTGCGCGAGCAGTTGATCGATCTTGCGGCACACGGCGTCCGTCCGCTCGAGCGATGCCGCCGGCGGCAGCTGCACGTTCAGCAGGAAGTAGCCGTAGTCCTCTTCCGGGACAAAGCTGGTCGGCAGCCGCCGGCCCAGGACGCCCGCCAGCGACGGCGAAGCCCACGCAGGAGCGCGACGCCGATGAGCGCCTTGCGGATCAGGCCGTGGCTGACGCCTGACGTATCCGTGCGTCGCCTTCTCGAACCACGCGGTTGAAGACGCCGAAGAAGCGGCCGAGCGGCCCCCGTCGTCTTCTTGCGCGGTTTGAGCAGCATGGCGGCCAGCGCGGGGGACAGCGTCAGCGCGTTGAACGCCGAGATCATCACGGAGATCGCGATCGTGATCGCGAACTGCTTGTTCAGCCGTCCCTGAATGCCGCTCATGAAGCCCACGGGGATGAACACGGACGCGAGAATCAGCGCGATGCTGACGACCGGTCCTGACACTTCTTCCATCGCCTTCAGCGTGGCGTCCCGCGGCGCCATGCCCTCTTCGATGTGGTGCTCCACAGCCTCCACGACGACGATCGCATCGTCCACGACCAGGCCGATCGCGAGCACGAGGCCGAACAGCGACAGCGTGTTGATCGAGAAGCCGAGCAGCGGGAAAACCGCGAATGTGCCGATGAGCGAGACCGGCACCGCGATCATGGGGATGAACGTGGCCCGCCAGTTCTGCAGGAAGAGGTAGACGACGAAGATCACGAGTACCATCGCCTCGCCCAGCGTGATCAGGATCTCGCGAATGCCTTCGGACACCGGCAGCGTCGTGTCGATCGGGTAGCGGTACTCGCAGATCCGGCGGAAAGCGCGGGCTGAGGTCTGTCATGACCTTCTTCACGCCCTGCGGCAACGGCCAGCGCGTTCGAGCCCGGGAGTCTGGAAGATGCGCGATGGCGCAGCCCTCCTGGCCGTTGACGCGTCCGATCTCCTTGTAGTTGAGCGCGCCGAGTTCGATCCGGGCAACGTCCTTCAGGCGCACGACCGATCCATCCGGGATTCGCGCGCACGGCGATGGCGCCGAATTCCTCGGCGGTCTGGAGCCGGCCCTGAGCGCGGACCGTGTAGGTCATTTCCTGGCCCGGCGGCGCCGGCTGGGCGCCGATCTGCCCGGAGGGATTGACGGTGCTCTGCTGCTGCACGGCGCGCACGAGATCCGGCACCGTGAGACCGAGCTTCGCGAGCCAGATCGGGCTTCACCCAGATGCGCATGGCGTAGTCGCCCGCTCCGAAGAGGCGGACCTCGCCGACGCCGGGCACGCGGTACAACGCGTCGATCATGTTGATGTTGGCGTAGTTGGCCAGGAACAGCGCGTCGTAGCGTGTTCTGCGGCGACGACAGCGAGACGATCAGCATCGGAAATCCCGTCGATTTCCGCATCGTCAACCCGAAGGTGTTGACGTCCGGCGGCAGATTGGGCTGCGCCTGCGCCAGCCGGTTCTGGACGTTGACCTGATCGATGTTCGGATCGGTGCCGACGTCGAACGTGACGGTCAACTGCATGGTGCCGTCGTTGGCGTTCGTCGACTGCATGTAGAGCATGTTGTCGACGCCGTTCATCTGCTGCTCGAGCGGGGTGGCGATCGATTGCTCGATCGTCTGCGCATCGGCGCCATTGTACGTGGCCGATACGCTGATCTGGGGCGGAACGATTTCCGGAAACTGGGCGATCGGCAACGCCTGGATCGGCCACCAGCCCGGCAATCACCGTCACGATTGCGATGACGATGGCCACGATGGGGCGGCGGACGAAGAAACGCGACACGGCTTACGACCCTTCTTCCGAAGGCCACGAACGGCACCGGATGGACGACCGTGCCGTCGCGGGTTGCCGCGCCTTCGATGACGACCCGCGTCGCCTGCCGCAAGGCCGTGTTCGACAATGCGGCGGCTGCCGAGGCGATCGCCCAGCGTGACGGTTTTCGTGCTGACCTTGTCGTCGGTGCCGATCACGCGGACCTGGTAGGTGCCCTGCAGTTCCGCAATCGCGCGCTGGGGGACGAGCAGGGCATCGGTCAGAACCTGCGTCTCCGCTCGAACGTGGCCATACTGACCTGGCCGAAGCGTGTGCCCCGGATTCGGGAAGCGTGGCACTGACCCTGATGGTGCCGGTCCTGGCGTCGATTTCGCGATCGGTCGCGAGAAAGGAGCCGGCGTGCGGGTACTCCGTACCGTCCGCGAGCACCAACGTCAGGCCCGCGCCACGATTCCAGCTCGTGGCGGCGTGGGGACCGTTGAGGCGTTCGGCCATCCGCAGGTATTCCTGCTCGCTCAACGGAAAGTACGCCTTGATCGGATCGATCTGAGAAACCGTCGTGAGGAGTGTCGCCGGGCCGACCAGGTCGCCGATTTGCGCGGTGGCGATGGCGGCCACTCCGTCGATGAGCGACACCACCTTCGTGAAGCCGACGTTGAGCTGCGCGGCATCCACGGCGGCCTCGGCCGACTTGACCGTTGCCTGGGCGGCGAGGTTGGCCTGTATGTCGTTGTCCAACTGGCTCTGGGCGATCGCCCGCTGTTCGGCGAGCGGCCGGTCGCGCTGAAGGTCGCGCTCCGTCCTGCCGACCTGTGCCTCCGCTTCGGCAAGCCGCGCCTGGGCCTGCGCGAGGGCGGCATCGAATGTCCGCGGATCGATTTCGAACAGGAGCTGGCCCTTGTGCACGACCGCACCTTCTTCATAGACGCGGCGAATCAGATAGCCGGATACCTGCGGGCGAATCTGCGCGTTGACGTAGCCGTCGAGCGTCGCGATCCACTGGCTCGTCAAGCCGACCCGCTCGGGCGTCAAGATGATCACGCTGACTTGGGGCGGCGGGGCAGGCACGGGCGCGGCCGTGGTGTTCCGGCACGCCTCGAGTAGTGCGAATGAGGCGATGAGGAAGCCGATGTGGAACCAGCGATGAGAGTGTCCCATGAGTTACCGTCGCGATGTCCGGCGCCTGGGCGAGCGAAGCCCGAACAGGAGCTGGTCCATCGCCGAGCCGAAGAGCCGGTCCAAGTCGCATGGGGCGAACCGCCGCATGCCAAAATGCACGTGGAAAAGAGCCTGATGTGACAACGCCGATACGATCAGCCGGGCCGCGACGGCAGCGTCCGCGTCGCGCCGGAACTCGCCGGCTCGTTGTCCTTCCTTGATGAGTTGCTCGACGAATCGCCATCGCTGAATGAGACCCCTTCGCCCAGACGGCGAAGACGTCAGGCGCCTCCGTCACGATCTCGCTGGCGAGCAATCGCTGCCATAATCCGGCCTGCTCCGTCAGCGACATCGTCCAGAACTGATGCAGGAATATGCGCAGGCGTTCGGACGCGCTCCCTCCGGCAGACGCCAGCTGCGATTCGATGGCAGCCTGCTTTTCGGCGATGCGGCTCGCAACCGTGCGAGTGAGCAGGTCGTCCTTGTTCGCGAAATAGCAGTAGACCGTCGCCTTGGATACGCCCGCGTCGTCTGCCACATCGTCCAGGCGGATACGGCGATAGCCGTCGCGCATCAACAGCTTGAAGGCCGACTCCATCAACGCATGCGGCCGATCGTCAGGGCGGCGCTGCCACCTGGGGAGTGCAGCTGAAGCAGAAGAGCGCGCCATGAAAAGGAGTATGACGCGATAATTGACTGACAGTCAATAAGAGGCGAACGAACACGACATAAAGAAGCCCGTCAGTGAAAACTCATGTGCTTGAGGCGGAGCTGAGTGTTCGAGCTGGAGAATGTGTGAGGCGGGACCCTCGATCCCGCCTCACACCTTATTAGCGTTCGGCTAGCGGCTGTGGTTTTCGTCGCGGTCGTGGTGCCAGTCGCGATCTTTGCCGTTGTCCCAGTGATGATCGTGGTTCATCGATCTGCGGCCGTCTTCCCAACGGCCGGCGTAGTACTGCCCGCGATAGTAGTACGGCTCAACCCAGTACGCGCCCTGAAACGGGGGCCGCGTCCAGTAGCCGTCGTGCCATCTGTATTTCCCGTTTTGTGGATACTGATAGCCTTCGACCCACACATAGTCCGGGCCGGGGCGCGGCGGCACACGGTACGCGCGCGGCGGAGGCGGGTTACCGATCGTGATACCGAACGACACCTGCGCGTTGGCGGTTGCCGCGGGAACGACGAACAGCGCTGCGAGCACGAGTGCTTTAAGGACGTTTCTCATGAAACCATCCTAGCGGCAATCGACGAGCTGGGGCTGTTCCGGACGGAACAGTCGAGCGTTTATGGCCCGTTTACTTCCCGAAATCGTGGACCAGCTCGAAATACTTGTTGTTCTCGTTGCAGATGTATTCCAGCAGCTCGGTGTCGGCCTGAAACGCGAGCGGCTGCGTGACCGTCCACGGCCTGGTGTACGCCTTCGGATCGTCGATCGTGATCTGGATGTCGATATTGCCGAAGTCCTTGCGGATGAACCGTTCCGTCACGTGCAGCTGATCGGTCGCGGGCTTCCCGGCGTTGTCCAGCCATCCCTTGTCGTTGAACCCTGTCGTCTCGACCACGAGCGTGTCGCCTTCCCAGTGGCCAACCGAGTAGCCAAACCACGTGGGCTGCGGGTTCTCGGGAAGCTTCCGGCCATCGGTGAAGATCTGGCGGTACGCGTGCACGGCTTCATAAAGGATGACGACCATGCCCGGCACCTGGAGGATCTTGAAGGGATACCCCACGAGGTCCGATCGCGGCACGCCGCCGACGATGCAGTTGGCGGTGGGGTCGTCCTTGCTGTTGTTCGCGCGCCGCTGCTTGTAGAGGGTCTCGGCCCACGGCTGAAAGGGCACGTCGCCGGGCTTGAGGTTTCGCGCGATGTCGCCCGTCAGCCCCGGCGATGGCCGCCAGAGCCCGGCGAGCTCGGGCTTGCCGTCAGGCGTCCTCGGCACGGGCGCCGCCAGGTTGGGCTTGCCGTCCGGCGTGCGGGGAATGCCCGCCGTCGGCTGATTGAGCCACTGCGCGGACGCCGTCGCGCTCATCAGCAACACCAAGGCCGCCGTTCGGGCTGCGATTGTCAGAGCACGCATCGCGATCCTCCACCTGCGTTCGAACCTTGCACTTCAAACTTTGTACTTTGCACTTCGAACTTTCACTTTCCCACCAAGTGCGGTACGTCCTTGTTGTTTTCCGTGCACATGTACTCAATCAGCTCGCTGTCCCCCTGATAGATGAGCGGCAGCGTCACCGTCCATGGCTTGGTGTATGTCTTCGGATCGTCGATGGTCACGTCCACGTCGAGATGGCCGAAATCCTTGCGCCGGAAACGTTCGGTGACCCGCAGGCTCTCTCCGGCGGGATGTCCGAAGTTGTCCAGCCACACGTTGTCGTTGAACCCGGTCGACGAGACGACGAACGTGTCGCCTTCCCATTTGCCCACCGAGTACCCAAACCACTGCGGGTTGGGATCCTTGGGGATTTCGCGGCCGTCCGTAAAAATCTGGCGATAGGAATGCACGGCCTCGTACAGCATGACGACCATGCCCGTCGTGTTGATGATCTTGAACGGGTAGGGGACCGCGGTTGACCGGGGCACGCCGCCAACCACGCACCAGCCGGTTGGATCCTCCCGGCTCTCGGTGTCCCGCCGATGCTTGTAGAGATCAGCCGCCCACGGCTGCATCGGCACCGGCTCTTTCAGATCCTTCGCGATGTCGCCGATGTAGATGCCGCGGGTCAGCCAGACGCCGGACAGGTCAGGCTTGCCATCCGGCGTCCGCGGTGCGGGCGCCTCGAGGTTCAACTTCCCGTCCGGGAGCCGCGGTCCGTTGGTTCGAATGCCCCTCCACTGAGCCGAAACCGGCACGGCCGCTATCAATACCGCCGCCAGGCTCGCGGCTATCCTGCTCCAGTGGGTCCGCATCGTCATCATCCTCCTGTTACGATTTCGTTATGTAAGCCTACCGCAAACTGTCGGTCAGCAACGACCAGCATCGGGTTCCCAACCGTTCCTTCCACGAGCCGTAGAGCCCCGACAGGCGGTCCCGAAACGGCGCGGACTCGACCTCGTTGAACGTCAGCCCGTGCATCGCGAGCCTGCGGCGGGCGGCCTGGTTCTCGTTCTCCTGCAGGCGACGCTGTGTGCGGACATACTTCGGCACGTTTCGCTCGATGGCGGCCTTGATATCGCCGGGCAGGCGCGTCCACGTGGGCTGGTGTGCGACCAGGTTGAATCCCGACCACATGTGGTTGGTCAGGCTGACATACGGCGCCACCTCGTACAGCTTGAAGAGCTCGACCAGCAGGAGGGGATTCTCCTGCGCATCGACCCTGCCGCTCTGGAGCGCCGCGTAAATGCCGTCACTGTTGATCGTGACCGGTTCAGCGCCAAGCGCCTTGAACGTGTCGGCGACCAGCTGTCCTGCCGGAACCCGCATGCGAACACCCGCCAGATCATCCGGACGCACGATTGGACGCTTCCTGCCGGCGATCTGTCTCATGCCGTTGTCGAAGGCGCCGCCGCCGAAGCTCGCGATACCTTTCGCCGCCAGTTCCTCCCGCAGGTAAGCGCCCAGCGGACCGTCCATGGCCCTGCAGGCGTGCGCGGCCGACCGGAACACGAACGGCATCTGTTGCACATCCGCCGCCGGCACGACGGTGCCCAGGATGCCGCCCATCACGGTGAAGAACTGGATCTCGCCGGCCATCAGCGCCCGGAGCGCCGCGGGATCGCTGCCCTCGATGTTGTTGTTTCGCGCAAGCACCTTCGTGTCGACGCGTCCCCGGGTCTCGGCTTTAATCGACGACCACATGCCGGCGAGCGCGCCGTGAAGCGGGCTCGTCTCCGGCTGGTTGTGATATTGAACGAACGAGAAATCTGCCTGACCCTGCGCAAACGGACGTGCGCGCAGTCCGTCGAAGCCGACGGTGAGGGCGGCCCCCATGAACGACCGGCGCGTCAGCCTCGTGTGCATGATTGGAACGAGCTGGCGTAGTCTAGCAGGCTGCTGCAGGCTGCTAGAACGCAGCCTGAACGTAGAACGGAAAACGAAAAACGTAGAAACGAGCCACGAGCCACGAGCCACGAGCCACGAGCCACGAGAAGAGGAGGCCCCCGTCATGGCCGCGTACTGGATCGCCCGCTCTCACGTCACGGATCCCGACACGTATAAGAAAGTACACCGACCAGGTGCCCGCAATCGTGAGCCGCCACGGCGGCCGCGTGCTCGCCCGCGGAGGCCGCTATCAGATCATGGCGGGGCCGGCGACGTTCGAGCGGTACGTCGTCATCGAGTTTCCGACCCTCGAGCAGGGAGTGGCCTGTTTTCAATCGCCCGAGTACCAGCAGGCCTCGGTCTTCCGAATCGCGGGCGGGGTCGTCGAAACCGTCGTCGTGGAGGGCGTGTAGCTCTTAACCACAAAGTCACGAAGATCACGAAGATTGTGCGTGATCATCCTCTTTGTGGCCATCGTGTTCTTTGTGGTTCAAAAGATCACGGTTTTGCGTACTTGTTACGCGGATCCTTGCCCACGATGTGTTCGACGTCCTTGTTGTTTTCGTTGCAGATGTACTCCATCAGCTCGTCCTTGTGCTGATAGGCCGAGTGGCCGTGCAGCGTGAACGGCTTCGTGTACGCGCCGGGATCCTCGACCGTCGTCTCGTACTCGAGGTGATCGAAGTCCGGCCGTCGATAGCGTTCGACCACGTGCAGCTTCTCGGTGTGGGGATGTCCCGCGAAATCGAACCAGAATTTGTCGTTGAATCCCACGGAATCCACGACGAGCGTGTCACCGTCCCAGTGAGCGACCGAATGGCCGTACCAGGTCGGATCCGGATCGTCGGGATGCTTCCGGCCGTCGAGGAAGATCTGGCGGTAGCTATGGATGTTCCCCTCGAAGAGGAAGAACATGTGGGTTCCGGTCTGCACGATTCGCCACGGATAGGGCGCCTGGCGCGGAACGCCCGTCGGCAGGCACAGCGCCTCGGGATCGCTCTTCGACAGCCGCTCGCGTGCAAGCTTTTCCGCCCACGGCTGCAGCGGCAGCGTCTCGCCTTTTTCGAGCGCGTCGTGGAGGTCGTAGATGAAATTCCGGTCCGGGCTCCAGATGCCCGAGAAGTCCACCTTGCCGTTAGCCGTGCGGGGCGCGGCCGCCGGTTTCTGGCCGGAGACGGGCGCGATCGCGCCGGCGGCAAGAGCGCCGGCGGCGACCGCGGTGAGCAGGCGGCGTGCGACCTGCATCGGCATGTTCCTCCCGCTAGGCGAGCGCTGGCGAGGCGGACGCCTTCTGCAGCACCCGGTTGACGATTTCCTTGAACTCGTCCGCCGTCAGGAGATCTTTCTTCTCGAAGGACTTCGCCTTCACCTGTTGGAGCATCGCCATCCGTTCTTCATCGGTGGCTTTGACACCAAGCTTCTCGCACCACTCTTCCATCGAGGGCGGCCCGCTGTTCTTGCCAAGCACGATGGACACGGGCTTCTGGCCGACCAGTTCCGGCACGAACGGCACATATTCGAGCGGGTGCTCCTTGCGCGCCAGGCGTATCCATCCCGCGATGATCCCCGATTCGACCTCGTACAGCTTCTCGCCCACGATCGGCCGGTTCGGCGGCTGTGACACCTTCGCCAGGTCGAGCACGAACTTCGAGACCTCGCAGAACTTTTCCGTGCGGATGCCCAGATCGAGGCCGTGCAGGCAGAGCAGCGACATCACCACTTCTTCCATCGGCACGTTGCCGGCGCGTTCGCCGAGCCCCGTGACCGTCGTGTGCGCGACGGAGGCGCCCGCGGCGAGCGCCGCGATTGTGTTGGCGACGCCGAGCCCGAAGTCCTGGTGGCAGTGGATCTCGACGGGCTTCTTCAGCCGGTCGATCACTTTTCGCACGGCGTGGCCGATCGCATCCGGCGTGCACACCCCCATCGTGTCGGCCATCGTCAGGGCGTCCATGTGCCCCTCGGTGGCGACCTGATCGACGATGTCGAGGAACCGGTTGAGCTCCGTGCGCGTCGCGTCGATGGTGAAGAACACCGTGTAGAGGCCGGCCTCTTTTGCCGCCAGCGTCGTGTCGATCGACGACTTCATCGCGCGATCGAGGCTCCAGCCGTACGCGTGCTTGATCATGTGGTCGCTGGCCGGGATCTCGACGACCACGCCCTTGCAGCCGACCTCCTTGACCACCTTGATTTCTTCGGGAATGCAGCGCGAGAACGCGAAGACCTCGGCCTTGAGGCCGAGCGCGGCGATGTCGGCAATCGCGGCCTTGTCCTGCGGGGAGACCGCGGGCATCCCGGCCTCGATGCGATGGATGCCGAGCGCGTCGAGCTGTTTGGCGATCGCGACCTTCTCTTCGCGGCGGAACACGACGGCGGTCTGCTGCTCGCCGTCGCGCAGGGTGACGTCGTGAATCTTGACCTTCGGTGCGAAATGCTCGTCTTTCTTCACCTCTGGCAGATAGCACCAGGGGCTGGTGAACCATTTGTCGGTCTTGAACGGTTGATCCATGGCGGGACCTCCAGCTGATCTCTCACTCCGCGTGTAACCGCGGGATGATACCATCGAGGGGACGGCAATGCCCAGGATCACCTTCAATCTAAACGGGAAACCAGTCGACGCCGCGTACGAGCCCGGCATGCATTTTCTCGAGGTGCTTCGCGAGGAATGCGGCGTCGTGTCCGTCAAGGATGGGTGCGCGCCCGAGGGCACCTGCGGCTGCTGCCTCATCATGGTCGACGGCTATCCGGCCATGTCCTGCCTGCGCAAGCCGGAGCAGATGCACGGCAAGGATGTGGTGACGGTCGAGGGCCTGTCCGAAGAGAAGCGGCGCCTGCTGAGCGAAGCATTCCTGCTCGAGGGCGGCGTCCAGTGCGGGTTCTGCATCCCCGGCATCATCGTGCGGGCCGCGTCGCTGATGGAGCATGACCAGACCGGCGACCGGGCGACGGTCGCAAAGGCACTGGACGGCCACCTGTGCCGCTGCACCGGGTACGGCCGCATTCTCGACTCGATTCAGACCGCCGGCGAAGCGTGTAAGAACGGCGGGCGTCTGCACGCAGACCGAGCCGCGCCGGCACTCGTACTTCGGCGAAGATCTGGGACTCCACCGCAATCCCGCGTTCGCCGGTAAGAACGGCAAGTCGAACGGACACGGTGTCGGCCGATCGATCCCCCGGCACAGAGGGCTGGAGCAGGCGCTCGGCGAAATACCATTCGTGGACGACATGCGCGTGCCCGGCATGCTGCATGGCGCGATGGTCCTCACGGACCATCCGCGCGCGAAAGTCCTCAAGATTCATACCGCCGAAGCCGCATCGATGCCGGGCGTCGTCCGCGTGTTCACGGCCGCCGACGTTCCCGGCAATCGCGGCACGGGCCTCAACGATCCCGATCAGCCCGTCTTCGTGGCCGAAGGCGAGCTGACGTGCTGCGTGGCCGACTTCCTCGCGATGGTGGTCGCCGACACGGCGTTCCATGCGCGCCAGGCGGCGGCGCGCGTGACGACTGACTACGACGTGCTCGAGCCGATCACCGACACCGTCAGCGCCCTGGCGCCCGGTGCTCCGCTCGTGCATTCGGCGGAGACGTTCGCGCCCAGGCCTTCGAACGTGCTCCAGCCGACGACGGCCTTTTCGCGCGGGGATGTGGACGCCGCGCTCGCCGCGTCGGCGCATGTCATCGATACCACGTTCGACACGCAGCCGATCGACATCGCCTTTCTCGAGCCCGAAGCCTGTCTCGCGGTGCCGCAGCAGCAGGGCGTGAAGGTGCACGCGCAGAGCCAGGGATCGGTGTACGACCACGCGCAGATCGCCCGAATCCTGAATCTCGATCCGGCGCACGTCGAGATCGCGCTCGCCGCCAGCGGCGGCGCTTTCGGCGCGAAAGAGGAGCTGTCGATTCAGGGACAGACGGCGATGGCGGCGTACCTGCTGCAGCGGCCCGTCAAGGTCGTGCTCACGCGCCCGCAGTCGACGCAGCACCACGTCAAGCGCCACGCGATGACGGTCAAGATCACGGTCGGCGCGGACGAGCAGGGCCGGCTCACCGCGCTCCGCTCGCGAATCGTGGCAGACGCCGGCGGCTATCACACGACGAGCGCGAAATGCGCGCTCCGCGCGGCCTGCCACTCGACCGGCGTTTACCGGATTCCGAACGTCGACGTCGAGGCGAAGGCGGTGTACACGAACAACCCGAACGCGGGCGCCATGCGCGGCTTCGGCAGCAACCAGGCCCAGTTCGCCATGGAAGGCGTGATGGACATCCTGGCCGAGCGCGTCGGCGTCGATGGCTGGGACATCCGCGATCGCAACGTGCTCAATCCCGGCGATGCGTTCGGCACGGGCCAGATCATGCGCGACAGCGTCGCCGGCATCCGCGCGACGCTCGAGGCGGTCAAGGGCGTCTACAAGAAGGCCAAGTACAAAGGCATCGGCTGCGGCATCAAGAGCACGGGCCTCGGCAACGGCACCATCGAAGGCGGCTACATCGCGATCCGCGTGGCGAACGACGCCCGCATCGAGATTCTCAACGGCTATACCGAAATGGGCCAGGGCGTGTACACCGCGACGATCCAGGCGGTCTGCGAGGAAACCGGTCTCCCGGCCGACATCATGACGATCCGCTGGGACAAGGACCTCGGCGAGAAGTGCGGCGAAACCTGGGCCTCGCGAGCGACGACGCTGAGCTGCGCGGCCGCGCAGCGTGCGGCGCAGCAGCTCGCCGCCGACTTGAAGACGACGCCGCTCGCGAAGCTCGCCGGCCGCGAATACTACGGCGAGTGCGTGTACAACTTCACCACCAGGCCCGGAACGCCGGAGTCGGTGCTGAACCCCACGACGCACCTGACCTTCAGCTACGCCGCGCAGGTGGTGATCCTGGACGCTGACGGCGCGCTCGAACGCGTGCTGGTCGCCAACGACGTTGGCCGCGCCATCAACCCGAGGCTGTGCGCCGAGCAGATGGAAGGCGGCGTCCACATGGGTCTCGGATACGCGCTCTCCGAGGATTTCACGTCGACGAACGGCATTCCCGATTCGCTGGCGTTGCGCGACATGGGCATCGTGCGGGCGAAGCACATGCCGCCGGTGGATGTCGTCCTCCTCGAGGTGCCGGACGAGGTGGGCGGCTACGGCGCCAAGGGCGTCGGCGAGATTGGCTGCGTGGCGACCGCAGGCGCCGTGGCCGGAGCCCTGCATTCCTACGACGGCATCCGCCGATACCGCCTCCCCATGGACGACGCGCCCGCGGCCGCGCACTTGCTGCCAAAGGCGCGGAAGAAAGTTCGAAGTGCAAAGTACAAAGTGGGAAAGTAAGTTCAAAGCCCTTCTTGACTTACTTTTCTACTTTGCACTTTGCACTTTGAACTTTCATATAATCCCCCTGTGCTTGTCGCCGTCGCGGACTCTGTCTTTCCCAACCTTGATACGGCGCGAAGCGTGCTGTCGGCGATCGGCGCCGACCTTCAGCTCGCGCCGCAGGCGACCCCCGAGGCGATCCTGAAAATCGCGGCCGGCGCGGATGCGCTGCTGGTCACGTACGCCAAGATCACCGCGGACATGATCGCGCAGATGAAGAAATGCCGGATCATCTCGCGCTTCGGCATCGGCGTGGACAACGTCGACCTCGCCGCCGCGACCTCCGCGCGCATCGTCGTCACCAAGGTGCCCGACTACTGCATCGACGAGGTCTCCGATCATGCGCTCGCGCTGCTGCTGGCGGCGGCCCGGAAGATCACGCAGTCGAACGCGCAGGTCCATGCGGGGCGGTGGGAGATGCCGGCGGTCGTCCCCATCCATCGTCTTCGCGGGGCCGTGCTCGGGCTTGCGGGCTTCGGCCGGATTCCCCAGCTCGTCGCGCCGAAGGCGAAGGCGTTCGGGTTGAACGTGATCGCCTTTGACCCGTTTGTCCCGCGCGACGTGTTTGCCCGGGAGGGCGTCGAGAGCGTGGATTTCGCCCAGCTCCTGAAACGGTCCGATTACATCTCGATTCATACGCCGCTGATGCCCGAAACGCGCGGGCTGTTCAACGCGGACGCGTTTCGACAGATGAAGCCCACGGCGTACCTGATCAACACCGCTCGCGGCCCGATCGTGGACGAAGCGGCGCTGGCGGACGCGCTCGACGGCGGCCGCCTGGCGGGCGCGGCGCTCGACGTGATGCCCCAGGAGCCGCCGGTCGGATCGCCGCTGCTCGGCCGGGAGAACGTCATCATCACGCCGCACACGAGCTTCTACTCCGAAGAATCGCTGCTCGAATTACAGCGCAAAGCCGCCGAGGAGGTCGTCGCGGTCCTCACCGGCAAGCCGCCGCGGAACCCGGTCAACCCCGAGGCACTTACTTGAACTTGAACCTGAAAGTGCAAAGTGCAAAGTCGGAAGTGAGAGCGCGTACTTGTTCACTTACTTTGCACTTTGTACTTTGAACTTCGCACTTTCGAGTTCGCTCCTGTGAGAGCCATGGTGCTGCGGGCGCCCTGGGAACTGGCTGCCGGCGATGTCGCCGCGCCGGAGCCGGCTCCCGGTCACGCGCTGGTGAAGATGACGCACAGCGGCATCTGCGGGACGGACTACAAGATTTACAGCGGCGCGATCCCTGTCGGGTATCCGCGGGTCATGGGACACGAGATGGCCGGCGAAGTCGTCGATGCCGGTGCGGCATCGGTGCGCGCGGGGACGCGGGTGATTGTGGATCCCGAGCTCTATTGCGGCGCCTGCTTCCATTGCCGGATCGGCCAGACGCATCTGTGTCCCAACGGCATGCTCATCGGCCGGGACGTCAACGGCGGCTTCGCCGAGTATGTGGCGGCGCCGGCGAGCCACGTGTTTCCGCTCCCTGACACGATCGACAGCCGCGACGCGCCGCTCATCCAGGTGCTGACCACCTGCCTGCACGCGCAGCGGCAGATCAATATCTTTCCCGGCGAAGCGGTGGTCGTCTTCGGCCTCGGCGTGACCGGTCAGCTGCATGTCCAGCTGGCCAAGGCCCGGGGCGCGAACCCGGTCATCGGCGTGACGCGCAGCGCAGAGAAACGCGCGCTCGCAGAGACGCTCGGCGCCGATGTCACGATCGCCGGCGGCGACGGCGCGCTCGAGCGCGTGCGCGAGTTGACGGGCGGCCGCGGCGCCGACGTCGTGATCGAAACCACCGGCGTCCTTGCGTCGGTCGCCACCAGCGTGCACATGGCGCGATCCGGCGGCCGCCTGCTGCTGTTCGGCATCATCACGGCCAAGGAAGGCGCGCTGCCGTTCTACGATCTCTATTTCAAGGAGCTGGCGCTCATCAGCGCGCGCGTCGCGAAGAGCGAAGACTATCCGGCCGCGATCGCGCTGGTCGAGAGCGGGCAGGTCAGGCTGGGGCCGCTCGTCAGCGACGTCATGCCGCTGGCCGACGCCAAGGCCGCGATCGGCATGCTGGGCGGCGAAACGGGCGCGCGAATGAAGATCATCCTGGACCATCGGTAACACCGGTCGCAGCTGTGAAGGCACGACGGACGCCGATGACGGCGACCACGGCGCAAGGCTCGAGGGCACCATGACTGATAACGCAGCCTGGTCGCGGCCGTCGGGAGGCGCGTGGCTCGCCGTCGTGAGCGCCGGCGCCATGTGCAGCGCACAGCAGGCGCCGCCAGACCTGATCCTGCTCCAACGGGAAAATCGTCACGGTCGATGACCGCTTCACGATTGCCCAGGCCGTCGCGGTACGGGGCGATCGCATCGTCGCCGTCGGCACGAACGCGGAGGTCAGCCGGCTGGCCGGCGCGACGACGAGACGGATCGATCTGGGCGGCCGGACCGTCACCCCCGGGCTGATCGACAACCACATGCACCTGCTCCGCGGCGCGACCACCTGGATGCGCGAGCTGCGGTTCGACGGCGTCGAGTCCCGCAAGAAGGCGATCGATCTCATTCAGGCGCGGGCGAAGGCCGAGGGTCCCGGCGCCTGGGTGTTCAATATCGGCGGGTGGGCGCACCAGCAGTTCGCCGACGATCCGAAGCCGTTCACGCGCGAAGAGCTCGACCGGATCGCGCCGGACAACCCCGTCGCGCTGCAGGAGTCCTACTATCAGGTGTTCCTGAACAGCAAGGGGCTGCACGAATTCGGCATCGAGGCCAACGCGCCGGACCCGAAGGATTTCGTGGCCGGATCGATCATGCGGGACGCGTCCGGGAAGCCCACGGGCGTGATCAAGGGCGACATCGCGGCGACACGGCCGGTTGCCGCCAGGCTGCCGAAAGTCGCGCCGGAGCAGCTCGAAGCGAGCAGCCTTCAGCTGGTCAAGGACATGAATCGCGCCGGGCCTGACGTCCTTCGGGGTCGCGGGCTGCAACGCCGACGTGCTCGAAATCTTCCAGAAATGGAAGGCGCAGGATCGTCTGCCCGTCCGGGTGTTCTGCATCGGCGGGGCAGCGGCCGGCACTCCCGAAGCAGGTGGATCGTTCCATCCAGCAGATCGGCCAGATGAAGTTGTTCCAGGGCGACCGGTACATCGACAACGTGTTCTTCGGCGAGAGCGTCTACACGCCGCTCCACGATCCGATGTTCGCGCTGAAGTCGGATCCGAAGCCGGACCAGCTCGCGTTGTGGCGGAAGATGGCGATGGAAATTGCCAAGGCAGGCCTTCCGCTGCACGTGCACGCCGAGCTGCACGACACGATCGACGCCTTCCTCGATCAGATCGAAGCCGTGAACAAGGAATATCCCATCCGCAACCTGCGCTGGACCCTCGCGCACATCAACCAGATCAACCTGGCGCAGCTCGAACGCATGAAGAAGCTGGGTATGTATGCCGCGGTGCATCCCTGGGCCGTCATCAACGGCGGCATCATGCACGAGGGCTTCGGCGAGGGCGCGTACGACATGCCGCCGCTCGCCACGATCCAGTCGAGCGGCATCGTCTGGGGCCTGGGGACCGATGCGACGGCGGCCAACCAGTACCTGCCGTTCACGACGCTGTACTTTGCGGTGACGGGGAAGATGCCTGGCGGGATGAAAGTCATCAGGCAGACGATCAGCCGGGAAGACGCCCTGATCGCGCACACGCGCAAGAACGCGTTCTTCGTGTTCCAGGAAAACCAGCTGGGCTCGATTCAGCCCGGCAAGCTGGCCGATCTGGTGGTGCTCGACCGCGACTATCTCACGATCCCCGCCGATCAAATCAAAGACATCAGGCCGGTGATGACCATGGTGGGCGGGCGGGTTGTCCACGACAGCGGCACACTCAACTCGACTAAATAGGTGGGGCTTATGCATCGCGTCATGTTTGTCATCGTCGCGCTGGCGTGCGCGGCGTCCGCGGCCGCCCAGGTGTCGCCGGCGAACGAGGGCAAGACCGCCGAGCAGGTGTACAAGAACATCAAGGCGCTCACAGGTACGCCGGCCAACGAGCTGAACCAGTCGATGCACCTCATGAAAGGCGCCGTCGGACTGGATTGCATCTATTGCCACATCGAGCGCGAGTGGGAAAAGGATGTCAAGCCGGCGAAAGAGGTGGCGCGCAAGATGATCGTGATGATGAACGACATCAACACGCGCCAGTTCGGCGGCAAACAAGTGGTCACCTGTAATACCTGCCACAACGGCCGGCCGATACCCGCCGCGATGCCCGCCTTTCCGGTGATCGAGCCCGTGACGACGCCGAAGCCGGCGCTCCCGACAGCGGATCAGGTGCTGGCGAAGTACGTGCAGGCGCTTGGGGGCGAGCAGGCGCTGCGGAAAGTCACCGCGCGCACGATCACGGGCACGCAGTACATTCCGACCGGTCCCGGCGGCGTCGTGCCGACGCCGGCCGCGGTCGAGCGGCTGCAGAAGGCGCCGAACCTTGCCGTCACGACCTACCGCGCGCCGGCGTATGCGATCTCGGAGGGATTCGACGGCACCACGGCGTGGTCGCAGAACCAGGCCGGACGCGTGACCGAACCGGTCAAGCTGGATGTCGGCCGGGCGGCCCGGGCGGCTGACTTCTACGAACCGCTGAACCTGAAGCAGGAATACCCCGCAGCTCACCGTACGCGGCATCGAGAAGGTCAACGGGCGCGACGCGTACTGGCTGGTCGGCGTGCCGTCCGGCGATAAGCCGGAATCGCTGTATTTCGATACCCAGACCGGCCTGTTGCTGCGGAAGGAGACCGTGCTGCCCACGCCGATCGGCGACAGCCCGTTCCAGACCGACTTCGACGACTACCGGGACACGGGCAGCGGCGTGAAGTTTCCGTTCCTGATCCACATGAACCCGGCGAACGCCCGCACGGAGCTGGCGCCAGAGGCGACGCTTCGCGTGATCAAGGTCGAAGACAACGTCGCCATCGACAGCGCGAAGTTCGTCAAGCCAGTGAGCAAGTGAAACGTGAAACACCAGGAGGATGTCATGGCTCGGACCTTGACGACAGCCGTCGTCGGCGGCGTTGTTCGTGGCTGCGGGTGTACCGTCGATCGTGCGCGCGCAACAAGCCGCGCCCGACGTCATTCTCACGAACGGCAAGATCATCACGGTCGATGAGCGCTTCACGATCGCGCAGGCCGTCGCGATCAAGGGCGATCGTTTTGTCGCCGTCGGCACGAACCAGGACATCACGCGCCTGGCCGGGCCGGCCACGCGGCGAATCGATCTGAAGGGCCGGTCGGTGACGCCGGGGCTGATCGATAACCACATGCACGTGGTGCGCGCAGCCGGCACCTGGCGCTACGAAGTGCGCCTGGACGGCGTCGAGTCGCGCCAGCATGCGCTCGACATGCTGCGTGCCCGCGCCGCGACCACTCCGTCCGGCGAATGGATCTACACGCTCGGTGGCTGGGCCATCGAACAGTTCGCGGGCGACAAGAAGCCGTTCACGCGCGAGGAGCTCGATCAAGCCGTTCCCAACAACCCGGTCTTTCTCCAGGCGTCGTATCGCGAAGCGTTTCTCAACAGCCGCGCGCTTCAGCTGCTGGGAGTCAACGACGCGCCGCCAAGCCCAGCCATCATTCGAGACGCCGCCGGCAAGCCGACGGGCCGCGTGCTCGAGGCGGGGTTCCGCCAGCTCGCGGCCAAACTGCCCACGGCGTCAGGCCCGGGGCTCGAAGCGAGCACGCGCGTGATGATGAAAGACGTCAACCGCATGGGTCTGACCGCGTTTGGCAGCGCGGGATGCGAAGCGGACATCCTCCCCACGTTCCGGAAGCTGGCCGACCAGGGCCAGCTGAACGTGCGCATCGGCTGTATCGTCTCGCCGGCCGGCGGCGGTAACGTGGACCAGCTCCTGCCGCGCATCGCCGAGATGAAGCTGTTCCAGGGCGACAGTTATATCGACCAGATTTTCTACGGCGAGAGCGTCTTCGGACCGCTGCACGATCCGATGTTCATTCCGAAATCGGATCCCAAGCCGGACCAGCTCGCCACCTGGCGGCGCATCGCGACCGAGATCGCCAAGGCGCACCTGCCGCTGCACGTGCACGCGAACCTGACGAATACGCTCGACGCGTTTCTCGATCAGATCGAGCAGATCAACAAGGAGTACCCGATTCGGAACCTGCGATGGACGCTGGCGCACGTCAACCAGCTCAACGCGTCCCATCTCGAGCGGATGAAGCAGCTCGGGATGTACGCGGCCGTGCATCCCTGGGCCGTGATCAACGGCGGCATCAACCAGGAGGTGTTCGGCGACGCCGCGTACGACATGGCGCAGCTGAGCACGATTCAGAACAGCGGCATCATGTGGGGATTCGGGAGCGACGGCAGCCGCGCGAACCAGATCCAGCCGTTCACGACGCTGTGGTGGGCCGTGACCGGAAAGATGGTGGGCGGCACCCGCGCCCTTCGCGAGTCCAACACGATTTCGCGTGAGGACGCGCTCATCGCGCACACGCGCCGGAACGCGTTCTTCCTGTTCCAGGAGGACAACCTCGGCTCGATTCAGCCGGGCAAGCTGGCCGACCTCGCCGTGCTGGACCGCGACTACCTGACGGTTCCGGCCGATCAGATCAAGGACATCAAGTCCGTCATGACCATGGTGGGCGGGCGCGTGGTCTACGATGCCAGCGCCGAGCCTGTCGCTCTCGCGGCGTCCAATCGGGCGAAATAGGAGAACACGAACATGATGAGGAATACCGGACTATACGGATTGACGCTGGTTGCGTTGCTCACGACGGGTTCGGCGCTCGTCGCCACCCCGGCACGCGCTCAGGCGCCGGCAACGCTCGCCAAGGTGACGGTGTCGGGCGAGGCGGCCAAGCGGATCATGACGAAGACGCAAATCAATGCCGAGACGGCGCGCGCGCTCGTTGACGCCTGCGTCGAATTCGGCAAGGCCAGCAACGCGACATATTCGGTATTCGTGCTGGCGCCCAACGGCGACCCCATCGCCGCGCAGGTCATGGACGGCCAGTTGCCGATCGCCGTCGAGACGGCTCAGCTCAAGGCCAAGACGGCGCTGTATGCCCGCTCGTCGTCCAGCGCCGTCGCGCAGCGATTCGGCACGATCGACGGACGCCTGATTCGGCTCGATCTGGGTAAATCGCAGGGCCTTGCGTACTACTTCGTCGGCGGCGGTCTCCCGATCGTTGTCGAGGATCAGCTGATCGGGGCGATCGGCGTCGGCGGCGGAACGCAGGACGAGTTGTGCGCGTACACCGCGCTCACGAAGGTCCTCGGCCCCCAGCCGCCGCTCACGCCCGCCGCTCCTCCGGCCGGCGGCGCGCCGGCGGCGGGGCGGGGCAGACAATAGGGCGGGGATAAGGGTTCGAGGGGTTCAAGAGGTTCACTAGGTCCAAGAGGTCCAAGGGTTCGACAGGTTCGAGTGGTTCAGAGGTTCGAGGGCTTGCGGTCGAGCCGCAAACGCCGCTCGAACCCCTTGGACCCTCTGGACCCGTGAACCCCTTGAACCCCGTGGACCCGTGGACCCTGTGGACCAGTGGACCCCTCGAACCTGGACCCATGAACCTCTCGAACCTCTCGAACCCTTGAACCGTCGATGATCTATTTCCTGACCCAGACGCTGAACGGCCTGTTTTCCGCCGCGCTGCTTTTTCTGATCGCGAGCGGCCTCACGCTGGTGTTCGGGGTGATGCGCATCGTGAACATCGCCCACGGCTCGTTCTACATGCTCGGCGCGTACGTCGCCTCGACGATCGTCGCGCGGAGCCGGAGCTTGCTCCTCGGCGCCCTGGCGGCTGTCGTCGCGGTGGCCGCCGCCGGCTTCCTCGTGCAGTCGCTGCTGCTGCGCCGGTTCGCCGGCCGGCCCCTCGCGCAGATGATGCTGACGATGGGGCTGGCGCTGGTGTTTCGGGATCTGGTGTTCGTGATCTGGGGCGGAGATCCTTTCACGCTGCCGTATCCGCCAGCTCTGCGGGGTTCGCTCGATACGGCGGGCGTCGTGTTCCCGTTGTACCGTCTATTCGTCGTGGCCGCGGCCGCGTGCGTGGGCGTCCTCCTCTGGTTCGTGAACGAAAAGACTTTGATCGGCGCGAAACTGCGAGCCGCCGTCGACGATCCGGAGATGGCGGGCGCGACCGGTATCAACGTGGCGCTGCTGTCCTCGTGTGTGTTCGCCGCGGGTGCAGGTCTGGCCGCGTTCGGCGGCGTGATGGGCGGACCGATCCTCGGCGGCTACACCGGCATGGATTTCGATCTGCTCCCGCTGGCGTTCGTGGTCGTCATCGTCGGCGGGATGGGAAGCCTCAAGGGCGCGCTCGTCGGCAGCGTCATCGTCGGGCTCATCGACAATTTCGGCAAGGCGCTCGTTCCGGAATTGTCGTACTTCACGCTGTTTGCGCCGATGGTGCTCGTGCTCGCCGTCAAGCCCACCGGTCTCTATGGCCGCTCCTAGAACGGCCGGAGTCCTCACGGTTCGCACGCTGGTTCCGGCCGCCGTTCTGCTCGCAGCCGCGCCGGCATTCCTGAGCCCATACTGGATCGGCCTGCTCACGCAGATGGTGATCTTTGCCATTCTCGCCATGAGCCTGGACATCCTGCTCGGTTACACGGGCCTCCCGTCGCTCGGCCATGCCGGCGTATTTGGCGTGTCGGCCTACGGCGTCGCGGTGCTGTCCACGACGTACCACGCCGGTTTCTTTGTGTGCGTGGCCGGCGGCATCCTCGCCGGTCTGCTGCTCAGCGCGGCCCTCGGACTGCTGGTCTCTCATGTGCGCGACGTGTACTTCCTCGATGATCACCCTCGCGCTGGGGATGGTGCTGTGGGGAGTGAGCTATCGCTGGATTCCCGTCACCGGCGGAGACAACGGTATCTCGGGCATCCCGCGGCTCGAGGCGCACGCCGGGCTGCCGTTCTCCGGCGCGGTCCCGTTCTACTACATCGCGCTGCTGGTCTTCGTGGTGTGCGCGGCGATGATGGCGCTCGTGGTGCGTTCGCCGTTCGGCCTCACGCTCAAGGGGATTCGGGAGAACGAGCCGCGGATGAAGAGCCTCGGGTTCAATACGTGGCTGCACTGCTACCTGAGCTACGTCATCGCCGGGGCGTTCGCCAGCGTGGCGGGCATCGTCTGGGCGTACTACAACGGCTTCGTCAGCCCGACGTACCTCGATCTCACCGCCTCGTCCGAGCTGTTCCTCATGGTCACGCTGGGCGGACCGGGCACGCTCATCGGCCCGGCCCTGGGCGCCGCGGCGCTCGTGGTGCTCAAGAACGTGATCAGCGCATACACGCAGCGCTGGCTCCTCATTCTGGGCACTGTGTACATCGCCACGATTCTCGCAGCGCCACGAGGACTGTGGAATCTGGTCGGTGAGCCGACACTCACGACCGTCGCGAACGATAGCTAAGCCGAGTCAGCTATTCGCGTACCTTCAACGCTTGTGACTTCGCTGGAGTCGCCACAGGTTTACCCGATTCGACGACGTAGTTGGCGAGGACGCGGGCGGTTGATGCGCCCTTGTTGGTGGCGTTGTGCACCTGGCCGTTCGGGATGAAAAACGTTTGTCCGACCGTCAGCGTGATCGGGCGGCTTGCCCTCCTGTTCGAGGACGATCGAGCCCTCGAGGATGTAGCCGATTTCCTCGCCCGGGTGGGTATGCTGGCCGACCGTTCCGCCCGGCTGGAATTCCGCGATGGCCGTCACGGCCTCGTGTCCGGGCACCGACAGCTTCGACTGCTGGAGAACCGTGCGCTTGAACCCTGTCTGCTGCGCGCCGAGACCGGCGGCGATGGCGACGAGCCCGAGCGTCGTGAGAATTGCGGTCGCTGCTTTCACGTCATCCTCCTTGGAATTGTGCGCGTCATTGTAACTTCGTTCCGCCGGGCATCCGTGGCAGAATCGGCCGCACCATGACCAGAATCAATGCGGCGATGCGGGTCGGCGCGCTGTTGGCGGTCGTCACGGGAGCAGGCGTCGCCGGCGTCCTTCGAGCGCAGGCGCCGGCTCGCGGCGCGGCCGGCCGCGCGCCCAGGCCGGACAATCCACAGTCGCTGATGCACATCGAGGCGGCCCGAACGCTCGCGGGCGGCGATCCGTGGCTGCAGGCGCCCTTCGGTTTCTACTGTGTCGCCGGCACCGCGAGAGGCAACAGCCCCACCGCGCCCGAGCTGGAACCCGTCAAGCTGTTCGACAACGTGTACGCGGTCGGCAACTCTGAAGCGACGGTCTACGCGATCGTGACGCCGCAGGGGATCGTGCTCATCGATTCCGGCTACGCGGACCGCGTCGAAACAGTGGTCGTCGCAGGCTTGAAGAAGCTCGGCCTCGATCCGGCGAACGTGAAGTACGTGCTGCTCGGCCACGGCCACGCCGATCACTTCGGAGGCGCCAGGTTCTTTCAGGAGCACTACGGTTCGAAGGTCGGGGCGGCAGCCGCGGATTGGGATCTGATCGATCCTCCGAACGCGGCGGCGAACACTCCTCAAAGCCGGCCGAATCGCGATCTCGTGCTGGCCGAAGGCCAACCAGTGAGTCTCGGAGGCACGACCATCACGCCGATTGCGATCCCGGGCCACACGCCTGGCTCACTGGCGTACATCTTCCCGGTCAGGGACGGCCGGCAGACACACGTGGCCGGGCTTTTCGGGGGCACCATCCTGACGGCCGACCGCATCACGACGCCGGGCCTGAAGCAGTACGTGCAATCGATTGACCACTACCTCGACATCGCGAAAAAAATGAAAGTGGACGTCGAGCTGCAAAATCACCCCATGTTCGACCTGATGCCCGACAAGCTCGCCAGGCTGAAATCGCGGAAGGCCGGAGACCCGCACCCGTTCATCATCACGACCGCCGCTTATGTGAAGTTCTGGTCCGTGATTTCGGAATGCATCCAGGCGGATATCGCGCGCCGCGGCAACGAATGAGACGGGCGCACCGTCGGCTGCTCGCGTCCTGCATCGCGGCAGCCGCCGCGATTGGCGCGGGCACGATGGGGGTTCGGGGCGCGGCCCCGCCCTCGGCGCAAGGGCCCATCAGAGTCGGGTTTCTCGGCCCGTTGTCCGGCCCGTACGTTCAGAACGGGCGCGACATCCTCAACGGATTTCTACTCGCCCTCGACGAGATGGGGCACCGCGCAGGCGGACGGCCCATCGAGCTCGTCATCGAAGACGACGAAGCGATCCCCGCGGTTGGATTGACCAAGGCGCGAAAGCTCATCGAGCGCGATCATGTCCAGCTGATGACCGGCGCGTTGTTGTCGTCCACGGGCTACGCCCTCGCGCCATACATCGACGCGATGAAGGTGCCGATGATTTATCCGGTCGTGTCGGCGGACGACCTGACGCAGCGGCGGCCGAGCCGGTGGATCATCCGTACCGGATGGACGGGCAGCCAGCCGAACCACGCGTTCGGCGAGTACGCGTACCGGACGCTGAAGCGGCGCAAGATTGTCACGATCGCCCTCGATTACGCGTTCGGCTGGGAGTCGGTCGGCGGCTTCGAGCGGACGTTCGTGGCCGACGGGGGCACGATCGCGAAGAAGATCTGGGTGCCGGTGTCGGTCCACGATTTCGCGCCGTATCTCGCGCAGATTCCCAGGGACGTCGATGCCGTGTATGCCCTGGTGCTTGGCCGCGCCGCGTTGCAATTCATGCGGCAATACCAGGAGTTCGGGTTGAAGCAGCGCGTGATGCTGATAGGCGGTGGGACGACGACCGACGAGCACGTGCTGCCGTTCATGGGCGACGAAGCGCTCGGCGTGATCACGGCGCTGCACTACAGCGCCGCCCTCGAGACCCCGGCGAACCGCGCGTTCGTGGCCGCCTACCGCGCACGCTACAAGAAGATTCCGAGTTACTACTCCGAGAGCATGTATAGCGGCGCCAAGTGGTTCGCCGCGGCGGCCGATGCTGTCCACGGCAACGTGGAGGATTCAGAGGCGTTCCTGCAGGGCGCTTCGAACGGTCCGCGTCGAAGACCTTCCCCGGGGACCCGTGCAGCTCGACGAATACGGCAGCCCGATCGAGAACATCTACATTCGCAAGGTCGAGCGCCTGAACGGCGAGCTGCAAAACACCGTGATCGAGACGCTCCCCGCGGTCTCGCAATTCTGGAAATTCAATCCGCGCGAGTATTTGTCCGAGCCCCTCTATGCGCGGAGGTAACTTCCACCTGACTCGTGAACCTATCGGCTGTGTCCGGTGACCGTGCCCGGCATGCCGCCCTGTCTCGAGCTGGAGAACGTCTCGCGTGCATTTGGCGCCCTGCGGGCCGTCAACGGCGTCAGCCTGACGGTTCAACCGGGCGAGCGTCGCGCGTTGATTGGGCCCAACGGTGCGGGCAAGACGACCTTGTTCAATTTGATCAGCGGCGAGATAACCGCTACCGGCGGCTCCATCAGGTTCATGGGGTCGGACGTCACGGCGCTGGCGCCGCATCAACGCGCCTCGCGCGGAATCGCGCGCACGTTCCAGATCACCCGGCTCTTCGGGCCGCTGACCGTTCTCGAGAACATGCTGATTGCCTGCGAGGCGCTCGATTCGCGCAAGTTCACCATGCATCGGACGCTCGCGTCGTTTGGCGACCTCACAGCCCGGGCGACGAGCCTGCTCGAGGGGCTCGGACTCGGCCCGCTGCAGGCCGAGCTCGCGGGCAACCTGGCCTATGGCGATCAGCGGATGCTGGAGGTGGCCTTGTCGATGGCCGGGCGTCCCAGGCTGCTGCTGCTCGACGAGCCCATGGCCGGACTGTCGTCCACCGAGCGGACGCTGATGCTCGAGCGCCTGGACCGCCTGGATCGCGGCATCGCGATCCTGATGATCGAACACGACATGGACGTGGCGTTCGGGTTTGCGGAAAACGTCACCGTGCTGGACCAGGGAAGCGTCCTGTTCGAGGGCAACAAGGACGATGTGAGCGCGAACGCGAGCGTGCAGCGCATCTATCTCGGCGTGCACGAAGGCTGACGTGATGCTTCGTCTGACAGATGTGCACACGTACTACGGCGACAGCCACGTCCTGCAGGGTGTCACGCTGCAGGTCGAGAAGGGCTGCGTCGCGGCCGTCCTGGGCCGCAACGGCGTCGGCAAGACGACGCTGTGCCGATCGATCGTCGGATTCACGCCTGCGCGCTCGGGACAGATCTTCTTCGGGGACGCCGAGATTACGCACGCGCCGCCTCACCGGATTCACGAGATGCGTCTCGGCCTGGTCCCGCAGGGACGCAGGGTGTTCCCGTCGCTCACCGTGGACGAACACCTGGCGATCGCCAGCGCCACGACGGCGTCCGGCTGGGATATCCGCCGGGTGTTCGACCTGTTCCCGCGGCTCGAGGAGCGGCGGCACCATCGCGGCAACGAGCTGAGCGGCGGCGAGCAGCAGATGCTCGCCATCGGACGAGCGCTCGTCGCCAATCCGCTTCTCGTCGTCATGGACGAGCCGACGGAAGGTCTGTCCTCCGCGTCGATTGCCATCGTCAGCGGCGCGATCCGTGCCTTGAAGGCCGAGGGGACGACCGTGCTGCTGGCGGAGCAGAATGCGGCATTCGCCGTGACCCTCGCCGACCGTGTGCACGTGATGAGCCAGGGCCGGATCGTTCATTCCTCCGAGCCGGCGGAGCTCTGGGCGAACGAACAAATCAAGACGCAATTCCTGGGGGTAAGATTAGCGGGGAAGGTCGTGACATGAAGCTCGGTGCCACATGTGTGCGTTTCGGTGTGATGTCCATGACGATTGTCTGGCTGGCGGGCGTGCTCGTGGCGGGTGGCCAGGCTCCTCCGCCCGACAAGCAGCCGCTCGCGGAAGAAGTCTTCAAGAACATCCGCGTGCTCAGGGGCCTTCCGGTCGACGAATTCATGGGAACGATGGGCGTGTTTTCGGCGGCGCTCGGCATGTCCTGCGAGGACTGTCACTCGGCGTCCGACACGACGTGGGAAAACTACGCCCTCGACACGAGCCCGAGAAAAGTGACGGCGCGCCGGATGGTGCAGATGATGACGTCCATCAACCAGGCGAGCTTCGGCGGACGGCAGGTGGTGACGTGTTACACCTGTCACCGGGGCAGCGGCAAGCCCAAGGTCACACCCAGCCTCACCGCGCTGTACGGTGCGTCCACGCTCGAGGATCAGGAGGACGTCGTGCGGCCGGCGCGGACCGGACCGACGGCCGATCAGATTCTCGATAAATACATCCAGGCGCTCGGCGGGGCGCAACGCCTGGCCGGCGTCACGAGCGTCGTCGCGAAGGGGACGAGCGCGGGTTACGGCCCGGAAGGCACGCGGCCGATCGACATCATCGCCAAGGCGCCAGGTCAGCGAGTCACGATCATCCACACGCTCGACGGCGACAACACCACCGCCTATGACGGCCGCGCTGGCTGGATCGCCGCGCCGCACAAGCCGGTGGCCGTGCTGGGGCTGACTGGCAGCGAACTGGACGGCGTGAAGCTGGATGCCGAACTTTCGTTCCCGGCGCGGATCAAGGAGACGCTCCCCCAGTGGCGCGCCGGACTGCCGACCGACATCGACGACAAACCCGTCCAGGTCGTGCAGGGCTCGCGTCCGAACGGAACCCTCGCGACGTTCTATTTCGACAGCGAGACGGGGCTGCTCACGCGGCTCGTGCGTTACGCCAATTCAAAGGTGGGGCGGCTGCCGACGCAGATCGACTACGCCGATTACCGCGACGTCGCGGGCGTCAAGATGCCATTCAAGATGACGGTCACGTGGCTGGACGGCCTGGAGAACATTCAGCTCACCGACGTTCAAGTGAATGTTCCGGTCGACGATGCGAGATTCGGCAAGCCTGCGCCGCCTCGTCCGTAAGAACTAAACGCAGAGATCGCGGAGATCGCAGAGGATCTGTTTTTGGGCAGATCCAAAATAGAACTCCGCGATCTCTGCGATCTCTGCGTTTAGTTCTTACGGACGTCTGGAAGCGTCTGGGCGATCGCGAGCGCGGCCCAGCTGGTGCCGGCCTCGGAGATCCATTGATGCCGGCCGAAGGGGAATCCGCTCTCGAAATACCGCTGGACGGGAAACGAGTGCGTGCGGACGAGCCACGCGCCATCCTGATATTGACTGCCGAGCAGGAACGTAACGCCCTTGCGGTACGCCGCATCAGTGGCCGGAACGCCGGCGAGATGCAGCGCGTAAAGAGAGATGCCCGTCGCATAGGCGTCCGGATCCGTTCGGGCGAATTGTGACCATCCGCCGCTGGTTTCCTGCCGATCGCGAATCGCCTTGATCGCCTCCGCGATGCGGGCCTGCGGTGCGCTGGTCCACACGAGGCCCATCAAACGCATCCCGCGTTCCTCGGCCGACTTCGGTTCTGCGGCCAGCAGCCACAGCCGCGCCCGGCGCAGGGTTTCGGTCATTTCCGTCTTGCGGCCGGCCAGCGGATAAGACGTCAGCCCTCCGGCGGCCATCGCGGTGTGGCTGATCAGGCTGTATTCGAGCGGCGGGCGGTTGAGGCCGTTGCCGAGCCAGCTGCCATCCGGCATCTGCCGGGCCATCAGCCAATGCGTCATCATCGCGGTGACCGTGTCTGGCGCATAGCCCTCGGCTGCCAGAGCCAGCTGCGTGTAGCCGACCGTCAGCGCTTCGCCGCCGACCGCTGGATCCCCCGACATCACCCGCGCCGCGTTCCTTTTGAAGAAGCCGACCTGGTCGTCGAGGTTCTTGCGATCGAGCTCCTCGTTCACCGCGATGCCTTTCCGTCGCGCCGCCGCCGCGGCCATCGCCGGCAGAGCGTTGTGGTGGCACGAGATGCAGGAGGTCTTGTCCCTGAATGTCGACGCCGCCGGCAGCAGCTGACCCACGCTCTTCGTCAGCGACATCCTGGGATCGGCGATGCCGCCGGAATCCGGCGGAGGAATCGCCTCGCGGCGCGGGCCGTTGCCTCGAACGGCGCCGTGCTGCTCGAGCACTTCGATCTTGGCGCGGTCGCCCTTGTAGATCGCCCAGTCGAGCGACGTTTCGCCCTCCGCCATCCGGGCGTTGGCGTCGGCGCCGTGGTCGAGCAGCAGCCTGACCGTGTCCGCGCCTTCGGCCTCCGATGACACGGCGTTCATGAGCGCCGTCCGCTGATACTGGGCGCCGGGAGGAACCGCGTTGACGTCCGCGCCCAGTTCGATCCAGCGAGCGACGAGCGGGGCCGGCTGCCACATCGCCACGATGCCCAGCAGATCCCTGGCCGGCTGAGGCGCCTTCGACATCAGGAATTCGGTCGTCGGCGTGTCCATGCGGGCGAGACCCGCGCGCCGTTCAGCGAACCCGAGCGCGCCCGGATCGAGTCCGCGGTCGACGAGGAACCGGACGACCGCGATATCCGCCGATCGCACCGCGAGCGATAAGGCCGTCGCGCCGGTTCGATCCTTCGCGTGAAGGTCGGCGCCACGCTCCAGCAGCAGCCGCAGGACGCCGACCGTGCCCGGGTACGCCGCCGCGACGAGCAGCGCCGTGCGTTCGGTGTCCGATTTGGCGTTCACCGCCGCGCCGTGTTCGAGCAGGGTTCTGGCTTTCGCGGCGTCGGTGGCGGCCCACATCAGGGCAGTCGTGCCGCCGGGCCCTTTGGCATTCGGATCGGCGTGGTGCGCCAACATCACGTCGAGGAGGCGCACGTCGCCGAACAGGGTCGCGGCCATCACCGCCGGCACCGCGTCGGCGTCCACGGCGTCCGGGTTGACACCGCTCGCGAGCGCGCGCTCGACACCGCGCGAATCCGCCCGCCGGATGGCCGCAAACAGCGCATCGGGCGGAGCCGACGTCTCGGCCGACACGGCGATGGCCAGCAACGCCAGGCCCGACAGGCGGCTGAACTTCATGGGCGGATCTTAGCGCCGGACGCGGCCGTTTGCCACGAAATCGCGACGCCCGCCGGACGCAAGAGCGGACAAGGTCTGCTAGGATTGCTCGCAATGAAGCCTGCGCTGAGAGCTGGTCTGGCCGTCGCGGCCGCATGGGCGTTTCTCGTGGCTCCGGCCGATCTTTTCACCGCGCGCGCCCGGGCCGCGGCCGCACCGCAGGGGGCCCAGGCCGGCGCCGCCGACGCCGGCGAATTGGAGGTCCTCGAGCTTCGCCCGAACTTCTTCATGATCGCCGGTGCGGGCGCCAACATCGGCGTCCAGATCGGCGAGGACGGCGTCGTGGTCGTGGACGCCGGGCAGGCCGCGAAGGCGGCTGCGGTGGTGGCCGCGATCAAGAAGCTCACGCCTCGGCCGATCCGCTACATCATCGACACGAGCGCCGATGCCGATCACGTCGGCGGCAACGAGACGCTGTCGAAAGCGGGGCAGACGTTGTTCACGGCTCCGGGATCCATCGGGATCACAGGCGATTTCCTTGGTGGTGTTGCGTCGATCCTGGCGGCGCAGAAGGTCCTCGAACGGATGACAGCGCCGACGGGTAAAGTCGCGCCCTTTCCGATCGGCGCCACCCCGACTGAAACCTTCGACTTCTCGCGGAAGTACATGTACCTCAACGGCGAAGGCATCGAGCTGCTGCACCAGCCGGCCGCGCACAGCGACGGCGATGTGATGGTGTTCTTCCGGCGATCGGATGTCGTCGTGGCCGGGGACGTCCTCGACACGACCCGTTTCCCCGTGATCGATCTGGCCAGGGGCGGCTCCGTGAACGGCGAAATCGCGGCGCTGAACCGGCTGGTCGATCTGGCGATTCCCTCGGTGCCCATCGTGTCGCGCGAAGCCGGAACCCTGGTCATTGCCGGTCACGGGCGTATCTGCGATCAGACGGATGTGGCCGAGTACCGCGACATGGTCACCATCGTTCGGGACAGGATTCGCGATCTGAGGAAAGCGGGGATGACGCTGGCGCAGGTCAAGGCCACGTCGCCCACGCGGGGATACACGAAGCGGTACGGTGCGGATTCGGGGACCACCGACAAGTTCGTCGAGGCCGTGTACCAGAGCCTGGCGCAGGAGAAGCCATGATCGGGCGTCGTGTGATGGGGCTGCTTGCGATCGCCGCGCTCGTCTCGGGCGCAGGTCTTCACGCGCAGAACCGGGGCGCGCCGCCGCCGGCGCCCTCACCGAGGGCAGCGGCGCCGATCGACCTGACGGGCTATTGGGTTTCCGTGGTCAACGAAGACTGGCGCTTCCGGATGGTGATGCCGGCCAAGGGCGACTACAAGGGCGTCCCGATCACGCAGGAGGCGCTGCGGATTGTGAACGCCTGGAATCCCGCGGCAGACGAGGCGGCCGGGAACCAGTGCAAGGCGTACGGCGCGGCCGCGATCATGCGGGTTCCCGGACGCATTCACATCACCTGGCAGGACGACACCACGCTGAAGCTCGATACCGACGCCGGCTCGCAGTCGCGCCTGTTCAAGTTCGGCGCGGCCGCGCCGGCACCGGCGCCGGCGGCGCCGACGTGGCAGGGAACGTCCGTCGCGCGCTGGGAACGCCCCGGCCGCGGAAATCCGGCGGCCAAGGTCGGCTCGCTGGCGGTGACGACGACGAACATGCGGGCCGGGTACCTGCGCAAGAACGGCGTGCCCTACAGCGAGGACGCGCGCGTCACGGAGTATTTCGACCTGTCGCCGATGCCGAACAACGGCCAGCTGATTGTCGTCACGACCATCGTGGACGATCCACGCTATCTGACGCAGCAATTCGTCGTGAGCTCACAATTCAAGAAGGAAGCGGACGGTTCCAAATGGGATCCCACACCGTGCTCGGCCACGTGGTAATTCGTCGAACGGCGCTTGTCGCGCTCCTGCTGCTGTGGGGACCCGTGACCCGAACGGTCCTCGCGCAGGCCGAGCTGTCAGGTTCGTGGACGCCGCGGAACACCGAGGACGTCTCACGCGACTCGTACCCGGTGGATTACCTGGGCCTGCCGCTCAACACCGAGGGACGCACCAAGGCGCTGAGCTACAACGAAGGGCAGCTGGCGATGGTCGAGCGCCAGTGCGAGGGCTGGCCGGCCGTGTATTTCGTTCAGGGCCCGTTCGGATTGAAGATCTGGGCCGACACCGATCCGGTGAAGGGCAGCACGATTTCCTGGACGATCGGCGCGTGGGAGGATCGCGCGCCTCTCATCATCTGGATGGACGGGCGTCCGCATCCCTCGAAGTACGCCGAGCACACTCGCGGCGGGTTCACGACCGGCCGCTGGGAAGGCGACACGCTCGTGACCGAAACCACGCACATGAAAGCGGGCCTGCTTCGCAAGAACGGCCCGCCCATGAGCGACCAGGCGACGATGACGTCGCGGTTCTGGCGGCACGGCGACATCCTGACCATCCTGGCCGTGGTGGACGACCCGATTTACCTGGCCGAGCCGCACATCGTGACCAAGAGCTTCCAGCTCTCCGCCGCGCCCATGCTGCCGGTCGGTCCGCCGTGCGTCACGACCTTCGAAGGCAAGCGCCCTGGCGACAGCGTTCCGCACTACGTCCCGGAAAAGAACCCGTTCGTCGACGAGCTGACGAAGCTGTATCACCTTCCGGCGGCTGCCGTCCTGGGCGAAGTCGAAACGCTCTATCCCGAGTACCGCAAGAAGATCAAGTCGAGTTACGTGCCGCTCGATACCTGCAAGAGCGACTGCGGCGCCCCGCCGCCGCGATAAAGACCATAACGCAGAGATCGCAGGGATCGCAGAGGATCTGATCTGAAACCACCAAGTCACTCTGGAACGAGGTCTTCGTGCGATCGTGTCTTCGTGATAGCAGGCTCTTCTACTTCCAGCTCGCGATGGCCTTGCCCTGCGGGGATCCGGGTCCGAATTCAAACATCTCGATTCGCAGGCCGTTGGGATCCGTGGCGTTCGACACCGACGAATCGTCAGGCCGGACGCGCACGTCGTCCACCATCACGCCGCGCGTCTTGAGCGAGGCGACGACGTCCTTGAGGTTGGCGACGTGCAGGCCGAAATGGTTCAGCCCTGCTTTGCGGTTGGCGTTGGCCTGCTGGATTTCCACGAACGTGTTGCGGCTGACCTGGACGTACGCGAGCTGCGGCTTGCCGGCGGCATCCTTCACCGTGAAGGCCTCGCGGAACCCCATCTTCTGCGTGTAGAAGTTGAACGCCTCGTCGAAGTTGTCGACCGCGAAGCCGACGTGGTTGACGTAGTTGTCTCCCGGTAACTTCTGGTCCTGCGCGGACCCGGGCGCAATCGCCGCGCCGATCACGATGCCGACAATGAGAACCAATGAGGTGCGCATGATGCCTCCCTGACGTTTTCGCGTGTCATGGGCCCGAGCCACGAGCCACGAGCCACGAGCCACGAGCCCCGAGAGTATACGCTCTTGACTCGAGTACGGGCTCCACGTAATGCTTCACATTCGGCATCAGCCGATTTTCCCCTTACCACACGAGGCGGGAGCGAACATGGGAGCGAACTTCGGAATCGCGGGACTCGACTGGCAGCAGCGCGTCAACTGGGATCGCATGCGGAAGTACCGGCTGGAGCGCGCCCGCGAGCGCATGAAGGCCCACGGCCTCGGCGCCATGATCTGCATGTACGACGAGAACGTGCGATACCTCACGGGCACGTTGACGCCGGGCTGGAATCGCCTGAAGCCCGGGCTGCGCTACGCGATGCTCTGCGGAGACGATCCGCCGGTGCTGTTCGAGCAGGGCGACCTCGGCTTCCAGATCGAGCGGCACTCGCCGTGGATTCCGAAAGAGAACGTCAAGTGGTCGTACGCCTGGATTAAAGGCGCCGCCGGCGCGGCCTCACGGCAGCAGGTCGGCAAGTTTACCAAGGCGGCGCTCGAGCAGATGAAGAAGAGCGGCGTCGCCGGGATGAAGCTCGGCGTGGACTTCATCGACATCAACATGATTCAGGCGTTCAAGGACGCGAACATCGACTGGGTGGACGGCATGACGCCCATGATGGAAGCGCGCGCCGTCAAGAACGTCGACGAGCAGGAATGCCTCCGCATCGTCGGCGCGATCGGCGACGCCGCGCACTGGGAAACGATGCGGTTCCTGCGCCCGGGCGTCACGGAGAACCAGGTCACCGCCCACATCATGCAGTTCCTGTACAACATCCCGGGGATGGAGGACGTCGAGGACGTCATCGTCTCGTCGGGGCCGAACACGTGGCCCAACTGGCGCAATTTCTCCGACCGCATCATCCAGCCGGGCGACATCGTGTTCATGGATCTCGCGGCGCTGACGTGGAACGGCTACAAGTCGTGCTACTACCGGACGTACTGCGTCGGCAAGGAACCGAGCCAGGAACAGAAGGATGTGTACGCCACGGCGCTCAAGTGGCTGTACGACTCGATCGGCGCGGTGAAGGCCGGGACGACCACCAGGGAAATCGCCTCGAAGTGGCCATCGGCGCAGGAAGCCTACGGCTACAAGGAAGAGGACCAGGCCGCCGCGAACCTCTGGGGCCACGGCCTCGGCCTTGCGCAGTACGATCCGCCGGTCATCTCGCGCATCTGGTCGCTCGATCACCCGATCGAGATCAAGGCGGGCATGGTGTTCGCGCTCGAAACCCAGCACGGGAAGATGTTCCGCTGGGGTGTCCGCATCGAAGAGATGTTGATCGTCCACGAGGACAGCGTCGAGATCATCTCGAACTTCCCGGTCAAGCAGATCACGGTGGTGGATCCGATACCTGGGTACGGGGACCACGTGAAATAGGAGCGTAGCAGTGCTGGCTTCAAGCCAGCCGTCGACGTCCGCCTGAAGGCGGACGCTACGAGCCAGTCGGCGTTTTATGACTTCCACTTGCTCTGTCACGCTCAGTTCGCCTGAGGCCGACTGACGCTGGCTCGTTTCGGTCCGAAGGCCGCGAATCTCGCGGCGCTCGGACAGGCCGGCCTGCCGATCCCTGACGGCATCTGCCTCGATGCGGCCGCGTATCGGCTTCAGCTCGAGGCGCTCGGCCTGGAGTCTTCCGCGCGAGGCGCCTTTGCGGCGGACGATCCGGCCGAGGCGCGGCGGCATGCGCTGCGCATGAAGCTCGAATTGCTCGAGCAGCCAATCCTGCCATCGATTCTCGAGCCGCTTCTCGACGCGTGGCGGGACCTGGTGGCCAGAACCGGCGGCGCTCTTACAGCCGTGCGTTCGTCAGCGCTCGTCGAAGATCGCCACGGATCCAGTTTCGCCGGGCAGTTCGAGAGCTACCTCGGCCTCGAGATCGAATCGGAATTCGTGACGGCCGTTCGCGCCTGCTGGGCCGCGCTCTGGTCCACGAGGGCGCTGCGGTACATGGCGACGCACGACCTCGATCCCGCGGACACGGCGATGGCCGTGCTGATTCAGCCGCTCGTGCGCGCGCGCGCGTCGGGCGGCGGGCTGAGCCGGACCGCTGGCGGCGAGATGTTGATCAGCGCGACGTGGGGCCTCGGGTCTTCCATCGCGCAAGGCGAGGTCACGCCCGATCGCTACGAGATCAGCCAGGAGGGCGAGCTGCTGCGGGTCGCCGTTGGCGAGAAGGATCACGCCGTCGCCTGTTCGCATCTGCGCGCTCCGACGACGGAGGCTGTGTCGCAGGCGCGCGCCGCCGAGCCCTGCCTCGACGAGGCGCGCGTGCTGGAACTCGGGCGGATGCTCCAGCGGGCCGAGGAGATCGCCGGCGCACCGGTGGAGATCGAATGGGCGCTCGACGAAGACGAAGCGGTGGGCGTCAGGTTGCTGCAGGCGCGGCCGCTGCACCTGCAGGCCGCGCACGTCCCGGACGAGGTCTGGCTGCAACACCCGCGCCTCAGCGGACATCCGGCGGGCGTTGGCTGGGGCGCCGGACGGGCCGTCGTCATCAACTGCGAGTGCGAGATCGGACGCGTCGCACCGGGCGACGTGCTGGTGACGCGGGTCGGCGGGCCGGCGCTCAGTCACATCCTGCCGCGAGTGGCCGGCGTCGTGACCGAACGCGGGGGCAGCACATCGCACATGGCGTCCCTTGCGCGTGAGAGGGGCGTGCCGATGGTGCTGGGCGTGGCCGACGCCACCCGGAGAATCCCCGACGGCGCGCAGGTTGCCGTCGACGGCGTGGCGGGAATTGTCCGATGGATGCGTTAAACGCTACGACCGTGTGGAAAAGGAGGTCTCCATGACCCGTGGACTCGTGCTCGGTCTGCTCATCGCCACCGGCGCGTTGTCGATGGCCGGCGCTGCTCAGGCGCCGCAGGCAGGGCTTTCGGCTGCAGCGGTGGCGGCCACCAAGATCGAGAAGGTCAAGGACAACCTCTACATCATCACGGGCTCGGGCACCGCGAACCGGGACGCCTTCAGCGGCGGCAATACCGCAGTCTTCATCACCGCCGCGGGCGTCGTCATCGTCGACACCAAGCTCGCAGGGTGGGGACAGATCATCCTCGACCGTGTGCGGTCCGTCACCGACAAGCCGATCACGACCATCATCAATACGCATACGCACGGCGACCATACGGGCAGCAACGCGTTCTTCGGCACGTCGGTCGAGACGATCGTGCAGGAGAACACGGCGGCGAACATGGCCAGGATGGACGCCTTCAAAGGCGACAACGCCAAATTCCTGCCGAAGCGGACGTACAAGGACAAGATGGCGATTGGGGCAGGGAAGGACCAGATCGACCTGTACTACTTCGGCCGCGGGCACACCGACGGCGACACCTTCGTCGTCTTCCCGGCGCTGCGGACCATGCACATGGGCGATCTGTTTCCGTGGAAGGACGCGCCGTTCCTGGACCGGACCAACGGCGGCAGCGGCGTGGACATGCCGAAGACGCTGGACAAGGCGCTGAAGGGCATCAAGAACGTGGACACGGTCATCGGCGGCCACCAGCCTGTTCAGCAGTGGAAGGACCTGCAGGAGTACCAGCGGTTCAATGCCGATCTGCTCGCGGCCGTCGAGGCAGCGATGAAGGCTGGCAAGAGCGTGGACGATGCGGCGGCGTCGATCAATCTGACGACCAAATACGCCGGCTACGAGTCCGCGCGCACCAAGGCGGCCATCCAGGCGATCTACGACGAGCTCGAACAAGAAATAGCGGCTAGCGCGCCCGATCGAGGTCGTCGATCCGCCGCTGTAGTCTCGCCGCGCGACGCGTTCGTTCATCTTGCCGATGACGATGAACGTGACGACGAAGACCGCCGTCTACTCCAAGGGCGACGTAGCCAGCCGGTCGGGGCGCTCGATGGCCCGCCCGATCATGATGAGCGCCAAGCCCGGCACGAACGGCAGCAGGTACCACCACCAGACGCTCGAGATCAGATCCCGCTGACGCACGAGCTCCGCCCGGTGGAAATCGAGACAATCCCTCAGTCCCAGTTCTGACGGCATGGACCGCACCGCACCGAATCGGTGCAGGTGGTAGACGATGTAGAACGTTGCCAGAACCATGAACCCACCACCGGTGAGCACGGTGACGTTGCCTCTCGCGCCGATCCGAAGACCACGCAGCAACCAGCACGATCACAGCGCCCGCGTACTCCCGCAGATTGCGCCAGCCAACCGTTCTCTTTCCATCTTGCGGGCACGATTGCGGATGTCCTCGATCGCCATGCGCACCTCCTCTGTGGGTTGGTCCTGCCAGAGCCTGTTGAGATCGCCTCTGATCCTCATGCGCCATGGTTCACACCCTGGTGGAAACGCCGCGACAGAATCTGTTTGATGCGATGGACTTTCGTCGCGACGTTGCCGGCGGAGAGTCCGGTGATCTCGCCGATCGACGCCGCGTCGATGTCCTCGAGGTAGAGCAGGATCACGCGCCGATCAAGTGGCTCGAGCGTCTGCACGAGCGCCAGGAGCCGTTCGAGCGCCATGTGGCGCTCGGCAGCCCGCTCTCCGTCGTGGCCATCTGGCATCGAGGCCAGCGCGTCGAGGCTGACGAGCGCGGGTTCCTTGCCGCGGCGACGCAGAACCTCAGAGGTGACGACGTTGTGGGCGACGCGGTACACCCAGGTTCTGAGCGAACAGCGGCCGTCAAAGCTCGCGAAGCTCCGCCAGAGCCCCACGTGGATGTCCTGCACGAGATCGCGGCGTTTGTCCGGGTCAGGCTCGTACGCCCGTGCCAGGCGCTCGATTGCCGCGCCGTAGCTGGCAGCGGCCTGCTCGTAGAGCGCGTCCTGGCCGACCGCGGTATCCACCACTCAGTAAGGTAGTCGCTGGCGAAGAAACTGTCTTACAATACGCGCTCTCCTGACCGTCCGGCTGAAGCCGGACGCCACGAATAGGCAGCATGCGCATGTGGCGACCTCGTCTCCGCGCTTTCGTCCTGCTGGCCGGGATCCTCCTGGCCGCGACCCCGGACTCGTTCGCCCAGCACGAAGTGACCGCCGACGATGTTCGAGAGGGCGAGCGGCTGTTCACGTCGACGTGTACCGGATGCCACGGCGCGGAAGGCGACATGGTGTTCGGCGTGGATCTGGGCCGCGCCCAGTTCCGCAACTCGCCGACAGACGACGACCTGACCCGGACCATCAGGAACGGCCTCCCCGGGACGGCGATGCCCCCGAACCGGTTCTCGGAGCCGCAGCTCACCAACCTGATTGCCTACCTGCGATCGCGGGTATCGACGCCGATCTCCCTCGTCCCCGGCAACGCGGATCGCGGCAAGGTGATCTTCGACGGCAAGGGCAAGTGCGCGACGTGTCACCGTGTGAATGGGACCGGCTCGCGCGTGGGCCCGGACCTGAGCGACATCGGTCAGTTGCGTAAGGTGGAGGAACTCGGCCGCGCGCTTGTCGATCCCGGCGCCGAGATTCTTCCGGCCAACCGATCGTTTCGCGTCGTGACCCGGGATGGCGCAACCACCACGGGCCGGCTGCTCAACCACGACACCTTCGCCGTGCTGCTGATCGATTCGCAGGAGAGGCTCCGGTCGTTCGCCAAGTCCAGCCTGCGCGAGTACGGGTTCGTGACCACTTCCTCGATGCCGTCGTATCGCGACACGCTCAGCGCCGACGAGCGCATCGATGTGATCCGGTACCTGGCCGGGCTGACGGGCGTGAAGGCGGACAAATGACGACCAAGACATCCCGGGCGTTGCTGCTGATGCTGCTCCTGGCCGCGGCCGTGCCGCAGGCGCAGGTCTCGTTCGAGCGTCTGATGCGCGCGGATCGGGAGCCGCAGAACTGGCTGACCTACTCCGGCACGATGCAGAGCCAGCGTTTCAGCCAGCTGGCGCAGATTACGCCGGAGAACGTCAAGAATCTCGAGCTGCAGTGGATCTTCCAGGCGCGGTCGCTCGAGAAATTCGAGACCACGGCGCTGGTCGTGGACGGCATCATGTACACCGTCCAGGCCCCGAACGATCTGCTGGCGCTCGACGCCACGACCGGCCGGACCTTCTGGATGTACTCGTATCATCCGTCGCAGGAGTCGCGTCCGTGCTGCGGCCGCGTCAATCGCGGCGTCGCGATTCTTGGCGACACGCTGTTCATGGGCACGATCGATGGACATCTCGTCGCCGTGGATGCGAAGAACGGACGTCCGCTCTGGGACACTGCGGTCGCGAGCCCCGAGGCCGGGTACGCGTTCACGCACGCGCCGCTCGTCGTCAAAGACAAGGTCATCGTCGGCACGGCTGGCGGCGAGTTCGGCATCCGCGGGTTCATCGCCGCGTTCGACGCGAAGAGCGGGAAGGAAGTCTGGCGCTTCTACACGATTCCGGGACCGGGCGAGGCCGGCCACGAAACCTGGTCGGGCGACTCGTGGAAGCGCGGCGGCGGCTCGATCTGGGTGACGGGCTCGTACGATCCCGATCTCAACCTGACCTATTGGGGCATCGGTAACGCCGGCCCGGACTACAACGGCGACGTCCGCCTCGGCGACAACCTCTACACCTCGTCGGTGGTGGCGCTCGACGCCGACACGGGGAAACTGAAGTGGCACTATCAGTTTTCGCCTCACGACGAGTTCGATTACGACGCCGTACAGGTCCCGGTCCTCGGCGAGATCGCCTGGAACGGCGGCTCGCGCAAGGTGATGATGTTTGCCAACCGCAACGGGTTCTTCTACGTGCTCGATCGCGGGACGGGGCAGTTCCTCCTCGGTAAACCGTTCGTTCGCGTGAACTGGGCCGATGGCTTCGATGACAACGGCAGGCCGCGGCGGGTCCCCGGCCAGGTGCCCACGGCGGAGGGCACGCTCATCTATCCCGGCAACCAGGGCGGCACGAACTGGTACAACCCGTCGTTCAGCCCGCGCACCGGCCTGTTCTACATTCCGACCTGGGTGAACTACTCGTCGATCTACGTCAAGCGACCCGGCGGAGTTCGCCGAGGGCCGAGGGTTCAACGGCGGAACGGCGCGAAACACGGTGCCCCAGGGCCTGCGCGTCGGACCGGTCGGCTACCGGACGGAAGACGAAGGCTACGGAGCCGTTCGCGCGATCGATCCGCACACCGGCGATCTGAAGTGGGAATACAAGATGACGGAGTTCACGCAGGCCGGGCATCCTGACCACCGCTTCCGACCTGGTCTTCACCGGCGGAAACGAAGGGTACTTCTTCGCGTTGAACGCCCGCACGGGCGCGCTGCTCTGGAAATCCACCGTGGGCGGCCAGGTGGCGTCAGGCCCGATGACATACGCCGTCGGCGGACGCCAATACGTGGCGGTCGCCGCCGGCAGTTCGCTGTTTGCGTTTGCCCTGAGGCAGTAGCGTAGCGTCCGCCTTCAGGCGGACGCCGTGCACGGCATAAGCCGGCCGCTTACGCGATCTTCAGCAGCTTCGCGGCGTTTCCGCCGAGGATCGCGATCTTGTCGGCGTCGCTGAGAGAGGGCGCCTTGAGGATCAAATCCACGGGCGCCGGCCAGTTGAACGGGATGTCGGTGCCGTAGACGACCTGAGCTGGCGCCCATCTCGGCCACGAGATGGCGGAGGCCCTCGTCGCTGAACACCATCGAGTCGGCGAGAATCTGCCCCCTGAAGTAGTCCCGCGGATGTTTCTTGTTGGCGCAGTTGGCGTTGGTGCGCGCGTCGCAGGTCACGTCCGTTCGGCCGAGGTACGACGGCAGGTAGCCGCCGGCGTGCGCGCCGCAGAACTTCAGCTGCGGGAACCGGTCCAGCGTCCCATCGAAAATCATCCGGGAAAAGAAGATCGTCGTCTCGAGCGGATTGCCGATGATGTTGCCAAGATCGCCGCGCCCCCGCAGCGTGCCCTCCTTGACGACGTTGTCGGCGCCGCCGGGGTGCACGAAGACGAGCACGCCCAGTTGTTCGGCCCTGGCCCAGAACGGATCGTATTTCGCCGTTGAGGCACCTCGCCGGCGACATGGCCGGCGATCCCGACGCCTCGCATGCCCAGTCTTGCTGACGGCTTCCTCGAGCTGCTCGACCGCCAGATCGGGATGCTGCAGCGCGACGGACGCCAGACCCGACGAAGCGATCCGCGTGGGCCGCGCACCACTGCGCCAGCTTCTCGTTCTGAATGGTGACGATTCGCCGCGCCAGCTCGCGATCCGCGCCGTACCACCATCCGCCCTGGTGGCTCAGGACCTGGACGTCGATGCCCCATTCATCCAGCGTGCGAAGGCGAGCCGGACCGAGCACGAGGGGTCCGTTCAGGTTGTTGCTGATGTTGCCGGCCAGGTTCGTGTCGCTGACGACGTCCAGCTCCGTCGGCTCGACGAAGTGGCCGTGAACGTCGACGACCTTGACCCGGCGTCCCCCGACGGACACTTCGCGTCGAGGCGTCTGTCCGAACACGTTCGCGCGCGGACATGAGCGCGGCGGCCGCCGAGGCCCCGGCGAGCGTTTTGACGAAGCGTCTGCGGTTTGGCATGGTGTTCACCGGCGCGTTGATAACACGGCCGATCCGGCGTGTCAATGTCGTGGGTATCGGCCGTAGCGTCCGCCTTCAGGCGGACGTTCCCGGCCGGCTGACCAGCCTCCGCCAAGGCTTCGGCGGTCCGCCGTAGCTTCAGCGAAGGCGGAAGCCGGCCGCTACGCTTGCAAGCGACGCCTGGGCGGCAGCCCTCAGCCAGACATCGTGTAATGTAGCCTCCTCATGTCGCGCGGCATCGTCTGGCTCCTGGCGATCAGCACCGGCTGCATCGTCGCCAACATCTACTACGCGCAGCCGCTGCTGGCCGATATCGCGCGCGAGTTCGGCCTCTCGGTCACCCAGGTCGGCGCGGTCTTCATGCTGACGCAAATCGGCATGGGCACGGGGATGCTCGTGTTCGTCCCCCTCGGCGACAAGTACGAACGGCGCCGCCTGATCTCGACGCTGCTCGTCGCGGCGGCGTTCGCGCTGGCGTTCACGGCCAGTTCGCCGAACGTCGTCTGGTTGAGCCTGGCCAGCTTCGTCGTCGGGGCTCACGGCGTCAACAGTCCAGGTGATCGTGCCGTTCGCCGCGCATCACGCCCCCGAGCGCGAACGCGGACGCATCGTCGGCACGGTGCTCGGCGGCCTGCTGGTGGGCGCGCTGCTGGCTCGGACGTTTTCCGGCGTGCTCGGGGCAACGTTCGGCTGGCGCACGGTTTACTGGGCGGCTTCGGTCCTGATGATCGGGCTTGCCGCCGTGATCCGGATCGCGTTGCCGATCAGTCCTCCGCAGGTGTCGTTGCCGTGGACGAAGCTGATGCGATCGGTCGTGGACCTGGCGCGCGAGTACCAGGTGCTTCGCGAATCCGCGTTGATCGCCGGCCTCCTGTTCTTTTCGTTCACGGCGCTCTGGACGACGCTGGTGTTCCTGCTCAGGACGCCGCCGTACCACTACGGGACAAGTGCCGCCGGCACGTTTGGTCTGCTGGGCGCGGCAAGCGCGGCCTCGGCGCCATTCGTCGGGCGCCTCACGGATCGGAAGGGCAGCGAGCGGACGATCTTCACGGCGATCGCGATGACGCTTGCCGGGTACGTGATGCTGCTCGTCGCCGGCCGGACGCTTCCGGGACTCATCGCCGGCATCGTGCTCGTGGACATCGGCGTGCAGGCCGGCCACGTGGCCAACCAGTCGAGAATCTACATGCTCGTGCCGACCGCGCGCGCCAGGCTCAACACCTTCTATATGGTGGGGTTTTTCAGCGGCGGAGCGCTGGGCTCGTACTTCGGTCCGCTGGGCTTCACCATCGGCGGGTGGGCCGGGTTCTGCGCGTTTCCGTTGACCGCCCTCACCGTCGCGCTCGTCTATTTCATGCGCGCCGAGCGAAACAGATCGTCGGCGGACGAGAGGATGATGCGCCTCAGCCGATCGGGATAAGCCGGCGGCAGAGCGTCCACGAAGCCTTTGACGGTTTGCGCAGCGGCGGGCGACCGGTGGCCGCTGAGCGTGGCGTCCATCCACCGTTTCGGGAAGAAGATGTCGCCCGTGCGCTGGATCTCGGGGAGCAGCGCGAGGCTCGGTTCGATGTAGCTCTCGGAGGCTTCGGCGCGAAGCGGATGGTGGAGCGCCCGGAGGCCATCGAGCACCCACGGCTCATGCCGGCGGTTGGCGACGTCGCGGAGCGAGGCAAAGAACGCACCGCGCACGGCGGCGTCAGACGACAGCGCCGGTATGACGAATCGAAGGCGAGCCTGGCGATCCGGGTTCTTCGTCCGCGCGGCCTGCTGCTCGACCATGCGTTCCCAGCCCGGGACTGCCCGCAGCGCGAGTTCCTGCACGAGCAGAATCTCGTCGTTTTCCGACAGCGGCAGCCCGGGCACCCTCGCCTCGTGGTTCCAAACGGCCGTCAGCCATTCGAGCGTCGGCCGCATGAGCGCCACGTCGCGCAGTGTTGAAAAATACGAACCCTTGAGGCTTTGCGAACGCGCCGCGGCGAGGCCCGCGCGAAGCACGCGCTCGACACGAGGCGCCAGCGCCATGCGGCGTCCGGCTGGCGTGAAGCGCCAGTACGCCTGGCTCAACCCGGCGAGCATCTGCTGGACGTTGAGCTCGTCGCTCTCGCGGGGAAGGCTGCGCAGGGCCAGGTCGACGATTGTGTCCGGAGGGATCTCCGCGTCGAGCATCGCGTCCCAGAGCGTCGTCCAGGCGCTGCCTCGCGTGAGGGCGCTGGGAATCTCCGGCAGCTTCGTGCTGAGCCACGCCAGGCTCGCCGGATCGAGGTGGATTTCTCCGTAAGCGATGCCGCCGCCGTTCGGCAACACGAACAGCGGCGCCGGCAGGCCCCGCGCCGCCGTGACTTCCACAGACGCGCTCGGACAGATGAACGGGCAGGAGCTGGACACGGTCGGCGTAACCCAGCGCGACCTGCAGCGTCTGGTTCCACGTCAGGCCGCGGCTTCGCGTACGGGTCGCGCTGCGTCAGCGCGAGGCGGGCGATCCTGCCGTTCTCGACAGTCAGCGCGGTTGTGATGATTGGCCTCGCGCGCTCGTCTACCCAGGCGCGGCTCCAGGACGCGAGATCCTCGGGCGTCCGATCGTCCAGCAGCGCGATCAGGTCGGACCACGATGCGTTTGCGAACGCGAAGCGGCGCAAGTAGTCTCGCAGCCCGTCGCGAAACGCGTCGGCGCCGACGAGCGTCTCGAGCTGACGCATGACGATGGGGGCCTTGTCGTAGATGATGTTGCCGTACAGGGTCCCGGCCTCGTTGAGGTTGGCCAGCGGCTGGCGGATGGCGTTCGTGCCCTCCGTCCGGTCCACGTCGTACGCCGGCGGGTAGTACGCAAACAGAAAGCGCAGATCGTGATTGATGCGTGGAAACGACGGGTTGACGATCTTGGCCGCCAGGAAGTTGGCGAAGACCTCTTTCATCCACACATCGGTGAACCACCGCATCGTCACGAGATCCCCGAACCACATGTGTGCGGTTTCGTGCGAGATGACGCTGGCGCGCTCGAGCTGCTGATTCTGCGTCGCCGTCTCGTCGAGCATCAGTCCAGACGCGTTGTAGAAGATGGCGCCCGGGTGCTCCATGCCGCCGAACTGAAACGCCGGCACGGCCAGGAAGTCGAACTTGCCGAACGGGTAGGGCAACCCCGTATACCGCTCAAGCCAACTCAGGGCGGCCGCGTGCAGATCGAAAATCGCGTCGCGGTTCCTGGCGACTTTCTTCGCGTCGGTCTCGCGATGCAGCATCCGCATTTCGCGGCCGTCGCGCGTAGCGCGCTCGACGGAAAACCGGCCCGCGGCGAACGCAAACAGGTACGTGGGAATCGGCGGCGTCTCGGCAAACGTCAGCCGTGTCCGGCCATCGTGCGCCTCGCGTGCCAGTTCGGCGCCGTTGCCCAGCGTCTCCCAGTCCGCCGGCACGTCGAGTGTCAGCGTCCAGCGTGCCTTGAGGTCGGGCTGGTCGAAGCAGGGAAACGCTTCGTGGGCACGGGCCGGGACGAGAATCGTATAGAGGTAGTCGTCGTTGCGGTTCAGCGGGGCGTCGCCCGCGTCGAAATCGATCGTGACGCGGTTGTCTCCGGCGCGAAGGACCGCCGCGGGCACGATGAGGTGGCCGTTCGCCTGTCGCACGTCCACCGGCGCGCCGCCGGTGTCCACCCTTCGCACACGGCCCGACTGGTTCGGGTTGAAATCGATCGTCAGCGGCGAGCCCGCATCGCTGAGCGTGAACGCGATCGTTTCACGCCCGGTGACGGCGGCGTGGCGATCGGCTGGAATGGTGAACGTGAGGTCGTATCGCAGGTTCGAGACGCGAGCCGCCCGTTCGCGGGCCAATGTCTCGCTGATGCCCGAATCGGGATCGTCCGGCGGCGTCCTGGTCTGGCTGGTCAACACGGCGCCGGCCAGGGCGAACAGAAGAAGATACGCAAGGCGCACGGCGAAATAGTATCGCCGTGCCGCCTATCTGGGCGCCTGCGACCTCAGATTCACGTTGAGCGTCGTGGTTTCTGCCGGGCGAATATCGACGTCCGTCAGATAACCGACGAAGCCGCTCTTGCGGACCTGGAGGTTGTGGCGGCCTTCAGGAAGATCCATCGTAATGTGATCGGAGCCCGATCGCTGCCAGGGCTGTCCGTCAACCAGTACTTCGGCGTCGGCCGGCTCAAGGGTCAGTTCAAGCGTTCCGCGAGCTCGTTCGCCGGAAGCGGGCGCCTGATCGGGCGGCTGCGGAGCGCGCCGGGTGTTTGGACCGCGCGGCGCGAACCCGGGCTGTTGGGGAGGCGGCGGAGCTGACGGCGCGGGCGGGAGTTCCGAGACTTCACCCGCCGGCAGTTTTTCCATCTCGAGCTTCACCTTGAACGTGTGGTCGGGCGCCAGGTACGCGCGATCGGTGTGCGTGCGGTAGCCCTCGAGAAACAGCGTGATTTCGTGGGCGCCGGGCGCCGTGTACAAACGCTGGAACGGACTGTCGAAGTCGTCGACGATACCGGCGTAGAAGCCATCCACGTACACCTTGGCTTTCTTCGGCTTGACGTCGAATTTCACCGAGGCGTCCGGCGCGGCGAAGACCTGAGCGGCACCTGGATTGCTCGAGGCAAGCACGAGCAGCGCCGCCGACCGCGCCCGCGGCCGCCATACGCTTCAACTGACGATTCTCTTGAGACAAGGTACCCACCTCGGTCCGCAGACGGTAACTGCCAGCCTTCTGAGCAACGGTGATGCCAGTTCGAGGGGCACCCTGCGGTTGATGTAACTTACACGCCTGAAATCACTTGCCGACTCCCAGGGAACTCGGGTAGAACCACTTACCTGTGGCCGTTCAGGGACGGTCGCCGCCGGCTCGTCCGGATGAAAGGACAAGTCATGGGCTTCGTCGTTCGACTGCTGGTCAATGCGGCTGCGCTGTGGGTGGCAACGCGCCTCGTGCCGGGCGTCACCTATTCCGGCGAGCTTGTTCCGCTGCTCGGGGTCGCGCTGGTGTTCGGGATCGTGAACGCATTCATACGGCCCGTTGCGAAACTGCTCGCGCTCCCACTCATCATCCTCACGCTCGGCCTGTTCGCGCTCATCGTCAACGGCCTCATGCTGTGGCTGACGAGCTCGCTCTCGGAGACGCTGGGCCTCGGTTTTCATGTCAGCGGATTCTGGGCGGCGCTGTTCGGCTCGCTCGTCGTGAGCATCGTCAGTACCCTGCTCTGGATGTTCGTGCGTGACGAGTCAATGCGTTGAGACGAACTGCGCCAGCCGCCTGACCTGTGCGGTCAGCACGCCGTCCACGGGCGCCGCAAGCGCGCCCACGCCGGCGCCAGGCGCGTAGCCGCCGACCTTGTAGGTCACCTCAATCGTCGTCTTCCCGGCGGCTTCGGTGAATGCCCAGGCCATCACGCCGGTGACCGCCAGATCCTGAAGCGGGCCGAGCCCGCCGGAGAGGCGCAGCAGCTTGCCAGGTTCGGCGTAGATGACGGTCATGTGAGTGACGCCGCCGTTCGCCAGGCGCTCGCAGAAACAGCCGCCCGGCCTGGCGTCGATCGACAGGTTGGCGGCGTTGCCCGACCACGTGTGGTCCTTGTCCCACCAGGATCCGATCCGCTCGGTGAGCGCCTGATACGCACGCTGCGCTGGCGCAGCGACATCGACCACGACCTTCACCGTGAACCCGGCGGGAGAGGAATCGACGACGTCCGCGAAGCCGGGAGGCGGGCACAGCAGCAAGAAGCCAATTGCCAGCAGGGCGTTTCTCATGCGGCCAGTGTAGCCGCTTGCTAATAAACTACACATGTAGTAGATCTGTCTACGCCAATAGGAGGACGTTCGTGGCGCTGCCAAAACTCAGCAAGATCGAACTCCGGATCATGGAGGCGCTCTGGAGCCTGGGCGATTCCTCCGTCCGCGAGATTCAGGAAGCCCTGCCCGAGAGGAACCGGCCGGCCTACACAACGGTGCAGACGATGGTGTATCGCCTCGAGGCGAAAAAGGCCGTCCGCCGCGTGAAGAAGATCGGCAACGCGCACATCTTCGCGGCGGCGATTTCACGAATGGCCGCGCAGCGGCGTCTGGTGGACGAGTTCCTGAGCTTTTTCGGCGGCCGGATGCAACCGGTCATGGCGCATCTCATCGAATCAGGCCGGCTGTCACTCGAGGACGTCCAAGAGGCCGAGAAGACGCTCCTGAAGCTCGCAAGCGGGCGCGAGGAAAAGAAATGATGACACTCATCGCCAATCATCTGTGGCAATCGACGATCGTGGCCTGCGTGTTAGGGCTGCTGACGCTCGCGTTTCGGCGCCACCGGGCGCAGGTCCGTTACGGGCTCTGGCTTGCGGCATCGCTCAAATTCTTCGTGCCGTTTGCGATACTCGTCAGCGCCGGCAGCCACATGGGATGGCGCCCGGCGCGATTCGCCGACGTGCCGCAGATGACACAACTGGCGGAGACAATCGGCCAGCCGTTTTCGATTCCGCCGATCTCGGTTGATGTCGCGGCGCCCGTCCTGGCCACGTCCACCACCGCTGACCGCATCGTGATGATCTCCTTGCTGGCGCTCTGGATGACGGGTGTCGCCGCGGTCCTCGCCGTGTGGGCCGTGCGCTGGCGCCACGTGGCATCGATCGTCCGCGCCGCGCAGCCGGCGGGCGATGGACCGGTCCTCGAAACGCTGCGCCGTCTCGAGACGAGCGTGGCCATCAGCCGGCCCGTGGCGCTTGTCGAGTCGGAGTCGCCGCTCGAGCCGGGCGTCTTCGGAATTCTGAACCCCGTCCTGGTGTGGCCCAGGCACATCGCCGCGCACCTCGAAGATGCGCAGATCCAGACGATTCTCGCGCATGAAGTCGCCCACGTCCGCCGCCGGGACAACCTCGCGGCGGCTGCGCACATGGCCGTCCAGGCCGTGTTCTGGTTTCACCCGCTGGTGTGGTGGATCGGATCGCGTCTCGTGGACGAGCGCGAACGCGCGTGCGACGAAGATGTGGTCCTGAAGGGCAGCGACCCGCGGATCTATGCCGAAGGCATCCTGAAGACCTGCCAGTGCTACGTCGGCGCGCCGCTGGCCTGCGTCGCGGGCGTCACCGGCTCGAACCTCAAGAAACGCATCGAGCACATCATGGCGTCCGACGCGCGCGCGACACTGACCGCGTGGAGAAAAGCGCTGCTCGCCGCGGCCGCTGCGGCAGCCGTCGCCGCCCCCGTCGCCTTTGGCGTCCTCAATGCTCCGGTGCGCGCTCAGGCGCCGGACGTCGTCGCCCACACGCGCGAAATACGCCAGCAGATCGAAGTCCGGATAGAGGAAGCGAATCAGGCGCGCGCGAAGGCCATCACGATGTCCCGGGAACCACGGGCGCAGACGGCTGAAGCGGCAGCAGCGCGGCCGGCATTCGACGTGACATCGGTCAAGCCGAACAAGTCGGGCGGTGGAGCGGATCACGATGCTTCCCGCCGCGAACGGCGGCTGGAACGCAACCAACGTGACGCTCGGCATGCTGGTTCGCATCGCGTTCCAAGTGCAGGACGATCAGATCGTCGGCGGACCGAAGTGGCTGTTCGAGGATCGGTTCGACGTCCTCGGAACGGGAGTGGCGCCGGGCGCCACCGACGGCCCGCTGTTCGCGAAGCTCCAGATGTTGCTCGCGGATCGGTTCAAGCTCGGCACCCATACCGAGACACGTGAGCTGCCGATGTTCGCATTGATGACGGCGAACGGCGATAGACGGCTGGGACCGAAGCTCACGGCATCGAAGAGCGACTGCCCACAGGCTCCACCCGCGGGGGCGCGCGGACGCGGTCCCGGGCCCCAACCGTTCGCGATGCCTGGGCCAGGCGAAATCCCGAAGTGCGGCTGGACAATCGGTCCCGGGCGGCTTGCAGCCGGCGGTCAGACGATGGAGCAGCTGGCGACGAACCTCTCGAGGTTCGTCGGTAAGATGGTGGTCGACAAGACGAATCTCCCTGGCGCCTTCGACATGCTCGTCGAGTACACGCCCGATCCGGGCATCGGCGGGCGAAGCGATTTCCCTGGACGCCCGCCGGATGGCGGCCCGGCGCCTCCGGCGAGCGACGGTCCGTCGATCTTCACGGCGCTGCAGGAACAGCTTGGCTTGAAGCTCGAATCGACGAAGGGTCCCGTCAGCGTGCTCGTGATCGACCGCGCCGAGCAGCCGATGGACAATTAATGATGAGACGCCGTCTGATTCGCGTCGGCCGGTGTCCAACTGCGCGAGGTTTCATGCGAACGGCGTCGTGTGCAAGTACAGCGTTCGTGGTTGTCGCGGCAGGACTCGGGCTGGCGGGCGGCGTGCCGCTCGCTCAATCGGCCGGGGCGGATGCGCCGAAACTGCCCGCATTCGAGGTGGCATCGGTCAAGCCGAACACGTCCGGCGACGGCCGCGTGCTGATGATGCCGCAGCCCGGTGGACGCCTGAGCCTCGTCAACGTGCCCTTGAAGCTGATGATCCGCAACGCTTACCGCCTGCAGGATTTTCAGATTGTCGGCGGACCCGACTGGATGAGCACGGCGCGCTATGACGTGGTCGCGAAGGCCGGGACGGGGAACCCGTCTCAAGAGGAGCTCCAGCTGATGCTGCGATCGCTTCTCGCGGATCGGTTCAAGCTGACGGCGCATCCTGACAAACGTGAAATGCCGACCTACGCGATGGTCCTCGCGCGGAATGACGGCAGGCTGGGAACGGCGCTGAAGAAATCCGATGCCGATTGCGCCGGGCCGGTGACGGCGCCGGCCGCGCCTCCGCCACCCGGCCAGATGCCGCGCTGTGGATTCATGCTCGGCTTCGGAAACCTGAAAGCTCGTGGCACCACGCTCGCGGCGCTGGCCTCCTCGTTGTCCACGTTCGCCGGTCGCATCGTCGTCGATCAGACCGGGCTGGCGGGCGGATTCGATGTCGATCTGACCTGGACGCCCGACAGTCTCCCGCGGCCGCAAGGCGGCGGCGATCAGCCGGTCGCCGTCAATGGCACCGCGATCGATCCGAACGGACCGTCATTGTTTACGGCGCTGCAGGAACAGCTTGGATTGAAGCTGGAGTCCACGAAGGGACTCGTTGATGTCATGGTCATCGACCGCGCCGAGAAGCCAGCCGAGGACTGACTGTTAACCGGCCGCGGCGGGTGGCGTGATCAGAACTGACCAGCGGGGCAGGAGTAGTGCCGGGCTTCAGCCGCGCCGTGTCCGGCAGGCCTGACCAGCCTCCGCCAAGGCTACGAACGGTCCGCCGGAAGCTTCGGCGAAGGCGGAAGGCCAGCGCTACACCGAGGCCAACGGAAGACTGACGCGGTTCGTCTATGGAAGGCAACAGATGCTTGGAACCCAACCAAACCCTCAGGCGTAATGTCCTATAACCATGCGAAACCCCGTCCTGCTCGTTGTCGCTCTGTGCGCAGCCTCCCTCGGGGCGTTTCCTCGCATCCCCCGGCTTCAGGCACAGGACGCTGACCCGGACGCCAACGCGACGTTCGAGGTCGCCTCGGTGAAGGCCAACAAATCTGGCGATAACCGGATCGGCATCGGTTTTCAACCCGGCGGGAGGTTTCGCGCGACCAATGTGCCCCTTCGTGAGCTGATCTCGGCGGCCTATGGCACCCCGCAGCCGCTGCCGGCGTTTCAAATCACGGGCGGCCCCAAATGGATCGAGTCTGATCGTTTTGACATCGTGGCGAAGGCGCCGGGCGACCCGCAGCCCGGGCCCAACGGACCCCCGACCGCCATGTTCGCCATGCTCAGAACCCTGCTCGCCGATCGGTTCCAGCTGATCCTGCACCGCGAGTCGAAGGAGATGGCCATCTACGCCCTGGTCCTGGCGCGGGCCGATGGCAAGCTCGGCCCGCAGCTCAAGCCTGCCGCGACCGACTGCGCTGCCATGATGGCTGCCGCGCGTGGCCGCGGCGCGCCGCCGCCGCCACCGGCGCCCGGGGAGCGCATGCCCTGCGGGATGCGCATGTTTCCCGGTAACCTCTCGGGCGGCAGCAGCTCGATGGTGCAGTTGACGAACGTGCTGGCGAGGTTCGTGAACCGCACCGTCGTCGATCAAACCGGTCTCGCCGGCAACTACGATCTGGATCTGCAGTGGACGCCCGATCAAATGCCGCAGGGCCGGGGCGATCCGCCGCCCGGCGCGCCGGCGCTGCCGGCCATCGATCCGAACGGCCCCTCAATCTTCACCGCTGTGCAGGAGCAATTGGGCTTGAAGCTCGAGTCAACGAAGGGCCCGGTCAGCGTCGTCGTGATCGATCGCGTCGAGCACCCCACTGAAGACTGAAACGATGCGCGCGTTTTCCCCTGGACGCCTGGCGCTGATCGCCATCTTCCTGGTCATCGCCGTGCACCATGTGCTGGCTGGCGGCGAGCACTCCGGCCAGGTCACGTTCGGGGGCCTGCCGGTTCCCGGCGCGACGGTGACGGCATCGGCCGGGGACAAGAAGCTGGTGACGGTGACCGATGAACGCGGCGCGTTCGAGCTGGCCGACGCGACGGCCGGTACGTGGACCCTGCACGTCGAGATGCTCGGGTTCGAAGCGTTGACGCGAGAGGTGACGGTCACAACCGAGCCGCAGCCTTCGGCGTGGGTGCTGACGCTCAGACCCTTCGAAGAGATCACACGCGGCCTCCCGCCGCCGCCTCCGCCTGTTACGACGCAGGCTGTTCCGCCAGCGGGTTCGCGATCGGCTCCCGCACGCCCGGCGGGAACCACGCCCGCTCCCGGACGCGGCGGATTTCAGCGCGCTGGCGTCACGGCATCGGCCGCACCGCCGGCCGCCAATCGAGGCGCGGCTCCGGTCGAGGAGCCTGCTCCGGACGCCGGCGCCGCCGACGGGTTCCTGATCAACGGCAGCGTCAACAACGGCGCCGCGTCGCCGTTTGCGCAAGCTGCCGCCTTCGGTAACAACCGCAGGGGACGAGGCTCGCTCTTCAACGGTGGCCTCGGCGTGGTGCTGGGCAACTCGGCGTTCGACTCGAGTCCGTTCACGTTCGGGGCCTTGCCAACGGCGAAACCCGAATATAGCGACGTCCGCCTGATCGGCACGTTTGGCGGTCCGCTCAGGTTTTCAAAGGTGCTGCGGAACGGTCCCACGGTGTTCGTGGCGGTGCAGTACGCGGACGATCACAACTCGACGACGCAGCCCGGCATCATGCCGTCGATGCTCGAGCGCGGCGGCGATTTTTCCCAGAGCGTGGATGCGTCCGGGCGTCCGCTGACGATCTTCGATCCCCTCACCGGACAGCCATTCCCCGGCAACGTGATCCCCGGCTCGCGCATCAGCCCGCAGGCGGCCTCGCTCCTCGGCTATTACCCGCGGCCGAATCTGCTGTCGGGAGGCTACAACTTCCAGGCGCCGCTCATCACGGCGGCCCGTCAGGATCTCGTCACCACCCGCATTACCCAGCCGATCAACAACCGGAACCAGTTGATCGGTCTGTTCGCGTATCAGCGCACGCACACCGATCAGACGACGCTGTTCGGGTTCGAGGACGCGAACGTCCTATCCGGCGTGGACACGTCGGTGACGTGGACGCGCCGCCTCAATCAGTTCTTTTCGATCCGGCCGCGCGTGCAGTTCACGCAGATCACGACCAACGTGACGCCGTACTTTGCCAACCGCACGAACGTGTCGGGCGCCGCCGGCATCACCGGCAACAACCAGGATCCCGTCAACTGGGGCCCGCCGAGCCTGGCGTTTTCGAGCATCACCGGGCTGAGCGACGCGCTGCCGAACTACAACCGCAACCAGACGCTTGGCGGCGGCGCCGAGGCCTACTTCAGCCGCGGCCGGCACAATTTCACGTTCGGCGGCGATCTGAAACGCAACCATGTGGACATCCTGACGCAGCAGAACCCTCGTGGAGGGTTTTCATTCAGCGGAAAGCTGACTGGTTCTGATCTTGCGGATTTCATGCTCGGCATTCCGAGCACGAGCTCGATCGCCTACGGCAACGCGGACAAGTACCTCCGGGCGTTCTCGTCCGACGCGTATGTCACGGACGACATGAGGCTCAACCCGACCTTGACGGTGCAGGCGGGCGTGCGATGGGAATATGAAACGCCGCCGACGGAACTCTTCGGCCGGCTCGTGAACCTGGACATCGCGCCGGGTTTTTCGGCGATCAGTCCGGTGCTCGCGGGAGGCACCGGCTCGCTGACGGGCCAGTCGTACCCGGCCGCGCTCGTCAACGGCGACTGGCGTGGCATCCAGCCGCGTATCGGCGTCGCGTGGCGACCCGTGCCGGGCTCATCGCTCGTCATTCGCGCGGGCTACGGCGTCTACAGAAACGCGTCCGTCTACCAGCCGATTGCTTCTCTCCTCGCGCAGCAGCCGCCGCTCTCGACCGCATTCACGATCAGCAACAGCCTCGAGCACCCGCTGACGCTGGCCAATGGTTTCACGCCGCCAACGTCTACGACGTCGAACACATTCGCCGTCGATCCGAACCTGCGCGTCGGCGCGTCGCAGAACTGGCAGGCCCTCGTTCAGCGCGACCTCCCGGGGTCGCTGACGATGACGGCGACATATCTGGGAACGAAGGGGAGCCACCTCTTCCAGGAGTTCCTGCCCAATACATATGCGCCGGGCTCGGCGATCCCCTGTCCGTCATGCCCCGCGGGATTCATTTATCTGACGTCGAACGGCAGCTCGTCGCGCCACGCCGGCCAGTTTCAGCTTCGACGGCGCCTGCGCAACGGCCTGGCGGCGAGCGTGCAATACACGCTGGCGAAGGCCACCGACAACGCCGCCGCCTTCGCGGGCGTGAGCCTGAATGGCGGCGTCGTCGCGCAGGACTGGCGCGACCTCGAGGGCGAGCTCGCGCCGTCCAACTTCGATCAGCGTCACCAGGTGACGGCGCAATTTCAGTACACCTCGGGCGTCGGCGTCGCCGGCGGGGCGCTCATCGATGGCGTGAAGGGCCAACTGCTCAAAGGATGGACGGTCACCAGCCAGCTCACCACGGGCAGCGGCCTCCCGTTCACGCCGATCTATCTGGCGCCCACCCCCGGCACTGGCGTGACGGGATCGCTGCGGCCCAGCCTGACCGGTGCGACACTGACGGCGCCGGACGGCTACTATCTCAACCCTGAGGCGTACACGCCGCCGGCGCCCGGCCAGTGGGGCAGCGCGGGCCGGAACTCCGTTGTCGGGCCGGCCGCGTTCACCCTCAACGCGGCTGTCGCGAGGACGTTTCAATGGACCGAGCGTCTCAGCTTCGACTGGCGCCTCGATTTCACCAATGTCCTGAATCTCGAGACGTACACGGGCGTGAACAACATCATCGGCGGAAAGCAGTTCGGTCTGCCGAGTCTCGCGAACACGCCGAGGAAGGTCCTCAGGTACAATGCGGTTGAGATTCTGATGAGTTGGTCCGCCTTCGTGAGCTTTGCGGTCTTTGTGGTTCGGGACTGGCCAGAGTATCGGCCACAGTTCTGGTCGCCGGCGTCATCGGAAGTGCGCAGCAGCCAGCGCAGACGCCTGCCGCCACGTTCCGCAGCACGACCCGACTGATTGTGCAGACGGTCAGCGTCAAAGACAAAGAGGGAAAGCCGATCGAAGGCCTGACGGCCAAGGATTTCATCGTCACCGAGGATGGTGAAGTCCAAACCGTGAGCTTCGTCGAGTTTCAGCGTCTCCCGACCATTACGATCGCATCCGGCCAGGTCACGGTCGGTGATGCACCGGCGGATACCACTACAGCTGTTGTACCTCCGCCCGCCCCTGCGGGCGCCGTTGCGCCCGCGACTGACGTGCGCATCGCATCCGCGCCGCCGGGCGACATCAAGTACCGCAACCGGCGTCTCCTCGTGCTGTATTTCGACCTGACCGCCCTCCCTCCGGCTGACCTGCTGCGCGCCTACAATGCGGCGCGCAAGTACATCAACACGCAGATGACACCGGCCGACCTGGTCGCCGTCATGGGCTTTCAGGGTGGCGGCGTCCGTGTCAGGCAGGACTTCACCGACAACAAGGCGCAGCTGCTCGAGGTGGTGCAGACGCTGATCTTCGGCGAAGACAAGGACGGCGATGGCATACCCGACACGCTCGAGGAAGGCACCGCTTTCGGTCAGGACGATGCGGAGTTTTCGATCCTGAACACCGATCGGCAGCTGTCGGCGCTCCAGACGGCTGTCGGGATGCTGCGGCCGCTGCCGGACCAGAAGTCCCTCGTCTACTTCTCGAGCGGCCTGCGGCTGAACGGCGTGGACAACCAGGCCCAGCTGCGGGCGACCACGAACGCGGCCATCAGGGCGAATGTGTCGATCTTCCCCGTGGACGCGCGCGGCCTCGTGGCCAGCGCGCCCCTCGGCGACGCGACGCGGCCCTCGCCGACCGGCGTCGCGGCGTTGACGGGACAGGCCGCGGGGAATCTGTTGTCCAACTTCCAGCGATCGCAGGACACCCTCTATTCGCTCGCGAAGGATACGGGCGGCAAGGCGATGTTCGACTACAACGACCTGTCGATGGGCATCGTCCAGGCGGCCCAGGCGGTCACGAGCTACTACATCGTCGGCTTCTACAGCAATCACTCGGCGCTCGACGGCAAGTTCCATCGCGTGAAGGTCACCCTCGCCGGCGGCTTGTCGGCCGACGTGACCTACCGGCAGGGCTATTTCGCGGACAAGGAGTTTGCCAAGTTCAGCGAGGCCGACAAGGAGCGCCAGCTCGAAGACGCGCTGATGCTGGAGAACCCGGTCACCGAGATCACGATTGCGATGGAAGTGAATTACTTCCAGCTCAATCGCGCCGAATACTTCGTCCCGGTGGCCATCAAGATTCCGGGCAGCGAGCTCGCGCTGGCGCGCCGCCGCGGGGCCGCGCGGACGATGATCGACTTCATCGGCGAGGTGAAGGACGAATACGGCATCACGATTCAGAACGTGCGCGACAAGCTGGACATCAAGCTGACCGACGAGAACGCGGCGCAGCTCGCCAGGCGTCCCATTCAATACGAAACCGGGTTCACGCTGCTGCCGGGCAAGTACGTGATCAAGTTCCTGGCCCGCGACGCGGAAACAGGACGGGTGGGGACGTTTCAGGCCGGCTTCACGATCCCGAACCTGAACAGGGAAGAGAAGCGCATTCCGATCAGTTCGGTCGTGCTGGCCAGCCAGCGCGTCCCGTTCAATGAAGCCATCTACAACGTCCAGAAGTCCGACTCGGACAAGAACGTCAACGCCAACCCCCTCGTGTACGACGGGCAGAAGCTGATTCCGAGCGTGACGCGGGTGTTCAGCAAGAGCCGCGACATGTACGTGTTCCTGCAGGCATACGAGCGCGCGGCGACGACCACGCAGCCGCTCGTGGCCTTCGTCACGTTCTACAAAGGCGATACGAAGGCGCTCGAGACCGCGCCGCTGCCGGTCACCGACGGCCTCGAGGCCCGATCGAAGGCCGTTCCTCTCAGGTTCGTCCTGCCGCTCGAGAGTCTCGCGACAGGGCGGTACGACTGCCAGGTCACCGTGCTCGACCCCGCCGGTCAGAAGGTCGCGTTCTGGCGGGCGCCTGTCGTCCTCGTGCCGTAATCAGCGGCGGGTCGCCGATCTAAGGACGCTATAAAACTCCCTGGGCGTTGACGGCGCTACAATCTGCCGCATGAACGCAAACACCCGATATCAGCTTCCGAGTGAAGAAAAGGACGAGGAGTCTCGGGAAGGCCGGATGGGGTTCCTGGAGCATCTCGAGGAGCTCCGTAAGCGCCTGATCCGCTCGTGCATCGCCATCGCCGTCGGCATGGCGGTGGGCGCGCTGTTCATCGACCGTATCGCCAACTTCGTGCTCGAACAGATCCAGCGTACGCTGCCGGCCGGCACCGAGCTGATTTACACGAATCCCGCCGAGGGGTTCGCGTTCTGGTTCAATCTCGCCCTTATCGCAGGCGTGGTGCTCGCGGCCCCGTTCGTGATGTATCAGGTGTGGGGCTTCATCGCGCCAGGACTGTACGCGAGCGAGAAACGGTTTGTCGTCCCGTTCGTGCTCCTCACGTCGTTCGGCACCGTCGCCGGCGCCCTCTTCAGCAATTACGTGCTGTTTCCCGGGATGATGAACTTCTTTTCGGCCTTCAGCACCGCGCGGCTGCGGATGATGCCGAGCATCAACGATACGTTCGATCACTACATCCGCATGATGATCGGGATGGTCATCGTGTTCCAGATGCCGACGCTGGTGTTCTTCCTCGCGAAGCTGCGCCTGGTCACGGCGCGGTTTCTCTGGCGGCACCTCAAGTACGCGATCCTCGCGATCTTCGTCGCCGCGGCGCTCCTGACCTCGTCGCCCGACGCCTGGAACCAGACCATGTTCGCCCTGCCGATGATCGCTTTGTATCTTGTCAGCATCGTGATCGCCTGGCTCGTCGAACCTGCACGTGACGAAGACCCCGGCAATTCGTCAACTACGCTGCGGCTGGTGATCGGCGCGATGGCTCTCAATGGGGCCCGCGCGCGCGTTGGGGCGCCTGGACAGACCGCGCCTCGCGCGGGAGCGTCGAATTGGGGCAGGAGGTAACCATGATCGATCGACGGCAGCTGCTGACGGTGAGCGGGATACTCGGTGCGCTGGCGCCGGCGGGAGACCCCGGCGCGGCAGGAGAGAGCGCCGCGTTCGGCGCCGGCCAATCGCTCTCTCCGCAGGCAACCCAGGACATCGTCAACGCCCTCAAGGACATCAAGTCGGCCATCGCGGCCGGGCCCAGCTTCACGGAAATCATGGCGGTCCGCACCAGGCAGATGGAATTCGTGAAAGCACAAGGCAAGTTCCCGGACTTCATCGACGTCGGGATCGATGTCTGGTACGCCGTGCACGACTGGCACATCCGCCTTCAGCAGCAGCTCGTGTTCGGCCGCGATACCGTCGGCCGGTACACGTTGATGCTGGGTTTCACCGCGCTGGTATTGCGCCCGGATTCAATCCCCTCATACATCTCGACGCCGTACGACAGCCGGTAATGGCCATCGACATTGTGGAGGCGACGCGCGCCTACGAGTCGTGGCTCGGGCGGCATACCTCCGTCGTCCGGAAAGATCTGCTCCTCAAGCACGAGCGCATGGCGCTGAGCCCGTTCTTCTTTCTTCGCGGCACGTTCTACCGTTGGATCCAGCTGTGGCCGGACGTCTGCGCGAGCCTGGTGGACGCGCCGAAAGTGTGGTCAGTCGGCGATCTGCACGTGGAAAATTTCGGCACCTGGCGAGACCTCGAGGGGCGGCTGGTGTGGGGTGTGAACGATGCCGACGAGGCCTGCGAATTACCGTACACGAACGACCTGGTCCGGCTCGCGACGAGCGCGATTCTCGCCATCGAGGCCCGTCACTTTACCCTGCCCGTGAGCGAGGCCTGCGAGGCGATTCTCGAGGGATACGCCGCTTCGCGCGAAAACGGCGGCCGCCCGGTCGTTCTCGCCGAGCGCCGCCGATGGCTGCGCCGGCTCGCGCTGAGCGATCTCCGCGATCCCATTGCGTTCTGGGAGAGGTTCGAATCGCTGTCCCCGGTCGCGTCCGGCGTTCCGCTTCCGCGCAAGGCGCTGCAGTCGATGCTGCCGGCGGCGAAGCTGCCATACAGGGTGATGCGACGAGTGGCCGGAGTCGGCAGCCTCGGCCGCCCCCGGTTCGTGGCGCTGGCGGTCTGGGGAGGCGCGCGGATCGCGCGCGAGGCGAAGGCGCTCGTGCCGTCGGCGTCGGCGTGGGTAAAGCGCGGAGCCGCTCAATGCACTCCAGCCGACTTGCTGGCGCGCGCCGTCCGCGTGCCCGACCCGTTTTTTGCCATCAGCGGCAACTGGATTGTCCGGCGCCTGGCGCCCGACTGCTCGCGCATCGAATTGGCCGAGCTGCCGGGCAAGCGTGACGAGCGCAAGCTGCTGCGCGCCATGGGCTGGGAAACGGCCAACATCCACCTGGGGACACGGCGCCCGGCGATTGATCGGGATCTGGAATCCCGGCCGCGCCGGTGGCTGGAGGAGGCAGCTGTGCGTATGGCCGCCGCCGTCAAACGCGACTGGCGGCAGTGGGCGGGTCTGACGAAACGTAAAACGTAAAACGTAGAAGGCACAACGAGCCACGAGCCACGGACAACGGGAGCGACCTACTTCGCCAGCCACGGCGGGGCGTCCACGTTGGTCACGTGGTCGCGATCCCGGGCGGTGATGCAGACGCCGATGCAGAGGTACGGCATCGACGGATGTGGATTATGGCCCCGGTGGAACTTCCCGATCGGCTCGGAATAGACGTCGCCCGCCGTTGCCTTGACGAGCAGGCCTTCCTCGAACTGCGCTTCGAAAACGCCCTCGAGGGCGATGAAGAAGGTCGCGCCATTGTGGCAGTGCCAGTTGGTGAATCCTCCCGGCGCGATCTCGGCGTTGTAGATCTGCACCTTCACCTCGTCGCCGGCAGGCATCGACGCGTAGAGCTGGTCGAAGAGGACGTTGCGAAACAGCTCCTGGCCGGGTTTGACGTATCCGCTCAATTTCAGCTTCAGCGCCCTGTAGTTGTCGGAGTCGTCGAGAGGATTCTTGCTCTCCATGGCTGTGACATGATAATCCGTGCCGCGACACAATCCGGACGCGAGGAGATGACATGGAGAACGGGTCGAATCAAAAGCGCCGTCTGACGCGCAGGCACGTCTTGAAGTCGGGTGCGGCGGCGCTGGGAGGCGGCGCGGCTCTCCTCGGCGGCGCGCCGGCGCCGCTGGCTGCGCAGGCCCCGGGCGTGATCACCGGGACACAGACCGGCCGCACATTCCGCGGGCTCGTGCGGCACGGCAATACCCTCGACATCCAGGAAATGCGGCTGATGCCCATCGATCCGCGGCAGGTCGTCATTCGTTCGACGGCCGTGGCGCCGTGCTACACGATTGTCAGGGGAGCGCTGAGCACCAATACGATCCGCCGTGCCGAAGTCCCCAACCATTGCGGTTTCGGCGTGGTCGAGGCGGTTGGCGCGCAGGTCAGGCGGGTCCAGGTCGGCGATCGCGTGGTGGTGGCGGGCACGTCGCAGTGCGGCCAGTGCTATCAGTGCCTGCATGGCCGTCCAGACTATTGCCAGTTCACGTTCTTCTCGAACGCGCAGGGCGTCGAACCGTTTCCTCCATTCGCGCAGTTTGTGGACGGCACGCCTGTGTACGCGCAGGCCGGCATCGGCGGCATGAGCGAGATCATGACCGCCTTCGAGGAGTACCTGTGTGCCGGTTTTTACCGACCTGCCGGCGGCGCAGCTGACCCTGCTCGGCGACCAGCTCGCATCCGGATTTGCCGCCGGGCACGCGGACATGCGTTTCGAGCCGGGATCGGACGTCGTCGTCTTTGGCGCCGGGCCTGTCGGCCTCGGAGCCGTGCAGGCTGGCCGCGTCACCGGGGCGGGCCAGGTCATCGTGGTCGATCCGATCAAGTACCGGCGCGAGTTCTCAATGAAGCTGGGCGCCACGACGACGCTCGATCCGAACGCCGAAGGCGACGGCATCGTCGAGCGTATTCGTGAATTGTGCCGCGGGGCCAACGACCGCCGGTTCGCGGGCGGTGTCTCGTGGGGCCGCGCCGGCAACGCCGTGATGTCGCGCGGCGCCGACTTCGTCGTCGAGGCGGCCGGCCTTCAGACGATGCCGCCGAAGGTCGAGGCGCAGCCCGACCCGACCAACGTCAAGACGGTGCAGCAGGCCTGGGACTGCACGAAGGCGGGCGGGCATGTGATGCTGATGGGGTTTACGCTTCAGCCTGTTTCGTTCCCGGGCGTATCGCTCGCGCTTCTCGGACGGACGATTCATCCCGGCCAGCAGGGCGGTCTCCACGTGATGCGCGACATCCCGCGCTACGTGAAGCTGATCGAGAAGGGCATCATCGACGCGACGTCGGTGATTACCAAGCGGTACACGCTGGCCGAGAGCCGGCAGGCCGTTCAGGACACCGCCGATCGAACCATCATTACGGGCGTGATCGAGTTCACGTGAGCCACTAGAGCTGTTCCTGACACGAGGAGAGCGAGAACGATGAACCTGAAGGGCGCGACGGTACTGGTGACCGGAGGATCGAACGGCATCGGTCTCGCGATTGCGAAAACGCTGGGCCAGGCGGGTGCGCGGGTCGCGATCACCGGACGCGACGAAAAACGGCTGGCTGCCGCTGCCAAAGCGATCGGTGCTCATCCCATCCGCGCGGATGTGGCGCGAGAGGCCGACGTCCTTCGAAGCTATCAAGAAGTGTTTCAGGCATTCGGTCATCTCGACGTTCTGATCAACAACGCCGGCTTCGGCGTCATCAAGCCGCTCGTCGAGATGGACCTCGCGAGCTTCAGCCAGGTGTTTGCGACAAACGTGACAGGCGCCATGCTCATGGCCCGGGAGGCCGCCAGACATTTCATCGAGCGGAAGAGCGGCCACATCATCAACATCGGTTCGACAGCGGCCGTTCGGGGCGCGCCGAAGGGCACCGCCTACTACGGCAGCAAGTTTGCGCTGCGCGGAATGACGGAGTGCTGGCGTGCCGAACTGCGGCCGTACAACGTCCGCGTGATGCTCGTGAATCCCAGCGAGGTGTTGACCGACTTCTATGCCACGGCCGGGCTCCCTCAGAACAAGGAGAATCCCACGAAGCTGCGCGGCGACGACATCGCGCATGCCGTCAAGTCGGCGCTCGAGATGGACGATAGAGGATTCACGATAGAACTGACCGTCTTTGCCACGAACCCGAAGGACTAAGGCCGCTGCCAAAGCGAATTGGCACGCGTTCTCTTGGGCCACCAGTCACAGCCGGCTGTAAGTCCGGCGTCCGCCGGTCAGCCCCAGGTCACCGCCGGCGGGGATGAGACAAGGCCCGCTGACCACGGACGGGGGCGCGGCCCTGACTGAAGAGCCCCCGTCAACGGCTGAGGCCTGACGCGGGCGGCGCCGACCGCCTGAGGGCTGAATGTGCCCTCCTCTTTATACGTTGTTTACGCGGAACGCGTCTCATTCCGTTGACCGGCGGAAAGCCGGTTTGTGAAGCGATGTGACTCTATGCCGCCGCGTAAGCCCTGCATGAAGATTTCGACGCGTTCATAGAATGTTGCCGCTTCGTCGCGCGCAGGCGAGTAGCATGCACGCCTCAGGACAGATCCCATGACGATGATCGCGAAGGCACGCATTCACCCCGCGATTGGTTTCGCGCGGCTCGGGAACAGTCCGGACGAGTTCTTCATCGGCCCTGAAGCGCCGGGTTCGGTGTTCGGCGGACCGCGCAAGGACGATCGAGGGCGCATCAAACGGCAGGCCGTGCGATTCCGCGTCTTCGGCTACGACGAACACGATCGGCCAGTCGGCGAGATCACCGCGCGCGACGCCTCCGTCGAGTGGACCGTGCACCTCGCGAATCACAAGGGAGCCTGGCGCGAATTCGACGGCCTCAATCGTCACGCGCCGCTTCGGAATCACGACGTGGGCGATCGCGCGTCGCTTCGCATCGATCCCGGCGCACGGACGCTGAAGGGACCGAACCAGGCCGTCCGCTTCGATGGGGGACGCTTCCTGGGAGCGGAAGTGCCGCTCGGCGACGCGCGGACCGACGAGGCGGGACGGCTCCTGGTGCTGGGCGGCTTCGGCCACTCGGCCAGCGTGCCTGCCGGCGTGCCGCTCACGACCTTCGCCAACAACGACAACTGGCACGACGACGTTTCGGACGGACCGGTGACGGCGACGGTCAAGCTGAACGGACACAGCCGTCAGGTGCTGACGCTTCCCTCCTGGGTAATCTGTCCGCCACCAGACTTCGCCCCGGGGATTGTCAGCGCCGTCACGCTCTACGACACCCTGCTGCAGGTCGCGGTCGATCGCGGCTTCGTGTCGCCTCCGGTCGTGCCGTCATTCACCAGAGACGTGTATCCCATCCTCGCACGTGCAACCGGGATGACGTGGGTCAGCGCCATGGCCGGTCCCAACCATCAGACGTTGCCGCCGGCGTTCGGACCGGCGCCACGGCATTCATGAAGAAGCAGATCTTCGGCCGTCTTCGCGATCCGTCGCTCCGCTTCGACGAACCAAGCGGCGGCGACATGCCGATGCTGTGGTCCGACTACTACGAAGCCGGGCACAGCCTGGCGCTGACGCCCACCCAATATGGGATCTTGCGGAAGTGGAGCGAGGGCCACTTCGTCGACGACTGGAAAGGATCGCCGCCGCCGCTCGCTTCGGACATCACGCCGGCCGGCCTCGATCGAGCGCAGCTCGAAGCGTGCGTCGGTGGCCCGATGTATCCGGGCTTCGAGGCGAGCTGGCTTCTGAGGGATCACTACGATTTCGTCGAGCCTTTCAGGATGGCCCACGAGGGACGCGCGGCCGGCGACGTCACGAACCAGATGTCCGTGCCGTGGCAGGCGGACTTCAACGAGTGCGTGCAGGACGGCGATTACGGGTGGTGGCCCTCGCAGCGTCCCGACGATGTCTACCCGGAAGGCAGCGACAAACAAGTGCCGTGGACCCGCGACATCGTCGCCACCAACGAGGACATGGTGGCCAGGTGGCACCGGCTCGGGTTCGTCATCAGGAAAGGTCATCGATACGTCGAAGTCGAACGCAGTTGAGCGCAACGTGCACGTCGTCGGAGGCGGTCCGGCCGGCTGCGCCGTTGCGATCGCGCTCGCACGACGCGGCGTGCCAGTGACGCTGGCGCGCAGCGTCACGGAGCCGGCGCGCCATGGCGGTGAGTCGCTGCCGCCGGCGATTGCTCAGCTCCTGTCGGGGATCGATCTGCTCGACGACTTCGCGCGAGGTCCTCATCTGCCCTGCTTCGGGAACGAGTCCGCGTGGGGCTATCCCGCGCTGCGGATGCACTCATTCATGACGAGCCCGTACGGATGCGGCTGGCACATCGACCGTCCCGCGTTCGATCGGATGATGCTGAACGCTGCCGAACGCGCGGGCGCCCGCGTCGTCGATTCATCGCCCGTGGATCCCGCGTTCGTCGTCGACGCGACGGGGAGAGCGGCAAGCGTCGCCCATGCGAGGGGGGTCGTGCGCACGGTCGTGGATCATCTGATTGCCGTCGTCTCGGTCTGGAAGACATCGTCGGCCCGCATTCAGTCGTCGACGTCGCTCATCGAAGCGGCCGAGGACGGCTACTCGTATTCGTCGCCGCTGCCGTTCAATCGGATGTTCTGCCTGTACGTGACGGACGCCGCTCTCTGGGCGGGCACGCGGGTCGACGCGATCGATGCGTGGCTGGGACGGCTGAGCCGAACGGCGCACACGTCGAGACGACTGGCTGATTGTGATCTCGCCCAGGACCTTCGGATGGTGGCAGCTGGGACGAGCCGCCTCGAGTTCGTTCGCGGCGCAGGCTGGCTCGCCGTCGGTGACGCCGCGGCATGCCGCGATCCGTTGTCGTCGGGCGGCATCTATGAGGCGGTGCGATCGGGCGTCCGCGCGGCCGATGCGATCGCCCGCCATCTAGACGGAGAGATCGGAGCCCTCGAACAGTACGGGCACGATGTCGTCGATCGCTTCACTCGCGATCTCGAGCGCCGCCGGCATATCTACAGTCGCGAACAGCGTTGGCCGGAATCCTCATTCTGGGCCGACAGAAGAAAGAGTGTCGCCTTATGCCAACCAGACATGTCTATCTGAAGATCGAACAGATCCCGAACTACAGTCCCGCGGCGCCTGATCCGATGCCGGCGCCCCCGAAACATTACGCGCGCGACTGCATGCGCAATCCGGGGCACCTCGACACGAACATTCCGATCTCCGAAGTCGTCACGCGCGCGCTGACCGCCGTCGTCTATCGCGAGTATCTTGATCCGAACTATCTCATCCCCAAACCCGACAAAATCGTTCAGGCTGACGTCAACGAACCGGTCTATCACCGCCGTGTGCCAGGCACGGTCATCTACGCGCACCCTGGCGATCTCCTGAAGATCCACGTCCTCAACGCGGACATCATTCCCCACAGCCTGCACATGCACGGATTGATCTACGGCATCGACTCCGACGGCTCGTGGCCGTTCGGCACGCAGGCGACCGACGGGCGTCGATCCGACGAGATCTGCCCGGGCCAGCGCTGGACGTACACCTTTGAGGTTACCGACGACACGATCGGCGCGTGGCCGTTTCACGATCACAGCCGACAGGTCGGCGCGAGCGTCAACCGCGGACTGTTCGGCGGCGTGATCGTCCTGCCGCGACACGGCCATCCTCCGCCACACCTCGTCGAGCTGCCGGACAAGACGCGCGAGCTGTTGAAGGAGCTTGTGCACCTTCCGCCCTTCCCGGTGCCGCCGATCCTGCAGCCCGAGGGCGAGGCCGCGAAGAACGCGGATCCGACCGCCATGCCGAGGAATCTCGGGAACATGGGCAACATGGGGAACATGGGCGGCATGCCCATGGCGGTGAACATGCCGCCGGTGGCGATGGCACCGATGCGCGCGATGCGGAACGCGCCGGCGGCGCCGCCGCCCAACATGGCGCGCGTCGGCGTCGAGAAACCGCCTCACTCGAAGGCGATGCCCGACCCGTGGCTGCTCGAAGCGCACATGGAGTTCCTGCACGAATGGGTGCAGCTCGACTACGTGCACCCGCGGCCGAAGCCCGACGAAGCGCTGCACGTTCCGATGTTCCTGCACTTCATGGCCGGTTCGACCGGTGCGCCCGCCTTCGACAGCGGACCGATGGCGCCCGGCGCCATGCCGTTCGAAGTCACCTTCGGCGGCATCGCGACGTTCAACTACCACTGCAACTTCCATCCGATGACCGGCACGATCAACGTCGTGACCGGCGGGGCGGCGCAGGCGACGGTGCTCATCCAGGACAGCCCGACGCCCCAATTCAATCCTCAGACGACGAACGTGGCGCCCGGCGGTAAGGTGACGTGGGTTCATGCCGGCGCGCAGACGCACTCGGTCACCGAGGATGCGGCCGGCCTTCCGAGCTACTGTCTGAACGGTCGATCCTTTGTCGGCAATTCACCCACAATCGAAGCGGTCGCGGGTCAGAAGATCTGCTGGTATGTCTTCAATCTCGATCTGGGCATGATGTGGCACAACTTCCACTTGCACGGACAGCGCTGGAAATTCGCCGGCGAGAATATCGACAGCCGCAGCATCGGTCCCGCGGAGTCGTTTGTCGTCGAAACGACGGCGCCGATGGTTCTGCTCCTGCCGCCCGATATTGCGAAGCAACAGGATCCCGCGCATCGTCCCAAGCACGCGAAGGCGTATCACTTGCGCGCCGAGTTCCTGTTCCACTGCCACGTCGAAATGCACATGATGTCGGGGCTTACCGGGATCGTGCGATCGCGACAGACGGTGTGGCTGACGGCTGCCGAGGCCAAGGCGATCGCGGCTGCCACCGGACTGCCGCTCGATCCCGGCGGCAACGATTGCCCCAACGTCGATCTCGATCGGTGCAACAGCCTGAACTGCGGGAAGTGGGAGGAGGTCGACGGCATTCCCGAAGTTACGATGATGCACGCTGTCCTGCTGCCGCAGACCAACAAGGTACTCTACTGGGGCTACGGCGATACGCGAACGGACATTAGTCGCTTATGGGACTACACGCTGGCAGCCGGCGCGTATTCGATCCCGGCCAATCAGCCGTTCGACGTCACCGTTCCGGCTGCGAACCTGGGGCTGGCCAACATCTGGTCCGCGGAGCAGACGCACCTCGACGATGCGGACGGAACGATCCTCGTGCACGGTGGTTTCACCGATCACCAGGCGTACCTCTTCCATCCGGGAGCGCTCAACTGGTCGCGCACGAATCCGACAGCCGACGCGCGGTTCTACTCGACGACGTTGACGCTCGCGAACGGTAAGGCGCTCACGCTGTTCGGATCGACCTCGCGGACGATTGAGGTCTACGATCCGGGAGCGGGCGCGTGGTCAGCGCCGATCATGCTCCCGGCCACGTTCGACTACCTCTATTACCCGTGGACGTACCTCCTCCCTGGCGGCGATCTCTTCATCGCCGGTACTGGCGACCGCGCCGGAGCGACCGGCCTGTCGCATCGCTTCAGCTCGGCCGCGCCGGTCGACGACCCGGCGAAGACCTGGACGACGATCGCCGGCAACAGAAGCACCGGCGGCGAGAAAGGGACGTCGGCGCTCCTGCCGCTCATTCCGCCGAACTACGAACCGCGCATCATCATTGCGGGCGGCGACCCCACGGCTGCCGAACAGACTGCGGAGATCATCGACCTGTCCGTAGCGTCTCCTGCGTGGAAGGCGCTGCCCAACCTGAATCAGGCGCGCAACAACCAGGTGAACTGCGTCCTGCTGCCCGACGGACATCTGTTCCTCGCGGGCGGCGTGTTCGGCGCGCCGGGACCCACCGAACTGCTCGACACGAAGAATCCCGACGCGGGCTGGCTGCTGTGTGGGACGATGAAGTATTCGCGCGGCTATCATTCGTCTGCGATCCTGCTCGCGGACGGAAGCGTGCTCATGGGCGGCGACCAGGCCGGCGCCTGGAAGTCGGGCGAGAACACGGCGAACGAACGCTACTACCCGTGGTACTGGTTCCGCGCGCGGCCCGATATCACGAGCGCTCCGCCCGCGACCACCTACGGTGCGACGTTCACGATCGACTCGCCGCAGGCGCCGACGATCACCGAGGTCGTTCTGATGCGCCCCGGCGCGGTGACGCACGGATTCAACATGGGACAGCGGGCGATCTACTGCAGAGTGGTCAGCACTGGCGCGAACACGATTCAGGCAGAAGCGCCGCCGGATGGGAACGTGGCGCCGCCCGGCTGGTCACTTGCTCTTCATCGTGGACGCGGGGCGGGTGCCGTCGACAGCGAAGTGGATTCGGTTGAACTGACGCGGCTAGATAGACGATCTGCTCGTGTGTTTGCCGGCATTTTCGGCCTCGGGGCCGCATACTGGTTGCTACTTCTTCATGGAAGCCAGCTCAGCTTTTTATGGCATCGATGAGGCTGCAGCCAGACGTTGTTCGCGCCGTCAATGCCCTCAGACAGGCGGCGAGGGACAAAACGCTGGGACAGTCCGGCTGAGGCCCTATTCCGCGGCACCGGCGGGACCCTTGATCGCGGAAAATGTTAGAGAATTGGTGCCGGAGGAGGGAATCGAACCCTCACGGGGGGTGACCCCCACGGGATTTTGAGTCCCGCGCGTCTGCCAGTTTCACCACTCCGGCGGCAGTCGAACCAAGGCGTGCCAGGCAACGATTCCGTCGCGAGGCCGACGCGGCCGGCGACCTGACGTGCGTTCGAGCATCGTATCACCGGCCGGGCATCACTCATTTTGGGGAGGTCCCCATCGCGCGTAATCACCACGTCTGAGCCGAGGGGGTGCGAGCCGGAACCGAGTCAACAGAAGCTGAACCGATGCGCCCAGCACGCCAGACAACCTCGTCCGGCAGAGTGACTTAGCCAACTGCCTGCTCCGGAGTTCGTTGGCGCAATCCCTCGCGCGCGTTGCCAAAGTCCCCCTCCCCGGCGACTTCACTGGCCGGCAGAATGTGGGCAAAACTGCAAAAACAACCGTGTTTTCGGCCCTTTCTCGTTGTTTTTGGGAGGCGACTGCGCTACACTTATAAGGCTGCCGGGACGCTTTCCTAGCCTTCCATACAGCGCTTCCAGTCAGGGGGAACCGTGACATTTGAGGTCGGAGACAAGGTCATTTACCCGAATCATGGTCTCGGGATCGTTGAACGTATCGAAGAAAAAACCATTCTAGGCACTACCTGCGGCTTCTATCACCTTCGCATCGTCGCCAACGAAACCATCGTGCTCGTCCCGATCGCCAACGTCGACGGCGTCGGCCTGCGCCGCGCCATCAGCGATCTCGAAGTCGAGCGGCTGTTCGGCCTGCTCGGCGACGGCAAGATCGACAACCACCAGAACTGGAAAGGGCGCTTCAAGGACAACTCCGACAAGATGCGCAGCGGCTCGATCTATGACGTCGCCGACGTACTCAAGAGCCTGACGTTCCTGGCCAAGTCCAAGAGCCTGTCCTTCCGCGAGAAGCGTATGCTCGATCGGGCGAAGTTCCTCGTCGTCTCGGAAGTGTCCGAGGTGATGCGCGAGACGGCGCCCGCCATCGAAGCGCAGGTCGAGCGCGCGCTCGAGCGCTGCTTCTCGACCAAGGCGCGGACAATGGCCCGTGCGAAGGTGGTGAAGGTTGCGCCGCGCGCGACCACGGCGGCCGCGCCACGTCGGGCGGCTCGCGCGTCGTGATCACTCGGCTCGCTCGCTCGCCTAGGTTCTCGGCTCGCTTATCATTCAGTCGGTCTCATCGGAAACGCCCGCTCGGCCACAAGCCAGCGGGCGTTTTGTTTGTACCGCCCCGAGCCACGAGTAACGAGCCACGAGCCACGAGCCCCGAGCCCCGAGCCACGGTATGATCGCCCGAAGTGCTCATCGCCGCGGTTCGGTCCGCGATTACATACGTCGCGGTCTCGCTGTACGTGCTCGTCACGGGCCTCGTCGGCATGCTGCTGGCCACCGTGTTTGGCTGGACCGGCCTGCTGTACATCTTCGGGCACGGCGGCGTCTACCTGGGTCTCTGGCTGTGCGGCATCAGGTTCAAGGTGGCCGATGCAGACAACCTGCCGCTCGATCGGGCCGCCGTCTACTGCTCGAATCATGAGAGCAACGTCGATCCGCCGATCCTGTTCACGGCGCTCCACCCGAGAATGCACATCCTGTACAAACACGAAATCGATCAGATTCCGGTCCTGGCGCGGGCGTTCCGCATGGGCGGCTTCATCCCGATCGATCGGCGCAACAAGGAGTCGGCCATGCGCTCGATCGAGAAGGGCGCGAAATCGATTCGAGACGGCAGTTCGTTTCTGATCTTCCCGGAGGGCACGCGCAGCCGGACCGGCCAGATGCTGCCGTTCAAGAAGGGCGGGTTCGTGATGGCGATCAAGGCGGGTGCTCCGATTGTGCCCATCGCGATCTCCGGCGGGCGCGATGCGATGCAGCGGGGCAGCAGCATCATCAAGCCCGTCCGGATCAGCATCCGCGTGGGTCAGCCTGTCGAGACGGCTGGCGTCAGCCTCGACGACCGCGACCTGTTGATCGAGACAGTGCGGGCCCGCATTCAAGAGCTCCTCGCCCAGGGACCCCTCGTCGCCATGAATCTGGTCATCTGGTCATTTGGTCATCTGGTCATTGAATTTTGACATTTGGCTCGTACGATTTGCTAAGCTGAGGGAGTTTTGAGACTGACAGCTGCGATCGCGCTCGGCGCCACGGCCGCGGTGCTCGCCGCCGGTCAGGATCCGGCCCCGGCTCAGCAGCCGCCTCAGCCCGCGCCGCCCACCTTCCGCACCGAAGCCAATTACGTCCGCGTAGACGTCTACCCGACGATCGATGGTGCGCCTGTCCTGGATCTTCGCCAGGACGACTTCGAGGTGTCGGAAGACCGCGTGCTGCAGAAAGTCGAGCAGTTCGAGCACGTCGTCATCAGCGGCGGAGCGGGGCAGCCCGGACGTCCGGAGCCGAACACGGTCGAGGAATCCCGCCGGGCCGTCCAGGATCCTCGGGCACGGGTATTCGTCCTGTTTCTCGACCTCAAGCACGTCGAGGGCGACGCCTCGCGGAGGATCGCGCAGCCGCTGGTGAAGGCGCTCAACCGCCTCATCGGCCCGGACGACTATGTCGCCGCGATGACGCCCGGGATGTCCGCACGCGACATCACGTTCGCGCGCCGGCGGACGTCGATCGAAGGCGTGCTCTCGCGCGAGTGGTGGGGCGAACGGGATCGGACCATTTTCAGCGATCCGGTCGAGAACGATTACGCGCTGTGCTATCCGGCCGCTCCCAATCCTGATGGGACCCCGCCGTCCGATACCGGTATCGCGCAGGAGATGATCCTGCGGCGGCGCGAGAAGCAGACGCTGGACGCTCTCGAGGACCTCTCGATGTTTCTTCGCGACGTGCGCGAGGAACGAAAGGCCGTCATCACGATCACCGACGGCTGGTTGTTGTACACGCCAAACAGGAATCTCGCACGCCCGCTCGATAACGCACGGCCGCCGACGACGGGTGTCAACATCGACCCGCGCAACGGCCGGCTGACGACGAAGGACACGCCGAACACGACGGGCGGCGTCCGCTCCAGCTGCGAGGCCGATCGCTACACGCTGTCCGAGCTCAACGACGAACAGCGCATCCGCACGATTTTCGACGAGGCAAACCGCGCGAATGTCTCGTTCTATCCGATCGACCCGCGCGGACTCGTCGTGTTCGACGAGCCAATCGTGCCGAATGCGGGGGTCGGCTTCGGGCCCTCTGCCAACCCGACGCTGCCCCCGGCGGTCGACAACGCTCGCGTCATGGGCCGCAGCAATTCGCTCCGCATGCTGGCCGAGTCAACCGACGGTCTCGCCATCGTCGGCAGCAACGACATCGAGAAGGGATTCAAGCGAATCACCGACGACCTGAGCTCGGTACTATCTGCTGGGCTACTACTCGACCGGCAAGATCGACGGGCGGTTCCACTCGATTCGCGTCCGCGTCAAGCGTCCCGGCGTCGAGGTCCGTGCCCGACGCGGTTACCTGGCGCCGAGCGCGGCCGACGTGGCCCGTGGCTTGCCGAAAGCGACGTCAAGCGCGGCGCCTGGCGCCGAGGCGGCTCTGGGAACCGCCGCGGCTGCGGCGGTCGCCTCCCTGCCCGGCGCCGTGCGGGATCAGCCGCTGCACGTGCAGGTGACGGCCGGATGGCGGCCCGGCGGTGACGCGTCCGACAGCAAGCCGCAGGCAGCCTTCTGGACGGTCACGGAGGTCGCCGACCGCATTCCGGGCAGCGATCTCGAGGCAGTACTCACGCATCGCGGAGAAGTTGTCGCGTCGGCCCGCGGACGGATCCCGCCGGGAGCGATCAGCCTGCTCATGCCGATCGTCTCGACGCAGGCGCTCGAGCAGGGCGACTACACCGTGCGCGTGCGCAGCCAGACGCCCAGCGGTGTAGAAACGTTGACGGTGCCGGTGATCCTGCCGCCGCCATCCACGGCGTCCGGAGCGATCTACTCGCGTCGCGGACCCCTGTCGGGCACCAGGGACACGCCGACGGCCGACCTCAGGTATCGCCGGAGCGAGCGCATCCACGTGGAGGTGCCCTCGGTGGCCAGCGCGGCGGCAGCACGGCTTCTCGACCGCACCGGGAAGCCGCTGACTGTGCCAGTGGCCTCAGCCACCAGGGCCGACACGGACGGTTCGCGCTGGGCCACGGCCGATCTCAACCTCGCGCCGCTCGCGGCCGGAGATTATGTGCTCGAAGTGTCCGCCGATTCCGCGCGGACGCTCGTTCCGTTTCGAGTCGTCAACTAGGAAAGCAGCCCCACCCGACGGCCCTACTGGCCGCCGCCCACGTCGAAGCTCAACACCCAGGGCTTCAGCGGCTGCTTGTCGGTTCCGAGAATTCCGTCGCCCAGCTCGACGTGGACCGTTCGGAATCGCTCCAGCGGTTTTGTGAACTTGAGTTCAAGAACGCGGCTGGCAGGGATGTACTGCAATGCGAACTCCGCCGTGGGAGTCGTGGGCTCTCCGCGCTCGGCCGTCTGCGCTTCGAGGTACCGCACGCGGATGTTGCCCCTGAGCGTGGCCTGAGCGATATCGCGCGAAAACTGAATCCGGACACTGGTCCCCATCGAGACGTCGGTCTCGTCCTGCGTGGGCGTGCTGAAGACGACTTCCGGCGGAGGCGCGGCCGACACGAGAATCGGCTCCGAATCGACGGCGGGTGATTCGGTCGGCGCCTTGCCGAGCTGGATGCCGTCGGAGTTGACTTCCAGCCACTGCAGCCCGCGGCCGGTTCGGACCGTGCCGGTAATTTCGAGCCAGCGTCCGCTATCGATGCGGGAGTCGAGCGAAAAGTTGAAGCCTTTGCCCTTCGGCTGCGCGCCGCTGACCCAGATCGCGGCGTCCGCCGATCGCAGCACGAAGTCGTAGCGGTTCTTGCCGGGTGAGTCGGGCAGGTCGCCGAACAGGTTCCGGGCCCCGAACTGGCCCGTCACGGTCACCTTCTGATCGACATAGCGCGACGGATGCAGCGCGATGGCCCTGATGGAAGGCGTCGCCGGCAGCTGGGCCTGCGTCACCGACGTCGCGACGATGACCGTCACCTCGCCGGGCCGCGGCCACGAACTGGTCGCATCGATGTTGAACGTGCGTTTCAGGTCGAAGTTGGCCAGCTGCGGCTCGTCCGGCTTCATCCGGCCGATATCCCAGAATTCTCCGCGCACTTCGTCGAGGCCGTCCGGCGCCGAGCCTTTCGTGATCAGGCGGATCGACCCGCTGTCGTCCGAGACGCGCATGCCGCTCTCCATCGTGGTCACCGTGCCGACGATCAGAATCGCGCGTCCGTGATAGAAGCCGGGGTAGGCGACGAGCGAGGCGAGGTTGGTCGATCGACGCGTCGCCGTCTGTGCCCACGCCGCTATGGCGGCGCCAAGGACGATGGCCAGGAGGGCGAGGAGAACGGCGAGTCGTTTCATGCCGCGCCCTACATCACTTTCTTCTGGCCCTGCCGGGCAAGCAGGCCGGCGAGGGCGAGGAAGAGCAGCACGCCCGCGATATAGCCGCTACGGCCGTCGTGAAGGAAGGGGATCATGTCGCCGATGGATTGCGGTCCCTTGATGTGATTCGTGCCGACCAGCACGGCGAACAGAATCCCGCAGAGCGAACCTCCCGCGATGAGCCCGGAGCTGAACAATGTGCCGGCGCTGACATCGGACTCCTGCGGCGCGCCTGTTTTCCGCTCCGACGTACGCGCGCACCAGCCCTCCGACGAAGATCGGCGCAGTCGTGGCGATTGGCAGGTACGACCCGACGGCGAACGACAGCGAGCGGATGCCGCAGAGCTCGAGGGCGATCGAGATGAAGACGCCGACGAGGACGAGGCCCCACGGCAGGTTCTGGCTGAGCAGCCCCTTGATGATGGTCGCCATCAGCGTGGCCTGCGGCGCCGCGATAGCCGCCGAACCGATGCCGAACACCTTGTGCAGATAGAGCGTCGTCCAGCCAATCACCGCGGCCGACGTCACCACGCCGATGACGAGGCCGAGCTGCTGGTAGTACGGTGTCGCGCCGACGAGATATCCGGTCTTCAGGTCCTGAGACGTGCCGCCGGCGTTCGCTGCGGCAATGCAGACGACGGCGCCGACGCAGATCGCGATCGGGCCGTAGGCTTCACCGGTCCAGCCGAGCGCGACAAACAGCAGGCACGTGAGGATCAGCGTCGCGATCGTCATCCCCGAAATCGGATTGGACGACGTGCCGATGAGGCCCGTGATGCGCGACGAGACCGTGACGAACAGAAACCCGAACACGATGACCAGGATCGCCGCGAGGAAATTGCCCTGCATCGGCATCTTCGGCGCCAGGGCAAGGAAGATGGCGAGGAGCACGGACCCGGCCAGGACGAACATGGTCGGGATGTCGCGTTCGGTGCGCAGCGGAGCCGCGCCGCCCGCGCCGACGCCGAAATCCTTCAGGCCTTCGCGCGCCGACGCCACGATCGTCGGCAGCGTGCGGCCCAGCGTGATCAGCCCCGCGGCCAGCACCGCGCCCGCGCCGATGTAGCGGATGTAGGCGCTCCACAGCTGTCCGGCCCCCATCTCGGAGATGAGGAACGGCATGCCGGTGGCCGGGTTGTTCGCGAAGTTGGGGTGAATCGGCGGAAACGGCACGGTGATGTACGCGCCCAGGATCGTCAGCAGCGGCAGCAGGACGAGCCACGACAACACGCCGCCGGCGAACATGATGCCGGCGATGCGCGGACCAATCACGTAGCCGACGCCCATGTACTCGGGCGAGATGTCCACGTTGAGCGTCGCGTTGGGAAACTGGCTGCCGCGCGGTGTCGAGTAGTCGAGTTCGGTCAGGAAAATGTTGAACACCCACGACAGGGCCTTCCAGAGCGCCCCGACGCCGAGGCCGCTGAACACCATCGACGCGAGTTTGCCGCCGCGTTCGCCCGCGACGAGGACGTCGGCGCACGCCGTCCCCTCGGGGTAGGGGAGGACGCCGTGTTCCTTGACGATGAGCGCACGGCGCAGCGGCACCATCATCAGGACGCCGAGAATGCCGCCCGCGAACGCCAGCATCGAAATCTGGTAGTAGTTGAAATACCCCGGACCGTTCGGCGTCAGGAAGATCAGCGCCGGGATCGTGAAGACCACGCCGCCGGCCACCGACTCGCCGGCCGACCCGATGGTCTGGACGATGTTGTTTTCCAGGATCGTGGAGCCGCCGAGTTTCTTGAGCACGGAAATCGCCAGCACGGCGATCGGGATCGAGGCGCTGACGGTGAGGCCCGCCCGCAGGCCCAGGTACACCGTGGATGCGCCGAAGAGAAGGCCGAACAGCGCGCCGATCACCACCGCCTTCAGCGTGAATTCGGCAGGGGACGCGGACGCGGGTACATAGGGCTGAAACGCGCGCGGTCCTGGCGAAGGCGGAGCCGTAGCGGCGGGAGTGGCCATATGGACGGCGATATTAGCATGGCGCTTTTTGCTACAATTCTGACAGCTTGTGAAAACCTCGAACAAAGCGGGGCCCAAGGGGTCGTCCGACAAAGCCAACGGCGATCAGGTCTCCGAGCTCACCACCAATCGCCTGTCGGTGTACCTGCGCTGCCTGAACGCGCTCGAAGAACTTGGTGTCCGCGCGATTTCCTCACAGGCGCTTGCCGAGCAGTTCCACCTGAACGCCGCGCAGATTCGCAAGGACCTCGCGTACTTCGGCGAGTTCGGCGTCCGCGGTGTCGGCTACTACGTGCGCGACCTGAAGCGCCACCTGCGCCAGATTCTCGGTCTCGATCGCAACCTGCGCGTCGCCGTCATCGGCGCCGGCAACCTGGGCCTCGCCCTGGCCGACTATCAGGGGTTCCGCCAGGAAGGCTTCGAGATGGTGGCGATGTTCGATTCGCTCAGCGCCAAGGTCGGCCAGCAGTCGCGGGGCGGCGTGCCGATCTACTCGGTGAACGATCTGAAAAAGATCGCGCGCCGCGACGGCATCAGCATCGCGGTGATTGCCGTGCCGGCGCCCTTTGCCCAGCTGGTCGTCAATCAGGCCGTCGCCGCCGGCATCAAGGCGGTGCTCAACTTTTCGCCCGGCACGCTGGAAGTGCCCGCCGGCGTGAAGCTCAAGAGCGTGGATCTGACCGTGTCGCTCGAGAGCCTGTCGTTCTTTCTGGCGCGGGCCGACAATGAAGACTAGCCGGCGCCTCTCGCACGTCGATGCCCGCGGGCGCGTCACGATGGTGGACGTCGGCGAGAAACCGTCAACCCGGCGCGAGGCCGTCGCGCGCGGCTCGATTGCCATGTCGCGCGAGGCGCTGACGCTCGTGCGCAGCGGACGCGTCAAGAAGGGCGATCCGCTCCAGGCCGCGCGGCTGGCCGGCATCATGGCCGCCAAGCAGACGTCCGCGCTGATTCCGCTGTGCCATCCGCTGCCGCTGTCGAGCGTGAAAGTCGATCTCACGCCAACGGCTCGCGGCTACGACATCGAGGCGCGAGTCAGCACCACCGCGCAGACCGGCGTCGAGATGGAGGCGCTCACCGCCGTGGCCGTGGCCGCGCTCACGGTCTACGACATGATCAAGGCGGTCGACAAGACGATGGTGATTGGCAACATCCGCGTCATGCTGAAGGCCGGCGGGAAGAGCGGAACGTATCGGAGGCGGGAGGGGCGGAAACGGCGGGCGGGGCAGGAAGGGCGGGATAGGAAAAAGAAGAGATGAGACGCGTCCTGCCCGCCTTGTCCGTCCGGTCGCTCCTGCCCCTCCTGCCTTTCCTATCCCTCCTGCCTTTCGCCCTCGTCGCCGCCCAGGCCCCCTCGATTCCCGCGCCAGCATCCAGGGCGCCGCTCTACGGCTATCAGATCGTTCGCAGCTTTCCTCACGACGCCGAGGCATTTACCCAGGGCCTCGAGTACGTCGATGGATTCCTGTACGAAGGCACGGGGCTCAATGGCCGATCCTCCATCCGCCGTGTGGCTCTGGACACGGGCGATGTCGTCCAGCGTCGCGCGGTCGGCCCGGAACACTTCGGCGAGGGCATCACGATCTGGGAGGACAAGCTCTTCGAGCTGACGTGGCAGTCGCAGGTCGCCCTCGTGTACGACCGCCGCACGTTTCAGCCGATTCGCTCGTTTTCCTACAAGGGGGAGGGTTGGGGCCTCACGCACGACGCGTCGAGCCTGATCATGAGCGACGGCAGTGCCGCACTGCGATTCCTCGACCCGGCCACGTTTCGCGAGCGCCGGCGCGTCACGGTCACCGACGCCGGCGTTCCGGTGAAGGACCTCAACGAGCTTGAATATGTGAAGGGCGAGGTGTGGGCGAACGTGTGGACGACCGACTTCATCGCCCGCATCGATCCGGCCGTGGGCCGTGTCACGGGATGGATCGATCTGCGCGGGCTGCTGCCCGCGCGCGAACGCGCCGGCGATGCCGTCCTGAACGGGATTGCCTACGACGCGGCCGGCGACCGGTTGTTCGTGACGGGCAAGCTCTGGCCGAGGCTGTTCGAAATCAAGCTCGTTCGCCGTTAGTCGCTTACGAGCCACGAGCCACGAGTAACGAGCCCCGAGCCTAGAACATTCGCGCCGTCGGTACCGGCCACCACCGAAGCTGAATCTTTCCGATGATGTACCGCTTGGGCACCATCCCCCAGTGCCGGCTGTCGGAGCTGTTGTTGCGATGGTCGCCCATCACGAAATCGTAGCCCTCCGGGATCACCTGCGGGCCCCAGTCGTCGTGGCTCCGGTACTTCGCCGGCACGTAGTCGTCGCGCAGCGGGATGTCGTTGACGTACACCCGGCCGTCCACGATGCGAACCGTGTCGCCCTCTTCCGCGATCACGCGCTTGACGAACGACTTGTCGGGGTTCAGCGGGTAGTAGAGCATGACAATGTCGCCGCGGCGTGGCTCGCCGATGCGATAGACGAGCTTGTTCACGATGAGCCGGTCCTGGTCTTCGAGCGTGGGCGCCATGCTCTGGCCCTCGACACGCGCCACCTGGACGCCGAACGTGACGATGAGGATGGCGTAGACGGCGGCCGAGGCCAGCGTCTTTATCCAGGCCAGCAGTTCTTCCTGGACCTGCGCCAGCTGCGCGCCCGGGCTCTGCGCGGGCACCTGCTGCAGCTGGGCGTCGGACGCGGTCAGAGCTTCAAGTACTCTCTGAGCCGGCGCGTCTGCGTGCGGCTCACCGGTATTTCCGTCGACTTCTCGTCCTTCATTCTCAGGATGTAGTTCCGATTGAACCAAGGGACGATCTCCTTGATCTTGTTGATATTCACCAGGTGCGAACGGTGCACCCGGAAGAACACGCCCGGATCGAGCCGTTCCTGCAGCTCGTCGAGCGTGCGGTAGTTCGACGTGCCGACGTGCTTGCCGGCGGCCACGGTGATGACATCGTCCGCCAGCGACGCGAAGACGACGTCATCGGCCTGCACCAGGAGGAAACGCTCGCCGACCTTGATGGCGAGGCGCTCGCGGCGATTGCGGCGTTCCGCCACCCGCTCGACGATTTGCTCCAGCTGCTCGGCCGTGACACCGGGCGCGACCTCGAGCCCGTCGGGCGCCCGGTCGGGCGACCGCTCGAACGAGATCAGCCGGCGCGCTTTCCTGACGGCGACGTCCAGCCGCGCCGGATCGACCGGTTTCAGCAGGTAGTCGATCGCGTTCACCTCGAACGCTTCGATGGCGTGCTGATCGTAGGCCGTCACGAAGATGATATGCGAAGACGCGTGGGCGTCGATCATCCGCCGGGCGACTTCGAAGCCGGTCAGGCCGGGCATCTGGACGTCGAGGAACACGACGTCGGGCCGGAGGCGATCGATCGTGGTGAGCGCCTCGACGCCGTTGCCCGCCTGGCCGATGATGGCCACCCCTCCGATTTGCTCCAGCAGGAATCCCAGCTCGTCGCGCGCCAGCTGCTCATCGTCCACCAGAACGGCTTTCAACTCCATCAGGCCGTGACCCGCTCGGGGATTGCCAGTTCCGGAATCTCGAGGCTGACGGAGGTGCCCACGCCCGGACGGCTGTTCACCTTCAGTTCGTAGTGCGCGCCGTAGATCGTGCGCAGCCGCTCGTTGACGTTGCTCAGGCCGATGCCCCCGCCGAGCGCCTGGGCGAGCCGCTCCTCCGACATCCCCATCCCGTCGTCTACGACTTCGATGATGGCGTGGCCGTCGTGCACGCGGCTCGTGATCGTGATGCGGCCGCCGCCGACCTTCGGCGAGAGGCCGTGCTTGATCGAGTTTTCGACCAGCGGCTGGAGGATCAGGCTCGGGACGATGACATCGAGCGTGGCGGGATGGATCTGCTTGGTCACCTTCAGCTGCGGGCCGAACCGGATCACTTCGATGTGCAGGTACTCGTCGATCGCCTCCAGTTCCTCGCGCAGCGTCACGAAGTGATCGGTGCTGCGCAGGAGCCGGCGCAGCAGCCCGGAGAGCTTGGTGATGAGCACGCGGGCGGTTTCCGGCTGCGTGCGAATCAGCGAGGAGATGGACGTGAGCGTGTTGAAGAGGAAATGCGGATTGATCTGATTCGCGAGCGCCTCGAGCTTGGCCGCCAGCAGGAGCTTCTCCTGCTCCTGAAGACGATGCTCGATGCGTGCGCTGTTCCAGATCTTGATCGGCATGGCCACGGCCGTCACGGTGGCGAAGACCACGACGAGGAGCCACACGGACCGCGGCGAGCCCGGCGCCATGTAGAACAGCCGGTGAAAGCGGGCGCCCAGCAGCTGCCGGATGATCTCCAGGCCGATGGGCGCGATCAGCAGGATGACCTGCCAGTCCACTTTGACCGAACGGATCATCTGCCAGGCGCGACGCGGAACGCTGGTGAAGATGAACGGCGAAAACTGCCAGAGCACGTCCTTGGGGCAGAGCTCGCGGAGACCGCCCCCGGCGAAGCCGCAGCCGATCGCAAAGGGCAGGGCGATGAATTCGCCAAAGAACAACGGCGGGATGCCGACCATCGCGCCGACCGTGAGCCCCGCGTACGGGCCATCGATGAGGCCCGCGAGAAATGCGCCTTCGAGCGTGAGATCGGCGGCCTGGTAGCCCAGCGCGAGGCGTGCCACCACGCCGGCGGCGAGGAGGCTCCCCAGGCTCAGCGCAAAGGTCAGTCGATCGGGTGACGGCCGCTGTTCGAAGATCAGGAAGTGGCGAAACCGGCGGAATCGCACCAGAACCGTGGCCGCGGCGGCCATGACGGCCAGCTTCACGAGCAGCGTCGTGAGGAGCAGCTGGTCTGTCGACAGAGCGGTAGTGCCGGACATTGATTTACATTGATCTTATCGGCCGGTTAAACTGAGGGCAATGGGTGTCATTCGACCGCTCCTCGTGGGGTTTGCGACCACGCTCAAGCATCTGTTCAAGAAACCCGTCACGGTGAATTATCCGGACCAGAAGGTCCCGATGTTCCCGAAATATCGCGGCAAACAGGTGTTGATGCGGGACGAGAACGATCTCGAGAAGTGCGTCGCCTGCGGGCTGTGCTCGGTGGCTTGTCCGGCCGACGCCATCTATCTCGAGGCCCAGGAGAACAACGGCAGCGTCCAGGCCGGGCCGCGGTACGCCGCGGTGTATCAGATCCACAAGACCCGGTGCATCTTCTGCGGCTATTGCGAAGAGGCCTGCCCGGTCGGCGCTATCTTCATGGGCAAGGACTACGAGCTGGCCGTTTACAGCAAGGATCAGTTCGTTTGGGACAAGACGGATCTGCTCGTCCCGGCCTCCAACACGAAGCAGCAGGCAGGATAGGCAGGAGGGTCGGGAGAGGCAGGATGGGTAGAACCAGACCTTCCTTCCCGTCGCTCACCGAGACTCTCCGCCCTGCCCGCCCCGCCTGCCCGTTCCGCCCGTTCTGCCGCTTGATCCCATGATGATCGGCGCGCTCGGCGACATCCACGGCGAATTCGACACGGTGCAGGAAATCATGCGCCGGCACGCGGACGTGCCGTTCTGGCTGCAGGTGGGCGACGTGGCCAGCAACGACGGCGAGTACTTCGCGCCAGCGGCGCCTCTGTACTGGATCAAGGGCAACAACGAGGACTTCGATGTGGTGGCGGCAGCCGCGGCGGGCCGGCCGCCGGCGCCCACACTGCACTATCTCAGCAATGGCGCCCTGCATCAGGTTGGCAACTGGCGCGTCGCCGCGCTCGGTGGCACCTTCGCGCCCAGCTGGTACAGCGCGCCCGCCTCCGCGCTCCCGCGTTCCCGGGGTCAGAAGTCGACGACGGCATACGTCAAGCTGGGGAAGAGCCGCGACGACAAGCGCCGGCATTTCGTCAAAGACGAAGTGCTGGCGTGCAAGGCATTGACCGGGATCGACGTCTTTCTGACGCATGAGGCGCCGCGGCCTTTCTATCCCGCGGGCCGGCACATCGACGCGGGCAAGACGGTGTTGAACGAGATTCTGACCACGATGCGCCCCCGGCTCCACCTGTTCGGTCACCACCACGAATTCACGGATTCGGCTCGCCAGGGTGTGCGGTCGATCGGCCTGGACATGGTAACGAAATCGTATTTGCTCATAAACGAGGACACATTCCGCTGCGAGCGCCTCGATACCTGAACTCGTAGACTTCGCTGACCTTCCCATGTATAGTTTCGAAGGCACTGATGGCCATTTTTGAGCCTCCGTCGCAACCGCGCGAAGAGTTTCTGGGTTCTGACGCCGCCACCCGAGCGTTATCGGTTGCGGTCGTCGAAAACGACTTCGTCGAGCGGGTCTACGAGAACATCGCGTGGGCCTACGACGCGTTCTTTGGACCGACGCTGCATCCGGGCCGCGTCCAGGCCATTCAGCGGATGGCTATTGGTCCTCGAGATCGCGTGCTCGAGGTCGGCGTAGGGACCGGCATCAACGCCGCGCTGTACCCGCGCTCCTGCTCAGTCACCGGAATCGATTTCTCGGGGTCGATGCTCGAAAAGGCCCGCGACCGGATGGCTCGCAAGGGCATCCGCAACGTCCGCCTGCTCGAGATGGATGCGGCCGATCTGAAATTCCCCGACGGCTCCTTCGACATCGTGTACGCCCCGTACGTCATCAGCGTCGTGCCCGACCCGGTCGCCGTCGTCCGGGAGATGCAGCGCGTCTGCCGCCCGGGCGGCCGCATCATCCTCCTGAATCATTTCCGCAGCCCCAATCCCGTTCTCGCCAGCATCGAGCGCGCCATCTCGCCCTTCACGGTTCACATCGGGTTCAAGTCCGACCTGGATTTGCCGGCATTTCTGGCCCAGGCCGATCTCCACCCCGTGTCCATCGAGAAGGTGAATCTCGCCCGGCTCTGGTCGCTCATCACCTGCGTCAAGAAATAGACCAATACGATTTGTGATTCGGTGATCGGGCGATTGCCGATCACGAGATCGCCACATCACCCAATCGCCGCGTCCAGGATCGCATCGGCGGCGATGCTCGCGCCGTCGACCCGTGCGCGTTCAGGCGGCGGCGCCTGCGCCAGCAGCGCGCGGACCGCGGCGCCCCACCGGCCGGACAGGAAGTCCTCGCGCGCGAGATAGCGGCAGCGCAGCACGCGCGGCATCTCTGCCACGAACACGTCGTACTCGACGAAGCGTCCCCGCGAGGTGTAAAGCAGGGCCGTCCCGTTGGCCACACATTCCGAGACAATGCCGTAACCGGGTTTGCTGACCACGACGTCGGCCGCGGCCACCAGGTCGGGATAGGTGAGGGACGCGGGCGGTTCGCGCTCCGGCGCGAGGACGGTGAGGTATTCGGCTTCGGCGATCGCGCTGTAAGGCAGGTCGAGATCCGCGGCGCTGAATGACGCGAGGACGAACGGACGATCGCCGGCGATCCCCAGGCGGGTTCGCGTCTCCGCAGGGTCCAGCCGCGATCGCCGGGCAATGAACGGGATGTCGGTGGTCACCGCGGCCATGGATTCGAATCCACCATGCAGCGGCAGTCGCAGCGCGCGGGTGGCTGTCGAGTACGCGGCCCGCATCGTTGCTAATACTCCAGCGGCTCCGCTGCTGAACGCCTCGTAGCCGCTATAGATCCAGTCCCACGTGAAGTTGCCGACGGCTACTGAAGGGATGCGCGCTCGCGCGGCCGCCGCGAAGGCGAGCGGCGGGATGTCGCCGACGACGACTGTCGCGCGCGCGGCCTGGAGAAAGCTCGCTTCCTCGTCCACCCTGCGATCGAAGCTGCCGTAGAAGGCGGCTGCGCGCCTCGCCGTCTCGCCCTCATCGACGCTCAGGCTGTCGATCTGAACCACGCCGACGTCGGTCTCGATGGCTCCCAACTCGATGTGCGCCGCCGCCGTCGCGCGAAAGAGCCACGCGGGCACGGACGTGCGGACGATGATGCGCGCGCCGGGCCGGCGACCCGCGATCGTGTTGAGCAGCTCGATGCTGCGCGAGGCATGGCCGAAGCCATGGCCGGAGATATAGAAGACGATGGTCACGGGGTCTAAATCGTGGCTCGTGGCTCGTGGCTCGTAACTCGGTCTACCACCACCGTCGCTGCCAGACGACCTGAACGCCGCCCTGCTGATCCCACACAAGACGGCCGTACGACTGGCGCGCGTAGTAGCTCGCCTTCACCGTGATCTCGCGCGTGGCGCGGTAGCCCGCGGTCAGCTCGCCGGCGAGCAGGCGCGGCTGCGCGCCGAACACGGCGCCTGTACCGGCCACCGGCGACGATGTGCCTTCCTGGCGTCCACTGATCGACCAGCGCGGGGTCAAGGTCTGCGTGCCCTGGACGAACCACTCGTAGGCCCCAGCTACCTGTCCCGGCAGCGTGAGCCGATCATGAATGAACTCGCCGGTGATCTTCGTGTAGCGCACCGCGTAGTCGCCTTCGAACCCGACGAGCGTGACATTCCGGTCCCCGCGTGGAGCCGTTGGTGTCAGCTCGTCATCTTTCAGGTAGGCGCCCTGAGCGAAGGTCACACCCAGGCGAAGGCCGGTCGTCGGGGTGATGCCTGCGCCAGCCTCGAAGACCGGCGTCGCACTGGGATTGGTCGCCGCGCCGATGGCAAAGTTCCGCACGGGCGCGGAGTTCACGACGGCCGCGTGCGCGTCCCAGTGTGCGCCGGACAGCGTCAGAACGGCGCCGAGCGGATATGTGGAGGCTATCGCCGGCCCGCGCGGACCGCCGGCGTCGAAGGGCAGCATTGGCGTGAAATAGCTCGAGTGCCCCGCGATTGTCGGATTGGCTCTCGGGTTGGCGTCGAAGATTCCAAGCCCCACCGGCGAGGCAACGAAGCCGGCATCCACTCGCACGGCGATCGGTCCGGGGCGCTCATAGCGCAGGCTCGCCTGGTAGAGCAGCGTGTCCCAGGGCGGTGTCGCGGCCGTGGGCGGCGAGGGGCGCGGCAGGCGGAACCATGGCCGCACATATATCTGCCAATGGTCGGCCAACTGAACGGTACCGATGATGTCCACGATGATCTGTGGTTGATTTGAAACATTGTCGCCGCCGAACACATCCATGGCCACCGCGGTGTCGAGGCTGACTCGCTCGGAAGGCGTCTGAGCGGCGGCGGGAACGGCGACCGCCCAGAGCCAGGCGATGAAGCAGCCCAGTAAACGCCGGTGGCTACGCATGCGTGCTTTCGAGTACGACCTCGCCCTTATCGGAGATGACTCCCGGCAGAACGGTCGCGAGAGCGCCGACGGCCTCAGCGTGAAAGCCCGTGCCGGCAAAATGCCACAGCTCCTGGAGCGCGGCGGCCGGGTGCCGCGCTCCGCGGTACGCGCGCGCCGTCGTCATCGCGTCATACGCATCGGCCACGTGGACGATGTGCGCGGCGATGGGGATCTCGTCGCCGCGGAGACCATGTGGGTAGCCCTTCCCGTCCGGCCGCTCGTGGTGAAGCTCGACGATCGGAATGTGGGGGGCCAGAAACGGCACGGACTGGAGAATGCGCGCGCCCGCGCCGGGATGCTGCTTGATGATGTCGAACTCGGCGGGCGTGAGCGCCGTTGGTTTCAGCAGCACGGCATCCGGTACGCCGATCTTGCCGATGTCGTGGAGAAGCGCGCCCAGCCTGATGATCTCGATCTCTTCGTCGCGCAGGCGCAGCGATCGGCCGATCGCGACCGACAGCACGCTCACGCGTTCGGAATGGCCGGCCGTGTAAGGGTCGCGCGCGTCGAGTGCCATGGCGAGGGCGCGAATGGCTCCCGTATAGGCGCCCTGCGTCTGATCCTCGGCCGCCGTCACCGACGTGATCAGGGCGTTGAAGGTGTCCGTGAGCATGTCGATCTCGAGGCTCGAGCCCGTCAGCGTGAGTCCGGCCGCCACCTCGCGCGTGGCAGCCATGCGCTGCAGCGATGCCGACAGGTGCCCGATCGGTCCGGTGATCATCCGTGCGAGCCAGAAGCTCGCCGCCAGCGCCAGCAGCGTGGCGCCCGCCGCGATAATCAACAGGCGCTGCACCGCCGTGCGCGTCGCCGCTCGGGACGACTCGTCGATCGATGCCAGGGCGTAGAAGCTCGCGCCGTTCAAATCGACCAGGCGGCGGAAGGCGTATGACTCGCCCTCGAGCGGGACGATTCCCGCGGCCGGCTGCGTCGAGGCCACTGCGGTCTCGAACGCCCGGCTCGAGTCTGCCGACAGGGTACTGGCGATGATCCGGCCGCCGCTGACGATGGCGGTGCGCGCGCCGGCCAGCGTGCCGAGCTCCACCGCATACTGATGGTCCATGGCCGTGGCCAGGTACAGCGCGCCGATCCGGACCCCGTCGAGATCGAACGGCACCGACACGACGCGGAAGGCCGTGCCGTTCATGTGCGTGATGACGTCCACGCGATCGCGCTCCGCGTTTCCGGCCATGATCACATCGCGGTCGAGCGGCCAGCGATCGGCCAGCCGGCCCGCGACCGCGAGCGTGTGGTGGTGGATATCGGTCAGCACGATGGCGTCCGACTCGATTCGCGCGGCCACTTCTTCGAGCTGCCGGCGAATCGTCGTCAGCCACTGCTCACGGACGACCGGATCGGTGTTCGTCCCGGACTCCGCGGCGTACGTATCCACGGCAGCCTTCAGGCGGGGACTCTCCGCCAACGCCGCCGCCTGTTCGCTCAACTCGCGCTGACGGCGGGCCTCGACCGTCGCGAAGAGACGCTGACCCGACTCGAGATTCGTGGAAACCGTCTGCCGCACCTGGTCGCGGACGCTGACAATGACGACCACGAAGACGGCAATCAGGAGCAGCGCAACGGTCGCGAACGTGACAGCCAGCGTCCTGATCAGGAGCCGCGGCGGCCGCCGGGTTCCGGTCACGGCTTGTCCTCGACGGGAACCGTGAGATCGATCGTTGAAGTCTGCCCGGCTTCGACCCGCACCGGAACCATCCGCTCGCCGACCCGTTCGTGCCACCCCACCAGGGTGTACCGGCCGGCGGGGACGTTCGGCAGCTCGAATGCGCCGTCAACCGAGGGAATCGTGAAGTACGGGTGATCCAGCACGAGGATCGACGCGCTCATGTGGGAGTGGATGTCGCAGAACACCTTCACCAGGCCCGGCTTGTTGAAGCGCTGCCCGCGCGTCTCGCCGCGGGGATACCGGCCGAGGTTGAACGGCGCCGTGGACGACAGCGAAAACACGTTGTGGAAGAACGGATCGGCGTTGGGAAACTCGACCGTCGATCCCCTGGTAATCGCCAGCACGTGCGGGACGAACGTTTCGTCCTCCTGCCGGAGCTCGGATTTCGTCGTCTTCAGCGTGCCGCGGAACGCGGGATCTTTCAGGTAGATGACGACGTTGCGGATCTCGGGAATGTTGGGCCCGGCGTGTTTGCCGATGGTTCTCGACGGGTAGACGTTCGACGCCAGCGGCGAACGGACCCGAGCCGTCAGCTTGACGTGGCCGGCAATCGTGCCCGTGCCGGGTTCCGTCGTCTGCGCCCGCAGCGCTGCAACGGTCGCGGCGACACACACCAATGCAACAGCGTGCAGCAGGACGACAAGACGGCGCACCTCGTCATTTTACGTCCCCGATCGACCCGGCCGGCAGCGCCACACGCAAAACTTCTGCGAGTGTGTGCACGGGGATGAAATGCATGCCGCGCTTCACCTCTGCCGGCAGCTCCGCGAGGTCCGACTCGTTGCGGGCGGGCAGGATCATGTCCTTGATGCCGTGGCGCATCGCCGCGAGCGATTTCTCGCGAATGCCGCCGACCGGCAGCACCAGGCCGCTCAACGTGATCTCGCCGGTCATCGCCACGTCCTCGCGGATGGTTTGCTTCTTGAGCGCCGACACAATCGCGGTGGCGATCGTCACGCCGGCCGACGGCCCGTCCTTCGGAATAGCGCCCGCCGGCACGTGGATGTGCAGGTCGTGGTTGTCGAGAAAGTCCGCCGGCACCCCGATCTCGACGGCCTGCGATCGGATGTGGCTCACGGCGGCGCGCGCCGACTCCTGCATCACGCTGCCCAGCTGGCCGGTGAGGATGACGTCGTGATGACCCGACGGAAGGAGCGTGGCCTCGATGAAGAGGACGTCGCCTCCCGTTTCCGTCCACGCCAGGCCCGTTGCCACGCCGGGCCGTGACACGCGGAACGCCACCTCGTCGTGGAAGCGGGGCGGGCCAAGATAATCGGCGATGGCATCGGCGTGAACGGTTGCCGTCTGTGGCCCCTCCGCCGACGCCATGCGCGCGGCGATCTTCCTGACCACGGCGGCGATGTTGCGTTCCAGACTGCGGACGCCGGCCTCGCGCGTGTAGTCCACGATGATTCGCATGACCGCGGCATCGTCGAACGTCACCGCCGCCGTCGTCAGCGCGTGTTCCTCGATCTGGCGCGGGACGAGATACCGCTTCGCGATGTGGAGCTTCTCTTCGGCGGTATACCCGGCCAGCGAGATGATCTCCATGCGGTCGAGCAGCGCCGGGTGCACCGGACCCAGCTGGTTGGCGGTCGCGATGAACAGCACGCGCGACAGGTCCATGCTGATCTCGAGGTAGTGATCCCGGAACGAGTGGTTTTGCGCCGGATCGAGCACCTCGAGCAGCGCGGCCGCGGGGTCGCCCTGGAAGCCGCCGGCGCTGAGCTTGTCGATTTCGTCCAGCATGAACACCGGGTTCATCGCGCCCGCCTGTTTCATCGCCTGGACGATGCGTCCAGGAATCGAGCCGATGTAGGTGCGCCGGTGCCCGCGGATTTCCGCTTCGTCGCGCACGCCGCCGAGCGAAATTCGCACGAACGCCCGATTCATGGCCCGGGCGATCGACTGGCCAAGCGACGTCTTGCCGACGCCCGGCGGACCAACGAAGCAGAGGATGGGGCCCTTGATAGAGGCGACGGATGCGGCGTCCTTCGATTGAAGCGATCTCAGCTTCTGAACGGCCAGATACTCGACGATGCGGTCCTTGACCTTGTCGAGATCGTAATGGTCCTCGTCGAGCACACGCCGCGCGGCCACCGGGTCGAGGCGATCGTCGGTCACCTTGGACCACGGCACGTCGAGCACCCAGTCGAGATACGTTCGAATCATCTGGTGGTCGGGGGAGGCTGGTGTCGTGCGTTCGAGACGTTCGACTTCGCGCTCGGCCACGAGCGCGACCGCGTCAGGCAGTTTTGCCTCCAGGATCTTCTTCCGAACCTCCGCCGCGTCGGTTTGCTCGCCCTCGCCGAGCTCGTCCTGAATGGTCTTCAGCTGCTGGCGCAGGTAGTACTGACGCTGCGCGTCCGTCATCTCCTCCTGCGTCTCGCTCTCGATCTTGCTCTTGAGCTCGAGGAGAGAGATTTCACGGCTCAGCGCGACCGTGACGGCCTGCAGCTTGGTGACGAGGTTGTCAGCCTCCAGAATCTGCTGCTTGTCTTCCGCCTTCATGTCCAGCAGGTTCGACAGCAGATACACGAGCCGCAGCGGCTCGTCGATGCCGGCCACCATGCCCCGCAAATCCTGGGACAGCCCCGCGGCAATCGACAGTCCTCTTTCGACCAGCTCCTGAAGCCGCCGGACGTAGGCGTCCACCTCCAGGGTGCGTTCCACGGGCTCGGGAATGGGGCTGACGGTCGCCCGCAGCGATGGCCCGCTCTTGGTCACGCTCTCGGCCTTGGCTCTCGTCAGGCCCTCGACGATGATGTGCAGGCCGCCGTTTGGGGCGCGCGCCATCTGCCGGACGGCCGCAATGGTCCCGACTTTCCGCACATCGTCGGGTTCGGCGTCGTCCTGTGCGTCGCTGGTCTGGAGCGCCAGGAACAGCATCCGGTCCGTGGCGAGCGCGCGGTTCACCGACTCCATGGACGCCGGCCTGTTGACGGCGAGCGGTTGGATCGTCAGCGGGAAAACGACCAGTTGCCGGAGCGCGACGACAGGGAACTCGCTGGGGTACGTGCGGACGGGTTCGGCCATTGCAGGCGAGTTTACTCAATTGGTTAACACTCCGTGTATCGCCGGCGTCTTAAGTGGCGGGAGTGGTGTGACAGATGACGTCGCGCACGTCGTGGAAGCCGCCAGGGGTGGAGATCGCTCCGCGTTCGGCGAGCTGTACGCCCGGTTTGCCCGGATGGTGCACGGCGTCCTGCTGGCCCGAGGCCCTCGGGCCGACGTTGACGACCTCGTCCAGGACGTCTTCGTGATCGCGCTGGAGCGGCTGCATACGCTCCGCGACGCCCACGCATTCGCCGGCTGGCTGGCGGCCATCGCGCGGAATCGCGCGGCCGACCAACTGCGACGCGGCGCGGCTCACACCGTGGAGTTGACGGACGATGTGGGCAGGATGGACCCGGATCGCACCGAGGCGCTGGCCGTTCTCGGTGTCATCCGGACGCTGCCGGAAGCGTACCGGGAGACGTTGGTGCTGCGTCTTGTCGAGGGGATGACTGGTCCGGAGATCGCGGCCCGCACCGGGCTGACCGCGGCGTCAGTCCGAGTGAACCTCCATCGAGGCATGAAGCAGCTTCGCGAGCGGCTGGGAGTGCTGGTGTGAACGTAGAGAACGACGACTACCTCTGGGACCGCGGCGGGACCCCCGATCCAGACGTCGAACGCCTGGAGCGGAAGCTGGCGGCGCTGGCGCAGCAGAATCCTCCGCCGCGTTTGCTGCTGCCGGAAAGCCGGATGGGGAAGCGTCCATCCTGGTCGTATACCGCGCTCGCCACCGCAGCCGCGATCCTGATCGGTGTCCTTCTTGGCGGCACGGCGCTCGTGCGCCGGATGAATTCACAAGCCTGGGACCTGACCCGTGCCGAGGGTAATCCGACGATTTCCTCCAGGCCTGCCGGAGCCGGCGCGCGGCTCCCGGTCGGCGATTGGCTCGAAACGGACGAACGTTCTACGGCCAGCCTCACAGTCGGCACGATTGGCCGGATCAGCGTCGAGCCCGGCACGCGGCTTCGTCTCGTCAGCGCGCGCAGCGGGGATCATCGCCTGCAACTCGAACGGGGGACGCTGCACGCCACGATCTGGGCGCCCCCGGGGCAGTTCTCGGTCGAAACGGCTTCGTCCACGGCTGTCGATTTGGGGTGTGCCTACACGCTCACGATGGACGATAGCGGAGAGGGACTCGTGAACGTGCTCGTCGGTTGGGTGGGGTTCGAATGGCGCGGCCGTGAATCGTTCGTGCCCGCCGGATCGATGAGCGTCACGCGCCCCGGCAAGGGGCCGGGGACTCCCTACAACGAGCGCGTGTCGCAGGCATTTCGGGAGGCGCTGCTGACGATCGATTTCACGAGCGACGCGCCCGATGCCCCGGCCGCGCTCTCGCGGGTGCTGGACGAGGCGCAGGAACGCGACGAAGTGACGCTGTGGCACCTGCTGACGCGGGTGAACGGAGCTGACCGCGACCGCGTTTTCGATCGCCTGGCGCAGTTCGTGCCGCCGCCGTCAACCGTCACGCGCGACGGCATCCACGCGGGACGGCGCGACATGCTGGATGCGTGGTGGGATGCGCTCGGACTTGGCACCGCGGCCTGGTGGCGCACCTGGAAGCGCTCACCGGTAGAAAAATGACGACACGATCTAGTCATCTGGTCATCTAGTGATCTGGTCATCGTTGGTAAATTGCTCAATTCTCAGATTGATCAACGATGACCAGACGACCAGATGACTAGATGACTAGATTCTCCGTTTTCAATATACGTAAGGCACGATGCGCCAGCGGACGAGCTGCTGGTACTGCGTGTAGTGCTGGCCGAAACTGCGGACGAGAGCGCGTTCCTCGAACGGCACCGCAATGATGAGGTAGAACACCGAGATTCCCGCAAAAAACAGACGATCTCCGGTCATGTGCGCAGCGCCGAAGGTCGCCACAAGCCAGCCGAGATAGAGCGGGTGCCGCACCCAGCGGTACGGGCCGCTGATTTGCAACGAATCGTCGGCGACATGGGATCGAATACCGGCGAGCTCGAGGGCATCGATGGCACGCACGGCGCTCGCGATCACCAGCACGCCAGCGAGCTGAACGATCGCATGTCCCAGCGCCCGCCATCCCTGGACGTGGTACACGTCTCCGCCGACGGGCTGCCATCCAACGCACATCAGGATCAGCAGCAGGCTCGCCATCCAGACGTAAACCGAGCGAAGCAGCCCTTCAGGGATCCGCTTCACCAGCCACCGCTTGACCGGCTCGCGAGCGAACACGCTGTGGTGGGCGGCGAAGGCGGTGAACAGGACAAAATCGATCGCGATGGCGCCGCTGTCGAACGGAGCCGACCGCGCCCAGACGACGACATACGAATAGCCGCAGAGGGCCAGGGCGGCGACGAACACGCCACCGCCCAGCCACTGGAATGCGCGCCAGATCGGGTTCAACTGGTCATCTCGTCGTCTCGTCATCTATTGTAGGACCTGTCATGCGCCACTCCGGCCGTCCCAAAGTCGTCATTACCGGTATCGGCGTCGTCTCGCCGTTCGGCGTCGGGCGCGAACGCTTCTGGGACCACGTGCGGCGCGGTTGCAGCGGTACACGCGCGGTCACCGAGTTCGATACCTCGTCGCTCGGATGCCAGGTCGCCGCACCAGCCAGCGGCGTCACGATCGACGATGTGCCGGCGTTTGCGGGCGAGGATATCTGGGATCCGGAGTACCGCGCCGACCCGAAACGCTACTCGCGCGCGGCGCTGAACGGCGTGATCGCCGCCCGCGAAGCCTGGAGCGATGCGGGCCTCCGCATCGGGGAGCCGGGCGCCGGCGTCATTGTTGGCAGCGGCGGAGGCGGCATCGACGTCGGCGAGCGCCAATATGCGGACTTCTTTGCCGAGCGCGAGCGGAAGGTGACGCCTTACGCGATTCCGGTGTCCATCGTCGGGATGGTCTCGAGCGAGATTTCGATTTCGCTGCGCCTGCACGGCGTCAGCCACGTGCTGTCGTGCGGCTGCACCAGCTCGACCGACGCCATCGGTTACGCGGCGGCGCTCATCCGATCGGGCGAGGCCGACGTCCTGTTGTCGGGCGGCACCGACGCGTGCGTGACGCCGGGCATGCTCTACGGTTTCTCGCGGATGAAGGTGGTGTCCACGGCGTACAACGACGCGCCTGCGGGGGCGTCGCGTCCCTTCGATCGCGGGCGCGACGGGTTCGTCCTCGGCGAGGGCGCGTGGATGGTGGTGCTCGAGAGCGAGGAACGCGCCCGGGCGCGCGGCGCGCACATTTACGCGTCCGTTGACGGCTACGGATCCACGTGCGACGCCTACCACCGCGTACAGATGGCGCCGGACGGCCGTGAGATCGTTCGCGCGATCGCGCTGGCCATCGAGCGGTCTGGCTATTCGCGCGAAGCCATCGGGTACGTGAGCTTCCACGGCACGTCGACCGTGCTCAACGACGCCGTCGAATCACGCTGCGTTCGCGAGGTGTTCGGAAATCACGCAGAGCGGCTGGCCGGGTCGTCGGTCAAGTCGATGATTGGCCACCCGCAGGGCGCCAGCGGTTCGGCAGGCATCGTGACCGCGGCGCTGGCCCTTGCGCGCGGCTATTTTCCCCCGACGATCAACCAGCACGACCCCGACCCCGCGTGCGATCTCGACTTCATCCCGAACACCGGTCGCGAAGCCAGCGCCGAAGCCGCACTCTGCAACTGCCTCGGCTTTGGCTCGAAGAACAGCGCCCTCGTCATCGGGGCTGCGCCATGAATCTGGTCATCTGGTCATCTAGTCATCTGGTCATCGTTTTGAAATTGAGTAGATCTGAGCAAATGATCCAACGATGACCAGATGACCAGATGACCAGATGACCAGATGTGATGATTGACGTATTGGTGGTGGGTGGCGGGCCGGCCGGCTCCGTTGCGGCGACGGTGCTGGCACGCGCCGGAGCGCGCGTGTGCATCGTCGATCGCAGCACGTTTCCGCGCGACAAGCTGTGCGGCGACACGGTGAATCCCGGAACGCTGGCGCTGCTTCGCCGCCTGAAGATGGCATCCGGAATCGACGCGTGCGGGTTGCCCGTCGCCGGCATGCGTGTGACAGGTGAGCGAGGAGTGGCTGTGGAGGCGCGCTACAGGGACGGCATCGCGGGCCGGGCGCTGTTGCGCCGCCATCTCGACTGGATGCTCCTGCAGGATGCGATCGCCGCCGGGGCGCAGTTCGAGCCGTCGGTGACCGTCCGCCAGGCGCTGGTGGACGAAGACCGCGTCGTCGGCGTGCAGGCCAGCGGGCATCCTTTCGACGGAGAGCTCCGCGCGAGGGTGACCATTGCCGCCGACGGTCGTCACTCCGCGCTTGCGTTCGGCCTGGGCCTCGCGTGGCACCCAATCCGCCCGCGCCGCTGGGCGATTGGCGCCTACGTCGAAAGCAGCGCGACGACGTCGCCGCCGGTTGACCTCGGGGAGATGCACGTGCGGGCCGGCCGATATGTCGGGATTGCCCCGGTGCCGGACGGCTTGACCAATGTGTGCGTCGTGAAGCCCTGGAAACCCGGCGACCCCGCGCTCGGCGACCCGCGCACGGCACTCGCAAACGAGCTGTCGCGCGATGCCGTGCTACGCGAGAGGTTTGCAGGCGCTCGCTTCGTAGGAGCCCCCGTGATGCTTGGTCCGCTGGCCGTCGACGTCGGCGACGTGGCCATCGAGGGGCTCCTGCTCGCCGGCGATGCGGCCGGCTTCATCGACCCGATGACCGGCGACGGGTTGCGTTTCGCGGTGCGCGGCGCGGAGCTTGCCGCCCACGCGGCGCTCCACGCCCTCGAACATGGGTGGAGCGGCGTTCATCAGCGGTTGAAGGCGCGGCGGCAGGCGGAGTTCGCCGCGAAGTGGCGGTTCAACCGCCTGGTGCGCAGGCTGGTTGCCTCGCCGAGCGCGGTCGCCGGCGCCTCCTGGGGCGCGCGCCTCGCGCCGGCCGCGCTCCACGCCGCGATCGAGTACGCCGGAGACGTCGGGCGTGCTTGAAGCGATCGTGCTGCTGGCGATTGTGTTCGTGCCCATGCTGGTCGAGGCGCAGCGCGCGGATCGCAACGAACGCGTCCAGCGCGCGCGAGGAGGCGTCGAGCCGCAGGGCGATGTTTACAACGTCATGCGCATCGCATATCCCGCTGTGTTTCTCGCGATGATCGCCGAGGGACGTCTGGCGCTCGGCTCACGCGGTGTCCCCGCTCGGCAACGCCCGGCTGGCTGCAGCCGGTCTGGTGTTGTTCATCCTCGCCAAGTCGCTCAAGTGGTGGGCCATCCTCTCGCTCGGGCGCTCGTGGACGTTTCGCGTGATCGTCGTGCCGGGCGAGACGCCGGTGGCCAGCGGTCCGTACGCGTGGCTCCGTCATCCGAACTACGTGGCCGTTGCATTCGAGCTCGTGGCCGTCGCGCTGATGTCCGGCGCCCGCGTGAGCGGGCCCGCCGGCACGCTCCTGTTTTGTGCGTTGATGCTGAAGCGCATCGCTGTTGAGGATCTGGCACTGGCGCGCCAGCGGTCGCAGAACGAGCGCTGAGTGTACAATCCGCGCGGCTGATGCCTTCGCCGAGCTCCCGCACGCCTCCGTCATCCGAATCGCCGCGCTGGGTTCGTGGAATCGACGCGCTGTGCCTCGCGCTCGTTGTCTTGAGCCTCCTCGTGGCGATATCGGGCGGCTTCCGCATCCGCCTTGGCGCGTGGCGCGTGGCCGTGACCTCGCCGTACTCCACGCTGCTCTGGGCACTCGCGCTCGCAATCGTGCGGCACGTGCTGGCGCCGGCCACGCCCGTCTATCGCGAACTGCCGGCGCGGCTCTCCGCGTGGTGGCGGCAGCCGGCGGTTCATACTGCCGCCCTCGTTGTCGCGGGCACGCGACCCGCGATTCTGTTCGTGGGGTACATGGCCGTGCTCGTCATCGGCTACCCGCCGGGCCCGGCCCCGCCCATGCAGGTCAACAACGAGCTGGTCAATCTTCAGGCGCGCTGGGACGCGAACTGGTATCTCGGCATCGTCACCGAGGGGTATCACTTCGTGCCGAATCAGCCGGGCCTGCAACAGAGCATCGCGTTTTTCCCGGCCTACCCGATGCTCGTGCGCGGCGTCGGCCGCATCCTGGGCGGACGGCTGACGAGTTACATCGGCGCGGGCATGATGGTGTCGTTCGCCGCGTTTTTCGGCGCGCTGGCGTACCTCTACGCGCTCGCTCGCGACACGCTCGACGAGGACGAAGCGCGCTTCGCGCTGTGGGCGCTCGCGACGTACCCGTTCGCGCTGTTCTTCGGCGCCATTTACGTCGAGCCGCTCATGCTGCTCGGGATGACGGCGACGTTCTACCACTTCACGCACGCGCGCTTCGGACGCGCCGCGTTGTGGGGGCTGCTCGTCGGCCTGACGAAGACGAACGGCTTTCTCCTCTCGATCCCGCTGGTGATGCTGGCCGTCTCAGGTCAGACAACGGCCGCGCGTCGTGCGGAACCATCAGATCGGGCAGGTCGGGCCGGTGGGGATGGCGCACGCTGGAACATCCTGAAGGCGATCTCGGCCGCCGCGATGCCGGGCATCGGCATGCTGCTGTATTCCGCGTACGTCTGGCAGGTCGCCGGCGACCCGCTGGGATGGCTGAAGGCGCACGGCGCGTGGGGCCGCGAGTATCAGGGGCTCGTCACGCTCGTCGGCGATCGCGTGAATATCATCGCGAACGCCGGCGTCGAAGGGTATGTGGCGTCGCTGCCGCTCGATCTGATCAACGCGCTCGGCGTCTGTTTCGTGCTGGCCGCGGTCTGGCCCGTGGCCCGCAAGCTCGGCGTGGCCTACGCCGTGCTCATCCTCGTCTTCATTCTTCCGCCGCTGGCGGCAGGCGGCCTGGTCTCGGCTGGACGGTTCTCCTCCGTGCTGTTTCCCGCGTTCATCTGGCTGGCGGCCGTGGTGCCGCCGAAGCACCGCCCGGCGTGGCTCGCGTCGTTTGCGGCATTTCAAGCGCTGAACGCGGCCATGTTCTACACCTGGCGCCAGCTGTACTGACCGCCATCGTGAGACGCCCGCTTCAGTTCTCCCGGTCGGATGCGGCAGCTATAATACGAGGCGAGATGACTCGTCCTTTCTCGCGCCCGCTCTATCTCTCGGCGCTGCTCCTCGCCGTCGGCGCGCCGCTCTGTGCGGTGCTGGTCATGGCCCAGGGCCAGCGTCGAGCGGCGGCGCCAGCCGCTCCAGCCACGCCGTTCCAGGCTGCGACGCGCGCGTTCATCGAAGGACGCTACGCCGACGTCGACACGCTCACCGAGAAGCTCGATCTGAAGGATCCCAACATCGTGGCGCTCCGCGGACGCGCGGCGATTGCCCGCGGGCACTACAGCGACGCGGAAACCTCGCTGCAGGCCGCCGCATCGCGTGCGCCCTCGAGCGAGGCCGCCCTCGAGCTCGGCCTCCTGCAGCAGATGCTCAGTCGCCCGGAGGCGAAGACCACGCTGTCGCGTGTGGCCGCGCTGGCCGACACATCGCGGACCGCCGCCGATCTCGCCCGGGCGGCCCGCGCGCTGCAGGCGCTCGGTCAGTACCAGGAAGCCAACGCCGCGTTTCGCGACGCGGCGGGGCTGGCGCCGACGAACGCCGCCATCCAGACCGCCTGGGGCGATTTGTTCCTCGAGAAGTACAACAAGGCCGAAGCGGTCAAGTCGTACCAGGCGGCCCTTGAAATCGATCCGCGCTGGGCTCCCGCGCTCGTCGGCGGCGCGCGCGCGCTCGAAGACGACAACCCGCCGCAGGCCGCATCCCTCGTCAAACGCGCTCTCGAGATCAACCCGTCCTCGGTGGACGCCCACGTGTTTCTGGCGAACCAGGCGATCGACGCCGAGCGCCGCGGCGAGGCACGCGAGCTGCTGACGAAGGCGCTCGCGATTAATCCATCCAGCCTCGACGCGCTCAGCACGCTCGCGGCGCTGGCCTACGTCGAGGACAAGACGCCGGAATTCGAGGCCGAAGTGGCGAAGGTGCTGGCCATCTCGCCGAACCGCGGCGAGGTGTACCGCATCGCCGGCGAGCTGGTCGCGCACAATTACCGCTTCGAGGAGGCGGTGACATTGACGCGCAAGGCGCTCACGCTGACGCCCAACGATCCGCGCGCGCTCGCCGACCTCGGCGCGCAGCTGCTGCGCACCGGCGATGAAGCCGAAGCGCGGACGGCCCTCGAGGCCTCGTTCAAGATCGACCCGTACGACGCGGTCACCTTCAACGCGCTCAGCCTGCTCGACAGCCTCGACAAGTTCGACACCGTGCGCGACGGCGACCTCATTCTCAAGATGAGCAAGGAGGAAACGCCCGTCCTCAAGGAATACGCCACGGCCCTCGCGCACCAGGCCCTCGCCACGATGGCGGCGAAGTACGAGATGACGGTGAAGGGGCCGATCCTCATCGAGATGTTTCCCAAGCACGACGACTTCGCCGTCAGGACGCTCGGCCTGCCCGGCATGATCGGCGCGCTTGGCGCCTGCTTCGGCACCGTGGTCACGCTCGATTCGCCCAAGGCGCGGCCGCCCGGCGACTTCCTGTGGGAAGCCACGCTCTGGCACGAGCTCGGCCATGTCGTCACACTGCAGATGTCGAACCAGCGGGTGCCGCGCTGGCTGACCGAAGGGATCTCCGAGTTCGAGGAGCGGCGCGCTCATCGGGAATGGGCGCGCCAGATGGACTTCACGTTCGCGTCGCTGCTCAATCGCGGCGAGACGATCAAGCTGAAGGACCTCAACGCCGCCTTCCAGGACCCGAAGCTGATCGGGATTGCCTACTACCAGGCGTCGCTCGTCGTCGATCATCTGGTCGCCACCTTCGGCCAGGGCGGCCTGAACAAGCTGCTGCGCGCCTACGGGCGCGGACTCGACACCGAAACAGCGCTGAAGGAAGTCCTGAATACCAACTTCGACGAGCTGCAGACGGGCTTCGATTCGTACACCGAGCGGACGTTCGGCGCCCTGCAGAAATCGCTGGTCGTTCCGAAAGACGTGCAGCTGGCGAAGGCGCCGCTCCAGGACCTCCGCATGCTCGCGAACGAGAATCCCCGCAGCTACCCGGTGCAGCTGGCGTATGCGCTGGCGCTGCGAAAAGCCGGCAGCACGGACGAGGCGATGCAGGTGTTCGAGCGCGCCGCCGCGCTCGCGCCGAGCGCCACGGGCGACGACAGCCCCCACGCCCAGATGGCCGAGCTCGCGCTCGAGAAGAAGGATCGCACGCGCGCGATCGCCGAGCTCACCGCGTTCCTGAACGCCGACTTCGAGAACGTCAACGCCGCGCATCACCTGGCGTCGCTGCTCAAGGAAGCCGGCGTCAGCGATCCCGCCCGGCTTCGCCCCGTCTACGAACGCATCGTCGCCCTCGACCCGTTCGACGCCGACGCCAGGGCGGCGCTCGGCCGGATGGCACTCCAGCGGAACGATCTGGACGTGGCCGCTCGCGAATTTCGCACGGTCATCGCGCTCAAGCCGATCGACCCTGCCGTCGCGCACACCGACCTCGCCGAGAGCTACCTGAAGGCCGGCAAGCGCGAGGATGCGAAGCGCCAGACGCTGGCGGCGCTCGAAATCGCGCCGACCTACGAACGCGCGCAGGATCTGCTGCTGAAGCTGTCGGAGGCGCGGCCGTGAACCGGGCGGCGGTGGCCGCCGCCGCAGCCTTGTTCCTGAGCATCTCCACGCCAGGTTCGCCGCTCGATGGCGTTCCGGAAAATGCCGGACGCTCGGCGGGGCTGCAGTGGCGCTTCGTCCGGATCAAGTATCACTACGATCCGGCCGCGCTCCGGGCGCTGCAGCTCGACGTCTACGGCGAACCCTGGGGCATCGACTCGCCGGCGGCCGAGCAGAACCTTTCGCGCCGGGTGAAAACGGCGACGTCCATCGCCGTCGAAGATCCCATCCTGATGACGCTCGACGACCCGCAGCTGTTTCAGCACCCGTGGATCTACATCGTCGAGCCTGGCGCGCTCAGGCTGACCGATGGCGACGCCGCGAATCTGCGCGAGTTCCTGCTCCGCGGCGGCACGGCGATGTTCGACGACTTTCACGGACCCTACGAGTGGGAGAATCTCGAACGGCAGCTGAAGAAAGTATTTCCCGATCGCGGGATTACGGAGGTCACTCCGGATCATCCCGTGTTCAGGTGTTTCTACACGCTCGACGCCTACCCGCAGGTGCCGGGCATCGGATCGTTCCTGGCCGGCCGCACGTGGGAAAAGGGCGGGCTCGTCCCGCACCTGCGCACGGTCCTCGACGACACCGGCCGGCCGATGGTGTTCATCAACTGGAACACCGATATGGGCGATGGCTGGGAATGGTCCAACGTCGAGGAGTATCCCGGCTATCTGAAGTTCACCTCGATGGCCTATCGCATGGCGATCAACGAGATCGTCTACTCGCTGACGCACTGATTCGCGCCCCGCATACCACATGAATGCTGCTGTCATCGCGGAGAAGGTCGCGGAGGGCCGCGAGCAGATACTCGCCGAATTGCGAAAAGTCATCATCGGCCAGGACGAGGTGGTCGAAGAAGTCCTGATCGCGCTGTTTACCGGCGGGCACTGCCTGATTACCGGTGTGCCCGGCCTGGCCAAAACACTGCTCATCAAGACGCTGGCCGGGATCCTGGACCTCGAGTTCAAGCGGATTCAGTTCACCCCCGACCTGATGCCGTCGGATATCACCGGCACGGAAATCCTCGACGAGGATCAAGGCGGACGCCGGCTTCATTTCGTCAAGGGACCGATCTTCGCGCAGATCATCCTGGCCGACGAGATCAACCGCACGCCGCCGAAGACCCAGGCGGCGCTGCTCGAAGCCATGCAGGAGGCGCACGTCACGGCCGCCGGCCGCACGTACCCGCTCGAGCAGCCGTTCTTCGTCCTCGCCACGCAGAATCCGATTGAGCTCGAAGGCACGTATCCGCTGCCCGAAGCGCAGCTCGACCGCTTCATGTTCAACATCGTCATCACGTACCTGAGCCAGGACGATGAGGTGCGAGTGGTGACGCAGACGACCGGAGGGGACCAGCCGGCGCCGGCGCGCGTGCTGACAGGAGCGGACATCCTGCAGTTTCAGGAGATCGTGCGCCAGGTCGCCATCGCCGACGAGATTGCCCGCTACGTGGTCCGCCTGGTGGATGCGTCCCGCCCCGGACGGCAGGGCGCGCCGGAGTTCATCGAGAAGTGGGTGAAGTGGGGCGCGGGGCTGCGCGCGTCGCAGGCGCTCGTGCGTGGAGCGAAGGCGCGCGCCCTGATGCACGGCCGTTACAACGTGTCCGTCAAGGACATTCAGGCGCTCGCGCGGCCGATCCTGCGGCACCGGATCATGACGAACTTCTACGCCGACTCCGAGCGCATCACCCCGGATGCCATCGTCGATCGCCTGCTGGACGCCGTCCCGGTGCCGAAGAGCGGGATGTAGCCGTGTCCGGGCAGGAGCGCGAGGAGCGCGCCGTTCAGGACGTCCAGGATCGGGCCCGGGCATTTCTCGATCCGGCGGTCATTGCCCGCCTGGGCACGCTCGAGCTCAAAGCCAAGACGATCGTCGAAGGTCTGCTGTCGGGGCTCCATCGGAGTCCGTTCAAGGGCTTCAGTGTCGAGTTCGCGGAATACCGTCAGTACATCCGCGGCGACGACCTCTCGACGATCGACTGGAAGGTCTTCGCACGGAGCGATCGGGTACTACATCAAGAAGTTCGAAGAGGAGACCAATCTCAACTGTCACGTGCTGATTGACGTCAGCGGGTCGATGGCGTACCGATCGCGGGAGTTGAGCAAGTTCGACTACGCCGCGTGCCTGGCCGCCTCGCTGGGGTATTTGATGACCCGCCAGCGGGACGGTGTCGGCCTGATGGCCTTCGACGATCGGATCGTCAGCGCGGTGCCGGCGAGCACCCGCCCGGGTCACCTGAAAAACCTGCTCGTGGCGCTCACGCAGTTGCAGCCGGGCAGTCGCACGGATGTCGCGAAGCCATTCCGGCAGGTCGCGGAGGCGCTGACCCGCCGCGGGATGATCATCGTGATCTCGGATCTGCTGGACGATCCCGAGGCCGTCGTGCGGGGCCTGAAGTTGTTTCACCACCGCGGTTCCGATGTCCTCGTCTTTCACGTTCTGGATCCGGACGAAATCGACTTTCCGTTCGATCGGGCGACGCGATTCGAGGATTTCGAGACGGCCGAAGAAGTGATGGCCGTGCCGGATCTGGTGCGGGCCCACTATCAGAAGGCCATCGGCGATCTCATCGAGCGCTACCGCCGCGAGCTTGGCGGCGCCGGCATCGACTATCAGCTGTTGAACACGAAACAGCCGATCGAAACGGCGCTGCTCGCGTATCTCTACACTCGCGCGAGAGCCAGCTGATGTCCTTTCTGTCGCCGTTGTTTCTGATTGGCGCGCTGGCGGCTGCCGTGCCGATCGTCCTGCATCTGCTCAAGCGCGAGCCTGAACCCCGGGTGAAGTTTGCCGCGGTGGCGCTCTTGCGCCACGCTCCCGTCGAGCGCACCTCCACGCGCCGGCTGCGGCAAATCGTCCTGCTGGCGCTGCGCGTCGCCGCTCTCGTATTGCTCGCGATCGCCTTTGCGCAGCCATTCGTCCCGTTGGCCGCGACGGCCTCCCGCCGCGCGACGGTGATCGCGCTCGACACGTCGTTCAGCCTGTCGGCCCCCGGGCGGTTCGCGCGGGCGCAGCGGCTCGCGCGCGAAGCCGTGGCCCAGTCGCCGGCCACTGACGATGTGGGCGTCGTGACGTTTGCGGATCGGGCGGAGCTTGTGGCGCCGCCTTCTGCCGACCGGGCATTCGCGATTGCGGCAATTGATGCAGCGACGGCCGGATTCGGCGGCACGCGCTACCTGGACGCCGTGAACCTGGCGGGGCGGGCGCTTGGCACGCGGGCCGGAACGATCGTGGTCGTCACCGACCTGCAGGAAAGCGGTTGGGACGCGGGCGACCACGCATCGGTACCTGCGGCGGCGCGCGTCGAGGTTCGTGATGTCGGCGCGTTGCCGGAAAATCTCGCGGTCGTCGGCCTTCGCGCGGACGGTGACCGCGAAGTTGTCACGGTTCGGAACGACGGCGCGCGGACCCGGGCAGTTGCGGTTCGCCTGAGTGTTGACGGCCGGCCGGCTGGCGAACGATCGCTTTCGGTGGAAGCTCACGGCGCCGCCGACGCGGTGTTCGGCGGCATCTCCGGAAATGAGGCCGTTGCCGTCATCGACGATCGCGAGGGACTGCAGGCCGATAACAGCCGCTACGCATTGCTCAACCGCTCGTCACGGGTCGCGGTGCTTGCGGTCACGGCGACAGGCGACCTGGATCGGGATGCGTTCTACGTGCGCCAGGCATTGGCGCCCGGAGCCGGCGGCGGTTCACTGGAAGTGGCCGGCATCGGTGGCGGCCAGCTTGGCGGCTGGCCGATCGAACGCGTCTCCGCTTACAGCGCGGTCCTGCTGCTGTCCACGAGGGGCCTCGATCGCCGGGGGCGCGACGTGCTCGCGTCGTACGCCGCGTCGGGCGGGGGACTGTTGATTGCCGCGGGTCCCGATGTTGATGGCGACGTGGCCGCCGATGTCGCCGGATCCAGCATCAAGTTGCGCCTGGTAGCTCCCGACGAGCGGAGAAGCGGCGATTCCGAATCCCTGGCCCCGGGCGACGTACGTCATCCGATCTTTCAGCCTTTTGCCGCCGCGATCGGGTCGTTTGGCCTCGTGCGATTCACGCGGACCGCGCGGCTGAGTGCGTCGGGGTGTCAGACGCTGGCACAATTCACATCGGGCGAAGCCGCCGTGGTCGATTGCGGGACTCGGCGACGGCCGCCTGATCGTGATCGCGTCCGACTTGAACAACCGCTGGAACGATTTTCCGCTGCACGCCACGTTTCTGCCGTTCCTGCACGAGACCGTCCGTTATCTGTCGAACGCCCATGTGAAGTCCGGCGAGTACCTCGTCGGCGAGGTTCCGTCGGGCGTGACCCCGGCGCCAGGCATCGTCACGATTCCAGCAACCGCCACGGCGCGCCCGCGTCGCGCGGCGATCAACGTGGATCCGGCCGAGTCCGAGCCGGCGCGCCTGTCCGTTGACGAGTTCGGGTCGGCCATTGCCCGTCTGAAGGAAGCAGGCGTGGCTGAAGCACGAAACGCGGAGCTCGGTCGCGAGTCCTCGCAGCACTTCTGGCAGTACGCGCTCGCGGCGATGATGGTGGCGTTGGCCGTTGAGGGAGTCGTCGCGCGGCGGACGATTTGACGCAGGCGCCTGTGAACGGTTTCCAGAGGGCTGGCCCCGGCTGGAGAGGGCCCGGCGAATGAAGGTAGAGTGTCGTCAGGCGTGGCGCTCTGAGACATATGGATCGTAGTTACGAACCCATTCGCCGATTCCTGCGGCGTGTCCGCGCGCGATGCCGGACTGTGTCCGCCCTCGAGGCGGCGATGCGGGCGGCGCTGGCGATGTCCGCGGTGGTGGCGGTCGCGCTGGCGGTCTGGTCGCTTGTGACACTCGGGAGTCGATCGCCGGCCGTTCTGGCGAGCCTGGCCGGCGCCGTTCTTCTGCTCGTCGCACTCGCCGTCGTCTGGGGATTGAAACCGCTTCGCGGCGCGCCCACCGACGCGCAGCTCGCGCGTTTGGTCGAGGAGCGCGTGCCGGCGCTGGACGACCGGCTGGCAACCGCCCTGGATGCGGTCGCGGTCGCGCGCCAGCGAGGCGGTCCGCCGCCGATGCTGCTCGGACCCCTCGTCGAGGATGCCGCCCGGCGTGTGGATGCGATCGCGCTGGACGACATCGTGCCGCGCGAGCGGCTGCGGCGAGGCGGCTTCAAGGCTGGCGCGGCAGCCGTGACGCTCGCCGTTCTCGCCGTCATGGCTCGCGAGCCGGCGCGCCAATCGCTCGATGCCGCCTCGCTGGCGCTGTTTCCCGAGCGGATTCGCCTGGAAGTCTCGCCCGGCGACACGCGCCTCGTGCAGGGGTCGGCGCTCACCATTGAGGCGCGTCTTGCGGGCAACCGCGCACCAGTTGGAGCCCGCGTCGAGCTCAGCGAAGGCGATCGTACGCGGACAGCCGAGATGCTGGGCTCGGGCGCCGAGTTCCGGCTGCCGATGTCGCAGGTCGTTTCCGATTTCCAGTACCGCGTTGTCGCCGGCTCGGTCGCGTCACGGACGTATCGTGTGACCGTCGCACGGCCGCCCCACGTGGTCCGAATCGATGCCGATTACGTGTTTCCGGCAAGCCTGGGACTGCCGCCCCGCACCGAAACCGACGGCGGAGATGTCTACGCACCGGCGGGCACGGCCGTCACTCTGCATGTCTTTACCGATCGCCCCGTGGCATCGGGGCAGTTATCGCTGGCAAATGGCCAGTCGATTCCGCTTGGCGCCCGTGCGGACGCGCAGTTGACGGCCACGATGAAGGTCCTCGAAGACGGGTCGTACAGAGTGGCTCTCCGCGATCGTGACGGTCTCGCGGACCCCGGCCAGACCGAATATTTCATTCGAGCGCTGGAGGACCGTCCGCCCGATGTCCACGTCGTCAAGCCCGCCAGCGATCGATCCGTGACGCGTCTGGAAGAAGTCGACATCGAGGCGCAAGCCGAGGACGACTACGGGATCGACCGCATGGAGCTCGTGTATGCCGTTCGCGGGCAGTCCGAAAAAATCGTGCCGCTCGATGTGCCACGACGAGGGACGAGCGTGACGGCACGCCACACGTTGTATCTCGAAGATCTCGACGTGCGTCCCGGCGACTTCGTCTCCTATTACGTGCGCGCACGCGACGTGACGCGAGGCACCAGGCCCAACGAGGGCCGCAGCGACATCTTCTTCCTCGAGGTCAGGCCGTTCGAGCAGGAGTTTGCCCTTGCGCAGAGCCAATCGATGGCCGGCAGCGGCTACAACGGTTCGATCGACGAGCTCGTCACCAGCCAGAAACAGATCGTCGTCGCGACGTGGAAGCTGGACCGGCGCGGCCAGAACGTGAAGGGCGCCCAGTCCCCGGCGGATATCCACGCCATCGGCCGCAGCGAAGCGGACCTCAAGGCGCGCGTCGAAGAGACGGCCAGCTCGCTGCGGGAATCGACGATGCGCGACCCGCGCCGCCGCCTGCAGGGCCGGGGCGGCGAAGCGTCTGACGGCCCGCAGGCGGGCCGGACGATGCCTGAAGAGGATGCGATGACCGCAGCGGTCGAGGCGATGGATCGAGCCATCCTGTCGCTCGATGCGCTCAAGACCGGGGCGGCGCTCCCGCCGGAGATGCAGGCCCTCAACTCGCTGCTCGAAGCGCAGGCGCTGGTGAAGAAACGGCAGGTGTCGAGGCAGCAGTCGGCGCAGGGCGGCCCCGGAAACAACAACCGCAACTACGACATCTCGGCGCTTTTCGACAAGGAATTGCAGCGCCTGCAGGAAACCAGGTACGAAACGCGCCAGGCATCCGGCGATCAGAACAAAGAGAACGAGGAAGCCCTCCGGAAAATCGCCGAGCTGGCGCGGCGGCAGGACGAGATGCTCAGGCGCCAGCAGGATCTCGCGCGGCAGCATCTGGACGACGCCGAGATGGCGCGGCAGCTGGAGAAGCTGACGCGGGAGCAGGCCGAGCTGAGGCAGCAGGCCGAAGAGCTGGCTCGCCGGATGTCGAAGCTCGAGTCGGGCCGGCAGAATTCCTCGGGCCCGCCGACTGCATCGCCGTCAGGCAACGAGCAGACCGCGCGCCAGCTGCGCGATATCTCGGACGATATGCGAAGTGCGGCCAACGACCTGCGCCGGCGGGATTCCACGCGGGCGGGCAGCGGCGGGACGAGGGCCCTCGAGAAACTCAAGGCACTTGAACGGCGTCTCGGCGGCGGCGACAAGGACGAGCCGCGCAACACGTCAGGTTCGGGCAAACCGCGGGATGCGGAGTCGAAGGCGATGTCAGAGCAGCGGGAACGAGCCCGTCAGCTGCGTCAGAACATCGAGCGCGTGACGCGCGAGCTCGAGAAGCTCAGCCAGGACGCGGGCCGGAGCTCGGTGCCGGGCGGGCAGCGCGCTCCCAACCAGACGGGAAAGGCCGGCAGAACGGCCCGATGCCGCCTCGAGCGGCCGCGGCGAGGAGCTGGACCGGTTGCGGCAGCAGGCCGCCCGGGAGCTTCAGCGGACGCGCGAGCTCATCGACGAGCTGCGCCGGCAGGATCCGTCTTTCGCCCGCGGCGGCACGGGCTTTACGCCTCGAAGGAGCCGGAATGGTGTTCTCGTCGCCCGGCACCGAGGCCTTCAAGCAGGACTTCACGAAGTGGCAGGCGCTCAGCGCAGAGGCGACGCGCGCGCTCGACCGCGCGGAATCATCGCTGTCGAAAGGGCTGCAGCAGGAGGATTCAGCGGGGCGGCTTGCCGCCGGCATCGACGACAAGGCGCCGGCCGCGTATCAGCAGCAGGTGGATCGTTATTTCAAGGCATTGGGGAGCCGCAGACAGCCCTGACCCACGCTGACGGCTCGTTCCTTCCCATGTATTTCGCGTCCCTCCCGCCCTGGTGGCTGACAGTCGTTGCTGTCCTCGCCGTCGCGGCGGTGGTCTTTTTCAGCTACCGCCGGTCCCTGGCGCCGCTCGCGCCGGCCAGGCGCGCGACGCTCGTGGCGATGCGCGCCGCGACGCTGCTGATGCTGCTCCTGCTGGTGTTCCGTCCCGTCGGGCTGGCGCCTCCGGTCGGCGATCGCGAGCAGGTCGTGCCGGTGGTCGTGGACATCTCGCAAAGCATGCGGGTCGCGGATGCGGACGGGACCTCGAGAGCGGCACGGGCCACCGCGCTGCTGCGCGACGAACTGCTGCCGATATTGTCGCGCCAGTATCGGACCGAGCTGCTGACGGCCGGCGCAGCGCTCGAGCCGGGGTCGATTGACGCGCTCGCCCCGCGTGCAGGTCAGAGCGATCTTGCCGGCGCCATCGCAGCCTTGCGCGATCGTTTCCGCGGCCAGCGCGTGGCGGGAGTTGTCATGCTGTCTGACGGCGCCGACACCGGGCCACCGGTGCCGGCGAGCCGGCCGCGCGAGGCAGGTCTTCCCTGGCCGGTCTTTGCCATTGGCGTTGGATCCCCGACCGGGCTGCACGATCGCGAAGTGCGGGGCATCGCGGCGGGTGATCAGCGGCTCGACCATGCGTCGGTGGACTTGCAGGTGTCCGTGGTCAGCAGCGGGTTCGGCCGCCAGCCTTTTTCATTGCAGGTGCTCGCCGATGGACGGCCGCTCGAGAGCCGGCGGCTCGTGCCGTCGGCCGACGGATCGCCGATCGAGCAGCGCTTCACGGTCTTCCCGGATTCGCGGCAGCCGACCGTGTACACCGCTGAAATACCGGCCGGCGACGGCGAACCCATCACCGAGAACAACACGCGCAGCGTTCTCGTGAGCCCGGCCGGACGCAAGCGGCGCCTGCTTGTCATCGAGGGTGCCCCCGGCTTCGAGCACACGTTCGTCCGCAGGGCATGGACGGCCGACGCCGGACTCGAAGTGGATTCAGTCGTGCGGAAGGGCAAGGACGTCAACGGGAGCAATACGTTTCTCATTCAGGCGGAGGGCAGCCGCGCATCTTCGCTCGCCGGCGGTTTCCCGGCGCGCCGGGAAGACCTCTACGCCTACGACGCGGTCGTCATCTCCAATGTCGAGGGCGGTTTCTTCACGCACGCACAGCTGACGATGGTTGCCGACTTCGTGTCCGAACGCGGCGGCGGCCTCCTCGTGACCGGTGGCCGATCGTTTGCGCAACGGGGCATGGTCGGCACGCCGATCGAAGCGGTGCTGCCGGTCGAGCTGGATGAACGCCGCGGCGGCGTGACGCGCGCGTCGACTGGCGGCGCGTCATCAGCCAATGGCATCGCGCTCACCGCGGACGGGGAGACGCATCCCATCATGCGGCTCGGAGCGTCGGGCGATGAAACGCGCAGGAAGTGGGCCGCGCTTCCACCGCTGGCAGCCACCGCCCCGCTCGGCAGCGCGCGCCCCGGCGCGGTCGTCCTTGCGGTGGCCACGGCGGCCGGCGGCGCCGTATTTCCTCTCGTCGCGGTGCAGCGCTACGGCCAGGGCCGCTCGATGGTGTTCGGCGGCGAAGCGTCCTGGCGCTGGCGAATGATGACCGGTTCCACCGACCGCAGCCACGAGCTGTTCTGGCGTCAGGCGGCCCGGTGGCTGTCCGAGGCTGCGCCCGATCAGGTCTCCATCGTGGCTCCCGACGCTCCGGAGTCAGGCGATTCGGTGTCGATCGACGTCGACGCGCGCGATCAGGTGTTTGCGCCGGTCGCCAATGCCGCGGTGGAAGCCACGCTCGACGCGCCGGGCGGCGAGCGCCAGCCATTGATGTTTCGCCCCGTGGCGGCGCGGCCGGGCCGTTTCACGGCCGCCTTCCGCCCTGAACACGCGGGTTTGTATCATGTGCGGGTCGCGGCCGGACGCGGCAATGCGGCGCTGGGTGTGTCCGATCGGTGGATCTACGTCGGTGGCGCCGGCCGTGAATTTGTCGATCCGCGCCTGAACGAAGGATTCCTTCGCCGCCTTGCGCGCGAGTCTGGCGGCCGTTACGTCCGGGCGTCCGACGCGTCGCGGCTGATCGCCTGGCTGCAGGAGGCCGCGCATCAGAATGCCGCGCCCGTGCAGCGGGATCTCTGGCACCAGCCATGGGTCATGGCCGCGCTGATTCTGTTGCTGTCGGCGGAGTGGGCGTTGCGCCGGACGTGGGGTCTCAGATGAACCGTGTCCGTCGGGTTCTTGGTCTGCTCGTGCTCGCCCTGTGCGCGTCAGGCCTTGCGCCGGAGGCCGCTGCCGGTGACAACTACGCGCTCGTCGTCACCGGCGCATCGGGCGGTGAGCCGTACGCGAAGAAATATGACGGCTGGCGCCGCTCGTTCGTCACGACGCTCCGAGAAAAGTTTCTCTATCCCGCCGATCACGTGATCGTCCTGGCCGAGAAAGAAGAAGCCGGAGTCGCGCGCGCGACGCGCGAGCAGGTGCAGCGGACGCTGACGGATCTCCGAACCCGGCTCACCGCGGACGACCTGCTCGTCGTGCTGCTCATCGGTCACGGCTCGCTGGCCGAAGGCTCGAGCGGCGAAGATGCAAAGTTCAACCTGGTTGGGCCCGATCTCAGCGCAAGCGAGTGGGGCAGCCTGCTGCAGCCGCTGGCGGCCAGGCTGGTCTTCGTCGACACCACATCCGTCAGTTTTCCGTTCATGCGCAAGCTCGCAGGTCCGGGCCGCATCGTCGTGACGGCGACGGATTCCACGGCGCAGGAATTCGAGACGGTATTTGCCGAGTGGTTTGTGAAGGCGCTGACGGAAATGTCGGCGGACACGGACAAGGATGGCCGCATTTCGCTGTTCGAAGCGTTCACATACGCGAGCGCCGGGGTGCGCCGTTCATACGACGAACAGAACCAGCTGCCGACCGAGCGGCCGCTGCTCGATGACGATGGCGACGGCATCGGGCGGGAGGCGCAGGGTCCCGGATCCGATGGAATGCTGGCGCGTCGTATCTACCTGCAGGCGGCGGGCGAGCCGGTCGATGCGCCCCGGCGCGCGCTCGCGGCCCGCCAGGCTGCACTCGAAGCCCAGGTCGAATCGCTCAAAGCCAGGCGACCGTCGATGGCGCCAGACGCGTATCAGGCTGAACTGGAACGGCTGCTGCTCGAACTGGCCAGAGTCTCAGCCGAGCTCCGAACAGGCCGCTGAAGAACGACGGCCTGTTCGGAGAACGTAAAACGTAAAACGTAGAACGTAGAAAGAATTTCGACGTCGAATTCTGCGTTCTACGTTCTGACGTTCTACGTTCAGGGCTGCGTTCTGTCAGCAGCCCGCTAAACCCAGGCGCGGCCGCCGCGCCGCCTGAACGCGAAAACGCCAAGGATGCCCACTACGAACCCCGCGACGTGGGCCGCAAACGCCACGCCGCCGCCGGCGGTATTGGCGGTCGCCGCCACGGCGCCCGCGTTGACCAGCTGCATCAGGAACCACAGGCCGAGCAGAAAGATCGCAGGCACTTCGACGACGCTGAACAGGAAGGGCGGAATCAACGTGAGCACGCGGGACCGAGGGTAGAGCACGAGATACGCGCCCATCACGCCCGCGATGGCCCCGCTGGCGCCGATCGTCGGCAGGTGAGAGGTGGGATCCATGACGATCTGGCCCAGGGCCGCCGTCAGCCCGCACAGGAGGTAGAAGACAAGGAAGCGGCCGTGGCCGAACTCGTCCTCGACGTTGTCGCCGAATATCCACAGCCACCACATGTTGCCGATGATGTGGAACCAGCCGCCGTGCAGGAACATCGAGGTGAGCAGAGTGATGGGGCGCAATGCCGCCGGCACCACTCCGTACAGTCTGATGAACTGATCGAGTCCGCGCTGGGACATCGAAAGCTCGAGGACCCAGGCAGCGGCGTTGAGGAGGATCAGCGTGACGGTGACGACAGGGACGGTTCGCGACGGAATTACGTCGCGCAGCGGAATCATTCGCGCTCAGACCCCGTGTCCGTACCCCACGTGTTCGACGTGTTGTCCGCCGTTGGCGTCATCGGGAGCCGAGGGTGTGCCGGCCGTTCCCGCGCGCAGGCGTTCGACGATGCGGCGGAGATCGCCGTCGCCGACGATCTTGCGGTGTTCGCCGAACGAAATGACGGCGCGATAGACCTGGTCGATTTCGCCGGCGGCCACTCCCAGGCCGAGGGCATCGCAGCGCCGCTGAACCGCGTGGCGGCCCGAGTGCCGGCCGAGCACGAGCTGCTCGGGTTCCTGTCCCACATCCTGGGGACGCATGATTTCGTAGGTGCGGGCATCCTTCAAAACGCCGTCCTGATGGATGCCGGCCTCGTGGGCGAAGGCGTTGCGCCCGACGATGGCCTTGTTCGCCTGCACCGGTTCGTTGGCGAGCCTGGCGAGCAGCTGACTCGTCTCGAACAGCATGGGCGATCGAATGCCCGTCTCGAACGGCAGCCGATCGTTTCGGACGCGCATCGCCATCACGACTTCTTCCAGCGCCGCATTGCCCGCCCGCTCGCCGATGCCGTTAATCGCCACCTCGACCTGGCGGGCTCCGCCGGCGACCGCCGCGAGGCTGTTCGCGACGGCGAGGCCCAGATCGTCGTGACAGTGCGCGCTGAACACGGCCTTGCCGGAGTTCGGCACGCGGCTGATGATCTCGGCGAAGAACTCGCGGGTTTCGTCCGGTGTCGTATAGCCGACGGTATCAGGCAGGTTGATGGTCGTCGCGCCGGCGGCGATCGCCGCTTCGACGACGCGGCACAGGAAGTCGTGGTCGCTGCGCGTCGCGTCTTCCGCCGAAAACTCCACATCGTCGGTGGACTGCCGCGCCCGGCGGACGCCGTCGACGATGGCCGTCAGGCACGCGTCGCGCGAGATGCGCAGCTTGCGTTCGAGGTGCAAGTCGGATGTCGCGAGGAACGTGTGGATCCGGCGGCGCGCAGCCGGCGCCAGCGCGCGGGCGGCTTCGTCGATGTCCTGCGGCCGGCACCGCGCGAGGGCGGCAATCACGGGACGCCGGACCTCGCTGGCGATCTGGGTGACGGCTTCGGCGTCGGCAGGCGACGCGATCGGGAAGCCGGCTTCGATGACGTCCACACCCAGCGCGTCGAGAGCCCGTGCCATCTGCACCTTGGCCGGAACTTCGAGCGAAAACCCGGGGGCCTGCTCGCCGTCCCGCAAGGTCGTGTCGAAGATAACAACCCGCGTGGAATCAGTAGGCATGGCCATGAGTGTGCGCGTCGCGAGGATTAGAAGTCAAAGTGATAATCATTACGATACAATAAGCTCAATTTATGGATATCGCCGCCCTGAAGACGTTCCTGGCCGTCGCCCAGGAGCGGAGCTTTTCACGCGCCGCCGCCAAGGTGCACCGGACCCAGCCCGCCGTCAGCCAGGCCGTTCGGCGCCTGGAGGTGGACCTCGGGGAACAGCTGTTCGACCGGTCGTCGAAGACCGGCACGCTGACCGATGCCGGCAAGGTGCTCCAGAACTACGGCCAGCGGCTCGTGCGCCTGGCGGAGGAGGCCGAATCGGCCATGCGGGAGCTTCGGGACCTCCGGCGGGGCCGTGTGCTCATCGGGGCGAACGAGGCGGCGGTCCACACGCTGCTGCCCCTGATTGGCAGGTTCCGGCATGGCTTTCCCGACATCGCGATCGACGTCCGCAGGGTTCCGGCTCGCCAGATCGCCGTCGAAGTCCAGCAGGGGAGCCTCGATTTTGGCGCGCTGACCTTCCATCCGTCGGAAGAGGGGCTGCATGAGGTGATGGTCGGCAGCGACGAGCTCGTGCTGCTCGTGTCGCCGTCGCACGAGCTCGCCGGCCGCCGCCACGTGACGATGTCCGAACTGTCGGGCCATCCGGTGGTCGCGCACAACGACCCGTCGCCCGCCCGCGAGCGCGTGCTGCGGTTGTTCGAGGAACACCATATCGCGCTCAACATGGTGATCGCGCTCCCGAGTCTCGACGGGATCAAGCGCGCCGTCGAGCTGAACCTGGGTGTCGCCTTGCTGCCCAGGCGCTGTGCGATCACCGAAATCGCGAACAAGCGGCTCGTCGCGGTGCAGGTGACGGGCGTGTCGCGCAAGCGCCAGGTGATGCTGGTGTGCCGGAAGGCGCACCGATCACACGCCGCGGACGCCTTCCTGAAGGTAGCCCAGGAACACTCGGCAAACATCTAGTCATCTGGTCATCTAGTCATCTGGTCATCGTTTTGAAATCTGGAGATCTCAAATTTCCACAACGATGACCAGATGACCAGATGATCGAAATGACCAGATTCACCGATCTCGAGCGCGCAGATACCGCGCGATCAGCTGCTCACGAAAGTGCGCCGCCTGCGCCTCGCGAAGGGCCGCGCGATCGGGTCCGCTCGGCGCGGCCGCAAGCAGCGACATGCTGCCCATCTCGTCGAACGACCCGAGGCCCCACATCACGCGTTTTGGCGGACTGTTGGGGTTTCGCGTGTTGTCGCCGGAGTTGTCGTACGCGATCTCGACGTCGAGGCGCGTGCCCTTCGGCAGCACCACCGGCGTCGTGTAGAAGTACGAATCCTGCCAGCCGAAGTCCCAGTCGCCGATCCACAGCAGGCCCTTTGTCGAACCATCGGGCAGCGTGGCCGTCATCTTCATCTCTTTCGCGAGATAGTGCGCGTGCCCGCGCGCGCCGAGCGCCTCGACGTCGACCGGCAGGACCAGCGAGTCCTTGATCGTGTAGCGATGCTCGCCTGCCGGGATGTCGATGCCCATCGCGTAGCCGAACGTCGGGGGCACCTGGATGCTCGTCAGGGACTTTGCCGGCGGCTGCTTCGCGAAGTAGATCGCGATGCGCCCCTCTTCGTGTTCAGCCTTGCCCGACGGGTGCAGATGCAGCTGGGCGACCACGCTCGTGTGGGCGGGCAACGACTGCGCGACACCGTCCGGGAAGAACCGCGGCGTCATGCCGGGGACCCAGCCGCCGATGCCCGCCGCGCCACCGGCCTGCGCACCGCCGCCTCGTCCTCCGCGGCCGCCGAGCAGGGAACGGGCGCTGATCCCGGGCAGAATGTCGTTTTCGCCAATGGCCGAGACCTCGCTCGCCGGCGCCAGGAAGAACAGGGCGTGATGCACGGCCCTGCGGGCGCTGGGCTCGTAGTCGATGGCCGTGATCCACTGATCGGCCGGCAGGTCCAGGGGCAGCACGACGTTGCGATACAGGTCGGGACCGTCAGCCGGCACGTCGATCGTGTGCGGAAAGGACAACACGACGTCGGGTTGTCCGAGCGTCCATCCGGCGGCAAAGACAGGCGGCTGCGGCGCCTTCGCCAGATCGCCGGCGGCCATCCCGGTGTCCACCCAGTTCCTGAACGCCGCCAGGTCCGCGTCGGACAATCGCCGATCGTCCCGGAATTCCGGGAAGCCGGATGCCGGCGTCGCGTGCCAGGGCGGCATGTAGCGCCGGGAGGTCGCGGACACGATAAGGGCTCCGCGCTTTTTCACGTCGTCGTACGTCAGCAGCGAGAACGGCGCGGCTTGCCCGGGGCGATGGCAGACGGCGCAATGTGAGTACACGATCGGCGCGATATCGCGCGCAAAGGTCGGAGCCGCGGTCGTCTGAGCGATCGCGCGCGGGCCGCTGCCCGAGGCCACGGCGATGGCCGACAGCGCCAGCGGCAGCAGCGTGTTTACGGTTTGGCGATGAAACATCCGACGGCCTCCGTTTCGGCCGGGGCAATCGAGCGGCCCGCAAGAGCCGCGTCGATCCGCAGCCTGAGATCGTGTTGCGTCGCCTGACGGCGCGAACGGCCGACGTCGACGTACCAATCGTCGATCCGCCCACGATAGACGCGTCCGGTGGATGAGTACAGAGCAGCCTCTGGCGTCACGCGCGGGCCCACGGCGCGGACAAGGGCGTGGTCACGATCGATGATCGCCGGCGCCGCGGCAGACAGACCGTAGTCGCGTCTGTGCGCCGAGACCGCCCCGGCGTCGGCCCCTGTGTCCGGATAGACGAGGAAGCACCGTACGCCGCGGGCACGATAGTCGGCGCAGATACGGGTGATCTCGGGCGCATAGCGATTTGAGATCGGACAGTCGGTGGCGACGAAGAAGAGAAGGTCGAACTCATGCGCAGCCGGCGAGAGGAGCGACCACGATTTGCCGTCCGTGTCCGTCGCCCGTGAGGATCGGCGGTCGCGGGCCGGGCTGCCGAACCCGCGAGCGAGAGAAGAAGGGCCGACGCGATGAAGCTCAGCAGCGGCATGTGTTCAATGGTAATACGTCTGTCACCCCGTCTTTTGTTCTAAACTGACATCTGTCCGACAGACTTTCGCTCGGGTTTCCTAACCAGTTGTTGACTGACTGCAGACCGCGGACGGCTTTGCCATGAACATCCTCCTGCTGTCGATGCCGGACTCGTTCGAGCACATGGCGCCGGTGGCCATCAGGATTCCCAACGGCGCGCTCGCCTCGCTGGCCGGCAACGTGGACCGGCACCACCGCGTGTCGATCGCCGACCTGATCCTCGTCCAGGGCCGCGTCGGACCGACGGTTGCGCGCCTCCTGCAGGAGCTCAAGCCGGACGTCGTCGGTCTCTCGGTGATGACATTCCAGCGGGCGACGGCCATGAAGGTGGCCGAACTGGTTCATCGCCTGCGGCCCGCCGCGCACATCGTGGCCGGCGGCTACGACCCGAGCCTCGCGCCCGAAGCCTACGTACCATGTGCGCCGATCGAGTTCCTCGTGCGCGGGGAAGGCGAATTCACGTTCCGCGAACTGCTGCGGGCGCTGGAATCCGGCGCCGAACCCGGCACCATCGCCGGGCTTTCGTACCGGCGCGGCGGCGGGTTCGTGCACAACGCGAACCGGCCGGTCGCGTCGCTCAAGTCTGACGAGCTGCAGCTGCCCAATCGCGGCGCACGCGTGCTCGGGGGATACACGGTGCTCGGCCGGCAGGCCGACGTCGTGGAAACGTCCCGTGGATGTACCTACGACTGCAGCTTCTGTTCGATCATCGAGATGCGCGGCCGGAATTTTCACCCGTATCCCATCGAGCGCGTGCTGGCCGACATCGTCGATTCACGCAACCACGGCGCCCGCTCGATCTTCCTGGTGGACGACAACATCACGCTGGACGTGCGCCGGTTCGAGGCGCTCTGCGAAGCGATCATCGAGAGCGGACTGGCGGGCATCGAATACGTCATGCAGGCGATGACGGCGCCGCTCGCCGAGCACGGAGCCCGGCTGGCGCCGCTGATGCGCCGCGCCGGTTTCCGCTACGTGTTCCTCGGCATCGAGAACGTGCTCGAGTCGGACCTCGCGTTCCTCAAGGCCGGCGCGAAGAACACGCATCGCCACGCCGGCCAGAAGGTCGGGAACGCGGCCGTGACCGCGATCGAACACCTGCATCGCAGCGGCATCTACGTGGTCGGCGGCCTGATCGTGGGGAGCCCGGACGACACGCGGGAGTCGATCGAAGCCAACCTCGAGTTCGCCCGGCGCTACGTGGACTGGCCCTACATCCAGCACCCCACGCCGTATCCGCGGACGCCGATGACCGACGATTTCAAGCGCCGGAACCTGATCGTCGACAAAGACGTCGCGCACTACGACGGCACCACGGCCGTGGTCGGCACCGAGCACGTGGCGCCGCGGGAGGTGGAGTTCCTGCGCTGGCGCGCCGAGCGCTGGATGAAGCTGAGGCACATGCCGAAGGCGTGCCGCCACAGCCCCGGCTTCGTGCTGCGGCACGGCCGGGCCATGCTGCAGCACACCTTTGTGGGCTCGACCTGGCGGTCCGCGCTGGGGCTCGAGGACGAACATGCCGCCTTCGATCGGTTCCGCGAGCACCGCCGGCGCGAACGCGAGGCCGCGACGTCGGTGGAGGTGCCCGACTACGGCGCGTACGCCCCGACGGCCTTGAAATCGCCCGCCTTGACGATCGAGAGCTGATCGAGGCTGACGTGCCGGCGGAACGCGGCATTGACCTGGTCCGGGGTCAGTGCCTCGAGCTTCGCATCCAGCTGGTCGTCCCAGGCCAGCGTTCGCCCGAATTCCTGGCGCGTCGCGATGAGATTGAGGAGCTGCGCGTCCTGCGATCGCGCGACCGTCCGCTGGTCGCGCAGCGCGTTCTTGGCGGCGGCGACCTCGTCCGCGCTGAACCCGCCCGACAGTGTTTTCGCCAGCTCGTCGCGGAAGCTCGCTTCCACTTTCGGTGCGTTCGCGGGATTGCTGATCGCCGTGCCGCCGAAGCTCGCGGCGTTCCCCAGAGTGGCTGCCAGGAATCGTGAGTTGACGCCGTAGCTCAGGCCCTCGCGGTTCCGAATACGATTCGGCGCACGGCCGGTGATCGATCCCCCGAACATGTAGTTGGCGAGCACCATCGCCGGGTAGTCCGGATCGGTGTCGGACATGACGAAGGCGAGCGCCGCATCGAACGTCGCGTTCTGTTTGTCCGGGGTTTCGATCTTGAGGTTGACGGGCGTGGCTTTCTGGTAATTCGTTGTCAAGGGTGCGTACGGCGCCCCCGTCGACCACGTGCCGAGAAGCTCGGCGGCCGCAGCCCGCACGTCGGCCTCCTTGAATTGCCCGACCGCGACGAGCTCGCCGTGCGACGCGCCGTAGAACCGTGCGTGGAATTTGCGCACGTCGTCCAGCGAGACCTTGTTGATGTCCTCGATTTGCTCGTCGATCGTGCCGACATACCGGACGTCGCTGCGAGGAAACGTGTTCATCGCCCGGCTGAGCGCGAGCGGCGCGAGCGCGGCCGGCTCGGTCCGGTTGCCCTCGAGCGCGGCGACGCGCTGCTTCCGCGCCTGGTCGAAGTCCGAGTCCGTGAACGCCGGCTCGCGCAGCATCTCGACGGCGAGCCGCAGGGCCGGAACGAGGTTCGATTCGGTCGTGGCGACCGTCGCCGCGGCGCGCCCGGCTCCGCCGGTGACGTTGATGCGCGCGTTCAGCTTCAGCATCTCGTCCTGGAGCTGCTGGCGCGTCTTGTTCGTTGTCGCGCGTCCCGAGCAGGCTTCCCGCGAGTTCGGCCGTGGGCCGGAGTCCGGCCAGCGAGGCCTCGTCGCCGAACCGCAGCTGGATGGTGGCCGTCACGGTTTCGCCGCGCGACGTCTTCGGCAGCAGGGCGAGCGCCATGCCGTTGCGCAGCGTGGACCGCATCAGCCGCTTCTCGACGTTGGCGGGCGTTGAATCGAACGCTTCGCCGGCCGAGACGGAGAGCCCGGTCCGGTAGTTCCGCAGGAACGTGTCGAGCGCGTCGGGCTGCGGGGCGGCGGGAACGTCCGTCCGATCCGGGTCGGGGGTCGGAATGAAGTAGCCGACCGTCCGGTTCGACGGCTTGAAGTACAGCCGGGCGACGCGGACCAGATCCGCCGGTGTCACGGCCTTGATCTGATCGTAGTTGACGAAATACAGGCGCCAGTCGCCGGCGGCGATGGTTTCGGACAGGCCGAGCGCCGCCTGCTGCGAGTTCGCCATCCGCGTTTCCATGCCTTGCAGGAGCCGGGTTTTCGCGCGCGCGACTTCGTCCGCTGTCGGGGCATCGCCCGCCACCGCGGCGATTGTGTCCATCATCGTCTTGCGCGCTTCGTCGAGCGACTGGTCGCTGCCGAGCGTGGCGGTCGCCGTCACGATGCCCGGGTCGTGCATTTCCTCGACGCTCATGCGGACCGTCAGCGCTTTTCGGCTGTCCACGAGCGCCTTATACAAGCGGCCGGTGCCGGCTCCGCCGCCGCGTCCGCCTCCGCCGCTCACCATGACGCCGGCCAGAACCTCGAGCGCCGCGGCATCCTGATGGGCGAGGGCCGGCCCGTGCCAGGCGGCCACCAGCACCGGCGTCGCGCCGACGCGCCTGAGCTCGACGAACCGCTCGCCGTCCTGGACAGGTTCGATCGTGTACGGAACGTCCAGCGTGCGCGCGGGACGCGGGATTGTTCCGATGGTGCCGGCCACCATCGCCAGCGCTTTCGCGGCGTCGAATCGGCCGGCGATGACGAGCACGGCGTTATCGGGCTGGTAATACTTGCGATAGAACGCCGCCAGGCGATCGATGGGCACGCGCTCCAGATCGACGCGTGATCCGATGACGGCCTTGCCGTAGTTGTGCCAGAGGAACGCCGTCGCCAGCACGCGCTCTTCGAGGACGCGCTGGATGTTGTTCTCGCCGCGCTCGAATTCGTTGCGGACCACCGTCATCTCGGTGTCGAGGAGCGCCTTTTCCATCCGCATGTTGACCATGCGCTCGGCTTCGAGATCGAGCGCCCAGCGGAGGTTCTCGTCAGTCGCCGTGACGGTTTCGAAATAGTTGGTGCGGTCGTAATCGGTGCTGCCGTTCCACTGGGCGCCGTGGCCGGTCAGCTCCTTCTTGATGTCGCGGTCGTGCGTCGAGCGGATGTAGTTCAGGTGCTCGAGCAGGTGCGCCATGCCCGTCTCGCCGTAGCCCTCGAAACGCGACCCCACGAGGTACGTCATGTTGACGGTGACCTTCGGGTTCGAGGGATCGGGGAAGAGCAGGACGCGGAGGCCGTTCGGGTACGTGTATTCGGTGATGCCGCCCAGGGTCGATTTCTGTTCGACTCCGCGTGGGAGGGTCTGCGAAAACGCGGGAAGGGCTGCGCCCAGAAACGCGGAAAACAGGCTCAGAGACATTCGCACGGGCGCCTCCGTCTGAAGCCCCGAGTATATCGTGCCGACAAGGAGGACAGCCCCCCTCGCGAGTGCAACGCCGTGTCATTCTGCCGCTCAATCTGGTCCACCAGTCGATGGTCCCGGCCTGTCATGCTCGTGGCAGCCCTCGCCAGCGGCAGCTGCGTTTTCGGTGGAACCGGCAGGTTCATCCGCCTGGACGCTCCGATCGTGGCGCTCACGCACGTACGCATCATCGACGGCTCGGGGCGGCCCAGGCATCGACGACCAGGTGATCGTGATTCAGCGGGGACGAATCACTGCGGCTGGTTCGCCGCGTTCGGTTCCCGTTCCGCCCGATGCCAGAGTGATTGACCTGCCGGGCCGGACGGTGATTCCGGGGCTGGTTGGCATGCACGATCACCTCTTCTATGAAGTCCAGCGTGCCGGGTCCGGCACCCTCATGGTGGCGTCGCAATCCACGTTCGCGAAGCTCTATCTGGCGAGCGGCGTCACGACTATCCGCACCGCGGGGACGCTCGACCTCACAGGCGACGTGCGGCTCAAACAACGCATCGATCAAGGCAAGGAACCGGGACCGCACATTTACGTCACCGGCCCGTATCTCGGTGCGGCTGGTGCGGAGCCACGTCCCGACCAGACTGCCAGGCAGGTGATTGACGCCGCGAACGCGGGCGCGACGTCGATGAAGGCCTATACGACGCTCCGCTCCTCGGAACTGGGGGCAGCCATCCAGGCCGCCCACGAACGGGGCCTGCAGGTCACCGGACACCTCTGCGCCGTCGGCTTTCGCGAAGCCGTCGCGCTGGGCATCGACAACCTCGAGCACGGACTATTCGTCGATACCGAGTTCTACTCAGACAAGGAGCCCGACCAGTGTCCCAACCAGGGCGCCGTCGTCCACGAGTTGTCGCAGATGGATGTCAACGGTCCGGAGATTCGGGGCCTGGTCGATGACATTGTCCGCCACAACGTCGCGATCACCTCGACGCTGGCGGTCCTCGAGACCCTCACGGGCCGGCCCTCGTCCCTCGATCCACGCGCGCTGTCCATTTTCTCGAGCGGAATACGGAGCATCTACGTGGCCGCGCGCGATCACTGGTCGGATCCGAACGCGCCGTTAGCGCGCGCGTGGATGGGGATGCTGGTCAAGGAGATGCAATTCGAGCGCGCCTTCGTCGCCGCCGGCGGGCGCCTGCTTGCCGGAGTCGACCCCACCGGCTGGGGCGGAGTCGTCGCCGGCTTTGGGGACCAGCGCGAACTGGAACTCCTGGTTGATGCAGGCCTCAGTCCAGAAACCGCGATCAAGGTCGCCACGTCGAATGCCGCGGCGTTCCTTCACGAGAAGGATTTCGGCTCGATCGCCGCCGGCATGCGCGCTGACGTTGTCGTCGTGCGTGGAAACCCTTCCACGCGAATCAGCGACGTGCGCAACGTCGAGATGGTCTTCAAGGACGGCGTTGCCTACGACCCCGACGCGTTGATCGACGCGACCAACGGCACGGTCGGTGAGTACGACTTGAGTCTATTGCTCCGCTGGCCATGGAACGCGATTCTGGGCGCGTTGATCGCGTACCTGGCGGGGCGAATCCTCTGGCGCGCGACGCGGCCGTTCCGCAAGCAGACAGCTCAAGAGGTTGAACGATGAGACGTGCTTTGATCATTCTCGCGCTGGCGGGCGCAGCCGTCGCGTGCGCCAGCCCGGGACGGCGGATTTAGGCGCGTGGTGTGATCAGAATCCTGCGACGTATGGCAGCCGTGCCGCGACGGCGCGCACATCGTCGAACTTCGCCAGCAGCATGGACGTGGGGTCCCACTGGCCGCTGACGAACCCATCGCGGAGCGTGGCGGGAACCGATGCGTTCAGGGTCAACCCGCCCGCTTTGATGACGCCGGTCTCCACGTTCGCCTCGATCAGCGTGTCCGGCGCCTGCTCGACGAGCGCCTGCAGCTTTTCGATTGACGCATGATCGGCCGTGAAGCAGGGGAGCCCCAGCACAGCCGAGTTTCCGAGAAAGATCTCCGAAAACGACTCGCCGATGACCGCCCGGATGCCGTAGCGCACAAGGCCTTGCGGGGCATGCTCGCGCGATGATCCGCAGCCGAAGTTTGCGTTTACGACGAGGATCGACGCGTCCGCGAAGCGCACGTCGCCGAACGGATGCTGCCCGCGGTTCGTCTTCCGGTCGTCCTCGAAGAGATGGTGTTCGAGCCCTTCGAACGACACGACCTTGAGAAACCGCGCCGGCATGATGCGGTCGGTATCGATATCGTTGCCGCGCAGCGGGATGCCGCGCCCGACAGCAGTCGTGATTTTTTCGCCGGGACCTGGTTGCGCGCTCATGCCGGCACCGCCTCGAGCATCGTGCGAACGTCCACCACTTCGCCGGCGATGGCTGCCGCCGCCACCATGGCGGGGCTCATCAACAGCGTGCGGCCGGTTGGACTGCCTTGCCGGCCCTTGAAGTTCCTGTTGGACGATGACGCGCAGACCTGGCGTCCTTCCAGCTTGTCGGGGTTCATCGCGAGGCACATCGAGCAGCCCGCGCCGCGCCACTCGAAGCCGGCGTCGATGAACACCTGGTGCAGCCCGCGCTTCTCGGCTTCCCGGGCGACCGCGCGCGAGCCCGGCACCATCAGCGCCTTCACGTGCGGCGACACCTTGTGGCCGCGCACGATGCGCGCGGCTTCCTCGATGTCGGAGAGCCGGCCGTTGGTGCAGGACCCGATGAAGGCCACGTCGATCTTGGTCCCTCGAATCGGGGCACTTGCCGTGAAACCCATGTAGGCCAGCGCCTCGGCGTCGGCGTCGGCCGGGATCGACTCGGTGACGCCGATGGCCTGACCGGGGTTGATGCCCCACGTCACCGTCGGTTCGATCGACGCGGCGTCGAGCGTGACGCGGTCGTCATACGACGCATTCCTGTCCGACGCGATCGATCGCCACCACGCGACGGCCTTTTCCCACGCGGCGCCGGAGGGCGCGAATTTGCGGCCCTTCAAATACGCAAACGTCGTGTCGTCCGGGTTGACGTAGCCGGCGCGGGCGCCGCCCTCGATGGACATGTTGCAGATCGTCATGCGCTCGTCCATCGTCATGCGATCGAGCGTGCTGCCGCCGTATTCGTAGGCGTAGCCCACGCCGCCCTGGACGCCGAGGCGACGGATGATCGTGAGAATCACGTCCTTCGCGAACACGCCCGGACGGAGCTGTCCGTTGACGTCGATGCGGCGGACCTTGAGCGGCTCGACCGCCAGGCACTGCGACGCCAGCACGTCGCGCACCTGAGAGGTGCCGATTCCCATCGCGATGGCGCCGAATGCGCCGTGGGTGGACGTGTGGCTGTCGCCGCACGCGATGGTCAGGCCCGGTTGCGTCAAGCCGAGCTGCGGGCCGATGACGTGGACGATGCCCTGCTCGTCGCTGTCCGGCAGGTAGAGGCGAATGCCGAAGTCGCGGCAGTTGCGCTCGAGGGCAACCGTCATTTCCTCCGCCATCACGTCGAGGAACGGGCGCTTCTGTGAACTGGTGGGCACGATGTGATCGATCGTCGCCACCGTGCGCTCCGGAAACGCGACGGGCAGACCCTGCTGGCGCAGCATGTCGAACGCCTGCGGGCTCGTGACTTCGTGCACGAGGTGCAATCCGATGAACAACTGTGTCTGTCCGCTTGCCAATGTGCGAACGCGGTGCGCGTTCCAGACTTTATTGAAAAGCGTTTCAGCCATGGGACTCCAGTACAATACGAAGATGCCGCGCGCGTTTCTTCGTAACTTCTTCCTTACGCTGACCGTTGCGGCGATCGCAACGGCGCTGGCGGGCCGCGTCGATCTTCACGGGCAGGCCGGCGCCGCGGTCCGCACCTTCCTGCCGGCCAGTACTCTTCCGCCGATCGATCGCGGCGTCGTGTCCGACACGTCGCATGCGCCGGACTCGCCCCAGGCGCTGGTCCGCGAATCGTTGCGCCACTCGACCGTCACGCTCGACCGCACAGGCATGTCCGGCGCGCACTACATCGCCGGCCGGGTCATCGTGAAGTTCCGTGACGGCATGTCCACGGACGCGCGCGTCCGCGCCATGTCCACAGTGTCGCGGGCCGCGGCGGTGCCCGAACGACCATCATATGCGAATTTCGACGTCGTTGGCATCGATCCGGGCGAGGATCCGGAGGCGATGGCCGCGGCACTGCGGCGGCGGCCCGACGTCGTATACGCGCAGCCGGCGTACAGGGTGCGCCCGACCTTCGTGCCAAACGATCAGTACTACAAGGAGCTCCAGTGGAACCTCCCGCTGATCGACCTTGAACGCGCCTGGGACATTCAGCCGGCGGCCGGCTCCAACATCGTCGTCGCCGTGCTCGACACGGGCGTTTCCTACACGAACACGACGGCCGTCGTCCAGGCCCATGGGTTCCGGGATGACCAGGGCACGATCTATCCGGCGCTTGGCACGCTCACCCTCAACTTCGTGGCGGCGCCCGAGCTGGCGCCGGTCAGCCGGTTCGTGGCTCCGCGCGACTTCATCTGGAACGACAACGTCCCACTCGATTTCGACGGTCACGGCACGCACGTGAGCGGTACGGTCGGACAGCTGACCAACAACGGTATCGGGATGGCCGGCGTCGCCTTCAACGTCAAGATCATGCCGGTGAAAGTCCTCGACAGTATGTGGGACGACATCTTCGGCGCGCCGGCCTTCGGCACCGACGATGTCGTGGCGCGAGGCATCCGGTACGCGGCCGACAACGGCGCCAACGTCATCAACATGAGCCTCGGACGGACGGGAGACCCGGCTCCGGTCATCGAGGACGCGATCAAGTACGCCGTGGGCAAGGGCGTCTTCATCGCCGTCGCCGGCGGCAACTCCTTCGAGGATGGCAACCCGACCGAGGTTCTCGCCGAGATCGCCTCGCGCGTGCAGGGCGCCGTTTCTGTGGCTGCCGTCGATCCCGCAAAACAGCACGCGCACTACTCCAGCACGGGAAGCTACATCGAGCTCTCGGCGCCTGGGGGGACGGATCGTGGTTTCGGCAACAACGGGTACGTCTGGCAGCAGACGTACGATTTCACGCTGACCGACACCTTTCTGCTGCCCCCGTCTCTCTACGGACCGCCACGCTTCGATGTGCTCGCCTACATCGGTTATGTCGGCACGTCGCAAGCCACGCCGCATGTGTCCGGACTCGCCGCGATGCTGATGCAGCAGGGCATCAAGAACCCCGCCGCGATCGAGGCCGCGCTCGAGAAATTCTCCACTGACCTGGGCGACAAGGGGCGCGACAACACGTACGGCTACGGCCTGATCGAAGCGCGCAACACGCTGCGCGGACTGGGACTCGCGAAATGAAAACGATCGCCGCGTGCGTGTTCGCCATACTGGTCGCCCTCCCGGCGTCTGCGCAATCCGCGCCCGACCCTGCGGACGCAAGCGAGCCGCCTGAGGCGGCATTCCGGGGATTTTTCGTCGCGACACAGCAGAGTTTCGCGGCAAGCACCACGTTCGACGCGACATTTGGCGGGTCCAGCCAGCCGTTCTTCGGCGGAGGTCTCCAGATCACCACGCCCAGCGGCGTGTTCGTGGAGTTCGGGATCACGCAATTCAAGAAGACCGGCCAGCGGGCGTTCGTCAGCAACGGCCAGGCGTTTCCGCTCGGGATTCCGTTGACGGCGACCATCACGCCGATTGAATTGAGCGTTGGTTACCGCTTCGGCGCGACGCGGTGGCGTGTGATCCCTTACGCTGCCGGTGGTTTTGGCCGATACAACTATAAGGAAGAGTCGGACTTTTCCGGCGATGGCGACAACGTGGACACGCATCATGTCGGCTACCTGCTGAACGGAGGCGTGGAGATCCGGCTTCAGAAATGGATCGGCGTCGCCGTTGACGGGCAGTACACGCACGTGCCCGGCATCCTCGGCGAAGGTGGCATCTCGCAGGACGCCGGCGAAACGGATCTCGGCGGCGTGGCCTTTCGATTCAAGGTGATCGTTGGCAGGTAGGCGGCCGGTGGACGTCATCGGCGTTAGAATCAGGAGAAGGGTGATCGCTACGCGACGGCACAATCGGTCGCTTCTGCGCCTGGCAGGCGTGGCGCTGTACGCCGCCTTCCTCTTCGTCGCGTCGTTCGAGCACCACGACCTCCTCTGTCACCTGAAGAACCCGCAGCACTGCACCGCTTGCACGGCGAACCAGCTCGGCACCGATCCCGATTCGCCCTCCGTCGTGGGCGCCTGGCAGCTTTCCGATGCCGGCTGCGCCGTATCGTTCCAGCTGCCCGCCGTCGGCGTGCTGCTGCCGCATCAGTCGACCGGCCGCTCGCCCCCCGTCTCCTTCCGTTGAGCCTCCGCCGCGGCGGCGTCACGAGCTGTTGTGACGCGCGCGCGGAGAGCCATTTAACGGCCAGGCAATTTCGGGGCGGTCCGTGTTCATCCGGACCGCGGGAGGGTACGCAGTGTCGCATCGATTTCGCTATGCGGCGTTCGTGCTGGTCGTCCTGTCGGCAGCAAAGGCGTCGGCTCAGGCCGCGCCCCAGCCACCGGACGCCCAGGCGCTTCGCTCCGCTATCGACGATTTGAAAAAGGACTTCGAGGCCCGGTTGTCGGCGCTCGAGATGCGGCTCGCCGCCATCGAAGGCGGTCAACAGCCGCCGCCCGCGCAGCCGCTGCCACCGCCGCCCCCGCCGGTTCAACCGCCGGCCGCGGCGGATCTGTCGGCGCCGCCGCCTCGGGCGAACGCCGCCGATGGGGGAGCGTCGAAGGTATTCAACCCCGACATGGCCGTCATCGGCGATTTTCTCGGCACGGCGGGCCGGGTACAAACCGATCCGGCCAACAACATCACGCCGAATCCCGCGTTCGAAATGCACGAGTCGGAGGCGTCGTTCCAGGCCGTCGTGGATCCGTACGCCCGTGCCGATTTCTTCATCTCATTCGGTGAAGAAGGCGTGAACCTCGAGGAAGGGTTCGTGACGCTCACCTCGCTGCCGGGCGGCCTGCTGACGAAGGTCGGCAAGATGCGCGCGGCCTTTGGCAAGGTGAACACCCTGCACAATCACGTTCTGCCGTGGGCGGATCGGCCGCTCGTCATCAACAACCTCGTGGGCGGGGAAGACGGCATCGACGATGCGGGTGTGTCGGTGGCGAAACTGATTCCGAACCCCTGGCTGTTTCTGGAGGCAACGGGCCAGGTGTTCCGGGGCGACTCGGGATCCCCGGAAAGCCCGCTCTATCAGACGAGCCAGCGCGGTCAGCTGAGCTACGTCGCGCATGTCCGCGGGTATCAGGACATCTCGGAGTCCACCAACCTGGATGTGGGCGCGTCATGGTCACGCGGCTACAACGCGACAGGGTTGCAGCAGAACATTGACGACTTCACGACGCGTCTCATCGGCTTCGACGCCACCCTGCGGTGGAAGCCCCTTCGGCGATCGATCTACCACTCGTTCGTCGGGCGCTCCGAAGTGATCTGGAGCAGCCGCGAGCAGCCGAACGGACTCCAGAGCGGCATGGGCTACTACGTGTCGGGTGACTATCAGTTCGCGCGCCGCTGGTTTGGCGGAATCCGCTTCGACGGATCCGACCGGGCCTACGATTCGACTCTGCACGACAGCGGCGGGTCGGCGATCGCTGACGTACTGGCCGAGCGAGTTCAGCCAGGTGCGGGGCCAGTACCGCCGCACCGCCTACGCCATCGGTCCGGCGGCCAACGAGTTCCTGTTCCAGTTCCAGTTCTCAATCGGCGCGCACGGCGCGCACCCGTTCTGATCACCATGTCCGGCACCTGTGTTGTGAACCACGAAGGTCACGAAGATCACGAAGACTCACTCTGAGCGTCGTGACTTCGTGAGCTTTGTGGGCATTGTGGTTCTAAGTTCTTATGAATCGCAAGTCTGCTGATTCTGATGCCGCGGATCGCGATGCGCGTCGCGCGGCTCCGCCGTTGCGCAGTCCAAGCTGAACGTGATAACGACGACCGAAGACCTGGCCGCGATTGCACGCGAGGTCGGCGGGGACCGCGTGACGGTTGAATCGATCGCCCGCGGCTACCAGGATCCGCACTTTGTCGAAGCCAAGCCCAGCTTCATCCTGAAGCTGCAGAAGGCCGACCTCCTGATCGTGGTCGGCCGCGAGCTCGAGATCGGATGGCTCCCGCCGCTCGTGCAGCAGAGCCGGAACGGCAAAATCCAGCCTAACGCGGAAGGGTATCTCGATGCGTCGCTTGGCGCCCAGATCCTCGAAATCCCGACGGGCACGATTACGCGGGCCATGGGCGACGTCCACCCGCTCGGAAACCCTCATTACTGGATGGACCCCGAAAACGGCAAACGCATCGCCAAGGAGATTGCCGACGCGTTCGATCGTCAACGGCCCGGGAACAAGGCCTTTTTCGATCAGCGGCTGGGCGATTTCACCACGCGGCTGGACGCGGCCGAGAAGAAGTGGCTGGCGCTGATGGCGCCCTACAAGGGCACGAAAGTGGTGACCTACCACCGGTCGTTTCCGAACTTCGCCGAGCGGTTCGGGCTGGAGATCGTCGGCTACGTCGAGCCGCGCCCCGGCATCCCGCCGACCCCCCAGCACACCCTGGATCTGATCAACGAGATGAAGCGGCAGAACGTGAAGATCATGCTGATCGAGCCGTACTTCGATCTGAAGACGCCGACAGCCATCGGCCGCGAGACCGGGGCGCGTGTGCTCGTGATGCCGCCGTCGGTCGGCGGCGTGAAGGAAACGTCCGATTATTTCGCGCTCTTCGATTACAACATCAACCTCCTCGTGGACGCGTTGAAAAAGTAGGCCCACATGCTCGATGCTTCGATGATTGCGTTTCTCGCGCCGGCGTTCGTCGCGAGCCTGATCCTGACCGGCATTCACGCGTACCTGGGCGTGCACGTCGTCGAACGCGGCGTCATCTTCGTGGACTTGTCGCTCGCGCAGATCGCGGCGCTCGGGGCCACCGTGGCGATCTTTCTGCCGGCGTCGCACGGCGACCCGCACTCGCCGATCGTGTACTGGATCAGCCTCGCGTTCACGTTCATCGGCGCGTTCGTGTTCTCGACGGTGCGGAGCCAGCGTGCGCGGATCCCGAAGGAGGCCATCATCGGCATCTGCTATGCCGTGGCGTCCGCGGCGGCGATTCTTGCGATGAGCAAGGCCACGTCCGAGAGCGAGCACCTCAAGGACATGCTCGTCGGCAACATCCTCGCCGTGTCCTGGCCCGAAGTGGCGAAGACAGCCGTCTTGTACGGCGCCGTGGGCATCTTTCATTACGTTTTCAGGCGGCGGTTCCTGGCCATCTCGATGGATCCGCACCGGGCCGAGGCGGAAGGCGTCTCGATCCGCTTCTGGGACTTTCTGTTCTACGCCTCGTTCGGCTTCGTCGTCACGTCGTCCGTGTCGATTGCCGGCGTGCTGCTCGTGTTTTGCTACTTGATCGTCCCGTCGGTTGCCGCCATGCTGTATGCCGAAAGTGTCGGCAAGCGGCTGGCTATCGGGTGGTCCATGGGGACGATCGTGTCGGCGCTGGGTGTCTACCTGTCGCTGCAGCTCGACCTGCCGACCGGCGCCACGATCGTTTGCACATTCGGGCTCGTGCTCATCCTGATGGCGGTGGTCAGACCGCTGTTCAGCCACTGATCGAGCCACGAGCCACGAGTTACGAGCCACGAGCCACCACGATGATTTGCAGGAAGTGCGGAACGGAGATCGCCGACAAGGCGATCGTCTGCTATAAGTGCGGCACGGCGACGACAGATCCGATCTTCAAACCCCCTGCGCCCGGCAGGCGCGCGGGATCCACGGCGGTGCTCGTGACCTCGCTTCTGGCTCTGGTCCTGCTTCTCGTGGCGGTCCTCTTCTTGAGCCGCACACCGGCTGACGGCACACGGGTCGTCACATGGGTCGTCGCCGGCGTGGCGGTCCTGATCATCATCCTTCGCGCTTACGCGAGACGCCGGTGAACTCGCCAGGGCGGACGCGCTGATGGACAGACGGCGCCTCGCCGTCGCCCTCTGGATTGTCTGGGCCGTGGTCGTGTGGAATGTCGTGTTCGACCGCGTGCTCGTCGAGGCCGGGCGGGAGTACGTGCGGACCGCCATGGCCGCCGCGGCCGGACACGGTCTTTACGCCCGCATCGACGACACCATGCGGCCGGCCGTGCCGCGCGCCGTGGCGCTCGCGACCGCAGCCGCCGGTGTCATTGTGGCGGTTGGGCTCGTGGTCTTCCGGCGGGCGGGCCGGCCTACTTCAGCAGGACCTCTTCGAAAAACTTGAGCGCACGCGGATCGTTCGACTGCCCGAGCCAGAACATCGCCTGCTTCCGGACGGCCGCATTCTTGTTGTTCCGCGCGACGTCAATCAGCTTCGGCACCCCGTCGTCCTTGGGCAGCTGGCTGAGGGCGAACACCGCGCGCCGCTTGACCTCGGTTTCCGGGTCGCGATCGATCGCTTCGGCGATAGTCGCGGCGGCTTCAGTTCCCGCGCGCTGCGCGAGCCAGAACAGGGCGTCGGACCGCATTCTCGCGACTTGATGATCGCGGGCGATGGTCACCAGCGATCGCGTGGCGGCGGTTCCTTCGTGCATCGCGAGGGCGATGACCGCCGGCCTCACGACGCGGTCGTAGCGTTCGCCGGCCGCGGGAATGGTGTTGATGAGCGAGGTCAGCCACGCCACGCTGTCGTCGGGCTTCACGCCGTCGAGCCAGACGACGGGCAGTCCGCCTGCGTCGATTTCGCAATCGGGTGTCGCCGTCCGCAGCCTCACGATGGCGCCGGCCTCGAGGCGGGCGAGCACCAGGATTTCGGCGGCTGGTTCGAGCGCGATCCGCGTGCGCTCGAAGCAATCCATCGAACGCCGGCCGCGGCTGACGGCGATCCGGTAGCCCACCCAGCGGGCGTCCTTCCGGGCGGCGATGCCCGCGATCTCGCGTTCGAGCGTCTGTACGGCCTGGCGCGTTTCGACCTGCGCGTTCGTGAGGTTCCTGACGTTGCTTACAGGGCTCTGCCCGGCAACAAGAACCGCGGCCAGCAGCAGGGACGTCACTTGAGGAGCTCCAGCAGGTAGTCGGTAGCCTCGGGCGCCTTCATGACCGACAGCTTCGACACAATCTCCTTCTTCATCTGCGGGTCCTTTTCGCCGCGCGCCAGATCCACGAGACCTTTTGCGTTGCGCTGCATGAAGAGGGTGTTCATGACGGCTCGTTTCACGGATGCGTCCGAGCTGGTCCGGTAGATGCCCGGGAGCAGATCGCGATCGTCATTCCCCATGAACCCGAGATAGCGGATCGCGCGAAGCTGCAGCTCGGGGTTCGCGTTGTTCTTCGCCGTTGTCACCATGATGTCGCGTGCTTTTGGCGACCGGCTCTGGCTGAGCACGAAGAGCGCCCGATCCCGGACGCGCGGCGCGGCGCCACCCGCCAGCATCTTCTCGATGATCGGCAGGCCCTTGTCGGGATCCGTCTGCATCACGCCCCGCAGCGCCAGGAGCTTCAGCTCCTCGTCGTTCTGCAGATCCGCGGAAATGGGCTGCCCGGCGGCCTGCCTGATTTCGAGCTCGAGCGCCTTGGCGTCCTTCACCCACGGGCTCGTGGAGAACTGCTTCGCCATTTCCTTGATCGTCTCCAGCGCTTCCTTGCTGAGCGCGAGCCTGGACTGGCTATACGCCTTCCAGTACATCGCCGCGTCGGCTCGCCCGTTCGTCTGGCCGATGACCTGATCGAGCTCCCTCAGGGCACGATCGAATTCGCTGTTCTCGATCGCATTGCGTGCCTGTTCGTAGAGCGCCTCCGGCTCGAAGGGCGGCAGCGGCGGCATCGGCGGCAGGTGCAGTTCGATGTTGCCGCGCGGCGTACGTGGCGGACGCGCCGGGCGTGCCTCCGGCGCCGGGTCCGGCGAAGGCGGGTCCGGCGTCTGCGCGGCGAGCGGTCCCGCGAGCGCGAGCACGAGAGTCGAGATGGTAGCGATGCGTTGGATGACCATGGTTCCTCAGCTGATTTGAGATGTGACAGCACGCGCATGCGGAGCGGCCGACGGCATGGCCAGCTCACGCTGCCTCAGCTCGTCGCCGAGCACGCGCACCTTGAAGAGCAACGCCGCCGCGTCGATGCGCCGGCGCACATCGTCGAGCTGCGCGGCGGTGACATGCGATGGGCTGTGGACGACTTCGAGCAGGTTCCGCTCGAGCTCGTCCAGCACGCTGGCGACCGATTGTTCGCCGATGTCGACCGCCTCCTGCCGATAGAGACGGCTGGCCGAGACGAGATCCTCGGCCCAGTGCTGCTCCGTGGAAATGTCGCCGCCGTTGGTCGTGTTCATGATGTCGGTCAGAATCCGCTCCGACCGATCCAGATGTTCCGCGACCGAGGTCAGCAGAATGCGCTGGCGGCCGTCGCTCGCCTGGGCGGCCTGTGCGCTCGTCGCGGGAGCCGACGGAGACGCGGGCAGCGGGTTCTCCGCGGTCGACCACGAGCGGCCCGCCACGAACGCCGCGACGACCAGCATCGCGACCCCCGCGGCCGCGGCCAGGCGATTCCACCTGAGCCACTGCGCCCACCAGGGCGCCTCCGGCTCGGGCAGGCGCGCGCGAATACGCTGCCAGACCTCCAGGCCGTACTGATCGCCGCGTTCTGGAGCTTCTGGTGCCTCCAGCTGGCGGAGCGTGCCGACCAGGCTGCGGTACAGCTCTCCACACGCGGGGCACTGGTCCACGTGCTGTTCGATCTCGTGGCGCCGCCGCCGCCGCCCTGCCGCTGTGCTCCAGCGTTCAGCTTCGCCGTAGTAGTGGAGGATCAGATCCTCTTCTGAATAGTGCTTCACGATTCACCCCGGATGGGCGCCAGCGCGGCACGCAGCTTCCGCACCGCGCGGAAGACGCTGTGCTTGGCAGCGCTGGTATTGAGCCCGAGAGTCCTGCTGATTTCCGCGATCGACCGGCCTTCGTAGTGTCGCAACGTGAACGCGGCGCGTTCGAGCGGGCTGAGCTGCGCCAGGGCCGCCCCCACGAACCGGTCGATTTCGGCGCTGCGCGCCAGCCGCTCCGGGCCGGGCTCATCCTCCGATGGCTGTTCGACGATGGCGTCGAGGTCTTCGGCGCGGTTGAAGTCCTGGCGCGATCGGCGCGCGCGCAACAGGTCCACCGAGCAGTTGGCCACGATGCGATGGAGCCAGGTGCCGAAATGCGCCCGGGACTCGAACCGGGCCAGTTGCCGGTAGGCCCGCAGGAAGCTGTCCTGGACCACGTCCTCGGCGTCGTGCTCGTTGCCGGTCATGCGGTAGGCCAGCCGGAAGGCGCTCCGGCTGTGGCGTTCGACCAGGGTGCGGAAGGCCTCGCTGTCGCCCTGCCGGGCCCGGGCCAGGACCGTCGAAATCTCAGCTTCCATCTGCCGGATTAGACGGACGCCGGGGCGAAACGTTGGCCCCCGGGCGTCCCATGACCGGCGAATTTGGTCATCTGGTCATCTAGTCGTCTAGTCGTTGGGCAATTGAGCAAGTTGCCCAATTGAGCAGCAATGACCAGATGACCAGATGACTAAATGACCAGATTCGTGGGACTTACGTTCGCTTGTCCCTCGGAACGTAGTCCCTTTGATGGGGACCTGTGTAGATTTGCCGGGGGCGTGCGATCTTCTGCTCGGAGTCGAGGAGCATTTCCTCCCACTGCGCGACCCAGCCGGCCGTTCGCGGGATGGCGAACAGCACCGGGAACATTTCCATGGGGAAGCCCATGGCCTGGTAGATCAGGCCCGAGTAGAAGTCCACGTTCGGATAGAGCTTGCGGCTGACGAAGTACTCGTCCTGCAACGCGATGCGCTCGAGCTCGAGGGCGATGTTCAGCAGCGGGTTCTTGCCCGTCACCGCGAACACGAGATCGGCAATCCGCTTGATGACCTTGGCGCGCGGGTCGTAGGACTTGTACACGCGGTGGCCGAATCCCATCAGCCGGTTGGCGCCCTCGCCGTTCTTCACCTTCTTGATGAACTCGGGCACGCGATCGACCGAGCCGATTTCCATGAGCATGCGCAGCACCGCCTCGTTGGCGCCGCCGTGCAGCGGTCCATACAGCGCGGCGGCCGCGCCCGCGAGCGCCGAGTACGGATCGACATGCGAGCTGCCGATCGTCCGCATCGTCGTCGTGGAGCAGTTCTGCTCGTGGTCGGCGTGCAGGATGAAGAGCACATCGAGGGCGCGCGTGAGGACGGGGTTCGGCTGATATTTCAGCTCGGTCATCTTGAACAGCATGTTCAGGAAGTTCCCGGCGAAGCTCAGGTCGTTGTCCGGATAGACGTACGGGCGGCCGATGCTGTGGCGGTACGCGTACGTCGCGATGCTCGGGACCTTGGCGATGAGCCGGTGCGTCTGGCGCAGCCTGGAGGCTTTGTCGAAGATGTTCTTCGCGTCGGGGTAGAAGGTCGAGAGCGCCCCGACCGTGCTCAGGAAAATGCCCATCGGGTGCGCGTCGTACTGGAACCCCTCCATGAACTTCTTGATGTTCTCGTGGAGCATCGTGTGGTTGGTGATCTGCTGCGTCCACGACTGCAGCTGCTGGTGCGTGGGCAGTTCGCCAAACAGAATCAGGTAGGCCGTCTCCAGGTAATCGCTATGCTCGGCGAGCTGTTCGATCGGGTAGCCGCGATAGAGCAGCTCGCCCTTGTCGCCGTCGATGTAGGTGATGGCGCTCCGGCAGTTCGCCGTGTTCAGGAACGCCGGGTCGTACGTCATGAGGCCGAAGTCTTCGGGGTTGACTTTGATCTTCCGGAGGTCGACGGCGCGGATGGTGCCGTCCGTGACCGGAACTTCGGTACTGCTGTCCGGTCCGGTTGTCGGTAATCGTCAGAGTGTCAGCCATCGGGGTCGGTTGCCTTTTCGCTGTCTTCCACGAGCTCGCCAGGCTCGCCGGCCGCTCGATAGGATTCGTCGGCCCAGCGCGCCAGGTCCTGCATCCTGCAGCGTTCGCTGCAGAAGGGGCGCCAGGCCTGCTCGGCCGGATGACGCCTGCAGAACACGCACAATTCTACATTCTCTGGTTTCGGGGGCTCCGCCATGCCTACACCCGCACCTGGATTATATCGACTTCAAACTTTGAACTTTAAACTTTTTACTTCAGGCTCTCGGTTCAGTGCGAGGGCTGTCCCTCGCTGGCGTGGTGGCGGACGTCGCGAGCCGACACCATGAAAATGACGTCTTCGGCGATGTTCGTGGCGTGATCGCCGATGCGTTCGAGGTGGCGGGAAATCAGGATGAGATCGAGCGCCCCTTCAATCGTGCTGGGGTCTTGCAGCATGTAAGTCAGGAGCTCGCGGAAGATCTGGGTCTTCAGGTCGTCGAGCTTGTCGTCTTCGTTCAACACGCGCTGCGCGAGCTCGGTGTCGCGGCGGACGAAGGCGTCGAGCGAATCGCGGAGCATGTTCTGCGCGATATTGGCCATCCGCGGGATGTCGATCAGCTTCTTGACCGGGGCATGCTGGGCGTACCGCCGCGCCGCTTCCGCGATGTTGATCGCGAGGTCCCCGACCCGCTCGAGATCGGTGTTGATCTTGACGGCCGCGACGATCGCCCGCAGGTCCACGGCCATCGGCTGGTGCAGCGCGAGCAGCGTGAAGCAGCGGCCGTCGATCTCGATGTGCAGCCTGTTGATCGGTTCGTCGCCGTTCAGGGCGAGCGCGACGAGTTCGCGGTCGCGCTCGGTCAACGCCTTGACGGCGAGGCGCACCTGTTCCTCGGCGAGGCCGCCCATTTCGAGCAGCCGCGTCTTGAGCTGCTCGAGCTCCTCCTGAAAATGCCGTCCGTGGCGTTCGAGTTCCATGCTTTAACCAAACCGTCCCGTGACGTAGTCTTCGGTGAGTTTCTCTGACGGCGCCGTGAAGATCTTGTTCGTGCGATCGCATTCCACCAGCTTGCCCAGCCAGAAGAACGCGGTCACGTCCGAGACGCGCGCCGCCTGCTGCATATTGTGCGTCACGATGACGATCGTGTACCGCGTCTTGAGCTGGTAAATGAGCTCTTCGATCCGCTGCGTCGCAATCGGATCCAGCGCCGAGGCCGGCTCGTCCATCAGCACCACTTCGGGCTCGACCGCCAGCGCGCGTGCGATGCACAACCGCTGCTGCTGGCCGCCCGACAGCGCAAACGCCGAGGTGTGCAGACGATCGTGGACTTCGTCCCAGAGCGCCGCGGCCTTCAGGCTCGCCTCGACGCGCCCGCGCAGTTCTTCCTTGGATCGCGTCAGGTGGTTGATGCGCAGCCCGTAGGCGACGTTGTCGAAGATCGACTTGGGGAAGGGGTTCGACTTCTGGAAGACCATGCCGACGCGTCGGCGCAGATCGACGACGTCCACTGTCGGCGCATAGATGTCGGCGCCGTCGATGCAGACCGACCCTTCGACCCGCGCGCCGGGCACGATGTCGTTCATCCGGTTGAGCGACCGCAGGAAGGTCGACTTGCCGCAGCCGGACGGGCCGATCAAGGCCGTGACCTGGTTCGGCTGCACGTCGAGCGCGATGTTCTCGAGCACGCGGCGCGACGCCGTAGTAGAAATTCATTCCAGCGACCTGGATCTTCGGCGTCACCGGTGGTGCGGACACGGGGCTGGCCGGCGGACCGGCCGTCCGCTGCGACACGACCGGCGGATCCTGGAGGAGCATTCCCAAAGGGTATCGCGTACCAGTTTCCCCGGCGTTTCCCGGATGTAAATTCCGGGTAACGGAGACGCTCGCGAGGACCGCTTGACCTGTCCGGCGCCCTTCGCCATAATGCGTAACCATATGGTTACGAATAAGGCGGACCCCTTCCGTGGCCTGGCCGACCCGACGCGGAGGGCGCTCCTCGCGCACCTGACGGATCGGCCCCACGGCGTGACGGAGCTCGCCGACCATTTCGACGTCACCCGCCCGGCGATCTCCAAGCACCTGCGTGTTCTCAGGGAAGCCCGTCTCGTGCGTGAACGTCGAGCGGGACGGAACCGCATCTATGAGCTCGATCCGGCGGGCATCAAGACGCTTCGCGCCTATTTCGATCGGTTCTGGACCGACGCGCTGGCCGCCTTCAAGCGCGCCGCCGAGCAGCCGGCCCATCTGCCGTAGTGGAGCAGACGGCCAAGGAGGAAACGTGACGAACACAGCTGAGGCACTCACCCCCGTCAGGAAAACGATCACCGTCAAGGCCACCGTCGATCACGCGTTCAAGGTCTTCACCGATGGCTTCGACACGTGGTGGCCGCGCTCTCACCACATCGGCAAGCAGCCGATGGTGAAGGCCGTCATCGAATCTCGCGCCGGCGGCCGATGCTTCGGCCGCGAGGCCGACGGGACCGAATGCGACTGGGGACGTGTGCTGACATGGGAGCCGCCGAACCGGTTCGTGCTGGCGTGGCAGATCGGCCCGACGTGGCAATACGAGCCGGACCTGAACAAGGCCAGCGAGGTCGAGGTTCGTTTCACCGCGGAGCCCGACGGCCTCACGCGCGTGGACCTCGAACACCGTCACTTCGAGCGGCACGGCGAAGGCGCCGGGAACGTCAGGTCTGGCGTGGATAGCCCGAATGGCTGGGGCGGCCTGCTGCAAACCTACGCCGCGCGAGCCACCGACTACCATCCGGCGGTGGCGCCCCTGGCGCTGATTTTCACGATCAACGACAGCCTCGCGTCGCGGGCGTTCGAGAAGGTCGCCGCGGAAGATCTCTGGCGCCGGCCGACCGATCGCAGCAACCCGATGCTCTGGATTCTGGGTCACATGGTCAGCACGCGCGCGCAAATCCCGAAGATGTTCGGCGACGGGGTCGACACGGGCTGGGGCGATCTCTTTGCGCGCGGCGCGAGCCTTGGCAGCGCCGCGGGCTATCCGACGCAGGAGGCCGTGCAGGCGGTGTCACATGACGTCAACAGACGGCTGTACGCGACGCTCGGCCGTCTCACAGCCGCGGATCTCGCCAGGCCCGCACTGCGAGCGCCGACGCCGGCAATCACGACGATCGCGGATCAGATCGCGTTTCTCGTCATGCACGACACGTATCACGTCGGCCAGTTGGCTTACGCACGCAAAGCGCTCGGACATCAAGGGGTAGTTGGATAAAGCGATACATGAAAGGGCACGGATGGGAACACGCAAAGGCCTGGAGTGGGATCACGCAAGGTGCTTCAGTGGGATTGCGCAAAGGGCTGGCGCGCGATCACACAAGTGCTGATCTGCGATTAGACAAAGGACTGCGTGGATCATGCAACGGGCTTGACCGCAACACGCAAGGGCTCGAGTGAATTCCGCGACGCATTCGATCAGCACTGGTTCGATCCGTCAGCACCTTGCGTGGACCCACCCAGTCCTTTACGTGATCGCATGCCAGCACGGTGCGTGATCACACCGAGCCCTTGCGTGATCCCGCTTAGCCCTGTGGGACCTCTGGTCAGGGTTCGAGAAACGCCTGAACCTGGCGGCGGAGTTCGTCCTGGATCTTGTTGATGGATCGGCGCGCGTCGAGCGTGCGGAAATGGAATTCGTCGGCCATCGACGTGTATTCGCGCAGCAGTTTCTGCTGGTACGCGCGGAAGCTGTCGTAGATGTCGTCGCCGTGCTTGAGATCCATGCCGGACTCCCAGAAGTCCATGCCGCGCGACCCGAGCACCCGGCCGATCAACGTGTCGACGTCGACCTTGAGATAGAAGACGAGGTGCGGTGCGATGGCGAATCCGTACAGGTTCCTGAGCCAGGCCCGGTCGACGCCGCGGACGCCTGCGCGGGCGAGCGCCGTGTAGATGTAACGGTCCGTGAGCACGACGAATCCCGCCTTGAGCGCCGGGATGATTTCCTTTTCGAGCCGATCCGCGAAGTCGGTTGCGTACAGCAGCACGAACGTCAGCTTGTTGAGCGTGTTGCTCGACTTGGCCAGCTCGATCGTCGGCTGCATCAGCGGCGATCGCGTCCACCCGGTCTCCACCACGCCGTAGCCTTTTACCTCGAGCCATTCCCGCAGCAGTTGAATCTGCGTCGTCCGGCCGACGCTGTCCGTGCCCTCGACCGCGATCAGCTTGCCGGGGTAGTCGTTGATGGGAAGATACGGGATGCTGCGGCCGTAGTACTTCCCGGGCTGGATCCCGCCGTTGGTCGGGCTGTCGACCACGACGTCGACCGGCTCAGACGAGTTGTTCATCGGGTGTCTCCGCCTTTTCCACGACGTGGGTGGTCCGGATGTGCCTGGCAACGAGATCGCGCACGATCCGCTGCTGCTCGGTGATGCTGCCAACGGCGCTCACCACGTTCAACCCGAATTCCTCGACGAGGCGATCGTACTCGTCGAGCACTTTCCCCTGGAACAGCCGGAAGCTCTCGACCGGGTTCGCGCTCCATCCCATGTCCATTCCGGCCTCGTAGAACTTCAGCTTGACGCGCCGGGCCATCAGTCGATCCAGTGACACGTCGATCGGCACACGGAAGTACAGCGTCACGTCGGGGCGCACCGCAAAGCTGTACAGCTCGCGCACCCACTGGCGATCGACGCCCCGCGTGGCGTCGCGCGCGAAGGCGGTGTAGGCGTAGCGATCGGCCAGCACGATCATGCCGGCCTTGAGCGGTGGAATGATGTTGTAGAGCAGGCGGTCGGCGAAATCAGTGGCGTGCAGCAAGCTGAACGTCATGGGCGTCAGCGCGTTCTTTTTCTTGCCGGTCTTGGTCGCGGCCTTCACCAGGGCGGACGAGTTCCATTCGGTGACGAACACCTTGTGGCCTTCCGCCGCCAGCCACTTCGCCAGCAGGCCCAGCTGCGTCGTCTTTCCTGAGCCGTCTATTCCTTCGACGACGAGGAGCTTCCCCGGATACTCGTGCGGTGTCGTGAGATTGTTCAGCATTAGTGTGTCCGCCTGCCGCGTTCGCGCCGACCTCAACATGCAGCGGCTTGCCGATCAGCCGCACGAACGCCGCCGCGTGGCGGTTTGCCGCCCACAACTCCAGCTCCGCGTCACCAGCGGCCCGGACCTGAAGCAGGGCGTCCTCTCCGCGGTCGTGCAGCTCGAGCCCTGCTATGGGCTGTGAATGACTGCGGTCCAGCCCTTCAGCCAGACGCAAGATGGCCGCCAGCGTCCGGATGGTCCGCCGCCGCTTGCGTTTGAAGTCCCCGTAGCCGTTATGGCGCCGCTTGGGAGTGGCCTGCCGATGATAGCGGGCAACCAGGGCGATGGCTTCAACCTCATCCGGTTCGAATCCCCGCAGGTCGCCGTTCTTGATGAGGTAGTACGAGTGCTTGTGATGACCCTCGTAGCTGATGTGTACCCCGATGTCGTGGAGCAGCGCGGCGTATTCAAGCCACTCTCGCTCGCGATCGGTCAGCCCGTGAAGGCCGCGCGTCTGATCGAACAGTCCGACCGAGAGGCGGGCGACCTGCTGCGCGTGCTCGGGCCAGTAGTTGCAGCGCTCGGCAAGCTCGAACACGCTGCGGCGTCGCACGTCGGGGTAGCGATCCGCCTGGACGATTTCCTTGCGGTGGCGAGCGACGTAGTCGAGCACGAGCCCCTCGCGCAACGACAGATCGCACAGCGTGATGTCCTCGGCGCCGAGACGGTTCAGGATCAAATCGAGCAGGATTCCGCCCGCCACCGCGATGTCCGCGCGGCGCGGCTCGAGACCCGGTACCCGGAGGCGCTCCTGCAGATCGCGGTCGACCAGTGCTTTGCGCGTCCGCCGCAGCTGCTTGGCCGGAATCCGGCGGTTGCGCAGCGAGGCGCCGGCAGACTGATGACGCTCGGCGAGCGCGACCGCGCCAAGGCTGAGTATCGTGCCCGACGTCCCGACCACCCGGTCGAAGCCGGCCCGGCGGATCTGATCGAGGTACTTGCCGAGCTCGGCGTCGAGAAATCGAGTGAGCCTGCGCTCATCGCGCGGCGCCAGCGGATCGCTTTTCACGAACCGCTCGGTGAGGCGGATGACGCCGAGCTTGAAGCTGCGGCCGACCTCCATATTGGGGCCGGTGCCCCGCGTGATCTCCACGCTGCCGCCGCCGATGTCGATGACGACGACGGTGTCGCCGGCCGACCCGACGCCGTAGGCAGCCGCCTGATGGATCAGGCGCGCTTCTTCGGTGCCGGAAATCACCTGCGGGCGGATGCCCGTGCGCTCGGTGATGAGCTTGAGGAACTTGGCGCCGTTCTGGGCTTCGCGTGTCGCGCTGGTCGCGACGGCGATGATTTCGTCGACGTTGTGCGAGTCGGCGAGGCGCCGGAATTTCGACAGGACCTGCAGCGCGGCCTGCGTCGCTTCGGGCGTGAGCGCGCGGCCGTCGAGACCGCCGGCGCCCAGTCGAACCATTTCCTTTTCGCGGTCGATGACTTCGAACGACAGATCGGCGCGGACGCGCACGACAATCATGTGCAGCGAATTCGTACCTATATCGATCGCGGCGATGCGCATGGGGGCCTTCCTACTATAATGGGCCTTTTAGCAGCCATCCTCTACCTACCATGCAGGCATCAACACGGCGTTACGATCTCCTGCGGAAACGCCTCGATAGATTTACGCAGATGTTACAAGGCGTGGACGAAGGCAACGTGCATGCGCTCCACCAGACCCGGGTCGCATCGCGCCGATTACGCGAAATCCTTCCGGTGCTTCAGGTTAACCCGGGTGTGGCACGGCGCCTGGGACGCCGGCTGCGCAAGGTGACACAACGGCTTGGAGCCGTTCGCGAGCTCGACGTGCTCAGCCTTTTGGTCGAGGAGCTATCCGCCTCGGGGCGCTACGATCAACAGGCGATGAAGAAGGTGGCGTCCGCCGTGGCCGAGGAGCGCAAGCGCGTCCGCGGCCGCATGCCCGACAAGCTGCCAATCAACGAGCTGCGCCGCATCGCCGGCAAACTCGAGCACGTCGCAGGAGACCTCGAGGAGCAGAAGGCGTCGCGCAGCTGGCAATGGGCGCTCGACGCGCGCGTGACCCACCGCGCGCTGGCGCTCAAGACGGCGCTGGCCGAGGCCGGCGCACTTTATCTGCCCGAGCGCCTGCATGTCGTCCGCATCGCGCTCAAGAAACTGCGCTACGCGTGCGAAGTCGGCGCCGAGGCGTCAGGGGCCAATATCAAAGCCGAGCTCAAGGCGCTCAAGCGCGGTCAGGACATCCTCGGACGTCTCCACGACGTCCAGGTGCTGCTCGATCGCATCCGCCGGGTGCAGGCCTCACTTGCGACGGGCGATGCGGTGATGTCGCGCCGGCTCGACGGCGTGGTGATCGGCCTCGAGAACGAGTGCCGCCGCCTGCATGCCCGCTTCATGCACCAGAAGACGGCGGTTGTTTCCGCCTGCGAGCGTGCCGGCAGCCTCAAGGGCACCGCCGGCCGCCGCGCCGCGAGCTAAATTGGCAGGCATGCGCACTGCGTACGAGCTTTATCTGGTTCGCCACGGACTCGCGGAAGAGCGTGGGGAGGCGTGGCCGGACGACACGAAGCGTCCGCTGACCGAACAGGGCATGTCGCGCCTGCGGCGGGCGTCGCACGCGCTGGCGCGCCTCGAGCTGCCTGCCGATGTCGTGCTCACCAGCCCGCTCGTGCGCACGCGGCAGACCGCGGAAATCCTTGCCGGCGCTCTCAGCCCCCATCCTCCGGTGATCAACGTCGACGCGCTGGCGCCGGGCGGTTCTCCGACGGCCATCATCGCGGAGATCGAAAAACACACCCGCCGTCCCCACATCGTCATCGTCGGGCACGAGCCGGGAATCGGCGAGCTGGCCGCCTGGCTGATCGGCTCGCGCAATCCGCTCGAGTTCAAGAAGGGCGGCATCTGCCGGATCGACGTCCAGGGAGGGACGCTCCGCGGCGCGGGCGTCCTGCGGTGGATGTTGACGCCGAAAATCCTGAAGGCGCTCAAGAAATAAGAAAGGCCACGGGCGCAAAGGGCTTGGCGGTCACGGCTCCAAGGTGCCGCGCGAAGGGCCGCTCTTCAATCGACGAACCGATAGCCCAACCCGATCACGGTTTCGATCTGCCGTGACGCGTCCCGGAGCTTGCTGCGCAGGCGGCCGACGTGGACGTCGACCGAGCGCGTCTCGACCGATCGGTCGTAGCCCCAGACGCGCTCGAGCAGGCGATCGCGCGACACGACGCGGTTCTTGTTCTGCACCAGATACCGGAGCAGTTCGAACTCACGCCGCGTCAGGCGAATGGTTTCGCGGTTGACTTCGACTGAGACAGCTTCGAAGTCGGCCACGAGATGGGTGCCGCGGTAGTTGAGCAGCGGCTGATCGTCCTTGACCGAGCTGCGGCGCAGCACGGCGCGGACGCGGGCCGTGAGCTCGCGCAGGCTGAACGGCTTGGTTACGTAATCGTCGGCCCCGAGCTCGAGGCCGGTGACGCGATCGTCTTCGCTCGTGCGCGCGGTCAGCATGATGATCGGCACGTGCCGTCCGTCGGCGCGCGATCGCAGGATGCGGCAGACCTCGACGCCGCTCACCACCGGCAGATTCAGATCCAGGATGATGAGGTCCGGCGGCTGGTCGGACACGGATTTGAGCGCCGCGTCGCCGCTGCCGACGACGGACGCCTCGGTGTCGCCGGCGCGTTCCAGAGTGTGCTTGATGAGGCCGGCGATGTCTTGCTCGTCTTCGACGATGAGAACGCGGTGTCTAGGCATTCGGCACGGTTACGGTACGGTGCGGAGGTTTCCTCATCGTATCGGAGCTGTTAATTGTGGGTTACTAATGACTGGTGACGGGTGGTAGGCTCGTTACGGTTGAGCGGGTTTCATTCAGGTTTTTCGCGCGTTTCGTCGTGTGATGGTGACGCCTCGTACTGCCTCGAGACCGCGAGTGAGTGTTGACTGCGCACCGCTCAAAGGCGATTCAATCAAATGTTCAGGGAATCATCGATGGAAAGGGCCGCGACGTTGTTGACCATCCTCGTCGTGACCGCGCTGGGCGTCCCGGCGGCCGCCCAGCGCGTCGAGTTCGAGGCCGCCTCCGTGAAGCTGCACACCTCCGACGATCGGCGCGTCATGATGGTGGCGCAGCCTGGTGGCCGCTTTGTCGCTGCGAACATTCCTCTGCGGCTCCTGATCCGCACGGCGTTTCAGCTCCAGGATGACCAGATCGTCGGCGGTCCGAAGTGGCTTGAGACTGATCGCTTCGACATTGAGGCGCGGGCGTCCGACACCGCTGCAGGCTCCCTTAACGCGCAGTTGCTGCCCATGCTGCGATCGCTGCTCGAAGACCGGTTCAAGATGACCACGCACGGTGACAAGCGTCAGCTGGCGGTATTCGCTCTCGAGCGGGCGACGCGTGACGGGGCGCTGGGCCCCGGCTTGCGACCGACCGCCTGTCCCGAACTCGCCGTCGACCTCAGCGGGCCGAAACGGTGCGCGAACATACAAACCGGTTTCGGTTCTCTCAACCTGCGAGGCATGCCGTTGAGTCAGTTCACGCCGTATCTGTCGCCTTTTGTGAACCGAATCGTGGTGGATCGGAGTGCGCTCGAGGGCCGCTACGACATCGATCTCAAGTGGACTCCCGAACAACGCGGGCCAGACGTCAACCCCGCCGGAGCGTCGCCCACTAACGATCCGGATGCCGTGTCTATCTTCACAGCCATTCAGGAACAGCTTGGGCTGAGGCTCAATTCGACACGAGACACCGTGGACGTCCTGGTCATCGATACATTGGAACACCCGACGCCGAACTGATTCGCGCTGTTGACGCTCGCGGCCCAACTGGCAAATGGAGCCGGCGCGGCCATGATGTTGGGCGATCGCGCAGCTCATTTGAAAGTTGGGCAAGGTCGGGTCGATCGGGCGCATGCGAGTGGTTGACATGAACGACGCACGCGCTGCTCGATGCGCAAGTCATGGGCAGTGTGGTGGTTCGAAGTCTCGCAGGTGGCGGTGGCCGTCAACAGCGTGGCGACTCTGCTGAATTCGGAAGCGTACAGAGTATTGGGCAGGTCGGGTCGATCGGGGCATCGCGGTGATTGCGCTCGGCGTATTCGTGGTGCTCTATTCGTGGCGATGAAGTGGCGCGGTGTCCTCGTTAGGTGTCGGGCTATCAGCATCAAACTGGGCGATCACGGGAAAGGGCGCGCCTCGCGCGTCCAGGGCATTTTCCCCTGGGCCGCGTTCGACAACGTTCGGCTCGGATTGAGAAGGATGCGCGACGCGGTTCGCAAGACGCGGTTCCCGGTCCACGTCTCGATCCGCTCGATCAGAAACCGATCGAGGGCATCCTCGACGATCATGATGCCGAGCGCGCCCATCGGGCGTGACCACGTGGTCCACCCAGCCGGTGGTACCAGGCCGCATGCCGACGTTGCCGATCGACGCCTCGCTCAGCGGCCCGAACTCGAACTGGAGGCTGTACACGGCCGCCCACGCGGTGGCGCGGCCGCGGCTCGCCCAGTAACTCCTCGAAAATCTCAGGCTCGGATCGTGGGCGCCGGCCTCGTGATCGAGCCAGATGAAACCCGACGCCGCGCCGTGAATCGGGTGCCCCACGTAGTTCACCGCCCAGCTGTCGCCGTCGTTCCACGTGTCGGGAATCTTTACGGATCGTACGTAGTCCCTGAAAAACGGTCCGCCCAGCTCCCGCCGCGTCTTCTCCTGGAACGCGATGCGCGTCGTGTGCTCGATCATGAGGAGGCGGAGCGAGTCCTCGAACGCGCCTTTCCACGTGGATGGCGCGGTTGCCCGGGCGCCCGGCTCGGTGAACCGGGTCTGGGACGGTTGCCCGTCGACATCCTCAGCGCCCAGATTCGCAGACGCGGAGAGTGTGAAAACCAGGAACAAAGCCAGCGCCGCACGCATCGCATGCTCAGCTGATTCAAGGAGTATGCCCACGTCCAGCGATGAGCTGCACGCGTTAGACTTGCCCGCAGCATGAAAACACTGGTTCTGCTTACCCTCCAGGTCAGCGTGGTCACCACGGTGTTCGGCTTCGCGTTGCACGCGACGTGGAACGATCTGCTGTACCTGGTCCGCCGGCCGGGGCTGCTCATCCGGTCGTTGCTGTCGGTGTTCGTGATCATGCCGGTGCTGGCACTGCTGCTGGTCCACTGGTTCGACTTCCGGCCGACGACCGAAATCGTGGTGATCGCGCTGGCCATCTCGCCAGTACCGCCACTCCTTCCGATGAAGCACACCAAGGCCGGCGGCAGCGTGCCGTACGGGCTGGGTCTCATGATCGTGCTGAGTCTGGTGTCGATCGTGGCCATCCCCGCAGTCCTTGCGATTCTCGATCCGTTCGTCGAACAACGGCTGGCGATGCAACCGGCGGCGGTCGCGAAAGTCGTGCTCGTCTCGACGGTGCTGCCGCTGCTGGCCGGCAGCGCGGTCCGCACGGTGTGGCCGGCGCTCGCCGACCTCCTGGCCCGGCCCGTCGGGTTCATCGGGAAACTCCTCCTGGCGATCGGCGTCCTCATGCTGCTCGCCAGCATGGCGTCGTCGATGTGGGCGCTCGTCGGCACCGGTACGATCATCGTGATGACCGTGTTCGCCGTGACCGGGCTGGTGCTCGGGGACGTGCTCGGCGGCCCCGATCCCGGGCATTCGGCCGTGCTGGGGCTGGCTACGGCGTGCCGCCATCCGGCGCTCGCCTTTGCTGTCGCCACGACAAACTTTCCGGATCAGCGTTTCGGGCCGACGATCGTGTTGTATCTCCTCGTGGCCGCGATCGTCGGAATCCCGTATGTGGCATGGCGGAAGCGCCAGGCATGAGTGATATTCTGAGCCCATGACACGGCATCGAGCCGCCGCAGCCGCGCTCGCCACCCTGGCGCTCGCGGCATTCGCCAGGCCTCTGGCCGCGCAATTCACGTCATATCCCCGCAACCCCCACAACATTCTCGAAGGCAACTGGCAGTCCTGCCGCGAGGCCGACGGCCGCTACAGCGAACGCGTCTACGATCACGTCGTCAATGGCGTGCCGAAGTTCGAAGTGCACATGGGCCCGCGGCGGGAGTTCGCGATCTTCGACGGCGTGCAGGACGAGCATCGGGCGCACGACTCGCAGGCCAACCTGCTGCGGCCCTACCGCCTCGAGGTCGAGGGCAATCTCGCCAGCCACGAGTGGAAGATTCCGTCGCTGAACCTCGTGTTCACGGTTTCGCTGTCGGGCGGTTCGCGCGGCGACTGCGAGAGCTGGTACGTGTTGCTCGCCCCGGCCGGCAAGCCCAAGCCTTCCCATTAGTCGAATCAACAGCGGGACCCGTCAATGCGGATGAGGCATCCGTTCGCGTTTCTCCGAGACGTCCGCGTTCTATTTGCACGTGTTACTGTCGGTCCCTGATCGTTGCAGCGAGGTTTGCCCGTGAAAAACAGCGCGAAGGTTGATGGCATGCCGGCGAAGGGGAAAAAGTGATCGGCGCTCCGGCGCCGCTCGGCGCGACGGTCAGCGCCGCGGGCGTGAACTTCAGCGTGTTTTCGAAGCATGCGACCGCGATCGAACTGCTGCTCTTCGATCGGGTGGACGACGCGCGGCCGGCGCGTGTGATTCCGATCGATCCGAGGACGAACCGCCAGTATCACTACTGGCACATCTTCTGTGCCCGGCGTTCGACCTGGTCAGATCTACGGGTACCGAGTCGACGGGCCCTTCGATCCGAAGAACGGGCAGCGCTTCGATCCAAAAAAAGTCCTGCTTGACCCTTATGGTCGGGGCGTCGTCGTCCCGGACGGTTACAGCCGAGACGCCGCGAGCGGCGATGGCGACAACACCCCGGTGGCGATGAAAAGCGTCGTCGTGGACCCGTCCACGTACGACTGGGAAGGCGACCTGCCCTTGAACCACCCGTCGTCCCGGACGGTGGTGTACGAAATGCATGTCCGTGGGTTCACCATGCACCCCACCTCGGGCGTATCGGGGACTACGCGGGGCACGTACGCAGGCCTGATCGAGAAGATTCCGTACTTGCAACAGCTGGGTGTGACCGCAGTGGAGCTGTTACCAATTTTCCAGTTCGACGCGCAGGCTGTCCCGCCGGGCGATGATCGCGTGAACTACTGGGGCTACCAGCCGGTGTCCTATTTCGCGCCTCATCAGGCATACAGCTCGAGGCGGGATGCGCTCGGGGCGGTTGACGAGTTTCGCGACATGGTGAAGGCCCTGCATCGCGCGGGTATCGAAGTGATTCTCGACGTGGTGTTCAACCACACGGCGGAAGGCGGCGCGGATGGTCCGACGCAATGCTTCCGCGGGCTGGATAACCGCTCCTACTACATCCTGCAGCGCGACGGATTCACATACGCGGACTTCACCGGCTGCGGCAACACGCTCAATGCGAATCACCCGGTCGTGCGCCGGATGATCGTGGACAGCCTGCGGGTACTGGGTCGACGAGATGCACGTCGACGGCTTCCGCTTCGACCTGGCGTCAATCCTCTCGCGCGACGCCTCGGGACACCCGATGCCGAATCCGCCGGTGCTGTGGGATATCGAATCAGAGCCCGCGCTCGCCGCCACCAAGCTGATTGCCGAGGCGTGGGACGCCGCCGGGCTGTACCAGGTGGGAAGCTTCATCGGGGACGCGTGGAAGGAATGGAACGGTCATTTTCGCGACGACGTTCGGAGTTTCTTTCGAGGCGAGGAAGGCACCGTGCGGCGCCTGGCCGACCGCATGCTGGGCAGCCCGGACGTGTACGGCCACAAGGGACGCGAGGCCGAAGCCAGCGTCAACTTCGTCACGTGCCACGACGGATTTTCGTTGAACGATCTCGTGTCGTACGACCGGAAGCACAACGAGGCAAACGGGGAGAACAACCGCGATGGCGCGGACGACAACCGAAGCTGGAACTGCGGCGTCGAGGGACCGACCGACGACGCCGTGATTGACGCGCTGCGCATCCGCCAGGTGAAGAACTTCATGACCGTCACGCTGCTCTCGCTGGGCATGCCGATGATTCTCATGGGCGACGAAGTGAGGCGCACGCAGAGCGGCAACAACAACGCCTACTGTCACGACAACGAGGCGAACTGGTTCGACTGGGCGCTTGTCACGAAGCACGCCGACGTCCACCGCTTCGTGCGCCTGCTGATCGAGCGGCGATCGCGGCGCGAACTGGAAGCCGGGCGCAGGGCGCTGAGCCTGACCGAGATGCTGCACGAAGCCACGACTGCCTGGCACGGCGTCAAGCTGCTGCAGCCCGACTGGAGCCCGCACTCGCACAGCCTGGCCTTTGGCGCCGAACTCCGGCATGCCGGCCTGGGGCTGCACTTGATCATGAACGCATACTGGGAACACCTCGATTTCGAGCTGCCGCACGAGGCCGTCAACGAGCCCTGGCGCCGCTGGATCGACACGTCGCTCGAGACTCCGGAAGACATCGTGGACTGGAGGATCGCTCCGGCCCTCACGGACCAGCGTACGTACCATGTTGCGCCACGCTCGGTCGTCGCCCTCTGGCGCCAGCTGTCCCGAACTGACGCCCGCTCATTGTCATGAGAAGGGATTTCACGCGACGCGTCTGCGTTGCCGGGCTCCTGCTCGTCCTGTGGCTGCCCGGCCGTCTGGCGCGGGCGCAGGCTGGCGCCGGTCGCGCGGCCGCTCCCGCGGCGCCTGCCGAACCAGCCAGGGACACGCTCGGCCGCGAGACGCCTCGCAAGACGGTTCTCGGGTTCATCAATGCCGCCCGCAGGGGAAACACCGAGGTTCTGCCCGCGTATCTGGACACCAACCTGCAGGGCCAGGCAGCGGTGGAGTTGGCTCGCAAGCTCTACGTCGTCATGGACAGCCGTCTGCCCGCACGTCTCAACGAGCTCAGCGATCGCCCCGAAGGCTCCTCGGATAACCCGCTGAAACCGGACGAGAACGTCGTCGGCACCATCAACGTCTCCGGCGGCTCCTTCAACGTCGTCGTCGAGCGGATCACGCGCGGGACATCAGGTCCTATCTGGCTGTTCTCGAGGAAGACGCTGTCGTCGGTTCCCGAGGCGTACGCGGAAATCGACCTCGTCGTCGTGGATCGCTTCGTGCCGCGTATCCTGAGCAAGCCGCGAATCGGCGGCGTGCGTCTGTTCGAGTGGCTCGTGCTGCTTCTCGTCCTGCCCGCTCGGCTACCGTCTGCTGGGATCGTTCGACTGGGCGTTCCGGCCTCTCATGCGGTTCTGGCGCCGCCGGACGGGGTTCAGCAACCGCCATCCCGACGGCCATGTGCCCGGGTTGATTCGCCTCGTGATCCTCGCGGTGGCGATTCGATGGCTCCTCGGGAGCCTCGATCTTCCTCTCGTCGAGCGGCAGTTCTGGTCCGCGGTCGCGACGCTGCTCCTGATCGTGGCGTTCGGCTGGGGCCTGCTGCTGCTCAATGGCTACGGCGAGTCGTACCTCAGGCGGTTGTTCGCGGGTGGCGGCGAAACCGCGTCTCTTGTCCGCCTGGTGCGCCGGGCCGCCGACGTGCTGGTGATCACGGCCTGCGTGCTGGCGACGCTTCGCTATTTCGGCTTCGATCCGACGGCCGCGCTCGCGGGCCTGGGCATCGGCGGCATCGCGGTCGCGCTCGCCGCTCAAAAGACGCTCGAGAACGTGATCGCCGGGCTCTCACTGATCTTCGACAAGGCCGTGCGAGTCGGGGACGTCCTCAAGTTCGGCGAGACGGTGGGGACCGTCGACTACATCGGCCTCAGGTCGACCCGCATCCGCACGCTGGATCGAACGATTCTGACGGTGCCGAACGGCCAGATCGCCAGCGTCGGCATCGAGATCCTGTCGGTGCGCGACAAATTCTGGTTCCATCACTTCATCGGTCTGCAGTACGGGACGACTGCGGACCAGATGCGATCGGTCATCGACGGCATCCAGCGGCTCCTCGCTTCGCACTCGCGCGTGGATCGCGACTCCGTGCGCGTCCGATTTTTCCGCCTCGGTACCTCTTCTCTCGACATCGAGATCACCGCATACGTCTTCACGGGCGACTTCGGGTCGTTCCTTGACGTGCAGCAGGAGCTCCTGCTGCGGATCATGGAAGCCGTCGATGCGTCGGGGACCTCCGTCGCCTTTCCCTCGCAGACGCTCCATATCGCCGACGGCCGGCTGCCTGATCCGCGCGCCGAGGCCATCTCGCCAGGGACTGCTCCAGCGGCCGGGATTCGGAAGCCCGTCTAGTTCAGGCTGCATTCTTCACCGGCCTGCTAGTAGGTGTAGGCCAGGTAGACCATGCCGTAGGAAAAGTTCTTCGTGCGATTGAACGCCTGCTGCGCCGCGGTGCCAGGACTCGCGAACGCTCCAACGAAGCTGGCCGTGAAGTTGCCGTTGATCTTCCAGTCCAGGTACGCGTCGAACTCGGTCGCGAGATCGGTGCTGCTCACGTTGGGTCTCAGCGCCCTCGGCTGATCGAGCGTGAACTTGTAGAACATCAACCCACCGCCCACCTTGTCGGTGGGGGAGACGTGGGCGTGGACGAGGCTGGAGATCAGGTTGGAGTTGGCGGCGATGTACTCGCCGACGATTTCGCCCTGCCACCAGTAGCCCCAGTCCGAGAAGCCGGGCAGCAACGGATCGAAGTTCTCGTTGCGATTCGTGGCGGGGTCGTCGCCCTGGAAGAACGCGTAGCGATACGTGAAGGTGGGTTTCCAAGACACCTTGCTCAGCTCGTACGCGCCTTGCAGCGTCCAGGCATTTGAGCTCAGCAGGTCGGCGTTGCGTTCGGATGCGTACTCGAATTCGAACGACAGATCGGGCGTCGAAGGAACGGGCGCCGTGTACGCGCGAAGGTTGAATACGTTCAGCCCATCGCGATCCGGGTTGACAGCCGGATCCGCGAAGAACTTCATGTACGTCGCGCCGAAGGTCGAGTGCTCGCCGAGAGCGTATTCGTAATTGGCGCCCCACAACCGGGTCCCCGTCTCGTTTTCGGGCAGGTCGTCCCTGTCGAGATAGAACGCCTCCACTTTGTGTGCGCCGGAATTGACGCGTCCGATCGCCGCGAATGCAAACGCCTTCCGGACGTTGGTCCAATAGCCGCCTCGGCTGCCGCCCTCGGCGGTTCCGTCCCACAGCAGCATGCCGTGCCCCAGCGTGAACGGCGCCCGTCCCACGGTGAAATCCAGGACGTTCTCGCCGGACCCGGCGGATTGTCCCGACCGCCACCCGAAGAAGAGATCGTCCACCTGGAATGACGATGCGTCGCCGCCAGACACGATCGGAGCGGCGCCGTACGTGCGTTCGCCGGCCGCGCTCACCTTGCCGTAGAACTCGCTCGAGTTGGCCAGTGCGCGGCTTCCCGACAGTGCCGGCTTGATTGAGCCCTCGAACCATTGGTCGCTGAGGTTGTTGGGCACGCCGTCCCTCGGATTCTGGAAGAGCGAGTTGGCGAACCCGAACGTGCCCCAGGACGCGTCGATGTTGAACTTCCACTCGATGGCCGTCGGCAGCCCCGTCGGGTTCTCTTCTGTCTTCTGCGCACCCTCCGGCGTTTGAGCCCGGGCGCCAGGTGGCGACGCCGCCCAGACGGCCGCGGAGAAGGCCAGGACCACGATGGGTACGAACCGGCTGTTCATTGTGGTCCAGTCAGTGCGCGTTCAGTCGGCGGCTTGCTTGATTGCACCAGGACGGTCGGCGCGTCGCCATTCATTCAGAACGCTGTCCACCGTCTGATTCGTTTCGGCGAGTCCGGCGGCGTGCGGGCTGTGCAGGCGCCGCACGGCTTCCACGACTGTGCCATGTGCCTCGGCGAGCCGAAGCTCGATGCCGCGCTCGAGATACGTAGCGCGCAGGTGACCCAGAAGCTCGGCGCCCGCGAAGTCCACGTGCGGAACGTTCCCCATGAACAGGACGATCAGTCGTGGCGGATCGGGTCGCCGGTTCACGAGCGCGGCCAGGGCATCTCGCACGTGATCGACGTTGAAATACAGGAGCGAACCTTCAGGGCGGACCACGAGCACATCCGGCTCACGCGGGTTCTCGGGATGGCGCGTCAGATCCGCGAAGTAGGACGTCCCCGAGACCCGTGCGACTTCCGCGACGCGTGGACGCGAGGCGCGGCCGATGAGCAGGAGAATCGAGATCGTCGCGCCGATGAGAACGCCCTGGAGCAGTCCCGCCGCGAGCACGCCGAGGAGCGCGGCCATGGCGATTGCAAATTCGGTCCGGCTGAACCGCCAGATGTTGCGCAGGGCGTCGACCTGGATCAGCCCCGTCACCGCCATCAGCACGACGGCGGCGAGAACCGGTTGCGGGAGCGTGCGCAGCAGCCCGGTGAAGAAGAGCACGACGCCGAGCGTGATGATCGCGGCCACCAGCCCCGAGAGCGGGCTTCGCGCGCCGGCCGTCTCGTTGACGAGCGACTGCGACATGCCGCCGCTCACCGGCAGTCCGCTGCCGAGGCCGGCCATCAGATTGGCGCTGCCGATAGCCAGGAATTCCTGCGTGGCGTCGAGGCGATAGCCGTTCTTGGCGCCGAACATGCGGCCGATGGCCGTGGTTTCAACCGCCGCGAGCATGAAGCACGCCATCGCCAGGGGCACGATCTCGCGGACGTCCGCGACGCTGACCATGGGCAGCCTCGGCATCGGCAGGCCTTGAGGAACTTCGCCGAGCAGCGCCACGCCACGGCTGTCCAGGTGCAGTACGCGCGCGGCGATGATGCCGCCGATCACGACGAAGAGCGCCACAGGACGATGTTTCAGCAGGGTCTTGCCGAGCAGCAGGAACACCAGCGCGATGACCCCCAATGTCAGGGATGCCGGGTTCGTGTCGCCCAGGCCACGGAAGAAATGGCCCATACGCTCCCAGAAATCGCCGTGGCTGCCGCTGAACCCGAACAGCTTCGGCAGCTGCGTGCTGCCCGAGAAATAACGCCACGCCGCACTTGAAGCCGATGAGCACGGTTTCCGAGAAGAAGTTCACGACGGCGCCGGCGCGGACCGCATAGGCCACAAACGCGATCCCGGCGACGAGCAGGGCGGTGCACGCAGCGAGCGCCGCGTGGCGCCCCGGGTCGCCGGCGGCGATCTCACCGAGCGTGGCGCCGACGAGCAGCGAAATCGCCGACGTGACGGTAACGGCCGTCTGGCGCGAACTGCAGAACAGCCAGAACACGAGCCCGCCGAACAGGCAGGCGTACAGGCCGGCTTCCGGCGTCAGGCCCGCGAGCGACGCATCTCCGATGGCGGACGGCAGGAGATAGGCCGCAAGCGTAATCCCGGCAGCGAGGTCGCCGCGGAGCCACGCTCGATCGTACGACGGCAGCCAGGCGCGCGCGGAAATGATCATGTGGTGATGCGCTGCCCATCGTGCTGCAGCAGTCCTGCCAACTCGTTCGTCCCGCTTTGCAGGGAGGAACTGTGGACGCCCGTGTCGGGGCCCGCTTCGATCACAGCCCGTTGTGGGGACGGAACGACGGCCCGTGATGAGGTTGTCACCCGCCGAGCGCAATCGTTACGACGACCAGGACCAGCCCGACCAGCACCGTCACGAGGCCGGTCCGCCAGCCAGGCCGGCCGGCGTGCCGCCCCAGCGACCACCCCAGGATGAACATCAGCAGCACGGCCACGGCGTTCGAGAGCGCCATCGCCAGCCGCGTTTCGCGCACGACGATCAGGGGCACGATAATCGGGAATGTTGACAAAAAGACCAGCAGGAATACGCCTGCCGCTCCCAGGAAATCGCCTCGCGTAGGCGTCACGCTCGTTGACGACAACCGCTCGGTCAGGCGTTGCCGCAGGACCTCGATATCGGACGGAGTCAACGCCTCCGCGAGCGGCAGCGGCAGGATTTCGTCGATGATCCGGTGTGCCGCTCCAGGCTCGGCAGCACCGCGGATGGCGCCGAGCGCGGCGACGAATCGCGCGCGCGTGATGAACGTCGCCATGAGATACATCGCGGCGTCAACCAGCCCCCACGCCAGGTTGCAGCCGATCGCCCCTGCCAGCACCGTTCTGAGGTCCTCCCGTCCGGCGTCCGCGATGCGGATCGAACCGGTAAACGTGAGCACCATGATGATCCCGAAGAGGATCTCTGAGGTTCGTTCGAGCGGATCGAGGACGCGGCGGGGCACAGGGCTGATCGTTTATCGAGTTGCGTCGAGGCTGCGGCCTTTGGGCGACGCTCGAGCACGCGGCGTGCCAGCCGGAAGGGTCCAAGGGAGCGGGAAGGGGAGTGGGGACGCTCGGCTCCGGACGTCCGGAATCTCGGAGGACGTCCGAGGACGCGGAGGCCCGGCGTCCTGGCGCTGCCCGTCGACCGCGGTTTGCTCTGAAACCGCCATTTTTCTTAAGCATCCGCCGCTTTCGTCCTGAGGACGCCACCCAGATCACGGCGGGCTGATGGTACAGGGGTTGCTCGCTGATGAGTTATGGTGGAGCATTCCCGGGATCCGCTCGCGGCGATCGTCGACAAGCTCGATCGGCTGATCGCGACGATGGCGACCGCCGTCGCCGGTTTCGGCGCGGAGACGCTCGATACGGCGCTCGTCGACGCGCTTCGGCAGGTCGGCGAAACGCTCGAGGCCGATCGGGCGACCTTCGAGACCATTTCACAGACTCGTGACGGTCAGACACTCAGGCGAACCTGGAGCCGGCCCGGCACGGTGGCTTCCGGAACCGCCGGACTGACGATTCCCGTGTGCATATCGGGCGGCTCGTATCAGGCGTTGGCCGTCGCGGGCGGCGCCCGCGAGCCATGGTCTTCCGCGGTTGCGGAGCGGCTGCGGCCCATCGCCCACCTCCTGGGCCTGGCCGTCAGCCGGTGCCAGGAGTCGTTGGAACTGGAGCGCCTCAAGAGGCAGCTCGCGGACACAGCCGCTTCCGGCGTGCCCTTGTTCGACGACGGCGGCGACGTTGATTTCGAAGACATCATCGGAGAGAGTCCGGCGCTGCGCGCCGCCATCTCTCGCGTGCGGGAGGTGGCGCCCACCGATGCGTCGGTCGTCATCGTCGGCGAAACGGGAACGGGCAAGGAACTGTTTGCCCGCGCGACTCACAATCGCAGCGCGCGGCGTGCCCGGCCCTTCGTGCGGGTGAATTGCGCGGCGCTCCCGTCGACGCTCATCGAGTCGGAACTGTTTGGCCACGAGCGTGGGGCCTTCACCGGCGCCGTGGCCGCCCGCGAGGGCCGCTTCGAGATCGCCCACCGAGGCACCCTTTTTCTCGACGAGATCGGCGACCTGCCGCCCGAAGTGCAGGCGAAGCTTCTCCGGGTGCTGCAGGAAGGCGAATTCGAGCGGGTCGGATCGTCGCACTCGCGGAAGGTGGATGTCCGCGTGATTGCCGCGACCCACCAGGATCTGGAGCTGGCGGTCAAGGAAGGCCGCTTCAGAGCCGATCTTTACTACCGCCTGAACGTCTATCCGATCGCGCTTCCGCCGCTGCGCGAGCGGCTCGAGGACTTGCCGCGGCTCGTCTGGTACTTCATCAACCGCCGTCAGCGGGCGCTCAATCGAAAATTCGCGAGCGTGCCGGATGCCGTGTTCGCCGCGCTTTCCCGTCACTGCTGGCCCGGGAACATCCGCGAGCTGTACAACGCTGTCGAGCGCGCGATGATTCACTCCCGGGGTGCGACGCTGTCGCTCGACGACGACCCGCGAGTGCCGGCGACGTTCCCGGTTCGCGAGGCGGGCTTCAGCACGCTCGAAGACGTCGAACGCCACCACCTCGAAGCGGCGCTGCAGAAGTGCCGTTGGAGAATCAACGGCCGCGGAAACGCCGCCGAAATACTCGGATTGCATCCCAATACGCTTCGCTTCCGGATGAAGAAGCTCGGGATTCAGCGCCCCCATCCTTCCGTCGTCCGCCTTCCTTCCCGGCAGTCGGCATGAAAGGGGCGCAAGACGGTTACGCGCGCTAAGACGCCAACCACGCGGGAGCGCGATCACAATATATTGTGATCGCTCGCGGCATTCGGCAGAAGAACCCTGTAGAATCCCGCGGATCGGCTTTTGCGTTCAGCCCGCCACGTGCTTTGCCGGATCGAGACTCGACGCGAGAACGGGAAACCGTTCGTACACCTCGCTGGACGCCTCTCCGAGGCGCACGTGCCGGATCTTCTCACGGCGTGCGCGACGGACGAACCATCCGTCCTCGAGCTGGACGAGCTGATTTCGGCGGACGCGGTTGGCCTGGACGCGCTGCTGCGGCTGGAGCAGCGCGGGGCGGAGTTGCGGGGACTTCCGCAGTACTTGCGGCTCAAGCTGGAAGTGCTCGAACGCGAAGGAAAACGTTGAGGAAAAGGATTTGACGATGCGAATCGATTCAGGCAGGACCGGTCTCGTCGCGCTGGCCATCGTCGCCGGCCTGAGCGTGGCCTGCGAAAAACCGGCGCCGGTGGCGCCACCACCCACCGAGGTCTATGTCACCGACGTCGTCCAGAGGGACGTCCCTGTCTATCTGGAACTGGTCGGGCAGACCCAGGGATTCCAGGATGTGGACATTCGCGCACGTGTCGAGGGCTTTCTCGAGACGGTGAACTTCCGCGAAGGCACGCTCGTCCGGAAGGGGGACCTCCTCTACGAAATCGATCGCAAGCCGCTCGAAGCCATCCTGGCGGCGTCGAAGGCCGAGCTCGCCACTTCCCAGGCGAGGCTCGAAAAAGCGAAGAATGACGTCGCGCGCTACACACCGCTCGCGGCGAAGCAGGCCGTCAGCCAGCAGGAACTGGACAACGCGAAGGCCGACCGGGACGCGGAAACCGCGCAGGTCGAGGCGGGCAAGGCAGCGGTGGAGAAGGCGACGCTGGACCTGAGTTACACGCGGATCACGTCGCCGATTGACGGCCTGGCTGGGCTTACGCGCGTGAAGCCCGGCAACCTCGTCGGCCGGGGCGAGAGCACGCTGCTGACCACGATCTCGCAGATCAACCCGATCCTTTTCCGCGTGGCCGCCACCGAAGCGGACTACCTGCGTGTCTCCAAGCGCAAGGGCCCGGAACGCGGCGCCGCGGGCTGACGGCATCCAGCTCACGCTCTCCGACGGGAGCACCTACGCGGAAACCGGACGCGTCAACCTGGTCGATCGTGCGGTCGATCCCACGACGGGAACCCTCGGCATTCAGCTCGAATACCCCAACCCCGGGTTGCTGCTGCGCCCCGGTCAGTACGGCCGTGCCCGGCTGCTGCTCGACACCAGGGCGGGCGCCCTCCTGATTCCGCAGCGGGCCGTCCAGGAACTGCAGAACCTGACCAGCGTGGCCGTGGTGGATGCCAGCAACAAGATCGCCTTCAGGACCGTCAAGACGGGCCTGCGCGTCGGCTCTCTGTGGGTGATCGAGGAAGGGCTGAAGCCGGGTGAGAAGGTCGTCACCGAAGGCCTGCAGCGGATTCAGGACGGCATGACGGTGGTGGCCAAACCGGCCCCGGCGGAAGCTGCCCCGGCCGAGGCCGTTGTCGCGCCGGCGGCGAGCGGGGCGAAGTAGTCATGGCTCGTTTCTTCGTCAATCGGCCGATCGTGGCGATGGTGATCTCGATCATCACCGTCATGCTGGGGCTCGTCGCGATGAGCGGCCTGCCGATCGCCCAGTACCCCGAAATCGTGCCGCCGATGGTCCAGGTCACGACGACCTTCATCGGCGCCAGCGCGACCGACGTCGAGGCATCGGTCGCGACGCCGCTCGAACAGCAGATCAACGGCGTCGAAAAAGGCATCTACATGAAGTCGACCAACGCCAACGACGGGACCTTGACGCTCAAGGTCTCGTTCGAGGTCGGGTCGAATCTCGACATGGACAACGTGCTCACGCAGAACCGCGTGTCGCAGGCCCAGCCGCAGATGCCGCAGTCGGTCAAGAACTACGGCGTCACGGTGAAGAAGGCGCTGGCGTTTCCGCTGCTCGTCATCTCGATCAAGTCGCCCAACGGCACCTACGACAGCAGCTTCCTGTCGAACTACACGACGATCAACGTCAACGACGCGATCGCCCGTATCCCCGGCGTCGGACAGATCAACCTGTTCGGCGGCAGCGACTACGCGATGCGCGTCTGGCTGCGGCCGGACGTCATCGGACGGCTCGGCCTGACGGTTCCCGACATCGCCAACGCGATCAGCCAGCAGAACCAGTTGACGCCGGCCGGCCAGATCGGCGGCCCGCCCGCGTCGAAGGGCACCGAGTACACCTACACGGTCCGTACGCAGGGCCGCCTGCTGAACGAGGAGGAGTTCGGCAACATCGTCGTCCGCACCAATCCCAACGGGTCGCAGGTGTTGTTGAAGGACGTCGCCCGGCTGGAGCTCGGCACGATGCTCTACAACGCCGTCGGGCGGCACGACGGCAAGCCGGCCGCGGTCATCGCCGTGTTCCAGATTCCGGGGACCAACGCCCTCGACGTGGCCAAGAACGTCAAGGCCGAAATGGACAACCTGAAGAAGCGCTTCCCTCGCGACATGGAGTACCTGATCTCGCTCGATACGACGCTGCCGGTGTCGGAGGGCATCAACGAGATCTTCCACACGTTGCTCGAGGCGGTCGCGCTCGTGATCATCGTCGTCTTCATATTCCTGCAGAACTGGCGCGCGACGCTGATACCGCTGATGACCGTCCCGGTGTCGCTCATCGGCGCGTTCATCTTTTTCCCGCTGCTCGGCTTCTCGATCAACGTCCTCTCGCTGCTCGGCCTCGTGCTCGCTATCGGCATCGTCGTGGACGATGCGATCGTGGTGGTCGAGGCGGTCATGCACCACATCGAGCACGGCATGCAGCCGAAGGAGGCGACGATCAAGGCGATGGAAGAGGTCTCGGGACCTGTCATCGCCATCGGCCTGGTGCTCAGCGCCGTGTTCGTGCCGGTGGGCTTCATGGGCGGGATCACGGGACGCCTCTATCAGCAGTTCGCCATCACGATCGCGTTGTCGGTGCTGCTCTCGGTCGTGAACGCGCTGACGCTCAGCCCGGCGCTGGCGGCGCTGCTCCTGAAGCCCGCGACCGGCAAGAAGTCGTTGCTGACGCCGTTCTACAACGTGTTCAACAGGGCGTTCGGCTGGACGACCGACCGCTACGTGAGCGTCGCCTCGATCCTCGCCAGGAAGATGTTCCGCAGCCTCGCGTTCATGGGCGTGCTGGTGTACGTGATCCTTGTGCTTGTCCGGAACATCCCCGGAGGCTTCGTGCCCGAGGAGGATCAGGGCTTCATCCTCGTCAACGCCCAGCTCCCGGATGCCGCGTCGCTCGAACGAACCGACGCCGCCATGAAGAAGGTGGAAGCGATTCTGGCGAAGAACAAGGCCATCGACGGGTTCAACACGATCTCGGGGTATTCGCTGATCACGTCCGCCTACTCGTCCAACATGGGCTTCTTCTTCGTGCAGCTCAAGCCGTGGGAGGAGCGCAAGACCGAGGAGGAACATGCGAATGGCGTCGTGGCCGCCTTGAACAAGGCGTTCGCGCAGCAGATTCCGGAAGCGGGTGTCGTCGCCTTCGGGCCGCCGGCCATTCCGGGTCTCGGCACGGGCGCCGGCTTCACGATGCAGTTGCAGGACCGCAGCGGCGGCCCGCCCGAATATCTCGCCGAGCAGACGCGGCGATTCATGGAGGCGGCGCGCAAGCGGCCCGAGATCGCGCGCGTCAACACGCTCTACCGTGCGGCGGTGCCGCAGGTCTTCGCCGATATCGACCGGAGCAAGGTGCTCAAATCGGGAGTCCCGCTCAACGACGTCAACACGACGCTCGGCGCGTTGCTGGGCAGCTCGTACATCAACGACTTCAACCGGTTCGGCCGCGTCTACAAGGTGTACCTCCAGGCTGAGCCTGAATTCCGTCAGGATCCGAAGCAGCTCGGCCTCTTCTTCGCCCGCAACCAGGCCGGCGGCATGGTGCCGCTCGACACGCTGGTTTCCACGCGGCCGGCCGCCGGTCCCGAGTTCACGAACCGCTTCAACCTGTTCCGATCGGCGGAGCTCACGGGGGTCCCGTCGGACGGCTTCTCGTCGGCGCAGGCGCTCGATGCCCTCGAGCAGACGGCGCGCGAGGTGCTGCCACCGGACATGAGCTTCGACTGGGCGGACATGTCGTACCAGGAGCGCAAGGCGCCGGGCGTGGCGGTGGTGTTCGCGCTGGCGATCTTCCTCGTGTTCCTGATCCTCGCGGCGCAGTACAGAGCTGGGGATTGCCGTTCAGCGTGCTGCTCGGCACGCCGTTCGCGGCATTCGGCGCCTATCTCGGACTGTGGCTCGCGCGGCAGTATCTCGGGGTGAGCTACGTGAACAACATATTCGCGCAGATCGGGCTGATCATGCTCATCGGGCTCGCCGCGAAGAACGCGATTCTGATCGTCGAGTTCGCGAAGATGGAGTACGACCAGGGGAAGCCGCTGATGGACGCGGCGCTCAACGCGGCGAAGCTCCGGTTCCGGCCCATCCTCATGACCGCGTTCGCGTTCATCCTCGGCGTCGTGCCGCTGCTCACGGCGTCGGGCGCCGGCGCCGAATCGCGCAAGGTGATGGGCATGACGGTGTTCTCGGGCATGCTCATCGCGACGATTCTCGGCGTGCTCCTCGTCCCGATGCTGTACGTGATGGTCGAGAAAATGATCGGCGTGAAGCACGCGCCGGCGGCCGCGGCGGCAGTGCCGCCCCAGAAACTGGCCACCGAACACGGGCAGGGGGGGCACTGAGATGCCGACGCATAGCGCGCGGTCAGCCCTCCTCGCCCTGGCCGCGTCCGTTGCATTCGCCGGATGCGCCGTTGGCCCGAACTACGAAAGGCCGCAAGCTTCCCACGCCGCCCGAATACCGGTTCGTCCAGGCGCCCGCGCAGGCGCAGTCGCTGGCCGATGCGCCCTGGTTTCAGATATTCGACGACCCGGCCCTGCAGGCCCTCATCCGCGAGGCCATCGCGAACAACCTCGACCTTCGCGTGGCCCTGGCGCACGTCGAGGAGGCGCGAGCTCGCGCAGGGATCGCGAAGTCGTACCTCTATCCGCAGGTCGACGGCTCGGCCGCGTACGGCGTCCGCGGGGCGTCTACCACGGAAGAAAACAACGACACGACGCACCAGAGCGGTGTGTACGGATTTCACCTGTCGTGGGAGATCGACCTGTTCGGGCGCCTGCGGCGCGGACAGGAGGGGGCCATCGCGCTCGCGCTCGCGAGCGAGCAGGGCCGCCGCGGCGTCCTCGTGACCCTCGTCGGAGACGTCGCGACGAACTACTTCCTGCTGCGGGAACTCGACCGGCAGCTGGACATCGCCCGGCAGACCCTTCGCCTCAACGACGAAACCGTCACGTACTTTCAGAACCGCCTGGACGGCGGCGTGTCGAATCGTCTCGAGCTCGACCGGATTCGAGCCCTTCGCGAGCAGACGGCCGCCGCGATCCCGGAAATCGAGCGCCAGATGGCCGTGGTCGAAAACCTGATCTCGCTGCTCCTTGGCCGTCCGCCGACCCCGATCACCCGTCAGGGGCTGACCAGCACCGAGCTGCTGCCGCCGCCGATTCCTCCGGGCCTGCCCACGTCGCTTCTCGAGCGCCGGCCCGATGTCGTTCAAGCCGAGCAGGTGCTCGTGGCGGCGAACGCGGATATCGGCGTCGCGAAATCGATGTTCTATCCCACGATCAGCCTGACCGGGTTCCTCGGCGGTGTCAGCGGGGATCTCACGTCGTTTCTCGGCGGGAGCGGCGCAGTGTGGTCGTTGAGCCCCGGCCTCTTTCAGCCGATCTTCCAGGCCGGGCGCATCCGGCGGAATCTCGAGGCGGCCCAGGCGCGGTTCGACGCCGCGCTCGCCGAATACCAGAAGGCGGCGCTCAACAGCTACCGCGAGGTCGCCAACGCGCTGGTCACGATTCAGAAGCTGGCGGTGCAGCGCGGGGCGAGGGAGAGCGGCGTCGCGGCGCTGCAGGACGCCTCCGACCTGTCGCGCGAACGCTACGACTCCGGCCTCGCGAGCTACATTGAAATCCTGACGGCCGATCAGCAGTTGTTCGAACAGCAGTTGCTGCTCGCGCAGACCCGCGGCGCCGAGTTGCGTGCGCGCGCCGAGCTGTACCGGGCGCTCGGCGGCGGCTGGCAGCCGCAGCCCTGAACGCGAGGAGTTGAATGATGGCGGACGAAGACAAGACCAAGAAGATGAAGCGGAAGAAATACGAGAAGGAGTTGCTCCGCCTGCAGGCGAAGCTCTGCGTCCTCCAGGACTGGGTGAAGGCGAAGGGCCTGCGCGTCATCGTTGTCTTCGAAGGCCGCGACGCGGCCGGAAAGGGCGGGACGATCAAGGCGATCACCGAGCGCACGAGCCCCCGTGTCTTCCGTCTCGTCGCGCTACCCGCGCCGTCAGACCGCGAGAAGAGCCAGATGTACGTGCAGCGGTATATGCAGCACTTTCCCGCCGCCGGCGAGATTGTCATCTTCGACCGGAGCTGGTACAACCGGGCCGGCGTCGAGCGCGTGATGGGCTTCTGCACCGACGAACAGTACGAGCGCTTCATGAAGGTGACTCCGGGTTTCGAGAAGCAGGTGATCGACGGCGGGATCATCCTCATCAAACTCTGGCTCGAGGTCGGGAACAAGGAACAGGAGCGGCGATTCAAGGCCCGTATGGACGATCCGCTGCGTCAGTGGAAGCTGAGCAACATGGACCTGCCCTCCCGGGCCAAGTGGTACCGAGTACTCGCGGGCGCGCGATGCGATGTTCAAGGTCACCGATACACGCTGGGCCCCCTGGTATGTCGTCCGGTCCGACGACAAGCGGCGCGCGCGCCTCAACGTGATCGCGCACCTGTTGCAGGCGATCCCGCACAAGAAGATCAAGCGGCCGAAGGTGAAGCTGCCCGATCGGTCGCGCAAGCACGCGTACGACGACGAGGCCACGCTGGCCCGGCGCCGGTTCGTGCGCGATGTCTACTGACGGATAGAATCAGCGGCATGCCGAACGGCTTCAGATCCCGGCATCGCGATCTGGCGCGTCTGGGACGAGGGCTCGTGTTGTGCCTCGTCCTCCTCGCCGGCAGTGTCGCTGCCTCCGCGCAGACGCCGCCCGCGCCGCCGCCACAAGCACTGACGTCGGCGCTGCTGAGCGCGACGCCATCCACGGAGACCGCCACCTTCTCCTACGCGAATCGTCCCATCGTCGTCTTCCGGTCGAGCATCCTCGGCAGATCTCCGGCAGAGCGCGCGTCGGCCGCCAAACGGGCCCTGGACGATCTGGTCGCTCAGGGGATCACCGGCCCCGTGGCTGTCCAGCCCCTCGAAAGCGCGGTCCTCATCAGCGTCGGATCGCGGGTCGTGACAGGTCTCACGGCGCTGGACGTGGACAACCTGGCCGGGGAGTCGATCGAGGGTCTGTCCGCCCAGGCCGTCGCGCGCCTGCAGATTGCGCTCGAAGAGACCGCCGAGGCGCGCAGGGTGCGAACGCTGCTGCGCGAAGCCGGCAATCGCCCTGCTTGGGCTCGTCGTTGGCGTGATGGCCCTGTGGGTCATCAGCCGGATCCACCGGGCGGTCTCCGGCAAGTTCGTCGCCGCCGCCGAGAAGACAGTTGCCAGGTCGAAGATCGCCGATCTCGAAGTACTGCACGGCATGCACATCGTCGACCTCGAGCGCCGCATGGTGACGGCGGCGATGGTCGTCCTGGATCTCGTCGTCGTGTACGCGATGCTCACCTTCATTCTTCGACAGTTCCCCTACACCAGGCCGTGGGGGGAATCGTTGCGGACGTTCCTGGTGACGACGGTCGCCAACCTGGGTCTGGGCATGCTGAACACCCTTCCGGATCTGTTCACGGTTGCGCTGATCGTCTTGATCACTCGTTTCGGAGTCCGGCTGCTCGGGCTGTGGTTTCACGCTGTCGAGACGGGGCGCGTGACGGCTCGCTGGATCTACCCGGAGACGGCCCAGCCGACGCGCCGGCTGGCGACCACGCTTGCTGTGGCTGTTCGGGGCCGTCATGGCCTACCCCTATCTGCCCGGAAGCCAGACCGAGGCGTTCAAGGGCATCAGCGTGTTCGTGGGGCTCATGGTGACGCTGGGTTCGAGCGGCCTCGTGAACCAGGTCATGAGCGGCTTCACCATCACGTATTCGCGGGCCTTGCGGCTGGGCGACTTCGTGCGCATCGGGGACGTCGAGGGCACCGTGACGCACCTGGGTGTCCTGTCCACAAAACTCAGGACGCTTCGCAACGAAGACGTCACCGTCCCCAACGCCGTCGTCGTCTCGCAGACGACGACGGACTTCTCGCGGTACGGCGACTCGGCCGGCGTGTTCACGCCGACGACGGTGACGATCGGCTACGACGCGCCCTGGCGTCAGGTGCACGCGATGCTGCTCGAGGCGGCGAAGCGGACGGCCGGCATTCGCCGCGAGCCGGCCCCGCTCGTGCTGCAGGCAAGCCTCGAGGATTTCTACGTGAAGTACATGCTGCTTGTCTGCCTGGAGCGGCAGGACTCGCGGCCGATCGTCCTCGCCGCCATGCACGCGAACATCCAGGACGTCTTCAACGAGTACGGCGTGCAGATCATGTCGCCGAACTACGTGCTCGATCCTGCCGCGCCGAAAGTGGTCCCGAAGAAGGATTGGTTCGCGGCGCCCGCCGCCGCCGAACGGCCGCCCGGTCAGTCGTAGCGGCAGGCCCGCGGCGCCGCTTCGGCGGAATTGACGCCTCGGCAACCTCTTTGGTACGAGGTTGTTACACCGACGTACTATCCTGCGGTCGATGAGAGCCGGCGGTTGACCATCACCGTGATCGTGTGCGCCTATAACGAAGCGCGACACCTTCCGGCCTGCCTCCATTCCCTGCTGGCGCAGACGCGCCCTCCCGACGAAATCCTGCTGGTCAACAACGCAAGCACCGACGCGACCGGCGCCGTCGCCCGTGCGATTCCCGGCGTGAGGGTGCTCGATGAGCCGTCGAAGGGCCTCGTGATTGCCCGTGAAAGCGCCAGGCGCGCGGCGCGCAGTGACGTGCTCGCTTACGTGGACGCCGACTGCCGTGCCCCGATCACGTGGCTCGACCAGGTCGAGCGCCGTCTTCAGGCCCTGCCCGACGCGGTGGCGGTGACGGGTCCCTACCGTTTTTACGACTGGGATCTGGCCGGGCGCACGCTGATCCGGCTGTACGACTGGCTCGTCGCGCCGCCCACCCACGTCCTGGTCCACCACGTGATGCATGCGGGCGCGATTCTGTACGGCGGCAACTTCGCCGTCAGGGCGGCGGCCCTCGCCCAGATCGGCGGGTTCGACAAGAGCATCGAGTTTCACGGCGAAGACACGAATCTGGGCCGCCGGTTGACGGCCGTCGGCGGCGTCGCGATGTGCCGCGAGTGCTGGGTGTGGACGTCGGCGCGGCGCTACGTCGCGATGGGGAAGCGGAAAGTGTTCGGGCTCTACGTGCGCAACTTCTGGTCCGAGATTCTCCGGCACCGGCCGGCCGACCGCGAGCATCTCGATGTGAGGGTGTAGTGCCAGGATACGAACCATTCCTGCTGTGCGATTTTCACGTTCACACGCGATGGAGCGACGGGCGCCTGTCGGTCCGCGAGGTCATCGACCTTTACGGCCGGACGGGTCACTTCGACGTCATCGCCATCACCGATCACATCCTGATGAAACGGGATCTGCTCGCGAGGGCCGGGCGCCTGGCGTCGCTCGGGTACAGGCAGTTCTCGGTCACCGAGGATCGCTTCGATGCCTATCTCGACGACATCGCGAGCGAAGCCGTCCGGGCGCAGCGTCTCTACAAGATGCTCGTGATCCCGGGCGCCGAGATTACGCAGAACCACATCCGCAGCCGCAAGAATTCCCACATCGTCGCGCTCAACCTGAAGAAGTACATCAGCGCCGATCAGTCGGCCGATGACATCCTGAAGGACATCCGCCGGCAGGGCGCGCTGAGCATCGCCTGTCATCCGCACCACCGGACCACGCGCCGCGTCGAGATCGGGACGTGCTATCTCTGGGATCACCGCAAGCGCGTCGCCGAACTGGTGGACGTCTGGGAGGCGGCCAATCGCGACGACCTGTTTTCGGTGACGAGCCTGAAGCATTACCCGTACGTCGCGAACAGCGACTTCCACAAGCCGAAACACCTCTACTCGTGGAAGACGCTTGTGCGGTGCGAGAAACAGTGGGACGCGATTGCGCAGGCGCTGCGTTCGAACGTGGACGTCGCGCTCACGCTGTATCGCAATGGATCGTGGGCAGCTTGACGGCACTGGCCGGTGGCCGGTGCCGGTGAGGAGCGATCGCGGCCTGGCGGCGGAATGTCGCCCACCTGCGATCGGCACGCTCTTCGCCGGGCACCGGGCGCCGGTGAGTACCGTCAGGCCTCTCCGGCGGTCGGGCTCAGATTCGAGTCATCTGCATTCCGTCTGACACGAACATCGGCCAGGGCCGGTAAGCCGGGTCGGGCAGCATCTCCCAGAGAAACAGCCGATGGCCGACCTCGTGGTGCCTCGATCGGCAGACCGGGCTCTTGGCTTCGAGGATCCGCGTGTGCGACAGGCCGCTCCTCGGATCGCAGGAGACATAGACGAGGCAGCCGCACTGGAGCGTGAGGTTGTAGGACATGGCCATTGAAATACCGCATCGGCATTACGGCCTGGCCACGGCACAGTCACCGGATCGTAAGATTCGCCCGGATATCCGCAGATCTCGCGATGTGACCGAGATGTTACACATTTTACCGGGACGTAACACATGCGAATTACGCGGGACACACAGCCTCGTTACTGTTGACGCACGATGCTCGCGGGCGTGGAGCCCCGAGGAGGAGGCGTTCGGTGCGACGAGTTGCAGTTCTGTTACTGACGATGGCGCTGTCCGGGGCGCGAATGGCGTCCGCCCAGGTAACCCCGGCCGCAGGGTATACGCCCCCTGACGATACGCCGTCGATCAGGGTCGGTGTGACAATCTACGCGGATTACACGTATCAGGACAGCCCCCAGACCAAAGATGCCGATGGAAACGTCATCAATCCCAGCAGCTTCAACGTCGCCCGCAGCTACATCAACGTCACCGGCAATATCAACCACATGGTGGCCTTTCGTATCACGCCGGACATCGTCCGCCAGAGCGGCCTGATCACGCTCGGCCCCGGCAGTAGCATTTCGAACGACAGCCTCCTTTTCCGGGTCAAGTACGCCTTCGCGCAGTTCAACCTCGACGACTGGATGACCCGCGGATCGTGGGCGCGTTTCGGCATCCAGCAGACGCCGCTCCTCGACTACGAGGAGGGCATCTACCGCTACCGGTTTCAGGGCACGACGTTCACCGAGCGTGAAGGCTTCTACAATTCGGCCGACGCCGGCGCGTCGTTCCACTGGAACATACCGTCGAACTACGGCGACGTCCACGTCGGGGTCTACAACGGGGAGGGATACGCGAAGTCCGACCCCAACGACCAGAAGGCAGTCGAAATCCGCGGCACGCTGCGGCCGTTCGCCAGAGCCAAGCCGATTTTTCGAGGGCTGCGGGTGACGGGGTTCTATTTCGGGGACAACTACATCAAGGACTCGGAGCGCACGCGCGGTGTCTTCCAGGTCACCTACGAACAGCCCCACATCAATGCCGGCTACGACTACATCACGGCGCACGACCAGACCGGCATCGCCGCCCGCGACATCCACGCGCAAGGGTGGTCGTTCTGGCTGACGCCGATAATGCCGCTCAGCGGCGGCGCGTCGATCGAGGCGCTGATTCGCTACGACCATCTGAAGCCCGATGTCGACAGCGCAGTGAACGGCGCGCAGGTCCGCCCGCGAACGATTGTCGGCGTGTCGTACTGGTTCCGCCATCAGGGCAACGTCTCGACAGCGCTGATGCTCGACTACGACGGGCAGACGTTTGAGAACTACGCGGTCGCCCAGCCGTCGCAGAAGAAGATCGCCCTGCACGCGCTGGTCAATTTCTAGCTCCAGGAGGCCGATATGAACGCACGCAAACTACTCGCCATCGCCGGTTGTGCCGTCGCACTCTGCGCCGGCGCATCAGCCCAGACGGTTCTGATCAACGGCGCCGGCGCGACGTTCCCGTACCCGATCTACTCCAAGTGGTTTTCGGAGTACAACAAACTGCATCCAACCGTCCAGATCAACTACCAGTCGATCGGTTCCGGCGGCGGCATTCGCCAGATCACGAACCAGACGGTATTCTTCGGCGCCACCGACGGCCCGATGACCAACGATCAGCAGCTCGCAGCGCCGAGCAAGATCCTGCACTTCCCAACGGTGCTGGGCGCCGTGGTTCCTGTCTACAACATCCCCGGCGTGACCGCCGAGCTGAAATTCACGGGCCCCGTGCTCGTGGACATCTTCCTCGGCAAGGTCACCAAGTGGAACGACCCGCAGATCGCCAAGCTGAATCCCGGCGTCAACCTCCCGGTGGCCGACATCACCGTTGTGCACCGGTCCGACGGCTCGGGGACGACCTACATCTGGGTGGACTACCTGGCGAAGGTATCGGAAGAGTGGAAGACCAAGGTCGGCGTGGCCACGGCGGTGAACTGGCCGTCCGGCGTCGGCGGCAAGGGCAACGAGGGCGTGGCCGGCCTCGTCCAGCAGACGCCGGGGTCGATCGGCTACGTCGAGCTGATCTACGCGCTCCAGAACAAGATCAGCTATGGATCGGTGCAGAATATGGCCGGCGAGTTCATCCGCGCCTCCGTGCCGTCGGTGACGGCCGCGGCGGCGGCCGCCGCGGGAAAGATGCCGGCAGACTTCCGCGTTTCGATCACGAACGCCGAAGGCAAAGGCGTCTATCCGATCTCGTCCTTCACCTGGCTGCTGCTCTATGAGAGCCCCAAAGACAAGGCGCAATCGAAAACGATGGTCGATTTCGTGAAGTGGGCTTTGACGGACGGCCAGAAGTTCTGTGCCGAGCTCGGTTATGCGCCGCTACCCGAGCCTGTCGTGAAGCTCGAGATGGCAGCGCTCGCGAAGATCAAGATCTCGTAGCAGGGCGGCGGGCCAGGTCAGCGTCGGGAGAGTGCCATGGCAGGCGGGGCGGGGCGGACACGCCGCACGGGCGATTTGGGATTCAGGCTGGGGACGGGTGCGTTTGCGCTCGTCCTCGTTCTGATCGTCTGCGCGATCGGATTCGAACTGACGCGGCAGTCGATGTTGTCGATCGAGAAGTTCGGCCTGAACTTCTGGCGCACGGAGGTCTGGGATCCCGTCGCCGGGCAGTTCGGCGCGCTGCCGTTCATCTGGGGCACGCTGTATTCGTCGATTCTCGCGCTTGCGCTCGCGACGCCGATCGCGCTCGGGATCGCGGTGTTCATCTCCGAGCTCTGCCCGAATTTCCTGCGCCAGCCGCTGGTGTTTCTGACCGAGCTGCTGGCGGCGATTCCATCCATCGTCTACGGCCTCTGGGGCATCTTCGTTCTGGTTCCGTTCGTTCGAGCGCTCGAATCGGGGATGCCACAGGCGCTGCGCAGCCTGCCGATCTTCAGCGGCCCCCCGCTCGGCGTCGGCATGCTGGCGGCTGGACTGATTCTGGCCGTGATGGTGATTCCGTTTACATCCTCCGTGGCGCGCGAGGTGCTCAAGTCGGTGCCTGGCGCACAGCGCGAGGGCGCGTATGCGCTCGGCGCGACGCGGTTCGAAGCCATCCGCGCCGCGCTCTTCTACGCGCGCACCGGCATCATCGGCGCCATCATGCTCGGATTCGGCCGCGCGCTCGGCGAGACCATGGCCGTGACGATGGTCATCGGCAACAATCCGCGGATCTCGGCGTCGCTGTTCGCGCCCCAGTACACGATGGCCGCCGTTCTGGCCAACGAGTTCACCGAGGCGGACACCGAGCTCTATCTCAATGCGCTGATCGAGATCGGATTGGTACTCTTCATCATCACGCTGGTTGTGAACTCGATGTCGCGCGTCTTGATCTGGAGCATGGCGCGGGGCGCCTCGACGGCGCCCGTCGCCGAGCCGGCGCAGCCGCCGACCGTTGAGGAGGCCGCATGACGCCGCGGCCTACCGTCTGGCGGAAGCTCCTGTCGTCGCTGTTCGTCGGCTTCTGCGCCCTGTCCGTGCTGGTGGCGCTCGTCCCGCTCGCGTTCATCCTGTTCTACGTGATCAACGAGGGGGTTTCCTCCCTCAACCTGGATTTCTTCACGAAGATGCCCAAGCCGGTGGGCGAGACGGGCGGCGGCATGGCCAATGCCATTGTCGGCACGCTCATCGTCACCGGTCTGGGATCGCTCTTCGCAGTGCCGATCGGGATCCTCAGCGGGGTGTACATGTCGGAGTACGCCGGCACCCGCTTCGCATCGCTCGTCAGGTTTGCCGCCGACACGCTGAACGGCGTCCCCTCGATCGTGGTCGGCGTGTTTGTGTACGGGATCGCCGTGCTGCCATTCAAGCAGTTCAGCGCCCTGGCCGGCGGCCTGGCGCTGGGCGTGATGATGATTCCGATCATCGCGCGCACGACGGAAGAACTGCTGCTCCTCGTCCCCGGCACGATGCGCGAAGGCGCGCTGGCGCTCGGCGCCACGCGCAGCCGGGCCGTATTCTCCGTCGTGTTGCCGGCGGCGCTGCCGGGCATCATCACCGGAGTCGTGCTCGCCCTTGCACGCATCGCCGGCGAGACGGCCCCGCTGCTCTTTACCGCGTTCAGCAACCGCTTCTTCACGACGCAACTCACGCAGCCCATCGCGACGCTGACGGTGATGGTGTTCACGTACGCGATTTCGCCCTACAGGGACTGGCACCGCCAGGCATGGGCCGGCGCCCTGGTCCTGGTGACGATCGTCCTCGTCTGCTCGCTGCTCGCGCGGTACGCGACGCGCCGCCTCGAAAGCATCCAATCGATGTAGCTGCCGGCAGGCGACGCCGTTGCTTCGGCCGACAGCCGCACCGTCCGGGACGCCTCGTGCCTACTGCGGCGCTGAGCGGTCCAGGACGCTCACGTCCTGGCCGGTGAAGATCCAATAGGTGATTGGTCCGGACGTCATCCCCTTGGTGATCGGCCGTCCGCTGGTGACGAGATCGCCCGGGCCCAGCACGCCGAACGGATTGTCGGATGACACCCGGCTTCTCGGCCGTCCGCGAAGGTCTGGCACGGCGAACTCATCGCTGCTCACGCCGGCCGGTGTCCATGTGCGTCCGATCACCTTGAGCAAGGGTTCGAAGCTGCTCGCTTCAAGCAATGTGCCGTTCGCTTCGATCCACCCCTGGTGGTGGAGTTGCATGCGTGAGGTCGAGTCTCGAGGGGGGACGGCGAACGTGCGCAATTCGCCGACCACCGGCCTGCTGGCCTGTGGCTGGTCGGCGGTGGCCCAAGCCGCCGCGAACAGGATCAGCGCGACGAAAGAGATCGTGCGGCAAATGGCTGTCGTCTTCATTGTGTCCATCCTTTCCCATTCACGTCCACGAATCGACGGTCGCCGTCTTCGATCGGCGAGCGCGTCGACGCCGGGCTAGAGCAGGACCGGAGGACCGCGTAGCGGATCGGGGGAGTTGTCGAGGAACAGCCGCACAACCGGCTCGTCGAACGCGGGCACTCGAGGCAGGAGACGGGAAGGCGGCCGTATCGCGAAGACGCGCGGTGTGAGCGCAGCATGCCCGCGGGTTGTGATCGCCACCAGGTGCATGCGCGGTGGCGCGTCGCTTTGCCAGTTCAGCCGGATGCTCAGTCGCGTGGTGTCGTGCAGGGACAGGTGCTGCCGCGCGCGCATGACCGTCGGAACCAGCACGAGCGCGACGGCAACAACGAGCGAGCCGAGGCAGAAGCACGCGGGCCTGAAGAACTGGCGCAACATGTGCCTGATCCAATCTACCGCTGCTCCCGACCCGGCGCAATTGCCGGTCGAACGCGTCCACATGATCGTCCGACAGCTCAGGCCTTCAGGTGAAGGCTCGGTAGTGCAGGCCTTCAGGCCTGCCGGACGAAGCGGACACCTGAAGCTCCGGACTACTTCAGGACGCCCGTCTGGTATCGCAGCGCCGAAATCCTCGCCTGGTATTCGTACCTGATCGTCGCCAGATCGATTTCCGCCTGCGTCTTGTTCAATTGCGCCTGCGTCAGTTCGACGATCGAGCTCAGCCCAAGGTTGTAGCGGGCCTGGGCGAGCTCGAGCGCGTCCGAGGCCTGCGCCAGCAGCTGGTTGGTCAGATCGACGCGCTGAAATCCGGTCCGCGCCCGCAGCCAGGCCAGCGTGACGTCGCGCGTGATCTGGTTCTGGAGGTCGCGCAGCGCCTCGTCTTCGACTTCGGCCCGGTATGCCGCCTCGGCATGGCGCGCGGAGTAGAGGCTGCCGTTGGCAATCGGCACGGTGACGTTGAAACCGGCGGCTGCGTAGTGATCGGTCACGGGATCCTGGTGATACGGCGAGACGCCCGCCACGCCGACGGCGGCGACGGTCGGATACCAGAGCGCGTGCTCGGCCTCGGCGAACTTCGCCGCCGCCCGGTCGGCGAGCTGCTGTGCCGCGAGGTCTGGCCGCTCCCTGAAGGCCTGTGCGAGGAGCGGCGCGGCGTCGTCGGGTGGAGGTGGCGGCATCGGTTCGTCTACCAGATCGTAGGTGGCGGTCGCCGATGAGCCCATGGCGGCTCCGAGGGCAGCAAACGACGCGTCGACGTCGCTCTGAGCCTGAACGAGCAGCAGTTGCGCCTGGCTGAGGTTCACGCGGGCGAAGCTGAGATCGAGGCCCGATTTCAGGTTGCTTGCGGCAAGCGCCGCGACCTGATCGGTGACCAGCTGCCGGGCTTCCACCGTCTGGCGGGCGACACGCAGCACGGCCTGCGCACGCAGCGCATCGAAGTACGCCTGGTCGACGCGCAGCAGCACGTCAGCCCGCAGCCGCGACGCGTTCTGTTCCTGCGCGCTGGCGCGCAGTGTCTGTGTCTGCGCCAGGTCGCCGGTTCGGCCGAAGTCCGTGACGAGCTGCGAGACGGTGACACCCGCCGCGAATCGGTCGTAAATCGACGGGTTGTTGAGCGCGCCGGCGGTAATCCGCGCGCCATCGGGCGAAGATGCGGCGCCGGTCACGCTGCCGAACACGGTCGGCCAGTACGCGGACTTGACCTCGCGCACGACCTGGCTTGCCGCGAGCGCCGCCGAACGCCCGGCCCGTACCTGCGGATGTCCGTCGACCGCCCGCTGCTCGGCCTGAGTGAGCGAGAGATGTTCGGGCGATGACTGGGCATCAAGTCTCCCCGATGCGACAGCCAGACAAGCGCAAACGCACCAGACGCAGGCGTGGATGCGACGTATCACGAGTGAGCTCCTTCGGCGGGGGTCCGCCTGCGATAGACGAGGAGGTAGGCGGCCGGGACAATGACCACGGTCAAGACAACCGAGACCAGCAGCCCGCCGATAATCGCGCGCGCCAGGGGCGCGTAGGCTTCGCTGCCCGTTCCAAGCTTGGCGGCCATCGGAATCAGGCCGAAGATGGTGGCGAGCGATGTCATCAGGATCGGCCGCAGCCGGATGCGGCAGGAGTTGACGACGGCGTCGAGTACGCGTCATGCCGTCCGCCTCCAGGCGATGCGTGAACTCGACGATGAGGATGCTGTTCGACACGACCATGCCGACCATCATCAGCACGCCCATCAGCGACTGCACGTTGAGCGTCGTCCCCGTCAGGTAAAGCGCGACGAGCACGCCCGTGATCCCGGTCGGCACGGCCAGCAGAATCAGGAGCGGATCGAGGAACGATCGGAACTGCGCGACGAGGATGAGATACAACAGGATGAGCGCTAGGATCAGGCCCTCCGCGAAGCTGCTGAACGAGGCCTGCATGCCCTGCACCATGCCGCGGACGTTGACGCGGACGCCCGATGGCAGCGTCGCTCTGGACACCAGCCGGCGGATGCCGTCGGCCAGCGTGCCGAGGTCCTCGCCGGCCGGGTTCACGTAGATGTCGATGACGCGCCTGATTTGGTAGTGATCGATTTCAGTTGGCGACGTGATCCGCGTGACCTTCGTGACCGCGTCGAGCAGCGTCGGATCCTTCATGTGCTCGGCATGCAGCGGGATGCCGCGCAGGTCGAGCAGGTTGCCCACGTGGTTTTCCGGATACTGCACCGTGAGCATGTAGTCGTTGCCACTCTTCGGGTCCACCCAGTAGCTCGGCGCGATCATCTGGTTCGACGTCAGCGCCGTGATGACATTGTTCACGACCTCGCGCTGATTGAGACCGAGCGACGCTGCCCGCTCGCGATCGATGTCGAGCCGCAGCGACGGGTAGTCGATGTCCTGCGGGATGTACACGTCGCTCACGCCTGGCAGCTTGCGAATCTGCGCCGCCACGCCGGCCGCCGCCTCATAGACGGTCTCGATATTCGACCCGTTGAGCTGGACGTCGATTGGCGCCGGAAGCCCCTGATTGAGCACGGCGTCGACGATGCCGCCAGACGAGAAGTAGCTGCTCAGGTGCGGCAGCTCCTGCGCCATCGCCTCGCGCATCCGCGCCATATACTCGTAGCTGCCGATGCGGTGCTTCTCCTTGAGCGCCACCTGCACGGTGGCCGTGTGCGGGCCGGAGTTGGTCGTGTACAGGGACGAGAACCCCGGCTGGACGCCGATGTTCGAGACGATCAGGTCGAGATCCTCCGGCGAGACGACCCGACGGATGAGCGCCTCGACTCGGTTCACTTCACGGGTGGTCACCTCGAGGCGGCTGCCCGACGGCGCCTTGACGTTCATCATGAACTGGCCCGCGTCAGTGCGCGGGAAGAACGCCACGCCGAGCAGCGGATACAGCAGAAGGCTGGCGGCGAAGACGGCCGCGATCGATCCGATGACGAGCGCCGGCCGGCGGAGCGCGGCGCGGACGCGTCGCTCGTACCACACCAGCATCCGCTCGAAGCGCCTGGCGAACGCCTGGTTGAACCGCTCGGCGAACCCGCGGGCCGGCGGCGTTTCGGATCCCGGCGCGAGAACCTCGGCGTCGCCGTGATGCGGCGTCTTCATGAAGTGC
>CAVSND010000030.1:0-253796 GCA_963729215.1 uncultured Acidobacteriota bacterium | reverse complement strand
CGCAGAACAGCGGCACGACGGTCATCGCGACGAAGTACGACGCGAAGAGCGCCAGCACGACAGCCAGCGCCAACGCCGAGAACAGGAATCGGCTCACGCCGTAGAGGAACGTCACCGGGAAGAAGACAATCGAGCTCGTCAGCGTGGCGGCGAGGACAGCCATTGACACCTCGTCGCCGCCTTTCTCGGCCGCCACCGCCGGCGGCTCGCCCATTTCGAGGTGGCGGAAGATGTTCTCGAGCACGATAACGGCGTTATCGATCAGGCGCGAGAACACGAGCGCGAAGCCGGCGAGCACCATTGTGTTGATCGAGCTGCCGCCCGCATAGAGGGCGATAATCGCCGCGAGCACTGACATCGGAATCGCCAGGAACACGCCGGCCGTCGCGCGGATGCTGCCGAGGAAGACGAGCACCATGATGCCCGTCAGCAGCAGGCCGATGCCGCCTTCGTCGAGCAGCGTCTCGATCGCGCGTTTCACGAACAGGGACTGATCGAAGACGATGTCGGCCTTCAGCTGCGACGGCACGTCCAGGAGCCGCCCGACGACATCCTTGATGCCGTCCACGACGGCGATCGTGTTGGTGTCACCGCCCTGTTTCATGACCGGCAGGAACGCCGACCGCTGCCCGTCCACCTGCACGATGTTGTTCTGGATCTGGTTCGCGTCCTCGGCATGGCCGATGTCGGCCACGCGGACCATCGATCCGTTTTCGGCGGTCTTGAGCGGAATCTGGTTGATGTCTGGCACGTTCCTGAACTGGCTGTTGGTGAACAGCGTGTAGTCGTACGGCCCGATCTTCACGTCGCCAGACGGCAGGATGAGGTTGGCGTTGTTCACGGCGCGCACCACGTCCATCGGGCTCATCTGGTACGCCTGCAGCTTGGCCGGATCGACGTACACCATGATCTGGCGGTACTTGCCGCCGAACGGCTGCGGCACAGAGGCGCCAGCCACGCCCGCGAGCTGGTTGCGGATCGTGAACTGGCCCGTGTCGCGCAGGGTCGTTTCGCTCAGGCCTTCGCCCTTGAGGGTGATCAGCGCGACCGGCAGGCTCGACGCATCGAACTTCTGCACGACTGGCGGCAGCGTGCCGGGCGGCAGCCGACGCAAGTCGGCCATGGCCAGGTTCGAGATCTCCGTGACGTCGGAATCAGCGTTCGTGCCCGGCTGGAAGAACACCCGGATGATGCTGACGCCCGGAAGCGATCGCGACTCCATATGGTCGATGCCCGCGCCGAGCGTGAAGAAGCGCTCGAAGCGGCCGGTGATGTCGTTCTCGATCTGCTCGGGTGGCATGCCGTTGTAGAACGTCAGGACGGCGACCTGCGGGATGTTGATGTCGGGAAACAGATCGACCGGCATCCGCGCGACGCTCGTCAACCCGACGACGATCACGATCAGGCAGACGACGATGATGAAGTAGGGGTTGCGGAGGGAAAACCGCGACATTACCGTTCTCCTGAGCGCCGGTGCGGCGAGCTTCGGCGTGACCATCGTCCCCGGCTTCAGCTGAGCCCGGCTGCCGACGACGACCACGTCGCCCTCGGACAGCCCGCTCTTGACCTCGATGAGATCGCCAGTCTCGAGCCCGAGCGTCACCGCTCGTGACTCCAGCCTGCCGTCTTTGCCGACGGCGAGCACGCGCGCGCCGGTTTCACCGTGGTCCACGGCCTGGACAGGCGCGACGATCGTGTTCGACACTTGTTCGAGCGCCAGCGAAGCGTCGGCGTACATGCCCGGCACGAGCTCCAGATTGGCATTCTGAACATCGACCTCGACTCGCATCGTCCGCGTGTCGGTGTCCAGACGATCGGCGAAGCGCGCCACGATGCCCGACACGGTCTTGTGCAGCGACTGCACCGTGACATTCACGTGCTGGCCGAGGTGGATGCGCGAGACGGCCGACTCCGGTACGGGTATGACCAACCGCAGACGGTCATTCTGCGAGAGGAGGACGAGCGGCATGGCCTGCGTCTGGGACGAGGTGCCTGCCTGGATCATCGCGCCGGTGTCCGCATACCGACGGGTGATCACGCCGGCAAAGGGCGCCGTGATGCGGGCGTAATCGAGCAGCGTCTGCGTCTTGCTCTGGCCCGCCCGGCAATCTCGAGCTGCTCGCGGGCGGCCGCCAGGGCCGCCCGCGCAGTGGCGACTTGCGCTTCCGACACGCGATCGCGCCCGCTCGCTTCGTCGATGTCCTGCTGGGCGACGAGGTTGGGCCGTGCCTTCATGACGTTGGCCAGCCGCGTGGCGCCGAGGTGCGCGACTTCGTGCGCCGACTCTGTGCGTTCGAGGTCGGCCTGCGCCCGGTTGATCTCCTCGCTGGCGCGTTTCACGGCGGCTTCGTCCTGCCGGATTTCGTCCTGCAGTTCGGGCACTTCCAGCGTCGCCAGCAGCTGCCCGGCGTGGACGCGATCGCCAACGTCCACTGTGATCGACTTGACGAACCCGGCGACCTTCGCGTGCACTTCGATTTCCTGAAACGGCCTGAATTCAGCAGGGATGTTGAGCGTCTGGACGATGTCGCTGCGCCCGATCTTCACCGCCGCCACGGTCGGTGCGTCGTTGATCCCGCGATCGACGGCTCGAGCATCCGATCCTCGCGCAGCCGGCCGCGGCAACGGCGCCGCCCGCGACGCACGCGAGAACGACAATCTGTCGTGAAACCCCGTTCATTCCCTCTCCCTTACAAGCGTGCGGAGGCGGTCAATTGAAAAATCCGGCGACTGGCACAGCGCGATGATCTGGCGCTCGACGGTCGACATCCGCTCCACGGTCGACGGCACCCGTTCGACGATTTCTTCGGGGATTGTCAGAAGGCCATGGCCGTCGCCGTACAGGATGTCGTCCTGAGGCGACCCCCAGCCCTCCCAGCCTGACCGGCTCGCCGAAGTCGACGATGTGCACATACGCATGGGTGACGGACACGTGGGGCGCGAAGAGCTGAAATCCGAGCCCGTGCACACGCGGCAGATCGCGCACGGCTCCATTGGTCGCATAACCCACGCATCCGAGCGCCTTCAAGATGTTCGCGTGGACCTCGCCGACGAACGCGCCCACGCCGGGCCGCGCGTCGGCGTCCTCGACAACGACGACCCGCGGCGGCGGAACCGTGAGGATGTAGTTCCACCAGTCGGTGCGGTCGTGGTAGTTGTTGCCGATGACCGGCGGTGGCACCGACGAGCGGATGCGCGCCGTCACCGCGTGGCCGACGACCGGCGGCAGATCATCGAAGACGGCGCGGATGGTCGAATCCGCGAATCCCTCGTTGCGCAGGCGAACGCCGAACGTCTCGATGGCGTTCGCCACCTTGCAGGTGTCGAGCCGGCGGAACGCGTCCACGAGCCCGGCCTGAAGCCGCAGCATGGAAGACCCCGAACGTCCGATCCGAGTTGTGACGCGGCTACGGACGCAAAAAGCGTGTTGACGGAGCTGGCGAAGGAAACGAGAAGGCTAGGCGAGCGGAGGCCCACGCAGCGTGCCGCGGTCGGACACGTCGGGGGCAACGGGCAGGGAGGCGGTGTCGACTTCGAGGAACTGTCGCGTGTCGTTCCTGTCGTCGTCAACGCGGATGGCCGACGTATCGGGCGCGACAAGAACAGGCACCGGCCGGACGTCGACGGAGCGATAGGGAGCCGAAAGACGCGGTTTGGCGTTGGGCAGCTCGACATGCCGCTGCGCCCGTCCGACCGCCGGCACCAGCGTCAGCGCCAGGACGATCGTGAGCGCGAAAACGCGTTTGAGGCCCGCCATTCGTGTTCCGACGGTACTGTAACTGCTGGGGGCGCGAGAAATCAACCGCGTGACGCGCCCCGCAGGGCTCTTCAGGCTGCCGGGTACATTTACACGGATTTTACCTACGGCCCGTCGTAGCGGATCCAAGATAAACTCCCCTTACAACAGCAAAGGCCAGGATGTTTTCCATTGCCCTTCGACACGAACAACACACACGGCAGTATGCCGTTTCCGCTTCGCAGCCGTCCGGCTGGGAGCTGACACTTCAGGAAGACCTCGAGCGCATCAAGCGCGTGCATTTCGAGGACTGGCACCGCGTCGAGCGCGCGGTCGCCGTGGTCAGGCTCGAGATCGAGGAATTGACCTCGCGCGGCTGGCACGTCGAGGACAGCCGGGGGACGTTGCTGTACTCATAAACGTTCCCACTCTAACCGGGAGAAATACAAAGGGCCGGACTCGCGTCCGGCCCTTCGTGTCTCTGCCAGCGGGCCTGAAGGCCCTGGTCTTATCTAGAAGTTGAGCCTGAGCGCGAACTGAATCTGACGGCTGGTTCCGAGCCCCACGGTTCTGCCCACGGTGCTCGTGATGGTTCCGAAGGTGCCGGCCGCCGCCGCCGTGTAGGGCTGGCCCGGCTGGACCCTGTTCGCCTCGGTGAGGGAGTTGGCCGGCAAGGCTAGCGGCAGCGTCCCGACCGGGTTCGAGAAGTTCGCGGTGTTGAACACGTTGAACACTTCGAACCGGAACTCGACATTCCGTTCCGGCGAGAAGGGCCAATGCTTCGAGGCGACGAAGTCGACCTGCCGGAAACTCGGCCCGTGGAGCGAGTTCCGCTCCAGGTTGCCGTACGTGCCTGGCTTGGGCGCCGCGAACGCCGCGGGGTTCAGGAACAGCAGTCCGCCGTCCTGGATAAACGGATCCACGCCCGGAATGAGATCCGGCCGCCTGACGTTGCGAGACGCGCCGCCGCCCGGGGTGTTAATCACCGCCGTGCGGCCGGCCAGGGGGTTCGAGAACACGTTGCCGGCGGCATCCATGTAGACGACGTCGGGACGGGTCACGAGGACGTTCACCGGCAGGCCGCTGCGGGCGTTCATGATGCCGCCGATGTCCCAGCCGCCGAGAATCGCATCCGAGAAGCCCGTGGCCGCGTGCACGCGGTTGCGGCCGTACGGAATCTGGTACAGCGCGCTGAGGTTGAACGCGTGCCGGACGTCGAAGTTGTTGTAGCCGTTGTCGTAATCGAAGTCCGAGAGCCTCCGCGCGACGTTGCCGGAGGTGAGCGCCTCGTTCGATCCGGCGGTGTTGCCGTAACTCTTGCCCAGCGTGTACTGGACGTTCAGCGAGAGACCCGTGCTGGACCGCTTGCTGAGCGACAGCATCATCGCGTTGTAGCTGTCGTGCCCGCCGCTCGTCTTGTAGTCCACTTCCGCGTACGGGTTCTGGACGGCGGTTGGGTTGCCGGCGGCATCGCGCGCCGTGACGATCGACCACTCACGGACCACGACGGCCGCGTTCGCCGGGTTCGGGTTCGTATAGACGCCGACGATCTGGTTCGCGACGCTGCGCAGGAACAGGTTGTGACCCTGACTGCCGACGTACGCGGCGGTCGCCGCCATCCGTCCGGGCAGTTCCTGTTGAACCGACGCCGTGTATTGATACACGCGCTCGGGAATCGTGTAGTCATTGGCGTAGGCGCGCGGCTGATACTGCCGGTTGTTCGGGTTGCTCGTGAACAGGGCCGTCAGGACTGCGGGATCGATCGGGTACGCCGAGTTGCTCAGCGTCGAGCTGACGCGGTCGCTCTCGACCGGCTGGATCTGATCTTCCGTCTGGCCGGGTCCGACGAAGATGCCGAAACCGGTCTTGAAGACGGTCTTGCCCGGCGCGTACGCGAGCGACACGCGCGGCTGGAAGTTGCTCTTCTTCGATGTGTACAGCGGCGTCGTGTTGGGGTCGATCGCGCCAGTGTCGATGTTCCACTTCACGATCAGGTTGTCGGCTTCGCTCAGCGGCGCGTAGTAGTCGTAACGCATGCCGAAGTTGAGCGTCAGGCTGGGCCGCGGGCGCCATTCGTCCTGGGCGAACGCGATGAAGTAGTTCTGAATCGTATGCCGTTCGCCGGTCGCGCCGTTGTTGAACGGGCTCGGCGCGCTCAGGTTGCCCAGGTACTGGACGCTGCTCGCCTGGTTGGCCAGGAACTGCGTCAGGCCCGCGTAAGAATACGTGGTGCCGCCGATTCGGTCCGTCGCCATGCGGATCCCGCGGAACTCGCCGCCGAGCTTCGCGTAATGGGTGCCGGTCACGTAGCTGAACGAATCGGCGGCCGTCAGCGAGTACGGATCGTAGGGCTGCGCGTGGCCGTTGGTCGCGCTGTTGGCACGCACCAGGCCGCCCGGGACCACGATGCCCGATGATGAGCCCTGGCCGGCGATGCCGGTGTTGGCCACCGATCCGCTCAGGTTGATGGCCAGCGAGTTGAAGTCGATGCCGTTGATGACCGGCGCCTGACCGATGATGTTCGACGGCGCCGAGTTGTAGCCGAACTTGAACTCGTTGATGGCCTTGTCCGACATCACGCCCTGCAGGTTGAAGATCGCGTTGGTCGGGTTGTCCGTGATGTGCACGACGCGGCCGCTCACGCCCTCGGGTTGATCACTTTTCCCCTGGTCGTGGAAGACCCGCACGTAGGTGGACCAGCTGTTGCTCAGCTTGAAGTCGACCCGCGCGCTGAAGGAATTCTCACGCACTTCCTGCAGGCCCTGCAGCTGCGCGATGTCGAAATCGGCATTGTTGGACTTCCCGGGCAGGATGACCGCGCTCGGGCTCATGAACCCCGGTCGCAGCACGGCGACAGCCGGCACCGCTCGCGCCCAGGCCGCCGCGCTCGGCACGGCCTCGACGGCGTTGAAGCCGGCATTCAGGTTGTAGCCTTCGAAGCTGCCGAAGAAGAACGCGCGGTTCTTCGCGATCGGCCCTCCGACCGACCCGCCGAACTGGTGCTGCTCGAGGGTAGACTTCGGCAGCCCGGCATATGTGTCGAAATAGTTGGGCGCATCGAGCGCGTCGTTGCGGAGATATTCGAAGACCGAGCCGTGGAACACGTTGCCGCCCGACTTGGTGACGACGTTCACCTGGCCGCCCGTCCCCGTGCCGTGCTCGGCCGGGTAGTTGTTGGACTCGATGCGGAATTCCTGCACGTTCTCGAGGCTCGCCTGCAGCTTGAACGGCGTGGGGATCTCTCCGTTCAGGTTGCCCGGCGCCGAATCGATGATGGCCGACCCTTCGATGCCGTCGTACCGGATGGCGTTCTGCTCGACGGCGCGGCCGCTGAAGCGGATGTCCTGCCACGTGCCGGTGCCGGCGTTCTGCGACCCGGGCGCCTGCAGCATCAGCTGCGACATCTGGCGGCCGTTGACGGGGAGGTTGCTGACGTCGCGCTCGCCGACGTTGATGCCGACGCGCGCCGAGCTCATGTCCACAACAGGCGCGGTCCCGATGACCGTGACGGCCTCCTGCACGCCCGCCGGCTTGAACTCGAAGTCGAGGCTCAACTCCTGCCCGACGGCGACCGTCATGCCCGTGTACTCGATGGCCGCGAAGCCATCCTTTTCGGCTCGGATCGTGTAAGTCGATGGCCGGAGCGACCCGACCAGGAAGTAGCCCTGCGCGTTGGTCAACACCACCCGCTCCTCACCGGTCCGCTCGTTCTTGACTTTGACCGTGGCGCCGCCGACGAACGCGTTGGACTGATCACGAACGGTTCCCGTGAAGCGGCCCTGGTCCACCTGCGCGAAGGCCGGCGCCGCGATCAGGAGCGCGATGCCACATGCCATCCACCACTTGAGATAACTCATCGATCCTCCCCTTGGTCCGGCTCCGGCCGGACCTGTACGTCGGGTGTCAGGGTAGAGGGGGGGTGTGATAAGGGAATGACAAAGATGTTACAAGGCGGTTAACTGTGGAGGCGAAGTTACAGGAGACAGAGGTTAGAGGTTGGAGGTTGGAGGTTAGAGGTTGGGGCGGTACTGGCATCGCGAGCCACGAGCCACGAGCCACGAGCCACGAGCCACGAGCCCTACACCGTCGTGCCTTCCTCGATCACTCCGTCCTTGGGCACGATGATGATGCCGCCGCGGATGTAATAACCGTTGCCATTGGCTTCCGCGACTCCGGCGGCGTTGGTGAGGCTGACGCGATCGGCGATGCGGGCGTTCTTGTCCACAATTACGCGATCGAGTACGACCTCGCGGCCGATGCCGAGCCGCGGCTTGTTGCCGCGCACCGGCGCGTCGTCGTCCGACTCGTAGAAGTCGGCGCCAAGCAGGACCGAGCGCGTGATGCGCGTGTCCGCCCGGACGTTGGAGCGGATGCCGATCACTGACTGCTCGAGGGTGCAGCGATCGATGTCGCAGCCCTCGGCGATGATCGCGTCGCGTACGGCGCAGTCGGCGAGCCGGGCGCCAGGCAGGAAACGCGGGCGCGTGTAGATCGGCCGCCGCGGATCGTAGAAGCTGAACGGCGCATCGGGCCGCGTCAGCATGACGTTGGCCTCGTAAAACGACTGGATCGTCCCGACGTCCGCCCAGTAGCCACGAAACAGGTACGCCTGCACCTCGTACTGATTGAGCGCGTGCGGAATGATCCCCCGTCCGAAATCCGTCGCATCGTCCTGCTCGAGCACCTCGAAGAGGACCTCGCGCGAGAACACGTAGATCCCGAGCGAGGCGACGAACGGCTTGTCGGCCACATGGCCGCCGAACGAGGCGCCCACCGGGATGCTGCGGCCGATCTCGGCGAGACGGGCGGCATCTGGCTTCTCTTCGAAGGCGATGATCTGGCCGTTGCGGTCGAAGCGGAGGATGCCCATCGACGATGCGTCCTCGGGCGTGACCGGCTGGGCTGCGATCGTAATGTCCGCCTGGCGATCGATGTGCGCTTCGACGATCTCCGAGTAGTCCATTCGATAGAGGTGATCGCCCGCGAGGATCACGTAGTAGTCGGCTTCGTGCCGTGTGATATGGCGCGCCGCCTGGCGGACGGCGTCGGCCGTGCCCTGGAACCAACTCGAGCTGTCCGGCGTCTGTTCGGCCGCCAGGATTTCGACGAAGCCCTGGCTGAACAGATCCATCCGGTAGGTCTGGCCGATGTGCCGGTTGAGCGACGCCGAGTTGAACTGCGTCAGGACGAAGATGCGCCTGATATCGGCGTGCAGGCAGTTGCTGATCGGAATGTCGATCAGGCGGTACTTGCCGGCGATTGGGACCGCCGGCTTCGATCGAAGCTGGGTGAGCGGGAACATCCGCGTACCCTGACCGCCGCCGAGCACGAGTGCCAGGACTTCATTGTGGAGCGCCATCGGACTGCCTGAAATGCTACACCGGCATGCCATCCGCGTGTAACGTCCGTGTAAACGAATCTGCTACAATTCATCGGTTTGGGCTCGCCCGACGGGCGCGGCGAGGGGAGATCACGTGGCTTTCCGTCTGATTCCGCGCGAAGAGAAGTTCTATTCCGATTTTCTCAGCATGGCCACCGAGCTGCAGAAAGGCGCGCGGCTGCTCGAAGAGATGCTCGCCGGCGACAAACCGGTCTGGGACAAGGCCGACGAGATCAAGGAAGTCGAGCACAAGTGCGACTTCCTGACGCACGAGATCATCCAGCGCCTCAACCGCACGTTCGTGACGCCGATCGATCGCGAAGACATCCACGAGCTGGCGCGGTCGCTCGATGACGTCATGGACGCCATCGACGCCTCGGCGGCGGTGATCCGGCTCTACCGGCTCGACAGCGTGCGCTTCGGCGCGCGCGAGCTGGCGAGGGTCATCTCGACGTCAACGCTCGAAATCCACCACGCGCTCGCAGCGATGAGCAACAGCAAGAGCCTGGCCGTGCATTCGGTCGAGATCAACCGCCTCGAGAACGAGGCCGACCGCATCCACCAGCAGGGGGTGGGGCGGCTCTTCGACGAGGAGACGAACCCGATCGCCGTGATGAAGTGGAAGGAGACGCTCGACTTCCTCGAAGAAGCGACCGACCGCTGCGAGGACGTCGCCAACGTCATCGAGGGCGTCGCGGTCAAGAACGGCTAGGCGCCGATGCTCTTCTGGTCCGTCGCCGGCCTCGTTCTCATCGCGCTCACCTTCGACTACATCAACGGTTTTCACGACGCCGCCAACTCGATCGCGACGGTGGTGTCGACGCGCGTGCTGACGCCCGGCAAGGCCGTCGTGTGGGCGGCGTTCTTCAACTTCGTCGCTGCGTTCGTCTTCGGCACCGGCGTCGCGCAGACGATAGGCAAGGGCACGGTCGACATCAGGATTGTCACGCTGGCGGTGATCTGTGCCGGCCTGATCGGCGCCATCGCGTGGAGCCTGCTGACCTGGTGGCTGGCGCTGCCGACGAGCTCGTCGCACGCGCTGATCGGCGGCTATGCGGGGGCCGCGATCGCGAAAGGCGGCCTGGCGGCGATCTTCTGCGTCGAGTGCACGGCCTGGAACAAGACACTGGCCTTCATCGTCGTGTCGCCGTTCATCGGCCTGATCGTCGGCTACTCGCTGATGATCGCGATCTATTGGCTGCTGCGCTACATGCCGCCGGGGCGCGTCGATCACTGGTTCCGGCGCCTGCAGCTGCTGTCGGCGGCGTTCTTCAGCCTCAACCACGGCGGCAACGACGCGCAGAAGACGGCGGGCATCATCGCCGCCGTGCTCTTCAGCTCGGGTTACATCTCGACCTTTCACGTTCCACTATGGGTCCAGATGTCCGCGTACGCGGCGATCGGCCTCGGGACGCTGGCCGGTGGCTGGCGGATCATCCACACGATGGGTTCGAAGATCACCAAGCTCCAGCCGGTCGGGGGCTTTGCAGCGGAAACCGGCGCCGCAGTCGCGCTCATGATCGCCACCCACTTCAGCATCCCCGTGAGCACGACCCACGCGATCACCGGCGCCATCGTCGGCGTCGGCTCGACCAGGCGGCTCTCGGCCGTGCGCTGGGGAATCGCCACCCGGATCGTGTGGGCGTGGCTGCTCACGATTCCGGCGGCGGGCGCGATCGGCGCCGGCACTTACTTGTTGCTGCACGCCATCGGCGCCCGCTAGCAACTGCTGCAGCCTGAACCGAGCCACGAGCCACGAGCACACGAGAATTCGGCGTGTTTCCCCGTCCTACATTTTGCGCTCCGCCTTCTTCTTTTGACCTTACACTCTTCCCATGAAGCCCTCCGTAATCTCAGCCCTCGGGCTGGTGATCGTCGTTGCGGCGGTGTGGTCGGCGCCGGCGCCGCTGGCGGGTCAGGCTCCCGCACGAGCGTCGAGCAGTCTGCGAACAGCCTGGGGCGATCCCGATATCTCCGGCCTGTTCACGACAGACGACGAACTGGGCGTGCCGTTCGAGCGGCCGCCGCAGTTCGGCGATCGGCAGTTCGTGACGGCCGAGGAGTTCGCGCAGCGCCAGACGCAGGCCGAGCGGCAGGAGGAGGCGGACCGCGAGCAGGTCGTCGCGCCGCGGCAGAACGCGCAGGGCGGTCCCGCCGGCGGAACCGGACCGCCCGCGCACTGGATCGAGCGCGGACGGCCGTCGCGGCGCACGTCGCTCGTCATCGATCCGCCCGACGGGCGAATTCCGTTCCTGAACGAGGATGCGCGGCGCCGGGGCGCCGCCGCGGCCGCGCGCACGCCGGAAGGCATCCTGTTCGCGGGCCCGGAGGATCTCGACAAGTACGATCGGTGTATCACCCGCGGGTTTCCCCACGTGATCTTCCCGACGATCTACGACAACACATCGCAGATCGTCCAGGGGCCCGGCTATGTCTCGATTCGCTACGAGATGATTCACGACGCGCGCGTGATCCCGGTCGACAACCGGCCCCATTTATCGCCATCGATCCGCTCGTATTTCGGCGACTCGCGGGGGCACTGGGAAGGCGACACGCTCGTCGTCGATGTCACCAATTTCTCGAAGAATGCCGGCTACCGCGGGGCGACGACAAACCTGCACGTGATCGAGCGGTTCAGGCGCACGGATGCGAACACCGTGCACTACGAGCTGACGGTCGAGGACCCGACGACGTTTGCCAGGCCATGGACGGCGTCGCTCGACTTGAGGAAAGACCCGCGGCAGGTGCAGGTGCCCGAGTATGCCTGCCACGAAGGCAACTACGCGATGTTCAACATCCTGAGCGGCGCGCGCGCCGACGAGAAAGCCTTGTCACGCGAGCGGTAGGGTAATCGTCACGCGCGTCCCGGCTTCGGGGCGGTTCTCGGCGCGGACGGTGCCGCCGTGGATCTCGACCAGGTGCTTCACGATGGCCAGCCCGAGGCCGGTGCCGCCGGGATCGCGGGCGCGCGACTTGTCCACGCGATAGAACCGCTCGAATACCCGCGAGAGATCGTCCTCGGGGATGCCCGGCCCCTGGTCAGAAACCGAGAGCTCGAGCGCGCGTTTGGCTCCCGGAGCTACGACGCGCGAGGCCTCGATCAGTACGGTCGTCCCTTCAGGCGAATACGTGATCGCGTTGGCCACGAGGTTCCGCAATGCGTCGTGCAGCTTGGCGGGATCGCCGAGCAGCGTCTCGGCGCCGGGTCCGACGGAGACGTCGATCCGCTGGTGGCGCGAATCGGCCGCCGAAGTCATGTCGGCCATCACCCCCTGCACGAGATTCCGCGTGTCGCACGAGATGATGTCCAGCGTCTCCTGCCCGGCGTCGAGCCGTGCCAGCCGCAGCAGGTCCTTGACCAGCCGCTCCATTCGCTCCGAATGCCTGGCAATGATGCCCAGGAATGTCCGGCTCTGCTCGGCTGTGGTCTCGGTGTCGGTCAACGCTTCGACATATCCGCGGATCGCCGTCAGCGGCGTGCGCAGCTCGTGCGAGACGTTCGCGACGAAATCGCGCCGGATCTGATCCGCGCGCCGGAGATCCGTGATGTCGTGGAGCACGAGCACCGCGCCGTGGGCGCCGCCGCCGGCCGCCGGCGTCGCCCGCGCCATGATGGTGCGCGAGGGGTCGCGCGGCGGCGACAGCTGCAGCGCGTCGGAGGACCGTCCCGCCAGCGCCGCGGCCACCAGCTCCGCGACGGCCGGGTGCCGGATCGATTCGACATAGTGGCGCCCGAGCGACAGGTCGTCGAGGCGCAGCATCCGTCTCGCGGCCTCGTTGGCCAGCTGCAGCCGTCCCTGCGGGTCGACGACGATGACGCCTTCGATCATGCCGGCGAGGATCGCCTCCATGCGCGCGTGATCCCGCGCCTGTTCGGCGAGCTGCCTCCCGACTAACTGGACGGAGTCGTCGAGCGCACGTGCCACCGTGCCGAGCTCATCGTCGCCGTAGTCGAGGCCGGACGGCGACAGATCGCCGCCGCCGTAGCGGCGCGCGACACCGGCGATTGCGCGTACGCGCTGCCCGATGCGCGAGGAAAACACCCAGCTGATGGCCGCGGCTCCCGCCAGCGCCAGGCCGAGCGCGAGGGCGATCGCCGCCAGGATCGCGCGGAACTGCTGACGGATGTCCGTCAGCGGCAGCGCGACGCGGACGAATCCGATCGACGGGTGGGCGACCGGAACCGCCACGTACAGCATGTCGATGTTGAGCGTGTCGCTGTGACGCCGGCCCTTGCCGAGGCCGTGCTGCCGGGCCTCGACGACCTCCGGGCGCGACGCGTGATTTTCCATCTGCGCGACGCCGTCGAGCGTTTCCGCGGAATCGCCGACGACGCGTCCGTCGGCGGCAATGAATGTCACACGGGCGCCGACGAGCTCGCCGATGCGGTCGGCCTCGGCGTCGAGATCCGCCACGGCAGTCGTCGCGGGCCCGCGGGCCAGGAGGTCGGCGGCGAGCCGTGCTTCCGAGGTGAGCGTCTGCTCGATCGCCGCGTCAGTCCGGCGTGCCGTGCTGGTGGCGAACGCCGCCCCGGCGACCGCCAGCCCGATCGCCGCCGCCGCCGTCGCCGCCGAGAAGATCTTGATCTGGAACGTCACGTCGGGACTTTATTCACCGATCTGGTTTGGACTCTCGAGCAGCTTGTACCCGAACTGCTTCACGGTCACCAGGGCCGTCGCGAGCAGGGGGAGTTTTTCGCGCAGCCGGCGGACGTGGACGTCCACCGTCCGCGTGCCGCCCGTGTAGCGGTAACCCCAGACATCGGTCAACAGCAGATCGCGCGACAGGACGCGCCCGCGATGCTGCAGCAGGTATTCGAGGAGCAGAAACTCCTTGGCGGTGAGCGAGACGTCCGAGCCCTCGACTGATACCGTGTGCTGACCGGCGTCCACCACGATGGGCCCGTACGCGACCGTGGGGCTTTTCTGCGGCGACGAGCGCTTCGCCCGGCGCAGCAGCGCGCGGACCCGGGCGACGAGCTCGTTCGGGCTGAACGGTTTTGCGAGGTAGTCGTCGGCGCCCAGTTCAAGTCCGACGATCCGGTCCGACTCCTCGGCCCGCGCCGTCAGCATGATGATCGGCAGATCGGCCGTCGCGTCGTTCGACCGTATGATCCGGCAGATTTCGAGACCGTCCACCTGCGGCAGCATCAGGTCGAGGACCAGCAGATCGGGCGGCCTGGCCGTGATGGCCCCGAGCGCGTCGCGCCCGCCGGACACCGTCTCGGCGGCAAATCCAGCCTTGCCGAGATAGTGCACGAGCAGCTGCGCGATATCCGGATCGTCTTCGACAACGAGCACTCGCGTCACGGGAACATTCTAGTGGAGGCTGGTGGCTCGTGCCTCGTGGCTCGAACGGGATCGAAAGCCGGGTCTCTGTCTCACCGAGCCACGAGCCCCTATAATTCACAGATGCTCCTCATCACCCTTCTGACGGCACTTCTGGCCGGCGTCACGCCCCACATCACGATGGCGACGAGTGCGAGCGCAGGCGAAGCGCGCCCAGGGGCGACGATCAGGTTGTTCGTCGACGTGATTCCCGATCCGAAGGTCCACGTCTACGCACCAGGGGCGAAGGATTACCTGCCGATCGCCCTGGCGATTACGCCCCGTGCGGGCATCAAGGCCGGGAAACTGACCTACCCGAAAGCGCAGGACTGGTACTTCGAGCCGCTGAAGGAGCACGTCCCGGTGTTCAGCGTGCCGTTCCGCCTCGAGCACACCGTGACGCTGGGCGCGTCGCTTAAACCCGGCGAGCGCGTGACGGTGGCAGGCGTGTTGAATTACCAGGCGTGCGACGATGTCGTTTGTTTCAACCCGGTGTCCGCGCCGGTCACTTGGACCGTGACCGTCAAGTAGCTAGTTGATCAGCAACCGTGATGTGAGCGGGTAGCCCCAGAAGAGGCCGAGCGCGATCGACACGCAGCCGACGGCCAGCGACATTGCCCGGACAAGCCGCTGGTTTGCGCCCAGCCGCGCGAGCGGCCAGCCGAGCAGCCCTGACAACGCCGCCATGCCGAGTGTCGATCCGAGTCCGAAAAGGGCCATGTACGTGATCCGGGCCGTCGTCGAGGACAGCGTGGCGAGCACAAGCGCCGTGAGGGCGCCGCTGCCGGCCAGGCCGTGCACCGCGCCGACCAGGAGCGGGCGCCGCGCGAGTGTCCACTTGCCGACGTGCACGTGCGGCGTCGCGCCGGCGTGATTGTGGACGAGCCGCCCGTGATGATGCTCGCGCGCCGGGCCGACGGAGCCCTGCCGCACGGCCAGATGCACCGCACGCAGGCCGAGTCCGACCAGCATGACCGCGACGAACAGCTCGAAGAGGTCCGAGACGCGCGCGGGCATTTCGGCACGCAGCACAACGAGCAGGGCGCCGACGACGACGAGCGACAGCGTGTGTCCCAGTCCCCAGAACGCGCCGAGCATGGCCGCGCGGTAACCGCTGCGTTCGCCGGTGACGAGCGTCGACACGGCCGTCAGGTGATCGGGTTCGAGCGCGTGCCGCATCCCGAGCAGGGAGCCGAGCCCGGAGCTGGTGATGATTTCGAGTACTGGCATAATGCGGAAGCCGTTATTCTAGCGTGAATCCTCTGAATCTCCTGCTCGTGGCTCTTGGCGGCGCGCTTCGGCTCCGTGGCTCGCTACGCGTTGTCCACCTTCGTGCTGCGTGCGTCGGGGACGCTGTTTCCGCTCGGCACCTTCGCCGTCAACCTTCTTGGCTGCCTCGTCTTCGGCGTGATCGCCGGCGCGGCCGAGCAGCGCGTGGCGCTGACGCCGGCAGCCAGAGCGTTCCTGCTCGTGGGCTTTCTCGGCGGCTTCACGACGTTTTCGTCGTACGCTTTCGAGAGCTTCGCGCTCCTCCGCGACGGCCAGTTTCTTCCCGCCGCGGTCAACATCGTCGGCCAGGTCGTCGCGGGACTCGCGGGCCTCGCGATCGGCTTCGCTGTCGCTCGCTAGTGCTCGGCGAATCTGGTCATTTAGTCATCTGGTCATCTTGGTTCATTGATCAGATTGCCCAATTGATCAACGATGACCAAATGACCAGATGACCAAATGACTAAATGACTAGATGATTTATGTCGATACCGACCGAAGGCAAACTCCTGCGGATCTTCATCGGGGAAGCGGACCGTTCGCACGGGAAGCCGCTCTACGAAGCGATTGTCCTCGAGGCGCGCAAGCGCGGACTGGCGGGCGCGACCGTCATCAAGGGCTTCATGGGGTTTGGCGCCCACAGCCGCATTCACACCGCCAAGCTGCTCGAACTGTCACAGGACCTGCCGATCGTCGTCGAGATCGTGGACGCGCCCGATAAGATCGAGGCGTTCATTCCGGATCTCGAACAGATGGTCGGCGATGGTCTGATTACACTCGAACGAGCCGAGGTGATTCTGTACCGGCCCGGCCGATAACATCTGGTCATTTAATCATCTGGTCATCTGGTCATCGTTGAGCGATTGGTCAATCCGATCATTGGAACAACGATGACCAGATGACTAGATGACCAGATTTATTGTTGTCGTATGACCGTAGTGAACCTGAAGTGCAATTTCCAGGTGCCGTCCTGCCGTAAATAGATCCAGCTCTGGCGCGTCGGGTTGGCTTCGTGGCCGCGGAGCGTGACGATGCCGACGTCGCCATAGGTCGCGAGGCGCACCTCGTCCACGACTGCCAGCGGGCCCTTCTGCCGTTTGCCGATTGTATCCAGCCACTGATCGCGTGCGATCGCGTCGCCGCTGGTCGTCATGCGGAGCGACTGCTCCGTGGAGTACAGGCGATAGGAGGCAGGGTCGGCCTCGGAGAACGAGCGCATGAGGGCGTCCTGTGATTTCCAGAGGGCTTCCTCAACGGGCGTGCGTGGCTCGAAGGCCGGCGCGCCGGGCGTGTTCGGCAGCGGCCCGGACGGCGGCGCGGCGCCGGTCCGGTTGCCGATCCATGTCGTCTGGGCCGCGACGATCGTCCAGACGCCGTTGTCCTTCGTCCAGATGCGCAGGATGCGATCGCGATCGCCCGTTTCGCTGTTGCCTTCAATACCCGTCACGATCGCGGTGTCGCCGTGCAGTTCCACGGCCGCGTCGTAACGCCTGGCGGCGTTCGTGTTCGGCGTGTGCTGGATTTGTGCTCGTGACTCGGGTTGTCCTGCCGCCGTGATCCCCCTGTAAGCGGGCGAGTAGAAGCGCTCGAGATCGCCGCCCGTTCGCACGGCCTCGATGCGCTGCTGCTCGCGTCCGGCGACGTCGTCAGCCGGCGGCTGCGCGGCCAGGACACCCGTGCCGAACACGGCAAGCGCCACAGCGGTCGCACCGTACTTTCAACTTCGAACTTTGCTACTTCCGACTTTCTTCTAGGCTTCCCTGACGCCATGGCTGCGAATCAGCAGGAAGTACGCCGCGACGAGCACCAGGAGCACGCCGTTGATGCTGATGATCATCGGCGTGCCGATGAGTGTGGCGAAGTACCCGCTGGCGAGGCTGCCGAGCGGCATGCCGCCGCGGAACGCCACCATGTAGATGCTCATCACGCGTCCGCGCATCTCGTTGGGCGCGATGAGTTGGACGAGCGATGTGACGGTCGAGAACACCATCATCAACGCCGCGCCGGTGAAGAAGAGCAGGATCTCGCTCAGCCAGAGTACGCGAGACGTGGCGAACGCCAGAATCAGGATGCCGTAGACCGCCTGCATCAGCAGAGCGGTCAGCCCCATGCGGGGGAATTTCCCGAGCCACGCCACGACGAGCGCGCCGACGATGGAGCCGGCGCCGGAAAACGCCATCAGGCGGGCGTACTGGCTGGCGTCGCCCTTGAAGATGCTCTGGGCGAACACGGGCAGAAAGGTCAGGATCGCAAACCCGAGAAAGGTCGTCGCCGCAGCGAGGACGATGAGGGCCACGAGGCTGCTGTGGTGACGCACGTAGTGGAGGCCGCCCTGCAGCTCGTCGCGCATGCGTTTGGTGTGCACCGTCGGAACGTGCTTCACGTGCAGCGACATCAGCGTGCCGATGACGATGAGGAACGACAGGGCATTGAGGGCAAAGGCCGCGTTCATGGCCTGCGGCTCGCTGTATCCCCCCTTGATGAACGCGGCGAGCGTGGCAGCGAACAGGAGCGGTCCCAGTACCCGGGCCAGGTTGAACTGGATGGAGTTGAGCGCGACGGCGTTCGGCAGATCTTTCTTGTCGACGAGCGAGGGCAGCAGCGATTGATACGCCGGGCCGCCGAACGATTGCGCAAGGCCCGTGATGAACGACAGCCCCATGATGTGCCAGACCTGCACGACGTGGAAGTACATCAGGAGGGCGAGCGTGCCCGACGTGGCCATCTGAATGTACTGCGACGCCATCAGTGTCTTGCGGCGGTCGTAGCGATCGGCGAAGACGCCGCCGATGAGCGTGAACAGGATGATCGGGAGCTGCTGCAGGAATGCGTCGAGGCCGAGGTAGAACGGCGAGTGGGTCAGCGAGAGGACCAGCCAGTTCTGCGCGACGATCTGCATCCACGTCCCGATGGCCGAACTGCAGGCGCCAATCCACTGGACGCGGAAATCCCGGTACATGAACGCCGCCAGCATGCGCCGCAGGCCGCGTCCGAACGTGGTGGACGGCCGGGCGTCGGCCACGACGGCTTCGGCGGGCGCGACTGGCTCGGTGGTTTTGGCGGCGGCGGTGTCTGGCAAGTGGGCTCTAAGCGTTTGTCGTGCAGACCTTTAGGGTCTGACGGGTCATCTTACATTAAGTTCGGGCTTGATCGGCTGGAAGAGCCGCGCTATAGTTCGCCATCCAAGGCGAATAAAAAGCGAAAATGGCTATGGCTTCTCTTGCACGCGCCGATCTCGAATCACTCCTCCATACGAAAAAGCTCGATCGGACGCTTACCCAGGGTCCGCGTCCGGGGCTTGAATACGCCTCGACCGGGCACCCTGCCTTAGACGCCCGACTGCACGGCGGGGTCCCGCGCGGGCAGGTCTCCGAGCTCATCGGCCCACGGTCATCCGGCCGGACGAGCCTGTTGTTCCAGATGCTCGCGGCCGCGACGACGCGCGGCGAGCTCGTGGCGCTCGTCGATGCGCTCGACATGTTCGACGTGGAATCGGCGGTCGAGGCCGGCATCGATCTGAATCGGGTGCTCTGGATCCGCGGCTTCGTGGTGCCGAACCCCGGGCTGTGCCGCGATCTCAACCAGCGTGCGCTGGTGCAGGCCATCCGGGCATTCACGCTCGTGCTCCAGGCTGGCCAGTTCGGCCTGGTCGCGTTCGATGCGGGCGAAGCGCCCGCCGACGCCATCCGCCGGCTGCCCTTCACGACCTGGCTGCGGATACAGCGGATGGTCGAAGGGACGCAGACCGCATGCCTGCTGGTGGGATCGGATCGGATGGCCAGAAGCCCGGCCGGGCTCACGCTGCACGCTCCCGCGCTCAGGAGCATGTGGTAGCCATGTACGCCTGCCTGTATCGTCCGCCGTCGGGAGAACGGGAGCAAGAACGAGATCAACGGGATCAACGCAGAGATCGCGGAGATCGCGGAGAGACATCTGTACAAGAAGAAAAAACTCCGCGCTCTCCGCGATCTCTGCGTTAGATGGCTTGGACGATCTGATCGCGATCGCGCAGGAATTTTCTCCCCGCTACGAAAGCCGCCGCGGCGCGGTGCCGGCCGTCGTCATCGATGTCCGCGGCCTCGACCGCCTGCTCGGTGACGCGCGCGCGATTGGCGAGGAGCTGCGGCGCGAAGCGGCCCGTCGCGGCGTACGCGTGCACGTCGCCGTGGCGTCGACGTGCACGGCGGCGCTGGTGCTCGCGATCGCCACGCCCGGACTCACCGTCGTGGCGTCGGACGAAAATGCGATGCTGGAGGCGCTCGCTCCGCTGCCGATCGGGCTCCTCGAACGGATCGGGTGCGCCCGCGATCACGACGATCAACGCGAAGCTCGCAAAAGCGGAAAGTGTTCCGTACAAAAAGACTCCGCGATCTCTGCGATCTCCGCGTTTAAACGATGGGGGCTCCGGACGGTCGGCGAGCTCGCGGCGCTGCCGCCGGCCGATCTGTCGGCGCGGCTCGGCCGGCAGGGCCTGTCGTGGCAGGCGCTGGCGCGAGGCGACGACATCCGGCCGCTCGTCCCGGATGCCGCGGAGGAGCGGTTCGAATCGTTCATGGATCTCGAGTGGCCGATCGAAGGCCTCGATCCGATGTCGTTCGTCCTCACGCGGTTGCTCGAGCCGCTGTCCATCCGTCTCGAACGCCGCGACCGTGGTGTGGCGGTGCTGCACGTGCAGCTCGGGCTGGTGGGCGGCGATGTGCACGCGCGCAGCCTCCAGCTGCCATCGCCGATGCGCGACGTCCGGACGCTTCGCACGCTGGCGCTGCTGGATCTCGAATCGCATCCGCCCTCCGCCGCCATCGAACGCGTCACCATCGTCATCGATCCCACGCCTGGACGGATCGCGCAGCATACGCTGTTCGCCAGTCCGCAGCTGACGCCCGAGCAGCTTTCGACGCTGCTCGCACGGCTTGGCGCCGTGATGGGGCAGGACCGCATCGGCGCGCCGGCGACCGTGGACTCCTATCGCCCGGGGGTGTTTGTAATGAAAGCTTTTGCTCCAGGCCCCGAGTCCCGAGCTACGAACCCCGAGCCCCGAGCCCCGAGCTACGAGCCCCGAGCGACGAGCCCCGAGCCACGGACCACTGTTCTTCGCCGCTGCCGTCAGCCGGTGCCGGGACGCGTCGCAGCCGACGCGGTGGGCCGCCCCGTGCGTGTGACGACGGATCGGCGCGGATTCGCGGGAGGGACGGTCGTGCGCGCATCGGGCCCGTGGAGAACATCGGGGGAATGGTGGAATCCGCAGGCCGGATGGGATCGCGACGAATGGGACGTCACGCTCAACGACGGCGGCGCGTATCGCGTGTTCATGGACCGCGTCACGGGCGGCTGGTACATCGACGCCATTTACGACTGATCACAGTTCAACGAAATCACCAGTTCACCCAATCACCAGTTCACCATCCACCGCGGTCACATTCGTGTACGTCGAGCTTCACGTGTCGTCCGCATTCAGTTTTCTCCAGGCGGCGTCGCTGCCTGAAGCGCTCGTCGAGCGCGCCGCCTCGCTCGGCTATCCCGCGCTCGCGCTGCTCGATCGCGACGGGGTGTACGGCGCCCCGCGTTTTCACAAGGCCGCGCTCGCGGCCGGGCTGCGGCCGATCATCGGGGCGGAGCTCACGATCGCCGGGTCAGGGGAGGCGGGAGGGGCGGGACGGGCAGGAAGGGAAAACGGCGACGTGCGATCGGTCCCGCCCATCCAGCCCTTCCCGCCCACCCTGGCCTCTTCAACCTTCACCCTTCCCGTCCTCTGCGAAACCCAGGAGGGCTATCGCAACCTCTGCCGGCTGATCACGCGCATGAAGCTGCGCGCGCCAAAAGGCGAAGGCGCGCTGACGCTGGACGATCTGGACGGCCATACCGGCGGACTCGTCGCGCTCGCCGGCCGCGCCGCGCTCGGTCTGCACCGGCACGGCGTGGGTGGCCTTGTCGATCGACTGGTCGGCATGTTCGGCCGCACACAGCTTCATATCGAGCTGCAGCGCCACGGCCGGCGCGGCGAGGATTCGGACAACCGGACGCTGACCGATCTGGCGTCGGCGTTTCACGTTCCCATCGTGGCCACCGGCGGCGTCCGCTTCGCGGCGCCCGATCGGCGGCCGCTGTTCGACGTCCTCACGTGCATTCACCATCACACGGATCTGCTGCATGCGGGCCGCCGGCTGGCGCCGAACGCCGAACGGTATCTCAAGGCGCCGGCCGAGATGGCGGCGCTGTTCGCCGACGTGCCCGGCGCGGTCGAGCGCACCGCCGACCTCGCCGCGCGGCTGCAGTACACGATGGCGGATCTCGGCTACCGGTTTCCCGATTACCCCGTGCCTCAGGGTGAAACGCAGACGTCGTTTCTCCGGAAGATTGCCGACCTCGGCGCGCGCGACCGCTATCAGCCGTATCACGATCGCGCCCGCGCGCAGGTAGCCCGCGAGCTCGATCTCATCGAGAAGCTCGATCTCGCCGGCTACTTTCTCATCGTCTGGGACATCGTGAATTTCTGCCGGCAGCACGACATCCTCGTGCAGGGACGCGGGAGCGCCGCCAACAGCGCCGTGTGCTACAGCCTCGGCATCACGGCCGTCGATCCGGTCGGCATGGATCTCCTGTTCGAACGGTTCCTGTCTGAGGAGCGCGGGGAGTGGCCCGACATCGATCTGGATCTGCCGAGCGGCGATCGGCGCGAGCGCGTGATTCAGCACGTGTACGAAAAGTACGGCCGCCTCGGCGCGGCGATGACCGCGAATGTCATTACCTACCGCGGCCGCAGCGCAGCGCGCGAAGTGGGGAAGGCGCTCGGGATAGACGCCGCGCAGGTCGATCGCCTTGCGAAGGTGATGAACCAGTTCGAATTCCAGGACCCTTCAGAGACGCTGCCCCGGCATCTCACGTCGGTCGGCCTCGATCTCGATTCCGATCGGGTGCGGTTGTTCGCGCGCTTGTGGGGCGAGATGCAGGATCTGCCGCGGCATCTCGGCCAGCATTCCGGCGGCATGGTCATCTGCCAGGGACACCTCGATTCGTGCGTGCCGCTCGAAAACGCCAGCATGCCCGGCCGCGTCGTCGTGCAGTGGGACAAGGACGATTGCGCCGACATGGGGATCGTCAAGGTCGATTTGCTCGGTCTCGGGATGATGTCGGCGATTCAGGATGCGCTGACGCTGATCAACGAGCCACCAGCCGCGAGCCACGAGTCACGAGCCACGAGCCACGAGCCACTGGTGGATCTTGCCCACCTGCCGCAGAACGATCCGGCCGTCTACAAGATGCTGCAGGAAGCCGACACCATCGGCCTGTTCCAGGTCGAGTCGCGCGCCCAGATGGCGACGCTCCCGCGCCTGAAGCCCGCCACCTTCTACGACATCGTCGTGCAGGTGGCCATCATCCGCCCGGGCCCCATCGTCGGGCAGATGGTGCATCCGTACTTGAATCGCCGGGCGGGGCGCGAGCCGGTGCAGTACCCGCATCCGTCGCTCGAGCCGATCCTCTCGCGGACGCTTGGCGTGCCCCTTTTCCAGGAACAGCTGCTGAGAATTGCGATGGTCGCCGCCGGGTTCACCGGCGGCCAGGCCGAGGATCTGCGCCGGGCGATGGGCTTCAAGCGATCCGCGCAGCGGATGAAGAAAATCGAAGACCAGCTGCGAGAGGGCATGGCGCGCAAGGGCATCACCGGCGACGCGGCGCAGCAGATCATCACGTCGATTGCGTCGTTCGCGCTGTACGGGTTCCCCGAATCGCACGCGGCCAGTTTCGCGCTGCTCGCGTACGCCAGCGTGTACCTCAAGGCGCACTACCCGGCGGCGTTCTACACGGCGCTGCTGAACAACCAGCCCATGGGGTTCTACCATCCGTCCACGCTCGTCAAGGACGCGCAGCGGCGCGGCGTCCGTTTTCATTCGATCGATGTGCAGGCGTCCGACTGGGACTGTATCGTCGAAGCCGACGGCGCGATCCGGCTGGGCCTGCGCTACGTGGCCGGCCTGCGCGATCACGTCGGGCGCGCCATTGCCAGCCACCGACCCCGCGCGGCGAGCCACGAGCCCCGAGTTTCGAGCCACGAGCTACGAGCCACGAGCCACGAGCGGTGCCCCAAATGCGGCTGCGACGATCCATCGATGCTCGAACGCGACGGCGTCCACAGGTTTTGCAACAACTGCTCCCACAGCTGGTCCACGAGCCGCGAGCCACGAGTAACGAGGCACGGCCGGTTTGCCTCGCTCGATGAGCTCGTGACGCGCGTCGGCCTGCGCCGCGACGAGCTCGTCACGCTGGCGGACATCGGGGCGCTGAATGCCTTTGGATACGATCGGCGGTCGGCGCTCTGGCAGGCCGAACAGGCCGTGCGCCCATCGGGCGAATTGTTTACGACGTTGAACGCTGAGCACACAGAGCCAGAGAATATGCTTTTTGAAGAAGAAGATAGTTCTGCGGACACCAGCCACCAGCCACGAGCCGCGAGCCACGAGGCCGATCTGACCCCGCTCCGCCCAATGACCGAGGCCGAGCGCCTGGTCGCCGATTACGAGGGCACCGGCCTCTCCATCGGCCGCCATCCGATGGCGCTCCGGCGCGACGAGCTCGCGATGCGCGGCGTGTTGCGCGCCAGCGATCTGCGCTCGGCGCGGCATGGCCGTCGCGTGCGGGTCGCGGGCATGGTGATTACCCGGCAGCGCCCGGGAACGGCGAAAGGGTTCGTGTTCCTCACCCTCGAGGACGAAACCGGCATCGCCAACATCATCGTGCGCCCGGATTTGTTCGCCAGGGATCGGCTCGCGATCATCGAGGAGCCGTTTCTCATCGTGGACGGCGTGCTGCAGTACCAGGATGGCGTCACGTCAGTCCGCGCGGAAGACGTCACGGGCCTGCCGGGCGCAGGTGTCAACTTCGAAGCACACGATTTTTATTAGAGCGTTCTTGCACAATGTCGTCGCGGCCGGCTTCAGCCGGCCGGCGAACGTCCGCCTGAAGGCGGACGCTACTGAAGCCGGCCGCTACGGCATTACCCCACACGCTGTTCTATTCCGTCACGCGGCGTGCCTCGTTTCAGCACAGGTTTTGGGCCAGGATCGCTGTTTCTGCCGTAATCCCGCATGGCATTGCGCTTGCCCTTCCACCTGACTACGGAGCGCCGACGCGGGCTGCCGACTGGAGACTGTCATGTTGCGAATGGGCGTGCGCGAAGAGATCGAACCAGTGGCCACGGTCACTGAACGTCCCGTTCAGGTGCTGACCACGACGATGCGGCTTCAAAAGCTCGTCATCGACCGGCCGGCCATCGTGGCGTACTTCCAGGGCATCGCACCCGACAAGCAGGAGATTGCGCTCGTGCACGCCCTCGAAGTCGGCGTCAAGGAACTGGGCGCGCGCCGAGGCATCAAGCGCACCTAAGGCTTGCATAAACGCGCCGCCCGAGCGCCGTTCGCCTGAAGCCGCCGCCGCTACTCGAGGGATGTCCGCCGACCTGCACTGACGACAGACTGCTGACTGCAGACTGTATAATCCAGCGCCATGATGATTGCTGCGTTTGCCCTGATGGCCGTGTTAGCGGCCGACGGGACTGTCTCGGGCGTTGTCCACGACTCCACAGGAGCCGTGGTTTCCGGTGCCGCCGTCGTCGTGCGGGCCGGGTCGGGTACCGAACAACGCGCCACGACTGGGCCGGACGGCAGGTTCACCATCGCGGCGCCCGACGGGGCCGACCTGACGGTGATCGTCAAAGCGGGCGGATTCGCGGAGAAGACCGCGCCGGTGCCGGCCGTTCATACCGGTGACCTCGACCTGGTGCTCGAGCCGGCGACGCTGCTCGAAACCGTCACCGTCACGCCCACCCGCACCGAGCAGCGCCTCGGCGATATTCCGGCGAGCGTCAACATCGTGAGCAGCAAGGACATCGAGGCATCGCCCGCGCTCGTGGCCGACGACGTGCTTCGTCAGGAGCCGACCTTCAGCCTCTTTCGCCGCACCAGCAGCCTTGTCGCGCAGCCAACCACGCAGGGCGTGTCGCTGCGCGGGCTCGGACCGAGCGGGCAGAGCCGCACGCTGGTCATGCTCGACGGCATTCCGTTCAACGATCCGTTCGGCGGCTGGGTGTACTGGACGCGCGTGCCGCTGGACAGCGTAGATCGGATCGAGATCACGGACGGCCCGACCTCGAGCCTGTACGGCAACTACGCGATGGGCGGCGTCATCAACATCATCACGAGCCGGCCGACGCGGGGCATGCTCGATCTCAAGACGCAGTACGGCAACATGGGCAGTCCGAAATTCGACTTCCTGGCCGCCGACCGGTGGAACAAGGTGGGCGCGCTCCTCGAAGGCAGTTTCTTCAAGACGAACGGATTTCCCATCGTCGCGCCGATCGAACGCGGGCCGATCGACAACAACGCCGACGTCGATTATCGCAACGTGAGCGCGAAGATCGAATACACGCCGTCGGAGAGCGTCAACGCATTTTTTCGCGCCGGCTACTTCGACGAGGATCGGAACAACGCCAAGGTCGGCGAGCTCAACGACACCCGGTGGACCACCATCAACGGCGGCGTCCGGGCCCGGCTGCGCGACGGCAGCGACCTGCAGGGCCGGGTCTTCGGGGACATTTCACGCGCTCATTTCAACTTCCTGGCCGTGACCAACCCCGCCACGACGCGGAACCTCGTTCGTCTCGCCACCGATCAGCACGTGCCGACCAACGCCGTGGGAACCACGGTCGCCTGGAACAAGAGCCTGAACGGATCGAACGTGTTCAGCGCGGGTGCGGACTGGCGCTGGATCGACGGCGAGAGCCAGGAAGGCGCGTACAGCCCGGCAGTGCCCCAGGTCATTATTCCGCCGGTGACGATCGCGTCGGTCCTGACGGTCCAGCGGTACTCGGGCGGCGCCCAGCAGCTGTCCGGAGCGTTCGCCCAGGATATCTTCACGCCATCCTCGAAGCTCATCATCACGCTGAGCGCACGGCTCGATCACTGGCGTAACTACGACGGGCACAACCTGGAAACGACGGTCTCCACCGGCAAGCCGACGGCGAACAACCGGCCGGACATCCCCGAGCGGAGCGACACGGTCGTCAGCCCGCGCGCGGGCGCGATGTATCACGTGACCGATCGCGTCAGCATCTGGGGCGCCGCGAACTCGGGATTCCGAGCGCCGACGCTCACCGAGCTGTACCGTCAGTTCTCGGTGGGCGCCGTGACGACGCGTCCGAACGATCAACTTGGGCCCGAGCGTCTGATCGGTGGCGAAGCGGGAGTCAATCTCGCGCCGGCGCGGAATGTCACGGCCCGGGTGACATGGTTCAACAACTACGTCAACGATCCGGTGTTGAACGTGACGCTCAACGCCACGACGGCGCAGAAACAGAACCTGGGCCAGACCCTCATCCGCGGCGTGCAGACCGACGTCGAATATCAGGCCGGCTCGTTCTGGCGCGTGTCTGGCGCCTACGTCTACGACCAGGCCAAGGTCACCGACGGCGGCGTCGCGAATGCGGCCCTCGTGGGCAAGTACGTGCCGCAGGTGCCTCTGCATCACGCGACGTTCCAGGTCGCGTATTCGAATCCACGATACGCCACCGTCGCGTTCTCGGTGCAGACGATGTCGCTGCAGTACAACGACGACCAGAACATCCAGTTCATCCCGGCTCCCACGCTCGCCGAAGCCGGATACAACTCCTTTACTGGTCCCGGTCTTCCAGGCTACGCATCAACCGATCTCACGGCCATGCGCGACGTCGGGCACAACGTGCAGGTGTTTTTCGGCATCCAGAACATGTTCAACCAGGTCTCGTTCGTGCAGACGAACCCGTCCACAACCGGCACTCCGCGCCTGTTCAACGGCGGCGTGCGCGTTCGGTTTTCAGGGAAGTAAACGCAGTCGTAGCGTCCGCCTTCAGGCGGACGTCCGGCTAAAGCCGGATGCTACGTAAACTACTGCCGACTGCTGACTGGCGATTGTCGACTGTCGATTTCCTGAGGGCTCCGCCAGAAGTCCATCGTGGAGACGCGGTGGACGCATCCGACCGTGCAGTAGGGGGCGCACCATTTCGGTGTGACGAACTCGCGCCGGATGTCATCGATCGTGTAGGTCTCGAGCGGCACGCCGGGCGTGCCCCGCTGCTGCGAGCAGTAGTGGACGAGGCCCTCTTCGCAGACGTAGAGATAACGCGCGCCGGCGCGGCATCGCCACTCGTTCGGCTGCCCGTCCGCGAGCTTCTCCTGGAAGTTCGTGATGCCCGAGTAGAGGTTCTTGAATACCTGCCATGGCCCGTTGATCGCCGCCGACACGTCGTCGTAGACCGCCCGTTCCTTCGGGCCCAGCGGCTTCAGCAGCCCGAGACCATCGTGGATGATGCCGATGGAGGTCGAGAAGCCCAGCGCCCGTGCGCGCCGGTTGATCGTCCGCGCATCTTCCGCGTTCTTGATGCCGCCGCCCAGGACCGAGTTGATGTTCACGTCGAACTCGGCGTGATCCCGCAGGTGCTGGAGCTTCTTGTCGAGCACCCGGAGGCTCTTCTTCGAGACTTCGTCCGGCTCGACGTTGTCGATGCTGATCTGAAGGAAGTCGAGCCCGGCGCTGTTCAGTTCCTCGATCCGCTTCGGCACCAGGAAATAGCCGTTCGTGATGAGGCCGGCCATCATGCCGCGGCGCCGGATGAGCCGGATCAGGTCGTCGAGATCCGGGTGCAGCATCGGCTCGCCGCCGCTGAAGGCCACGACGGACGTCCCCAGCTCGGCGAGCTTCTCGATCCGCCTCGTCATGACGTCGGTCGGGACGGGCGGGGAGACCTTGTCGTACTCGTTGCAGTAGCCGCAGTCGATGTTGCAGCGGCGGATCGGGATGATCTGGACGAGCAGCGGGTGCGCGGTATCCGTCAACCCGCGCGCGAATTCGCGCGCCGATCGCAGCTTGCGACTGACGAGGGCAGGAAAGCTCATGCAGGATTGTGGTCGTGCGGACCCTCAGGGCCTCAGCGCGACATACGTCGAGTATAGCATCAGGGGTGCGCCGTCTCCGGGCGCCGCCGGCGGACGTGTTCGCCGATCGCGACCGACGTGCCGAAGATCGACTCGACCGGAATCACGCCGAGGAGCCGGTACCGCCCGACCGCCGCGAGGCCGGCCGAAGCGAGGCACCCGCAGTTGCTGCAATCGGGCGCGCCCCCGAACTGGCACGGCGTGATCTTGGTCTTGAGATCCGCCGAGATCGTCGTCGTCGTGCGCGCGAAGAGGCAGTCGTCGGGTGACGCCGGAGGTTCGGTGTACGCCTGCAGGATGTGTTCGTTCATCCGCAGCTTCGAGAAGCGGAACCGCAATGCGGTGAGGTCGGAGATCACGCGCTCGCGGTCAACGGGCCTCAGCCGTTCGGCGGAAACCTCGCCTTTCTGCGGTGTGTAGAGGCTCATCCAGATCTGTTTCGCATCGGGCTGCGCCTGCCAGAATTCCAGGAACTCCTCGATGTATCCCGGGCGTTCGACCTGCTGACGCGTCACGGTGCAATGGACGGTGATGTCGTGGCCGGCGATATGTTTCAGGATGCGGTCGTAGGTGGCCGGCGTCCGCCGCGCGTCATGTTCGGGCTGCAGGCCGTCGATCGAGACCACGATCTGCAGCCGCCGCAGGCCGCGCCAGCCGATCGGAATCTCGCGCACGGCGCTCGTCACGAGCTGGGTGTACACGCCGCGAGCGGCCAGGATCGGCAGCAGCGTGTCGAGTTCGCGGTAACGGACGAGGGGTTCGCCGCCGACAATCGACAGGTGCAAGGGGCGATGGCGTTCCACGAGCTCCAGCACGCCGTCGACGAGGGCCTGACCCTTGAAATCGCGAAGCTCGCGCAGACGGAGGTCGCCTCCCAGGTGATCGTCGCCGTACGCATAGCAACCGGGGCAATGGAGCGGGCACTCGCGCGTGATCTCGATCGAGAGCGAGGGCGTGTAGCCTCTGAGTATCCGTCCCCATGCCGTCAGGATCCCTTCCAAGGCGTCCTCCGCCCATCACTATAGTGGAATCCCGGGCTGGGTTATCCTTGAATCACGAATGATTGAGAAACGGCGTTCGAGTATCCATCGATGGGGCGTCTTCGCGACCTCGCGCATCACCAAGAACACACGGGTCATCCACTACGCCGGCGAGCTGATCTCCAACCAGGAGAGCCTGAAGCGTGAGCGCCGTTATATTCAGCGCGGGCACATCTGGTGCTTCAAGCTGACGAACCGGTCGGTGATCGACGCGGGCGTGGGCGGCAACGTCGCGCGCTTCATCAACCATTCGTGCCAGCCCAACTGCTACATCGACATCAAGAAGGGCGTCATCTGGATCCGCGCGGCGCGAAACATCCGGAAGGGCGAGGAGCTGACCTACGACTACAACACGGATGGGGACGGCCTCATCAAGTGCCGGTGCGAGCCGGGATGCCAGAGGCTGATCTGATTGGCTCCGGCCCGTGTCCTGTACCTGCATGGCTTTGCTTCGTCGGCGCGGTCCACCAAGGCCGCGTACTTCGAACAGTGGTTCGCGTCGCTGCACGTGCCGTTTCGATGCCCGGACTTCAACGAACCGGACTTCAAGTCCCTTACAATGACGCGCATGCTGCGTCAGCTGGAGGCCGAGTTGACGAGCGACGGGAGTTCGGCCGCGCCCGCAACGCTGATCGGATCCAGCCTGGGAGGGACCTTGGCAATTCTCGCCGCCGACCGCTTCGCTGACCGTGTCGATCGGGTCGTCCTGTTCGCCCCGGCGGTGATGTTCGCCAAGCCTGGCCATCATTTGCTCCCGCCGCAGCGCATAGAAGAGTGGCGACGGAGCGGCACGCTCCAGTTTTTTCATTACGCCTACGGAGAGGAACGCCCGCTCGACTTCGCGTTCTACGAAGACTCGCTGCGCCACGACGCCCTCGACGCGTCGTTTACCCAGCCGACGCTGGTGTTCCAGGGCGTGCGTGACGCGTCAGTCGACTACCGGACGGTCGAGGCGTTTGCGCACGCGCGCCCCAACGTGGCGCTGACTCTCCTGGACGACGACCATCAACTGACCGCCAGCCTGCCCCGCATCCGGGACGGCATGGAAAAGTTCCTGGGTCTCGCATGACCCTGCGCGCAATCCGGGAGGCACGCAGATCGCAGCGGTACAGATGGGTGGTTCTCTGTCTGCTGTGTGCCCCTGTCACGATGTTCGTTTCATCGACCCAGGCCCAGGATATTCAGCGCGAAATCCGCATCGGGGTCTCGCGCCCCGGAGGCGGGTACACGGTCCAGGCCTTTCCGCTCGAAACCTACATCGCGCGCGTGCTGGCCGGAGAAGCCGCGCGTGACAGCCGGCCCGCGGCCCTCGAAGCGCTGGCAATCACGATCCGGACGTTCGCGCTGGCGAACCGCGGCCGGCATAGCGCCGACGGCTTCGACCTGTGCGATACCACGCACTGCCAGGTGATGCGGACGCCCAACGCCGCGCACGAGCGCGCGGCCGCGGCCACTGCGGGCAATGTGCTGCTGCGGGGCGGCGCGCCGGCCACGGTCTTCTATTCGGCATCGTGCGGCGGCCAGACCGAGATCCCGTCGGCGGTCTGGCCCGGCCACGAGGATCCACCCTACATGCCGTCCCAGCCGGACGATGCGTGCATGGGGGCGCCGGCGTGGACGGCCGAGATCGAGGGCGCGGACCTGACGCGCGCGCTGCGCGCCGCGGGTTTCCGCGGCGACCGCCTCCGCGACTTCCGCATCCTGTCGCGAGACGTGTCCGGACGCGTCGCCAGGCTTCGCGTGGCGGGGTTTGCCCCCGAGGAGATATCGGGCCAGGACCTGCGGTCGGTCGTGGGACGAACGCTCGGCTGGCAATTCATCAAGAGCGCGGCGTTCGAGCTCGAGCGCATCGGCGACACGTACCACTTCGAAGGCCACGGCTCCGGCCACGGTGTCGGCCTGTGCGTCATAGGCTCCGTGAACCTGGCGGTGGCCGGCCGCACGGCGACCGAGATTCTCAACCGATATTTTCCCGGGCTCGAAATCGGACCGCCGGTGACATTGACCTTGCCGGGACCTCGCCCGGGACCTTGCCGGTCGGCCGCGGCTGCCGCCGCACGCCCGTCTCCGGTGCCGCCGTCTGCTCCGGCCGGTGCAGCGCCGGCGAGTCGAGCCACATCATCCCCCTCGAGCTCGATCGCTCTTACCCTGCCGGACGAGGACGAGGGCGAGCGCGAGTCAATCGCGTTGTTGGCCGACCAGTCGCGCACTGACATCGCGCGGGCGCTGGCCGTGCCCCCGCCGCCCCGCGTGGTCGTCCGTTTTCACCCGACCACGGCGAGTTACGAGCGCGCGACCGGCCAGCCCTGGTTCACGTCGGGCGCCGTCGTCGGCGGCGAACTGCACCTGTTGCCGCTCGCCGTGCTCCGCGAGCGGGGCGTCCTCGAGCGCACGATCCGCCACGAGCTCGTGCATGTGATGGCGGACCCGCTGCTTCGCGATCGCGCAGCCTGGGTGCGCGAGGGCGCGGCCATCTATTTCGCCGGCCGCCGGCCCATTCCCGGCGAACCTGAGCCGGCGGCGTACCGGCAGTCGAGGCTGCCGTGCCCGTCCGACGTCGATTTGCTCCGGCCGGTGTCGGCTGGTGCGCTCAGCAATGCCTTCGCGGGCGCGCTGGCGTGTTTTTCCCGCCAGATCGACGTGGGGAAGCGGTGGAGGGATGTCCGGTAACCTCGGGCGCGGCCTCTGCATCTATAATGGAGGTGGAATAAGAGGCCAATTGCCATGCTGATCAAGCGCCCGGCCGATATCCGAAGCTCGGAAATCACCGACCAGAAGCTGTACGTCAACCGGCGCCAGTTCATTCAGGCTGCCGGCGCCATTGCGGGAGCGGCTACGGCAGTCGGCGTCCTGACGAAGGGCGCGGCGGTTCTTCACGCCGTTCAACCCGCCGCCCACGGCGCGAAGCTGCCCAACGTCAAGAAGGGCAGCCCTTACAGCAACACCAACGGCGAAGTCATGAATACGTGGGAGCAAATCACCACGTACAACAATTACTACGAGTTCGGGACCGACAAGGACCAGCCCGCCGAGCTCTCCAGGAACTTCAAGACGACGCCCTGGACGGTCTCCGTCGAAGGCGAGTGCGCCAAGCCGGGCAAGTACTCCCTTGATGACATCCTCAAAGGCGAAACGATCGAGGAGCGCGTATACAGGATGCGTTGCGTCGAAGCCTGGTCGATGGTCGTTCCCTGGGCCGGTATTCCGCTCGGCAACTTCATCAAGCGTTGCGGTCCGACGTCGAAGGCGAACTTCATCAAGATGTACACGCTGGTCAACCCCAAGGAGATGCCGGGGCAGCGGTCCGACGTCCTCGACTGGCCGTACATGGAAGCGCTTCGCATGGACGAGGCCATGCATCCGCTCACGCTGCTGGCCGTCGGCCTCTACGGCGAAGCGATGCCCAACCAGGACGGCGCGCCGATTCGCCTCATCGTGCCGTGGAAGTACGGGTTCAAGGGCGTCAAGTCCATCGTGAAGATCGAGTTCGTCGAGAAGCAGCCCGTGAACACCTGGCAGCGCATGGCGCCGCGTGAGTACGGCTTCTACGCCAACGTGAACCCCGAGGTGAATCACCCGCGCTGGAGCCAGGCAAGCGAACGGCGCATCGGGGAGTTCTTCATGCGCAAGACGCTGATGTTCAACGGATACGCCGAACAGGTGGCGAGCCTGTACACCGGGCTCGATCTGAAGAAGAACTACTAGCAGGGCGCTGGAATAACCGCCCTGAATGTCGAACGAGAACTTCAGAACGCCGCAATGCGGCGCCGCAATCTCTACAGTCCTGCATCTACGATTTCGAACAGTGGCTGACCGCACACGCATCATCCGTTTCGTCATCAAGCCCGTTGTCTTCCTCGCCGGGCTGGGCCCGGCGGTTTATCTCACCTGGGCTGCGCTCACCGGCCATCTCAGCGCCAATCCCCTCAGCGACGTCACGAACGAAACAGGCGTCTGGACGCTCCGGTTTCTCGTCATCACGCTGACGGTCACGCCGCTGCGCCGGCTGACGGGGTGGAACGATCTCATCCGCTTCCGTCGCATGATGGGGTTGTACGCATTTTTCTACGGGACGCTCCATTTCACGACGTACGTGGTCCTCGATCGCTTCGCGGGGCTCGTCGAGTTCCCCAACGGGATCGTGTCGTGGACGACGGTGCGGAACCTGCTGAAGTCGATCGGCGGAGACATTTACCAGCGGCCCTTCATTACGATCGGGTTTTCGGCGCTGGTCCTGATGGTGCCCCTGGCGATCACCTCGACGGCCGGGATGATCCGGAGGCTGGGCGGCCGGCGGTGGCAGGCCCTCCACCGGCTCGTGTACGTGTCGGCGATCGGCGGCGTGGTCCACTACTGGTGGCTTGTGAAAGCCGACATCCGGAGGCCGCAGACCTACGCGGCGATCGTGGCCGTCCTGTTGGGATTTCGACTCGTTTACAAACGCGTGGCGTCCGCCTTCAGGCAGACGGCCGGTGGCCGGCTAAAACCGTCCGCTCCGGGTAAAATGCCCCCGGAGTTGAAAGTCGAGGACTGAGATGAAGAGAGTGATGGTCGCGTTGGGTCTGATGTCGATCGCGGTGGCTGGTGTGGCCGCCCAGCAGAAGGCGGCGCCTGCGGCGAAGTCGTACACGCCGGGCAAGACGGCGTGGGGCGATCCGAACCTGCAGGGCATCTACACGGACAAGGACGAAAACGGCATCCCGCTCGAGCGGCCCAACCAGTTCGACGGCAAGCGTCCCGAGGAGCTCGAGGACTCGGAACTGGCCGACATCATCAAGGAGAGGCAGGCGCGCGCGGTGGCGTCGGCGGCCACGATTGGCGGCGCGGCGGGCGCCGACACCGGCGCCGGTCCGGTTCATTGGTACGAGCACTACGGGGCGAAGAACAGCCGGCCCTGGATGGTGGTCGATCCTCCCGACGGCAAGATCCCGGCCCTGACCCCGGCGGCGCAGCAACGGGCGGCCGCGCGCTTTGCGGCGCGCAGCTCACACGGTCCCGCCGACTCCTACGACGACCGCAGTCTCTACGACCAGTGCATCACGCGCGGCGTGGTCGGTTCCATGCTGCCGGTCATCTACGGCAATTCGTTCCAGATCGTGCAGGCGCCGGGATACGTGGCGATTCGCTACGAGATGATCCACGAGACGCGCGTCATCCCGACGGACGGCCGGCCGCACGTGGCGCCGAAGGTGCGCACGTACATGGGCGACGCGCGCGGGCGCTGGGAAGGCAACACGCTCGTCGTCGAGACGACGAATTTCACGGACAAGACGGCGATTGGCGTCAACGGGAACGGGACGTTCAACAGCGACGCGCTGCGGCTGGTCGAGCGGTTCACGCCGATGTCGCCGTCGGCGGTCGAATGGCGCGTGACGGTGAACGATCCCGCGACGTGGACGCAGCCGTGGACCTTTGCGCTGACGCTGACGAAGGACGACAGCCAGGGTGTGTTCGAGTACGCGTGTCACGAGGGCAACTACGCGATGCACAACATCCTGAGCGCGGCGCGCGCGGAAGAGCAGGCGGGACGCTGAGATTGACACGCTGGCGAACCGCGCTCCTCGTTTCGATCGCCGGAGTTGCCGCATGCGCGTCGCCGCTGCTGGTGCCGGCGCGCCACGTCGTTCACGCGCAGAGCGGCGGCGGACCGTCTGATGCGGCGTGCGCGGCCCTGGCTGCCGCGACCGGCCTCCCGAATACCACCACGCGCATCCAGGGGGCGACGCTGACTCCGGCCGCCGAAGCGCGGCCGGCCAGCGGTCCTTTTGCCCCGCCGACGCCGGCATTGCCCGAACATTGCCACGTCCTGGGCCGGATCGCGGAGCGTTCTGGCGTCAACGGCCAGCGTTATGCCATTGCCTTCCGACTGCGGCTGCCGAGCAAGTGGAATGGCCGGTTCTTTTTCGAAGGCGGCGGCGGCAGCAACGGGAACCTTGGCGGCGCCTTCGGGGCGCTGCAGGGCCAGCAGCCGTCCGTCGCGCTGGCGCTCGGGTACGCGGTCGTCTCGCAGGATTCCGGGCACGACAACCAGACGAACAACGATCCGTTGCGCGGCGGCACGCAGACGTTCGGGTTCGATCCGCAGGCCCGGATCGATTTCGGCTACAACTCGTACGATCAGGTCGCGACGGTTTCGAAGGCCATCATCGCGCGGTACTACGGCCGGCCGGCGGAGAAATCGTATTTCGCGGGCTGCTCGGAAGGCGGACGCGAAGGCATGATGCTGTCGCAGCGCTATCCCGCGCAGTTCGACGGCATCCTGGCGTGCTCGCCCGGCTTCAACCTGCCGCGGGCGGCCGTGGCCGAGGCGTGGGACAGCCAGGCGTTCGCCGAGGTCGCGAGAACGAGCGGCCTGTTCGATGCGAACAGCCAGCCGGCCGTGAACAAGACGTTCACAGACGAGGACCTGCTGCTCGTGTCGCGCGCGGTGCTCGAAGCCTGCGATGCCATGGACGGCGCCGTCGACGGGATGGTCCAGGATTTCGTGGCTTGCACGACGGCGGCCGTGACGCCGAAGTTATCGGCGATCACATGCGCGGGGGCGAAGAAGGACACGTGCGTGTCGCCGGCGCAGGTCGCGGCGCTCAAGAAGGTCTTCGACGGCGCGCGGACCGCCAAGCGCGAGGCGGCGTATGCCGCCTGGCCGTGGGATGCGGGGATCAGCGGCAAGGTCGGCGAGACCTACAACATGGGCTGGCGGATCTGGAAGCTCGGTCCGTACGGGGCGCCGGCCAATGCGGCGATTAACCTGACACTCGGCGCAAGCGCCCTTCCGTCCATCTTCGTCACGCCCCCGGTGGCCGTGCCGATGCTCGGGGGTGGCGCTGCGGCTTACGCGCTGGCGTTCGACGTGAATCAATACCGCGCGGCGCTCGCCAACAAAGCCGGCGAGTTCGAGCAGTCCTCGCTCGAGTTCATGAAGGCCGATTCGACGGACCTGGCGGCGTTCAAGAACCGCGGCGGCAAGCTGGTCATCGCGCATGGTGTGAGCGATCCCGTGTTCTCGATCCTCGACACCGTCGAATGGTGGAAGGCGCTGGACCGCGTGAACGGCGGACGCGCCGCCGACTTCGCGCGTCTGTTCGCCGTCCCCGGGATGAACCACTGCGCGGGCGGGCCGTCCACCGATCGATTCGACGCATTCGGCGCGCTCGTCGACTGGGTCGAGAAGGGCGTGGCGCCGGATGAAATCATCGCCACCGCGGGCCGGGCGACCCCGTGGCCCGGACGGACGCGCCCGCTCTGCGCGTACCCGGCGCAGGCGCGCTTCAAAGGCGTGGGCAACCTCGAAACCGCGGACAGCTTCATCTGCCAGACCCCTGTGCGGCCACGATGAGCGGACACGTGACGTTGTCAATGGACACTGATGGCGCGCCTGTCGCTGTGGCCGTCATCGATAACCCGCCGGTCAACGCGATTGGTCCCGAGGTCGTCGCGGGACTGGTGGACGCTCTCAAACAGGTCGAGCAGGATCCCGGGATTCGTGCCCTCGTGGTCATGGGCGCCGGACGTACCTTCGTCGCGGGCGCCGACATCAAGGAGCTGGAACAAGCGGCGTGGGGCGGCGGTTCCGGTCCGCCCGATATCCACGACCTGCTGACCCGCATCGAAGACTGTCCCAAACCAGTGGTCATGGCGCTTCACGGCACGCCGCTCGGGGGCGGCCTCGAGCTGGCGATGGCCGGTCATTTCCGCGTGGCGCTGAACGACACGAAGATGGGCCAGCCGGAGGTGAACCTGGGGATCATTCCGGGCGCGGAGGGGACGCAGCGTCTCACGCGGCTGGTGGGTGTCGAGAAGGCCATCGCCATGTGCGTATCGGGCAAGCCGATAGGCGCCGTCGAGGCGCTCTCCGCCGGCCTGATCGATCGTCTGATCAGCGGCGACCTCCGCGCGGGCGCGGTCGTGTTTGCCCGTGATGCCGCCACGCGCGGGATTACGCTTCCGAAGACGCGCGACCGCCGCGACAGGCTCGGCACGAGCGAGCAGAACGCGCCGCTCCTGGAGGCCGGGCGGACCCTCGCGAAGACCACCCGGCGGAACATGCTCGCTCCGATGAAGGTGGTCGACGCCATCGAGGCGGCGGCCACGCTGCCGTTTCCGGACGGTATCCGGCGCGAAAAAGAGCTCTTTTTCGAATGTCTCCGGTCCGACCAGTGCAAGGCGCTCGTGCACGCGTTCCTGGCCGAGCGCGCCGTGGCGCGCGTGCCGGACGTGCCCAAAGACACGCCAATGTTACCCATTGGCACCGTCGCGATCATCGGCGCCGGCACCATGGGCAGCGGCATCGCGACCGCCTGCGCCAACGCCGGCCTGCAGGTCGTGCTCGCCGACGTGAACCACGAGGCCGTGGCGCGCGGGATGGCGGCGATTCGGCGCAACCTCGACTCGGCCGTCAAGCGCGGCCGCACGTCCCAGGACGAGGGAGATCGGCGGTACGGACTGGTCCGCCAGGGGATCGAATACGACGGCGTCGCGTCCGCGGACCTCGTGATCGAAGCGGTCTTCGAGAACCTCGCGCTCAAGAAACAGGTGTTCACCGCGATCGACGCCGTGGCGAAGCCCGGCTGCATTCTCGCGACCAACACCTCGACGCTCAGCATCGACGAAATCGCGTCGGCGACCACGCGTCCCGAGTCGGTGATCGGCATGCATTTCTTCAGCCCCGCGCACATCATGCGGCTGGTCGAGATCGTGCGCGGACGCGCCACGAGCACGACGGTGCTCGCGACGGCGCTGGCGCTGGCGAAGCGGCTGGGCAAAGTCGGCGTCGCCGTTCGCAACGGGCCGGGGTTCGTCGGGAACCGCATGATGTTCCCCTACATGTACGAGGCGCAGTTCCTCGTCGAGGACGGCGCGACGCCGGAGCAGGTCGATCGCGTCCTCACGGAGTGGGGCATGGCGATGGGCATCTTCGCGGTGGACGACATGGGCGGCCTCGACGTCGCCTGGCGGGTGCGACAGGAGCTCCATCAGTTCGAGGAGCCGGGCGCGCGCAAGCCTGTGGTCGCGGACACGCTCGTCGAAATGGGCCGGCTTGGACAGAAGACAGGGCAGGGGTGGTATCGGTACGGCGAGGATCGCAAGCCGATTCCCGATCCCGATGTCGTCGCGCTCATCGAGCGCGCGGCACAGTCGGCCGGCATCGTGCGGCGGTCGATCGCGGACGAAGAGATTCGCGAGCGTGCCCTTTACGCGATGATCAACGAGGGCGCCCGCGTGCTCGAGGACGGGATCGCCTCCCGCGCCGCCGACATCGACGTCATCTACCTCACCGGATACGGTTTCCCTGCCTATCGAGGCGGTCCGATGTGCTGTGCCGACCAGATCGGCCTGGCGAAGATTCTCAATCGAATCGAGACATTCCACCGCGAGCTGGGGCAGCGCTGGGCCCCGGCGCCGCTCCTGGTCCGGCTGGCCGGGGCAGGCTCGACGTTCCGGGAATTCGACGCGCAACGTGGCTAAACCCGTCAGGGCGGTCAACCTGGCGCCCGCCGACATCCTCGTCCGGCGCGACGGCGACATCGTTTACATGCAGTCGCGCCGCCAGCTCGGCGCGTATCCGTCGCGAATCACCGAGCGTCTCGAGTACTGGGCGGACCGGGCACCCGACCGCGTGTTTCTTGCGCAGCGCGATCCGACGGGTTCGTGGGCCCGCGTCACCTATGGTGAAGCGCTGGCGCGTGTGCGTTCGCTGTCGCAGGCGCTGCTCTCGAGGGGCCTGTCGATCGAACGCCCGCTGCTCATACTGTCGGGGAACAGCATCGAGCACGGCCTGCTGGCACTGGCCGCGATGTTCAGCGGCGTGCTGTACGCGCCGATCGCTCCGGCCTACTCGCTTCAGGCGAAGGACTTCGGCACGCTCGCGCAGATCTTCGACCGCATCCGGCCCGGCCTGGTGTTTGCGGCCGAAGGCGCGGCGTTCGAGCCGGCGCTCAGCCGCGTGCTTCCCGCAGACGTCGAGCTCGTCGTGTCGTCGTTCAGGCCGAGCGCGCCGGCTGCCTTGCGAGCGACGCCATTCGTCGAGCTCGAGGCGACGCGTGGCGACCTCCGCCGTGGACGAAGCCAACGCGCGGGTCGGCCCGGACACGGTCGCTCAAGATTCTGTTTACTTCGGGATCGACCGGCCGGCCGAAGGGCGTCATCAACACGCAGCGCATGTTGTGCGTGAACCAGGAAATGATGCGGATGGTCATGCCGTTCCTGGCGGAGGAGCCGCCGGTCCTGTGCGACTGGCTGCCATGGAACCATACCGCCGGCGGCAACCACAACTTCGGCCTTGTGCTGTTCAACGGCGGCACGATGTACATCGACGAGGGCCGTCCGATCCCGTCCGGCATCGAGACCACCGTGCGCAACCTGCGGGAGATCGCTGCGACCGTGCACTTCACCGTGCCTCGGACCTACGAGGCGCTGATGCCGTATCTGCGCGAGGACGAGGCGCTGCGCGAGCGTTTCTTCAGCCGTCTGAAGTTGCTCTTCTACGCCGCCGCCGGCCTCAGCCAGCGCTTCTTCGACGAGCTCAGCCAGATGGCCGTGGAGTCCTGCGGCGAAGATGTGCTGTGGATGACGGGGTTCGGCAGCACGGAAACGGCGCCGTTCGCTCTCAGCACGGGGCCGGAAGGCGCCTCGTCTGGTGTCCTCGGCGTGCCGGCGCCGGGCATGGAGCTGAAACTGGCGCCGGTCGGGACGAAGATCGAAGCGCGCGTGCGCGGCCCGAACATCACGCCCGGGTACTTTCACGACGAGGCGCTGACGGCGGCGGCGTTCGACGAGGAGGGGTTCTACCGCCTCGGCGATGCGATGCGGTTCATGGATCCCGACGATCCGGCGAAAGGCCTGATCTTCGACGGCCGGCTCGCCGAGGACTTCAAGCTGTCGAGCGGCACCTGGGTGAGCGTCGGTCCTCTGCGCGCGCGCATCCTGGCGCGCGCGACCGGCTTCGCCCAGGACGTCGTGATTGCCGCGCCGGACCGGGATTTCGTCGGCGCGTTGATCGTGCCGAACCTGGCAGCCTGCGCGGCGTTATGCCCCGATCTCGGCGCAGCGGCGCCCGCGGGCACGATCGTGAACGATGCGCGAGTGCGCGCACGATTCCAGGCGATCCTCGAGGAGCTTGCGCGTGAGGGCACGGGCAGCTCGACCTTCGTCGCGCGGGCGATTCTCCTGGACCAGCCCCCATCAATCGATGCGCGGGAAATCACCGACAAGGGCTCGCTCAATCAAAAGATGATGCTCCAGAACCGGTCTGCGCTCGTGGACGAACTCTACGACGCGCAGGCCTCACCTCGCGTCCTCTCGGTTACCTGGGACCAGGGACCAGGGACCTAGGACGGACCAAGGACCCTGGACGGACCAGGAACCAAGAACCAAGCACCAAGGACCACTGATGATTGACGCCTCCTCCCTGACCGCCATCGATGTCCACGTGCACCTCGAACATACTGGCGAGGCGACGGCCGCTGACGCGGCGGCGAAACAGTATTTTGGCGCCGGCGCCCAGGCAGACTGGAGTGTGCTCGCCGAGGACCACCGGTCGCGAAAGATCGGCTGTGTCGTGTTCACCGTGGACGAGCGGATCACGGGCCGCCCGCAGGTGTCGAACGACGCGGTCGTCGAATTCGCCTCGAAGAACGCCGACATCGCGATCCCGTTCGCGAGCCTCGATCCGAACCGTGGCCCGGACGCCGTTCGGGAGGCGCGCCGCCTTGTCTCGGGCGGGCTCGTGCGCGGCCTGAAGCTGCACCCGCCGCTGCAGCAGTTCTTCCCGAACGACCGAATCGCGTATCCGCTCTACGAAGTGTTCGCGGAGGCGCGTCTGCCGGTGCTGTTCCACACGGGCCACAGCGGGATCGGCACCGGGATGCGCGCCGGTGGCGGCATCAGGCTCAAGTACGGGCATCCCATGCCCATCGACGATGTGGCGGTGGACTTTCCGGATCTGCCGATCATCATGGCGCACCCGTCGTTTCCCTGGCAGGACGAGGCGATTTCGGTGTGCCTGCACAAATCGCAGGTCTATATCGATCTGTCCGGCTGGTCGCCGAAATACTTCTCCCCGACGCTCATCCAGTACGCCAACACGCTGCTCAAGACGAAGGTGCTCTTCGGGTCGGACTACCCGCTGCTGACGCCCGATCGCTGGCTGGCGGACTTCGAGAAAATTGCCATCAAGGACGAAGTCAGGCCGCTGATTCTGAAGGAGAACGCGTTGAGGTTGTTCGGACTCACTGCACGATCGTGATTCGACCCTCGATGCCCGGAGAGATTTCGCCCTTGTCCGCGATGTACTTCTCGAGCGCGGCGACGATCAGGTTTCCCGTTTCAGGGCTCACCAGGACCTGTGCGCCGGCGAACATCGTGTAGTTGTCGCCGCCCTTGAGCAGATAGTCGGGCAGCGCGACGGTGTACGTCATGTCCGGTTCGAGCGGCCGGCCGTCCACAAGCACGTCGGTGACGCGATTCCCAGGCCGCGCGCGCACGTTGATCTTCATCGTGAGGCCGGACACGTGCGGAAACTGGCCCGAGCCGGTCGGCAGCTTCGACACGCCGCTGTTGAGTGCCGCGAGGAGCACGCGCCCGGTCACCGCGATCTTGCAGTTGACGTTGCCGAACGGGTGCATCGCCAGCAGCGTCCGGCGCGTGAGCGGCCCGGCGGGGTAGACGCGATCCCCGCGGATCGCGCCGGAGTTCGTCAAGCCAATCTCTGCGCCGGCATCGGCGCGGAGCGCGTCCGCCATCAGGTTTCCGATGTTCGACTCGCCAATTTCGCGGACGCCCGTCGCGTCCAGCGGCACCGCCGACGTGCCGACGACCTCGTCCAGCGCCCGGCTCAACCTGCTCTCGTACGACGCAACGATCTGCGCGGTCTGCGGATCGTCCGGAATCGCGCTCGTCACCGGAATCAGCTCGTAGAAGCGCTCGATCGTTCCGCCGGCGGTTCGAATCACGTCGAGCCGCGCAACATACTTCGCCTCGGATCCGGCCTTGCTGATGAGCGCGTGGCTTTCTGTGGCTGTCAGCGGGATGTGTTCGTGGCCGCCGATTACGATGTCGATCTCGGGAAACCTGCGCACGAGCGCGCGGTCCTCGTCGAAACCGAGGTGCGTGATGGCCACGATGACGTTGGCGCCCCGCTGCTTGAGGAGCGGGATATAGCGCGCGGCGGCCGCCATCGGGTCGACGAAGCGGATGCCGGCCTGGTTGCTCTTGATGAGCGGCGTCCTGATGCACAGGCCGATGAAGCCGACTTTGAGAGGGCCGACAGTGCGAATGACGTACGGCGGCGCATTGCCGATCGGCTTGCCCGTCTTCGTGTCGAGGACGTTCGACACGACCCACTGAAACTTCGACTCGGCCATGCGCTGGAGCAGCACATCGCGGCCGAAGTCGAACTCGTGGTTGCCGAGCGTGGCGAAGTCGAGGCCGGCGGAGTTGAGCGCCGCCACCATCTGTTCGCCCTTGAAGACGCTCGACGCGACCGACGGCGAGAGGAAGTCGCCCGCGAGCGCCATGATGACGGGATGGCCGTCCGCGCTGAGCTGCCGCTTCAGCGTCGCGACACGGGCCAGGCCGCCGACCCCGTCGATGGGCACCGTCGAGTAGATGTCGTTGATCTGCAGGATCGTGAGGGCGCTTTGCGCCCGGGGCGACCCCGGCGCCTCCTGCTGGGCGTGGACGTCCTGCGTGAAGAGGGTCTGCGTGAGCAGACGAGCGCCCGGCCTGGGGCGGCCGGACGCCAGGGGCGGGGCCAGCCATGACGGCGGCCACCAGGGCGGCGAAGACGACACGTTTCAGCGTTGCGCGAGCCATTGTGAAACCTGCGACAGGTCGACGTTGCCGCCTGTGAGTATGACGCCGACGCGGCGTCCCGCGATTGGGATGCTCCCCGTCGAACGCCGCCGCCGCGCCGAGCGCGCCCGTAGGTTCGACGACGAGCTTGAGGCGTTCCCAGAGGTAGAACATCGCTGCGATCAGCGTCCGGTCGTCCACGGTCGTCATGTCGGAGACGTGGCGCAGCATGAGGGCAAAAGTCAGAGGGCTCATCGACGCGGTCCGGGCGCCGTCCGCCACGGTCTGAGGGTGGCGCACGGTCTGCAGTTCCCTCGTTCGAAACGATCGCGTCGCATCGTCTCCCGCCGACGGTTCCACGCCGACGATCGCACAGCCAGGTGACATCGCCCCGGCGGCCAGCGCCGATCCGGCGAGGAGCCCGCCGCCGCCGCATGGCACGAGGAGGACGTCGAGCGGTCCCGTCTCGTCGAACAGCTCTTGTGCCGCCGTGCCCTGACCGGCGATCACGTCGGGATGGTCGTAGGGCGGGATGAGGACGAGACCGCGCTCGGCCGACAGCCTCCGCCCGATGGCTTCGCGGTCGTCGCGTTCGCGATCGTAGGGGACGATCTCGGCGCCGTATCCCTCGGTCGCGGCGCGCTTGACCGCCGGCGCGTCGGCCGGCATGACGATGACGCGCGGGATGTCGAGGAGCTGTCCCGCCAGCGCCACCGCCTGCGCATGGTTCCCGGACGAGAAGGCGACGACGCCGCGCCGGCGTTCGTCGGGAGTCAGGCGCGAGAGGGCGTTGTACGCACCGCGGAACTTGAAGGCGCCGGCACGCTGCAGATTCTCGCACTTGAAGAAGAGCTGAGCGCCCGTGCGTTCGTTCACGGACCTCGAGGTGACAACCGGAGTGCGGTGCGCCGCGCCGGCGATGTGCCGGGCTGCGCGCTCGATGTCGGCGAAGGTCGGGAGGGGACCGATGCCCGGAACGGAAGCGATGTAGTAACAGTAGCATCGAAGGCCAGATCGGCAGGACCGGCAGGAAGGCAGGATGAAGACAGGGACGTGAATGTGCGTCGCGCGGCCCATTGCCAGCCGGAATAAATCGTTCGGAACATCGACCGTCCTGAACTGTCGGTCGTCTGCGGGCCGGAGGAAGTCCGGCCGCGGCGTTGTAGCCTGCGGGCTCCGAATGCGGCCAACAAGTCCCGATGGCTCAGCTTCCCGTTTACGGGCGACGTGGGCGGTCCCGTGGGCAGTGTCGAGGTAGTCATGCGTCGAGGCTGAATACATCGTCCTCGATGTGTTACAATCAGTGTTTCCTGACGCGGGGTGGAGCAGTCCGGTAGCTCGTTGGGCTCATAACCCAAAGGTCGCGGGTTCAAATCCCGCCCCCGCAACCAAATTTGCCAAGAAAGGGCTGGTCACGATGGCCAGCCCTTTCTTTTTGGCGCGTTGTCCGAATTCATTTCGCCGTTGCTCGTTGGCGCTTTCCATCGACGTTCGATCAGCTTCTTGAGATCGCCGTAAAAGCGGCAGAACGCAGCCCTCGCCATTCTTCGACGTCCGCAGTCGCGCTTCCCAGCCATGCGGTCGATCGCGTTCCATCGAAGCGAAACAACCAACCGCTTCTCAACCCGGACACGGGACCCTTATCCAAGCTGATCGATTCTGGCTGGAACTTCGTGCCCTGCCGTGCTGGGGGGGTATAGTCCAACGTGATGAGCGTGGCCATCAGGGCTGAGGCCGATGGCGAGCGCACGCGTCTGGTCCCGGCTGGCACCTTCGACCTGGCGCACGCGTCGGCGGTGGTGCGGGCCGTGGAGCAGGCCGAGCGGGACCTGATCGCCAGCGGTGACGTCGACCTCCACCTGTCGGCGCTCGAGCGCATCGACGGGTCGGGCGCCGTGCTGCTGGCGCGGCTGATCGACCGGCTCGAGGCACGCGGGCTCCGCACGCGCCTCATCGAGGATCACAACCCCCACGCCGTCCGCCTGATCACGCTCTATCGCGAGCGGCGGGCAGAGGCCCGGCCGCAGCCGACCCGGAGGATGGGCCTGCTCGCCCAGCTCGGGTTCGTGGCCGCTGCGGTGCCAGGCATGGTGACCGGCGCGCTGGACTTCCTCGGTCATGCCGCCGCCGCGGTCCCGAAGGCCTTCGTGTCCCCTCGCTCGGTCGATTGGTCATCGTTGCCACGGCTGATGCAGGCGATCGGCGCGGACGCATTGCCGGTCACGAGCGCCGCGAACCTGCTCGTCGGGGTCATCATCGGATTTCTCGGCGTCTCGCAGCTCGGGCGGTTCGGCGCGGTGGTGTACGTCCCCGAGCTCGTCGTCATCGCACAATTCCGCGAGCTCGGCCCCCTGGTCACCGCCATCGTCGTGGCGGGCCGCTCGGGCGCGGGCCTGGCCTCGGAGCTGGCCACGATGCAGGTGTCGGAGGAAATCGACGCGCTCCGGTCGATGGGCTTCAACCCGGTGAGCTGGCTGGTCGTACCGCGCTGTCTTGCGCTCGTGGCCACCGTGCCGCTGCTGACCTGGATTGGCGACGTGCTGGCGCTCGGTGGCGGGCTCCTCGCCACGATCGCCAGCACCGACATGACGCCACGCGCCTACGTGCTCGGTACCGCGGACCACATCACGGGTGCGCACTTCCTCAACGGGATGATCAAGACGCCCTTCCTCGGGCTGATCATCGGGCTCATCGCCTGCGGGCAGGGTCTGGCCGCGCGCGGAGGAGCGGCGGCCGTCGGGGCGCGCACCACCACCGCCGTCGTGATGGCCATCTTCGGCGTGATCGTGATCAGCGCGCTCTTCACGCTGTTCTTCACGCTGCTGGGAATCTGAACATGCCCCCGTCCCGGCCGCACATCGTCGTCGAGGACCTCCGGATCGGGTGGGGGACCCGCGTGCTGATGGAGCACGTCAGCTTCGAGGTCGAGCGCGGAACGACCCTGGCCATTCTCGGCGGGTCGGGCAGTGGCAAGAGCACGCTGCTCCGGTACCTGATCGGCCTGGAGCAGCCGATGGCCGGCCGCATCGACATCGACGGCGTCGGCGAGCCGCACGTCTACAGCGGCGTACCGCCGTTCGGCGTCCTCTTCCAGTCCGGCGCGCTCTTCAGCTCTCTGACGCTGGCCGAGAACCTCGCGCTCCCGCTGACGACCTGGACGAGCGTCCGCGGCCCCCTCGTACAGGATTTCGTGCAGGCGAAGCTGGATCTGGTCGGCCTCGGCGCGTTCGCGGGGCACCTTCCGGGTGAGATTTCGGGCGGCATGAAGAAGCGCGCGGGCATCGCGCGCGCGATGATGATCGAGCCCGACCTGCTGTTCTTCGACGAGCCCTCCGCCGGGCTCGACCCGATCAGCGCGGTCGAGCTCGATCACCTGATCGTCACGCTCAGCCGCGACCTCGGGATTACCATCGTCATCGTGACGCACGAGCTGCCGAGCATCTTCCTGGTCGCCGACAACTGCATCGTGCTCGACAAGGAGGCCAAGGGGATCGTGGCCCGAGGCGATCCTCGGCGGCTGCGGGACGAATCGGCCATCCCGTTCGTGCACAACTTCTTCACGCGGTCCTCGCCGAGCGCGTCCGCGGCCCGGGAGAGATGAATCATGGCGGTCGAGAAGAGCTACGCGCGCCTCGGGTTGTTCCTCGTCATCGCGATCGTCGTGATCCTCGCGACGGGGCTGCTCTTCATCCAGCGGATGCGGAGCCGCGAGGTCATCGAGCTCGTCACCTATACGCAGGAGAACGTCGCCGGTCTCGACATCTCGAGCCCGGTGCGCTACCGCGGCGTCGCCGTGGGGCGGGTGTCGAACCTGCAGGTGGAGCCGGGCGGCCGCACGATCGAGATCGACTTCGAGCTGTTCACCGATCGCCTCACCACCGTCGGCGCCAATGTCACCAACCTCCAGGAACTGGCCACGGCGGGCGTGTTTCGAGCGGCTGCGCGCTCAGGTGGTGGGCAACCCCGTGACCGGCGAGGCATACCTCTTTCTCGACATGCCGGAGAACCCCCCTCCGCCGATGACGCTCGGCTTCACGCCAAGTCGGCCATACATCCCGTCGATGCCGACCCCGATTGCGGAGCTACGGGACCGGTTGCCCGAAGTGCTGGAGCGCGTCGAGTCGACGCTCCAGGTCCTTCGGGAGATCGTCGCCCGGATGCCCGACAGCCTCGACCGGGCCGACCGGTTCTTCACCAACGTCGAACGCATCGTCCGCGAGAGCGAGCTGCCGGCCCTCAGCGCCGACTCGCGGAAGTTCTTCTCGACGACCAGCGCGCAGATCGAGGCAATCGCCTCGAACCTGGACGGACTGGTCGGCAACGAGGGCACGCTGTCGAAGTTCGCCGACGAGGCACGCGCCGCCATCGACGCGGCAGACCTGCCCGCCTCCGGCCGCGCCACGCGCGAGGCCATGGACCAGGCCAGCCTGGCGGCGGAGGACCTGCGGCGCTCGCTGCCCGCGATACGCGAGTCGCTCGGGCAGCTGCGCGAGCTCGCGCGCCAGCTGCAGGAACAGCCGGAGTCGGTGGTCCACGGCATCCGGCAGGCAGGAGCGAAGCCGAAATGATTCGGCGCTCGAGATACGGAATGCTCGTCGTGCTGGCAGTGGCCTGCCTGGGCGGGGGCTGCCGTGTTCGGATTGAACGCCCGGATACCGTTCCCATCCGCATGATCGAGCCACGACTGGTCGAGCCGGGCGGGGTGGCCGCCGATGCCCCGAACGCCACGAGCGTCCGTCTGCTCGAGACGCAGGGCCGGGGACACATCGGCCGTCGCGTGCTGCACCAGCAGCCCGGTGGTGAGGTGACCGAGGATCCGGTCTGGCTCTGGGCATCCACCCCCGATCGCTACCTGGATTCGGCGGTGCGATATGCCATCGCGTCGAGTCCCGATATCCGCCTCGTCGACGTCGGCAGCGCGCCGTCGCTGGCCGTCACGCTGGTGGCATGGCAGATCGAGGCGGCGCCGAGCCCACGGCTGGTCGGGGCTGTCGAGGTCCAGGTGACGACCACCGACCGGGCGGTCCATTCGGAGATCATCCGCGCGGAGGAACCGATCGCGGCCGACCTGCCCGGCGACCTGGCCGCGGCCGCCGGCCGACTGCTGGGGCGCCTCGCCACGGACTGCCTCTCGCGGGTCATGCACCAGGGCTCATGACGCTTCTTGATCTTCGCGATTTGCCGTGCGACCTACTGTTCTTCCCCTGCCACGATTACAGGACCGAGCGTCGCGATCTGCGCCCACTTTTCGGCACGCCGGGCGGCAGTGTCGCTGGTCAGGCCGTCTGGGTTTGAAAGTCTGCTCGCAGCCGGGGCACAGAGAGTGCCTCCAGAAAGCGTGCGCCCGCTTTCTGGGGTAAGATCGGATGTTGTCCCTGACCGGAATACAGGGACAGTGGGCGGCCTCATGCGGCGACCACGTACAGCCCCGTCGGTAATGACGGCTGCGTGCCCCCGCAACCAAGATTCAGGCAAGGAGAGGTCGCCGAACTCCGGCGACCTCTTCGTCTTTCAGGTCACGCCGAATATCGGCGTGAGACTTTCCTCAGGAGCGAGTTCAAAACATGACGGGAACCATCAAGACACTACGAGCAGACAAAGGGTTCGGCTTTATCCGAGACGCCTCCGGCAAAGAGGTGTTCTTTCATTCCAGCGCCATTTACGGCGAGGGCATCGAGATGTTGCGCGAGGGCGACGGCGTCGAGTTCGATCTTGGCGACGGCGGCGCGAAAGGGCCTCGGGCGACGAACGTCCGCCGGACCACCACGTAGATCGGTACTCGTGGTGCACGCGGTCTGAATCGCTCGGGGACGGGCTAAGGGCCTGGCCCGAGGCTTCGTTGTCGAGGATCGGGTGAAGGGTCGCGAGAGTCTCGGTCGCCTACCGGATTTTCTTGTACTCGCAGGTGAGGCGCCAGTAGCGGCTCTTGTTGCCCAACTCTCCCAGGACCTGGAAGACCTCGTCGTCGAACGTGTGGATGACGAGGCGGCGGCCCTCGCCCGTGTTCTTCGTGATGTTCCGCGGCGTCGGGCGCCGATCCAGCACGTAGTCCACGGCCGTGCCGTTCTCAATCCAGTATTCTCGGAGCGTGTCCCCCTTCACTTCGTAACGCTCCATCCACCCCTGTCCGCTCGGGTCAGGTGCGAACTGCATCAGCAGCAGATAGTCGCCGACTCGCAGCGATCGCACCGGGACGCGCGTGTCGTTGTCGGCTTGCGCCTGCGCGATCTTATCGGCGGGCGACGATGGATCGATCGGGTTGATGCCCTGCAGGCTGTAGCTCGTGCCGTCCTTCGTGAATCGCCATATGTCCGGACCTGGCGTGTCGTTGATCTTCTGGCCGCGCAGCCCGATCTTCTTCCACGATCCCTCGAGTGCCGGATCCACGAATCCCTTGTCCCAGTACGCGCCGAAGTTTTCGACGTCGAGGCACGCCGTTTGAATGACGACGGCCGCCAGGCACGCGATGAATCGTTTCATACAGATCGCAAGAGGGCGCGCGCGATCGAGTTCGCCGGGGATCTCCATGTTAGCATCGCGACGCGGGAGCGACGTGGACGTTGACGGCGATCGCGTGCAATGCCGTGCAAGCCGAGCGTGGCTTTTCGATTGTGATCAGTGCGTCGAACGGCCGGCCTCGAGAGTCTCTCCCTTCCAGCGCATCGCCGTGACGATGCGGGTCCGGCCACTCGGATGATCGAAGAACATGAATTCCTCGATCGGGCCCGGGGAGAGTTTGCGGTATTCACCGAGCTTGAGGGTCACATTCGCAAGTCCGTCCGGCTGGCGGGAGACGTTGAGGCCGAAGAGATCGGCCTCGTACTCGCTCGTGCGGGTGATGGTGTTCGTGAGCGGTGTCACGATCAGGAAGTAGAGGGTCAGCAGCGCGACGAGGAGGGGAAGGCCGGCGATATCGGCGCTCGATTCGATTCCCCACCGCGGCCGCCGCTGTCTGAACCAGTCGAATGCCCGCGCGCTCAGGGCCAGCCCCATGGCCATCAGCACCGATACCTCGACCAGGTTCGTGATGACGTGGTTCAACACGTAGTGGCCCATCTCATGGCCCATCACCATTTCGATTTCTTCCAGAGATGCGCGCCGCAGCAGATTGTCGTTCAGGCTGATGCGGGTCGTGCCCAGCAGTCCGCTCACGTTCGCGCTGACTCTCGTCGTCTGGCGCGATTGATCAACCACGTAGACCGCATCGACGGCGATCCCGTTGGCACGCGCCATCCGGAGAATCGGTTCGCGCACGCGTGAATCGGCGAGCGGCGTATAGCTGTTGAAGAGGGGGGCGATGAAGACGGGCGCGATCATCGCGCCAAACACCTGGAACACCACGACGACCGCCGTCGCCCAGAGCCACCAGGCGCGGCCGACGCGCCGAAGGACCGCGTACAGCATGATCATTCCGAGGCCGCCCAGGACGAGCAAGACGCCGAGACCGATCAGTTGCTCGTTCAGCCAGGGCCAGAATGTCTGCGTCGCCAGCCCGTACTGATGTTCGCGATAGAAGCCGCTGTAGACGGTCAGCGGAAAGCTGACGACGCTGACATAGAGGACGAACAGCACCCAGTAGATCAGGGTCTGCAGCGGACGTCGGCTCGTGATGCGCCGGGCGAGGTCTCGCATGCGGGAGGACCAGCCGAACGCGAGTAACAGCCCGAGTATTAAGACGGTGTAGAGCGAGCTCCAGAGCTGCAGCCAATTGCTGCCCTCGAAGTAGGCGTCGGATTTGCGCACGTTGTTCTGGCGGCACGAGCGCCAGGTAGGCGTCTGTCGCGCGCTCCGGGTTGAAGGCTGGGGACGCTTCTGCCGCCGGCGGCACGTTCAGCACCGGTGTTTGCGCGACGATGGCCGTCCCGCAAGCAACAGGCCGGCTGTGACCGCAATCAGTGCGACGGCACATCTGGTAGCCGAAACATGCCCACACGATGTCATTGGTTGAGCTGGCTGTAAACTCATACTTCCGGATAGCGTCATGCTTCGCCACGTCGCGCCCAGGCGGCGCTCGGGATCGGCTACACTGGCCCGGTATCGCGACGCCCGGCCCGATGGCGGCCGGCATCGATGTCAACGTCGAACAGGTGACCGTCGCCAAGGATCTGCGCGAGACGCGGGCTCGGGCGCGGGCTTCCGCGTCACCAGTATCCCCAGCCAATGAGCACGACACATGGTGAACTTGAGCGTCGCTGTGCCCCGTCACGACTTCACGACCGCTGAATTCGAACGGCGGCTGTTTTTCGAGCCACCGGCCGAAGTGTCAGGTGCGGCTCCGTCGTGAGCATGCTGTTCGGCTGGGTGGCGCGTGATGCCGGCGCCGATGCCCGTCCAACGATAAAGGCCATGGCGGCGGCACTGATGGCCCACGACGGACAGCAACGCGCCATGACCGAACTGCCAGGCCTCGGCGTCGGCGTGATCGCAGCCTGCGCCGCTCGGGGCGGAGCCGGAAGATCTGAGTCCGGGGGTCAGCGGCGACCGTCGGCATCGTTTGTGGATGGCTGGCGAGGTGTTTCACGCCGGCGACGCGGAACTGGCGTCGGCGCTCAAAGACGGCGCGCGCACACCCGCGTTTCGTTCCCGGTTGTTGCAGCAGTGGCTGCGGCGGGGCCCGGACGCAATTCGCGATCTCGACGGCGAGTATCACATCGCGATCTGGGACGACCAGGCGAGAACCATCATCGTTCGTCAACGATCGGTTCGGCGGACTGCCGCTCTACGTCGCCGAGTCGGTCCAGGGCGTGGCATTCGCCGGCGGCGTTCGCGGCGTTTTGATGGCGCCGGGCATCGGCGCAGAACCCGACGCTGACGCGTTGCGCGAGGCGTATGACGTTCGGCGGGTATCGCCTGGGTGACCGAACCAACGTGGCCGGCGTGCGCATGGTTCCCGGCGCGAGCGTCATGTCGATTCAGGAGCGCCAGTGCGGGTGGCGCCGTTACTGGACCTGGAATGACCTTGCGGCCGTGCCGGTCCGTCACATCGACGACGCCGTAGCGGAGGCGGCGCGGTTGTGGCGCGCCGCAATCGCGCGGCGCCTCACAGGGCCCGGTCGATTCGGCCAGACGCTCAGCGGCGGCCTCGATAGCCGGGCGATTCTCGCCGAGGTGCCGCCGGCGCAGTGGACGGCAATCACGTACGGCGTGCCGGGGTGTGACGATGCGCGTTATGCGGAGCGCGCCGCACGCGTTGTCGGCGCACACTGGCAGTTCTATGAAGCTGGACCGAGGCCACGACCCGGACTGGCTCGACCGCCGCAGCGCCTTCATTCAGCCCACCGACGGGTTGATGCAGCTCGGCGACCTGATGCATCTGGAGGCGCTCGAGGTTCAACGCGCGAATTTCAACGTACACCGTCGGGCTATGTCGGCGACGCAGTGAGCGGTCCGACCTTTGCCAAGGTCACGACAGCGGACGAAGTCATGGGGGCGTGTCCTTTCTATGGCACCGCCATTGGCCTGCCTTACGAGGCTGCCGTCGCGCGCGTCGGCGAACTGATGCAGGCGCTGGACGGCGCTCCCGCCAGATTTGTTCTGTTCGATCACAAACTGCCGCAATCCACCAATCGCTGGACCACGGCGTGGCGGCCATGGCTGCGCGTGCGAAAACCGTTTCTTGACTACGCCTTCTTCGATTTCTGCCAGGGATTGCCGGTACAGGTGCGCGTGACCGATCGCCTGCACGAGCGCTGGCTGCGCTCGACCTATCCGCGATGCTTTGCGTCGATTCCGAACCACAAGACCGGCGTTCCGGTGCTGACACCGCCGTGGCGTGTGCAGTTGGCGCGGGCGGTCCGGTATGGCCGCCGGCGGGTCTCGGATGCGCTGCCGCCGGTCCTTCGTCCGCTGCCCCGCGTCCGGTCGTATTTCGACGATGATCGTGTCTGGCGGCTGCCGTCGACAGTCGATCGCATCGTCGGTACGATTCTACGACGCGGAAGCCTGTGCTGCGACATTCTGGGCCGCGAACCCGTGACCGCTCTGACAGAACAGTGGAAGACTAGCGCCGCGGCACCGGCTCAGATTGTCGGGGCGCTGTATGTGTACGAGCAGTACCACCGGGATCTGCCGGCGACGCTGGCCGCCAGTCGGGCTTCAGCATCACTAACACCCTGGTCAGAGGAGCATGACACATGATGAACTCAAGCCTTCGACGGTTCACGGTCGTTTGCGGAGTGCTCGCAGCGCTTGCGCTGGTCGTTGGCGCCCCGGCCGCACAAGAGCACGCCGGGCCTCATTGGAGCTACGCCGGCAGCAGCGGCCCGAATCATTGGGCTGAACTCGACAAAGATTTCAGTGCGTGCCAGCAGGGCCATCATCAATCCCCGATCGACATCCGGGCCGCGAAGCCGGCGGATGTGCCGCCGATCCAGTTCGCCTATCAGCGCACGCCGCTCCACATCGTCAACAACGGCCACACCATTCAGGTCAACTACGCGCCCGGCAGCTTCATCACCGTTGGTGGCAAGCGGTATCAGTTGACGCAGTTTCACTTCCATCACCCGAGCGAGGAGCGAATCAACGGCAAGCGCTTCGCGATGGTCGCGCATCTCGTGCACGCGTCACCCGATGGGGCGCTCGCCGTCGTCGCCGTCCTGCTTGACGCCGGAGCGGCGAACCCCGTCATCGCCAGTCTCTGGCAGCACCTGGCCACTCACGAGGGGCCGGAACAAAGGCTCGACGATCTGTCGGTCGATGCCACCGGATTGCTGCCGGAGGACCGCGGGTATTACACGTTCTCCGGATCGCTGACGACCCCGCCGTGTACGGAGGGCGTCACCTGGTTCGTGCTGAAGACACCCCAACGGATTTCGCAGAGTCAGGCCGATACCTTTGGCAAGCTGTATCCGAGCGACGCGCGCCCGATCCAGCCGCTCAATGGACGCGAACTGCTCGCGTCGAAGTAGACGTCATCGTGGAAGGGGGACCAGGCCGACCCGGGGGCGGATCGTGGCTGCCTCCGAAATTTGGGAGGCGGCGGGGTGCGTCCCGGCGATTTCGTTCAAAAAATGGCCGGAAATAGGCGCCGGCGCCTGTCAACTGTCTTGCAGTAGCCCGACTTCGAGTAGCGCGCTCTCAGCCAACACCCGCCCGCAGGCCGGCCGGGGACACTCGGAGGTTCGTATGCGTCGGATTGTGATCGTTCTCGCCAGTTTCGCCGTCGTCTCGGTCGCGGCGGAAAGCAGGCTCAGCGGCCAGAGCGCAACGGCGAGCCTCTCGGTCAGCGCCACCGTCTCGAAGAACTGCACCATTGCAACCGCGCCGGTGGCCTTCGGCGCCTACGACTCGGTGACCGCCAACGCCACGGCGCCGCTCGATGGCACCGGCACCGTCATTGTCACCTGCACAAAGGGGGCGCCAGCCAAGGTGGGCTTGAACGCCGGCGGCAACGCCCAGGGCACCACGCGCCGGATGGCCGGGACCGCGACCGAGTATCTGACGTACGAACTCTACAAGGACGCCGCACACGCCATCGTCTGGGGCAATACCGCCGCCGACGCCCTCGATGTCCCTGCGGCGGTGAACCAGAACCCGCAGAACTTCACCGTCTACGGACGCGTGCCTCAAAACCAAACCGCCGCGGTCGGCGCCTACACCGATACCGTCGTGGCGACGGTGAATTTCTAATAGGACGGGGACTGTGCGACTTCACCTCATCTCCGTAGCCATCGTGGCGCTGCTGCTTGCGCCCCATGCGGCGATCGCGTCCAACTTCACCGTCACGCCGACGGAAGTCAACCTCTCGGCGTCGGCGACCAGCGCGCTCGTCACGGTGCGCAATCGCGGGAAGGTGCCGCTGCGATTCGAAATCACGCTCGTCAGCTGGTCCGAAGACGAGCACGGCCAGATGACGCTGAACCCGTCGGCTGACGTGACGTTTTTTCCCAAGCTGGTCGAGCTCGCCGGCCGGCGCGTCGCGCAACGTCCGTATCGGCATCAACGCCGGCACGGCCCGTGACGTCGAACAATCGTTTCGCCTGTTCGTCGAGGAGCTCCCGGATCAGTCGGCGCCGGCGGCCAACGCGGTGGCCCTGCGCACCAAGATTGGCATCCCGGTGTTCGTCCGGCCGGCGAAGCCTTTGCGGACCGCAGTGATCGATGGCGTCTCGGTCGAGAACGGCAAGGTGCTGACGCGTGTTCGCAACACCGGCAACCTGCACATCAGCGTCGATAGACTCTCAGTCACTGGCACTGGTCCATCGGCTGCTTCCACGTTCACGAAGTATGGACCTGGTTGGTACGTGCTGCCAGGCGCGACGCGCATCTTTGAAGTCCCGATGACCGCCACGGAATGCCGATCGACGACCAAGGTCGACGTGGAAGTGTTCGGGCACAACAGGTCGCTCAAGGGCGCAAGCCAGGTGTCGCCGGCTGCGTGCGCTGCTCCCTAGCGACGATTGTCGCCGCGGCGCTGCTCGTCGCCGCGCCGGCTTCCGCGCAGGAGCGCTCGATCTGGGCCCTCGTGATCAACGACGAACCGAAGGGCGACGTCGAGATCCTGCTGACCGCCGACGGACCGTGGATCGATCCAGCGGTCCTCGTCGCCGCCGGCGTGCTGAAGGTGCCGGCCGGCCGGCGGCAAGTGTTCGCGCCGGACACCATCATGCGCGTGTCGCTCGCCTCGCTCGCGCCCCAAATCACGTTCACCCTCGACGAAGCGGAGATTCGCCTGCTCATCTCCGCGGATCCGGCGCTGTTGAGCGCGACCGAGCTTGCGATCTCCAACCCGCGCCCGCCCGGATGGAAGGTCAGCTCGAACAACGCCGTCTTCCTGAACTATTCCGCGAACTGGTCGACCAACGACAAGACCGCCGGTTACGGCGAATTCGGCGCGCATCTCTTCGGTGCGCTGTTCCAGACCGCCGCCAGCGTCGACGACACCGGCGCGGTCACGCGGGGATTGACCGGCCTGACGGTTGATCAGGTTCGCAGCCGGCGCCGCTGGGTGTTCGGCGACACGATCGGGCGATCGACGACGCTCGGCAGTTCGCCCGTGGTCGGCGGTTTCAGTCTCTCGACGCAGCAGGACCTCGATCCGTACTACGCCATCTATCCTTCGCCGCAGATCAGGGGCGCCGTGCGCACGCCGTCGACGGCGGACGTGTACGTCGACGGCCGCCTCGTCTCGTCGGTGCGGTTGCCGCCCGGACAATTCACGCTGAACGATCTGCCGCTCGAAACCGGCCTCGGGAACGCTCAGGTGATCATTCGCGATGCCTTCGGCCGCGAGCAGTCGATCAACCTTGGCTTTTACCTCTCGACGCGGTTGTTGAAAAGGCGGCGAGCAGGACTATTCGTATGTCGCGGGGCTGGAACGAACGTTGAACGGCACCAAGGTCGAGTACGGGCGCGCGATGGGCACGGCGGTCCACAACATCGGCCTCACCGATTGGTTCACGATCGGCTTCCAGGCCGAAGGCGCAAAAGACCTCGCGATGGGCGGCGCCGGGTTCAACGCCAGGCTCTGGCGGCTGGGAACGTTTGGCGCCGAAGCACTGGCCAGCCGTGCCGAGCAATAGTTCAGCAACTCGAAGCCTCGTCAGGGGATCCTGGGTACAGGGCTATGCCGCGACCGGCGTCTACTCCTTCCTCTCGACCTGGGTCAGCGCCGACATGCGCGCGACGTGGATCGGGCCGAAGTTCCAGAACCTTTTCCTGACACCGGCCGACCAGAAGCAGGTGACCGCCGACGCGTCGGTCGGCGTTGCGCTTGGCCCGTTGGGTTCGCTCACCGTCGGCGGGACGCTGGGCGGTCCGGAGGCGCTCACCGCGCGCATCTCACAAATCGATCCGGATATCATCGGGCGTCTCCCCGACTCGGTGAAAAGGAGCCTGCAGGATGCGCTCGCGACCCAGCACGATAAACTGTTGCGACTGAGCTACACCCTGAACGTCGCGCCACGCGCACAGTTGTCGTTGAACGCGACCCGCACCGACAGGGCGGGATCGCCAGTCGCGTGGGAGGGCTTTGCCTCGCTGACCGTTGCGCTCGGCTGGCGCACCGTCGCCAGCGCGGTGACGACGGTCGATGCGGAGGGTGAGGCGTTGACGTCCGTCAACCTCCAGCGATCGTTGCCGCTGGGGCCAGGCTTCGGGTTCCGCATCGACGCCGACGCCCAGGAGCCGTACCGGACGACGGGAATCTTCGAAGCGCAAGGCCGGCGCGGCATCGTCGGCGTGCGCGTCGACGGTGCGCAAGGTGACGAAACGGTCGCCACCCTCAACCTCGCCGGCAGCATCGTCGCCATCGGCGGCGAAGTGTTGCTGTCGCGGCCGGTGGACGACGGGTTTGCGCTCGTGAAGGTGCCGGACTCACCGGGCGTGCGCGTGCTCGCGAACAATCAGCCGCAGGGACGCACGGGAAGGCGCGGATCGCTGTTCGTCCCCGACCTGCGTTCGTACCTGTCGAGCCCGATCGGGATCGTGCAGGATGATCTTCCGGTAGACGTGAACCTGGGCGCGATATCGCAGGACATCGCGGTGCCGTATCGAGGAGGAGCCGTCGTGGTCTTCGAAGCCAACGTCATCCATGCATTGACCGGCCGCCTCGACGTCGCCGGCAAGCCGCCGGCATACGGCACGCTGCTGGTGACCGCAGGCGCCACCGAGTTCAGTTCGCCGCTGAACGCCAACGGCGAGTTCTATTTCGAAAATCTGCCGCCCGGCGATCATCCGGGCGTCGCCAGTTGGAGCGGTCGCACGTGCCGGGCGACGATTCACATGCCGGACAAGGCGCCGTCAATGACGGATGCCGGCGTGGTGACGTGCGTGGAGGAGCCGCAATGACGCCGTTTCGATTGCTGTTCGTCGCGATGATGGCAACGGTCCTGCTGGTCGGCGCGCGGTCGGGCGCCGAGGCGCAGTTTCCGCGCGGGTTGTTGGCCGGCCCGCCGGCAGCAAGAGCCCCCGGGGGAGCAAGCTGCACGATTGAAACGCGGCCGTTGAGCTTTGGCAACTTCGATCCAGAGGCCAGCGCAAACCTCGACGCCGTGGCCCAGGTCATCTATACGTGCGACAACCAAGCGAAAAAAATTCGCATTGAAATGACGACTGGCCAGGCGAACCAGTTCTCCCCCCGCAGGATGTCGGCGGGCACCGGCTTGGATTTCCTTGACTACAACATCTACCTCGACGCGACTCGCCAAACGATATGGGGCCAGGGTGCATTGGCACGGATGTGTACTATGAGAACAATCCGCCGAATGGTACGCCCGTGATCGTACCGGCGTATGGACGGATTCCCGGAAGGCAGACGCCGTCGCCGGCGCCGGGACAATACATCGACGCCCTGACCGTCCGGGTCCTCTTCTGATTCGCTTAGAAATCGATCATCAGGACCGCGTCGCGGACTTCGCTGCGGCGCGGCGCGATCGGACGCTGCACGCGCGGCGTGACGCCGCCTTTCGCGCAGGTCACCGCCATCGGCATGGTCGCGAAGGTCGAGGCCTCCGCCGATCGCGGAACGTCCACTCTGCAGGTGGAGACGACGGTCGCCGTGACGATGAGCGGCGCCGATGCGGATTGCGCGCGCGCCAGCGCCGGCGCGCCGGCGAGGAGTGCCGCCGCAAGAACTGTTCGAACCATTACCTTTTCGTTCTCGCGGCGCTCAGGCTTGGCGCGGTGCGTTCAGTGGTGCCCGTGGGAGCCGTGGCCGTGGCTGTGTCCGTACCCGTAGTGCCGTAGCCGCCGTGGTAATGCGGCGCGGCGTAACCATAACCGTAGCCATAACCATGCCCATGCGGAACCCACGCGCCCGGGTACCACTGGTAGCCGACGTAATAGCCAGGCTGCCACGCATAACCGGGATACGGCGCGGGCCCGTAGTACGCCGGATACGCCGGATAGGGATAGGCCGGGATAGGGATAGGCGGCGCCGACTGCCACGCGCGGAGCCACGACAACCGGGCCGACCGGCACGCCGACGCCGACGTGGACTGAGAAATGCGATTGGGCCTGCGCCGTGGCGACACTCAACGCGCCGAACACGACCATCAGACCGGCGACTCGGAGCAGCATACGTTTCATGACGGCCTCCATCCGCTGGCCCTTTAGTGCGAGGGGAATGCCAACCATTTTACGCGAATTCCGGCCTGTTTTTGCAGGCGACCCCCGGGCTGTCCTCCGGCTGCGACAGGACGACGGCTCAGCCTTTCTGCACAGTTCCGCGCCGGCGTGTTATACCTGCGTTCGCCTGAAACGATGACGCTTTCCCGATCGACCCCTCGCGACGCGCACGGCAAGGCGCTGTCGCTGAACCTGGATCCTTCCGTCTTCGGCACCTTTGCGGAGATCGGCGCGGGCCAGGAAATCGCGCGCTGGTTCCTCAGCGTCGGCGCGGCCTCGGGCACGGTCGCCAAGACGATCTCGGCCTACGACAAGACGGTCAGCGACGAAATCTACGGCGCCGGCACCCGGTACGTCTCGAAAGAGCGGCTCCTTGCGATGCTCGACCACGAGTACTCGCTGGTTCGGGACCGGCTGCGGCCGGTTCGCGGGGAGACGACGCGCTTCTTCGTCCTCGCGGATACGGTCGCGGCCCGCAATTATCACGGCACCAACGATCAGCATGGCTGGATCGGCATGCGGTTCCAGGCGCAGCCCGGTGCCGAACCCAGCCAGCTGCTCCTCCACATCAATCTTTGCGATTCGACCGTGCAGATGCAGCAACGGGCCGTCGGCATCCTCGGCGTCAACCTGGTGTACGCCGCGTTTCATCAGTGCGCTGACGCACCAACGTTCCTGGCTGGCCTGTTCGACGGCCTCTCGGTCGAGCGCATCGAAATCGACGTCGTCGAACTGAGCGGCCCGTCGTTCGCGTCACAGGACGGTCGCGTCTGGTGCCTCGAGCTGCTGCGCCGCAAGATGGCCCATGCCATCGTCTTCGACCGGCAACCCGCGGTCGTGGAACCCTCGAACCTGCTCCGCAAACGTCCTCTCCTGGTGATGCGGGGGAGCTTCAGCGCTCCCGAATATTTCGAGCCCGCGCTGTTTGAAGCCGCGCAGGACCGGCTGCGCGCCGAAACGATCGACTCGCCGAAGCCGCCGGCGGCCGTGCTCGAGCTGACGGTACGTCATGCAACCCGCCCCGAATATCCCGGCATTCCCGAGATGCTGGCCTGCATCGAGCAACTGGCGCCGCGGGGAACCGTAGTCGTCACTGATTTCCCCGAGACGTACTTGCTGAGCCGCTACTTTCGGCGGCACTCCGTCGAACCTTTGCGGTTCATCCTCACGGTCGCAACCATCGTCAAGACGCTGGATGAATCGTTTTATCGGGATCTGCCTGGAAACCTGCTGGAAGGCATCGGAAGGTTGCTGTCCGTCGGCGTCAAAGCGTATGTCGCGCCGATGTCGTACGAGGCTTTCCGCTCCGCGCTCGAAGACCTGCCCGGCACGGCTGAACACTGGCACCAGGGTCGCGGCCTCGTGACACTGGAGACACTCATGCCCGCGCCGCCGACCGCGTTTCTGCTCGACTACCTGCGCGGTTCGGGCCGGCTCGTGGCGCTGACGGGCTGATGCGACGGCGTGGAGGGATTGTCTGATGACTCGACGGACCAGGCTGACGTGTGTGTGGCTGTTGCTCGCGATGGCGGCGGCCGGAGGGAAGGCGTTCGCGCAGACGGGCCGCGCGACATTCACCGTCGAAGAGGCCACCATCTCCGACATCCAGCGCGCGCTGCGGGAGAAACGGGTGACCACCGTCGGCCTTGTCGAGTTGTACCTCCGGCGGATCAAGGCCTACAACGGCACCTGCGTCAACGAGCCGCAGGGGATTCTCGGTCCAATCACCACGATCGCGCACGCGCGCCAGATCAACGCGCTCTCGACCCTCAACCTTCGTCCAGCGGCGCGCACAAAATGGGGCTTCGACGCGCGCAAGGCGCGCAGCCTGACCGACCCGGCGGACGCCGCGGCTGGTATGCCTGATGCGCTCGAGGTCGCGGCCGCGCAGGACGCACAGTTCGCCCGCACCGGCCGGCTCGCCGGCCCGCTGCACGGCGTCGTGCTCGCCATCAAGGATCAGTACGACACGGTCGACATGCGCACGACATCGGGCGGCGACGTGGACTACGCGAACGATCGCCCGCCCGACGATGCGACGTTCGTGAAGCGGCTGCGTGAGGCCGGGGCGATCATCCTGGCCAAGGCCAACCTCGCCGAGTACGCCGTGGACGGCGCCCGGAGCTCGTTCGGCGGCACCTTCTGCAATCCCTACGACACCGAACGGGAGCCGGGGATGTCGAGCGCGGGCTCGGCGTCCTCGGTCGCCGCGAACCTGGTGACCTGCGCGATCGGCGAAGAGACCGTCGTGTCGATTCGCTGGCCGGCCTCGGTGAACAGCCTCGTCGGCATCGCGCCGACCGTGGAGCTGGTCAGCCACGACGGCATGATGGGGTCGGGGCTCAACATGCGAACCGGTCCGATCTGCCGCACGGTCCGGGACGCGGCGAAAATCCTGGATGTGATCGCCGGCTACGACCCGAAGGACGAGCTGACGGTCTTCAGCGTCGGCCGGAAACCTGTCGGCGGGTATGCGGCGGCGGCGGGGAGGCCCCGCCTCGACGGCCTCCGCATCGGCGTCATCCGCGAGTACATGAACAAGGCGCTGTTTTCGAAGGCGGACGAACAAAGCATCGCGCTCGCCGAACGGGCAGTCGATCAACTCCGTACGCTCGGCGCCACGGTTGTGGATCCCGGACCGGAAGGCGCGCTGTTCCAGGGCTGTCTCGCGAAGTACGGGCCCGAGCTGTTGAATTCGTCGTTCGCGGCCCAGTTCCGGCAGTTGTTTCCGGTCGACGCAAGCGGCCGCCCGGCCGGCGATCAGATCGGTACGCTGCTCGACATGAAACTCAATCCGGCGCACGTCCCGGCGGGGTTCTCGCTGCGAAGCCTGAATACGTTCGGCACCCAGGGCGAAGGCAAATACACGATCAACCGTTACCTGCTCGAGCGCGGCGACGCGAACATCCGGAGCAACGCGGATCTCATCGCGAAGGCCCGTTTCTACAACGACCCGAACTTCCCGGATCGCAGGCAGGCGCGCGAGGCGGCGGAGCGCGCCCTGGACCTCGACACCTCGACACGTCTGCAGACCCGCTTTGCGCTGCAGACCGTGCTGCTGCAGTGCATGGAGGAGCAGCGGCTCGACGCGCTGGTCTCGCCGACGTCAACCGTGCCGCCGCGCAAGCTCACGTCGCCGCGCGAGCCGGCGGTCAACGGCCGGCCGCCGATCGGCTGGTCGGTCATCGGCCAGCAGGGTTTCCCGGCGATCACGGTGCCGGCCGGTTTCACCACCGAGGTCTGGGATCGCGAACGCGACGGTTCCGGCACGAAGTTCGTCGGTCCGATCCCGGCGCAATTGCCGGTCGGCGTCGATTTCATCGCGCGGCCGTTTCAGGAAGCGCTGCTCGTCCGTATTGCCGCCGCGTACGAGGCCGCCACCCGGCACCGGCGGCCGCCCCCAGACTTCGTCGGGCTCAAGTAGCAAGACGGTTGCCTGGTTGACCTGGCAGGGTGCCTGAAAGACCCGCCCCGAAGGTAGAAACGCAGATGTAGAACGAAGAAATACGTCGGAATTCTACGTTTTTCGTCTACGGCACGAGCGGCTGATACGACACGATCTTCCAGCGGCCGCCTTCGCGGGTCCAAAGCAACCCGAGCGTACCGCCACCATCGATTCGAAACGTGAAGACGGCGGCGTAGTAGTCGGGGCGCGTGCCGGCAGAAGGCACGGCGGACTGGTTGCACAGATACTGTCTCGCCTCTTCCGCCGGGACAGGCCCGAGGAGGAATTCCTTCTTGAACGGGTGGTCCGTGACGGGGCGGTCGGGATTACGCGGCTTGAATGCGACGATGGCGCTTGTCAGATCCGGGCGAGGGCCAAGGCGCGCGTCGGCGTATTCCATCAGCTTGCGAGCCTCGCGGCGCGCACCGGCCGCGTCAAGGGCCTGGCTCCTCGCATCGTCGCTCAGGTTCAGGCAGGCATAGGCCTGCGTCGAGAGGAACTCGAGCGCCTGATTGTACTGGCGCCGGACCAGCCAGTCGGTGAGAAATTCCTGAGCAGCGTCCTCGAGCTTCTCGGGCGAGGCGCCCGACGGCCGGTCCGGAGGAAGGGGAGTCGCCGGTCCCATGGCGCGGTCGGTGTTGGCGAGGTCCACCGGCTTGGGAAGGTTAACCTGCAGCTTGCCCAGCGTGTCCTGCCACCACAGGATGAGTCCCGACCAGCGCGCGTTGTGGAGCTTCGGGTTATCCCCGGCCCGCACGTCGGAGTTGGCCGCGGTGAGGTGTCCGTTGAAAAGTGACGCGGGGGTCTTGCTCGATCGGTAGTCCACGTCGATATCCGCCCGCATGCCGTCCGCGGACAGGGACATCTGCATGTTTGGCTCCTTGCCAATCTGGCGGTAGGAGTGCGGGAACCCGATGTGGTAAACGGTGTTCTCTTTGTCCACGAAGAACTCGCGACTCTTGTCGAGCAGCTCGCGGGTGCCGGGCTTCAAGGTGACGTAGATTCGGAACTGTTGATCCCCGCCCGAACCCTCGTATTGGCCTGCGATTCGGTTGACGCCTTCGATCCGATCGATGGCCAGACCGAGCGGCGCGCCGCTGGAGTCGGTCAACGACGTGTGCAGCAGCGCGTGCGTGATGCCGTAGAACGTGGTCTGTTCCGAGACGGTCAGGCGCTCGAATCGCTCCTCGGCCGTGTACTGGCTGCCGCGCGTGGCGTTGTAGTTGTCCACGTATGTCTGGAACAACTCCTGCTGCCGAGGCGCCAGGTCGGCATAAGCGCGACGATCGGCGTGCACCGGTGGCGGCAGCGTCACCACGTTCCTGCCGGGCCACGACCGGTCGATCCCGACGACGTGAAAACCGTCGGCCTGCCTGCGCAGAAACACCGTGACGTTCATGGCCTGCACGCCGGCGTGAATGCGCGTCGCCACGTAGGAGCCGGCAGGGAGGGCTCGTGCTTCGGCCGGCATTTCAGTGCCCGTCCCGATCGTCTCCAGGACTGCGTCCTTCGAGTTGTCGAACTTGTGCCAGGTGATCGTGTAGGTACGTGGCTGGGCAAAGCCGCTCGTCACGCCCAAATCGTCGAAGGCCAGCGTGTTTCCCTCGAGGCGGAAGCGGTCGAGAGGAAGCAGGCGTGCGAAGTACGTTCGTCCGATCCGGTTGCGGCGCTCGATGAGCGTCGCCGTGATCCAGTCCTCGGCCGGCTTGCTGTAGAGCCCCGTCTGCACGATCGCGCGGATTTCCTCGTCGGTGAACGCCATGACCTGGCGGGCGGCCCAGAACGTATCGTCCGGCAGGCGGTTGTCGAACGGTGGCAGGGGATCCGCCGGCGTCCAGGCCTCCGGGTCGAACTTGCTGCTGCCGAACAGGCCGACCTCGGGCAGGTCGGAGCCCTTCTCGCGCACCCATGCGGGCGGCGCCAGGCCAAGCGTCACGATGCTCTTGCCGACCGCCCCCCGCGACGTCACCAGCGTCTCGTTGCCCTCCCACGCCAGCTTCGAGCCGTCGTACATGCTGCTGCCAAGCGACTTGGTGAGGTCCACCACGTAATGGCGGATCCTTGAAACGCCGTCGACCGTCCCGACGATGTCCTGCGTGGTGACCGCGCGCACGCTGCTGAAGTTCAGCCACGCCGCGAACACGAACATGCCGCGGAGATCGCGACGGTGCTCGTGCGGCACCGTGTCGTTGGGGTCGTCGCTGCGTCTTCCCCACATCTGATACGGGCCGAGCAGCCCCCCTCGGCCCTCCGGGATGCGCGTCGCCACGGCCCGATACGTGCGGCCGGGGCCCTCGGGCACCGCCTTGAGAAACTGGTCGATGTCTTCGGCGACGGCCGTCCGCGCGTGCCCCGCGCTCGACACCGTCTGGCCCGTCTCGTCGATCATCAGCCGGGGCCGGTCGAATCGAACGATGTAGTTCTCGGCGACGTGATAGCCAAGAGCGTAGAAGAATTGCGACGCGACCATCTGCGCGCCCGTGGCCAGGCCCTCCGAGCCGATCGGATCGAAGCGAAGGATGTAGAGGTCCCGCCTGGCGTCGGTCACCAGCAACCCCGGGTTGACCCCGAACGGCTTGACGACGAGCACGTGCCAGTTCGCGGTCATGTCCGGCGGCCGGTCGTGGCCGGGACCTCGCTGCAACTCGGCCAGCGTCATGCGGCGCGTTGCGTGGCGGTTGACGTACCAATCGCCGTCCATCACTTCGCCGAGCGTGTTCACGCCCTGCGACTCCAGGACGCCGTTGGCCGGATGACGCTGTCCTCTCTTCCTGAGGTTGCTGTTCACCGTTTCGAGCATGGCGCTCAACGCGCGCCTCTGCGGCTCGGCGACCGCCAGGGGCCGGGGTTCGGCGGTCAGCGGGTCATCCGGATAAAACCGCGACGCCTGCGCCGCCAGCATTGTTCCGGCGAAGAGCACGAGGGCGATGCAGGTTATCGGGGTGCGTGACATGGCGTCAGAACTTCGGATCGAGAATGTCGCTGAAGGTCCAGCTCATCCGGACACCTTCCGACGAAGCCGCGAAGTCGATCCGGCTGACGATGGCCGAACGCATGCGCACGCGAAAGCCGATGCCGCCGCTGTAGTGGAGGCCGTTGAAGTCGGCGACATCGCGCTTGAGCGGGACGACCTTGGCCGCATCGACGAACAGGGCCATGTCCAGCATGCTGAAGGCATGCCAGCGGTGCTCGGCAATCAGATTCAGCGAATGGTAGTCCCTGAACCGGTACGGCACGAAGCCGCGCAGCGAATCGCTGCCGCCGAGCATCGGCTGCAGGTACATCGGCACCGCGTTGGCCTCCTTGGGAAAGGAGAGCACCACGGATCCGCCCACTGCGAGGACGCGGCTCCGGTTGAAGTACGGCACGTACTTCTGCACCTCGAATTCGGTCTGCCGGAAAGCGAACTCCTTCAGGTCGATGTCCCAGTACTCACGATACCGTGCGACGAGCAATCCACCCCTTCGCGGGCCGGTGTGCGAATCGCGCGAGTCGTAGTACGCAAACACCCCGACCCGCGTGTACTTCGTATCTTCCGCGAATCCGGGAATGCTGTCCGCCGGAAAGGCCTCGTCGATGGGAATGATGCCGTCTTCGTCGCTTCGGGCCGTGTGCGCGTGGAAATAGCCGCCGGTGCCGCCGACGTGGAAGTGCTTCACCAGTTCGAACGACGCGTTGAAGTCGCTCGAGAAGTCGTCGTACAGGTAACTGGTCCGATTCGCGTTGGACGAATCATTCCCCGGGCCGAAGTAATCGAGCTTTGGCGAGTGTTCGAACCGCGTGTACCAGCGCAGGTAGGTGCGATCCGTCCGGATGCCCTGGAAGTCGACGTCGGCGTCGAACATGTAGGCGCCGCTCGGGGTTCCGCGCGCCGTGCCGCGAACTCCCAGCTGCTCGTGAAACAGATCCGACCGGCGGTAGCCGACGCCGACGCTCATGCCCTGTGCTTCCCGCATGCCGCCCAGCGTCACCTGGACGCCGTTCGAGCCCTTGCCGGATTCGAGGCCTTCGTTGAGCCCGCGCTCTGCCAGGCCGTTCGCGATATCGACCATCGCGTTCTGGCGTTCGGGCCAGAGTTGGGCCACCTTGTCGGCGCGCTCACCGGCAATGACCTCCTCGCGTGTTTGTGGAACGGGGCCGGCGGGCTGGTCTTGCTGACGTGTCTGCGGAGCCGGGGCAGGCTGGTCTTGCGCCCACGCCGGCGCGGCGGCGATGACCAGCAGAAGTAGAAATCGCCAAACGCCGCGGGGGAGGCGGGTTGTGCCGACCGCGTCATTCAGCATCTGCGGTGGCCCACAGTACGCGAGTCCGGGCGCGCAGGCAAGCTCGTTGCCTACTTGGGTGACTTGCCGGTGATGACGGTATTCGACGCGAGCTCGGTATGGGGCTCTTCGACGATCTTGGTGGCCGATACCTTCATGCCTCGCTTGAGTTCGGAGACGGTCGCGGGCTTGCCCTCGACCACGAACTTGAACGACGCGGGCACGTGGTACTCGTGGTTTTCGCCGCTTTCGAGGGTCAGGACGACGTAGTTGCCCTGGACCCACCACACGGTGCCGTTGAGGACGCTCGTCGTGCGAACCGTCACGGGCCGTGTGGTCGTCGTCACGGTCGCGGTCAGGACCGTTCCGGGCTTGAGATCGCCGATGTGCTTCGTCTGACCGTCGATCATGAACTCGCGCCCCGGTTGCACGTCGAACACACGGTAGTCCCCGTGCGGCTGCATCTTGGCGACGAGTGTGTTGCCCTGAACCCAATCCACGACGCCCGTCATCCTGGCGCTGGTGACATGGGCGGCGCCCTTGACGCTCTCGGTGGTGGTCTTCGTCTGTGCCCAAAGGCTTCCGGTCATCGCGATCACGGACAGCAGGGCCACTCCTGTGATGCTCATTCGATGTCGCGTCATGACCGATTCTCCTTGTCGATACGAACCATGGCGAACACCATCGTTCGCCCCGCCTGTCACCTGTTGTTCGGCGTCGCGCAGCGTCGACGCCGCCGCCAGATAAGCCTCTCCCGGCAAAACGGCTGCCACATCGGTGTTTCAGAACGATGACGGCAATTAGCGGTTGGAGAATGGGTTGTAGGGATCGCAAGGCCTCGGACGCGCCGTTCGTCTTCGCGAATCTCCGGCCTGTCGGAGGCGGCTCCGAAACATCACCGGGGTTCGGGCCACGCAGCCGGCCGGTCGCGCCCCGGCGCGGCGGCGATCACGAGGGCAGCAGTGCGGCGATCATCGCGTCGGCGACGAACCGTCCGTATCGCTCGACGGTCCAGCCTCGTCTGACGACGAACAGCTCGTAGAGTTCGGGGGAACTGTAGGTCCACAACACATCCGCCGCTTCGTCGAGATCGATGCCCGGACGCAGATGTCCGCCCTTCAGCAGCGTCTGCGCATTGTGCGTCATGCGCGTCAGCCTGGCCTCATCCATCTCCGCCTGCAATTTCGCCAGTTCCCGATCGCTCGCCGCTGCCTGCCGCAGCAGCAGCAGCACGGGCGCCACCCGCGGGGCGACTTCCATGGTCAGGACGCCCCATGCTCGAATGATTCGGCGCGGGTCGTTCTCGCGCGCCTGCATCCGGTCCGATCGGCGCTCGGCGTGCACCGGCCCGGCGCCGGCGAGGGCCCGATCCCGGATGGCACGGACGAGCGCGATCTTGTTGCCGAACGCCTTGTAGACGGTCTCCTCCGAGACGCCGGCATCTCCGGCGATCTTCGCGATCGTGGTGCCGACGTATCCCTCGCGCAGAAAGAGGCGGCTCGCCGACTCGACGATCGCGGCACGCCGCCGCTGCGCCCCATCCTGGCGCCGCGTGGAGTCGTATCGCCGGGTGCGCTTGACTTTCGCGGCCATGGCGCAGAGTATACAGTTAATTACAGTTACACTGTATTAAATATGGAGTCTCGTGATGGCGAACGACGACACGATTGACGACGCGGCCAGCCTGCCCACGCGGCTCGAGCGCGCCACGAACGCGCGCGACCTCAACGCGGTCGTGGCGTGCTTCGCTCCGGACTACCGGAACGACACGCCCGCCCACCCCGGAGCGCAGCTTCACGGGCCGGGAGCAGGTCCGCCGGAATTGGGAGCAGATCTTCGCCGCGATCCCCGACCTCACCACGAGGGTGCTGCGCTCGGCCGTCAACAAAGACGAGGTATGGACCGAGTGGGAACACCGCGGCACGCGGCGCGACGGCTCGCTGCACGTGATGCGCGGTGTGGTGATCTTCGGTGTCGCGGATGGACTGCTCGCCTGGGCGCGCTTCTATCTCGAGCCGGTTCGGGAAGGCGGCGAGAACGTCGATGCCGCCGTTCGCCAGCAGGTCGCTCCCGGGGGGCCGCCTCCCGCCGCGCCGTCGACGGCGCGGCAGTGATCCTCGTCGCCGGCGGAAGCGGACGCCTTGGCACGCTGATCGTCCGCCGGCTGGTGGCGCGAGGACTGGGCGTTCGCGTGCTGACGCGCGATCGGACGCGGACCGCGCACATCGCAGGCAGCCGCGTGGAGATCGTCGAAGGCGACGTGCGGGACGCCAGCAGCCTGGGCGCGGCGGTGGCGGGCGTGGAGACGGTCGTCTCTGCGGTTCACGGATTCGGCGACACGGGGAATGTGTCGCCGGCCTCCGTCGATCGCGACGGCAATTACCACCTGATCGATGCGGCCGCCAGCGCGAAGGCCGCCGTGGTGCTGATCTCGATCGTGGGCGCGTCGGCGGAACATCCCATCGAACTATTTCGCATGAAATACGCGGCCGAGGAATATCTGCGAGCGAGCGGGGCGGCATGGACCATCGTGCGCGCGACTGCCTTCGCTGAATTCTGGCTCGATCTGCTCGACAAGACGGCAGGCGCCTCCGGCCGGCCCGTCATATTCGGTCGAGGCGCCAATCCCATCAATTTTGTGTCGGTATCCGATGTCGCGGCGCTCGCCGAACAACCGATCGTCGATTCGTCGATGCGTGGCGTGACGCTCGAGATCGGCGGCCCGGAGAACCTGTCGTTCAACGAGCTTGCGGCACGCCTGCAGCGGGTTTCGGGGCGCACGGTACCGCCCCGACACGTCCCTCGCGTCGTGCTGCGCCTGCTCGCCGCCGCGCTCGGACGGGTCCAGCCGAATCGTGCACGTCAGGTGCGCGCGGCAATTGCCATGGACACCATCGACCTGACCTTTGCGCCGACGGACCTCCATCGCCGGTTCCCGGAGCTTCCGGTGACGTCGCTCGCCGACATCCTCGCCGAGTCGGCGACCCGTAACATTCGGCTAGCCCTGGCTCGTCGTTGTCACCATCTCTAGCCAGTGTGTCGCTCAATCGCGTCCCCGTTGATGTGTGACGGCGTGCGATCAGGCCGACGAGGATCAGAGTCGACACGATCTGGGCGAACATGACCGTCACCAGAAGCATCGGGCGTCCCGCGAGGTACTCCTCCGGACCCGGGATCGACGGAGACAGGAACGACAAGTTGGCGAGGTTCCCGAAGCCAATCAGCGCGAGCAGGCCGAGGTTCCCTCGATAGACGTACCAACAAAAGAGTCCGTAGAGAAACTCGACGACAAACGCGGCGACTGGCGCGGCTTCGTACAAGCCCAGGCCCAGGCGTGGCGTGGCCAACCCGGGCCAGAGCACGATGTCGTGTCCGTGCGTCGCCAGATCGAGGACGAGATGCGACACGATGCCGAGGCCGACCGCACGGCCCAGCGCCGCCCGGCCGAATCCCTTTTCGATCATCAGCCACACCAAAACCGCGACGCCGACTGCCGTGCCGACTGAATGTGAGTAGGGCATGTAGGCAAGGTGGACATCAGCGACGCTATGGACCGCGGCTTCCGTCGTGGTTCGCTCGATGCCGAGATAGTTGAGTCCGACCCAGGCGAATTCCATGGCCTGAACCGAGACGAGAATTGGCGCGAGGGGCACAGACGGGTACCGGCGCTTGAGGAGCAGTGCGGTTGCGGCATGGTCAACGGCGAACATGGGACCTCCTTGATTGACCGTCCAGGCGAGGTTAGCATTAGCTAACCGACGCGTCAACTGCGAATGAGAAGCGCCTCGAAGAGGCTCACGATGCGTGAAGAAGATGTAAGTGCATCTAGATGACCTTGCGTGGTGTCTGTTGAGGGGTGATCATGAAACGCCGATGACAACGGCGAGGATTACGAGGTCAGGCGGCCGCTTTTCGATGGCGTGCGGGGTCGAGCTCAACATCCGTACGGCCGCCGCACTCATCTGGAACCTGCTGACCGACGCAAAAGACTTTCCACGCTGGAACTCGACCGTCACGAAAGTGGAGGGCCAGATTCGTGAGGGCGGGCGGCTCCGGCTGCAAGTGGCGGGCACGCAGCGCACGTTCACACCGCGGGTATCTGGGGTGGTGCCGGACGAACGCATGACGTGGACCGGCGGATTCTTCCCGCTATTCAAGGGCGTACGCACGTTTGAACTGAGGCCACGTGACGACGGCTCGACCGACTTCGTCATGCAGGAGCGCTTCTCCGGCCTGATGCTGCCGTTCGTCAGAGGTTCCATGCCCGACTTCGGCCCCGTGTTCGAGCGTTACGCCAACGACTTGAAGCGTGAGGCGGAAGTCAGACAGTCAGGCTCTCGGGGAACATCTTGAAAGCAAGACGAACATCAGCGGACAGTGCCTCGTCAGCCGAACGGCGCCAGCAGGGGAGTGCGGCTCAAACGGCAGATGAGCGGTCCGCACGCACCTTTCACGGCCTTCGCAGCCTGACGGCGACGATCACGCCGTGGTTGATTGACGTGGGAAGCTGGGTCTTCGGCGGGCTGACCGCGGTCAACCTGGTTGTCATCTCGGCCCTCATTACGGTGGGCCCGGTCGACGCGGCCATTCGAACATCGACCGCCGCTCTGGCGGCCGCTCTCCCTTTGAACGTGGCGGGGATTGTGTTGCTCAGGTTGATCAAGGACGTGAAGGACGTCAGCCTCGATGACATCACCCTTCGATCATTTGAGGAAGCTGGCTTCCCGGATATCGACGCGTACTTTCCTTCGCCGCGCGAGCGAGCGTCTGCGAACGCGAGACGTTCGCGCGTGGCGCTCCTCTATGCCCTGGGGATCGCGGCGCTGAGCATCGCGTTGACCCTGACGGGCATGACCGCCGCCGTGTGGCACATGGGCCGCTGGATCGCGTTCGTTCTCGTCTCGGCGGTGATCCTGAGTTCAGCCCTGGTCGCGGTTGTCCTCGCTCACGCCCTGCCGCCGGAATCTGACGCGGAAAGACACTTGAAGCGGCGCTATCGGGAACACCGCGCCGAAGGCGCATGACGTGAGCGGGGATGGCTGGAAGGCCTTGCGAAGCGCGAATCAGTGTTTGATCGCGGTCTCGACGATGCCGTGCTGGCTGAAGAACGCGTCGAGCTCCGGAGCGTCCACGCCGCGAAATTGAATGCCGGCCCGATAGAGCGCCTGTTTGGGGTCGCGAGCGTGCTCCACAACGACCCAGACGACTCGGGCCTGGCACGACAGGCCGCCGTTGCCGTTCGGGAGCATCAGCTGCACGGAGTGATCGGGACGAACGGCACGCGGCGACAAGACCTGGGCGCCGGTGGTGGACAGATCCACCAGCGCGCTGGGGGCGCCGTCGATTGTCACGTTGACGTTCTTCTTGATCTTGACGCGACGGGCCTTCCGCTCCGGCGAATGCGTTGACGGATCGTCGGCCTTGGCCGTTTGCTTCTTTCTCAGGCGGCGGCGCACATGATCCGCGAGGATTTCGGCGACCTTCGCCGCCACATCCGGGTCGCCGCAGGTCGATTCCGGCGGGTTTTCCGCGTAAAGCATCACCGCGCCCTGGCCTTGCTCCGCAATAGGCAGCGCGATGGCGTATCCGACGGGACGGCCCGACAGGCCGAGCGGCGCCTGACCGTCGATCGCGGCCCGTGCGGTTGCCGGCTTCCACTCGGCCAACGCGCGCGACAACGGAGATTCTGCGGGCAGAGGGCTGACGGTCTTCCGGCTTTCGAGCGGTGGATCGAATCCGCGGCTTCCCCAGATGACGCACTCCTCGGCGCGAACCACGCACCACGCGACCATCGAGAAGTGCTGTGCCAGTGGTTCGAGCAGCGCGTCGAGCAGACCGCGTCCGGTCGTCGTGCCGGTGAGCGTCTGAAGGCCGGCCCTGACCTGATCGAGCGTCGCGGCGGTTTCCGCGGTTGCCCCGCCGGCCGACTTGCGTGGCTCGGCGTCGAGCTTCCGGTGGCGCTCCTCGAGCACCCGGATCCGGTCGGTGGCGTTGCGGAGCGCGAGCCGGCTCGTGTCGGCGTCGGTCTGCGCGTACAGCGCCATTTCGCGCACGGCATCGAGCTCGGTCGCGAGCGCGGTGCGGGCCTGGACTTCGCCTTCCAGGTGCGCGTCCGCGACATCGCGCGCCAGCGCCATCTCCGCCAACTCCTGCTCGAGGGCCTGGATGCGCGCCTGCGCTTCATGGAGGTTGGCGGCCCCAATCTCGGCATCATGCCGGGCTGATGCGGCCACGCGCTCGGCGTCGGCGAGCGCGCGGGCGGCCTCGGCGGATGACTTTTCCGATTGCGCGAGACGCTTCTGGAACTCCAGCTTGCTCTGGGCCTGCGCGGCGTCGTGCTGCTTGAGCGCTTTGTCCAGATCGGTTTGCGCCTGCTGGCGGGCCGCCGCGAGCTTACGCCCGGCGGCTTCCTCCGCCTGCTCCCGCGCCGCGGCGGACGCGGCCTCCGCCTGCTCCGTCGCAGCCTCGGTCAGCTTTTGCAGAATGGGAGCGAATGCGGGATCCTTCGGGCCGCGATTGAGCGCGCGGTCGAGAGAGGCGAGCCGGGTGCCGATCAGGTCGCGAAGCGTCTCCAGTTCCTGCCGCGCCGTACGTTGGATCTCGGCAGCAACGGCATCGACCGATGCTTCGGCCTGGGTCTGCAGAGGGCTCTGAGAGGTGGTCTTGGTCATTCGTCGCGCGGGCGCCCGGCCGGCACTCTCGGGGCAAGCGCCATGCCACCTTAATTACTGGAAAAGGCCTCGAAATTGCCTCCTGTTCGCAAGAGCTGATGCCAATTCTGAAATGGGAACGTCAATGTTTGGTCTCCGAGAGAGGCGGGAGGCTCGCGGACATGGCCGAACAGAGGCCGACCGACGTAAAGCCGTATCTCGGCGGCGAACCCCGTTCGTCGGTGCGATCTGATCAGCCGCCTATCCAGGGCTCGTTCTGCACTCAGGAATCACGGCGACGCGATCGCGCCGGCGCGCACCGTGCTTGGAAACGCTTTCAGGAAGTGCTCGATGAACGCTTGCTCTTTCTTCGTCGGCTCCTGGAAGAATACGCGAACGTAGCGATTGCGACTGGTCCAGTCGGCGGCGCTGTTCTCCGGTCCCCTGTACATGCGGATGGTCCCTTCAGGACGCCTTTCGGGGGTCACAGTTGCCCGCATGCTGTCGGGGTAGTTTGGTTTGCCCTTCAGGAGGTCGCGTTTCTCGAGTGGCGGTTCATCGCGATCGACCCACTCCTCGATCGTCACGCTGACGAGTCCGTTCGGTCCCTCGCCGTAGTTCGCATGGCAATCCAGATGACCAATCGCGAAACCGGACGGATCGCAATTCTCACGGCTGCGACTCTCGCCCTCGATCGCGACGGGAAACAGCAACGCGAGCCGCGGTTCGGCCTCGGGGTCGGCTCCCGCCGGCCGTAGTAATCCGGGTTGGCGGCATACACGGCGACCTGATCGCGGCAGTCTTCCGAATGCGGTCGGTGCCGATACCGCCGCAGATGTTCAGACTGCGCTGCACCTCGTCGAACGTGTCAACGTCCTCGAAGGCAGCGCGGTACGTGTTCAACTGACGGCAGCGATCCTGCAGCGTGGAATCCACGATCCTCGCGCACTCTCCCACGTTGTCGACAGCGGGAACCAACGGAATCGTGATGTCCCTCGACGACCGCTTATCGACACAGGTCGCGGACCACGCGTTCATCAGGCCGCAAGGCATCCGCTCGCTGTACGCGAGCGTGACGGGGAAGTAGGCAGGGTTGCCGACGCGTGCACCTCGCTGGTTGGACCTCGGGTTGTAGAGCACCTGCACTTCAGCCGCGCTGAACGAACCGTCGATCTCGTGGTGAACGTGATTGACCGTCAGCCAGTGTTCGCCAATCGCCGGGAAGATGAGGCCCGACCAGCCAACGAGCGGCTTCAACCAGAATCGTCCGGAGCGGCCGGTGGTCGCCTGTGCGTACGCGACGGTCGTCGTCGGCCCGAGGCCGTGAAAGCGCGTGTACTCCAGCGTCACGGCGATGCCTTCGATCGGCTCGCCCGTGAACGCGTCGACGACGCGGCCGGAGATCGGCGGAACGAAGGCCGTGCCCGCATACAGAATGGCCACGGCCGCCAATCCGACGATCGCGAAGACTCCGCGCAGCAGCCAGCGGCGAGGGCCTGGCGAGGGGCGCGGCGGCGAGGACACCATCACTTCCTCTCTATCGGCAGCAGCTTACTTAAACGCAGAGATCGCAGAGATCGCAGAGTTTCTTTCTTGGCCTGACAGACAACTCGGCGATCTCCGCGATCTCTGCGTTTGACCTCCTCCCGCGCTCTCGGCCCTCCAGCTGCCTTGCCCTCGCGTATACTCCGGCCGTGATTCGGGCGGCGGCGCTCGCGTTCTCTCCTTCCTGGCCGCAAGTGCGGCGCTGCCTGCGCAGAGCACGCGTCCGGGTATGGCGAGGAACCGGGCGGCGGACATCGGGTATGCGGTCCGCTGGGTTGCCGCCGTCCTGAGCCATCGACCGGGGGAACTGGACGCCGCGGTCGAGGAAATCGCCGGCTGGGACGCCGGGGTTGTGCGGGAGCTGCCGATCGAGCTGCTGTCGGTGCGGCGCCTGATGCGCGATCCGCGGACTCGCAACTTCCTGGTTCCCAGCGCCACGACAATCCCCAGGCAGCTGATCTACTCCGACAGCGAGCGCGAGTCGCTGCGCGCCGCAGCGCTGTCGGCGAATCGCGCGGGTTATCGAGACGACGACCTCGCGCTGCGCGGCGTGCTCCTGCACACGGATATCGCAACGATCGGGTCGACAGCAGGCATGGTGCTGCGGTTCTCGGATGGGCGCGGCGTCGGCCTGGAACGCAATGTGGATCACTGGCAGATGGCGCGAGCCCTGGCGAATTCGGTCGAATCGAGCGCCGGCCGTGGCCCTGACGTGGCGTTGTGGTATCGCGCCACGCTGGCCTTGATGGAAGCGTCCGATCGCTGGAGTGTCACGCACGCCGCGGAGGCCGTCGCGCACTTTCCCGATGACGCCGAATTGTTGTTCCTGGCTGGCTGCCTGCACGAAGCGCTCGAGGCGGCGCGCGTGCAGGCATCGCTGGCCGGCGCGCGGCTGCCGAGCGACACGACCTTTCACGTCCAGCCGCCGCACGATGAATTGCGGCTGGCGGAGGCGCTCCTCAAGCGCGCGCTGGACCGCCAACCAGCGTTCGTCGAGGCGCGGATCCGCTACGGAAGGGTGCTGACGCTCCTCGATCGGCCGGATGACGCGGTGAAGGAACTTCGCCGTGCGACGGACGCCGCCGGGGATCCCGTGCTCGGCTACTTCGCGCAGCTGTTTCTTGGCGCGGCGTCGGAGGCCGCGAACCGGCGTGATGACGCCCGGCGCGCGTACGAACGCGCGGCCGCGCTCGCGCCGCAGGCGCAGTCGCCGCGGCTGTCGCTCAGCCAGCTCGCCGCGCGCGCCGGCGATCGCAGGGCCGCGATGCGTGCGCTGGAGCCGATGCTCGAGCAGGCGTCCGGCGTCGACGATCGATCCGACCCGTGGTGGGCCTATGCGACCTCGCAGGGGCGGGCCGCCGACGCGCTCATGATCGAGGCGCGCAAGCGGCTGTCCACGTTGCACGGGGCGGCGTCGCCGGACGCGCCCTGACGACGGCGGCCGGTCGCGAGGGCGCGGAGACGTCGTTGCTTACTCTGCGTTTATTGTCTGTTTCCAGGCGTGATGGCAAAATTATTGAGTGGGGCACAGGAACGGCCGTCGTCGAACGCATGTGATCGCTGCTTTTCTGGCAATGGCCGCGGCCGCCTGTGCGGACACGACGGCCGTTCACTCGAATCGCCGGCGATGACGACACCAGTTTCGTCTGCCGATCGGGTGTTCGTGATGGAGCCGATCTGGCGGGCGAACGAGTCGGGCAATATCGGACGCAATTTCCGCGTCATCAACGCGGAAGTCACGACTCGCATTCTCGCGATTGTTCGAGAACGCCTCCCCGAATCAGAGATTGTGGAAACCGAACCCCGCGGCCCGAGGCGCGTGCTGGCTGGTTACCCCCTTTCGGTCGATGCGGAGACGGTCACGACGGAAGAACTGAACGCCGCGAGCCGGGCGCACGAGCGCGGCGCCGCTTACCTGCTCGTTCCCACAATCACCGAGTGGAAAGAGATGCGGACCGACGACCCCATCGGGACGTTCATCCTGCCCCATAACAGCGTGGCGATGACGCTGCGGCTGATGCGGCTGGAGGCCCCTTTCCACTCGGAGCGCCTCGTCTTCAAGAATCGGGCGCGCTTGACCCTGAACCAGCGGGCCGATCGCCTGTTGAACGGCCGCTTCCGCGACGTCGTGCTTGGTTTGGTGTCCGGCACCACCTGAATCAGAACGCGTAACCACCGCGCAATTGTGTAACCCGGCCGTTTTTCCGCGTCCCTTCGCCGGTCAAAAGTCGGCGTAATTCAGGTGCTCGCTGTCCTGACGGCGTGGTCCGGCGTTTGCACCGGTTCGCACGTGCCCAAGCTCATCAAAATCGTTGCGTCGCTGACGGGCGCCACGCTGGCATTCGTCACCGCGGCCCGCATCGTGACATCAGCCACCGGTACGGACGTCATCACTTACCACAACGACAACGCGCGGACGGGGCAGAATCTGAGCGAGACGATCCTGACGCCCGCTTCCGTCAACAGTTCGACTTTTGGCAATCGAGGATTTTTCCCGCTGGACGGGAAGGTTGACGCACAGCCGCTCTATCTGTCGGCCCTCGCGATGCCGGCTCAGGGCACGCACAGTGTCTTGTATGCCGTCACGGAGCACGGCAGCGTGTATGCGCTGGACGCTGTCACAGGCAGCGTCCTCTGGCGCGCCTCCACGCTCGGCGCGGGCGAGACGACGAGCGACACGCGAGGCTGCTCGCAGGTCACGCCGGAAATCGGGATTACCTCGACGCCGGTCATCGATCGATCGCGCGGTCCAAACGGCACGATTTACGTCGTGGCGATGTCCAAGACCGGTTCGACGTATTTCCAACGCCTGCACGCGCTCGACCTCGCGACTGGCGCCGAACTGTTCGGCGGCCCGAAGACCATCCAGGCATCGTTTCCGGGGAATGGGGCCGGCAGTTCCGGCGGCTCCGTCGTGTTCGACCCGAAGCAATACGAGGAGCGGGCCGCGCTGACGATGTTGAACGGCCGGATCATCATGGCGTGGACGTCCCACTGCGACATCGATCCGTATACCGGGTGGATCATGGCCTACGACGCCAACACGCTGGCGCAGTCCAGCGTCCTCAACATCACCCCTAACGGGTCGAGAGGCGGCTTCTGGATGGCCGGCGCGGGGCCTGCCGTCGATCCCCAGGGCAACCTCTACCTGCTGGACGGCAACGGGACGTTCGACACGACGCTCACGGGTGCAGGCTTTCCCAGCCAGGGGAACTTCGGCAACGCCTTCCTGAAGATCGCGACGTCAGGCGGTCTGGCCGTGGCGGACTATTTCGCGACGTTCGATACGGTGGCGGCCACCAACGCCGACAGGGACCTGGGTTCCGGCGGCACGCTTGTGCTGCCCGACCTCGCCGACGCCGCGGGCCAGACCCGGCACCTGGCCGTTGGCGCCGGGAAAGACGGCCACATCTACGTGGTCGATCGCGACGCGATGGGCAAGTGGAACGCATCGTCGAACCAGAGCTACCAGGACATCAGCGGCGCGCTGGGCGGTTCGGTTTTCTCGATGCCCGCCTACTTCAACAACACGGTGTACTACGGAGCTGCGGGCGGCACGCTCAAGGCGTTCGCGATCACGAATGCCCGGCTGGCCTCGAGTGCGAGCTCGGCAACCGCGCGCTCGTTCGCGTATCCGGGGACCACTCCGGGCATCTCGGCGTCAGGCAACGCGAATGGGATTGTCTGGGCGGTCGAAAACTCGAATCCCGCTGTGCTGCACGCCTACGATGCGCGGGATCTGACGCGGGAGCTATACAACTCGAACCAGGCGGCCGCTGGCCGCGACCAGTTCGGGGCCGGCAACAAGTTCATCACACCGACGATCGTCAACGGCCAGGTGTTCGTCGGCACGGCGAGCGGTGTCGCGGTGTTCGGCCTGCTCACGACAGCGCCTCCGCCGGCCCCGACGGGCCTGAGGATCGTTCCCTAACCGTCAGTTGACGATTCTCAACCCGGTCGGCGCGGTTGGCGCCAGTCCGTTCGGCGGGCGATACCCCAACGCGACCACTTCGAAGTCCGATGCCTTCAGCGCGCCGAACGCGGGATTGAGCACGCCGTTGTTCCAGCGCGTGTCGTATGTCCCGCTGATGTACATGTCCGACCCGTTGTCCGCCACGATCAGACCGTAACGCTTCATCGCGCGGAAGATCCGCTGGGCCTCGGGCGTAAAGCCCGACAAATCCCGGCTGGCCTTCAGGCGCAGGCGCGCGCCCATGGGCAACGCGCCGCTCGTGGAGCCGGCGCGATGAGACGCCGGGTAGACATATCCGTTCGTCGCGCGGACGGTCACACGAAACGCGTGTTGAATCTCCGCCGTTCCAAACGCCTCGTCGTACCGGACCAATCCCGGGAGAATGGCGAGCCCGGCTGCGTCCGCCGAGGTCCAGCCGTCCGGCCGCCGGCCGTTCGTGTTCATATCGAAGAAAGCCCCGGACCCTGCCTGCCACTGGCTGCCGTCGTAAAACACGTTGTACAACTCGTACAGGTAACGGTTGGTCCGATCGACGATCAGCAGGTGACGGTCGCTGCTGCTGCGCAAATCGACGTTGCCGGGCTCGCCGCTTTCGACCCAGTGGGCCTGAGTAATGGCCTCATCGGGAATCGGATAAAACGGAACGCTCGCTCCCGTCGTGTGGTTCACGCCGTCGCTTTCATCGCCGTACTGAAACTGGACCGCCCGCTTGGTGACCGTGCTGTCGACCACCGCATACGGGAAGCCATATCCCTGAGCGCCCCCGGGCGTCACGTCGCCGCCGAAGTCGGGATGGAGTCCTTTCGTCGCGCCGACAAACGTGATGTATGACGCGGACGCCGTGTCCACGGGCGCGGTTGAGATATCGGTGTTCCACCAGTTGTCAGGCGGAAAGAGCGGCAATGGCGCAGGCAGCGGCCCCCCTTGCGTGCTCAGCGCGGCGAGTATCACCGGCAGCGCGACGAACGCGGCCAGCGCGACGAACACACGGCGGGCGTAATGGGTGCGGCGCATGAGGGGAGAGGTAGCAACGATCGCGCCAGTATCGGGGAAAAGAGAAACGGGGCCTGCCGAGCCAGGAATGCACAGTTCTGGTACGGCCGGTTTCGCTTTTGTGCCCGGATCGCGGTTCTCGGGCGTGGGTTACGATAAGCAGGTCATATGCGTCTGGACGATTTCCAGGGAGCCAACGCGGGCTACGTCCTGGAGCTGTACGAACGATATCGGCAAAACCCCGAGTCGGTTGACCCCGACACGCGCAAGGCGTTCGAGTCGTGGACCCCGCCGTCGACCGACCGGGCGGCCGCTCAACCGTCGTCAAGCGCGGCGAACATCCAGAAGATCGTCGGCGCGGCCAATCTCGCAGACTGCATTCGTCGATACGGCCATCTGGCCGCGCGAATCGACCCGTTGGGTTCCGATCCGATCGGCGATCCCTCGCTGTCGCCAGCGGCACACGGCCTGAACGAGGACGATCTCAGAAGCCTGCCGGCCTCGCTCATCGACGGCCCAATCGCGGAGTCGTCTGCGAACGCCTTCGAAGGTATCGAGAAGCTCCGCCACATCTATTGCTGGACGACGGGCTTCGACTACTCGCACGTGTTCGTGCCCGAAGAGCGCGAGTGGCTTCGTCACGCGGCCGAGTCCGGTCGATTCCTGCCGCCGATGGACGCGCACAGCAGCGAGGCGGTCCTGGATCGCATCACCCAGGTGGAGGTCTTCGAGCGCTTTCTGCACCGGACGTTTCCGGGCAAAACGCGCTTTTCGGTCGAAGGGCTCGACATGCTCGTGCCCATCCTCGACGAGATCATCTGCGGGTCGGCCGACCACGGCGCACGCCACGCGATGCTGGGCATGGCGCATCGCGGCCGCCTGAACGTGCTCGCGCACGTGCTCGACAAGCCCTACGCGCAGATTCTTGCGGAGTTCAAGGACCCGGTCGCGGCGAAGACGTTTCGAACAGACCTCGGCTGGACGGGCGACGTCACGTATCACGCCGGCGCGCGGACGGCCGCGCCGCGCGGCCAGATGTACGTCACCCTGGCGCCGAACCCGAGCCACCTTGAAGCGGTCGATCCCGTCGTGGTCGGCATGGCGCGCGCCACCGGGACGATGGTCGATCGGCCGGGCGCAGCGCGGTTCGATGGCCGCCTGACGCTGCCGATCCTCATTCACGGCGACGCCGCGTTCCCCGGCCAGGGTGTCGTCGCCGAAACGCTGAACCTGTCGCGGCTGGCCGGCTACGACACGGGCGGCACGATTCACATCATCGCGAACAACCAGCTGGGGTTCACGGCGACGCCCGGGGAGTCCTACAGCACCAGCTACGCGAGCGGCCTGGCCCGCGGCTTCAAGATTCCCATCGTTCACGTGAACGCTGACGACCCGATCGCCTGCCTCGAGGCGGCGCGGCTGGCGTGGGAGTATCGAGTCCGGTTTGGCCTGGACTTCCTGATCGACCTCGTCGGCTATCGCCGGTATGGCCACAACGAGGGCGACGAGCCTGCGTTCACGCAGCCGATGATCTACAAGGCGATCGCGTCGCACCCGACGGTTCGCGAGACGTGGGCCCGCACGCTCGTGGACAAGGGCACGGTTGCGCCCGACTTGCCTGACGCGCTCGTGAAGAAATACTTCGACGAGCTCGAGGCGACGTACGCATCGCTCAAGCCGGACCAGGAGTTGGGCGCGCGCTTGCCGCCACAACCGCCCGCGGGCACGGCGGCCAGGGTGTCCACCGGTGTGCCGCTCGAGCGTCTTCGCGAGATCAACGAGGCGCTGCAGGCTCGTCCGGAGGGGTTCACGTTTCACCGCAAGCTCGAACGCGGCCGCGACAAGCGCCGGGCCGCGCTGGTCAATCCCGAGGAGCGATCGATTGACTGGGCGGCAGCGGAGGAGCTCGCCCTCGCGACCATTCTTGCCGATGGCACGCCGATTCGCGTGACGGGCGAGGACGTCGAGCGCGGAACGTTCAGTCATCGCCACGCCGTGTTCCACGACGCGGTGACCGGGCAGCAGCTGGTCCCGCTCCAGGAGTTTCCGCAGTCGCGCGCGGCGTTCGAGCTGCACAACAGCCCGCTCAGCGAGAACGCCACGGTTGGATTCGAGTTCGGCTACAACATGCAGGAGCCGCGGCGCCTGGTGATCTGGGAGGCGCAGTACGGCGATTTCATCAACGGCGCCCAGGAGATGCTCGACCAGTTCGTCACGTCGGGCCGTGCGAAGTGGGGTCTGACGCCGTCGCTCGTGTTTCTGCTTCCCCATGGTTACGAAGGGCAGGGGCCCGAACACTCGAGCGCGCGTCCGGAGCGGCTGCTCCAGGCCGCGTCCGACATCAACCTGCGCCTCGTCAACTGCACGACCGCCGCCCAGTATTTTCACTTGCTGCGGCGGCAGGCGGCGCTGCTCGAGCTCGATCCGCTTCCGTTGTTCGTGTTGACGCCGAAGAGCCTGCTTCGTCACCCGGCGGTGGCGTCCACGCCGATGGAGCTCGTGCAGGGTCGCTTCCTTTCAGTGATCGACGATGAGAACGCGCGCGGCCGGGCGGGCGCCGTGACGCGCCTGATCCTCTGCAGCGGCAAGGTCTATGTTGATCTGATCGGCAGCGAGCGGCGGGCGGCTTCGACAGCCGTGGCGATCTGCCGGGTCGAACAGCTGTACCCATTCCCGCACGTCGCGCTCGCCGAGGTGATCGAGCGCTACCCGTCGGTGCGCGACGTGGCCTGGGTGCAGGAAGAGCCCGAGAACATGGGGGCATGGGAGTTCGTGCGGCCGCGGCTCGAAGAGCTCATCGGCAACCGCTGTCCGCTCCGCTACGTCGGGCGCGTCCGCAACTCCAGCCCGTCCGAAGGATCGTCCGCGTGGCACCAGCTGAATCAGAAAGCGCTCGTCGAGCAGGCCTTCGACCTCGACAGCCACGCCTCGGTCCCGTCGATGGTGCTGTCGAAACAGGTCTGACGAAAACCGTGAACCTCTCGAACCCCTCGAACCTCTCGAACCTCTCGAACCTATAGATCCCCATGATCAATATCGTCGTCCCGGAACTGGGTGAGTCGGTGCTCGAAGCGCGGATCGCGCGCTGGTTGAAGAAGGTTGGCGATCACGTGTCCGTGGGCGAGCCGCTGGTCGAGCTCGAGACCGAGAAGATCAACCTCGAGGTCAACGCCGAGCGCGGCGGTGTCATCAGCGGCATCACGCGGCAGGACGGGGAGGATGTGAAGATCGGCGATGTGCTGGGGACGCTCGACGAGTCCGCCGCGGCTTCGCCTTTGAAGCCGTCGCCGTCGCAATCGCCCGCGCCTGCTCCGGCCCCGGCGCCCGCGCCAGCCCCGGCTCAAGCGCCGGCCACGGCTCGCACGCCAGTTCCTCCGGCCGCCGCGGCACCGGCCGCGCCTCAGGTGATCCCGCCGCCTGCCAAACCTGCACCGGCCGCCGTGCCCGCGTCAGCCGCTTCCGCGGCCCGCACGACCGGTGAACGTCCGGAAGTCCGGCAGCGGATGACGAAGCGCCGGGAGACGATTGCTCGCCGGCTGGTCGAGGCCCAGCACAACGCGGCCATGCTCACGACCTTCAACGAGGTCGACATGACGGCGGTCATGGGGCTGCGCGAACGGCACAAGGAAGCGTTCAAGCAGCAGCATGGCGTGGGGCTTGGCATCTCGTCGTTCTTCGTCAAGGTCAGCGTGGCCGCCCTCCGCGAGTTTCCGCAGCTCAACGCCGAGATCCAGGGCGACGAGATTGTGCTCAAGCGTTACTACGACATCGGGATTGCCGTCGGCGCGGAAGGCGGGTTGGTGGTGCCGGTCCTGCGCGATGCCGACAAGATGTCGTTCGCGAAGATCGAGCAGACGATCCGCGACTACGCGAAGCGCGCAGCGGACGGAACGCTGACGCTGCAGGACCTTGCAGGCGGCACGTTCACGATCACCAACGGCGGCGTCTTCGGGTCGCTGCTGAGCACGCCGATTCTGAACCCTCCCCAGGTCGGCATCCTCGGCCTGCACAAGATTCAGGAGCGCCCGGTCGGTGTCAACGGCCAGGTCGTGCTCCGGCCGATGATGTACGTCGCCCTCAGCTACGACCACCGCATCGTTGATGGCCGAGAGGCCGTGCAGTTCCTCGTGAAGATCAAGGAATACATCGAGGAACCCGCGCAACTGCTCATCAATCAGTAGCGCCTTGCGTCTCCGCGAAACGGCTCAGCCGGAACTGAACGAGCGGAAGTAGTCCTTGTGCGGCCGGCCGTCTGGGTCTACAGTCGCCTCGACGCGCTCCACTCGGGTACGCCATCGGATTCGAGGTGTAACCATGGCAGGCATCCTGGTCCCGTACGTGCAGTTTCTCGAAATTCGCCAGCGCCGGCATCGAGTGAGGGTCGCGATCGATGACCAACCGATCGAGAATCCGCCGGTTCCCGGGGACCGGCCCTCCGACGAAAAGCCGGGCGATCCACCTGTTCCCACCGAAGGCACCCTGGTCACGAACGTCTAATCCCGTGCAGGGGCATACCCCCCGTGCTATGCTTGCGGCTCGGATTTTGCCACGTACTGTGCCGCCTCCGGCGTAACGAGCCGCTCCCGACTCGCTCCTCCTGAAGTCCAGCCTGGTTACGAGACGACATCCGCCCGGCGTCGATGCCGACGGCTGGGCCGTCGGCTGCGACAGGAGGAGTCAGGTTATGGGACGAAGGTTGTACGTCGGAAATCTGCCGTTCGAGACAGGCGAAGGCGATCTGCAGGAACTGTTCGGTCGCGCCGGCACGGTGGAAACGGTCAAAGTGATGCGCGACATGGCCACGGGCCGCGCGCGCGGGTTCGCCTTCGTCGAAATGAGCACGGATGACGAGGCGCAGAAAGCCATCACCGAGCTCAACGAGTATCAACTCGGCGGCCGCGGACTGACCGTCAACGAAGCGCGACCCAAACCTGAACGGTCCGGCGGCTACGGCGGAGACCGCGGCGGCCAGTCGAATCGTCGCCGTTCCGAGCCGCGCTGGTAGGCTGTGGCCGAGTACTTCTACGGCGCAGCCCGCAAGGTCGCGCCGCGCGCGTCGCGAATGCCTGCGCGCCCGCCGGACCGCCGGGGCACGGCGAGCGCCGGCCGCATCGCGAAGCTGTGCGTCGGCCAGGGCCACGGGTTCATTCGGCTGACGAACGATCGCGAGGTCTACTTTCACCGGGCCGACGTCTGCGAAGGCTCGTCCATCAACGACTTCGTCCTGGGCGAACCGGTGATGTTCGAACTGCTCGAGGACGCGGTGAGCGGCGCACGGGCGCTGAAGGTCCAGCGGCGGTCCGCACGCCGATGATCGGTCGCGTGTCTTGCTTTTCTGAGCCTTCGGCCACTCCCGGCCTGAGCCCTCACCGAAGCCCTTTGGTTGCAGGTGCTCCTTAATGGTCAAACGTCCAGATGGAATGAATGCCTTCGAGTTCTCGGTGCTGTCGGGGCTTCGGGCCGCGCAACTGAGTCTCGGCTGCACGCCACGCGTGATTCGCTCGGCGAAGGTCGCCGTGACCGCGCAGCACGAAGTCGCCGCAGCGGAAAGTGGTTCGCTCGGCCAACATCGACGTGGCCGTTCCGGACCCGGCCGAACAGGGATGAAGAAGGATTAACGGCTCGCCGCCGTAATCAATTGACGACTACTCAACGAGGACGACACGTATGGCATCGATGACCGGCACAATCAAGCGTCTGAACAGCAAGGGCTTCGGCTTCATTCTCGCGGCGGACGGCAACGAGTACTTCTTCCACAGCTCGGCGTGCAGCGGAACCCGGTTCGAGGAGTTGCGCGAAGGCCAGTCGGTCACCTTCGATCGCGGGGAAGGTCCCAAGGGCCCGCGCGGCGAGAACGTCCGGGTCGCCTAGCCCTCATCCGTCAGTCGACCGCGGGCTGCCTACCGCGGTACCGCCCTCGCAAACAATTCAACGGTGGACAGGTTCGCCGATCCGGCGACACCATGTCCGCCGCCGGGCGCCAGCGTGACCAACCCGACCTCGTCGACTTTGCTGAAGTCGGGATTCTTCACCTCGGAGGTCACGACCACCTTCGCGGGGTCCAGCTTGTACCAGCGCATTCCACCGAACACGATTTCCACCTGAACGAATTCCCCGTCGGTCGTGATGCCGCGATTGCCGGCGATGTAGCTGCCGTCCGCGAGCTTGACGACCGGATACAGCGTGTGAATGCTCGACGTCCGGACCATCCAGCGCAGCCGGGCGAGGCCCGTCAGGTCGACGTAGTTGCGTTTGTCGCGCAGCGTCACCGCCACCGGTGAAGTGGCGAGTCCCGTCCAGAGATCGATGCGGCCTTCGTGTTCGGCCGCGCGGATGAACGACGAACCCGGCCCGTACAGTTTCGCCTCGATGGTGTCCGTCTTGACGACGGCCGGCGTGAACCGCATGTTCTCGTCGGTGGGTGCGCCCTCGTGGGGCGGCAGCCGCCATTCTTCCTTGAATACGAGCGGCGGCCGCGATGTTGCTGCCGGGGCTGCCTGGGGCGCCTGCTGCGCCGCCGCGGCGGAGGCGCACAGGACGAGACCCATGACGGCGAAGGTTCTGATGCCGGATTGTGACGATCGCATGCTGCCTCCTACCTGGCGTGGCCAGGCGCCGGAATCTGCGTAGCAACCACACGGTGGCCGGGGCGTTCGGCCGCCGGTTGATCGGTTTCGAGTTTGAGGAGCAGAAGCACGCCGGCGGCGAACAACGAGCCGAGGCCGAGGAGAAGCGCCACGGTCGGCAGCCCATAGCCGGCCGCGAACAGGAACCCCGCGATGATCGGCGCGAAGACCGAGCCGCCGCGCCCGACGCCGATGGTAAAGCCCGTTCCGCTTGCGCGGATATGGGTGGGGAAGACCTGCGCGATGATCGCGTACAGGCCCACGATGCCCGCGTTGATAGCGAAGCCGCACAGGCCGCAGATGATCGACAGGCGCTGGAGGTCCGCCGGCGTCTGGCCGAATGCCGTCACGGCGGCTGTCGACGCGAGCAGCACGACGATCGTCAGTGTCTTCACGCTGTACTTCTGCGTGAGCAGCCCCAGCACGGCGCCGCCGATGGCGCCTCCCACGTTCGTCCACACCAGCACACCAGCCGCGGACGACGCCGCGAAACCAAGATCGACGACGATCTTCGGCACCCATTTCACGATGAAATAGAAGGTCGTGATGTGGAGGAAGTACGCGAGCGTCACGATCACCGTGCCGGAGATCTGGCGGGCCGCGAACACGTCGGCGAATGCCCGGCCGCGCGCGTCGGCCGGAATCTCAGGCAGCGCGTCCGTGGTCGTGTAGCCGATCTTCGTGAGCGAACGATTGACCCGCTGAAGCGCGCCGGCCGGCTGCTTCCGCACGAGCCAGTGCACCGACTCCGGGACGAACACGAACACGATCGGTATCAAGGTGGCTGTCACCGCCGCGCCAAAGTAGAAGACGGTGCGCCAGTCGTGGCCGACGAGCAGCCGCGCGGCCGCAAGCCCGCCGAACACGGCGCCGAGCGGATAGCCGATGGACATCAGCGACACGCTCAGGTGGCGGCGCCGGGCGTTTGAAAACTCGGTCGCGACCGCGTTGATCGCCGCCAGCATGCCGCCAATGCCCAGGCCCGTGACGATGCGCCACGTCGACAGCGCCGCCAGGCCGTTCGCCGTGGTGGCCATCACCATGCCGGTCGCCATGACGGCCAGGCACCCGAGGATCGTCGGGCGCCGACCGATCCGGTCCGCGACGCCGCCGAGGAGCGCCGAGCCGATGGCCATGCCGATAAGCTCCATCGACAACACGATGCCGAGCGCGGCGCGGTCAATGCCCCATTCTTTCGCGATGCCCGGCGACGCGTAGCTGATCGACAGGACGTCGAACCCGTCGAGCGCGTTCAGGGCGACGGTGAGCCCGACGACCAGCATCTGCGGCGCGGTCATCGGCGAACGGGCGATCGTTTCCCTCGGATCGGTCGTCATCGTAGCGGTGACGCTATGGCACTAGGGCGTTTAGTGTCAATGACTTCTGCACTGCCAGACGGCGCGGCTTGGCTGCACCGCCCGCCTCGAACTCAGTGCTGCGTCGCGATCACGACCACCGTCGGCGTCGCGGCGTCGAGTAGGCCGGTGATGATGGCTTGCACCTTGACGGGTCTCTGCGGCGCCGGTTTCCGCGTGAGTTCTTCGACGATGCGCTCGACGCGCGCGAGCCGTTCTTCGTCGTTATCGAAGTAGAGCATGGGCAAGCGTGCGCCAGACGACCGCATCGAGGCTGTTCAACTTTGAACAACCTGACCTCTTTTACGGGGCTGCCGGTCTTGCATTGCGTCAGCGGCAAGTGGCCGGCGGCGACGTAAAGCCAACCGTTGCCGCCCATTCCGCGTGGCTGCGGTTTGGTGTCATGAAGGCAGGAGGCGCGAGGGAAAACACTCGTGAAGCGACGCCGATCCGTGGTACCAAATGACCCGCGTATCCGGATGCGGCAGGCCGGAGGAGGTAGCTGTGCAACGTCGAGACTTCTTCAAGGGAGCGGCTGTCGGAGCGGCCGGTCTGGTCGTCAATCCGGTGGCCCCCGCCGAAGCGGCGCCGGCCCAGGTTCCGGGCCGTCCGCGGATCAAACAACCAACCGAGGCGGACGAATTCGGGTACGCCCAGTCCCGCGGGGCCGCCACCACCGGCGCCGCCGGCAAAGAGGGCGCCGTCCGCTACGGATCGGACCTGATGGTGGACGTGCTGAGGAAGCTGGGCTTCGAGTACGTCGCCATCAATCCCGGTTCCGCCTTTCAGGGACTTCACGAATCACTCCTCAATCACGGCGGCAACACCGCACCAGAAATCCTGACGTGTCTCCACGAAGAAGCCGCGGTGGCCATGGCGCACGGCTACGCCAAGGCCGCGGGCAAGCCGATGGCGGTCATGGTCCACGGCACGGTGGGCATGCTGCATGCCTCCATGGCGTTGTTCCAGGCCTGGGCCGACCGCGTTCCCGTGCTGCTCATCGTGGGCGAGCACCGCAACCCGACCGGCATCATCAACGCCCCGCACAGCGCGCAGGACATGGGCGCCATCATCCGCGACTTCGTGAAGTTCGACGATGAGGCGACGACCCTCGAGCGGTTTGTGGAATCGGCGATGCACGCGTACCGCGTCGCGATGACGCCGCCGATGGGGCCGGTCGCGCTGGTCGTGCCCGAGGAGCTGCAGGAAGCCCTGGTCGACCGCGACATCCGGATTCCCGAGCTCACGATTCCAGCGCCGCCGCAGGGGGAGACCGGCGCCGTCCGCGAGGCCGCGCGCCTGCTGGTGAATGCGGAGCGGCCGATGATTCAGATTTCGAAGATCGGCCGCACGCCGAAGGCCTGGGATCTCATGATCGACCTTGCCGAGACGCTGCAGGCGCCCGTCCAGGTGGGCACCAACGGCTCGTGGCAGAAGTTTCCCTCGTGGCACCCCTTGTACGGCAACGGTGGCCGCGGCTACGTGCCGGACGTCCTGCTCGGCCTCGAGGTTGGCGAGATGTCGAATCAGGCACGGGCCGCGCGGGAGAGCGGACGCAAGACGATCAGCATTTCATCCGAGCTGCTGTTCCAGCACAGCAACATCCACGACTACGGCCACTACGCCGACGTCGATATCGCCATCGCGGCCGACGCGGAAGCCACGCTGCCCTCGCTCATCGAGGAGATCAAGCGCCTCGTCACGCCGGAGAAGAAGAGTGCGATTCAAGCGCGCGGCGTGCGTGTCGCCGCCGCGCACAAGGAAGCCCAGCTGCATGCGATCGAGGACGGCCGGTACGGCTGGGACGCGAGCCCGTGCAGCGTGCCCCGGATGCTGTCCGAGCTCGCCGACCAGATCAAGGGCGACGACTGGGCGATCGTCTCCGGTCACCAGTTCACGGGGGACTGGCAGCGCCGCCTGCTGAACCACGACAAACCCTGGCGCTACAACGGCGACTGCGGCGGGTTCGGCATCGGCTACGACGCGCCGGCGTCGGTCGGCGGTGCGCTGGGCCACAGGAAGGCCGGCCGCCTGCCCATCGGAATTTTCGGCGACGGCGATCTCAACTTCAGCCCGGGCGTGCTCTGGACGGCGGCGCATCACCGGATTCCCGTGCTCCTCGTGGTTCACAACAACCGCGCCTATCACGCCGAGGTGATGATCCTGCAGCGGATGGCGGGGGAGCGCGGACGCGACGTCAGCAAGACGTCCATCGGCACCACGATTGCCGATCCGAACATCAACTACGCGCAGATGGCGAAGGCGTACGGGATGTACAGCGAGGGGCCCATCGAGAACCCGAAGGACCTGGCGGGCGCGTTCCAGCGTGCGCTGGCGAAGGTGCGCGCCGGCGAGCCGGCGCTCATCGACGTCGTCTCGCAGCCGCGCTGAGGGAGAGCATCATGCGACGATATCTGGGAATGGCGATGCTCGTGCTGACCTCGGCGGTCGCCGGCGCGCAATCGCCTGCGGCCCCGGCGGCCCCGGGGGTGCCGACCGGGGATGCCAAACACGGTAAGCAACTCTTCGAGTCGAGCCTGCGCTGCTATGCCTGTCATGGCTTCGACGGCCAGACCGGATCGCCGCGGCTCGTGCCGATGGGGCGGGCGCAGGAGGCGTTTGTCGCCTACGTTCGCAAGCCGTCTGGGCGCGGGATGCCGTCGTTTGCGGCCACTCCTGACCGCGATCTCGCGGACGTATACGCCTACATTCGCTCGATTCCCCCGGCGGCGCCCGCGGTGGACAGTCTTCCGCTGCTCAAGGCGATCGTCGAGCGGCGCACAAAGGCCAACTAGATGAGCAGAGTGAAACTCGGGATGGCGGTGATCGCGGTGGCGGCATGCGCCGCGGCGTCCCTCGTGGCGCAGAGCGCCGATGAAACGAAGTCAACGAAGGCCTACACGCCGCCGAAGACAGTGTGGGGCGATCCCGATCTGCAGGGGATCTGGCCCAGCACGGACATGGTCAGCGTGCCCTTCGAGCGCCCGAAGCAGTTTGGCACCCGCCGCTTTCTCACCGACCAGGAATTTGCTCAACGGCAGAAAGACGCCGAGAAGCAGAGCGCGCTCGACAACGAGTCTTTCACCGTCGACAACGTCAAGCCGGAGGTCGAGGCGATGGGCGACGTGGGTGGCGCGACGTCGCCGCCGCCGTTCTGGCTCGAACGCGGCGTCCCGTCACGACAGTCGTCGCTCGTCGTCGACCCGCCGGACGGCCAGCTTCCGCCGATGACGCCAGACGGCCTGCGACGCGTCGCGCTGACCAAGAACACGTACCTGCAGTACACGGGGTTCGATTCGGCATCCGAGCTCGGGCCGTACGATCGCTGCATCTCGCGCGGCCTGCTTGGCTCGATGTTCCCCGTGGTCTACAACAACGGGAATCAGTTCATCCAGACGCCCGGATACGTGGTGTTGCGGAACGAGATGATCCACGAGACGCGCGTGATACCGCTGGATGCCAGGCCGACTTTGTCCCCGAGACTGCGTTCGTACATGGGCGATTCGCACGGCCGCTTCGAGGGGAATACGCTCGTCGTGCGCACGGCGAACTTCAACGGCGCCACGGGAGCGCTGGCGAACGGGAACCTCATGATCACGAGCGACGCGCTCGAGATAGTGGAGCGGTTCACCAGAACCGGTCCCGACACGATGCAGTACCGAGGTGACCGTCAACGACCCGATGACGTGGGCCAGGCCATGGACCGTGGCGTTTCCCCTCAGGCGCGATCCGGGCTACCGCATGTTCGAATACGCATGCCACGAGGGCAACCACGCGATGTCGAACATTCTCTCCGGATCTCGATCCGACGAAAAGCGCTGACGCGGGTACGACAGGCGCGCGCCTCGGGTCAGCGGCAGACGCGCTCGGTGTTGTTGATCGTGATCGTGGTCGTGCTCGCCGACGGACCGCCGCTGGCGACCTGGCGCACGGGATTCCCGTCGGCGTTGAACGTCTCGACCGTAGTGATGACAGCCTGACTCTGGCCTGCGGGGATCACCCTCGTCGTTCTGGTTCGCTGCCCGTCGTCATAGCTCACCACGCGCGTGTTGTTGAAGCCGGGCCCGGCATCCTGCACCTTCGTCGGACGCCCCGCCGCGTCCCACTCCGTGTACGTCGTCGTCGCGGTCGACCCGGTCGTGACCTCCTTCAGGAGACGACCCTGGCTGTCGTATGTGAAGGTCGTTTCGGAGTTCCTGACGCCCGGTCCCGTCCCGGTGGCCGCCGCTTTCAATGCCTTGAAAAGCGGAGGCACGACGCGCACTTCGTCGATGAACGTGCCGATGGACGCGTATGTTGCGACGACGGATGTCGTCGGCAAGTTCGACGTCCCGCGGCTGTCCGAGTAGCGATTGGAGCAGGTGCCCCGAAAAGCCTCACGATCGAAACTGCAGGTCTGATTGAGCGTCGTCGAAAAGCCCTGCGCCATCGTCACGTATGTGAGCGACGTCGGGATGTTTCGGCACGCGGGTCCATCCGGCGCCTGCGCGGCAGCATTATGGGGGCCAAGGACCAGCGCGACAGCAACGGTCGCGACGATGCGGGTCATCGTCAAATTGTACGTCGACTTCAGCCGTCGCGGCGGACGCGGGCGAGGAGGATCCAGATGAGCGTGCCGAACGTGGCGTCGCCGGCGCCGAGCTTCAAAAACCCGCGTGGCATGAAGCCGATGAACACCCCGGCGAAGAACGTCGCGGCCGGAACCAGGCGGGCGACGATCATCAGCCAGGCGTTGGTCTGATAGCGGAGCGGATCCTTGGCCGCCGGGATGTAAAAGCAGCTCAGGATGACGAGCAGCACGCAATAGTTGAAGAGCCAGACCCTCCCGCCGAGGGGGCCGAGTCCGAGCATCTCGACAAGCGTGTCGGGATCGACGAAGGCCCACCCCGCGAACGTCCAGTTTGCGAGAATGCCGAGCCAGACGACCCATCGCAGGAGCGTGTGTGGTCTCATGGCCAAATGTAGAACGGAAAACGAAACGAGAAACGGGAAACGGGAAACGGAGAGAGATGTATCCTCTCGCGGGAGTGAGAGGATGAAGACGACCCTGTTATTCGTGTTCGCCGGAGCGTTCGTCGGCGCGGCCATCGCGTCGCTCGTCGTGCCGCCTGCGCTCGCCTGGTATACGTCGCCGGGAGGGCTGCCGAGAGGCGCTGATATTCCGGCGGTCGTGCAGATTCCGGAGGTGATCCGCTATGCGACCACGCGGCTGATTGAGGGACAGCTCATCGGCGCCGCAATTGGCGGCGCGGCCGGTCTGGCACTGGGCATCGTCGTCACGCGCAAGGGGAAACCGCGCGCCGGCACCCGGATGATCTCGGGATGCCCCGTGGGCATCCCGAGTCCGACTTCTTGACTACGGCTGTCCGGCCAGCGGGACGTCCGCGCGCTGGCCCCAGGAGATCGTCGCGCCGGACACGTAATCCAGGCTCGAATAGCGGATTTCCCACCGGCCGTTGCGGAACACCGCCACGTCTGTCCTGCCGTCTCCGTCGTAGTCGCCTGGGACCGGGACGTCGTTGCCGGTGCCCAACGTTGCCAGCGTCACCAGCTTGGACGACTGGCCGGACAACTTCGCCAGCCACTTGCCCGTGGACGACTGGTAGACCGCCGCGTCAGTGATGCCGTCGCCGTCGTAGTCCGCCGGGACAGGCACGTTCGTGGCGTCTCCGAGAACAAACGTGGCGCTCGTGGCGAAGTCCGTGCTCGAGAACAGGATTCGCCACTGTCCCGTTGAGGCCTGGTAGACCGCAAGATCCGTCTTGCCATCGCCGTCATAGTCTCCCGGAACCGCGATACTCGATTCCGCGCCCCACGTCACCGTGGTCTCGGCCAGGAAGCCGGCGCTCGACTTGAGGATCTGCCAGCGGCCCGTCGAGGGTGAGTAGGTCGCCACGTCGGTCTTGCCGTCGCCATCGTAGTCGCCCGGCACAGGCACGCCGTCATCGTCGCTCGTGAAGAGATCGAGGTGCGACCCGTCGCTGGAATTCTCGATGGACCAGGCACGGGTTGATGGTGAATAGAAGGCGATGTCCACCTTGTGATCCCCGTCGTAGTCGCCAGGGACGGGCACATCCGCGGTGGCCGCTGAATGGACAACGAGCGTCGCGGCTTTGCCGGTGCTCGAGTTCAGGATCTGCCACTCTCCCGTCGACGCACGGTAAGTGGCTAGATCGGTCTTTCCGTCGCCGTCGTAGTCGCCGGCGGTCGTTTTCGCCGGCTGGGTCGCTGCCGTTGCTGTTGCTGTCTCGGCAGGAGCGACGGATGCGGATGCGGTCTGCACCGTTGCATCGGACGCAGGCGCGCTCAAGGACGTCAGTGTCTGGCTCGTCGTTGTCTTACCGGTGACGGTTACGTTCGTGAACACGCCTCGCCCTGTCGCGGAGGGTTTGTGACTCGTCACCGCCAGCCCGACGTAGACCCTCGTCGACATCGTGATCGTCTGGGTCCCCATCCGCGTCCAACTGGTGCCGTTGGCCGAGTAGTACGCGCTCAGTGAATTCCCGCTCCGGGAGACCCGGACCCATTGCGGCGCGAGGGCCGCGGTGCCGGTGATGCTCCCGCTCGAACCTCCGCGCGTCGCACGCCACTGAAAGACCGTCCCCATCGAGGGCGTCACGGCAGCCATCGCGTGAGGGGAATTGCCGGTCAGATCCTGGCGAATCATGACCGCGGCCTTTGACCAGGAATCCTGGTTCTGCACGTTGCTGACGCGAGCCACGATCTGTCCGTCGCCGTCGATGGGCTGATAGACAAACCGGAACTGGTCGCTCGTGCCCCAGATGTCGATGCCGCCTCCCATCACCGTGAACGTTCCCGTTGAAGGCGCGTAGGTGACGCTTCCGACGGCCACCGGGTTGCCGACGTCCTGCGACAGCCACGGCGCCGGCAGCGTGGTGCCGATCGAGAACGTGATCGCGTTGCTGGCGACGTTATTGACCGTCACGACGACGGGCCCGGTTGTGGCCCCGGTCGGTACGGGCACGACGATGGAGCTCGCGCTCCAACTCGTCGGCGTTGCCGCGGTGCCGTTGAACCGGACGGTACTGGTTCCTCGCGTGGCGCCGAAGTTCGATCCGGTGATCGTCACGGACGTGCCGATCAATCCCGATGTCGGCGAGAGACTCGTAATGTTCGGTCCCTGAGTCGAGGTCACCGTGAAGCCCAGCGTGTTGCTGGCCACGTTGTTGACCGTCACGCTGACGGGCCCGGTTGTGGCCCCGGTCGGTACGGGCACGACGATGGAGCTCGCGCTCCAGCTCGTCGGCGTTGCCGCGGTGCCGTTGAATCTGACGGTACTGGTTCCTCGCGTCGCGCCGAAGTTCGATCCGGCGATCGTCACGGACGCGCCGATCGCCCCGGATGTCGGCGAGAGACTGGTAATGACCGGTCCCTTGGGTCGAGGTCACCGTGAAACGGCCACTCGCGTTGCTGGCCACGTTGTTCACTGTCACAACGACAGACCCGCTGGTCGCTCCACCTGGCACGGGCGCGACGATGCTGCTGGCGGTCCAGCTGCTCGGTGCGGCGGCAGTGCCGTTGAATTTGATGCTGCTCGTTCCCTGCGACGCGCCAAAATTTGCGCCGTTGATGGTGACAGCGGTACCGACGCTTCCCGACGTCGGAGAGAGATTCACGATACTGGGCGCCGTCGGCGACGTGAAATCGGCCGAGACTTCTGCCGAGTACGGGCTCTTCAGTCCGGCGGTGTTCACGGCCTGCGCGGCGAAGAAGTTACTTTGAACCCGTCGCGAGCGACACCGACCATGTTGTGACGTTGCCGACGTTCACACTGGTCGTGTAGTTCTTCGAACTCGTGCCGTAAGAAATGATGTAGCTGGCGATGTTTGTTTCAGGATTACGATCCCACGCGAGATTGACGGTGGCCGCCTGCAGCTGCGAAGAACACAGCATTAAGAGAAACGCCATCGCCGCCGAAAACCAGAAGTTGTGTACGAAGTGCGCGCGCGCACGTGCGTAGCAATGCATTCAGCCTGTCTCCCAAGCTGTGACACACACCACCATCGAAGCGTGATGCGGCGAATTAGAATTAAATGAGCGGACTTGCTCGATGTGACCTTGAGCAAGACTCATTCCGCGAATTCAGTTCGTCGCGAGATCAACTCGGCCTTTTGCGTTTTGGCGTGGAGAAAAGCGATAGGACTGTCTCGCCGCACAGCGTATTTGCGCGCACGATCGAGTACACGCTGCGACTGCTGGGGTTGTAATGGATCGCAGCGAATGGAACTCAGCGGTGAGATGAGGAAGTGTTTCTTACGCAGCGATGGTGAAGGAACTGCTGATCCATTCCGTCGCGCACGCTTGAGCTGGCCCACCAGGCGTCGGCTCAATGCTCAGGTCGTACGCGCAGGTTCGTCGCGAGTGTTCCGGTTCTTAGATCGGCGCCGGTTGTCCTGGCCGCAGCCAATCCCACAATTTATCGCGCTCGAAAAATACCTTCACGGTCAGCGGAGTTTCCTCGAACTCCGCCATCGACTCGAACACACGCGCCACGCCGAACGTGATCGGCTTCGCCGCGAGAATGGCGACGCGCTGATGGCCGATCTTCGGGGCATGTTCGCCGATGGTCGCGACGAGCTCACGAAGATCGGAGAGTCGTGGAGTGGATTCGGCAGTTGAGAAATCGCAAAACGTGTCGAGGCCGGGCGTGAACGCGGGGTCGTTGAGCCAGCCGAGCATCGCTTCCACCCGCTCGGCCTGCGTCGTCACGCCGGTGGCGACGACAAAAAGCATGCGCGCCTCGGGATCGATGCGGTACGTCATCGGCATGGTCGTGCTGCCGACAGTACCACAGGGAGAGCACGCATCGCGGCGTGAAGCCGCGATGCGTGAAACGAGCGGAGCCAGTCTCTACTTGAACTCTTTCACGCCCCCGTGATCGATGCAGGCGGTTGTCTTCGTCTTGCCCGTCTCGACCGTCCCGTCCTTGCACGTCGCGCTGGTCGTGTCGGGCGTCACCGCCTTCTCGACCTTCTTGGCGGCCTTTTTCGTCCCGGTCGCCGTTTCCTTCGCGGCGTCCTCGGTTACCTGGCCGGTCTTCTTTGCACCCTTTGGCGACGGCCTTTCCGGCGTGTTCCCCGGCCTCGCCCGCAGACTTCGCCGCTTCCTTGGTTTCCTGCCCGGCACTCTTCGCCTCATCGGTCGTTGTCGTCTGCGCGAACGCAGTTGTAGCGATTCCGAACGCAAACACACAGGCGATCGCGGAATGTTTGAGTAAATTCAAACGCATATTGCCTCCATTCACAGCTGTTACAACTTTCGTTCCCTTGATATTTCACAATCGTAATCAGGCCCGGACCGATGAGGGGTCAGCCGGGGCAGGTTGGCTGGACCGGGGGTGAGAAACAGGGTTATCGTGGGGTAGTAGGGGGACACGTGAATACAGGCCGAGCTGTGTTTTTTGCTCTTATTCTCGCTGCGACCGCGGTTCCGGCGTCGGCTCAGCAGGGAGCAGCCGGCCGCATCAAGATCGCGTCTGGCTCGGCCTTTATCGTGCGCGAAGGCGCGTTCATTCCCGCGCAGGCCGGACAACTCGTGTTCGAGGCGGACGCCCTGCGAACCGGCGCGGATGGCCGGCTTGGCGTCACCCTCAAGGATGACACGCGCGTCTCCATCGGCCCGGGCAGCGAGATGCGGGTGGACAAGTTCGTCTACGCCCCTGCCGAGGGCCACCTGGCCCTCGTACTCAATGTCGTTCGAGGCGTGATGGCCTACGTCTCCGGACGCATCGCCAAGCTCTCGCCGGATTCGATTCGTCTCGAAACACCCGCAGCGGTCGTGGGCGTCCGCGGCACGACGCTGGCACTCCGCGTCGTGCCTGAATGAACCGATCGCGACCATTCACGACTCTGATCGCGACGCTGGCAGTCGTCACGGTGGGCTGCGGCCAGAAACGGGTGCCGCCGTCGGTACGGCCCGGGCAGGCGCAGGTGGTCCTGCTTCCGGATTCCGCCGGCACGGTTGGTCATGCGACGGTGACGAATGCGGCCGGGACGGCCGAGCTCGACGTCGCGCGCGCATCCATCACGGCTTCTCCCGGGCAGCCTCCAGTGGTCACGATCCTGAGCCAGGCCGACGTCACCCGGCTCTTCGGCGACCTGCTGTCCACGCTTCCGCCGTCGCCCGAACAGTTTCTCCTGTATTTCCGGTTCGAGTCGGACGAGCTGACGGATCAAAGCCGCGCGCTGGTTCCACGGATTCTGGAAGCCCTCAAGAACCGCCCCTTCCCGGACCTGGCGGTCGTCGGCCATACCGACACGACCGGCTCGGCCGCCAGCAATATCGAACTCGGCCTCAAGCGCGCCAACGCGATTCGCGCGCTGCTGGTTGCGGCGGGCGTCAGCGCCAGCGTGATCGAGGTCACGTCGCATGGCGAATCCGACCTGCTGATTAAGACCGCCGACGGCGTTCTCGAACCCCGCAACCGACGGGTGGAAATCACGATCAGATGACAGCTCAGCACCGCCGGACTCTCCTGCTGTGCGGTCTGCTCCCGGCGCTCGTTGTCGCCTTGTTGTCGTTATACCGGCCTACCTTTCTCGAGAACCAGGAGTTCGGCGCGTACGACACGCTGGTGCGCCACGCGCGCACGCGTCCACCCAGCGGCCGGATCGCCATTGTGGACGTGGACGAGCACAGCCTGGCGGCGGTCGGGCAATGGCCCTGGCGCCGCGATGTCGTCGGCCAGCTGATCGCGCGTATCCGCGAGCTCGGCGCCTCCACCATCGCGCTGGACATCGTCTTTGCGGAGTCGGACCGCTACGCCGGAGAAGCCTTGACCGACGAGGCCATGGCGAGCGCGCTTCGTCCCGGCCGCGTGGTCCTTGGCTACGCGCTGACGTTCGACAGCCCGGCGACGCCAACGAGCACGAGCGCCTGCGTGCAGCACCCGCTCGGGCTGGCCGTCATTCGACGAGACGATGAGCGCGCCTCGGATCCGTTCTTTCAGGCTTCGGGCGTCGTGTGCAGCCTGCCGCTCCTGACCCGGGCCGCCGGCGCGTCAGGATTCCTGAACGCGGCGCCGGACCCGGATGGTCTGTTGAGGCGTGTTCCCCTGCTCGTGGCGTTCAACGGACAGGTATATCCAGGTCTCGCGCTCGCAGCCGTGCTCGCCGCGAGAAAGACGCGCGACGTGAGCCTGCGCGTGATCAACGTGAACACCGCGTCGCTCGCGCTCGACAAGGAGAGCCTTCTGCTTGACGGGAAAAGCAACCTGCTCCTGCGCTATCGGGGGGCCAAGCGCACGTTCCCGTACGTGTCAGCCGCCGACGTGCTGAGCGGTCAGGCGCCGGACGGCGCCTTCAGGGACAAGATCGTCTTTGTCGGCACGACGGCGCTCGGCACACGCGAGGTCGTCTCGACGCCGCTCGACACCCTCTTTGCCGGCGTGGAAGTGCAGGCCACGGTGGCCGACAATCTCCTGCAGCTCGACTACGTTCACCGGCCCGAGTACGGCGTCGCCGTCGAGACGCTGGGCGTGCTGGCGTTCGGGATCATCGCTTCGCTGGTGGTCTCGCGGTTCGGCCTGGTCTGGGGCGCCGCAGGAGCGGCCGTCTGCCTTGCAGTCGTGTGGGGCGGCACCGTCATGCTGATGTCCACGCGAGGCATTTTTGTCTCGCCCCTGTTCCCGACGCTTGGCCTGATCGCCTCGTTCGGCACCATCGGGGCCGCGCGATATATCCTCGAGCATCACCGGGCCGACCGGGCGGGGCACGACAAGGTCATGTCGCAGCGCCTGATGGTTCAGACGTTGTTGTCGCTGACGGAAGTCAGGGACGCCGAAACGGGGCGCCATTCGCGCCGGACCCAGGAATACGCCCGCGTGCTGGCCACGCAACTCGCCACCTCCCCCGAATTCCGCGCCTACCTCACGCCCGAGCGAATCGATCTGCTGGCGAGCCTCGCGCCGCTGCACGACATCGGCAAGGTCGGCGTGCCCGACCGGCTCCTGAACAAGGCCGGCTTGCTCACCGCGGAGGAGACGGCCGAGATGCGGAAGCACCCCGGCCACGGCCGCGACGTGATCGAGCACGCGGAACGGGACGTCGGTTCCTCCGACGATGCGATTCTGGCGATGGCAAAGGACATCGTCTACACGCATCACGAAAAGTGGGACGGGTCCGGATACCCGGAAGGACTCCGCGGTCCGGCGATCCCCATCGCAGGCCGGTTGATGGCCCTCGTCGACGTGTACGATGCCGTCACGACGAGGCGCGCCTATCGGGATCCGATGACCCACGCCGAGGCCGTCGAGTTCATTGTCGGGGGCCGGGGCACGCATTTCGACCCGGCAGTCGTGGACGCGTTCGTCCGGGTGGCGAGCGTGGTCGAGCGCGTCTCCAGCGAAGAACGCCTGCGCGTTCGGTAATCCCTTCCAGACAGGCCGTAAATACTTAGAACAGTGCAAGTTACGGAGAATGGACAGGCCTGCTTCGTTTAGCCTTGCGCTCTAAGAGACATTAAGGTATTGTATAAGACATTAAGTGACATGCGCGGCATGCCACTGTTGAGGTTGCTGGCTATGGATCCGGCGAGGAACATCACATGGACATGACGCCGAACGTTGCGGCGAACTCCGCCGAACTGTCCGGCCGAGAGCGCCGGACAAACGACCGCTATGCGGGGCCGTTCGATGGCTACCGCGTGGACATCATCGAAATGCCGCTGAGCATCTTCGATCTGAGCCGCGGCGGCTGTTTCGTCAACTCCAGTCACGAGCAGGAACCCGGCGTGACGTTCACGATGAAGATCGACCTGCCGCGCGTCGGCTGGGTCACGCTGCGCGCGGAGACGCTGTACGCGCGAACCGGTTACGGCTTCGCCGTGCGTTTCATTGATGTAGACGAGGCCACGGCCGCCCGGCTGGAGCAGGGACTCGAAGATCTGTTCGACCGCGTGCTTTAGCTCGCTGACGACTTCGCATGGGCCACTCGCTGATTCTTCCGCTCGCCGCGACTCCCTTCCTCGACCTCGCGCCCGATCGTTTTTCGCTCGAGCATCAACGCCGCGACGTCCGGTCATCCGTCCGTCCCCGCGACCAGCGCGTGCGCATGATCGGGTCCGGCTACCGGGCGGTGATCGACGGGAAGCCGGCGGCCCTCGTGAATCTGTCGCTGACGGGCGCTCAGCTGCGCGGCACGGTACGCGTCCTGCCGGACCAGCCGGCGATCATCAAGATCGGCTGGCCGCAGGACGACCTGCCGTGTACGGCCCTCGCGCGCGTGCGGTGGGTGCAGTTCGAACCGGACTCGTCGATGGAATCCGGGCTCTATCGGGTCGGCATCGCCTTCGAGACGTGGGACGTGCGCACCCTCCGGGACATCATGCGCAACCTCGAAGCGGAGGAACGGAAGCGATAAACGCGCTTTCGATTTCGCGAAAACCCGCGCTGGAGCTAGATATGTCGGGCCAATGCGGCTCGATCCCACCCGCCCAGCGTCGCAGCCTGTTCGTAGGTGCTCTCGATAAACGCCAGGAGCGCCTCTTCAGGGGAGGCAGCCGTTCTGACCGCATCGTACGGGAGCAGGAACTCGCCGAGACCCTGGTGATAGTAGGCCGCGTCCGGCCGCACCCGGGCTTCAGGGAGGCCGGCCGGTTGCGGGACGGCATACGCGTAGAACACGGGCTCGGGCATCGGATCCCCGCCCGGCCAGAACCCGACGCTGATGACTTCGTGCGAGTACGCGTCGCGCATGAACGCCGGTCCCTCGCGCGGCGGCGCGGGCCTTCCCGAGAAACGCGTGACCGCCAGATCGAAGCTCCCCCAGAAGAAATGCACCGGGCTGGATTTGCCGACGAAGCCGCAGACTGAAACCGTGAAGATACGGGCGACCTGCGAGACCACGCGCCACCACCGGTCCACCCACACCGGATCGTAGGACTGGTGAACCGTGTCGTCCTCGAACCTGATGGGTGACGGGACTTCCGCCGGCATCTGCCAGATCTTCACGGGCAGCCCCATGCCCGTCAGCGTCGCCATCACCTCCCGATAGAAATCCGCGACCGTTCGCGGCCGCAGCGCGAGCGTGCGCACCGCGCCGTCCGACGCGCGGATGTGCAGCTCGTGGTCGACGAAGTCGAACTCCATCGTGAAGGTGCGATCGCCGTGTGGAAGCGTCCGGGTCGCGAGGCCGCGTGGCGTGATCTGGAGCGCGACCGACCAGCTGTGGTTGAGGGGCGGCGCCAGTGCCAGCGCCACCTTGCCGACGACCTGGGTCCACATGTGCAGGGTGGCATAGGTGTCTTTCCACTCGCCGTAGGGAAGCGCCGGCCAGATCGGTTCGGGCATGGCCGCCATGATACCGGACGGTCCGCGGTCAGCGTAAGATGTGGCCCACGGAGGCGTCGCCATGGAAGTCGGGGCATGCGCGCACATCAGCGCGGTTGGCACGGTCAAGCATCCCAAAAAACTGGTCTGCGACGAGTGCGTCAAGACGGGCGACGACTGGGTGCACCTGCGGACATGCCAGCAGTGCGGGGCGACACTCTGTTGCGACTCGTCCCCCAACCGGCACGCCAGCAAGCATGCGCGCGGCGTGGGGCACCCGGTCGTGGCCTCCGCGCAGCCCCACGAGCGATGGCTGGACTGCTACGTTGACGACGCGCTCACGGAGTATTAGCGTGTGGTGACGGGCTCCGGCGGGCCCCCCGGCCACGTGTCGACGTGGCGCCCTTCCAGTCGTATAATCCCCGCCCGACCGGCAGCCTGAACGGGACGTTGAGACCACCCCCTCTGAACGGAGCCCGGCATATGAAACTCGGCGACGCTCGCGTGTTTTCGGTTTCGACCTTTTCGAGCGACACGGCTCCCCAGGCCTCCACCCCGGTTGACCGGTGGGTGCTCGGGCGCATCCGGTCGTCGGTCCCCCTGGCGGGCCTTCGATTCGTGCTCTGGGACGGCTTCGAGCTGCCGCATGCCGGGGACCCGCCGGTCGGCACCATCGTCTTCAGAAACCGGCGTGCGTTGTTCAGTTGGGTGTGGAATCCCGATCTGAACTTCGGCGAAGCGTACATGTTTGGCGCGGTCGATCTGCAGGGCGATCTCGTGGGCATGCTCTGCGAGATCTATCGGACGCTCCGGCGCTCGAGGCAGGGAAAGCCGCCTGCGCGGCATGCGGCGAACGACGAGCGAGCCGCGCGTGAAAACGTCCACCGCCACTACGATCTCGGCAACGATTTCTACCGTCTCTGGCTGGATCGCGAGATGGTGTATACGTGCGCGTACTTCCCGTCTCCGGACGACACGCTCGAGGACGCGCAGATCGCCAAGATGGATCTCGTCTGCCGCAAGCTGCGTCTGAAGGCGGGCGAACGCGTGGTCGAAGCCGGCTGCGGCTGGGGATCGCTGGCGCTGTTCATGGCCAGGCAGTACGGCGTGTCGGTCCGCGCTTTCAATGTGTCCTCCGAGCAGATTGCCTACGCGCGGTCCCGGGCGAAAGACGAGGGCCTGGCCGACCGCGTCGAGTTCGTGGAGGACGACTACCGGAATGTGCGCGGCCAGTACGACGTGTTCGTGTCCGTCGGCATGCTCGAGCACGTGGGGCTGGCCGACTACGAGGCGTTCGGCCAGGTCGTCGAGCGGTCGCTCGGCAGCGCCGGCCGGGGCCTGCTGCATTTCATCGGCCGGAACCAGCCGGGCGAGCTCAATCCGTGGATCCGCAAACGCATTTTCCCGGGCGCGTATCCTCCAACCCTGCCGGAGGTATTCGAGCGCGTGCTCGCGCCCTGGAACCTCTCGGTGCTCGACGTCGAGAATCTGCGCCTCCACTACGCGTCGACGCTCGACCACTGGCGCAAGCGGTTCGACGGGGCGTCAGACGAGGTGGCGCGCATGTTCGACGAGACGTTCGTCAGGGCATGGCGGCTCTACCTCGCCGGCTCGCAGGCCGCCTTCACCACGGGCACGATGCAGTTGTTCCAGGTCCTGTTCGCGCGCGGCAACAGCAACGCGATTCCGTGGACGCGCGGCTCCTGAGGGGCGGCTGCATATGGACGGCGACCTCACGTGAGTGACACCGCGTGTGATGCCCTGATCGTCGGCGGGGGACCGGCGGGCTCGACGTGCGCCCGCGCCCTTCGCCGTGCCGGGCTCGACGTTCTCGTGCTCGATGCGGCCGTCTTTCCACGCGACAAGGTCTGCGCCGGGTGGATCACGCCCCAGGTCGTCACCTCCCTCGATCTGGACGTCGACGAATACCGCCGGGGACGCACGTTTCAGCCGATTTCACGATTTCGAGTCGGCCTGATCGGCGGCGGTGACGACACGGAGACGGAGTACGGCCGTCAGGTCAGCTTCGGCATCCGGCGCTGCGAGTTCGATCACTATCTGCTCGAGCGATCCGGAGCGCGCGTGAAAGCCGGCACGCCGGTCACGAGTCTCCGCCGGGACGGGGACGAGTGGATCGTCAACGGAAGCATCCGCACGCCGCTCCTCATCGGTGCCGGCGGTCATTTCTGTCCCGTCGCGCGAGCGGTCAACGGACCGATGACCGCGCCCGGCGTATCGGTGGTCGCCGCGCAGGAAGCCGAATTTCTCGTGGACGCCGATGCCTGCCACGTCCAGGGCGAAGCGCCCGAGCTGTACTTTTGCCGCGACTTCAAGGGCTACGGGTGGTGTTTCCGAAAAGGGGAGTACCTGAACGTTGGCCTGGGCCGTCTCGATCGCCGATCTCTGCCGAGGGCGACGGCCGCCTTTCTTGCCTTTCTGACGGCCTCCGGCCGGCTGCCGCGTCACATCGCTCCCCGATGGCGCGGGCACGCGTATGCCGTCTATAACACGCCGCACCGGCGCGTGGTCGATTCCGGTGTCGTCTTGATCGGTGATGCCGCCGCGCTCGCATATGCCCAGAGCGGGGAAGGGATCCGTCCCGCGGTGGAATCGGGACTGCTGGCCGCTGCCGCCATCGTGGACGCCGGCCATCGATACTCTGTCGAGCAACTCCAGCCGTACGCGGACGGTCTTCGCGCCCGCTTCGGAGCCGGCGACTTGTCGAGCGCGTTCTCGAAAGCCGTGCCCGAGGGAGTGGGGGCCGCACTGGCGCGCCGACTGCTCGCGGCGCCCGCGTTCGTCCGTCACGTCGTCCTCGACCGCTGGTTCCTCCATCGGCACCAGCCGGCGCTCGGATAACTGGTCTTGTTATCGGCGATAATGAACCGATAAGCGGAGGCAGGATATGAACGGCAGATGGGCTGGCCTGTGGGTACTCGCTGGAATGTTGCTGGGCGGCGTCTCGATGTCCGCGCACCATTCCTTCGCCGCGGAGTTCGACATCAACAAGCCGGTGACGCTGGCAGGCACCGTAACGAAGATCGAGTGGGTGAACCCGCACGTCTACGTGTACCTCGACGTGAAGGACGCGAGCGGCAAGGTGACGCCGTGGTCGCTGTCCAGCCTCGGCCCGGCCGCCGCGCGGCGGGCCGGCGTGACGCGCTCGAGCTTCGGCCAGGGCCAGACCGTGACCGTGCTCGCGTATCACGCGAAGGACGGTTCGAATTTCGGCTTCATGCGCCGCATGACCTTCGCCGACGGCCACAGCATCGAGCTCTGGCTGGGCGACGACGCGGCGAAGCAGTAGGAGCAGGGCATGCGTAAGATGATCCTGGCGGCGGCTTCGGCGACGTCAGTCACGTCTCTGACGTCATTCACGGGGGCCGCGCTGCTTTTCGCGGGCGTCATCACGGCCGCGCAGACGGCGCCGGTGACACCGCGGACGGCCGATGGCAAGGTCGATCTCAACGGCATCTGGGGCGTGGCGCCGCTGCCGCCAGCGGTCAAGGCTGGCGAATCCGTTCGCTGGCTGCTGCCGCTCAAGGGCGTGAACCCCGAGGGCACCGATGTCTTCAAGGGGCTCGACCGCTGGCAGGTCGACGCGCGCGCCGCCGCGCCGAACAAGCCGGAGTACAAGCCGGAGTGGGTCGCGAAGGTGAAGGACCTTTCGGACAAGCAGGGCGTGCTGGATCCCGCGTTCTACTGCAAGCCGCAGGGCGTGCCGCGCATGGGAGCGCCAACCCAGATCGTCCAGACGCCAGGCCAGGTCGTCTTTCTTTACGGCGCATCGAACCTGTTCCGCGTGATTCCGACCGACGGCCGCCCGCACCGCGCCGACGCCGACCCTTCATACATGGGCGATTCGATCGGACGCTTCGAGGGCGACACGCTCGTCGTGGACGTCACCAACTTCAACGACGACACGTGGCTCGGCAGCGACGGCTACTTCCACACCGAAGCGATGCACGTCGTCGAGCGCCTTCGCCGCGAAGGTGACACGATCTTCTACACCGCCACCGTCGAGGATCCCAGCGTCCTGGCGAAGCCCTGGACGATCACGCCGCGATCGTTGAAGCGCTCGACCAGCGCGAGCGACGCGTTGCTCGAGGCCCCGCCGTGCGTCGAGCACGACGCGCCGCACATCGTGACGCTCGACCACCACTAGTCCCTGGGACTTGGGACTTGGTGCTTGGTCCGTCCCAGGTCCTGAGTCCGTCCTAGTCCTGGTCCGTCCCTGGTCCTCGGTCTCGGTCCGCTCGTCTGCGAGCCTAATGTTGGCATTCCCCGTGCGAGCGATCCGCGCATGGGTGTCTATCGATTCGAGGACCTACGGGTGTGGCAGGCCGCGAAGCTGCAATGCGATCGCGTTGGCGCCCTTATTCTGCGGGATGCGTTTCAGCAGGATCGGCCGCTGTCGACGCAGATGAATGCGGCGGCGCTCTCGGTGATGTTCAATATCAGCGAGGGATTTCTGCGAGTCTCGATAAAGAGACGATGCAGTTCTTGCGATACGCGTTTGCCTCGAACGGTGAGGTGAAGGCCGCGGACGACGCGGCCGATGGGCGGAAACACCTAACGGGTTCAGAAACCTCCGAGCTCGTCGAAGCGAACGAGCACATTGCAAGGATGCTGCGTCGATGGCAATCAAGCCTTGAGATCCGCCAGTCGCAAAATAAACGCCGGCGATAGTGGCTGACGATGAACTAGCAAGCGTGACGGACATACGGACCACGGCCTGGACCAAGGACCAAGGACCAAGGACCAAGGACCAAGAACCAAGAACCAAGGACGGACAAAGAACGAAGAACCAGGTACCAAGGACAGTTAAAGCCTGAGACGCAGGCCCCCCCAGGCGGTGGTGGGTGCGCCGGGTGCGTAGAATGTCGCGTGCACGACGGGGAAGTCGCTGCCGATAGCGGGGAGCGGCCGCGCGATGAAGGTGCCGGTGCTCGTAAACCCCGTCGGCCCCAGCTGCGAAGCGGTCGTGTAGTGGTGGTCGAAGAGGTTGTTGATCTGCGCGACCACTTCCAGTTGCTTCGCCAATCGATAGCGCAGGCCCAGGTTCATGACGCCGTAAGCGCTCGTGGCGCCGGGGCCAAGATAGTACGTGCCGTCGGGCTCGTGCAGGTTGTTCTCATTGCCGCGCGCGTACGAGCCTGACGCGGCGACCAGATCGAGATTCAACGACAGGCGGGCAGAGGCTTCGATTTCGGCATAGGCCTTGAGCGTATGGGCCGGCGCCATGGGGATCCTGTCGCCCGGCCGCACCTCGATGACACCGTCGAGGCCTCGTGCGCCCGCCTCCGCGGTGTCGTTCGTGCTGTTGCCAGAGCCGCCGAACGTACCAGCGCTCTGATACGTGGCATTGAGATACGTGTAGCCTGCCCCGAAGACCACGCGCTGCACGCGGCTGCTCAGACTGAGCTCGACGCCCTGCCTCCGCGTATCGCCGACATTCTTGAAAGAGCCGAAGCCGGATTGCGACGATGAGACGAACAGGATGTCGTTGGCGTTTTCAGCGGTGAAGAAGCCGAGGGTCCAGCGTGTGCGGCTGTTGGGCGACGTGCCGCCGCGGACACCGGCCTCGATGGTCCTGGTGACGACCTGGTCGAGCGGCGGATCGCCCGCCATCGCGTTTGGCAGTTTGCACGGCCGATCGGGGTCCGCGCAGCCGAGCTCGATGGACGTCGGCGCACGGCTGCCCTCGCTGTAGCCTGCGTAGACGTTGAGGGCCGGTGACGGGCTGAACGTGATGCCGGCGGCCGGGTTGAACCGGCCGAACGTGTAATCAGCGTCGAGCGAACCAGGCATGCCGGACCGGAGGCGATCCGTATTCTGGACGCCCGTGCGGTTATAGCGGCCGGACAGCACCACGTTCCACCTGCCGAACGTCAGCGTGTCCGTGCCGTAGGCGCTCCACGTCTGCAGGCGTCCATCGAGGTCGATGCGCGTGTCAAACGGCTCGCCGTCCACGGTTCCACCCGTCTCGCCGTCACCGTACGCGTCCACGCCCGTCACGCTTCGGTCGGGGTTCAGGTAGCCGAGCTGCGTGGATTGCTGGAAGCTGACGCGGCTGCCGTCGTACGCGCCGCCGGCCGTCAGCTCGTGGCGGACGCCTCCGCGCGCGCCCGCGACGATCACCTGGCCCGCGCCGCCGTAGTTGTGCTGGTCGGTCTGGGCCGAGTTGATCAGCGCGTTACATTTTTCAGCCGGCTCGTCCTGCTGCAGCGCCTGCGCGATGCAGCGCCAGTACGGAAACGGCGTGTTGGAAGCATTGGCGCCGCTCGTCGGAAAGCCGGTGTAACCGGCCGCGGCGAGGGCCCGCTGGTCCGCCGGGCTCGGCTGATAGACGGCCTGATCGAGCGAGTCCTCGTTGAGGTCGCCATTCACGCCGCTGGTGCGGATGTTGCGGTAATACACGTTCCCCGACAGGGTCACGTGATCGCGGAGCGTCCGTCGTCCAAGGAAATTCAGGGACGTGCCTGAGTTCTTGTTGTCGTCCGGCTTCGTGTACACGCTCGAGTAGTCCTGCTCGAGGAAGCGCTGCTCCTGCAGGCCGTTGCCCGTGAGCGAGTTGTTTGCGTAGGCGGTTGTGAATGTCAGCTCGTTTTTCTGACCCTTCCAGCCGACCGATCCGAACACCTGGCGGACATCCGACGGCGAGTCGTCGCGCCAGCCCCTCTCGGCGAACAGGTTGCCGGCGACATACCAGTTGAGCCCCGACGGTTTCGAGCCGCCGTGTTCGAATTCGATCGCGCGGCGCTCGTCCGAGCCGTAGATGCCCTGGACCGTCGTCCCCGCGTTCGTCAAGCCGTTCTTGGTCTGCATCGCCAGCGCGCCGCCGAGCGTGTTGAGGCCGAACAGCGGGTTGGACCCTGGCATGAGCGCAATCGATCCGATGGCGACGCGTGGGATCAGATCCCAGCTCACCACGTCTCCGAACGGCTGGTTGAGCCGCACGCCGTCCATGTAGACGGAGAGCCCCTGGGGAGTCCCGAGCAGCGGCGAGGCCGTGTACCCCCGATAGCTGACGTCGGGTTGAAACGGATTGCCCTGGATCTCGTTCACGTACACGCCGTTCACGCGGCGAACCAGGAAGTCGGCGATGTTGAGCGCACCGCTCTCGAGGATGTCGGTGTCGGAGGCGGTCTGGACCGGCGCCGGAATCTGGTCGAGTGTCAGCGCGACACCGGGGAGCGGGGTGGCCGCGATCACTTCGACCTTGAACACGGGCGGCGCCTGGGGTTGAGCATCCGGCGTTTGCGCCACGGCCATGACCGGAAAGGCCAGCAGGAGGGCCTGAATCGCGGCCCGGCAGGAACGGTGCATCAGAAGAAGATTCCCGGAACCGCCCTCTTGTTCACGGTGAAATACCGGGTGGTATCATGGCGGCATGAAACACCTGACGAGACACCTCATGACCGGCCTGATGACAGCCGTCGCGCTGGCGATCGGCGCGCCTGCCCTGGTCCACGCGCACTTCACGCTGATGGAGCCTGCCTCGTGGCTCGTCGAGAACCGCCTCGGCGATCCGCAGAAACTGGGCCCGTGCGGCGGCACGTCAGCCGATGCAGGCATGCCGACCAACGCCATCGGCAAGGTGCAGGGCAATTCGAAGCTGCACGTGAAGCTGATGGAAACCGTCTTCCATCCGGGGCACTACCGCATCTCACTCGCGGTGAACTCGCGCGCGGAGCTTCCCGCCGACCCGGAGGCCGTGACGCGCGACTCCGAGCGCGGCCCGTGGTCGGTGTCGGCACCGATCGACAAGGCGCCGAAATCGCCGGTCCTCGCCGACGGTCTGTTCGTTCACACCACCAAGCCGACCGATCCCTTCGAGACGGATGTCACGCTGCCCAACATCACCTGCAGCAAGTGCACGCTCCAGATCGTGCAGTTCATGGCGGAGCACGGTTACAACAAGGACGGCGGCTACTACTACCACCACTGCGCGGACCTGCAGATCACCGCGGACCCGAAAGTCCCGCTCGACGCGCGCTGGCCCGCCGGCAAGTAGCCTCGACTCGATCCGGTTCTTCTCTTCGCGAAGTCACGAAGAACACGAAGACATTTGTTTGTCTTTCGTGATCTTCGTGTCTTCGTGATTACGGTTGCGTGTAGTCGTGTCGAGGTGTTGGCAGCTCGAGAGAACCGAGATCGGGCATGACGCCCGGCACACGGTCGTCTTCCGCGTCGACGAGCGTCAGTGGCGGGTATGTGTGAAGCGGCCGGTCGGTGTGGAAGTATTTCTTGTAGGCGGCGATCCAGTCCGTTGCCATGTCGCGTTGAGCGGTCGCGAGTGGCAGCGTGCCGGCGCATACGAGGTTGGGCAGCAGGCGCTCGAGCTCGTCTTTGACGCGCGCATTCCACACGTCGGACGAGTAGCGCTCGGGCCACAGGTTGCGGCGATCATCCGATCCGCCGAGCTCCGGTGTAATCAGGTAGTCGAGCTCGTAGTCGTGCGCGGGCACCCGCTCCATGCTGTAGTCGCGAACGACCGCCTGCCGCAGCTGTGGAGAAATGCGGCGCGTGCTCGCACCCTTCATGGCGCACAGGTCAGTGGCGGCCACGCGGCGCGTGGCACCCGGCGTCAGGTACGCGATGGGTTTGGCCCCGGTGTGAGGTGCGCCGGGTCCCGTCGCCGGCCCGCTCCGGCTGGACAGGAACTCGACACCAAGCACCACTCCCAGAAGGATCGCGCAGGCGACGGCCCACGACGGCGCCGGCCGACTCTGTTGTCCGATGTCGGCCAGCTGGGCCCTGAGCGCGTCGCGCACGGGTCCGGGGCTCGGAGTCTGTGCGGCCCGGTCCTGGCGATAGGCGTGTCCGAATTCGGCGGCCGAGGCTTCGATCTGTTCGAAGCGCGTCCGGCAGGAGGCGCAGGCGTGGAGATGACGCCTGGCTGCCTCGGCGCGGCGGGGCTGAAGCTCGCCGTCGACCAGGAGCAGCAGGCGCTCGTCGGTGAGATGAGTCGCGTCAACGCTCATCGGCGTTCACCATTCGGGTCATCGATCGTGCCAGCGACTTGGCCACCGCCCCGAGCGAAATGCCGAGGGCGTCGGCGATCTGCCTGTACCGGAGGCCTTCTGCCCGCAACGACAGGCATCGCCGGTCCCGCTCGGGCAGCGCGCGAAACACGGCGAGCAGCCGCTGCTGACGCTGCCGGCTGGCCAGCTGCTGTTCGGGGTTGGCGTTGACGTGAGGCCGTCCGCGTGACTCCTCCCGCGCGGTCCGGGAGATCGGCCACATCGGTTCCCTCGGTCAGGTGCCGCTTCCTCGTGCGCAGCCGATGCTTGAGCGCCAGGTTGTGCGCGACCCTGAACAGCCAGCCGCGAAGGTTCGTCCGGGGCCTGCCGAGCTGCACGTGCCTGAACAGCGAGAGGAACACGTCCTGTACAACGTCCTCCGTGTCGTGAGCGCTGACGCCGAACGCCCCGACGTACCGCAGCAGCGGCGCGCCGCATTCGTCAAACAGCGCGAGCACCTCGGCTTCGACCTCCACGACCTCCACAGGGTCGCCGGACCCGAGATCGAGGATTGCCGGGAGGACGAGAGTAGAATCGGGCTTCGGCATCGCGTCCGGCGATTCTATACCGTGGGTCGTTCGAAAAGATTTCGTGAACAAACGCGCGCGCCGGAGAATACACGGCTGGAGAACATCCTGTGATCATGAAACGCTCGACTTCCCCGATGAGGCAGCTGGGAACGACCGGTTTGCTCGCGGTCGCGATCGCGGCGGCCGTGTCCGCGTGCGGCGGTGGGCCGCAAAAGCCTGCGGCCACACAGTCGCCGGCGCCGGCCGCAGCCGAACCCGCTCCAGGGCCGCCGCCAGCAATCGGCGTCTATGTCACGAACGAGCAATCGGGCGAGCTCTCGATTATCGACGCGGCCACGCAGGCCGTGGTGGGGACGGTCAAGCTGGGGAAACGGCCGCGGGGCATCGTGGCCAGCCCCGATGGCACGCTGCTGTATGTCGCACTGAGCGGTTCACCGTCGGCGCCTCCCGGCATTGACGAGAAGACGCTGCCGCCCCCCGATCGCAGCGCGGACGGCATCGGCGTGGTGGACATCGCGAAGCGCAAGCTCGTTCGCGTCCTGATGAGCGGACCGGATCCCGAGCAGGTTGCACTCAGCGCTGATGGCGCGCGCCTGTTCGTCGCCAACGAAGACGCGGCCCGGCTGACCGTCATCAACACCGCCGACGGCGCGGTGGTGAACATGTTCAAAGTAGGCGATGAGCCGGAGGGCGTGACGGTTCATCCCGACGGCAACCACGTGTACGTCACGTCCGAGGAGGACGGAGCCGTCTACGTCGTGGATCTGTCCGCAGGCAAGGTCCTGAAGTCTGTGAAAGTGGGTCCGCGTCCCCGTTCCGTTGCGTTTCTCCCCGACGGGTCGCGCGCGTACGTGCCGTCAGAGACCGGCGGGACGCTGTCGATGATCGACACGAAGCGGCTGACGACCGTGAAGACCATCACGCTCGGTGAAGGCATCCGTCCGATGGGGACCGCGATGGCGAAGGACGGCAAGCATCTGTACGTGTCCACCGGCCGCAGCAAGATGGTGTTCATCCTCGACACGTCGACGAACAAAGTGGTTGGGTCGATTGAGGCGGGTCAGCGGCCGTGGGGCATCGCGTTGTCGCCAGACGGCAAGACGATTTACACCGCCAACGGGCCGTCCAACGATCTGTCCGTTGTCGATCTTGAAACGAAGCAGGTGACGAAGAGGATCCCGCTTGGCCGCGGTCCGTGGGGAGTGGTCGTGGTCCAGGCCAGGTAATTCCCGGGCGTCACGCGCTCCACCGTCCGAGCCACCACGTTTGCGCCTGCGCCAGATCCTGGCGCGTAAGCTGGTGTCCCCCCGGTTGCCATTCGATATCCACGATCGCGCCGGCCTGTCGCAGCAACACGGCGAGCCGCTCGGCTTCCGCGGCGGGTATCAGCGAGTCGGTGCGGCCGTTGGACATGAAGACCGGCGTTCCACCAAGCGCCGGCAGCGGATCCGGCACGATCGGGACCATCGCGCGAAACAGAATCGCGCCGGCCAGCACGCCAGGTTCAAGCAGGAGCGTGCTCGCGGCGATGTTGGCGCCGTTGGAGAATCCCACGGCGACGATGCCCGTCGCATCCAAACCGTAGTGAGTCGCGGCGGCCGCCACGAAGGCGGCCAGCTCGCGCGTCCGAACGCGAAGATCGTCGAGATCGAACACGCCTTCGGAAAGACGCCTGAAGAACCGCGGCATGCCGCGCTCCAGGACCTTGCCCCGCGGGCTGAGCACGCCCGCACCCGGAGCCAGCGTATCGGCGAGCGGTACGAGGTCGTGCTCGTTCCCGCCAGTTCCGTGGAGGAGGAGGAGCGTCGGCGCATGCGCTGATGCGGGCGCGCGGAACACATGTTCGAAGCCGAGATCGTCCGCCATCAGTCGGTTTCAACAGGCAAGGCGATGGGGGGAAGCATGCTCTCGATCCGGCCGCGCTGGGCTTCGAGCCATGGGGGCAGCACGAGCGTTTCACCGAGATGGGCCGGATCCTCGTCCGTCGCGAACCCGGGGCCGTCCGTCGCGATCTCGAACAGCACGCCGCCGGGCTCCCGGAAATAGACCGACTTGAACCAGAACCGATCGATGACGGGCGTGGGGTGTGCGCCCGCGGCCTCGACCCGCGACCTCATCGCCAGCTGATGCGCTTCGTCGTCCACGCGCCAGGCCAGGTGGTGCACGGCGCCGACGCCCCACCCGCCGCGGCGTTCGTTGGGTGTCTCGCGCACGTCGACGAAACCCGCCGCGTTCCTGAAACCGTAGCGCGTCCACTCCTGCTCGCGTCCCAGTTCTTCGAAGCCGAGCACGCCGGTGAGGAAGCGGCTGGTGATTTCCGCGTGGCGTTCCCAGAGACGTGCACCGTAGAGACCGCGAATCTGGCGCTCTGCCGGGACGGAACTGCGATCCCATGGTGAAAATCGTCTGGGCGGCACCGACGCGCTTTCGACCAGCGCCAGCCGGAAATCATGCGTGTCGATCACCGGCAGCGCCCGATCGCCGAATCGCATCTCGACCGGTCCGATCCGCACGCCGTACCTGGTGAGCCGCGCCCCCCAGTACTCAAGGCTGCCGGAGGGGATTTCGAGGCTCGTTTCAACGGCAAGTCCGTGACCGATGCGCGGCGGGGCGGCCATCGCCCAGGGAAAGAATGTCAGGTCCGTGCCAGGGCTGCCTTCGGCGTCTGCGTAGAAGAGGTGGTAGGTGCCGGGATCGTCCTGATTGACGCTCCGCTTGACGAGGTGCATGCCCAGGATGCCGGCGTAGAAATCGACGTTCTCCTGGGCCGGACCTGAAATGGCGGTGATGTGGTGCAGGCCGTTCACGCCGCTGGCGAGCGACATGGCGTCCGCTACGGCTTGTCCTTGGCCGGGCCGATGTCCTTGACGATGAAGACCTTCTCGCCCGGCTTGATCAGCCCGAGCTCGCGCCTTGCGACCTCTTCGATCGTCCGCGGATCGTCACGGAGCCTTCGGGCCTGATCGGCGAGGCGTGTGTTCTCGGCCCGCTGACGCGCGATGGTATCGGCCAGTTCGTGGTACTCGCGCCGTGCGCGCAGCGTCGCCATGAGCCCGCGGTCTCCCACGAGCGAGTCGAGTACCGATGATGGCGATGAACCCCAGCAGAATCCAGCGGCCGATTCTCCGGCCGGGCGAGCTCGGCTTTCGCGGGGCGTTCTTCTTCCTGTTGGTCGATCCCGGCTTCGGCACGTTGGCTCCGAACGGTACAACAAATCACCTCAAAGTACAACAATGACTGATGCCGTTCTCATCCTTACGACGGTTCCCGACGATGCACGCGCCGAATCGCTGGCGACGACGCTGGTCGAGGAACGCCTCGCGGCCTGTGTGAATATCCACGGACCGATGACGTCGATCTATCGCTGGAAGGGCGAGCTCGAGCGCGAAGCCGAACGACAGCTCATCATCAAGACCACGCGTGACCGCGTGCCCGCCCTCGAGGCGCGGATCAAATCCCTCCACTCTTACGAACTGCCCGAGTTCGTCATCGTGCCGATCGAAGGCGGGAGCGACGCGTATCTCGATTGGGTGCGACGGGAAACGGGGACCTAGAGGTTCGAGGGTTCGAGGGGTTCGAGAGGTTCGAGGGGTTCGAGAGGTTCGAGAGGTTCAGGGCTCAAGAGGTTCGCGGTATTCGCGGAGACGGAGCGGCGGTATTTTTACGCGCGCAGGTCCGCAGGTAGCGGATCAGACCGGTGATGGCCTTCGCCGCTCGTCCCGCGAGAAGTTGCATCCGGTCGGTGTCGAACGCTGTGAAGTAACCACGGTCGTGACCGTCGCGCAGGCTGTTGTGGGTTTCGGTCAGCGACCCTCTGGCGATGTCGAGAAACCTGGCGAACTCGCCCGGCCGGTACCGGCCAAACCCCTCCGCGATGTTGCGTGTGACGGATGACGACGAGTCGCGAATCTGATCGCGAAATCTGAAATCCCTCGACGCCGGCCCTGTTGCAGTCAGTGCAAACACCTCCCGCTGCAATTCGTGCGCAAGGTGCCATGCGACAAGGTCTTCGTAGCGCGACACGCCAGCCACGGAGGTTCGTGGGAGCACAAAGCATGCCCGCCGCTCCGACGAATCTCCGGAACCTCTTGAACCTCTCGAACCTCTCGAACCCCTCGAACCTCTCGAACCCTCGAATTACCGTCGCCGCCGCCTCTTGATGATCTCGATCGCCATCGGCAGCAGGGAGACGGCGACGATGCCGATCGTGACGAGGGAGAAATTCTGCTTGACGATGGGGATGTTGCCGAACAGCAGGCCCGCCCCGACGCAGAGGCCGACCCAGGCGGCCGCGCCGATCAGGTTGACCAGCGCGAACGTGTGAGACCGCATCGACGCCGCGCCGGCCACGAACGGCACGAACGTCCGCACGATCGGCACGAACCGTCCCAGGATGATCGCCTTGCCGCCGTACTCCTCGAAGAACGCGTGTGCCCGCTGCAGATGTTCCTGGTTCATCAGCCGGTGGGAGAATCCCGATCGATCCGTCGCCTTGAAGACCCGCGGCCCGATGAGGCGCCCGATCGTGTAGTTGACGGCGTTGCCCGTGAACGCGGCCAGGATCAGCAACCCGATCGCCACGGGTGTGCTGAGCCTCCCCTGCGCGCAGAGCGCGCCCGTCGCGAACAGCAGCGAATCGCCCGGCAGGAATGGCGTCACGACGAAGCCTGTTTCAGCGAAGACGATCGCAAACAGGATCCCGTACACCCACGACCCATACGTGGAGACGAGTTCGAGGAGCTTCTTATCGCTGTGGAGAATGAAGTCGAGAAGATTCAAGGGTCAGGGTTCAGCGGTTCAGACGCGGGCGAGGGCCTGCGACAAGTCTTCCTTCAGATCCTCGATGTCCTCGATGCCCGCCGAGATCCGCACCAGGCCGTCCGTGATGCCGAGGGCCGAGCGCCGATCGGCCGGCACCGACGCGTGCGTCATGGTCGCGGGGTGCGAGATGAGTGACTCGACGCCGCCAAGGCTTTCCGCCAGCGCGAGCAGCCTGACGCCGTTCAGCAGGCGCCGGGCCCCTTCGAGCGACCCGAGGTCGAACGACAGCATCCCGCCGAAACCGCGCATCTGGCGCGCGGCCAGTTCGTGCTGCGGGTGAGACGGCAGGCCCGGATAGTACACGTGACTGACCTTGGGATGCGGTTCGAGAAAACGGGCGAGGGCGAGCCCGTTCTCGTTGTGCCGGGCCATCCGAATCGGCAGCGTCTTCGTGCCGCGCAGCACCAGCCACGCGTCGAAGGGGCCGAGGATCGCGCCTTCCGCGTTCTGCACGAACCCCAGCCACTCGATGTCCTCGTCACGCACGGCGATGGCCACGCCGCCGACGCTGTCGCTGTGTCCGTTCAGGTATTTCGTCGTGCTGTGGACGACCAGATCCGCCCCGAATTCGATCGGCCGCTGGAGGCACGGGCTCGCGAACGTGTTGTCCACGACGAGGCGCGCGTCGTGCCGATGCGCCAGGTCGGCCGCCGCTCGCAGATCGGTGATCTGCATGACCGGATTCGTCGGCGTCTCGACGAACAGCATGCGCGTCGCGGGGGTAAAGGCGCGCTCGACGGCATCCAGCTGCGAGGTATCCACGTACGAGAAGGACAGCTGGTAGCGGGACAGCACCTTGTCGAAGAACCTGAACGTGCCGCCGTAGGTGTTGTCGGACACGATCACATGGTCGCCGGCCTTGAGCATCGTCGCGACGGCGCCGATGGCGGCCATGCCCGACGCGAAGGCAAAGCCCGCCTTGCCGCCTTCGATCGCCGCGAGATTCCGTTCGAGCGCGGCGCGCGTGGGATTCTGGGTGCGCGCGTACTCGTAGCCTTTGTGTTTCCCCAGCGCCTCCTGCACGTAGGTGGACGTCTGGTAGATCGGCGTGATGATCGCTCCGGTGGAAGGATCCGGTTCCTGGCCTGCATGCAGACACAGCGTGCTGAATCGCGCGTGCGCGGTGAGCTTCACGATCCACTTACGATACATGCTTTAATAACGCGAAGTCCACGTCCATGCCCGCCCTTCGATCGCTTCCTTCAGGTACCGGCCGCTTGGACGGCATGCGACACGCGCTGTTCGGCACGCTGCCGGGCCGGGCGATCGTCATCGGGATCGTGCTGCGGCTGGCCGTGTACGCGACGGGCCTCGCGCTCGGCGCCGTCCCGCCGTTCCTCGCCGTCATCGACACGGCCGCCGGCCTCGCGCTCGCGGTCGGCGCGGTCTACGTGGTCGTCAAGCTCCTGGCGCTGGGAAAGCGGCACCTGCTCTGGCGGGTACGCCGGAAGCTGATGCTCTCGTATGTGTTCGTCGGTGTGTTTCCGGCGGCGCTGATCGCGGTGTTCTTCCTGCTCTGCGGTTTTCTGCTTTTCTACAATTTCAGCTCGTACCTCGTGCAGAGCCATCTGAGGGGGATCGCGGATCAGGCGCGCTTCCTGGCCCAGAGCACGGCGCTCGAGATCCAGCGCAACGAAGGCCGCAACATCGCCGGCATCATCGAACGCCGGAGGGCCAACTCCAGCGGCGAATTCGCCGGCGTGTCGCTGGCCGTCGTGCCCACCGTTCGCCTCTGTGGCGGCGGTGCGGCCGCGCCGGAGACGGCGCCGGTTCAGGCCGTGACGGCCGGGTCATGGGCCCACGTGAAGCCGCCGACGTCGATTCCGGCGTGGATCGACTGCGCCGGGACCAGCGGCGTCGAGGCCTATTCCTCCGATCACGACAACTCGTCTTCTCCTCGAGCGGACATCCTCGTCCGGTCCGTGGCGTTTCCCGACACCCGCCGGGCGAGCTTCGCCGTTGTGGTCGACCTGCCTGTGCAGGACACGATTACGCGCCAGCTGCGGCGTGACACCGGCGTCGAGATGAAAGGCGCCACGGTGTCGATCAGCGGCGGGTCGGTGAGCCACGCCGTGAAGCCCATCGAGGGCCGGAACGCCGGCGCCGCCGGACTTTCGACTCCGGCACAGGTGGGCGGCGGAATCTTCAGCAACCTGCCGAGCCTGCTCGAGTACCGGGACTGGGACTCGGGCGAGTCGGGCACGCTGATTCTCTCGACCCAGCTCAGCGTCGGTGAATTGTATGAGCGGATTTCGTCGGCGCAGGGCCTGGTCAGCCGCAGCTCGAGCCAGGCGCTGCTGCTCATCCTCTTCGTCATCGGCGGGTTGTTCATCCTGATCGAGGTGATGGCGCTCGGGACCGGTCTCGCGCTGGCGAAGTCGATCACCGGCTCGGTCCACGAGCTGTTCACCGGCACCGAGCGTGTGCGTCGCGGCGACTTCACCCACAAGATTGCCGTGACGGCGCAGGATCAGCTCGGCGAGCTGGCGCAATCGTTCAATTCGATGACCGCGAGCATCGAGGACCTCCTGCGCGAGGCGGCAGAGAAGAAGCGGCTCGAAGAAGAACTTCGCATCGCCCGCGAAATCCAGATGTCGCTGCTGCCGCAGGGCGCACTCCACATGCCCGGCCTTTCCGTCACCGCGCTCTGCGTGCCGGCGCGCGAAGTCGGCGGCGACTACTACGACCTCTTTCCGCTCGACGGGCACCGGCTGGGCGTGCTGATTGCCGACGTATCGGGCAAGGGGACGTCCGCGGCGCTCTACATGGCCGAGTTGAAGGGGTTGATGCTGTCGCTCAGCCAGATCCATACCTCGCCCCGTGCGTTGCTCGTCGCCGCGGATCGCATCATGGCCAGCAATCTCGACTCGCGCAGCTTCATCACGATGACTTATGCGATCATCGACCTCCGGGATCGGACGATGACCTATGCACGCGCCGGCCACACCCCGCTGATGTATCTGCCTGGAGACGACGTGCCGGGCCACCGGCACGTCCGCATCCTGACGCCGGACGGTCTGGTGCTCGGGTTGCAGATGGACAAAGGGGACCTGTTCGAGCGGCTTCTCGAGGAGCAGACGATTCCGCTTCACGACGGCGACCTGTTCGTGCTGTACACCGACGGCATCAGCGAGGCGATGAACGAGGCTGACGACTGCTTCGGCGACGAGCGGCTGGGCCGCATCCTCGAGGAGCACGCCGATCTGCCGTCCGAGGAGCTGCGCGAACGCGTCCTCCGCGAGATCGCGGCGTTCGCGGGCGCCGCGCCCCAGCACGATGACATGACGATGATTTTCCTGAGGGTTGATCGCACTCGTGCCTGATCTCATCGTCATCTTCCGGACGCAGTCGGACGTGGAAGCCAGCATCGTCCGGGGGCTGCTCGAGGCGAACGGCGTGCCGTCGGTCATCACGTCCGATGTGCCGCACAACATCTTTCCGCTGACCGTCAACGGTCTCGGCGAGGTGCGCATCTCGGTGCGGGAGGAGGACGCGGACGAGGCCCGCCGCATCATCGATGGCCACCGTACCGAGCTGTCCAGCGGGCAGCTCGTGCGCCTGCGCGACGAGTTCGAGACGCTGCAGACCGCCATCGCTTACCGATTCCGCGACCGCGGACTGCTCGAGCACGCGATGACGCACACGTCCCGCGCGAACGAAGACGTGAGCGGCGGCGTCGTGGACAACGAGTCCCTGGAGTTCCTGGGCGACGCCGTCCTCGGGTTCATCGTGGCCGACCTGTTGTTCCGTGAGTTTCCCGACTGCGATGAGGGCGAGAAATCGAAGATGAAGGCCATGCTGGTGTCCACGGCGACGCTGGCGCGCGTGGCCGAGCGGCTGGGGCTTGGCGACCACCTGCTGCTCGGACGCGGCGAAGAGAAGACCGGCGGCCGGCGGAAGCAGGCCCTGCTGGCCGACGGGTGCGAGGCGTTGATCGCCGCGATGTACCTGGACGGCGGCATCGAGCAGTCCAGGGCGTTCATCGTGCGCGAGCTGGGCGGCTTCATCGACGACCTGCGCCGCGACGGCGTCTCGGCGCAGGACTACAAGTCGACGTTGCAGGAGCTCGTACAGGGGCGCAACCGTCCGCTGCCCGAGTATCGGGTGGTCGGCGCGGCGGGGCCGGATCATCAGAAATTGTTCGACGTGGAAGTCCTGGTGGCGGGGGAGCCGCTGGCGCGCGCGACCGGGCCGAGCAAGAAGGAGGCGGAGCAGGAAGCCGCCCGCCTCGCGCTCAGCCGCCTGACCACCGACCACTAGCCACGACGAGCCACGAGCTCGAGCACGAGCCACGAGCTCACCGTATGTGAATGATGCCTCGCCTGAGCGCGATGGGGATGATGGCGGTGCGGTCGTTCACGTTCAACTTGGCCAGGATGTTCTTCACGTGGACCTTGGCCGTCTGCTCGGTGATGCCCAGCGCGAACGCGATCTCCTTGTTGCGAAGGCCCTCGGCGACGTGCCGCACGACCTCGACTTCCCTCGGCGTCAGCGCCGCGTGTTCCCGGCGCGTGGCGAGCGTCGCGGCGATGTCCGAGGGTATTGGACGCTTGCCCGTGTGGACATCCCGGATGACGCACACCAGATCGTCCGAGAGCGCGTCCTTCAGGACGTACGCCGCGGCCCCCGCTTCGAGCGCGCGGTAGATGTCCTCGTCTCCCTGATACATCGTCAGCACGACGATGCGAGCGCCCTCACGGTCGCGGCAGATGGTCTGGATGGCCTCCAGACCGCTCATCGTCGGCAGTTGCAGGTCCATCAACGTCACGTCGGGTTCGTGTCGCGCGAACAGCTCCACCGCCTCCTCGCCGCTCGTGGCCGAGGCCACCACCTCCATGTCCGGCTGTCTGCCAATGAGCAGGGAGAGGCCGTCCAGCATCACACGGTGATCGTCGACGCAGAGCACGCGAATGCGCCGTTCGCCGTGGTTATGCGGGAACAATGGCCTGGACGTCCGTGCCTTTGCCGGGCACGGAGGAAATGACGACGTGGCCGCGCACCTGTTCCGCGCGCTCGCGCATGCTCACGAGCCCGTAGCGATCCTGCCGCCGGCTCGCTTCGTCTGGATCGAAGCCGCACCCGTCGTCCCTCACGCGAAGCCGCGTCTCGTCATCGCGGTAATCGAGTTCGACCGTCACGATGGTGGCGCCGCCGTGACGGACGGCATTGCTGAGCGCCTCCTGGCCGATGAGCAGAAGCTGTTCGTCCACCAGCGGTGCCGATGTCCGGGCCGAGCCTGAGACCTTGACGTCGAGTTCCACCGGCCGGCCCGCGATAACGCGTTCGCCGGCCTCGCGAAGCGCCCTGGGTAGATCGCGGGACACCAGCATGGGCGAGCGCAAGTCCCAGATCGAGTGCCGTGCTTCGCGAATCGAGTCCTCGACCTGCCGCCGGATGCGCAGCATGCGGTCGCGTGCCGACTGCGGCGACGTCGCCACCGTGTGCGACAAGTCATCGACCTGCAGCGCGAGCGCCGCCAGCCCCTGCAGCAGCGTGTCATGGATGGCGCGGCTCATGCGGATCCGCTCGGCGAGTACCAGTGCGAATTGGCGGCGGACCTGGCGGACGTGCACCCGCCACGATGCGTACACCATCAGGCAGACCGCGCACAAACACAGCGCCTGAAACCACTTCGTCTGATAGAAAATCGGCTCGACGCCGAAGTCCCAGACGGCGCCCGGGTCGCGCCAGACGCCGTCGCCGCCGTTCGCCAGGACGCGGAACCGGTAGTGTCCGGGGGGCAGGTTGGTGTACGAGGCCTGCCGCGCGGCCGCGGCGTCCACCCAGTCGCGATCGTAGTCGTCGAGGCGATACCGGAAACGAACCCTGGCCGGATCGGTCAGCGTCAGGACGCTGAACGCGATCTGTACGTGCGACGTCCGGGGAACGAGCTGGAGGCCGGGAGTGGCGTCCAGCGTTCGCGAGTCGGCGGTGACGGTCTCAATCCGGACCGGCGGCATCGGCCGCGACTCGCCGAGATTGTGAGGGTCCACCACCGTGACGCCGCTGGTGGTCAGGAACCACAGCTTGCCCGTGCTCGCGCGCACCGAGGAGTGCCGTCCTTCGCCCATCGGCGCGCCTGCGACGCCGTCAGCCGCGTTGAACAACCGGTAACGCAGCGGATGGCCTGGATTCGTGCTCGCCTCGACCAGCTCGCGTCGATCGAGGCGGAGGATGCCCGAGGCGACGCCGACCCACAGGAATCCCAGGTCGTCTTCGACGATGGTCCGGACGTTGGCCGGGAATCCGTCACCGTGCGTGACAGGAATGAAGCGGTCGCCGGACAGCAGGCTGAGACCGTCGTCGCCGCCGACCCAGAGCGTGCCGCCCGCATCCTCGAAGATGCAGGCGATGCTGCCGATCGAAAGGTTGTAGGAGCGGAAGCGGCCGTTCGACGGCACCACGCCTATCTGTCCTCCGGCAGCGATCCAGACGCTCCCGGCGCGATCGGCGAGCAGTGTCGTGACGCCCTTCAGGAACATGTCGGGGACTGCGTCCGGCACCGTCGTGTGCCCTGCGCTCCACTGCGACAGACGGCTGTGGAAGTCACGCAGCCACAACGTACCGCCGGCGACGACCATGCCCGTGACGCGGTGACTCCCGTCGCCTGGCGGAATCAGGACCGGTGAGAACCGCCCCCGGGCGAAATGCGAAACCCCGCGCTCGGTCGAGACCCACAGGTCGTCGCCTTCGCCGGCCTGCAGGGCCATCACCACCGATCCGGGCAGCCCGTCCGCCGGACCGTAGTCGCGCCGGCCCGCCGCCGAGAACTGCGTGAGCCCGCCAGCCGTGCCCACCCAGGTGCTGCCGTCCGGCGTCACGGCGACGGTCGTGCCGATCGGCATGTTCCTGATCGGCCTGACGCGCCTCGGTGACAGCCGCTGGAGACCGTCGCGCGTGCTCATCCAGAGGTTGCCCTCGCGGTCCTCGAACAGGGCCTGCACCGAATCGCTCAGGAGTCCGTCGGCAATCGTGGCGGCCTGGAAGCCATCCGACGTCGCGTCGGCGCGGACGCGCCACAGGCCCTGTCCCTGCGTCGCGACCCACAAGTCTCCCCGTCGATCGTGCAGGAGCTGGACGCCGAAGCCGTGACGCGGAGATTTCTCGACGCCTGGCGGACGATGCCCCGGGAGGCGGTAGCCCTCGGTGAAATCGGTCATCCAGACCCTGCCCGCGGCGTCTTCGCTGAAACTCTGCCAGAGGTTGCTGGAAATCCCGATCACGTCGATCTGATCGAAGTGGTCGCTGCCGGAAGCCTTCCTGAACACGGCCGACTGCGTCGCCACCCACAGCTGTCCTTCGCGATCTTCGTATGTGCCGAGCACCGGCCCTTCGGCCAGTCCTTCGGCGGCCCCGACCGCGCGCCAGCGATCGCCGCGAAACTGAAAGAGTCCCTGAAACGTCGCGGCCCAGATCGTCCCGGCCCGATCCTCGGTCAACGACAGCACGTAACGTCCGGTGAGCCCTTCCCCCGGACCGAACAACGTGAAGGCGCCGTTGCGGACCCGGGCGATCGCCGACGGGCCGGTGACGCCCACCCAGAGGCTCCGATCGCGGGCGATCAGCAGCGCGGTCGCTGCGCCGGACGGCAGCCGGCTGCTGCCGGTTCCGCGCCACTCGTCGAACCTGGCGCCGTCGAAGCGCATGAGTCCGGCGTCCGTGGCCAGCCACAGGTAGCCGTCGCCGTCCTGCCTGATCGTGCGGATGCGTCCGGGAGGCACACCGTCGCGTTCGCCCCACGTCGCGACCGTGTAGTCGCCGAGCGGCTCGTGACGTGATGGCGTGAACGGGTGCGAGTAGGCGCCTGCAGGAAACGCCAGCAGGACGACGAGCGCCAGGCGATATACGCGCGGCATCGGGCGGCGATTCTGACGCCGCGCCCCACGCAAGTCAATCGGCGCGCGTGTTCATACCTCCATTTAGGTAGAGCGGGACGAACATCAAGTCGCTAGGCTTACCGCATCTTTACGTAGCAGAGGAGGGCGAGATGCAGCGAGCAGGAGTGGTCCGCTTTGTCAGGCGGTCGGTAGCGGCACTGTCGGTGTTGTTACTCTTCCCGGCGGCTGCCCTCGCGCAGGCCGCCATTACCGGCCTCGTCAAGGACGCGTCCGGTGCCGTGTTACCCGGCGTGACCGTGGAAGTGGCGAGCGACGTCCTCATTGAGAAGGTGCGTTCGGTCACCACTGATGGAACGGGGCAATACCGCGTCGTCGACCTCCGGCCGGGCACTTACTCGGTGACGGTCTCGATGGCGGGCTTCAAGACCATGAAGCGCGATGGCATCGAGCTCACGGGCCGGTTTGTGGCCACGGTGAATGCCGATCTGAGCATTGGTGCGCTGACGGAATCGGTCACCGTCACGAGTCAGTCACCGGTCGTGGACGTCCAGAGCGTGCTCGTGCAGCAGACGGTGAGCAGCGACGTGATCGCCGCCATCCCCAGCTCGCGGAATGCCTCCGGGATCCAGTCCTTGATTCCCGGACTGAACGTGTCGCAGGCCGGCGTCGCTGTGGGTGGTGGCGACTCCGGTGGCATCGCGGGCGGCATCGGGGGACTCGCAGGGACCATCCACGGCGGGAACACCTATGGTTCACGAACGAAGACCGATGGATTGAACACGGATTTCACGGGCCAGGCCATTGCCGGCGGTCAGCTCCTGAACACGGCCGGCGCGTCGGAAGTGGTGATCAACGTGTCCGGCGGGCTCGGTGAAGCGGAGGGCGCCGGGGTGATCCTTAACATCACCCCGAAGGACGGCGGCAACACGTTCAGAGGATCCGCCTTCGTCAACGGCGCGACAGGCGGGATGCAGGGCGACAACTACACGCAGTCGCTCAAGGACCAGGGCCTGCGGGCGCCGTCGAAGCTGAAGAGCCTGTACGACTGGGATGCCATGGGTGGCGGCCCCATCAAACGGGACAAGCTCTGGTTCTACGTGACCTACCGCCAGGTCGGGTCGAACAGCACGGTCCCCGGTATGTGGGTCAACAAGAACGCCAACAATCCGAACCTGTGGGTGGTGGATTTCGACCTGTCGCAGCCGGCGTTTACGGACTCATTCGACCAGCACATCATCGGGCGTCTGACGTGGCAGGCGACGCGACGCAACAAGCTGACGTTGTACTGGCAGGAACAGTACAACTACATTGGCGCCGAGGGCGGCGGCACGCCGACGCAGACGCCCGACGGCACGGGCTTGACCCTCTTCAAACCGTCCCGCATCCAGCAGGCCACCTGGACGTTCCCGATCAACGCCAGGCTGCTGGCGGAGGCGGGGATCGGCACCTACGAGGGCACGTACACCCAGAGCGGTGGGGGTGGACCGCGCACCGGCGGCATCGGCGGCGTCAACAATCCGCTGATGATTCAGCAGCTCGAACAAACGGGCAACATCCCGAGCTGCAACTGTTCGATCCCGGGCCTGATCTCCCGGCACCCCGGGCTCGCGAACGGCGGATTCAGCGCCAGCCAGATCGGGACGCAGGAATGGCGAGCGTCCCTCTCTTACGTCAGCGGCGCGCACAATATGAAGTTCGGCTACCAGGGCGGGTTCAGCACGCCCACGAAGAACTACTACTACGACAGCACCGTCATCCAGGTGCGGACGAACAACGGCGTGCCGAATCAAATCACGGAGAACCTCGCGTATCCCGGCTGGCTTCGGACGGGCCGCCACGTCATCCCCATCAACCTGTACGCGCAGGATCAGTGGACCCGAAACAGACTGACGCTGCAGGGCGGCCTGCGGTGGGACAACGGCATTACAAACTACACGTCCGACCCGATTGGTGGTCAGGACTACATCCTCATGCCGAAGCAAGTGTCGTTTCCCACGGGGTCCACGCAGGGGATCGCCTGGAAGGACATCACGCCCCGAGTGGGCGTGGCCTACGATCTGTTCGGGAACGGCAAGACGGCTGTCAAATTCAACACCGGGAAATATGTGGAAGGTCTCAGTTCGTTGTTCGGGCTGGACATGAACCCGATCTTCCGCATTCCCACGATGACGACACGGCCGTGGCTGAACCCGACGAACTTCAACTTTACGAACAGCCCGGGCTGCAATCTCGCGATCCCCACGGCGCAGCGCGATTGCGGGCCCATGGCCAATCAATCCTTCGGGACCGAGGTCTTCAACACCAACTACGATCCCAACATGGTGACCGGTTGGGGAAACCGCCCCTACGTCTGGTCGACGGGGGTGTCGGTGCAGCAGGAGCTCATGCCCCGTGTGGCGTTGACCGTCGGCTACAACCGGAACTCGTGGGGCAACTTGTCCATTGTCGACAACACATCGACACTCATCTCCGACTACACGCCGTTCAGCGTCCGGGCCCCGCTCGATCCGCGGTTACCCGGGGGCGGGGGGCAGGTTGTCAGCGGCCTCTATGATCTGAACCCGAACAAAGTCGGTCAGGTCAGCAACCTCCATGAACTCGGGTCCGTGGTCGGCGAGGAGACCATGAACTGGCAGGGAGTGGATGTCAGCGTCAACGCGCGCCTGCAGAACGGCATTATCGTGCAAGGGGGCACGAGCACCGGGCGTCGGCTGACGGACGCCTGCGCGGTGCGGGCGCTGATGCCGGAGGCCACGCCAAGCACGGCCATCGTGCCGGCAGGCGGACTCTTAACGTCCGTGACGAACCCCTATTGCCGTGTCGTCGAACCGTACCGCACGTCGGTGACCGGGCTCGCCTCGTATCTGGTCCCCAAGGTGGACATCCAGACGAGCGTGACGTGGCAAAGCAATCCGGGACCGGAGATTGCCGCCAACTATGTCGCGTCGAATGCGGTCATCGCGGCAGGCCCGCAGCCGCTCGGCCGCCCTCTCTCGGGGGGCGCCAATGCCACGGTGAACCTGATCCAGCCGGGCACAGTATTTGGGCCCGTGCGCAATAACTTCGATCTTCGCCTGAGTAAGGTCTTGAGGTTCGGGACGACGAGGCGGGCGATTATTTCGGCCGACGTCTACAACCTCTCGAACTCGGATACAGTGATCACCTTCAACAATTCGTTCGTGCCGGGCGGCGCCTGGCTGACGCCGACGAGGATTGCGCCGGCGCGGTATTTCAAGATCGGTGGGCAATTCGACTTTTGAGAACGCGGAGACATTCTCAAACGCAGAGATCGCGGAGATCGCAGAGAAAGACTGACTTTCCAAAGTACTCTTCTCGGCGATCTCTGCGATCTCTGCGTTATGACCCTCCTCTGCGTTCTCCACGGGTCCGGCGTTCTCCACGGAACGAGGTGATCGATGACGGCAGGACAGAAGCGGTTCATGGTGGTGCTCGGATCGGTGATGGCTGTTGCCGTCGGGTTGCGGACGGCTGGCGTCACGCTTCGTGCGCAGACGGCCTGGGAGTCGTATAAGAACCGAAAATATCCGCCCTCCGTCGACAAGCATCTGACCGACCCCGCACTGATCGGCGCCATCGACCTGCACGCCCACTGCGATCCGGACAGCTATCCGCGCTCGTGGGACGGCTTCGAGGTCGCGAAGCTGGCACAGGAGCGCGGCATGCGTGGCGTGCTCCTGAAGAATCACTGGACCGAGACGGCCGGACTCGCGTACCTCGCGCGCAAGTACGCGACGCCGGGGTTCGAAGTGTTCGGCGGCGTGTCGCTCGACACCCCGGTCGGCGGAATGAATCCGCAGGCGGTCCGGTACATGGCCGACGTCGTCGGCCATCTGGGACGCATCGTCTGGATGCCGACGCACGACTCCGAGCCGGAAGTGAAGGCCGGCAAGGAGAACCGCCCGTTCGTCGCCGTGTCGCGCAACGGACAGCTCCTCCCCGAGGTGCTCGAAGTGCTCTCGGTCATCGCTCAGAACGATCTGACGCTTGCGACCGGCCACGTGACGCCGGACGAGGCGTTCCTGATCATGCGCGAAGCCAAGAAGCGGGGTGTCCAGCGCATGATCGTCACGCACCCGCTGCTCGGCCTTGGCGGGGCGATGACCGTCGAGCAGATGCAGGAGGCGACCAGGCTGGGCGCCTACATCGAGGTCACCGCGGGAACGGTCTCGCGCGAGGGGGCAGGCCAGGCCCGCGCCTTCGACGCGATTCGCAAGGTGGGACCCGCAATGACCTTTGTCTCGAGCGACAGCGGCTTGCCCGGCAACAACCATCCCGACGCCCTGGCGCTGGCGGCCAAGGCGCTGCGCGGCGCCGGCTTCACCGAGAAAGAGTTGAACATGATGTTCAAGGACAATCCGGCGAAGCTGATCAAGCTGCCAGTCCTGGGAACTAGAACGTAGAACGTAGAACGGAAAACGGAAAACGAGGAACGGGTCAGTCGATTTCGATGATGCCGGATCCCGACCCGCCGGCCGACGCCATCGCGTACGCGGCTTCGGCGGGCTGCTCGCGGGGCTCGGGCGGCTGCGGCAGGCGGGGCAGGGCGTAGCGGTGCACTTCGCGCGCGAGATCGTCTTCGGTCGGCGCCGTGACGCGGCAATGCAGGCGCACCCACACGCGCAACAGCGGATCGGTGAAGCTGTAGCGCTTCTGCCTCGCGGTGACCAGGTCCACGTCTTCGAGCCAGGACAGGTAGTCCTTCGTGGAGCCGGGCGTCCGCTGCAGCCGCAGCGAGATTTCCGTCAGCGTCAGCCCTTCTTCCTCACCCAGAATCTCGAGGATCGCCTTGAGCGCGCCGTAGCCTCGCGCCCGGTGCAGGCGAAGCTCGTAGCAGAAGCTGCAGTGCTTCGACGAGCCGGCCCTCGGATCCCATCAGCGCCGCCAGAGCCGCAAGCGGGTCGATGACCGCCGGGCTGCCGCCGTGTTCCCGCATGAGCGCGAGCTCGTCGGCGAGCGCCTTGACGTACGCCGGCCGGCCGTCGGCGAGCGCCTGAACGGTCCGCGCGAGGTAGTTGTCGTCGTAGTTGTCGCGGTCGCCCGGCGCCGTGCCGCTCCTGCCCGCTCCCGGCGTCCCTCGGCGACGGCTCGCCGGCGAGGCCGAGCATGTCGAGCGTGTCCTCTGCCGTGCAGGGCCGGCATGTGGATGACCTCGAACCGCGATGACCGGTCGCGCAGCAGGCGGAGCGTGCGGGCGTTGTAGCGGCTGGTCAGGACGAAGCGGTTCCCGCTGGTCGTCAGGCCGTCGATGAGGTCGTGGAGCACGCGGCGAAGCCCCGGGAAGCTCTCGAACGTCCGCATCTCGAGGAACTCGTCGAGAAGCATCGTCACGGGCTCGCCGCTGCCGGTACGCGGCCGGCAGAGAAAGGCGAGCGTGGCATCGAAGGCGGCCCGGGCCCCCGCCGGCGCCGGCTCGCTGACCGGAAACGGCGACGAGCCGACAATGGCCTTCAGGAAACGCTCGGGCGTCGTCGCCGTGCGCTCGACGTCGAGGTAGAGCGCGGACGTGCGGCCGAGCCGTTCGCGCAGCTGCTGGAGCAGCGTGGTGCGTCCGCTGCCGCATCCGCCGACGAGCACGGGAATGCGCGACGGCGACGCGTCGAGCGCGCCCAGGATGCGGCGTGTGAGGTTGGTGCGCGGCGTCAACATGCGAAAGAATAGACCTTAAGAAGCGGCGCGCACGTTGTCAATTGAAAATGAAAACTTTTTTTTCTTGACTCGCGCGGCGTGTGCGCGCTGAACATTTCTCGAGCCGTTTCATCCACGAGATCGGCACGAGATGGCACGAGATCGGCAGTTACGAAGTAGAATCGTAGCCCGATATGAACCTCGCGATTCTCGGTGCGCAGTGGGGCGATGAAGGCAAAGGCAAAATCGTCGACCTGATCACGCCAGGATTTTCCATCGTCGCCCGGTACCAGGGCGGACACAACGCCGGCCATACGGTGTACGTCAACGGCAGGAAATTCGTGCTGCGGCTGATCCCGTCCGGCATTCTGCATCCCGGCGTGACGTGTGTGATTGGCAACGGCGTGGTGGTCGACCCGGTGGCGCTCTTCGCAGAAATTGATGAGTTGACGAGCGCCGGCATCGACGTCGGCCGCCGCATCGTCGTCAGCGACAAGGCCCACGTGATCCTGCCGTATCACCGCGACCTCGACCTGCTGTCGGAAGCCCGGCGCGGCGACCGCAAGATCGGGACGACGTCACGCGGGATCGGGCCGGCCTACGAAGACAAGATCGCGCGGCGCGGCATCCGCGTGGGCGACCTGGCCGACCCGGCGGGCCTCGAACAGAGCGTGCGGGACAACGTCAATGCCCGGAACCGGCTGGTCCAGGACAATCCGATGGACGCGCGCGTCGTGCTCGACCAGCTGCGTCAGCATGCAGAGCGGCTCAAGCCGTGGATTCGCGACGTCTCGCTCATGCTCGCGCAGGCGATGCGCGACGGTCAGTCCATCCTGTTCGAAGGCGCTCAGGGCACGCTGCTCGACATCGACCACGGGACATATCCCTACGTGACCTCGTCGAATGCGTCCATCGGCGGTCTCTGTACGGGCCTCGGCGTGCCGCCGAAGGCGATTTCCGCCGTGTTGGGAGTGGCCAAGGCGTACACCACGCGTGTTGGCGAAGGGCCGCTGCCGACCGAGTTGTTTGGCGAGATGGGGAATCGCCTGCGGGAGGGCGGCAACGAGTACGGGGCCGTCACCGGACGTCCGCGCCGCTGCGGCTGGTACGATGCCGTCGCGGCGCGCTACGCGGCGCGTATCAATGGGCTCGACGCGCTGGCCCTCACCAAGCTCGATGTCCTCGACGGTCTGCCGCAGGTGGAGATCTGCACGTCGTACAGCTGCGGCTCGCGCACGCTGACCGAGTTTCCGTCCGATCTTGCGCAGCTTGCCGCGTGTAAGCCTGTCTATGAATCGATGCCTGGCTGGACGTCGCCCACAAAAGGCGCCCGCAAGTGGACCGATTTGCCGGATGCCGCGCAGCGTTATATCGCACGGCTCGAAGAAGTGTCCGGCGTTCAGGCGGCCATCATCTCGACCGGATCCGAGCGGGACGACACGATCATCCGGGACGACGTGATGAAGGCGCGCGGCCTGACGCTATGACTTGTGACGCCGGCAGAATCCGCCCAGCGCGCCCTGGTCGGCGTCCATGAACTTGATGCCCGCCCGGTAGCGCGGGCCGCTGTTGGGCGGGATTTCAAACGAGGCCCACGCCACGGCCGCGTTGAACCGCAGGCTGTCGTGGTCGTCGCTGATCGCCATCCGCACGACCTGGTTCGGCTTGAGCATGATGGACGACACCACCTGCGCGCCGATGGGCGAGATGTCGATGACCGTCGCGGCGTTGCCGTCCAGGAGTGTCCCGAACGTCCCCGCCACCTTGAAACGCTGCGCCCGCCGTGTCCCGCGCTGATCGAGCGTTTGCGGATCCGGCGGCTCGATCGTCAGCATGACCGTGGGCTCTTCCTCAAGCGACCGCAGGCGCGCGGACACCCTCGAGTAGTCGCTGTCGTGGGCGATGATGCGAATCTCGGTGTCGCCCAGCGCCGGATCGGCCTTGATGCGGTTGATGAGCGCGGCGCCGCGCGGAGTGGCCGCGAAGAGGCGCTCGAGCGCCACCACGTTCGGCTGCTGCGTCAGGATGATCTCGAGCGCGCGGAGCGCCTCAGCCTCGCTGAACGCCAGTAGCTCGCCGGGTTCATGCACGCGATCTTTGAGAGCAGGCAGGAGCTCGCCGCCGCCGATCAGGACTGTGCACGAAGCGGGTCTGCCCACGCTAGAAGATCTTGGCGTCCTGAAGGGGCCACCACCTGACCTTCACCTTGCCGACGATGTACTTCTTCGGCACGGGACCCCAGTGGCGGCTGTCGGAGCTGTTGTTGCGGTGGTCGCCCATGACGAAGTAGTAGCCCTGCTGCACGATCTGCGGGCCCCAGTCGTCGTGGCTGCGGAAGTCCTCCGGCACGTAGTCGTCGTGCAGGGGGATGTCGTTGACGTAGACGTGGCCGTCCACAATCCGCACGGAATCGCCTTCCTTGGCGATGACCCGCTTGACGAACATCTTCTCCGGGTTGAGCGGGTAGTACAGCATGACGATGTCGCCGGGACGAGGCTCGCCCAACTCGTAGACGAGCTTGTTCACGATCAACCGATCGTGATCCTCGAGCGTGGGTGCCATGCTGAGGCCGTCGACGCGTGCGACCTGAAAGCCGAAGGTCACGATGAGCGTCGCGTAGACGGCGGCGGACACGAGCGTTTTCAGGCCGGCCACGATTTCCTGGCCCGCACGCGTCCACGCGGACGGTGACGCGGGGGGAAGCGGACCTGACGGATCGGGAAGTACCGGCGGCGCCGTCAGACCCCACTCATCCAGGCGGGGCGGCGACGACAGCTCGGTCTGTTGGGGCGGTGCGTCGCCCCAGATGTCACCCTGAACCGGCTCGCCGGGCGCCACTGAGCTGGTTTCGCCAGCCGGCTCGACGGTCTGTGGCGGCGGGTCTGATTCGAACTCGTGATCGGACATGATCTTACGGAAACAGAATACCCCAGATTGGGCGCTTTTCGTTGAAACGTGTCCCGGCGGCACCTGCCAGACGTTTAGACGGGGGAACGCTCCTCCCAGACGCGGCAGAGCCAGACGATGACGTCGACGGCTTTCTCCATGTCCTGCCGCGAGACCCACTCGAGCCGCGAATGAAAGTTGTGCTCGCCGGCGAACAGATTCGGCGTGGGGAGGCCCATGAACGACAGCTTCGATCCGTCCGTGCCGCCCCTGATGGGCGTGGCCCGGACGTCGACACCCGCGCGGCGGACGGCCTCGTACGCGTATTCCACGACTTCCGGGTGCTGGTCGAGGACAGCCTTCATGTTCCGGGTACCTGTTCCTCGATGGACGATTTCAACGCGGGCGCCGGCATGGCGCGCGGCCGCCTCACGGGCCAGGCGTTCGACGAGGGCTTCCTTCTCCTTGAGGCCCTCGGTGCGGAAGTCGCGCACGATCAGCCGGACGGTGGTGCGATCGACGCCTGACTGCTGGACGTACGGATGCACGAAACCCTCGTACCCCTCTGTCATTTCAGGCGACAGCCGGTCGGAGGGCAGGTGATGGATGAAGTCCGCGGCGACCTTTATCGCGTTCACCATGCGGCCCTTCGCATAGCCGGGGTGCGTGTTGAAGCCGTCGAACGTGAGTGTCATCGCGTCGGCCGAGAAGCTCTCGCTCTCGACCTCGCCGCGGGTGCCGCCATCGAGCGTGTAGGCACACCGGCATCCAAATCTCGGCACGTCGAAGTGCGTGGCGCCGCGTCCGATCTCTTCGTCCGGCGTGAAGGCGATCCGGACGACCCCGTGCGGGATCTCGGGATGTGCCATCAGATACTCGGCGGCCGTGACGATTTCGGCGACGCCGGCCTTGTCGTCCGCGCCAAGGAGCGTGTTGCCGGACGCCGTGACGATGTCGTGGCCGATCTGTGCGCGCAGCGCGGGATTGTCGGCCAGCCGCAGGACGGCCGCCGGATCGTCCGGCAGGCGGATGTCCCCGCCGTCGTACCGGGCGTGCACGAGGGGCACGACGTTCGAGCCGCTCATTTCGGGTGACGTATCGACGTGTGCGATGAATCCGATGGCGGGCACGCCGGTCTTGGCCGTCGTGGCCGGGATGGTGGCCATCACGTAACCGTGCGTTATCGAGGGCGGCATCAGCGAGCCCGAGCCCCTTCAACTCCTCGACCAGCTGGCGCTGAAAGGTCAGCTGGGAGGCGGTGCTGGGGACGGTCGTCGAGCTCTCGTCCGACCGCGTGTCGAACCGCACGTAGCGCAGAAACCGCTCGAGGACGTCACTCATGACAGGTTGCGAGAGCAGTCGAGAGCAGATCCTCGAATCACGAAGATCACGAAGTTCTCTCTACAGGTTAAGCCTTCTTCGTGACCTTCGTGATCTTCGTGGTTCATTGTTCTAGCTGCGCAGGACTCTAGGTGAACGTCGCCATGACCGGCGCGTGGTCGCTCGTCCCGACGTCCGCCTGCACGGGACAGCTCTGCGCGCGCGATGCAAGCGCGTGGGTCGCCAGCACATAGTCGAGCCGCCAGCCGATGTTGCGCTGCCTCATGTTGCGCCAGGGCGCCCACCAGCTGAACATCCCGTCGTTGGCGGGATCGAGAGCCCGTCCGAGGTCCACCAGCCCGCGGCCGAGTATGCGCTCGATGAGCGCGCGCTCTTCCGGCAGCTGTCCGATCGCCTTCGGCTTGCGCTCCTTGGGGTGCACGTCCTGCTCGCTGCGCGCGACGTTGAGATCCCCGCAGAGCACCAGCTGCCGGCCGCTGGCCGTGAACGAAGCCGCGTAGTCGTCGAGCGCCTCGAGGAATCGCATCTTGGCGGGGAAGTCCTTCCCGCCGTTCGGCACGTAAATGGACGCGACCGTGATCTCGCCGACCTCGACGGCCGCGATCCGGTTTTCGAAATTGAATTCAGGATGGGAACAGGTGGGACGCTCGGACGCCAGCGATCGGCTGACGTGAAGGCCGACGCCCGAATAGCCCTTGGCGCCGTGCCAGTAACACCAGTAGCCGTCGAGATCGAGCAGCAGCTCGGGGATTTGATCGGGTGTGGCTTTGATTTCCTGGAGGCAGACGACGTCCGGACGGTCCCGCGCGATCCATTCCTGAACCTGCGCGTGACGCGCCCGGATGCCGTTGACGTTCCAGGTGGCGATTTTCAGAATCGCGCGTGCGCGGCCTGCCGCTCCGCCGCCGGCACGGCCATGATGTCCGCGTGGTCCGCGACGTGTTTCTTGACGATCTCTTCGGCTCGCGCGATCGTGTCGGGTTCGGCGTTCCGGTAGATCGCGTTGGCCTCGATCAGATCCTTCTGGTGCGCCGGCGTCGCGTCGATGCTCTCGTAAATCGCCGCCACCGGGCACGCCGGCACGCATGCGCCGCAGTCGATGCACTCATCCGGGTGGATGTAGAGCATCGTCACCTGCGCGAATTCGGGTTCGTCCTTGCGCGGATGAATACAGTCGACCGGGCACACGTCCACGCAGGCCGTGTCCTTTGTTTCAATGCAGGGGTCGGTAATGATGAATGGCATCGTTGTGCGTCTCCAGCCTCCGAGGTCAGGATCCTATCGGAAAGCCCCGGGTTTCGCTAGGCCCGGAAAGGTCGGCATTACATCATTTTGTAGATCATCGGGCCGGGCGCGTCCGCGGCCGACGGCGGATCAGGATCGGTGCGCGGATTATACTGGGCGGCATGGCTCACCCGACCTCCGACCCGGCCGCCGTCCGACGCGGTCCTGAACCACCCGACCTCGCGGAGAAGGGCGGCATGAAGGACGGTCAGCCCCAGCGCCTCGACCGGCGGCTCTTCATGCAGTTTCTGGCGTTCGGCGGTTGTACACAGGACATGCGGCTGATCGGCGACGCGCTCGATGCCGCGGGCGTGTCGGGCGTCATCTATGCGGATGTCAACGACCCGCGCGGCATCGGCCTCCTGACCTTCAGCGACGATCCGGACTTCTTCCTCGACTCGGTCCGGCCGATGCTCAACCGTCAGCCGTTCGCGTCTCTTGCGCAGAAGCCCGAGTACACGATGCTGGGCCGGAGCTATTCGCTCGGCTACGAGCCCGACCTGACCGACGTGCTCCTGCACCGGCCGCGGCGCACGGTGCTCAACCCGCAGTGGAAATGGGCGGTCTGGTATCCGCTTCGCCGGAGCGGCCGGTTCGCGGCGCTGCCGCCCGACGAGCAGCGCGTCATCCTGGCCGAGCACGGCGCCATCGGCATGTCTTACGGTGCGGGGGATTACGCCCACGACGTCCGCCTCGCCTGCCACGGCCTCGACAAGAGCGACAACGACTTCATCGTCGGCCTCGTCGGGAAGGACCTCTATCCGCTGTCTTCAATCGTCCAGACGATGAGGAAGACGCAGCAGACGTCGCTCTATCTCGAACGGCTCGGCCCGTTTTTCGTCGGGCGGGCGGTCTGGCAGAGCGCGCTGGGGGCGTAGTAGGGCGCGCGCGAGTAGCGTCCGGCTTCAGCCGGACGTCCGCCTGAAGGCGGACGCTACGAAGGCACGCTCGAGGGAATTACGGCCGCGTCAGAACGGCCGTCGGAGCCAACATCGGCGGACGCCGGTGTTTCGTGGCCTGCTCGTAGGCGTACGCGAGACGAATGAGCGTGGGCTCGCTCCACGCTCGACCGAAGAAGGACACGCCGACCGGCAGACCGCCCACGTATCCCATCGGCACGGTAATGTGCGGGTAGCCGGCGACCGCCGCAACGGTTGACGGTCCGGGTGCGCTGGCCGTGCCACCGTCGCCGTTGACGAGATCGATCAACCAGGCGGGCCCGCCCGTGGGCGCGACCAGCGCGTCCAACTTGTATTTCGTCATCACCGCGTCGATCCCGCGCTGGCGCGCGAGCAGGTGGTTGCGCGCCAGTTCGGTCTTGTACTTCTGTTCAGTGAGCGGCCCCTTCTTCTCGGCCATCGTCAGGATTTCCTGACCGAAGTACTGCAGCTCCTCGGCCTGGTGACCGTTGTTGAATGCGATGACGTCTGCCAGCGAGTGGACGGGCGCCGCCGGTCCTCGCGACGCGAGGTACGCGTTCAGATCGGCCTTGAACTCGTACAGCAGCACGTCGAACTCGCTCTCGTCGAACTTGCCCAGCGTCGGAATATTCGCCGGATCGACGATGACGGCGCCCTGGCGTTTCATGTCGGCGATAGCGGCGTCGGCCAGACGATCGGCGGCCGGGCTGTAGCCGAAGAGGCGGTTCCGGACGACACCGATTCGCGCGCCGCGCAGTCCGTCGCGATTGAGATACGGCGTGTAGTCGCGCTGTCCTCTGCGAGCGGCGTCCCTGGTTGCGCGATCCTGTGGATCCACTCCCGCGAGCACGCCCAGCAGCAGCGCGGCATCGGTGACGGTCCGCGCCATGGGCCCCGCGGTATCCTGGCTGTGCGCGATGGGGACAATCCCCGTCCGGCTCACGAGCCCCAGCGTTGGCTTGATGCCGACGAGCGCGGCGTTGCTCGAGGGCGAGACGATCGATCCGTCCGTCTCGGTCCCGATGGCCGCCGCAGCCAGGCTGGCGGCAACGGCCGCGCCCGATCCGGAACTCGATCCCGACGGGTTCCGATCGAGCGCGTACGGGTTGCGCGTCTGGCCCCCGCGCCCGCTCCACCCGCTCGACGAATGTGTCGATCGGAAATTCGCCCACTCGCTCAAGTTGGTCTTGCCGAGGATGACCGCCCCCGCGGCTCTGAGGCGCTCGACGATGAAGGCGTCGGCCGGTGCCGGCGGGCCCGCCAGGGCGCGCGATCCGGCGGTGGTCATCATGCGATCCGCAGTCGCGATGTTGTCTTTGAGCAGGATCGGGACGCCGTGCAGCGGGCCGCGCACGCGCCCGCCGCGCCGCTCGGCGTCGCGCTCGTCGGCGATTGCGAGCGCGTCGGGGTTGAGCTCGAGGATGCTTCGGAGCTGGGAGCCATCCACGTCGACCATGCCGATCTTCGTCAGGGTACTGCTCGACGAGCGACCGCGACGTGTTCTGCCCGGTTTCCATCCGGTGCTGCAAATCGGCGATGGTGGCTTCCTCGAGCTCGAATAGCCTGCGCTGCGGCGCCTGCGCGGCCGGCGACACCATCGGCGCGGACGCCAGCGCGATCAGCGCCGCGACGGTTGCGAGAATCAGCGTGTTCCGCCGGACCATGTTTCTTCCTTCGCCTTCAGCGTGACAACCAGACCCCACACCAGGCACGCGATCATCACGCATGCGCCGAGAAACTGCGCGATGTTCGCGATGCGGTGATCGAGATGCAGCGAGTTGGTCATGAGCAGGATGTGCTCCCAGTCGTGGCCCTCGACCTCGGCGCCCGTCTGGCCGCCAATGAGCGTCAGCTGAAGTGCCCGCGCATCGTTGATGTAGATGGCCACGTCCAGCAGGTTCTCGCCGGCCCACCATCCCATGACCGCGGCCCCGAAAGGATTCCAGCTCGTGGTCAGGAACGCGCCGGCGCAGACGATCGGCACCAGCACCTGCGCGAGGCTGCCGCCGAGCGTGGTCATGAACTCGCCGAACGGCGAGAACAGGATGTGGCCGGCTTCATGAAAGGGCAGGTTGATGAGATGGAGGAATGACGCGCCGATTACGTCTTCGCGCATCGGCCACAGGAGAAAGAGGCCCGTCCAGCGAAGCAGGAGCAGCAGCAGGACGATTCGCCCGGCGCGAACCACGCGTCAGCCGCGCGGAGCGCTCAGGGCTCCCGTCACGAACGCTTCGATGTCGGCGGCCGGGCGCGCGCCAGTCGTACGCGCGATCTCGCGCCCGCCGCTGTAAACGGCCATCGTCGGTATGGACCGGATGCCGAGGCGTTCGCCCAGCGTCTCGACGGCGTCGGTGTTCACCTTGACGACGAGGAGACGGCCGGCCTGGCGGGCAGCGACCTTTTCGATTTCGGGCGCCACCATGCGGCACGGTCCGCACCACGGCGCCCAGAAGTCCACCACGACCGGAATCGACGCCGACGCGACGAGCTGGTCGAAGTCGGCCGCGTGCGCGACCTCGACGGGCGCCGACGCGGCGGGAAGCTCTCCCTTGCACTTTCCGCACCGGACGGTGTCGCTCAGGCGATCGTAAGCGAGCCGGTTCTTCTGTCCGCACGACGGGCACGCGGCGATGACGCCTCGATCGTCGGCGGCGAGGGCTGTCATGCCTGTCCCTTTTTCGGCTTATGTTTAGCAGACTGTGCGGCCTTGGCTTTCGCCGTCCGCGGCGCCGCATCGGCGCCGGCGATCCGATCGGACAGCAGGCTCACGCCGATGGCATAGGCATGCGAGCAGTTGTATTCAAGGAGCGCGTCGTAGTTGTGGGTGACCAGGAAGGCGCGCGTCGGGCCGGTCACCAGCGCGGCATCGGGGGCCCCGGGGGCGAGCGAGCCGCCCGCGGCGGTGCGGACGCCGAGCGCCTGCCACGTCGCGACGGGAAGGACCGTGGTCATGTCACGCGTCGCGCGGCAGGTACCGTTGCGCTGTTCGACTTCGCCCGAAATCCGCCGCCGCACATCCGCGGACACGCTGACCTCGCGGCCCCAGGTGTCGCCGTCGACCCATCCGTGGCCCTTCATGTAGTTCGCGATCGACGCGAAGATGTCCGCGGGCGTCGTCCAGATATCACGCCGTCCATCGCCGTCGAAGTCCTCGGCGAACTTCAGGTAGCTCGACGGCATGAACTGGACCTGGCCCATCGCGCCGGCCCACGATCCGTTCAGCCTGGCCAGTTCGATGTCGCCGCGGTTGACAATGGCGAGTGCGTCGAACAGTTCCGCCCGAAACAGCGCGGATCGTCGGGGATCCCAGGCGAGCGTGGCGAGCGCGGTAATCGTCGGGCGAACGCCGTTGAACCGCCCGTAATTCGATTCGAAGCCCCAGATGCCGACGATGACCGACGGGGCGACGCCGTAGCGGGTGCCGATCTGCTCCAGCAGATCGTGGTGGCGAGCGAGCATCTCGCGGCCGGTCGCCACCGTCTTCTTTGTCACATGCTGATCGAGGTACTGCTCGAGCGGCTGGACGGCTTCGGCCTGCGTACGGTCGCGTTCCAGGATCACGGCGCTCGGCTCGGCGATGTGGGCGAGCGCCTCGTCGAGGACCTCCGCGCGAATCCCGCGCATCAGGGCTTCTGCGCGAACGCCGGCGAGAAACTCGGCGAACGAGGGACGCGGCGCATCGGGCTGGCGCGGCGCCTCGGGCTGGCGCGGCGTCTCGAGCTGAGGCGATGCCTCGGGCGGGCGCGGCGCCTCGGATTGTGCGCGGACCGCCACCCATAACAGCTGAGCTGCGATCAGCGCCGCCGCGAGCCCCTGTAAGCGCCTCACCGAAACAGTTTAACAGTCGCGAACGCGATACGGCAGGGCTTTGGCGACGCCTTTCGTGGCGGACGCCGCTCGAAAAACTGAAGGCCTGTGCATCGCCGTGACGCAGGTGGCGCGATCAGTGCGCGCCGACAGCCGGAGCGCCCCCGCCCGGCCGCTTCATGAGCAGGACGAGCGGAATCAACAGCAGGAAGACGATGCCGAGGGTCTGGAACAGTCCGACGAACGACACCATCGCGGCCTGGCGCTGCAGCATGCCGAAGAGCGCCGCGTAGGCGCGTTCGGTCGCGGTCACGGCGTCCGACCCGGCCGCCATGAACCCCGCCCGCAGCTGCAGGAACATGTTCTGCGACGCGGGATCGTAGGCGCTGACGTGCGCGCCGAGGGTGGCCGTCACGCGCTGCTGGTTGCGCGCGATCATCGTGCCGGTCGTCGCGATGCCGATGCTGCCGCCGATGTTGCGCATCAGGTTGAACAGGCTGGTCGCGTTGCCCATTTTCTCGCGTGGAATCGGATCCATGGAGACCGTCGTCAACGGCACGAAGAGCAGCGAGAGCCCTGCGCCCTGCACGAGCTGCGGCCAGAAGATGTCCCAGTATCCAGCCTGCAGGTTCAGGTACGAGAGCCACAGCAGCGTTCCTCCGCCGACGACCAGTCCTATCGTCAGGAGTTTTCGCGCGTCGAACCGGCCGGTCATCATGCCCGTCAGCGGCATGAAGAAAAACGATCCGATGCCGCGGGGCGCCATGGCGATGCCCGCCTGGAGCGACGGATAGCCGAGCAGCGTCTGCAGCATGATCGGCAGCAGGACCAGGCTGCCGTAGAGCACGAACCCGACCACCGTCATCAGGAACACACCCACGGCGTAGCTGCGCGCCTTGAACACGCGGAGATCGACCACCGGATCGTCGGTCCGCAGCAGGTGCCAGACGAGGGCCGTCAATGTGACGGCGCTGATCACGGCGAGCGTCGTGATCAGATGCGACGAAAACCAGTCGGCTTCCTGCCCCTTGTCGAGCACGAACTGCAGCGTGCCGATACCGACGGCCAGCATGCCGATGCCCCAGTAGTCGATGCTGCGCCTCTCGCGGCTCAAATACGGCGGATCGAAGATGAACATCTTCGTCATCACGAGCGACGCGATGCCCACCGGGATGTTGATGTAGAACACCCAGCGCCAGCTGTAGCTGTCGGTCAGCCAGCCGCCGAGCACGGGGCCGAGAATGGGCGCGACCACGACACCCAGGCCCCAGAAGCCCATCGCCTTGCCGCGGTCCTGCGGCGAAAATGATTCGAGCAGCACCGCCTGCGACAGCGGCTGGAGCGCGCCGCCCGTCGCGCCCTGCACGATACGGAAGAAGATGAGCGAGCCAAGCGTGGGCGCCAGGCCGCACAAGAACGAAGCGGCAGTAAACCCGACCACCGAGATCATCAGCAGATTCTTCCGTCCAAAGACGCTCGCGAGCCACCCTGTCATCGGCAGGATGATGGCGTTGGCGACCAGGTAGGACGTCAGCGCCCACGTCGCTTCGTCGATGGTCACGGACAGGCTGCCCGCGATGTGCGGCAGCGACACGTTGACCACGGTGGTGTCGAGCACTTCCATGAACGTGGCGAGCATCACCGACACGGCGATGAGCCACGGGTTGATCTGTCGCTGCTCGGTCATATCGTGTGTCGTCCTGGCCAGTCCCGCCCCTCCTGCCATCACTTGGTATAGACCGTCGGTTCCACAGACAGCCCGGGCCGCAGCAGGTGATCGGGATCCTGACCGGGCTCGAGCACGATCTTCACAGGCACGCGCTGGACCACTTTGACGAAGTTGCCGGTGGCGTTTTCGGGAGGCAGCAGGCTGAACCTGGCGCCCGTGGCCGCCGCCATGCTGTCGACATGCCCGGTGAACTCGCGCCCGCCGATGGCGTCCACCTTGAGCGTCGCCTTCTGGCCCGGCCGCATGTGCTGCAGCTGCGTCTCCTTGAAGTTCGCCGTCACCCACACTTCGTCGAGCGGGATGATGGCCATGAGCGGCTGTCCCACCTGCACGTTCTGGCCGACCTCGACGCTCTTCCGGCTGATGATCCCCGCGACGGGAGCCTTGACGGCGGTGTGCTGGAGGTTCAACTCAGCCTGCGCCAGCACGGCGCGCGCCTGCTGCGCGTGCGCCTCGGCGGCTGCGGCCCGCGCGCGGATCGCCGCCACCTGTTCGGGTCCTGTTTGCGCCGATCGCAGCCCGGCCTGCGCCGTCTTTACGGCAGACTTGGCCTGCACGAGACGGCTTTCGGCGGTGCGAATACCGGTCTCTGCCTCGAGGACCTGACTCTTGGCGGTTTCCACGGCCGCGCGCTGTCCCTCGGCGGCGGCCACGGCCGCGTCGTATTGCTGCTGCGACACTTCGTCCTTGGCCAGCAGTCCCTTGAGCCGCTCGACGTCGCGGGTGGCCCGGGTCGAGTTGGCCTCGACCTCGCGCACCCTGGACGATGCGGCCGCGAGCCGCGCACGGGCGGCTTCGATACCCTTCTCGGCCTCGTTGATGCCCGCCTCCGCCTGGTCGATCGAGTTTTGCGCGCTCGTGACGTTCCCGGCGGCCGCCGTTGACGTAATCGGCACGTTGCTCTGGGCGGCCTGTGCGGCGGCCTCGGCATCCAGCAATTCCGCCTTCGCCTTGTCGACCGCGATCTGGTAGTCGCGCGGGTCGATCTCGACCAGCGTCGCGTTGGCCTCAGCGGGCTGGTTGTCCTTCACGAGCACGCGCAGGACCGTACCGCTCACCCGCGCCGAAATCTGCGCCACGTGTGCATCCACCTGGGCATCGTCGGTCGTCTCGCGTCCGGCGGTCGCGTAGAGCCACACGCCGGTCGCCACGGCGATCACGATGACGAGGGCGATGAGCGCCTGATATCGTTTTTGTCCGGTCCATCCACCAGCTTGATCGGCCATCAGCGGGAGCCTCCGAGGTATTGTCGAACGGCCTGTTCGGCGCTGCCGAGGTCGCGCGCGAGCACGGCCTTGCCAACGCTGTTCAGGTAGAGCGCGGTGATGTATCGCTCGTTGGCAAGGCTGACCGCTTCCTGCGCCTGGACAACTTCTATATTGTCTGCCACGCCTGCCGCAAACCGATCCCGGGCCTGCGTGAGGGTGACCGCGGCGATCTCCTTGGCGCGTGTCGCCACCTCCAGTTGCTCGCTCGTGGCCTGGAGATCGAGGAACGCCGTCCTTACTTCGTAATAGATGCCGGCGCGCATGTCGTCCGCTTCCGCGCGGCGGTTGCGGAGGTCGGCGTCTGCTTCGAGGACGCGGCCCTTCGCGCGGCCTCCCTGAAAGATCGGGACGCTCACCAGCCCCGTGATCGTATACGTGGCATGCGCATCCGCAGGCGTCAGGCCGAGCGCGCCATAGTCCGCGTTGAGCCGGACCGATGGCATCGAGTCGCCGGAGGCGGCAGCGCGCGCCGTTTCGGCCGCCTTCACGCGCTCGAGTGCGGCCTGGTAGTCCGGTCGATCTTTATAGGCGCGCTCCAGCGCGGCCTCGAGCGAGAGATCGGGGTTGGGGACCGTCGGCAGCTGACTGACCAGCGTAAACGGCTGACCGATCGGAAGTCCCATGATTCGAGCGAGCTGGAGCTTCGCTTTTTCGAACTCGTTCCGCGCGGCCGTGAAGCGCTGCCGCTGCGTGCTTGCCTGGAGCTCCGCGCGCAGGACATCGATGCCGGCGACGATGCCGTTCTGCCGCAGGTTGATGGCCTGGTTGTACAGCGCCTGCGCCGTTTCGCCTTCGGCGCGGGCCGTGTCCGCGCGCGCCGATGCCGCCAGCGTCTGCAGGTAGGCGTTGGCCGACGCCAGCACAACCAGATCACGCGCGCCCTTGGAAGAAAACTGCGCCGCCGCAAGGTTGTGCTCTTCGGTGCGGCGGTCGTTGATGGCGCGCAGGTCGAAAATCGACTGCGTGACGGACGCCCGCAAATCGAACACGTTGAACGGTCCGACAATCGCGGGAATGCCCGCCGGGAGAGGAAAACCGTACGCCGCGAGGTTGACGACCTGCCGCGACTCCGCGAGATGCCCGTTCACGTTCGGGAGCAGGGCGCTCAGCGCCCGGATGCGCGCACCGTCCGCCCGCCCGACGCTGTTTTCGGCGAGCAGGGCGCCGAGGTTGTGCTCGAGCGCGCGGTTGATCGCGTCGAGAATCGAGACGGCGATTGGTTCCGTTGTCGCCGTCCCGCTCGGCACTCCGCCCATGAACGGCGACGTGGTGAGGCCCGGCTGCCGGGCCGGCGGCTCCTGGGCGGCGGCAGGAGACGAACCAAGGGCGGACGCCAACAACAGTACAAGAGACAAGAGCACGGCTCTCACGGACTATCCTCCTCGACATGCGTCATGACGGTGACACCGGGTGACGCGGTGCGTGGCGCAGGCGACGCGCACGCTGGTGGTGGTCGTACGCGGCCGAAGGCCAGGCCGCGCAGAGGTCAGCGTCTGAGCGTAGCACGCTCCGCGCTCGGCTGAGAATCGTGCTCTTGGGCGAGAATACTGGACATGCCGCATCTGTTCGATTCGCTGACCATCCGGGATCTGACGCTGTCCAATCGCATCATGGTCTCGCCGATGTGCGAGTACCTCGAGCAGCGACGGGTTCGCGAACGACTGGCATCTCGTGCATCTGGGCTCCAGGGCGGTGGGCGGCGCCGCGCTGACAATGACCGAGGCCACGGCGGTGACCGCGGAGGGCCGCATCAGTCCCGCCGATCTCGGGATCTGGAGCGATCGGCACGTGGACGGCCTCGCCCGCATCGTCCGTTTCGTGCGATCGCAGGGGAGTGCCGCGGCCATTCAGCTTGCGCACGCCGGCCGGAAGGGCAGTACGTCGGTGCCGTGGGAGGGATCCCTGAAGGCGGTGCCGCCTTCGGCGGGCGGATGGCCGGTCGTTGGCCCGACAGCGGAGGCGTTCGCCGATGTGTATGCCACGCCCGCGGCCCTTTCGCCCGCTGAAATCGCGGCGATTGTTGCCGCGTTTGCCGACGCGGCGGAACGCTCGCGGGCGGCCGGCTTCGACGTTGTCGAAGTCCATGCGGCCCACGGATATCTGATTCACGAATTCCTGTCGCCTCTCAGCAACACGCGATCCGATACATACGGCGGATCGTTTGAGAATCGCACGCGCCTGTGCCTGGAAATCGTAGATGCTGTCCGTCGGGTGTGGCCGGATGGACGTCCGCTGTTCGTGCGGATTTCCGCCACTGACTGGACGGCCGGCGGATGGGATCCGGATCAGTCGGTCGCCCTGGCCCGCCTGTTGCGGGACCGCGGCGTGGATCTCATCGACTGCTCGTCTGGCGGCAACGTTCCCGGCGCGACGATTCCCGTAGCGACCGGCTACCAGGTGCCTTTCGCCGAGCGCATTCGGCGCGAGGCGGGCGTCCTGACAGGCGCGGTCGGCCTGATTACGTCGCCGGGTCAGGCAGACGAGATCATCGCGGCCGGCCGGGCTGACTGCGTGCTGCTCGCGCGTGAGCTGCTGCGCGATCCGTACTGGCCGCTCCGGGCCGCGCGTGAGCTCGGACACGCCGTGGCATGGCCCAGGCAGTACCTCCGCGCCGCGCCCTCGGACGCGCCGGCGCGGCGGCCGCTCGGCTAGGAGGACTCGACGAACGTGCACGTCGCTGCTCATCGAAGACGACGACACGATCGCGGAGTTCGTGGCGCGTGGGCTGCGCGAGGCCGGGTTTGCGGTCGATCGTGTGTCCGACGGCGCCGAGGGGCTGGCGGCGGCGCTCGATCAGGCCTACGACGTCGCGGTCGTGGATGTCATGCTGCCCAGGCGCGACGGGCTGTCGGTCATCGAGGAGTTGAGGCGGAAAGGCGTGATGACGCCCGTGTTGATTCTGAGCGCACGGCAAACGGTGGACGATCGCGTACGCGGCCTGCAGGCGGGCGGCGACGACTACCTGACCAAGCCATTCGCGTTCGCGGAACTGCTGGCGCGCGTGCAGGCGCTGGTCCGCCGCGCATCCCGCACGCCGGAACCCACGACGCTCACGGTCGAAGATCTCGTGCTCGACCTGCTGTCGCGCCGGGTGTCGCGCGGGGGAACCCAGGTCGATCTGCGCCCGCGCGAGTTCGCGCTGCTCGAATACCTGATGCGCAATACCGGCAAAGTCGTCTCGAAGACGATGATCCTGTCGCACGTGTGGGAGTACAACTTCGACCCGCAAACCAATATCGTGGACGTGCTCGTCAGCCGCTTGCGGGACAAGGTCGATCGGCCGTTCGAGACCAAGCTCATTCACACCGTCCGCGGGGTTGGATATGTCCTCAGGGCCTGAGCGCGACGCGCGTCCGCTCGTGTACGGGCTGCGCATCGGCGTGTGGTACGCGTCGTTGTTCGTTGCCGGGTCGATGGCGATCGTGACGCTGACGTATCTTCTCGCGTCGGCCTCCCTCGCTCAGCGCGATCGCCAGCTGATCGACAGCAAGCTCGGCCTCTACGCGACCGCGTACGATCGCGGCGGACTCGACGCCCTCGCCGCGACGGTGCAGGCGGAGCAGCAAACCGCTCCCGAACGGCTGTTCGTGCGCGTGGTGGATCGCGGCGCCGAAGCTGTTGTCCTGAGTCAGCCGCAGGGATGGGATCTGGCGTCCCTCGAAACCGGATCGATACGGCTGGCCGACGGCACGCTCGTACAGGTAGGGAAGAGCACCGAAGCGCGCGATGACCTGCTCGCCAGGTTCCGAGCCGCCCTCGGTCTCGTCACGCTGTCGATCCTGCTCGTGGCGCTGACGGGAGGCGCGCTCGCGACGCAAACGGCGCTCAAACCCATCCGCCAGCTCATCGACGCCGTCAAGCGGATCATCACGACGGGCCAGACCGACGCCCGCGTGCCGCTCGCCGAGCGCCGCGACGCGATCGACGAGTTGTCCGGACTCTTCAACGCGATGCTGGACAAGATCGAAGGGCTCGTTGACGGCATGCGCGGCGCGCTCGACAACGTGTCGCACGACTTGCGCACGCCCATGACCCGCCTCCGCGCATCGGCGGAGCTGGCGCTGGCCGCCCCGCCCGACCTCGACCGCTACCGCGAAGCGCTGGCCGACTGCGTAGAGGAAGCCGATCGCGTGCTCGTCATCCTCACGACGTTGATGGATATCACCGAGGCCGAAAGCGGCACGATGCCGCTCAAGCGCGAGCCGGTCGCGCTGGCGGACATCGTCGCGCGGGCGACGGACCTCTATCGCGACACCGCCGACGCGAAAGGCGTGGCGCTCGCCGCGAGCGTCGCCGATGACGTGCGCGTGAACGTCGATCGCACGCGTCTCGAGCAGGTCGCCGCCAACCTTCTGGACAACGCGATCGAGTACACCTCCGCGGGCGGGCGTGTCGAAATCGCCGCCGGCCGGGACGGCGACCGCGCCGTCCTGCGCGTGAGCGACACCGGTCTCGGCATTCCCGCCGATGAACAGCCCCGGATCTGGGATCGCCTGTTCCGCGGTGACCGGAGCCGTGCCGAACGCGGCCTCGGCCTCGGCCTCAGCCTCGTGAAAGCCATCGTCGAGGCTCACCACGGCACCGTCAGCGTCAGCAGCCAGCCCGGCCATGGCTCAACATTCACGGTCCACCTGAACCTCTCGAACCCCTAGAACCTCTCGAACCCCTCGAACCTCTCGAACCTCTCGAACCTTTCCTCTTTGTAATGTCCCAGCCACGTCCCTGACAGGCGGTGCGCCGTCTAATGGTTCAGAAGCGCATTTCCTGAAAGGAAAGGACCCAGACACCATGAAGATCCGACATTTCAGCATCCGGACGGGGCTCGCCGTCCTGGCTGCCACCGCCCTTATCAGCGGCGCGGCCTGGCACAGCCTGGCAGCTTCGGCCAACCCGCAAACAGTCGTCAGCGGCGTTCATTCGGCGGTCGCCGGTCAGCAGTCCGCGGCCGCCGGCAGCCAGCAGTCAGCCAGCGCGCAGTCGCGCATCCCCGGCGGACGCGATTCGTACGCCGACGTGGTCAAGGCTGTCGCCCCCGCCGTCGTCACCATCCGCGTGGAAGGCAAGGCCAAGGTCTCGCCGACGCAGTTCGAGGGCGACGACTTCTTCCGCCGCTTCTTCGGCGATGACGGCGACGACAACCCGCGCGGCCGAAGGCAGCGGGCCGTTCCGCGCAGCTATCGTCAGCGCGGCCTCGGTTCCGGAGTGGTCGTCACGAGCGACGGCTACATCCTGACCAACAACCACGTCGTCGACGGTGCCGATGCGATCCACATCGACCTCGCCGACGGACGTACCCTCGAAGCCAAGGTCATCGGCACCGACAAGCCGAGCGACCTGGCTCTTATCAAGGTCAACACCACGGGTCTCCAGACCGCGCAGCTGGGGAATTCCGACAACGCACAGGTCGGCGATCTCGTGCTCGCGATCGGCAACCCCCTTGGCGTGGGGCAGACCGTGACGATGGGGATTGTCAGCGCCAAGGGCCGATCGACCGGTTCGGGCGACGGTGACGGCGGCCGCACCTACCAGGATTTCCTGCAGACCGATGCGCCGATCAATCACGGCAACTCGGGCGGTGCGCTGGTGAACACGAAGGGCGAGGTCATCGGCATCAATGCCGAAATGCTGTCGCCCGTAGACGCGAACATCGGCATCGGATTCGCGATTCCGTCGAACATGGCGCGCCGCGTCATGGACGACCTGCGTAAGGACGGCCGCGTCCGCCGCTCGCAGCTGGGCGTGGAAGTGCAGCCGGTGACGTCGGATCTCGCGGCCAGCATGGGCCTCAAACACGTGGGCGGCGCCATCATCAGCAAGGTCACGCCCGACAGTGCGGCCGACCGCGCAGGGTTGAAGCGCGGTGACGTCATCGAGTCGTTCAACGGCCAGGCCGTGACCGACTTCAACAGCCTCCGCAACCATGTGGCCGAGACCCAGCCGGGATCGAACGCCACCGTCGGGGTTGTCCGCGATGGCGCCGAGAAAACGATTTCGGTCAAGCTGGACGAAGCCGAAGTCGGCGCGCGATCGTCGCGCAGCGCCGAACCGGCGAGCGCCGACAAGGGAGCGCTGGGCATCGGCGTCGAGCGCGGACAGAAGGGGCTCGTGATCACCGCGGTGAATCCTGACAGTCGTGCCGCCGACGCGGGACTCCAGGAAGGCGACGTGATTCTCGAGGTGAATCGGCAGCCGGTGCAGTCGGTGGACGAGCTTCGGGCGGCGGTCCGCAAAACGACCGACCGTCCCGCGCTCCTGCTCGTCGAGCGCGAGGGCCACAGCCTGTTCTTCACGGTGAAGCCGGCGGCTTAACTGGCCGCCGGAGGTCGGTGGGCGGTGGCCGGTCGGGATGACCGGCACCGCCGCCGCCGTTTGTCAGCGTCCAAACCTGCAGTTCGCATCACCAATCATCAGCGTGAATCATCAGCTACGGGCCGCCCGGCTGCCGACTATAATCCGCGGCATGGACCTCAAGGATCTCCGCACGCTGCTCGATTATCACTACTGGGCCCGCGACCTCATCCTGGAAGCCGTCACGCCGCTGACGCCGGAGCAGTTCACCCGTCTCGGTGGACAGCAGCTTCAAGTCCGTTCGCGACACCGTGGCGCACATCTACGCCGCCGACCTTGTGTGGTACACGCGGTGGCTTGGCGAATCCCCTTCGTCTCTGATCGCGTACGACACGTTTCCCGATGTTGATTCCATTCGCAGGTCGTGGGTCGATCTCGAGGGGAAAGTCCGCGGGTTCGTCGAAGGCCTTGGCGAGGCCGGCGTCTCGCGCGTGTTCGAGTACAAGCTGCTCAGCGGCGCAACGGGCGCGTCACCGTTCTTTCAGATGCTCACTCACGTGGTCAATCACGGAAGCTATCACCGCGGCCAGGTGACAACGCTGCTGCGCCAGCTCGGGGCTCCTCCGCCGAAGAGCACCGACATGATCACGTTCTACAGACTGCGCGAGTGAGCAGGTCTGCTCGCCTTCGCTTCACGACGACGACGCTCGCCGGAGTGCGAAGCGCGGGGGACATAGCGTTTTTACGGCGAGTCGTCGAACCACCGTCGCGGTCCCGCATCGCGGCTTGGCCAATACGAAGCTCGGCGTGGAAAAACCCGGCGTTTTATCGTCTGACGACGGTCACGCCGCCTTCCATCATTGGCCCAGCCACGATGCGAGACCGCGACTCCTCGTCCCTGATCCGGGGGCTGGCTAATCCGTGGGAGTCTCACGCACCCGTGTGCGTCAGGCGGTGGTCGGCGGGCCCTGCGTCGGGCGATAGGTCTCAGCCCGTCTCGAACGCGAAAAACGACGCGGCGGCCACCACCGCGAGAGCCCAAACCTGGGCCGAGCGCCATGACATTACACGATGATGCCGCCGCGTCGTTTTTCCGGGCTGACGACCGTGCCCGACGCAGGGCCCACCGACCACCACGTGACGCGTCGGCGTGGGTACGATCGGAGATGGTACGCGAGTCTGAAATATGCTCTAACGCCCCTGCCGCTGCACTCGAGTTACTTTCGAGCGGAAGGGGTGAGCGTCGTTTCTTTCCGCTCGCCGTTGCGCATGTAGACGACCTTGGCGGACTGGCCCACTTTCAGCACCTCGAGCGCGTAGGTGTAGTCGTAGATGTTCGTGATCGTCTGGCCGGCGATTTCGACGATCACGTCGCCCTTCTGGAGGCCGGCCTGCTCGGCCGGGCCGCCGCCCACCACGCCGCCGAGCAGAAGTCCTTTCGCATCCGACGCGTAGTCCGGGATGGTGCCCGTGAAGATCCGGACGCCCGTGCGGCTCGCGCCGCCCTGCGTCTGCGGTTCGACCTTCGTAAAGGCTGGCGCTTCCGTCAGCGCGTCGAGGCGCCGGAGAATCGCCGCGGCAAAGTCGACGATGCGATCGAGAATCCTCGTAGTCGATCTTGTCCGCCGTGTCGCTGGGCTTGTGGTAGTCCACGTGCGAGCCAGTGAAGAAGTTCAGGCTCGGAATGCTCGCCATGTTGAACGTCTGCACGTCGGTCGGCTGATAGGGGTCGGGCTGCAGCCGCAGATCGAATCCCGCCTTGACGTTCGCCTGTTCGATCAGCTTGTCCCACACCGGGCTCGATCCGCTGGCCTGGACGTTGAGCCTGTTCTCCTGCATGCGGCCGACCATGTCGAAGTTGAGATACGCCTCGATGTCGGCCAGTGGAATCGGCGGATGCGACGTGAAAGCCGCCGAACCGAGCAGACCCAGTTCCTCGCCGGACCAGAAGCTGAAGACGAGGTTCCGCCGCCGGCGTTCCTTCGCGAACGTGTCCGCGACGGCCAGCACGGCGGCCGTACCGGACGCGTTGTCGTCCGCGCCGCCATGCACGCGTCCGGCGTCTTCCTTCGACGCCAGCGACAGCCCGTTGCCGCCGCTGCCCAGGTGATCGTAGTGGGCGCCAAGCGCCACCCACGGCTTCGGGCCCGATGCCGGCGACGTGGTTGCCGGCAGATAACCGGTGATGTTGCGGCCTGTCCGCGTCTCACGAACGACGTCGGCGTGAACGCGGACCTTCGCGCCCGTGAGCGGAAAGCCGGACGACGTGGGGGTTCCCGGAGTCGAGCGACTTCTGCGCGTCCGCCAGATTCTTGTCCGGCATGCCCGCGAACAGACCTTCCGCCATCTTCCCCGTGATACTGAGCGCCAGGATGCCCGACCCGGCAATCGCGGTGTCGAATGTCATCGGCGCCAGTTCGCCCGCATTGGGCGAATGCGGGCCGGTGACGACGAGAATGGCCTTGGCTCCGTGCTGCCGCGCCGCCATCGCCTTGTACCGAAGATCCGAGTACCGGGACGAGGATCGCCTTGGTCTTCTGGTCGGCATCTTCCGGGAAGTAGCGGAGGACGAGCACGACCTTGTCCTTCACATCGAGGCCGGTGTAGCTGTCGTAGCCGAACTCCTGGTTGTCCGGAACAACGATGCCGTAGCCGGCGAAGACCACGGGGCCGTCAACGTCACCGTTGTCCGAGAAGGACAACGCCCGAGCATCGCCCGGTGCCGTTCCTCCCACGATGCCGCCCACGACGCCGTCTCGTGGCCGCGGAAACTCGATGCTGGTCGAGACCCTCGACCCGGCGTCACGGGTACCCGGCCGTGAACTCGAACGGCAATTCGAAATCACTCGCGGCCGGGCAGCGGCTTCGCGCCGATGCGCTTCAGCTCGGCGACGATGAACTCGCGGGCGAGTGTCTCGCCTTCGGTGCCGGTCATGCGCCCGCCAAACCGGTCGGAGGCGAGCGTCTGTACGTAGCTGCGAAGTTTCGAGGCGTCGGCCGTGGGATGGCCAACCGCCGCGGCGACCAGCGCCACGGCCAGTAGAAGGGCTCGGTGTCTCATGGCTTCTTTGCAGCCTTCTTGAGCGGCGCCTGCGCGATCGCTTCGAGTGCTTTCTCGTGGTTCCACTGGCCCAGGAAGAGCTGGCCCGCGGATCCGCCGCCGCGAGACGACGTCCACGCCAGCTGCTTCCCATCCGGCGACGGCACAGGCAGGCCGTCGAATCCCGGTGAGTAGGTGACGCGCACGGGCTCCTTCGTGCCCGCCGCGTCGACCATGAACAGCTCGAAGTTGTCGAACCCCAGCTTGTTCGACGCGAAGATGAAGTACTTGCCGGACGGATGTTCGTACGGCGCCCAGCTCATGGCGCCGAAATCCGTGATCTGCTGCTGATCGCTGCCGTCGGGCTTCATCGTCCAGACGTCGGCAATGAGGCCGGTCACGTCGAACCGCCGCCAGACGACGCGTGAGCCGTCGTGCGTAAAAAACGGCCCGCCATCGTACCCGGCGACGTTGGTCAGGCGCTTCTGGCCGGAGCCGTCGGCCTTCATGATGTAAATCTCGGCGAAGTAGCTGGGGTCGGTCTCGAGCTGCTTCTTCTCGGCGTCGCTGAGCGTCCGGTTGTAGGCGTCGCGCATCGATGTGAAGACAATCCACTGGCCGTCGGGCGAATAGCTGCCCTCGGCGTCGTACCCGCGGGCGGTCGTCAGGCGCGTGAGCTTGCCCGTGCGTCCGCCGTAGACGTAGATGTCCATCTCGGGGTCGTAGTCCCACGAGTAGCGGCGTTCCTTCCCCGACGCGCGAAACGCGTTCTCCTCGTCCTGCAGCTGCTTCGATTTCGGGTCGGCATGCGTCGACGCAAACTCGATGTCGCCGTCGGCGCCCGGCCGGATGAATGCGCAGGTGGTCTTGCCGAGCCCGGGGGAGATCCGCTTCGTGTCGCCCGTCTCGAGATCCAGCGTGTATATCTGATAGAAGGGATTGCCCGGCTCGCGTTCGCTCTGAAACACGAGGCGCTTGCCATCGGGAGACCAATAGCCTTCGCCAGCCCGCTTGCCCTCGACGGTGAGCCGCCGGACGCGCGTCAGGAAGTCGCGTTCCTGGTAGGGCGTCGACGCCGGCTGCAGCATCATCGAACTCAGGGACAGCGCAAGCGGGAAGACGGTACTCAGTTTGTTCATCGCGGAGGCATCGCGTCCATCGCATTATCTACCATGAGCCGCGGACGGTCTCCGGCACTGGCAATCCGCGGCAGACGGCGATTGTCATAGGACAAAAAATGACAGTGTGTTCCATTTAGTGGCAGTCGCCATTCAGGAAAGAACACAACCATATAAAGGTCATTGCTGTAGATGTTTAGCTTCTCATCACCATCGAATGTTCCAGAATTTCATGGTTCTTTATAAGACAGACGCGACTGAATTAGGGAAACTGCCTCTTTTGCGCTAAACAGGCTGTTTCCAACGACTTAACTCACAACAACATCAATTCGCTCGTGTGGCCGTGCCTTTGCACAATGCGGTGTGGCACATGACCGTCGGCTTGCGGCAACCAGTCGTTCTCCCGACAGACGCGTCGGATATCACGTGGGGAGGCGTCTAGTGGACAAGATGCCGCTCCTCCGGCCGCAAGACGTGACCGCTCCGCGGACGACGGTGACGGCTCCGGCCGCCACGTCGGTCGTCACCACGGACTGGCGCGACGCCCTGCCCGTTCTGAGCGCCACCAGCATCACGTTGCGCGAGATGCGCACGTCGGATGCACCCTCCCTGTTCGCGCTGCTGACCACTGAGGAAGTCGCCCGATTCATCTCGCCGCCGCCCGGCACGGTCGAGGGATTCGAGCGGTTCATCGTCTGGGCGGCTCGCCAGCGTGCCGCAGGCGCGTATGTCTGCTTTGCTGTCACGCTTGCCGAGTCGGACACGGCCATCGGGATCTTCCAGCTGCGGTCCACGGAACCTGGGTTCGCCACGGCCGAATGGGGCTTTGCGCTCGGCTCGCCGTTCTGGGGCAGCGGAATTTTCGAGAAGGGCGCCAAGCTCGTCATGGAATTCGCGTTCGAGACCGTCGGCGTGCATCGGCTCGAAGCGCGCGCGGCGGTGAAGAACGGGCGCGGCAACGGCGCGCTGCGCAAGATCGGGGCGGTGCAGGAGGGCATCCTGCGCAAGTCATTCCTGCGCGACGGCGAATACCTCGATCAGATGCTCTGGACGGTACTGGACGAGGACTGGCGGGCCAAAGCCATCTGGGGCGGCGGCAAGATGATCCTGCACTAGCAGGCTGGCCGAAGGCGCAGCCTGGACGTCGAACGCGGAATGACGACCGGAGTATTCCGGGCCGTTCCTGCGCTCGGCTTTTTACGTTTTGCCTTCAGGATGGCCTGGTTCGGCGCGCTGCGAGGCGTCGGCGGGCCGCCATCCTTGCGTTTCGCGGTCCGCGCGCTTCTTGTCCGCCCAGGCGAGCGCTTCCTCGCCCGTGGCGAATACGCGTGTGACGACGGGATCGCCGTCGCTCGTCAGGTCGATCTCGATGCCGTACGGTGCGAGACGTGCGCGGCAGGCCGCCTCGCGGCCGTCGCGGTGGAGGGTCCACAGCGTTGTCGGTACATCTTCCATCAGGCTCTTCCCGCGAGCTGTCGCAGCAGGTCATGTACGTCGAACGTGAGGCTCGAGTACGTGATCTGGCCCCCACGAATTTCGAGCAGTTCGCGGAACCTGAGCGTCGTCTTGACGCCCGAGGCCTTCAGCACGCCGTACCCGCCCATGTCGAAATCGCCCTGGTGGGTGCCGGTGCCGATGAGGTCCACTTCGCAGATGGTGTCGCCGCGTTGTTCCACATGGTCGATCTGCAGCCGGCCGTCGGGAAACGCGTCCACCCAGTTCTTCACCAGTTCGAGATAGCCCTCACGCCCAACGCGCTTCTGGCCAAACGGCGGGTGTTCGAGGACGCAGTCCTCGGAGAAGAGGTCCGCTCCATCGGCGAAGCGCCGCTCGTTGAAGCAGTCGTAATGCCTGCGGATGAGAAGGTGTGCTGCTGCCACGGGCCAGACAATTACAGAGCGTATCACGCTCCCTGCCGGGCATGATCTCCATCGATACGCTTCAACGTCAGCCCGCGGCCGCCCGCGCCTTCGTCGCGGCCGTCATCGCCGCCGGAGCGGCGCTCCTCCTGGCGTCCTTCTGGCGCGGGTCGCTCGAACAGCCGCTGCTGCTGGGATCGCTGCTGGGCTTGTCGATTGGCGCCAACGTGATCAAGTTCAAGCTGCCCGTCGGGCGGTCCGTGTCCACGCTGTCGCTCGGATACGCGGTGAACTTCGGGACGCTGCTCGTCCTGGGGCCCGGCGCGGCAACCTGGGTGACTGCGGCGGGCGGGTGGGCGCAGTGCACGTTCAAGGTCACGGTGCGCAACCCCTGGTACCGGACGCTGTTCAGCGTCTCGTCTCTTGTCCTGTCGATGGAGCTTGGCGCGAGGGTGCTGGCCTGGACCGGCGGCGCGAACGGCGACGCGAGCCGCGTCCTCCCGTCGATCGCGGCGTCGGCCTTTGCGTATTTCCTGTGCAACTCGCTGCTCGTCGCGACCGTTGTCGCGCTGTCCACCCGCCAGTCGCTGCTGCGCGTCTGGGACCAGGAGTATCTCTGGGGCGCGCCCAACTACTTCGTCGGGGCGTTCGTCGCGACGATCGCGGTGAAGGCCGTGCCGGCGCTGGGGTACGGCGCGCTCGCCCTGCTGCTGCCGCTGTTTCTCACGTTCCGGCTGTACAAGGTCTATCTCGGGCGGATGGACGACGAGCGCCGGCATGTCAGAGAGCTGTCGGACATGCACCTCGCCACCGTGGAAGCGCTCGCCCTTGCGATCGAGGCGAAGGATGCGACCGCCAAGAGCCACGTGCGGCGCGTGCAGTACTACGCGACCGAGCTCGGCCGCTCGCTCGGCCTGCGCGACGATCTGATCGAAGGCGTGCGCATTGCGTCGCTGCTTCACGACGTGGGCAAGCTCGGCGTGCCCGACCACCTGCTGGCGAAGTCCGGGCCGCTGACCCCGGAGGAATTCGCGCGCGTATGCCGCTATCCGGAGATCGGCGCGGACATTGTTGCGGCCGTGCCGTTTCCCTATCCCGTCGCGCCGTTCATCCGTCATCACCATGAGCGATGGGATGGCACGGGGTATCCCGACATGATCGGCGGCGACCTGATCCCGCTGGGCGCGCGGATTATCGCGATCGCCGAGCGGTTCGACGCGCTGCGCAGCGAACGGCCGTATCGTCCGCCGCTGTCGATGCACGAAGCCGTGGCGCACATTCAGCACGAAGCCGGCACGAGCCTCGATCCGACGCTCGTCAGGAAGTTCGTCGAGATCCTGCCGGCCATCGAAGCCAGGGCGGCCGACGGCGACCGGCTGGACCGGCGGGTGTTCGACAACATCTCGGAGGCCCAGGGCGAGCTCTACGAATTGTTCGAACGCGCCACCGCCGAGTCGCACACCGACGCGCTGACCGACCTGCCGAACCGCCGGTTTGTCGAAGCGCACGTCGCTCGCGAGCTGGCGCGGGCACAGCGGGCCGGGACCGCGTTCGCCGTGCTCGTGATCGACATGAACGACTTCAAGGTGATCAACGATCGGCTCGGCCACGGCGCCGGCGACATCGTCCTCAAGGCGGTGGCGCAGTGCCTGCGTCGAAGCCTGCGGCCGCACGACGTCTGCGGCCGTCACGGTGGCGACGAGTTCGTCGTCCTGCTGACAGGCGCCGGAGCGGATGTTGTCGAGCGCAAGAGCGATGAGCTCGCACGAGCCATCGAGGAGTTGTCCATCGACGTGGGCCGTCGTGAACCGCTGTCCGTCTCGGCGAGCGTGGGCGCCGCGCTCTACCCGGCCGACGGCGACACACTCGACGCCCTGTTTGCCGCCGCCGACGTCCGGATGTACGAAAACAAGCTGCGGCTGCGCGCGCTCGCCGTCTAAACCCTGTCCGAGTAAGTCACGTGGAGTGCAGGCTTGAAGGCCTGCTCGGCGAACAGCCGTAGCGGCCGGCTTCAGCCGGCCGGCGAACGTCCGCCTGAAGGCGGACGCTACGACTGACAAACACGCTCGCTAAAACGTCACGCGCACGCCGATATGCGCCGCCATGGGCGGCTGGATCGCGGTGATGGTGCGGAAGCTGCTGCCGGTTACGACCCGCTCTTCCACCTCGTAGCCCAGGTCGAAGAGGTTATACACGTCGAGGAAGGCGTCCACTCGCGCCGGGCCAGCCCCAAATCCCTTCTGCACTCGGAAGTCGAGCGTGCCCGTGAAGCTGAACCGCGCGTCGCCAGCCGGGAACGCCCGTATGAAGTCCGTTCCCTGATTCAGGCCCGGCACAACCGTCACGCGGGAGAACGGCTGGCCGTCCTGATAGCGCGCGATCAGGCCGACGGTGACGTCGTGTGTAAATCGACGGACGGTTGCGATCTTGATGGTGAACGCCCGGTCGAAAAAAAGACGGCCCCGCGCGTCGTTGGTTGCGTTTGGATCGGTGAACACTTCACCCGCAATCCCGGGATCGTTTTCGTCGGCATGGAATCCGCGGTTCGAGGCAAGCCCCGAGGTCTGGCTCGCGGTCGCGCCAAACAGCAGGGACCATTTGCCGCGCGACATGTCGCCGCTCAGGACAAGGCCCTCGAACGTGTCGTCATCCGACGCCGGGTTCGACAGCAAATATTGATCGCGGCCGAAGCTCGACGGGAGCCGGTTGTAGACCGGCAAAAGCGTGTCGCCCCCGTCAGCGGAGGGCCGTCCGTCTACGACCGTGGACAGGGAATAGCTCGACACGGGCACCCCCGTGTTCACGAGATCGATCCGATTGTGCTGGCGCTTGATGACGCCCGCGAGCCGGAACCGCATGCCCGCACCCGGCCGATACTCCGCGCCAACCGTCAATTCGTCCGTCGTGGGACGGTTCAGCGAAGGGGAAATCGCGCTGAACGACTGGTTGCCTCCGGTGCCCGGCCCGACACGCGCGACGATGGGGCCGACGCCCTGCGAGGTCCAGGCGGACATGGTGCCGGTCGGCGCCGCGGGATCGCCGACCGCCAGCGTGTCGAGCGTGAGGACATCGGCGGCCTTCCGGTAGGACCCGAATATCCACGTGTGTCCCGATTTGGTGGCCGCCCACCAGATCGAGGCGCTCGGCAGCAAGGTGTCCCAGCTGATGCCCTGTGCCGCGGACTCGGCAGACCCCCTGACGCCGTCGTAGGTGAGGCCGATTTCGGCCGTAATGCTGCTGCCAGCCTGAATACGATCGGCGACAAACGCCGAAAAGGCCGTCTCGTGGCGCTGCGCATCGATGCCCGGGCTCGTGAACGTCCACATGCGCGCGCGCGCACCGTCCACCAGCTCGCCAATGGAGCCCGAAAAGGCTCCCACGCGAGACCCTGCGCCCATCAGGTCGGCGCCAAACTGCAGGGCCTGGGTGACGCCGCCTATCGGCGGAGGCGCCGGAGAGGCCCGCATACCGATGGACCATCGATGGTCGCTCCGGTCGCCTGACGCGGCGAGCAGCGGCACCGGGCCATCCGTGAGCCGTTCGATCAGTTGGGTCGAGCCAGCCCAGTTGAGCGGCGTGCGGGTGCTGGTTCTCTGGGAGTACGCGCCAAACAATCGCCACAACAGTCCTGCGTCCGCGCGCTGCCACGTGGACTGGAGATGCGTAAACGTCTGCTCGTCGGTGGCCGTCGACGGCGCGGCAGTCAGCGCCGGCACGAACGGCGCCTGCGCATGTTGAAACCAGGCGACGGTGCGGAACTCGTCACGGCCGTTTGGCGCGAACACGACGTTGGCGAACGCTGAAGATGCGCGTCCGCTGGCTTGTGTCGCGCCGGCTCGCTCCACTTGATCCGACTGGGACCACTCGATCGCCGTCACCAGGCCCAGGCGGGGTGTGACGGGTCCGCTCACGAGAAATCCTCCGTGGCCCCAGTTCGTCAGCGTCTCGATGGGGTTCGCCGGCGCGCCCGCGGAGGGGCTCGCGACCAGGCCGGATCCGGCGAACGACGCCTCCGCGGCGCCGGTCCATCTGCCAGACGGTCGCATCGGTTCGAACGACACGCCGAGGCCGGGAGCGCCGAAGCCGATGGGCATGACGCCCGCGGCGACGTCCACGCGCTCCCACAGCGGAAGCGCCGGGAACAAGAACGGCGATCCGCTGCCATCCGGCGCGGTGATATTGACGTCTCCCACGCGGTACTGCGTCTGCGTCCAGGAGTTCAGGAATGCCCCGATGCGCGCCCTCTGCCCGGTATTGAGCCCCCCGCCGTAGAAGCGATCGGTGATCACGTTGGGTTCTACGCCCTCGAGGAGCGAGAACAGGTTGTTGCTCGAGGGCAGGTCGCGGAGCATCATGAGGGAGAAACTCGATCCGGTCGGCGCGTGCTCGTCCGGGGCCGCCGCCTGCTGCGCGCGTGCCGCGGACGGCACGCTGAGCACGATCAGGACGAGTGATACAGCGGCCAGCAGCCGCGCGATGGCGACACGGTGTTTCACGCCCGCTCCGATCCGCGCGCCGCGCCCCGGCGCCACAACAGCAGCGGAATGATGATGCACACCGCGCCGGCGAACGCCCGGGACAGCCATGTGAGCGGCTCGTTGACGACTGCCAGCGGCGCCGGCAGCGCGACGCCGTCGTACCGCAGAACCGGGTTCAGATACATCACCATGTTGGGAGTCCGAATGACCGTTCGGACGTATGTGTCGTCCTTGCCGATTTCGTAGGTCGCCTGCATGACCTGATCGAACGACTGCCGCACCGAACCATTCTGCCCGATGAAGACGTACGTCGCCGGCACGCCTGAGGACGCCACGGTGAGCTTCGAATCCTGTACCTTGACGCTGGCGAGGGCGGCATCGGCCTTCTCACCAACGAGCGAGACGGCATACGCGCGGCCGGCGCGCAGCGCGGCGATGACGTCCGGCACGCTGGCCGACGGCGCGTCGATCATGTTCCAGGCGATGGCGAGGCGCCGGACGTTTGTCAGATCGTGGATGTCGTCGTTGGCGAGGGCCCACACCGGATGGCCGCTCGACAGCGCCGCGTCCCAGAGGTCCTCGAACCCGAATGGTCCGTTGATGACCTCCATCAGGTGATAGCCCGTCAACTTGCGGAAATCGCCTTCGCTGTAGGCGGTGCCCGGATGGTTGATGGCCACGAGGGCCGTCGTCCCCGCCACGCAGTTCAGGATGAACTGCTTCTGATTGATCCATGTCCACAACAGGAAGTCGAGCCACTCGACCCGCTCGGCGCCGATGGCGAGCTGGTGCTCCTTGCTGATGTTGAAGCCATGCTCATATAGCGGCATCGTCGGGACGCCGTGCTGGGCGGCGATCCACTGGTAGTCCGACACGCCCGCGACGGAGTAGCCGCGCTCGCGGTACGCCTGCACGACCTCGTCGTCGGTGTGTGTGCCGTTGGTGAGGCCGCTCCACGCGTGCCCGTGCGCGTGCAGGTTCGCGCGCTGCCACGACCCGGTCAGGTGGGCGTACGGATTCCAGAGCGCGGGACCGCTGAACGTGCGTGGTGGCGGAAACCGGTAAACTGGCGAGAGCACGTAGGGAAAGCCGACGGCGAGCACGACGATCGCCGCGACGCGTTTGAGGATGAGCACCCGCGCGGAATTCTAACAGATGGAATGGATCGTCAGTACCGATGAGCAGGGCCTGCGGCTCGACAAGTTCCTTGCCGAGACCGGACGACTGGGGTCTCGCCGCCGCGCGTCGGTGGCCCTGGATCGCGGCAAGGTGTTCGTCAACACGGTGGAGGCGCCGAAGGATGCCGCGGCCCGGCGGCTTGCGGCCGGCGACCATGTGCGCGTCTGGATCGACCGCCCGGGCAGCGCGCGCGGCCGCGTCGCCCGGCGCGCCGGCGACCTCCGCATCGTCTTCGAAGACGACTCGCTGATCGTGCTCGACAAGCCTGCGGGCCTGCTGGCCGTTCCCCTCGAACGGCGAGGCGGCGCACCGTCAATCTTCGACCAGGTGATGGCGTATCTGCGGCCGCACGGCAAGCGCCGGCCGCTGGTGGTCCACCGCATCGATCGCGACACGTCCGGCCTCGTCGTGTTCGCCAGGGACCCGGCCGCGCAGAATCGCCTGAGGCTGCAGTTCAAGCGCCACACGGTCGAGCGCGTGTACTGGGCCGTCGTGTACGGTCATCCCGAACCACCCGACGGCACGTGGCGCGACCGGCTCGTGTGGGACGAGAGAGTCCTGATTCAGAAGGAAACGCATCCCCGGGATCCCAAGGGCATGGACGCCGTAAGTCACTACAAGGTGCTCGAGCGGTTTCGTATCTCGTCGCTGGTCGAAGTCCGCCTTGAAACAGGGAAGCGCAACCAGATCAGGATTCAGGCCCGGCTGCGCGGGCACACGCTCGTCGGCGAGCGGCGGTACGTCTATGGCCCGGACGAACTGCGGCCGATTCAGTTCGAGCGGCAGGCGCTTCATGCGCATCGCCTGGTGTTCGAGCACCCGGCCACCGGTGAGGTGCTTCGCTTCGAGGCGCCGATTCCCGCCGATATGAACGACCTGCTGGCACGGCTCCGCCGTTCGGTGTGAAAAGGCCATAAGCGCGGAACGGCCCGGACGTCGTCCCCATGGCATACTCGATTGATGGCCACTCAAACGTACGCCACCCACCGGCATCAGCCGAGGATGACCGGGATCGGGTTTGCATTTCTCATCATCGGAATCGTTGGTTTCGTCATCCGCGGCGCCGGTATCGGCGGCCACCTCACAATGGGCGTCGGCCTGTTCGGGCTCGCCGGCGCGATTCTCACGCTGCTTCTCATCAGCCGTACGTACACGACCGCCCTGCAGGACCGGATCATCAAGCTCGAGATGCGGGTACGATGCGCGTCGCTGCTGACGCCGGCACAGCAGGCCGTCGTGGCCCGCCTCACGAAACCGCAGATCGTGTCGCTGCGATTTGCTTCGGATGCCGAGCTCGGAACGCTCGTCGAACGCGCCGATCGGGAGCATCTGACGGCCGATCAAATCAAGAAGGCCATTACGAACTGGCTGCCCGATCTGGACCGTACGTAAGAATCGTAGTATGTCGAGAGTAGTGCGGACCTTCAGCCGCTCAGCGAAGGCGAAGGCCTCACGACATGGAGAGAGAACATGTGGAAAGCGCGGGTATTTGTCCCAATCGCCCTCACTTTGTCGCTCTGCCTGATGGCGCGCGTTCCACACGCCGCCGACGGACGCTCTCTGACCATCGAGCCGCTGACCTCTCCTGCCGGCGCCAACAGCTCCGCGCCCCAACTGACCGTTGAGGGCGACCGCGCCATCCTGAGCTGGATCGAACGGTCGGGGAAGCAGGCCGCTCTGAAATTTGCGGAGCGGACCGCCGGCGGCTGGTCGGATTCGCGCGTGGTGGTGTCGAGCGAACACCTGATGGTCAATTCGGCGGACGTCCCGTCGGTGCGGCCGTTGCCCGATGGCACGCTGGCCGCCCACTGGATGGAGGAAAACGGCCCCGATCCCGAGGCCTACGACCTGCGAATTGCATGGTCAACCGACGGAAGGAGCTGGTCGGCGCCTGTGGCGCCAAACCGCGACAAGACGATTTCGCAGCACGGGTTCGGGTCGATATTTCCGATGCCGGATGGGGGAACGGGACTGGTCTGGCTGGACGGCCGTGCCACACATGGTGACGAAGGCGACATGCAGCTGCGCGCGGCGATTTTCGACAAGAGCCACAAGCCGCTGTCGGACACGCTCATCGACTCGCGCGTCTGCGAATGCTGTCCGACCAGCGTGGCGCTGACCGCCGATGGCCCGATCGCGGCGTTCAGGAACCGCAGCCCCGGCGAGATTCGCGACATCTACGTGACGCGCCTCTCGGCGGGCCGCTGGACGATGCCCATTCCCGTGCATCGCGACAATTTCAAGATCGAGGGTTGCCCGGTGAATGGACCGTCGGTCGCGGCCCGCGGCCGCGACGTCGTCGTCGCGTGGTTCACGGCGCCGAAGGACGTCAACCGCTCGTATCTCGCGTTCTCGCACGACGGCGGCAAGACCTTCGGCGCGCCCGTCCGCGCCGACGATGTGGAGTCGCTCGGGCGCGTGGTCGTGGCGCTGAAGAAAGACGGCTCGGCAATCGTCGGCTGGGTGGAGTCCGCCGGGCAGACGCCGCAGTTCTCCATCCGGCACGTCGAGGCGAACGGCACGCGCTCGCCGGCCGTCGTCGTGGCGAATCAGTCCGGAACCCGATATCCGCGGATGGCGCTGGCCCGCGACGAGGTGGTGCTCGCCTGGACCGAAAGCGAGCAGGAGTCGTCTCGCGTCAAGACCGCGCGGGCGGCCGTCCCGTAGCGGCCGGCTTCAGCCGGACGCCCCGACGCGGCGGGCTATGGCTTCACGCCGGACATGTGCGCGAGGACCTTGAAGATGGTCGCGAAGTCCTCTTCCACCAGCCCCATCGCGCGGGCGGCCGTCAGGTATTCGTTGGTCACGGCGGTTGTCGGCAGCGGGACGTCCATCTGACGGCCCAGGTCCAATGCGAGCATCATGTCCTTCTGCATCATGTTCACGTTGAACCAGGCTTCTTCCGGCATCTGCAGCACGAACGGTCCACGATAGACGACCATCGGCGAGGCGATCGCGCTGTGCGTCAGCACGTCGACGGCGGTCGCGCGCGAGATCCCGCTCTTTTCGGCGAGCAGCACGCCTTCTGAAAACGCGAGCATCTGGACGGCGAGGCTCAGGTTGCTCGCGATCTTCATCACCAGCGCGAGGCCGTTGTCGCCGACGTGGGTCACCTTGGGGCCGACGTCGTCCAGGATCGGTTTGATCTTGTCGAAGGTGGATTTGCTGCCGCCGACCATCACCGAGAGTTTGCCCTGCTGGAGAGTCACGATGCTGCCCGACACGGGCGCATCGACCATATCGGCGCCCTTCTCCCGGACCTTCGCCGCCAGCGCCTTGCTCACGGCGGGGCTGACCGTGCTCATGTCGATGATGACCTTGCCCGGCGCGAGGCCGGCGAGGAGGCCGTCGGGCCCGTTCGCCACCGCCTCGAGCGATGCCGAGTTGGTCACCATCACGAACACGTAGTCGGCGGCCTGACACACGGCCTTCGGCGTTTCAGCGAACGCCATGCCTTTCTTGATCAGCCAGTCCGCTTTCGATTTCGTGCGATTGTAGCCAGTGACCGTGTGGCCTTTTCCCATCAGGCGGTCCGCCATCTGACTGCCCATCGCGCCAAGACCCACGTAGCCGAGATTCGCCATATGTCTGAAATTCTCCTGCAGAGTTAAACTGTCACCGACCTTAACGAGAACCCCCGGCCAGCCCGGACGCGTCAAAGATCCCACGTGCGTGGCCCTCAACGCGAATACGAAGACCGATGCCCAAGACAACCGACTCGATGACCCTGCCGACGACGATCACCGGCTCGCTTCCGCGGCCCGCGTGGTACGTCGAGAACCTCGGTCAACGTTCATTCCGCGACGCCATCGCCGACGCACGTTTCCGCGAGCAGTACACCGACGCCGTTGGCACGTTCATCCGCGACCAGGAACGAGCCGGCCTCGATATCGTCACTGACGGCGACGCGCGCTTCGACTCCGACGTCGGCGGCATGAGCTGGTTCCAGTACCCGGCGCGCCGGTTCAAGGGCCTCGGCGGCGGCGATTACCACCGCACCAGGAAGGGCTACGGCGGCACGCGCAAGGGGGACATTATCTTCGAAGTGATGGAAAGCCGCGTGATGCCGCGTTGCGTCGGACCGGTCGAACGCGGCTCGCTGCACTACACCTATCTGTGGAAGGTGGCGCAGGGGCTCACGTCGAGGCCGGTCAAGTTCGGGACGATCGTGCCGGACCTCATTGGCACGTCGATCGGCAACGATCACTACGCGAGCCAGGAGGATCTGCTGTTTGCGCTCGCCGATGCCATGCGTGCCGAACTGGGGGATCTGGCGAATGCGGGGTGCGCCATCATCCAGATGGAAGAGCCAAACATTCACCTTGCCGGAATCCAGCGCGGCGGCGGCGCGCCGCTGCTCGGCCCCGAGTTCTTCGTCGACACGTTCAACCGCACCGTGAAAGGCCTGCGCGACACCACGGAGGTCTGGTGTCACACGTGCTGGGGCAATCCCGCGCAGCAGCGCCTCTACGCGACGAATCAGTCTTATGCGAGCGCCCTGCCGCTGCTCGACAAGCTCGACGTCGACGTGATGACGTTCGAGACGTGCGCCAACGACGGCCTGGATCTCGAGGCCATCGGCAGGACGATCACCGGGAAGAAAATCGCGATCGGCGTCGTCGATCACCGGAACCTCCAGGTGGAGACGCCCGATCAGGTCGCGGCCGTCATTCGCAAGGCGCTGCAGTACATCCCGGTCGAGCGCCTGGTCGTGACGAGCGACTGCGGATTCGGGCGGGAAGGCATGTCGCGGCGCATCGCGTTCTACAAGATGGTCGCGATCGTGCGCGGCACCAATATCGTTCGAAAGGAAATCGGGCTGCCAGAGGCGCCGTGCCTCGCCGCGGACCCGCGTTTTGCGCTCGCTGATGAGTATTAGAACGATTTGCCGAACCATGTAGCGGCCGGCTTCAGCCGGCCGTTCGCCGTCCGCCTGAAGGCGGACGCTACACCCAGTGCGATGAGGACCCTTATGTCGAAATTCCTCCTGACGTGCAGTGCCGCCTTGTTTGTCGTCAACGCCACTGCCGTCTGGGCGCAGAGCCCTCCGGCCACGGCCACCGTGACGGTGGCGGGGAAGAATCTGAGCGTGCGTTATTCCGCGCCGTCGGTGCGCGGCCGGAAGATCTTCGGCGACGGCGGCCTCCTGTCGAGGGATCCGACGTACCCGGCGTGGCGGGCGGGCGCGAACTCGGCGACCACGTTCCACACAGACGCCGATCTCGACGTGGGCGGCCTCACGGTCCCGAAGGGCACCTACACGCTTTACGTGTGGGTGAAAGACCCCGACAACTGGCAGCTGATCATCAACAAACAGACGGGGCAGTGGGGCCTGAGCTACGCGGCTTCGCAGGACCTCGGCCGCGTCAAGATGACGATGTCGAAGCCGCCGGCGCCCGTCGAGACGCTGCACTACACACTGACCGACCAGGGCTCGGGCAAGGTCGAACTGAAGCTCGCGTGGGAACAGCACGCCGCGACCGTGCCGATGACGATCAAGTAACGCGCGTCATTTCGCGGCGGCTGGCGCGGACTGGTAGCCCGGCCGCGCCCTGACGACCGCCTTTCGCTTCACGCGAACGTCCAGCTTGTGCCAGCCTTCCGGGGAGACGCCACGCGGCGTGTAGCTCACCAGGTAGCGGTGGCGGAACTCCTCGAGGATGCCCACGAAGACGGCCTCGAGGCTTTCGGTCTTTTCGACCTCGAAGAGCCGCCCGGATGTCAGCGACGTCAGGTCGCGCAGGAAATCGGGTTTAGTCGGCGATCGCACTGACACCGCATAGACGATCACGTCGGATCGCCGGGCCGCGTCGAGCACCTTGTCGGCGGTCAGCCAGCTCGAAGTGTCGAGTCCGTCGCTGAACACAATCAACAGTGCCCGCCCGGCCTCTGTTCCGCCGACCGTGATTCCTGCGTACGTGCCGTCGAACAGCGCCGTATTGCCCGTGCCGGCTGCCCGCACGAGAGCCGCGCGCACCAGTCCGACGTCGTGCGTCAGCTTCGCGCCCAGCTGCACGACGTGACTGAACGTGACGAGCGCCGACTGATCGGCGGGCTTCAGGCCCGTGAGAACGGCGTTGCCCGCGGCGCGCAATCGATCCAGGCGCTCGCCGGCGACGCTGTCGCTCATATCGAGCGCCAGGATGGCGTTCAGCGGCACCTGATCGAAGCTGACCAGGTCGACTTGCTGCACGACCCCGTTATCCCTGATCTCGAAATCGGCCGGACCCAGGCCGCGAACGGGCTGGCCGTTGTCGGTCACCAGCACGTCGACGCGCACGGCCTCGATGCGGCTCGAGAAAGTCACGTCCTGCGTTCGCACGACGACAACCGATACCGCCAGGTACGTCGCGACCACGAGGATTACAGGGCCTCGTCGCAGCCTCATGGCTCGGGCACCGGGAACAACTCGTGCAGTCGTTTGAACAGCGCGTCGACGTTGCGCGCCTGGAAGATCGTGTAATCCCACCACGGATCGTCCCGCCGCGGCGGCGCAGCGGGGAGCTCGAAGACACGCTGCACCTCATTCCGTGCGCCCGCGCGATCGCCCCGTCGCGAAATCAGCGCGCTCAGCGCCAGGTAGGGGGCCTGGGCACGCGGGTAAAGCGCGGCGGCTCGCTTGTACTGGTCGCGTGCGGCGTCGAAATGGCCCAACTCTTCTTCCGCCGTGCCGAGAAACAACGCGGCGAAGTATCGGAGCTGCGGCTCGTCGGCCGCCGGGGCGGCCTCGCGCAACTCGTCCGCCGCCTCCTGAACCTTGCCCTGGGCCAGCAGCACATGCCCCAGACGCACGCGGCCCTCGACCAATCCTGGGTTGACGTTCAGCGCGCGCCGGAAAAACGTCTCGGCATCGGCGAGCGCCGGACCTTGCGGCGGGACATCGACGTGATACCCGGTGGGAAGGACCGCCGAGCGCGCCACCGCCTGAATCATCGGGCTCGCGTAGACCTCCTGCTGGCAGCCACTCCAAAAGAGGATCTCGGCGTCGTCGGGGAACAGTTGCCGCGCGCGTTTGAGATGCTCCGTATCGTGCTGCTCGCGGCCCTGCATCCAGCTGCTGGTGGCGACATACCAGCGGCGGACCATCTCGTCGGGTCCGGGCTTCACGGCATCGAAGAGCGCCCGGGCGAACTCCCAGTGGAGCGCGCCCACCCTCAGGCTGGTTTCCCGGCCGTCTTCCACGGCGACCCGCAGCGGGCCGCCGCTTCCTGCGTCGGCGCCGGCCCATCCCAGCGCTTCCGCGGACATCGCGACATCCCCGTGAAGCAGCGCACCGCGCCGGACGACGTAGTTGTCGTCGCCGAGGGCTCGCGACTGCGCCGCCAGATTTGCGAGGCGGCTCAAGCGGGCATCGATTTCGTCCCCGGCGTTGAGATCCCGGCAGTCGCGTGAGGAGACCAGGCCGCCGCCCGCGCAACTCAGAACGCGGAGCCTGTGCAGCTGCCAGGAGGTATAGGTCAGCCAGCGGACGCCCGCGGCCTGTCGGGATCGCAGCTTTCAGCTGCTTGACTGCGGGATTCCGCATCAGCTCGACGAGGACGCGCTCGTCGAAGCCCAGCGTGCGGAGATCGGCATTCGACCACGCCGCGACCTCGCTGACCGCATCGTCCTTCTGGCCGGGCTGATGGCTGAGCACTGCCTTGAGCCAGCGCTCCACCCTGAGGATGCGTGCGTTAGGGTCGTCGGTCGGTGCCGCCGGCGCGGCAAGCGGCAGGGCGAGCCCTGCAAGCGCCACAAAAACGATCAGGCCAGCTCGCAGGGGCACGTGTGGAAAATCCAGAAGAGCCGTGCGCTATCGGACCTGCTGAGTTGACGTCGGAGTTGCGGGCGGGCTCATCGAGTCCCGGAGGATCTTCGCGGTGGCCGGGTGCGGATTGGCGGAGCCGCCGCCGAAGCCGAACCCGCCGGCCTTTCCTTCGGCGGCGTCAAGCGCGGTGAAACCGCGCTGATCCTTGATGTCGAGTTTCGCGCCGTGCGCGAGGAGAAATTTCACGACCTCGTCGTAACCCTGCAGCGCCGCGCCGTACAAGGCGGTCTGACCCCGGCCGTCCACGGCGTTGATGTCTACGCCGGCTTCGAGGCATACCTGGATCGCTTCGATCGACTGACGTTCGGTCTTCCTGCGGCCGACCGTATCCTCTTCCTTCGAGCCCAGTCCGGCCGCCGCCATCAGGGCGTTGATGCCCCCGGGCGCGCGCCGCGCGGGCTGGCTGACGTCAACCGGGACGTCAGAGCCCGTGGCGATCTTCGGATCCGCGCCCCGTTTGAGCAGGAGTCGCATGGCCGGCGCGTCGCCGGCCCTGGCCGCCCGCAGGAACGGGGTCGTCCCGGCGCCGAGCATGCTGTCGCTGCCGCGGTCGACCTTCGTCCGGTACGGCTGTTGTTTCTTCAGCCGCGCGTTTGGGTTCGCGCCGTGGTCGAGAAGGGACGCGATCAGCTCCATCGCGCTCATCTGGTTGTCGACGACGTGGGGCGCCGGACGGTTCGAGTCGGGCACGGTGTTCAGGTCCACGGCCGAATACAGCGGCGTCCGGCCCGTCGCATCAGCAATGTTGGGGTCGGCGTTCTTTTCGAGCAGTGCGCCCGCGACATCGAAATGCCCGTTGATGATCGCCGAGATCATCGGGCTGATGCCGTCCTGGTCGGTGGCGTTCACGTCGGCGCCGAGTGAAGCGAGCACCCGCACGCACTCGACGCATCCCTGTCGGCTCGCGAAGAGCATCGGCGTGAGTCCGCCCGGCGGCAGCCATTTTTCGCGAGGCTCGGCGGTCACCTGGCGTTCCCACTGCTGCGTGGTTGACCGCGCGTTGACGTCTGCGCCGCGGGCGGCGAGCTCCTTGATCATGTCCGCGTGGCCCTCGGCCGCGGCCCACATGAGCGCCGTCTGGCCGCGCCACTGCTCGCGGGCATCGACCACGGCCCCGTGCGCGATCAGTGCCCTGGCGGCCTCGACGTGGCCGGAGCGGGCAGCGGTCATCAGCGCCGTCTCGCCTTCAGTCACGGCGGCGTTCGCGTCTGCGCCGGCTTTGATCAGTTTGTCGATGACGGCGGCGTTGCCGTTGAGGCTGGCCAGATAGAGCGGTGTGATCCCGTACCGATTCGCCGCCTTGACGTCAGCGCCGGCGCGCAGCAGGCGATCGGTCAGCTCCAGATCGTCCTGGCGAACAGCCCAGTGCAGCGCGGTCGTGCCGTCCGGTTCGGGCGTATTGATGCCGGACTTCTGCTTCAGCAGCGTCGTGATGGCGGCCTTGTCGCCAGCTTTTACGGCCTCCACCAGACGAACACCCGTAGCGTCCGGCTTCAGCCGGACGTCCTGTCCGTCTGCCTGAAGGCAGACGCTACGCACCGCCAATGCAAGTGCGAACCCCGCGTGGAGCAGCCACTTCGCGCGCATGTCAGGCGTTTTCGAGCGGTCCGGTGCTGTCGCCCAGCGTATCCATCGGTACGCCGACCTTGTCCAGCATCGACAACACGAGGTTCGTCATGGGGGTGTGGTCCGGATACTTCAGGTGCCTGCCTCCCTGATGGTTGCCGGCGGCGCGGCCGACGACAAGGTTGGGCAGCGGAAAGTGGTTGTGCACGTTGCTGTTGCTCATGTTGCTGCCGTAGAGGATCAGCGAATGATCGAGCAGCGTGCCGTCGCCGTCCTGAATCGAGTTGAGCTTCTTGAGGAACTCCGCGAACAAGCCGATGTGGTACGTCTGGATCCTGACCAGCTTCTCGATTTTTTCCGGCCTGTTCTGGTGGTGCGACGTCGCGTGGTGTCCTTCGTGGACGTCCACCTGCGGGTACGTCTTGTTGCTCTCCTCGCGCGCCACCATATACGTGAAGACGCGGGTGATGTTCGCCTGGTAGGCGAGCGCCATGAGGTCGTACATCAGCGTGATGTGCTCTTCGAAGTTGAACGGGATGCCGACGGGCGCCGGGGGCAGATCGAGGCTGGTCTGCTGTTCGTGCCCGGCCACCTGAAGGCGCCGCTCGATCTCGCGGACGCTTTCGAGATAGTCGTTCACCGTGACCGTGTCCTTGCGGCCGAGGCTGCGCTGCAGATCCTTGATCTGCTGCGTCACCGCATCGAGGATGCTGCGGTCGCTTTCCGTCCGCGCCTGGCGTTCCGCGGGGCTGCCGCCCTGGCCGAACATCCGCTCGAACACCTTGCGCGGGTTGATCTCCATCGGCATTGGCGTGGTCGGCGTCCGCCACGACAACGTGTTCATGTAGATGCACCCGTAGTCGCGGTCGCACGATCCGATGAGGCCCGACTGATCTTCCGTGGCGATTTCAATCGACGGGAGCGGCGTCTCCTGCCCGATTTTCAGCGCGGCGATCTGATCGGCCGTAATCCCGGCAAACGCATCCACGCCCTGCGTCGGCTTCGGCCGGACGCCGCTCAGCCACGTCGTCGGGCTCAGCGAGTGGACCGCCGACGTGTCGGCCGCCCGGTGCCCGAGGCCGCTCACGACGTCCACGTACTCGCGGAACGGCTCGAGCGGCTTGAGGATCGGGGTGAACTCGAAGCCCTTGCCCTCGGTCGCCGGCGTCCATTTGTCCATGATGGCGCCGTGCGGCAGATACACGAATCCCAGGCGTGCCGTGGGATTGGCGGCGGTCTTCGCGAGCAGCGTGCGGGCCGGCACCATCGCGTCGAGGAGCGGCAGCGCCAGCGTCGCGCCCGCGCCCCGCAGGAACGTCCGCCGCGCGATGTGTTTTTTGGTGATGAACATAAGAATGCTCTCGTAGCGTCCGCCTTCAGGCGGACGTTCACGGCCGGCTGAATCCGGCCGCTACGACGGAATCTGGCGCCTTTAGCTTCATTTGAAATGGCGTGCTCCGGACGATGCCCAGTACCGAGTGACGAGAAGCGGTTGTTCTGCGAGGCGGCATCACGCGCGATCGACCTGACCGTCGGCAGATCGTGGTACTCGAGGCCGCGGCCGAGCGCGTACGTCAGCATCTTCTCGGTCATCGTGCGCACGAACTGCTCGGGGTGCTTCAAGATGGCCTTGCGCAGCGCGGCCGGACCATCCACCGGCGAGCCGTCGGCGAGCTGCCCCGAGGCATCGACGACGCCGGCGGCTTCCTTCAGGCGCCACCTGCCCGTGGCATCGAAATTCTCGAGCGAGAAGCCCAGCGGATCCATGACGCGATGGCAGGTCGCGCACGCCGGGTTCGATCGGTGCTGCTCCATGAGCGCCTTCAGGGACAGCGCCTGGCCGTCTTCGCCCGTTTCCTTGAGCGGCGGCACGTTGGCGGGAGGCGACGGCGGCGGCGTGCCGAGGATATTTTCGAGGATGTACTTGCCGCGCAGGACGGGCGACGTCCGATTCGGATAGGACGTCACGGCGAGCACCGAACCCTGCCCGAGCAGCCCGCGCCGGTTCTCATCCGTGATCGTCACCCGGCGAAACTGGCTGCCGTACACCTTCGGAATGCCGTAATGCCGTGCCAGCCTCTCGTTGACGAACGTGTAATCAGCCGTCAGCAGATCGAGGACGTTCCGGTCCTCGCGCATGATGCTCTCGAAGAACAGGCTCGTTTCCGTTCGCATCGCCTGGCGCAGGTTGTCGTCCCAGTTGGGAAATTCGTCGCTGTCGGGGACAAAGCTCTGGAGATTCCGCAGGAACAGCCACTGCGCGGCGAAGTTGTCGACGAGAGCCTTCGACCGCGGGTCGGCGAGCATGCGCCGCACCTGCTTCTCCAGCGTGCCCGGATCCCGAAGCTTGCCCTGCGCCGCGACGCTCAACAGCTCGTCGTCGGGAATCGTGCTCCACAAGAAGAACGACAGGCGCGACGCCAGCTCGAAATCCGAGACCGGATAGATGGTGCCCGCGGCAACCTGCGGAGGATCCGGCTCGGCGCGGAAAAGAAACGTCGGACTGGCGAGGAGGAGCGTCAGCGATTCCTGGATTCCGGTGTCGAACGAGCCGCGGCGGCGGCCCGTGTTGTAGAACGCCAGCAGGCTGTCGATCTCGGCGTCGGTCGGAGGCCGTCGGTACGCGCGGCGCGCGAGCGTCGAGAGGATTTGCTTCGCGCACGCGGACCCCTCGTCTCCACCGGTCCGCGCGGCCGCGGCGCGTTCGTCGGGCGGTCGGCAGACGAAAATCTTCCGGCGGCTCGGCGTGTCGCCGGGTCCGGTTGCGGCGAAGGGCCCGGTGATCTGCACGAAGTTGATCGTCGGGAACCCGTTCATGTCCTGCAGATCGAGATTGCGCGTGAACGGCTGCAGCGGTTCGTCGGACTCTGCCGAGTTCCGCCGGAGAAACGTGACGCCCACGGCATGTGGCCCGGCGGTTACCGGCACACGCGTTCGAAGCCGGCGATCGAGCGTCTCCTTCGTCTGCGCGAGGTTCGTGTCCGACAGCTTGTTGTCTTCGGCGCCGCCGACGGGGGCCAGGAAGACGCGTGCGCCGTCGATGCTGATCTCCAGCTCGTGCGGCCACTCGAGGCCGGGGACGTAGCCGACGATGTTCTGCAGGAGGACCACGTTGAATTCGTAGGTGGCGTCGAGCGGGAAGTTGTGCCGCACAAGGATGCCGCCTCGTGTCCCGAGCGGCAGGCCCTCGATGTGATCTTCCTGCGCGCGATCGGGCGGCACGCGGTAGACCGTGCCGACCAGCGTCGTCCCTGGATCGCCGACGGCAAGCGCGCTGATCCTGCGCGCGGCGGTCAGATATTGCTCGAGCAGCGACGGCGAGACCTTCAGGACATCGGCGATGTTGTCGAACCCGTTTGCCTCGTCATCGGCCGGCAGGAGCGCCGTCGCGTCCACGTCGAGCGCGAGCACGTCGCGTACGGCGGCGGCATATTCGGAACGGTTCAGCCGGTGGAGCGGAGAGCGGCCAGGGTTGGGCCTGGTGAGCGCGACGCGATCGATGGACCGTTCAAGCGACGTCGCGAAGGTGTCGAGCGTCGCCTCGTCCGGGCGCGGCATGCCCTGGGGCGGCATCATCCGTCCGTGCAGCTTCCGGATGACCTTTTCCCAGACTTCAGCGTGTTCCGGGGGCTGCGCCACGTCAATCGCGTCCTTGGCCAGAACCAGGCCGCCCGATTTCGTTCGGGGGTTGTGACAGGTGACGCAGTATTTGTCGAGCAGCGCACGCTGGGCGACGGCGTCCGCCGGAATATCCTGAGCAGCCGCCGCGTGGGAGGGAACCGGTGCCTGGGGAGCCGGGACGCCGCGAGCGGCGCGTACAGGACTCGAACCCGATACCGCTGACACGGCCGACAGGGCAACCCAGAGGATGCCCAGCCAGAGTGCCAACGTGAGGCCCGCGAACGACGACACCCGACGCAGCTTGACTTTCACCCTCGTGCTGGGCAAATTCTAGCACGTCTGAATGCGTGTCAGCCCGTCCGATCCAGTCGTCGCCATCGTCCGTAACGCATTGTTCTGCTTGACGATAGTCTCCATGGTGGAGCTCGTGGCTGTCGCGGTTGATCCGCCGGCGGCGACCGGGACGTTCACGGAATTTTCGCTGCCGAACCCGGGCAGCGGCCCCACGACGATTTCCATCGCGCCGGACGGCACGCTGTGGTTCACCGAAAGCGCAGGCAACCGGATCGGCCGCATGGCGCAGGACGGATCGGGGCTTGTCGAGTATCCGCTGCCGCATCCCGGGAGCGCGCCGCGAATCATTACGGCCGGGTCAGACGGCAACTTCTGGTTCTCGGAGCACCTTGGCAATCGGATGGGCCGTATCACGCCCGCCGGGGTCATCACGGAGTTCGACATTCCGACACCGGACAGCCAGCCGCGCGCCACGGCCCTGGGCCGCGACGGCAACGTCTGGTTTGGCGAGTTCGCCGCCGGCAAGATCGGCCGCGTCACGCCCCGCGGCGAGATTACCGAGTTTGCGATCCCGACACCCAACAGCGGCCCGCGCGCGCTCGCAGCCGGACCGGATGGCAATATCTGGTTTTCGGAATTTCATGCGAGCAAGATCGGCCGCATGACGCTTGACGGGCACGTGACGGAATTCGATCTGCCTCGTCCCAACAGCGGCCCGGGTGACATCACCGCCGGTGCCGACGGCCACATGTGGTTCGTGGAACTGAACGGCCGCATGGACGACCGCGTGGTGGACGGCAATCGCGTGGCGCGCATCACGCTTGACGGCAAGATCACCGAGTTTCCGATTCCCAGCCAGGGCGGATCGCCGATCAATATCGCGGTGGGCCCCGATCGCAACGTGTGGTACACGAAAGGCGGCAGGCTTGGCCGTGTCACGCCGGACGGTGTCATCACCGAGTTCCCCCTGCCGGCACCGGCGGGAGGTCCCACGGGCCTGACGGCAGGCAGCGATCGTCGTCCGGCGGACCGATTGATCGACAAGCTCTGGTTTACGGCCGGCAACAAGCTCGCGTTTCTCAGGTTCACTCAATGATCGCACGTGACATCACGAAGTCACGAAGTCTGCGGGGGCGGTTCCAGGTAACTTCGTGATCTTCGTGTCTTCGTGAAAAGCATTTCATGACTAGGATTGGGGGCTGAAGATGATTCTGGCACTTGCGCTCTCCGCCACCCTGGCTTCGTCTCCGGCGACGTGTGAAAGCCTGAAATCGCTCTCCCTGCCGAACGTGACGATCGTCGCGGCCGGAATGGTGGCGGCTGGCCCGTTCACGCCGCCGGCTCCCGCGGGCGCGCCGGCCGGACGTGGTCCGTGCCCAGGGCGGGCGGGGCGGACCGGCAGCACCGCCGCAGATCGTGCCCGCGCACTGCCGGGTCAACGCGATCCTGCGGCCGTCGTCCGACTCGGAGATCGAGATGGAGGCGTGGCTGCCGGAGAATTGGAACGGCAAGTTTCAGTTCGTCGGCGGGGGCGGCTGGGCCGGCATCATCAGCTTTCCGGCGATGGTGACGGCCGTGCAGGAAGGGTATGCGACGGCGTCGACCGACACCGGGCACAAGGGCGGCAACGCGCTGTTCGCCATTGGCCATCCTGAAAAGGTCGTGGACTTCGCGTACCGCGCCGTGCACGAGACAACCGTCGTCAGCAAGACGCTGATCACCAGGTTCTACGATCGGGCGCCGCGCCTGTCGTACTGGAACGGCTGCTCGACGGGAGGACGGCAGGGCCTGATGGAAGCGCAGAAATACCCCGAGGATTTCGATGCGATCGTGGCCGGTGCGCCGGCCAACTTCCAGACGCATCTGCACGCGTGGGATCTCAGCGTCGCCGTGCCGGCGCTCAAGGATCCGGCCGCCGCCGTGCCGGCCGCCAAGCTCGCGATGCTCAACAAGGCCGCCATCGACGCGTGCGACGCGAAAGACGGCGTGAAGGATGGCCTCATCAACAACCCGCGCGCCTGCTCCTTCGATCCGTCAACGCTCCTGTGCAAGGAATCCGACTCGGACAGCTGTCTGACGGCGCCGCAGCTCGAATCGGTGAAGCGAGCCTACGCGACGACGAAGACGAAGAGCGGGGAAGCGGTATTTCCAGGCAAGGAGCCTGGCAGTGAAACCGGCTGGGGCGTGCTCGCCGGCCAACTCGCGCCCGGCGTCTCGGTCGGATCGTTTCAAGTGGCCTACAACGACGCGAACTGGGACGCGAAAACCTTCGACCTCGACCGCGACCTGAAGATCGTGGATGAGAAGGTCGGGAGCGTCATCAACGCCGTCAACCCGGATCTGTCCGCGTTCAAGGCCCACGGCGGCAAGCTCCTGATGTACCACGGCTGGGATGACACCGCCATTTCACCGGGCAACAGCATCAACTACTACGAGAGCGTGGTCAGGAAGATGGGCGGCAAGCAGGATCAGTTCGTCCGGCTGTTCATGGCGCCCGGCATGCAGCACTGCGGCGGTGGTCCAGGACCCAATCAGGTCAACTACATGGCGATCATGGAACGCTGGCGCGAGGGCAACATCGCGCCGGACACGATGACCGCCTATCACGTGACGAACAATCGCGTGGACATCGTCCGTCCGCTCTGTCCGTATCCCGCGGTCGCCCAGTACAAGGGTGCGGGCAGCACCAACGACGCGGCGAACTTTGTCTGCAAAGCGCCCTGACCGTCCCGGCGCGTCAGCGCTGGCGCGGTTCACGGACGCGCAGGATCAGCCGTCCTCGGGATTTGACGCCGCGCTGCGGGAGATTCAGTCCGGGGCGAAGACCGGCCACTGGATTTGGTACGTGTGTCCGCAGCTGGCGGGGCTTGGTTCGTCGAGCGTCTCGCGCACGTACGGCATTCACGGCCTCGAGGAAGCCAAAGAGTATCTGCGGCATCCCACGCTTCGCTCACGCCTGCTGGCGATCGCGACCGAGGTGGCGAACCATCTGTCGAGGGGCGCGTCCATCAACACGCTGATGGGATCGTCCACGGACGCGCTGAAACTGGTGTCGTCGCTGACCCTCTTCAGCCACGCCGCGAGAGAGCTGCACGCCGCGGACGGGCTGCCGGCTTACAGCGCCCTGGCCCGCGCTGCGGCGTCCGTTCTCAAGGCCGCCGAGTTGCAGGGATACGGACCCTGCCAGTACACCTTGAGCCATCTCGACGCCGAACGCGATCGATAGCACGCAAGGGCAAGAGCCATGCTGGCCAGGAAACTCCACGTCAAGCCCGGGATGTCGGTGGCCGTCGTGAATGCGCCGCCGGGATTCGATCGGACCATCGGGAAACTGCCGTCCGGCGTCGTCCGCGTCGGGTCGCTCAAGGGTGCGCTCGATCTCGTGCTGCTGTTTGCCGTCAGCAAGAAGGCGCTCAAGGAACGATGGCCAAAAGCGCTGAAGGCGTTGAAGGCTGACGGCGCGCTCTGGATCTCGCATCCCAAGAAGGGTTCCGGCATCGACTCCGATCTCACGGCCATGGGTGGGGACTGGGAGGTGTCTGCGGACTCCGCCTGGCAGCCCGTGTCGAGAATCGCGGTAGACGAGGTGTGGTCGGCGGTGTGCTTCAAGCAGCGGCCGGGCCTGGCGCAGGCGCGCCAGCAACGCCAGGAGGAACTGATCCGCGACGCCGACGGCACGGTCTGCATCGACCGGAAGAATCGCATCATCACGCCGCCCGCCGACCTTCAGAAGCTGCTGGACAGGAGCGCGAAGGCGCGCGCCCTGTTCGACACCCTCTCGTTTACGCACAGGCGCGAATACGTCGGCTGGATTATCGAAGCCAAGCGGACCGAGACCCGTGCGGCACGCCTGACGAAAGCCATCGAGATGATGTCGAAGGGTAAGAAGAATCCTTCGGAGAAGTAACCGCCACCTGTCTGGCGCCGGCTGGTCGCTAGTTCGCGGCCGGCTCGTCCGCCTCCCGCACCGGGCCCTTCACCGTCCTGTGCGAAGCGTGTTTCCATTCGCCGTTCTGTTTGACGTACACGCGTTCGAACCACACGTAGAGATGTTCCTTCGCCGTTTGCGGTGGGTTCGACTGCGGCAGGTACAGGTATCGCCCGATTGTCAGCGCCACGTTGCCGTGGAGCTCAACCTGCACGTGGTCGAGCTCGCGGTAGATGTAGGGCGCAGGCTGCTTCGCGACATAAGCCAGCCAGCTCGCTTTCGTGTCCACTTTGAGCGGCGCCCCGCCCGTCGTCCAACCGTCGCCGTGCGTGAAGATGAAATCGGCGGTGAGTGCCCGTTCCAGAAACTTCACGTCTCCTCGCACGACCGCCGCCTCCATGTCCTTCTCGAACGCCAGCACCTCGGCGATGGTTGCCGCATCGGCCGCGTTCGGCGCCGGCACACCGGTGGGAGTCAGGCTGGCCGCCGGCGCCGTCTTCGGCTTTCGCACCGCGCTTGCCGGCTGCTGCGCCGACAGCGAGGCGAGTGACCGACAGCAGGAGAACCAGAGCCAGAAGCCGGCCGCGCATGAAGCCTCCTCGCAACGATACCAGTACCCGTCTTGAACCCCTCGAACCCTGAACCCGTGGACCCGTGAACCCTGTGGACCCGTGGACCTTTGGACCCGCGGTCCCGTCGCTATCCCTCGTATTGCAGCACGTTGAGCCCGGCGTTCCAGTCGCTGACGTAGATGAGACCGTCTTTCGTGACGAAGATGTCGGCGGACTTCGCGGCCAGCGCGACATTCGGCCGGGGATCGATCAGCTTCTTTGGCGTGGGCGGGATCCACGACGCGATCTCTTTCGGCGCGAAGGCATCGCGAATATCGAAGACGCGCACGCCCGCCACGTTGTAGGTGCCAAACAACGTCTCTTCGCTCTGAAACGAGCCGGGCCTGTTCTCGTGCAGGTTGTGCGGCCCGAACGTTCCGAAGCCGCAGAAATCGCGGCCCGTGGGCGTCGGCAGCGTCGCGATGGGCACCGGGTTTTCCGGCGCACGGATGTCCACGACGAACGTATGGAACAGACCCTTTGCGCATTTCTCCGCGTTGGCTTCGTCTGCGACGATGGCGAGGTTGCGCCCCGGAAGCGGCAGCGGCGTGTGCGTGCCGCCCGGAAACGGCGGCGACCAGTTGAGGCGCGAGAGCAGCTTCGGTTTCGTCCGATCGCTGATGTCGTGAATCGTGAAGCCGCCGTCCCGCCACGCGCCGTACCCGCGATCGCCGGCCACGATCATGTGATGCAGCGCGACGCGCTTGCCGGGCGCGAGCGTGGATGGCTCACCGCCGGCCCGATACATGCCGGGCAGCCACCACTTTGAAATGATCTCCGGCTTCGTGATGTTCTGCAGATCGACGATGCACAGGATGTGATCGGTGTAGCCGTCGAAATGCGCCGAGACGTACGCGTAGCGCCCGCCGGTCCACCACAGCCGGTTGATGCCGAAGCCGGGCATTTCGAGGAACGCGATCTCCCGCATCTCGGACGGTTTCGAGATGTCGTGGATGCTCAGGCCCGACCGGAACTTCGTCTTCTTCGTGATGCTGTCCGCGAGCGCGTTCTCGAAGTAGCCGCGCATGTTGTCGTAGGACTGCATCGCGACGATGTTGGCGCCGTTGGCGAGGAGCAGATGGTCTTCGGCCACCTGCAGGTGATGCGTGCGCGTGTTGACGCCGGCCGTGAAGAAGCCGACCGGCTTCAGCTTGCGGGGATCGGCGGCATCGAGAATCGTGACGCCGTCGCTGAACATGTGGCCGACGTAGACGTGGCCGCGGTTGAGCATCACCTGCACGCCGTCGGGACGCCCGCCCTGATCGCTGTAAGAGATGTGGCGGATCCGGCGCCCGATGCCTTGCGGAGGCACAGCCCCGTCTTGAGCCGCACGCGCGCGACCCGGCACCGACGCGGCCGCCGCCAGCGCCACCAGGCCCTTCATCCCTTCCCGGCGAGTCATTGTCACAGGAAGGATTCTACGCCGTTCGGGCCTGCGACAGCGTACACTCGGGCAACGAGAACGCGGAGACGCTTTAAACGCGGAGATCGCAGAGATCGCAGAGAAGCATAGGAATCCTCTGCGATCTCTGCGATCTCTGGTTTGAAAACGTCTCCGCGTTCTCCCTTCAATTGAGGATTTCATGCCGAACCGTCGAGCGTTTCTGAAAGACGTGGCCGGCGCCGCCGGCCTGGTCTTCGTCGGCTGCGGGATAGCGGACGCGGCGCAGGCCGGGCGGGCGCCCCTCAAACGCGCCTCGCCGGCCCGTCGTGATCAAGGGACGGCGGATCACGACCGTCGACATGCACGCGCACTGCGCCGTGCCCAAAGCGACGGAGCTGCTGCGGAGGCCGGCAGCCAACCAGGGCACCGACGATCCGCTGATGCTGGATGGCCAGGCCCTGGCGCAGCGTCTTGCGGTGATGGATGCCCAGCGGATCGACATCTCGGTTCTCAGCATCAACCCGAACTGGTACGACATCGGCCGCGACCTCGCGACGGATGTGATCAAAGTCCAGAACGAAAGCCTTGCGGCCTTTTGCGCCGGCCATTCGGATCGCTTCGCGGCGTTCGCCTCGGTCGCGCTGCAGTTTCCCGATCTCGCAGCCCAGCAGCTCGAACACGGCATGAAGACGCTCGGGCTCCGCGGCGTGGCCGTCGGCGGAAGCGTGGCGGGCAAGGAGCTCGCCGATCCGGTGTTCCATCCCTTCTGGGCGAAGGCCGAGGAGCTCGGCGCGGTGGTGTTCATTCACCCGCAGCCGGCGGCGACGCCCGACCTCGGCAATCGGCTCAGGGGCAACGGCCTGCTCACCAATGTGATCGGCAATCCGCTCGAGACCACCATCGCGCTCTCGCACCTGATCTTCGAGGGGACGCTCGATCGGTTTCCGGGCCTGAAGATCTGCGCGGCGCACGGCGGCGGCTACCTGCCGTCGTACATGAATCGCTCCGATCACGGGTGTGTGACGTTTCCGGCGCAGTGCAAGGCCGGTGTGCCGAAAGAACACCCGACCGCGTATGTGAAGCGGATGTACTACGATTCGCTCGTGTTCACGCCGGAAGCGTTGCGTCATCTCGTCGCGGAGGTGGGCGCGGACCGGATCGTCATGGGCACCGACTATCCCTACCCGTGGGTCGAGGCGCCCGTCGATCACGTGCTGGCGACGCCCGGGCTTGGCGACGCCGAACGTCAGGCGATTCTCGGGCAAACCGCGATGCGGCTGCTGGGGCTGCCGGGCAGGTAGTGGACAGGATTTGTTCGCTCAGCTCCCGGCCCTTTGCCCTTTGCCGTCAGCCCCAATTAAAGTAGCGGCACCATGGGTCGAATGCTCTCCGCCATCGTGTGGCTCGGCGTGGCCGCGCTCGGCGCCGCTGGCTTTGGTGTCATCGCGCTGTCGCGCGGCGAGACCATCAGCGCCGCCTGGATCCTCATCGCCGGTGTCTCCACGTACCTGGTGGCGTATCGGTTCTACGGCCGGTTCATTGCGACGAAGGTGTTCGCGCTCGACCCGCGGCGCGCGACGCCGGCCGAACGCCTCGACAACGGCCGCGACTTCCACCCCACGAACCGGTGGATCGCGTACGGCCACCACTTCGCGGCGATCTCCGGCGCCGGCCCGCTGATCGGTCCGACGCTGGCGGCCCAGTTCGGCTTCCTGCCGGGCACGTTGTGGCTGATTCTCGGCGTCGTCCTTGGCGGCGCCGTCCAGGATTTCACCATCCTCGTCGCGTCGATCCGGCGCGACGGCAAGTCGCTGGGCCAGATGGCGAAAGAAGAAGTGAATCCGGTTGCCGGCCTTGGGGCGATGGTCGCGATTTTCGCGATCATGATCATTCTGCTGGCGGTCCTCGCCCTGGTCGTGGTCAACGCGTTGCGGGGCAGCCCGTGGGGGCTGTTCACGATCGCGAGCACGATTCCAATCGCCCTGCTCATGGGCTGGTGGATGAAGAGCATTCGCCCCGGCAAGGTGGTCGAGGCCTCGGTCATCGGCGTCGTGCTGCTGGCGGGAGGGCTGCTGGGCGGCCAGTGGGTGTCGCAGCATCCGGTGTGGGCGGCGGCGTTCAGCTGGTCAGGCCCGCAGATCTGCTGGGCGATCATCGTCTATGGGTTTGTCGCGTCGGTGCTCCCGGTGTGGATGCTGCTGGCGCCGCGCGACTACCTGTCCACGTTTCTCAAAGTCGGCACGCTGCTCGTGCTGGCCGGCGCGATCATCATCATGATGCCGCCGCTCAAGATGCCGGCGGTCACGCAATTTGCGGGCGGCACGGGCCCCGTGTTCGCGGGCAAGCTGTTTCCGTTCGCGTTCATCACGATCGCGTGCGGGGCGATTTCCGGATTCCACGCGCTCATCGCCAGCGGCACGACGCCGAAAATGGTGATGCGGGAAACCGACGCCCTGCTCGTCGGCTACGGCGCCATGCTCACGGAATCGTTCGTCGGCCTGATGGCGATGATCGCCGCGGCCATTCTCGAACCGGGCGTCTACTTCGCGATGAACGTCGGCCCGGGCGCGCTCGGGAGCACGGCGGATTCGGCGGCGCGCAAGATCGCCGAGTGGGGCTTCATGGTCACGCCCGAGCAGCTGCAGGCGCTGGCGGCGCAGATGGGCGAAACGTCGCTGCTGTCGCGCACCGGGGGAGCGCCGAGCCTCGCGGTCGGCATGGCCAGCGTGCTTGGCAACGTCTTCACGGGGCCGGGCACGGCGCTCTGGTACCACTTCGCGATCCTGTTCGAAGCGCTCTTCATCCTGACAACTGTCGATGCGGGGACGCGGGTCGGACGGTTCATGTTCCAGGAGCTCGCCGGTCACGTGTGGAAGCCGCTCGGACGGCTGTCGTGGTACCCGAGCATCCTGTTTTCGTCAGCCGTCGTTGTCGCGGGCTGGGGCTACTTCACGTATCAGGGCGTGATCGATCCGCTCGGCGGCATCAACTCGCTCTGGCCGCTTTTCGGGATTGCGAATCAGCTGCTGGCGGCGATCGCCCTGTGTGTGAGCAGCACCATCATCATCAAGATGGGGAAGATTCGCTACTCCTGGGTGACGCTCGTGCCGCTCGTGTGGCTGACGGCCGCCACGCTCACGGCGGGATGGCAGAAGGTGTTTTCGCCCGATCCCGCGCTGGGATTCCTGTCGCACGCCCAGTCACTGGCCAATTCCACGAGCGCCGATGCGGCGCGGCTGATCTTCAACGACCGCCTGGACGCCGCCCTGTCGATCTTCTTCATGCTGATCGTCGTGGTGGTGATTCTCGCGTCCGCGCGCGAGTGGTATCTCGTGGCCGCGAAGCGCAAAGCGCCAAGGGTCCAGGAGGCGCCGTTCGTCCAGACCGCGCTGGCGCCTTGACCGGCTGCTGACGCAGCCTGAAACGAAAAACGTAGAACGTAAAACGCAAGACCTGGAATTACCGACGTATTTCTTCGTCCTACATTCTGCGTTCGACGTTCAGGGCGGCGTTTTTCAGCGCCCTGCTGGCCCCGGAGCGAACCCCGGCGTCGTCAGCGTCGAGCCCTTCTTTGCGAAAATCATGGCGAGCAGCCGCGCGGGCTGCGTGGCGCTCGCGTTCTTCGAGACTTCGTGCGTCGCGCCAGGCTGCTCGTAGAACATCTGTCCGGCGTTATAGGTTTTCTCCTCGCCCTGACCGGAGATCTTCGTCACGACGGCGCCCTCCAGGACGTACGCCAGCACGAAACCGGCGTGGTGATGCGCCGCACCCACGCGCCCGGGCGGGTAGTCCACGTAGCTGACCGTCACCTCCCAGTCCTCCATCGTCAGGTTCGGGAGGTCGTGTGTGAACACCGTGGGCGGCCGCGCCGGCGTTGCGGGCGCCTGTGCGTCCGCGTGGCCGGCGCCGACGACGAGCTCGCTGAACATCGCAAACAAGGCGACCGCTTCCCGGCGCGTCACATTCATGGCGTCACCTGCACCGGCGCGGCGGCTTTGGTTCCGAACAAATCCTCGTACACGAAACTCAGGGCCGCAGACACCACCGGCACCGCGAGGATGAGCCCAAACCCGCAGGCCAGCGCACCCAGACAGATGATGAGCAGGAGAACGATCGCGAACAGGAACATGGACCACCAGTGCCTGGTGACCACCTGGCGGCTCACTTCCATGGCCGGCCAGAAGTCGAGCTTCTTGTCGATCACGAGCGGAAGGACGAAGAGGTATCCGACCGCGAGGTAAACGCCGGGCGCGATGCACAGAATCATCCCGAGCGCCGTGAGCACGCCTGTGAGGAGCCCGGCCAGGAGCAACGGCAGCGGCGCGATATTGAATCCGTCGAACATGGCGCCGAGCTCGACGTCCTCGCCGCGAATGCGGCGGATGAACATGTAGAGCACGCCTCCGTGGAGGATCGAACCCACCAGCGGACCTGCCACCCACCCGAGGATTGGAATGAAGCTGAGGCCCACGCCGATCGCCCAGGCCAGGAGGGTCGCGCCGCCAAGTATCGGTAAGTTAGCCATGACCAGCGCCCACCCGCGCGAAAGCGCGCTGCCGATGTCGATCTCGACATCGCGACCAAGATATCCCGCGGCGATGTTCTCCGGTGTCTCCATAGATGTCCTTTGCTCCTGTATCTGATCCCGTCAGCTGACGATGTTGCGCAGGACGCCGAACACGGCGGCCAGCGCCAGGGCCGGAGGGCTCGCGCAGCGTGAGACAAGCCGAACACACGCCGTGCCACCGGGCCGCACGGCGTCGTGTGCGAACGCGACGAAGCCGGCCGCGACGCCGGCCGTCGTCATGGGGTTGAGACGCAGCGCCGCCTCGATGTGTCCGTGCAGCAGCGCGTGGACCGCACGCAGCGATCCACAAAATGGGCAGAGCCAGCCTGTCAGCGTGTTGAGCGGGCAGGACGGGAACCAGGACGTGACAGCCGGGTCGAACACGAACAGCGCTCCCCAGGCGGCGAGCGCGACACCGGCAAGCGCCGCGGGGGTCGTGCGGACAGTCATGGCGTGGTTGAGGGCGACGCGATTATACAGTGAGAGAGAACACGGAGAGCGAGGAGAACGCGGAGAAGACTATTAACGCGGAGATCGCAGAGATCGCAGAGCGAAAGAATCACTCGGCGATCTCCGCGATCTCTGCGTTAACCTGAATTTCCGTCTCTGCGTGCTCATTGACTCCACGCCTCCGCAGACGGACACTACCCGCCATGCGGATCCGTCTCGTCACCATTTCCGCTGCGCTGCTCATCGGGTTCGCCGCGAACGGCGTACCGCTCGCGCAGACGCCAGCGCCCGGGGCCGGCAGGAAGGCGTGGGCGCCCGCGAGGACGCCCTGGGGCGATCCCGACTTTCAGGGCGTGTTCTCCAATGGCGACGAGTACACGACGCCCCTCGAGCGGCCCGACGCGTTAGCCGGCCGCCGCCTCGAAGACATCACGGGGCAGGAACTCCTCAATGTCCGGCGCGCGCAGCTCGCGGCCGTCATCGATGCCTTGCCGGGCGGGCGCGTCCGGGGGCCGGATGCGTGGTGGGTGCAGAACCTCAACGTCGCCAACAGCCGGCAAGCGTGGCTGGTGGTGGATCCAGCCGACGGGAAGATTCCTGCGCTGACCCCGGACGGGCAGCGGCGTGCGTCGCGGCGGGTCCGCAGCAGCTTCGTGGGCGGGCCGTTCGATGGTCCCGAGGATTTCAGCCTGCTCGATCGCTGCATTTCGCGCAGCGTCCCGGGATCGATGATTCCGGTGATGTACGGCAACACCTACCAGATTACGCAGGCGCCCGGCCTGGTCGTGATTACGTACGAAATCATCCACGAGGCCCGCGTCATCTCTCTTGACGGACGGCCGCACGTGGGACCGGGCATCCGCCAGCACATGGGCGACGCGCGCGGTCATTGGGAAGGCGCCACCCTCGTCGTCGACACGACCAACTTCACCGACGCCGCGGCCTACCGCGGCGCCAATGCCGCCACGCTGCGTATCGTCGAGCGGTTCACGCGCCCGGCGCCCGACCGGCTGGCCTGGACCGCGACGATCGACGATCCGTCGACCTGGACCAGGCCGTGGACCATCGGCATGACGCTGACCGCCGATCCGCAGCCCGTCCTGGCGTACGACTGTCACGAGGGCAACTACGGCCTGAAAAACATCCTCAGCGCGGCCCGGGCGGAAGATCGGTAGCCGCGGCCTTGACACGACGGGCAGACGCGAATATATTCGCGAAGCGCGAAAAATTTCGCCTCTTCCCCGGGAGCGCCTTCGTGAAGAAACCCAGAACCATCGACCTGACCCGGCGCGAGAGCCAGATCATGGCGATCGTGCACCGCCGGCAGCGCGCGACCGTCGAGGAAATCCGCGCCGAGCTGCCCGACGCGCCCAGCCCGTCCAGTGTGCGCAAGCTGCTCGAGATCATGATCGAGCGGGGTCTGCTCGGCCGCGAGTACCGAGGGCCCCCGTCACGCATACTTTCCAACCGCCAGGCCTGAAGACGCGAGCCGGTCCGCGCTGAAGCAGCTTGTGCGGACGTTCTTCAACGACTCGCACAGCTCGGCGATGGCGGCCCTGCTCGACATGTCGGAGACGCCGCTGTCGGACGACGAATACAAGCGGCTGGCGACGCTGCTCAAACGGGTTCGCGAACAAGGAGAGAAGCGATCATGACGCTGGTCCTCGAAACCGTCGTCAAGGCGACCTGCGTGCTGGCATCGGCCTGGGCCGTCAACGCCGCGCGCCGCCGTGCGTCCGCTGCGTCGCGACACTTTGTGTGGACGCTCGCCGTGGCCGCGCTGCTCGTCCTGCCGGTTCTTTCAGCCGCGTTGCCGCGGTGGGACGTCGAGATTCCTGTCTCGACGGCGCGGCACGAAGCGAACCATGCGGGGGGCGAGGGTGACCTTGTCACGGGGATCGCATCTTCGGAGACGGCGCCGGCGATCGGTGAAACCCAGACCGACGTCCCGGTCATCGCCGCATGGTCGTGGGCGGCGATGGCCGCCGGGTTGTACCTCGCAGGGTTGTGTGTGCTCGTGCTCCGGCTCGGGTTCGAACGGCGGTCCACCGCCCGACTGGCCACGCGTGCCGCTGAAGTGAACGACCCGGAATGGACGCAGCTCCTGCTCGATTGCGCCACGCGCACTCGACGTTCGACGGCCGGTGCGGCTGCTGCGAAGCCTCGACCGCAGTATGCCGATGGCTTTCGGGACGCGCCGGCCCACTATCGTGATTCCTTCCGTGTCCGAGACGTGGTCGGAGGATCGACGTCGCGCGGTCCTGCTTCATGAGCTGGCCCACATCGCCCGCCACGACTGCCTGACGCAGCTCCTGGCTGCCATCGCCTGCGCCCTGTATTGGCCGCACCCCGGCGTGTGGTGGGCCGCGCGCCGCCTTCGCGTGGAGCGCGAGCTGGCCTGTGACGACCGCGTGCTCCAGGCCGGCACACACGCGCGCGAGTATGCCGAGCACCTGCTGGAGCTGGCGTACGCGCTGGGCGGCTACCGGGCTCCGGCGCTCGTGGTCAGCATGGCGCGCCCGGGACAGGTGGAAGGGCGCATGCTCGCGGCGCTCGATGCGGCACGCGACCGAACGGCCCCGGCGTTCCGCGTGCGTCTGGCGGCAACGGCCATCGCCGCGGCGCTCCTCGTACCGCTCGCCATCTCCGGAGCGGCGCTGGTGCCTGCGGACGCGCCGAAGCAGCGCCGCAGCCCAGACGCCAGATGCGACGCCGGCCGCGAGCTCACCCGGACAGGCATCGCCGGGCACGTGGGCGATCTGGCCGGCCGAAGCAGGGAAGGTCCACCTCAGGCTCAACGAGCGTGCGGACTCGTCCAACAGCTCGACGATCGGGATCGCGCGGCTCGAGGGGCTGACGGTCGCAGCCTTGTCCGGCGCCAGCGGGCTGACGCAGTTCAGCATCCGCCGCGATGCGGGCACGCTGACCTTCGAGGGCACGTTCCGATCGGGCATTGGCGCCGGCACGTACGCGTTTGTGCCGAGTCCGACCTTTCCAGCCGAGTTCACGAAACGCGGCATGGCAAGGCCCACGGCTGATGAGCAGTACCTGTTGGCCCGCGCCGACATCGGGTACGCCTTCCTCGACGAGCTGGCCGCGCAGCGCTACGCACAGCCGGACTTGCCCGGGCTCATTCGGAGCGCCGAGCACGGCGTGAACCTGGACTTCGTGCGGGAGATGGGCGCCCTCGGCTATCGCCTGGGGCAGCTCGAGGCGCTGGTCGCGCAGAGGGATCACGGCGTCTCTCCGTCGTTCATCCGCGACCTTGCCGCTCAGGGATTGCCGCGGCTCGCGCCCGGCGATCTGATCCGCGCCCGCGATCACGGCATCAGCCCGCAATATGTCCACGATCTGAAAGCCCTCGGCTACAACTTGTCACTCGACGAGCTGGTCGCCGCCCGGGACCACGGCATCTCGCCGGATTACGTCCGCGGGATGCGTCAGCAGGGCTACAGCCTGACGCTCGCGGAGCTCACGACCGCGCGCGATCACGGCATCAGCCCGGAGTACGTCGGTGAGCTTGCCGCTCTCGGGTACACGGGCCTGCCGCTCGAGGGACTCGTCAAGGCGAGAGACCACGGGCTCTCCCCGGAATACGTGCGCGAGCTGCGCGCGCTGGGCTACACGCTGACGATGGACGAGCTCCTCAAGGCCCGCGATCACGGCGTGAATGCGCAGTGGGTGAGCGGACTCACGAACCACAGCAGCGCTCACCTGAGCTTCGACGAGCTCGTCGCGTTGAGACAGCGCGGTACGACAACAGCAGAGTACCGCCAGACTCGTCTGATCTATTTCGCCCACGCCCACGTGCGCGCGGTCGAGCAATGGTTCCACGAGCTCGTCAAGCGCTGGAGCTCGCCGGCTACCAAGAACGCAGCCGGAACGTAGCCGGAACGCACCGGAAGTAAAACGTAAAACGTAGAACGAAAAACGCAGAACGAAGGCTCCGGAGTTTTCCGTTTTTCGTTTTCCGTTCTGCGTTCTGCGTTCCGGCTGCGTGAGCAGCCGGCTAGCGCCCGGTATCTTCGCTCCACAAATCAGGATGGGCGCTGATGAAGTCCGCCATCAGCCGCACGCACGTGGCATTCTGAAGGACGGTGACCGACACGCCGCGCGCGCGCAGCAGCGCTTCTTCCCCCAGAAACGTCTGGTTCTCCCCGACGATGATCGTCGGGATGCCGTAAAGCAGAATCGCTCCGCTGCACATGGCGCACGGCGAGAGCGTCGTGTAGAGCACGGATTCGCGATACACCTGCGCGGCCAGCCGCCCGGCGTTCTCGAGCGCGTCCATTTCGCCGTGCAGGACGGCGCTGCCCCGTTGTACGCGCCGATTGTGGCCGCGACCGAGAATCCGTCCTCGATGGACCAGCACCGAGCCAATCGGGATGCCGCCCTCGCGCATCCCGGCCTCGGCTTCCTCGATCGCCGCGTTCATGTATGGGTCGGCCGTCACCCGGCAACTCCCGTCTGGCGTTTATGCCGCATTCGGCGCATCATATCGCGTCATGAATGCAGTCAAACCGGCCCTGCTGGGCCTTCTCGTGGCAGGACTCGGTGTGGCCGCGCCCTTCGCCCAGGCGCCACGTGTCTGGACGCCCGACGAGCTGTTCCGCCGCAATATCGGGACGCGCGAGGACCAGGACACGGCCTTTCCGCCTCACAAGATCATCGGCAACCTCTATTACGTGGGCACCCGCACCCTCGCGTCGTTTCTGGTCACGACGCCGCAGGGGCACATCCTGATCAACAGCGACTACGAACGAAATGTGCCCACCGTTCGCGGCTCGATCGAGCAGCTGGGCTTCAAGTACTCAGATATCAAGATCCTCCTCGGCAGCCACGCCCATGCCGACCACATGGAAGGCGACGCGCTCGTCAAGCAGTTGTCCGGCGCCACCGTAATGGCCATGGCCGAAGACGTGCCCGCGCTCGAGAAGATGATGCCGGGCGGCAAACCGCATCCGATCGACAAAGTTCTGCACGACGGCGACGAGGTCAAGCTGGGCGGCATGACGCTTGTCGCGCACCTCACGCCGGGACACACCCGCGGCTGCACGACCTGGACGTTCAAGGAGCAGGAGGGCGGCAAAACCTACGACGTCCTGATCATCGGCAGCGTGGGCGTCAATCCCGGCATGAAGCTCGTGAACAACCCGGACGCCCCTCAGATCGTCGAGGAATTCAATCGCAGCTTCGCCACGTTGAGGAAGTTCCATCCCGATGTGCCGCTTGGCTCGCATCCGGGGATGTACAGCATGTCGGAGAAGTATCCGAAGATCGGCAAGGGGCCCAACCCCTACATCGACCCGGCTGGCTACGCCGCGGAGCTCGACATCGTCGAGGGCGTGTTCAGATCGGTGCTGGCGCAACAGAGCGCACAGAGGTAGAGGGGACGTTGGAAGCTAGAGGTTAGAGGTAGAGTTAGAGGTCAGAGGTGGTATGGAAATGACAAAACGATGGCTTAGCGCGGGTATCACTGCTGCGCTCGGTTTGTTCGTCCTCGCGGCGCCGCTTGGCGCACAGAGCAAGGCCGATGTTGATGGCGGGAAGTTGCTCTTTCAGGGCATGTGCACGGAATGCCACGGCGCGGGTGGCGCCGGCGGTGACGCGCCGAGCCTGAATCGGCCCAGGCTCCTGCATGCCCCGACCGACGTGGCACTTGTCAACATCATCCAGAACGGGATCCCGAATACCGCGATGCCGCGTGTGCGCCGGTTCAGCGAAGCCGAGACGCGCCAGCTCGTAGCGTACATCCGGTCGCTGGGTAAGCTTTCGGATGCGAAGATTCCCGGCGACGCGAAGAAAGGCGCCGAGATCTACAAGAGCCTCGGCTGCGCGGGCTGCCACATCATCGGCGGGCAGGGCGGCAACCTCGGCCCAGACCTATCCGATATCGGCTTCATGCGGGGACCGTCCTACCTCCGCCAGGCGATCGTCGATCCTGGCGCGGCCCTCCCGAAAGGCGTGCTCCAGGTGCCGTCGCGCGGATACGCCGAATATCTCCCGCTGCGCATCGTCACCAAGCAGGGCGGCGAGGTGCGTGGTATTCGCGTGAACGAAGACACGTTTTCGATTCAGGTTCGCGACCAGGCCGGCAAGTTCTACTCGCTGCGCAAGGCCGACCTCGAACTGCTCGAGAAGCAAACCGGGAAGAGCCTGATGCCAGGCTTCTCGACACGGCTCATGCCGGCGGAGCTCACGGATCTCGTCGCGTATCTGGCCAGCCTCCAGGGTGAACAATGAAAACGCTCATTCCGGCGATTCTGCTCGCCAGCCTCACGGTTCCGGCTCCCGGCTTCGCGCAGGTCCCGTACGATCGCATCGTCAAGGCCGAGAGCGAGCCGTCCAACTGGCTGACGTACGCGGGCAGCTACAAGTCGCAGCGCTACACGCAGCTCGACCAGATCAACAAGCAGAACGTCACGCAGTTGAAACCCGCCTGGGTTTATCAACTTCGCGCCGGCGGCGTGTTCGAAACCTCGCCGGTCGTCGTGGACGGCGTCATGTACATGACCGAGCCCCCGAGCACGGTGACGGCGCTCGACGTGCGCACCGGGCGTCCGCTGTGGAGCTGGACGCCGAAGATACCGGACGACGTCATCGTGATTGGATCGCCGCCCGTCAATCGCGGCGTGGCCGTGCTCGACAACATGGTCTACGCCGGATCAATTGCCGGTCACCTCGCCGCACTCGACGCGAAGTCGGGAGCGCTCCGGTGGGATGTCGCCGTTGACGACAACAAGATCGGTTACTACCTCACGCTGGCGCCGCTCGCGATCGACGGCAAGATCATTGTCGGCGTCTCGGGCGCGGAGAACGGCATCCGCGGGTTCGTGGACGCGTACGACGCAAAGACCGGCAAGCGCGTCTGGCGGCGGCACACGATTCCCGCTCCCGGCGAGCCCGGCAACGAAACCTGGGGCGGCAAGGACAGCTGGAAGACGGGCGGCGGTTCGACGTGGCTCACCGGCTCCTACGATCCGGAGCTGAAGCTGCTGTACTGGCAGGTCGGTAACCCGGGACCCGACTGGAATGGAGATTTCCGTCCCGGCGACAACTTGTACACCTGTTCCGTCCTGGCGATTAACCCGGACGATGGCAGCATGAAGTGGCATTTTCAGTTCACGCCGCACGACACGCACGACTGGGACGCAAACGAAACGGTGGTCCTGTTCGATGCAACGGTGAACGGCCGTCCGCGGAAGCTGCTCGCGCAGGCGAACCGCAACGGGTTCTACTACGTGCTCGATCGCGCGACCGGGGAGTTCGTCGCGGGCACGCCCTTCGTGAAACAGACGTGGGCTGAGGGCCTCGACGCCAAGGGCCGGCCGGTCACCAAGCCAGGCCTCGACCCGAACCCCGAGGGCATCCTCGTCTACCCGAGCATCCAGGGCGCGGCAAACTGGCACGCCCCGAGTTACAGCCCGAAGACGAATCTCTTCTACCAGACCGCCGTCGAGATGGGGACGATCTACTACAAGGGCGAAGCCGTCTACAAACCCGGCATCGGCTTCACGGCCGGCGGCGGCCGCACCATTAACGGCGATGACGCGTGGAGCGCCGTGCGCGCGCTCGAGGCCACAACCGGCAAGGTGAAGTGGGAGTTCAAGCTGCTGTCGGCCGGCAGGAGCAGCCTGTTGTCCACGGCCGGAGGCCTCGTGTTCGGCGGCACGGAGGAGGGCAACTTCTTCGCGCTCGACGCGGACACCGGTAAACCGCTGTGGGATACGCAACTCGGCGCCAACATTCGCGGCATTCCGGTGTCGTTTGCCGTGGACGGCAAGCAGTACGTCGCCATTGCCGCGGGGTTTGCGTTATTCGTATATGGATTACCCTGACGTGACGAACCTTGCTCCCGTTGATCCTGTCCCTTTCGGCCGTGTTCGGCGTGCAGGCGCCCCTGCCGGCACCGCCACCGGCGCCCCAGCGACTGGAAGCCGGTGTGTCGCTGGACTACGAGTTCTTCAAGGCCCGCGTGCAGCCCGTCTTCCTGAAGAAACGGCCGGGGAATGCGCGATGTCTCGTCTGCCATCGAGGCGGCGGCGTCACGTATCTGCAGCCCCTTTCGGCGGGCGCGACAACGTGGGACGAGGAGCAGTCGCGGAAGAACTTCGACGCCGTGCGGCGGCTCGTCGTTCCCGGCCGGCCGCTCAAGAGCAAGCTGCTCATGCATCCGCTCGCCGAAGAAGCCGGAGGCGACGAGTTTCACGGCGGCGGCCATCACTGGAAGTCGCAGGACGATCCCGAATGGCAGACGCTGGCGGCGTGGGTACGCGGCGAGAAGTTGGAGCGGTAACGATGGTTTGCAAAGCGTGGAGGCTGGACATCATGACCCGGACACGATTGCGTTACTTGATGCCGATCGGCGTGCTGCTGCTCGCTGCGCCGTTGAGCGGAGCCGGTTCGAAAGTACGGATCGTCCAGACCAACAGCGCGGGCGACAGCGTCTCCCTCATCGATCCGGCCACGAACAAGGTCGTCGGAGAGATCAAGGACATCGAGGTCAACCATGGGGCGGCGGCAGCCCCGGACGGCGGTCACTTGTATATCAGCAACGAGGCCGAGAGCTCGCTCGACGTTGTTGACGCCAAAACACTGAAGGTGACGAAGCGGATTCCGCTCAGCGGCCATCCCAACAACCTGTCTATCTCGCGCGACGGACGCCGAGTCTATGTCGCGATCGCTCAGGCGCCCGGCGCCGTGGACGTGGTGGATACGTCGTCCCAGACGAAGGTCAAGAGCATCCCCATCGAGGGCGCCGGGCACAACACGTTCGTGACGCCGGACGGCAAGTTCGTCGTCGCCGGGTCGGTGGCTGGGAAAACGCTGACCGTGATCGACAGCGCGACCGAGGAGAAGGCCTGGGTGATGCGTTTCGAAGGCGGCGTGCGGCCCATGACGTTCGACACGAATCCGGACGGATCGACCAGGCACATTTTCGTGCAGATTTCCGAATTCCACGGCTTCGCGGTCGTCGATTTCGCGACTCGGAAGGAACTGCAGCGCATCACGCTGCCCGATGTGCCCGGGGCCAAGAAGAACCTCATGACGCAAGGCTCGCCGTCGCACGGCATCGGCATCACGCCCGATGGCAAGACGCTGTGGGCCACGAGCAAGTGGTACCACTTCGTGGCGGCGTACTCGATGCCCGACCTGAAATTCCTCGGGATGGTGCCCACGGGACACGATCCGGATTGGCTCACGTTCAGCCCCGACAGCAAGACGGTGTATGTGGCCTGCGCCGGGTCGGATTTCGTCAGCGCGGTGGATGTCAGTTCGCGTAAAGAGGTGGCGAGGATCCCCGTCGGGCAGGTGCCGAAGCGCAACATCACGGCCGTTCTGCAGTAGGGTGACCGGCGCGATGAATCGAACCGCGGGCCACGGTCGAAGCCGTCGCCAGTTTCTCGCCTTCCTTGCCGGCAGCCCGCTGCTCGCGGGCATGTCCCGCTCCGCGCTGCTCGAGGCGTTCGCGCAAAACACCACGGCGTCAACCGCCGCGCCGGGCGATGTCATCGCCGCCGCAAAAGACGCCATCAACGTGTTCGATTTCGAAGCCGTCGCCCGCAAGAACCTGCCGCCCGCCCACTGGGGCTACATGGCCAGCGGCGTGGACGACGACGCGACGCTGCGCGCGAACCGGGAGGCCTTTGCGCACTACCAGATTCGGCCGAGGCGGATGGTCAACGCGACGAAGACCGACCTGACCACCGATCTGTTCGGCACCACCTGGGACAGCCCGGTCTTCATCTGCCCCGTTGGCGGGCACAAGATGTTTCACCCGGAAGGGGAGATCGCCGTCGCGCGCGCCGCGCAGTCGAAGAAGACACTCCAGATTCTCTCGACCGTCACCACCTCGTCTGTCGAAGACGTGATCAAGGCTCGCGGCGGACCGATCTGGTATCAGCTCTACCCGACGTCCAGCTGGGACGTCCGGGCGAAGCTGGTCAAGCGCGCGGAGGCGGCCGGCTGCCCCGTGCTGGTGCTGACGGTGGATCTCTCGGGCGGCCGCAACATGGAAACCGCCGAGCGTTTCCGCCGGATGGACACGCGCCGCTGCGAGTCCTGTCACGAGCCGGGCCCGAACGGCGTGTACGCGCGGCGGCCGATGTTCGCCGGCATCGACATGACGGGCGTCGGCGTCAACGATCCCGCGCTGACATGGGACGACGTCAAGCGGCTCAAAGACTCGATGAAGATGAAGCTCGTGGTCAAAGGCATCGATACTCGTGAGGACGCGGAGCTCTGCCTCAAGTACGGCGTGGACGGCGTCATTGTCTCGAACCACGGGGGCCGCGCGACGGAGACGGGACGGGCAACGATCGACGCGCTTCCCGAGGTCGTGCAGGCGGTCGGCAGCCGGATACCCGTGATGGTGGACGGCGGGTTCCGGAGAGGCACCGACATTTTCAAGGCGCTCGCGCTTGGCGCACGCGCCGTCGGCGTCGGCCGCCCGTACGTCTGGGGCCTTTCCGCGTTCGGTCAGCCGGGCGTCGAGGCGGTGCTCGACATCCTCAGGCGCGAGCTCGAAATGGTCATGCGGCAGTCCGGCGTGCGGTCGATTCACGAAATCGGCGCCGCCTACGTGAGCGCTGCCCGGCGATAGCGGGAATCTGTCCGGCGCCCGCGCGAACACACATACGAGATGGCGAATCAATCTCCGATGCGAATCCGGCTGGCGCCCGAGCGGCGGGCGAGTCTGCTTCAGGCGATCAAGCGCCACTTCGCGGCCGAGTTCGATGAGCCCCTGAGCGATTTTCGAGCCGAGGGACTTCTCGATTTCTTCGTGCGGGAGCTGGGTCCGCCGGTCTACAACCAGGGCGTTCGTGACGCCGCCGGCTACCTGCAGGCCAAGCTCGCGGACATCGAGGGCGATGTCTACGAACGGGAGGACCGGTGACGGAGCCTGCCGCGACATGACCGCGAACGACTACCGGCGAATGGCGCTGGGAATGGCGGACGCTGTCGAGCGGGAGCACATGGGCCACCCCGACTTTCGCGCCCCCGGTCCGAACGGCAGGATTTTCGCCACGATCCATGACGACGAGAAGACCGGAAGCCTCACGCTGACGCCCGAACAGCAGCAGCATTTCCTCCGCGAGGCCCCGGATGCCTTTTTCCCGGCTCCCGGAGCGTGGGGACGGGCGGGCTCCACGTCCGTCCGGTTTTCAGCCGTGGACGAGGACACGCTCGGCGAAGCGATGACGCTGGCGTGGCGGAACGTGATCAGCAAGCCGCCAAAGAAGACGAAATCAAGAAAGGAAGGAAGTAATGGTGAGCCTGACTGCCTTGTGGATCCCCATTCTGCTGTCGGCCGTCCTCGTGTTTGTCGTCAGCTCGATCATCCACATGGCATCGCCGTGGCACAAGAATGATTACCCGCGCATCCCGAATGAGGATGCGGTCAGGGCCGCGCTGCGCCCGCTGGGCATCCCGCCCGGCTCGTACATGGTTCCGCGGCCGGCCAATCCGAAGGAGATGGGGTCTCCCGAATTCGCCGAGAAGATGAAGACGGGCCCGGTTCTGATGTTGCAGGTGATGCCCAACGGCATGACGCCGATCGCGAAGAATCTGATCAACTGGTTCATCTACCTCGTCGTCATCGGCATCTTCTCGGCGTATCTCACCGGCCGCGCCTTCGGACCCGGAACGAACTACCTGACCGTGTTCAGGTTCGTCGGAACGACAGCGTTCATGGGCTTTGCGCTGGCGCTGTGGCAGATGACGATCTGGTATCGCCGCAGCTGGGTCATCACGATGAAGTCCACCATCGACGGCCTGATCTACGCCTGCCTCATGGGTGGCGTGTTCGGCTGGCTCTGGCCGAGGTGAGAAGGACAGCTCATCAACGCAGAGATCGCAAAGATCGCGGAGGTCTGAGGAACGCTTAACGCGGCCGGCCTGCACAGCGGCCGAGGCGGGGACCCGACGAGTCGAGGATGAACGATGACAGGGCCTCGGTGTCGTTCGTCCTCGACTCGTCAGGTCACCGTCCGCCGCCTCGCGGCGGCCGCGTCGAGCACTCCGTGCGTGCTCTGCGATCTCTGCGTTAAAGCTACACGTCGAGGATCGCCATGTCGGTTTCGATGCTCTTGATCGGATCGCGGCCAGGCGTCGGCCGGTATTCGTGCGCGACATATCCGGAGAAGCCGAGATCGGCGATCGTCTGCGCCACGAGGCGATAGTTGAGCTCCTGCGTGTCGTCGATCTCGTGCCGCCCCGGCACGCCGGCCGTGTGGAAGTGCGCGATCCACTGGATGTTGTCCCGGATCGTCGCGACGACATTTCCGTCCTGGACCTGCGCGTGATAAATGTCGAACAGCATCTTCACGCGCGGTGAATTGACGCGCTTGCACAGCTGGAATCCCCACGAGGCGTGGTCGCACAGCTGATCCGGCCGGCCCAGCACGTTGTCGGGATACTTGCTGTTGGTGTTCTCGAGACAGAGCGTGATGTTTTTGTCCTCGAGGTAGCCCTTCACGCGCTTGAGGAACACCTCGCAGTTGTCCAGCCCTTCCTCGTAGGACATGCCTTTGCGCTGGCCCGCGAAGGTAATGATTTTCTCGCAGCCGCCCGCGACGCAGACGTCCACTTCCGCCCGAAGGGCCTTCTCCAGCGCGTCGTGCTGCTCCTTGTGGACGATCCCGTCCGGGATCGCCGTGAAACTCATCGGCGCCATCGTCGGCACCAGGCCGTACTTCTTCAGCGTCGGCCAGTCGGACGGCGCGATCAGCTCGAACCCGTAGGCGCCGAGGCGCGCCGCCTCGCGGCACTGCTCGTCGAGCGTGGTCAGGCCCGGGGTGTCCTGCCCGAAAACGGTTCGAAAGAGCGACTGTTTGATCCGGCCGTTGCGCTTGATCGGTGCTCGTGCCGCCTGCGCCTGAACGGCGTCCGACGCAAGCGCCACCGCTCCTGTCGCGACGACCGTGGTCAGGAAGTCTCGTCGTCTCATTGTGTGTCCCATCGGGTGTGTCCCATCGGTGATCAGCGCGCCCGGTAAGTCTTGCTGAACCCGTTGCGTGCGTTTGTGACCGTGAACGATCCATCGGTCTGCGCCGACACCTTGACCCAGTAGGCGGCGCCGTTGTGCGCGGGCGGCGGCGCGGCGCCAGGACCCGGCGGCGGCGCCTGAATGGCGGCGATGGGCATGGAGGTCTGCGGCTCGTCCGTCGAGTTCGCGATGAACATGCCCGGCACCGTGTATTCCTGTCCGCTCAGCTGGGAAAAGTGCAGCTGCCACAAATCCTCGAGGCCGGGGGACGAATGCAGGATTCGCATCGCGTCGGGCTGGCCGCCTTTCCGCGTGCCGTTGTTGATGATTCCGACGCGTGGCGCCAGCGCGTGCACGAGGACCTCGGAGTTCGAGATCGCCTGTCCGTGATGCGACACGACGAACAGATCGACGGTGCCGAGGGGATTGGCGGGGCACATCAGGTCGAACTCCTTGTTCCAGGTGACGTCGCCCAGGTGCGCGACCCGGAACTTGCCGAACGTGATGATGCTGCCGACCGACTGCGCGTTTTCGGTCTTGTCCACTTCCTGCGGCTTGAAGCTCGCGCAATACGGGTTGGCCTTGCCGCCGCCTGGCAGCGGCGTTTTCAGCGTCGCGCCAGCCGCGGTGACGATGCGCCAATCGAGGCCGGCGACCGCGACCTTGTCGCCGGGTTTCGCGACGGTGTGCTTCGACTTTTCGTAGAGTGTTGGATACACCTTCTGCAGGAAATCATCCGCGGCGGGCGCCGGCTGGACGTTGGCGCCGTGATCGATGAAATTGCGGATGGGCACCCGCGACGCGAGCTCGGCCATGCCGCCGAAATGGTCGCCATGCCAGTGTGTGGTGATCAGGTTGTCGATCTGCGTGAGGCCGGCGTCCTTGACGGCGGCCATGATGCGATCGGCGTCCCGGGTGGCTGCCGGGCCGGGATTCCCGGAATCGATCAGCACCGACCCGCCGGACGGCGACACGAACAGCGTGGCGTTTCCACCCTCGACGTCCACGACGTAGATGTCGAGGCCCTTTGCGGTCGCCTGGCGATTCTGCGCGGCGGCCGCGACGACAGACAGCGCCAGAACGACGAGCCAACCGATTGATGCCCGCATCGCCGGCCTCCTTGGATTACGCGGATTGTGCCACAGAAGGGCGCCGGCTCATGGCCGGCGGTCGCATCCCTCGACCTCGAGCGCGATCGGCGCGAGCTCCGCGGTGAGCGCCGTTCCGCGCGAGTAGCGGCCGCCGCGTCCGGCCCGGATGAACGTGCTGGCCTCGTCGATCGGCAGGCGCGCGGCATTGCCGCAGAACGATCCCCAGACGCGCTCGAGCCGCAGATATTGTTCGACGTTCGAGACGTAGAACGCGGACACGGTTGCGTCGTGGCGTCGAAGATAGGCGCCCACGGCCCGGACAGCCTTCGCGCCCGCAAAGTCGCCGACGACGGGCACGACAAGGTTCCGGGTCTGCAGCGCCTTGACGATCGCGAAGGATTCTTCGCTGGCCAGAAAGCTGCGCGCGTCTCCCGCTGAATCGGTCGCGACCATGAGATCCGCGTACGTGGGCCGGTAGCCGAGGTTCGCGTTGCCCGTTTCCGTGGACGAGTAGTTGATGCCCGGGCCAAACACGTAGAACGCGTGGTAGATGGCGCCGATGCCGCGAAGATCGTCGCCCGACAGCGCGAAGCCGTGCACGGCGACGAGCTGGTGTTCGATCGCGCGCAGGTTGCTCTCGTACAGCGTTTCGCTCGACGGGATGCCGGAGTACGCGTCGAAAATGTCCGAAGGCGTGGCCGCCTGGCCGAGCGTGTCCGGCCGCGGCCTGGAGAAGAGACGCGACACGAAGCTGGCGCGGTCCGTCGAGAGCTCGAACAGCGCCTTGTACATCAGGTGGAGCTGCAGATTGCCGCGGCGGATGTCGACGATGAACGCGATCGACGGCTGAAGGGCCGCGATATACGTGAAGTTCTGTTCGGGTCCGACGCCGACGTAGGCGCCGCCCCGCGTGGCGTTCCTGATCAAGTCGGGGATGACGAACTGGAGACGCGATTCGTTCGACAGCAGGTTGTCGGACCGGAATGTGCCGCCGACCTCGGACAAGTCGGCCGCGAGCGCCCAGAATTCAGAATCCGCCAGGCGGGCGGGCAGATGGCTGGCGACGGCCGCCTGCGCGGGACGCCACGCCGTCGCGACGAAGCCGGCCGCCGCCAGGGCAGTCAGGGCGACGGCCACGGCCCGTTTCAACATCCGCGATAGTTTACGGGATCTTTTTGTATGATGTCGCCTTATGCGACACACGGTGGCGGCCCTGGCGCTGGGGATTCTCTGCGCCGCAGGCTTGAAATCGTCCCTCGAGGCCGGCGGGGCGCAGGGCCCGCAGGCGCGGAAGACGCTGGACATTTACTTCATCGACGTCGAGGGCGGTCAGTCCACGCTCATCGCGACGCCCGCGGGCCAGTCGCTGCTGATCGACGCCGGCTACCCGGACACCAGGGGCCGCGACGCCGATCGCATCATGGCCGCCGTTCGCGATGCCGGCCTGAAGCGGATCGACTACCTGCTGATCACGCACCTGCACGAAGACCACAACGGCGGCGTGGCCGAGCTCCAGCGGAGGCTTCCGATCGGGACGTTCATCGACTACGGCTCGCCGATGGAAACGGCGCCGGAAGTCGTGGCGTCGTTCGCCGCCTACGAAGAGGCGCGCCGGCACGCCGAACACATGGTGCCAAAGCCAGGCGACCGGCTGCCGTTTCAGGGCATCGACGTTGACGTGGTCAGCGCCGACGGCGCGACGCTGATGCGTCCGCTCGACGGCGCCGGCCAGCCGAATCCCGCGTGCGAGGGCATCGAAGTCGGCGCACCGCTCCGCGGCGAGAATCCGCGGTCGATCGGCGTGCGGGTCCGATACGGCGCGTTTCGCTTTCTCGATGTCGGCGACCTGATTCGAAGCCGGCTCGGCGACCTCGTCTGCCCTCGCAATCTCATCGGCCCGGTCGACGTCTACCTCGTGGCGCACCACGCCAACAACGACCCCAACCTGCCCGGGACGCTCGACGCGCTGCAGCCGAGAGTCGCCATTGCGAACAACGGCCCCTGGAAGGGCACGACCGCCGCCGCGCTGGCGCAGCTCCACGCGTTTCGCGGGCTCGAGGACGTGTGGCAGCTGCACCGCACGATCAACGACGGCGCGGTGAATTTCCCCGACGCGTTCGTGGCGAACCTGATGTTCAACGAGGGCGACGGCGCGGCCTGGCTCAAGCTCAGTGCGAGCAATGAAGGCAGTTTCAGCGTCACCAACGGGCGCACCGGCTGGACGAAATGGTACGCCGCGCAGTCCGGCAAGGTGCAGTGACGTTCAGGCGGGGCGGATCAGGGAGAAGCGATCGCGCGTCCTGGCATAGTCCGACCCGCTCATTCTTCCGACCGCGCCGAGCTTGTCCGCGTCGATCCTGAAGTCCTCGATCACCGCATCGTCCACATGGAAGCGCACGACCTCGCCGATCACCAGGCTTCCGCCCATCGGCCGCGCGCTGACGTCGACGATCTGCATCAGCCTGCATTCCATGTTGACGTGCGATTCCTTGACGCGCGGCGGTCGAACCACGACGCTGTCGACCGGCGTCAGCCCTGACAGGCTGAATTCGTCGACGCTCGACGGATATTCGCCCGAGCAGATGTTCATCCGATCGGCGAAGTCCTCGCTGACGATGTTCACGACGAATTCACCGGTGGCCCGGATGTTGACGATGGTGTCCTTCGGGGGGTTGCGCCAGATCGGGCTGAAACAGATGACGGGCGGGTCGCCGCACACCACGTTGAAAAAACTGAACGGCGCCAGGTTGCGGACGCCCTCAGGCGAGATGGTCGAGACGAACGCGATCGGCCGGGGCACGACAGCGCCGACAAGAATCCGGTAGTTGATCTGGGGCGCCACGGTAGTCGGGTCGATGATCATAGAGGAGGTCTTTCGCCACGGATCGACGCGTCGAGCAGTTCGACGACATGGTACACGGGCCGGGACTGGCCGGCGGCTCGTCCCGCGGCGCCGATCTGCAGCATGCACCCCGGATTGGTCGTGGCGACGGCATCCGGCCTGGCTTCGTCGATCTTCTCCACCTTGCGGCGTCCCAGCTCGGCAGCCATCTCGGGTTGTACCAGGTTGAAAATGCCGGCACTCCCGCAGCAGATGTCGCCGTCCGCAATCGGCACAATCGTCAGGCCGGGAATGGACCCCAGCACGTCGCGAGGCGGCTGCCGGACGCCCTGGGCGTGGGCCAGGTGGCAGGCGTCGTGGTACGCCACGCGCATCTCGATGGGATGCCGGGGCGCCCGCCTGGAGTCGAAACCGGCGACGACCTCGGTGACGTCACGGACCCTGGCGTCGAATGCCCGGGCCCGTTCCACCCACGCCGGATCGTTCCTGAACAGTTCCCCGTAGCCCTTCATCGTCGAACCGCAGCCCGCGGCGTTGACGACAACCACGTCGACGTTCGAGCGTTCGAACGTGGCGATCAGGTCGCGCGCGAATGCGCGGGCGTCCTCGTCCCGGCCCGAGTGCAGCGCGAGCGCGCCGCAGCAGCCCTGGCCGGCAGGGGCCACTACCTCGCAGCCTTCCGCCGCCAGCACGCGAACGGTTGCGTCGTTGACGCGGCTGAAGAAGACGCGCTGAACGCACCCGGTCATCAAGCCGACGCGCATGCGGGCGGTGCCGGACGCCGGCGTGCGTTCGGGAACGCTCGTGATCAGTCCTGACAGCGTCGCATCCGGCGCGAGCTCGATGAGGTTGCTCAGCCGGCGCGGAAGCAGCCTGAGCAAGCCCGGCCAGCCGCGCAGCAGGTTGATGAACACGAGGGGCAGCGCGAATACGCGCAGGCGAGCCGGATACGGCAGGAGAAAAAACAACAGGCGGCGGAACAGGCGCTCTCCGAGCGGCCGCTCGTGGTGGTGCTCGATCGCCGCGCGCGTTTCCTCGATCAGCGGCGCGTAGCGCACGCCAGACGGGCATGCGGTCTCGCATGCCATGCAGCCAAGGCACGTGTCGAAGTGCCCGACCATGCCGTCGCTCATCGCCATCCGCCCGTCCACGCCGGCTTTCATCATGTAGATGCGTCCGCGCGGCGAGTCCATCTCCTGGCCGAGCAGCAGGTAGCTGGGGCAGGCGGGAAGGCAGAATCCGCAGTGGACGCACTTGTCCATCAGCGGCTCGAGTTGGCCGAGCTGTGTGAAATTCGCTGCGCTGCTCATGAGCGCCCGGCCTCCCAGGGTTCCCGGCCCCGGTTGAGCAGCGCGCGAGGATCGAACTGCGCCTTGACCGCGCGCATGATCGGCGCGGTATCGGCGCCCGGCCCCCAGGCTCCAAGCCGTGCGTGCAGGTCGGGGGGCGCGGCAAGCAGGACAGCGCTGCCGCGCCGTGCGATCGCCTCCCGGCGGAGCTCAGAGACGACGGCCGCCTGTGCCGATGGGTCGCCGTCCAGCCGCACGACGATGATTCCAAGGGCGGCGCGTCCGACCGCTGCGTACTGAATCCGTTGGGCAGTTGCTGCGGCGTCCGCGCGCGACAGCATCTCACCGACGTCGGTCGGCAGGACCGCCAGTTTCACGATCGTTTGGGTGTCGTTCGACATCTCGCCCCGCATGTCGAGCTCGTGAGCCCTCCAGGTGTCGGCTTCCTCCTGTCCCGTCAGAATCGCTGTGGCTGCGCCGTGGGCTGTGCACAGGCTGGCCGCTGCCGCGATCTGCACCTCCGTGGCCTTCGGCGATGTTTCAAAGCGGATCAGCAGGCGATATGGCGGCGACTGGAGCTCGATCGTCGTGGGCGTCAACGGCGAACCAGCGATGGCGAGCGCCAGTGCGGCGAGGCTCCGCAGATCGCCAACCGACGCGACCAGCGTGGACGAAGCCTGCGGCACCGGGGCGAGCTTGAACGTCGCGCTCGTGATCACGGCGAGGCTGCCGAACGACCCGCACAGCAGCTTCGACAGATCGTAGCCGGCGACGTTTTTGACGACGCGGCCCCCGGCGTGCGCGATGCGTCCGTCGGCCAGCGCGATCTCGATGCCGATAATCAGATCGCGGGGCGTGCCGTATCGATGGCGCCGCGGACCGCTGTCGTTGGTCGCGACGATACCGCCGATGGTGGCGAGGTTCGACCCGGGCGGGTCGAGCGGCAGCCACTGCCGTTCGCACCGCAGCACGTCGTTGACCGCGTCGAGCGAGGCGCCAGCCGGCGCCGTGGCCACGAGGTCGCCGGCGACATGGTCGACCGGAGATTTCAAGCCGAGGGTCGACAGCACCACGTCTGTGTGCGGGGCGGGCGTGCCCCAGGACTGTTTGGTGCCGGCGCCGCGAATCGTCACGGCCAGCCTCTCGCCATTCGCCCGTTTCAGTTCAGCGGCGACGCCTGCGGCATCGGCCGGCTCGACCAGCGGCAGCGCCACTAGAATCGCTCCGCCACGCCGGCTTGCTCGAGGGGATGCTGGCGGTACGGTCCCGGGACCTCGCCGCACATCCGCGGCGTGGGGAAGACCTTGCCGGGATTGCAGATGCCGGTGGGGTCGAAGGCACAACGCAGGAGCTGCATGGCGTCGAGGTCGTCGGCGGAGAACATGCGCGGCATCGATTGTTTCTTGTCGGCGCCGACTCCGTGCTCGCCCGTGATCGACCCTCCCGCTTCGACGCAGTACTTGAGGATTTCCGAGGCCACCTGTTCGGCATGCTCGGCCTGCCCCGGAACGCTTTCGTCGTAGCAGATCAGCGGATGCAGGTTGCCGTCGCCGGCGTGGAACACGTTGCCGATGCGCAGTCCGGACCGCTCCTCGAGCGCGCGAATCCGGCGCAGCACCTCCGGCAGCCTGGTGCGGGGGACCACGCCGTCCTGCACGTAGTAATTGGGAGACACGCGTCCCATCGCCGCGAACGCCGCCTTGCGCCCTTTCCAGATCCGTTCGCGCTGGGGCTGATCCTTCGCGACCTCCATCGTGATGGCCCCGCACGTCCGGCAGAGCGACTCGACGATCGCGAAGAGCTCGTCCACCTCCGACTCCTGGCCGTCGAGCTCCACGATGAGGACGGCGTCGGTTTTCGGGAAGTTCGGATGCACGGCGGCCTCGGCCGCGTCGATCGTCAGGCGATCCATCATCTCGACAGCGGCCGGCACGATGCCGCCGGCGATGATCGCGGACACGGCTTCGCCCGCGGCGTCGATCGACGCGAAGCCGGCGAGCAGCGTCGTCACTTTCTCGGGCCGCCGCAGCAGGCGCACCGTCGCCTTGGTGACGACCGCCAGCGTGCCCTCCGAGCCGACCATCACGCCGAGCAGATCGAGCCCGGGCGTGTCGAGCACGGCGCCGCCGAGGTGGACGATCTCGCCATCGGGCAGGACCGCCTCGACGCCGAGCACGTGATGGACCGTGAAGCCGTACTTCAGGCAGTGCGCGCCGCCGGAGTTCTCGGCGATGTTGCCGCCGATCGAACAGACGATCTGGCTCGACGGGTCGGGCGCGTAGTAGCAGCCGAACGGCGCGACCTGCTTCGTGATCGCGAGGTTCGTGACGCCGGGCTCGACCACGGCCCGCAGGTTGGGGATGTCCACTTCGAGAATCCGGTTCATCCGCGACAGCCCGATCACGATGCCGTCGGCCACCGGCAGCGCGCCGCCGGACAGGCCGCTGCCGTGCCCGCGGGCGACGAACGGCACGCCGTCGCGCCTGCAGAGCCTGACGATCGCCTGCACTTCTTCGGTTGTCTGGGGCAGTACGACCGCCGCCGGCGTCGCCCGCAGATGCGGAAGGCCGTCCGATTCGTACGTCAGGAGGTCCGCCGGGTCCTGAAGAAGGCCCCCCGGTCCAACAGCACGCGCCAGGTCGTTCAGAAATGTTTTGTGCACGATCCTGAAGAGATGATTATGTCCCGGAATTCGGCGTGGATACACTATGGCAGCAACAGCCGGCCGAGTCCGGATTGGAGGTGCGTGTGGAATATCTCTTCCTGCTTGGTCGTATTCTCTACGGCGGATTCTTCATCCTGGGCGGCATCAACCACTTCATGAACCTTGGGATGATGTCGGGATTCGTGGCGTCAAAGGGTGTTCCGGCTGGAAAGATCGCCATCATCTTTTCCGGTCTGCTGATCATCGTCGGCGGCCTCTGCATCGTCGTCGGCTGCCGCCCGGAGATTGGCGTGCTTTGTATCGTCGTATTCCTGGTTCCGGTGACGTTCATGATGCACGCCTACTGGCAGGAGACCGACATGATGCAGGGGATCAACCAGCGCGTGAACTTCCAGAAGAACATCGCGCTGCTGGGGGCGGCCTTGCTGCTCCTCTTCATCCCGCGTCCATGGCCGCTCAGCCTCAACATCTTCTGATGCCAGTCGCGATCCGGCCTCTCCGGCAGGGTGAGACCGCCGAAGGGGCGGCCCTGTTGGGCAGAGGGATGCGCGACAACCCGATTCACGAACGCGCATTCGGCACGGATGAGCGCCGTCGCGAGATGGCGCTCACGCGGTTGTTTACCGCCGTGCTTGCGTCACACGTGGTCAAGGGTACGATTCTCGGGGCTTACTCGGGAGACACGCTGGTGGGCGTGTGCTCCATGGTGCCGCCCGGCAAGTGCCAGTTGTCGGGAGGCGAAAAGCTCGGGATGGTGCCGACCCTCATCGGTGCCGGAGGAATCGGGTCCGCGCTGCGAACACTCAGCTGGGCCGGCACGTGGGCCAGGCACGATCCGGGCGAGCGTCACTGGCATCTCGGTCCGGTCGGCGTCGATCGCCCTCTCCAGGGGAAAGGTGTTGGCGGCGCGCTGTTGCGGGCGTTCTGCGCGCGCATGGACGCCGAGGGCGCGGCTTCGTATCTGGAAACCGACAAGCCTCAGAACGTCGCCATCTACGAGCGTTTCGGGTTTCGGACGGTTGCCGAGGATCAGGTGCTCGGCATCACGAACTGGTTCATGATGCGCGTACATACGAGGATAGAAGGGCAGGCATGACCAAGAAACGGACGCTGGCGGCTCCGCGGGCGGTCGATCCGGTCAGAAAAGTGGCCAAGCGGCTGACGGCGCCGAAGCTGGCAGCGGGGCAGGGCACTGCACGCCAGATTGCCGACTCCGCGCTGAAGCGGCTGGCCTCGAAGCTGAAGATCGATCCGCAGCTCGCGGATCTCCGGTACGAGAAGGTCCGGGAGACCGTGCTCGGCAGGCACGTCACCTACCAGCAATACCACGCGGGCAAGCCGGTGTCCGGTGCGTGGATTCGCGTCGATATCGACAAGAACGGCCACGTCTACAACATCACGAACGACGTGATCCCGCAGCCGGTGATGAACGCGGCGCGTAAGCGTGCAGCCGCGGCGCCTGCCAGGGCCGTCGCTGCGACGCAGTTGACCGAACGCCAGGCCGTCGACCGGGCACTCGCCAGCGTGGGTCCGGCGAAGGAGACAGCGGTCCTGGTGAAAGAGCTTTGTTACTTTCAGTCCGGTTCCGGTCCGGTGCTGTCCTGGAAAGTGGTGGTTCAGACGCGGCAGCCCGCGGCTGAATGGAAAATCTACCTGGACGCGTCAACGGGCGACATCATCAGCATGCGCAACCTGCTGAAGCAGGCGAGCGGCAAGGGCCGCGTGTTCGACCCGAACCCGGTCGCGGTTCTGAACGACACGTCGCTCAAGGACAAGTCGCCCATACCGATGAACGTGTACACCAACGTGGACCTGCGCGATCTGAAGTCGAGCGGGTTCCTCGACGGACCGTTCGTCTCGACGAAAAACACGCCCAACCGGATCAAGCGCGCGAATCGCCGGTTCCTGTTCACGCGCGCCGACCGGGCGTTCAAGGAAGTGATGGTGTACTTTCACATCGATCGCGTCCAGCGCTATATCCAGGAGCTGGGGTTCACCAACGCGCTGAATCACGCGATCGGCGTGCACATCGACGGCCAGAAGGACGACAACTCTCACTACAGCCCCACGACAAAGTCGCTCACCTTCGGAACGGGGGGCGTGGACGATGCCGAGGACGCCGAGATCATCCTCCACGAGTACGGGCATGCGCTCCAGGACGACCAGCTCCCAGGCTTCGGCGCATCTCCCGAGGGTGGCGCGATGGGCGAGGGCTTCGGCGACTATCTCGCGGCCAGCTTCTTTGCCGACGTCAAGCCCCAGGTCATGCGTCCGACGATCGGCAACTGGGACGCCGTCGCCTACAGCGGGGCCGAGCCGCCGTGCCTCCGCCGGCTCGACAGCAACAAGAAGTATCCCAAGGACCTCAACGGCGAAGTGCACGACGATGGGGAGATTTGGTCGAGCTGTTTATGGGAAATCCGATCGGCCCTCGGCCGCCGTGCGACCGACAAACTGGTGCTCGCGCATCATTTCCTGCTGACACAGGACGCGACGTTCGAGGACGGCGCGAATGCGCTGTTGACGGCTGATACGCAACTCAACAAGGCGCAGAACCAGCACACGATTCGAGATGTGTTCGTACGCCGGGGCATTCTGCCGAACGCCAAACGGAAGAACCGGCGTTCGGGCCAGCCGTTTTCACAGACGAGCCCGCGGCGGCCGCGTCAATCCGCCAGGCGCTGATCGTGTCCGCACTCGAGTCGAGCATCGACGCCCTATACAAAGGCCCGCTTGAAGAGTTCGTCTCGGCGCGGACTGGCTGGCTAAGAGCCTGAACGGGAGCGACGCCAAACGCGTCAAGGCGCTGCAAAAACCCGCCGTGGTGGCATGGGCCGTCAACCAGGTGTACTGGCACGCGCGGCCGGTCTACGATCGCCTGCTCAAGAGTGGAAAGGCGCTTCGCTCGGCCCAGATCGCGGCGCTCGGTGGAAAGTCCGCCGATGTCCGCGGCGCTGGTGAGACCCATCGAGAGGCGATCGCCGGCGCAGTGAAGGAGGCGCGGCGGTTGGCGGTGTCTTCAGGCGTTCAGCCGAACGCCGATGCGCTCGCGCGGACATTCGAAGCCTTGTCGCTTGCCACGAGGGAAGTCGAGCCGGATGGACGTCTCACGAAGCCGTTGAGCCCCGCTGGATTCGAGGCCTTGGCCGGGGTGACGGTGAAGGCCCACGCGCCCCGCCCGCAGGCGCGCGAGGTGCCGCCTCCCGAGAACCAGAAAAAAAGAGTGAAAGAAGCCGAAGCCGATCGCCTCAAGCAGGAGCAGATCAGGGATGCTCAGGCGTCATTGGCGCAGGCTCGGCAGGCTGAAGCAAGCGCACGAGCGGACTGGGAACGCCGTAAACGGGATCTCGAGGCTGCCACGCAAACCCTCGACCGCCTCCAGAATTCATGACGGTGCGGAAGCGTCGAGCTCCCTCGAGCAGCGCCGCGATCCCAACCACCAGGAGCGCCTGAGCCGCCGTATTGATCCAGAAGTTGTTCGCCTGCAGCCACGCCATGTGGTCGAACAGGAGCACGCCGTAGACCTGCAGCACGAAGGCCGCCAACGACTGCTGGCCCAGCGTGACGAACACGACGCCCAGCGGCCGGGCCACTCTCCAGCACCACGTCAGCAGCGCGTATCCGACGGGTAAGGCCACCGCGAGATTCAGGATGCGCCCGATTCCGAGATCGGTCAGCGTAAAGAATCGAAAATAGAGATCCGTGAACCGGTCCGGCGACACGATAGCTCCAGCGCAGCAGGCTCGGCCCTTCCGTCCACGGATTGCATAACGCGAAGACGACAAACGCCGCCGCGGCGCTGATCACGGCGACAGGAACAGCCCTGGATGCACGATTCACGAAGGCGCGAATGTTCTCACGGTGATACCCGATGGCGATGCCGTGGACGAACAGCAGCTGCCACGCCAGGATGGGGAACGCCTTCTCGAAATCCGCCGTGGTGACGGCATGCGGGTCGATCCGGTACCAGAGGTAAAGCAGCCAGCTGCCGGCGAGGATTTTGCGCCACCCGGCGAGGCGCAGCGCGAGCAGGCAGGGCGCCGCCGCGGCAACCAGCCAGACATACAAGCCCACGATCTCGAAAGGCCACGGCCCGAATCGCATGAGCGCGAGGTCGCGCCAGGCCGCCGCGTTCATCGTCAGCGGATCCAGGGACCTGATCAGTCCGGCAACGGAGTAGTCGGATCCGGTCAGCGAGCTGACGTCGATGCCGAGCAGCGAGATGAGCAGCAGCGACAGCGTCACGCCGAGGAACGCGACGTACAGCGTGACCGCGCGGCGACCGAGGCCCCGCACGACAGCCAGCCACCCGTGGCGGAGGAGCTTGTCGCCGTACACCGTCCCCAGGACGACGCCCGAGAGGACGACGAACACCTCAGCCGCAGTGACGACCCAGAATCGCTCGGTACGTGAACCAGCTCAGGAGTGACCACAGCCTCGAGTGATCGACGATGACGCACGTCATCGCGAGGCCGCGCAGCCAGTCGATGCGCAGATCGCGCTTTCGTCCTGCAGGGGATGTCGAGGACTCCCGACCGGCCATTCCGTCAATCAAGCAAGACAGGTACCTGAAAACGGCTCCTCGACCGCACGGCTTTCATCGGTCTTACTGGTTGTCGGGGTTTCGTCGCCTTACGGTCGAGTCGGACAGAGCAGGTAAGAAGTGCTCGGTGCGGGTGTTGTCGGGCCGACGTTCCGTTGGGCCGATCAGATCGTTTCGAGCACCTCTCCGATCTGACCGATGACCCAGTCTACCTCATCGTCCGTAATGACGTAGGGCGGCATGAAGTAAAGGATGTTGCCCAGGGGACGAAGCAGCAGCCCGCGTTCGACGAACGCGGACGACAGGCGCGGGCCGATCTGGTCGAGGTATCCGCCAGCGTCCTTCCTCGCCTTGTCGGTCACGAGCTCGATTGCGGCGACGCCGCCCAGAACCCGGACGTCCCCGACGACCGGAAGCTTCATAAGGGGCGTCAGGCCGCCGCGAAGCTGGGCTTCGAGCCGTGCGATCCGCGCGATGACGGAGCTCTCCCGAAAGAGATCGAAGCTTGCGATGGCCACGGCGCAGGCAAGCGGATTTGCCGTGAACGAGTGGCCGTGGAAAAACGTCCGGGTGTGATCGTCGCCGAGGAACGCGTCGTACACCGCCTCGGTCACGGCCGTGACGGCCAGCGGCAGATAGCCGGCCGTCAGCGCCTTCGACAGGCAGATGATGTCAGGCGTCACCGGACCGTGCTCGCAGGCGAACATCCGGCCTGTGCGTCCGAATCCCGTGAGCACCTCGTCCGCGATCATCAGGACACCGTATTGATCGCACAGGCGGCGGACACCCGTGAGGAATTCCGCGGGCCACATGATCATGCCGCCCGCGCCCTGCAGCATCGGTTCGACGAGGACCGCGGCGGTCTCGCTGCCGCGCGTTCGAAGCGCATCCTCGAGGCCGCCGAGGCATTCGATGTGACAGGTTTCCCGCTGGAGGCCGAGCGGACATCTGTAGCAGTAGGGCGCGTGCACGCGGTCAACCGGAAACATCAGCGGCGCGAACGGCTGCGTGAACACCGAGTCGCCGCTGACCGACATCGCACCGACCGTGTCGCCGTGATACGCATGGTGCAGCGCGACGATGCGGTGGCGTGAGGGTCCGGCGCTGTTCGACGTATTGCGCCAGTACTGCACCGCCATCTTGACGGCGACTTCGACGGCCGTCGATCCGTTGTCCGAGTAGAACACGCGCGCCAGTCCCTTGGGCAGGGCACTGAGCAGCCGCTCGGCGAGATCGACGGCGGGCGGGTGAGTCGCCCCGGCGAAGATGACGTGCTCGAGCCGTTCGGCCTGATCCGCAAGAGCCTGGTTCAGGCGCGGGTGCGAGTGCCCGTGGATGTTGACCCACCACGACGAGATCCCGTCGAGCAGCCTGCGGCCGTCCTGCGTGTAGAGGTAGACGCCTTCGCCGCGCACGATGGCGAGCGGGTCCCGCCGCGTCTTCATCTGCGTGTAGGGGTGCCAGAGCGAGGCGCGATCGCGTTCGATGAGGCTCATCGCAGCAGATCCGCGAGGCGTCCGTTCCGATCGAGGCTCGATGCGGCCCACGCGGCGAGCCCGCCGGCATTCAACGATTCGAAGCGCGGCATCTCGCCGAGGACCTCGATGCAGCCATATCGCTCGATGGCGTCGCGATTGTCCTTGTCCGGTGCGCCAACCATGATCACGCCGGCGATGAGAATCGATCGCGAGCGCAGGGCCTCGATCGTCAACAGGGTGTGGTTGATGGTCCCGAGGGCGGTCCGCGCGACCACCACGGCCGGGAGCCCCAGACGGGCGATCAGGTCGGCCATGTTCGATTGATCATTGACCGGCACCAGGACGCCGCCCGCGCCCTCGACGATCCACCTGGCAGTCACGGGCTCGGCGTTCACGAGAGCGGTCAGGGCCTCGACGTCGATCGGTGCCCCTGCGAGCTTTGCGGCCAGATGCGGCGACACGGGGCGCTCGAGCCGCACGCCGGATGCCAGGATTTCGCCCGACGAGCACGCCGCCAGGCGCGCGACCTCGGCGGTGTCATCGTCCTGCTCGATGCCGGTCTGAATCGGCTTCCAGTATCTGACGGGAAACTGACCGCGGCAGCGGTGGACGAGCGCGGCGGCCGCAACGGTCTTGCCGACGCCGGTGTCGGTGCCGGTTACGAAGAGGCCGCGAAGCACTGCTCCGTGTCCCGCAGCGTCGCCGCCAGCACGTCCACGAACCGGTCGATGGTGTCTTCTGAAAGCCCCACGTTCACGGCAACTCGCAGGCGGGCCGTCCCTGGAGCCACGCTCGGCGGCCTGATGGCGCGGACGTCGAATCCCCGCGCCTGCAGTTGTCCGGCAGCCGAAAGCGCCCGGTCGTTGTCGCCCAGCACGATTGGGATGATTTGTGTGAAGCCCTCGGGTACCGGCACCGCCGCTTTCCGCAACGCATTCCTCAGGTACATGACGCGGCCAGCCAGCAGCGACCTGCGCTGCGGCTCGTTGACGATGAGATCGAGGCTGGCATCGAGCGCGGCCGCCACGGATGGCGGCGGAGCGGTTGAGAAAATGAAGGGGCGGGCGCGCTGGATGAGGTAATCCACCGCCCACGCGGGCCCGGCCACGAACGCGCCGCTGACGCCGAGCGCCTTGCCGGCCGTATTGATCGACAGGCAGACGTCGCGTGCGATCCCGGAAGCCTCGATGAGACCGCTGCCGCGCTCGCCGTACAACCCGACAGCGTGCGCCTCGTCAACGATGAGCGTGGCACCGGTGGCCCTGCACAGCGCGGCGTACTCCGCGAGCGGCGGCACGTCGCCGTCCATGCTGAAGAGAGACTCCGTGACTACGAACGCCTGACCGCCCGCAGGCCTATCGCCGATGGCACGCGCGAGCGATTCGAAGTCGTTGTGCGGAAACACGACGCGGGCAGCCGCCGACAGCCGGATACCGTCGATGAGGCTGGCGTGATTGCGCTCGTCCGAGTAGATGACGTCGCCGCGCTCCGGCAGCGTCGCGAGAACGGCCAGGTTGGCGAGATACCCGCTCGAGAAATACAGCGAACGCTCGGTCTGCTTGAACGCGGCGAACTTGCGCTCGACATCCGCGAACGTGTCGCGGTCGCCGCGCAGCAGTCGCGAGCCGGTGCTGCCGACGCCGCCCTGGTCGATGGCCACGGGCCATGGCCTGCTTCAGGCGCGGGTCGTTTGCGAGACCGAGGTAGTCGTTAGAGGAGAAGTCGATACCGTGGGGCGGCTGGAGCGTCCGCTCCAGCTGTCCGTCCCGAATGGCGCGCAGGCGGCCCGCGACGCGCGATTCGAGCGACTCAGGCATGGTCACGCGGCGTCTCCTGCAGCTGCAGGCCCAGGTCGGCGAACAGCCGCCGGTCGACATCGGCCGACGGATTGGGCGTCGTCAGGAGTTGATCGCCGAGGAACACGGAATTGGCGCCCGCGAGGAAACAAAGCGCCTGGGCCTCAGGGGACAGCGACATCCGGCCCGCGCTGAGGCGCACGAACGCCAGCGGCATCAGGATCCGGGCCGTCGCGATGGTGCGCACCAGCTCCAGCGGGTCCTCGGCCGGGCGATCGCCAAGCGGCGTGCCTTCGACGCGGGCCAGCATGTTGACGGGCACGCTCTCCGGGTGTGGATCGAGCGACGAGAGCTGCCGGAGCAATCCCCATCGGGCTCGCCGCGTTTCGCCCATGCCGATGATGCCGCCGCAGCAGACGGTGACGCCGGCCTGGCGCACGCGAGCGATGGTGTCCAGGCGCTCGGTGTAGTCGCGCGTGGTGATGATGCTGCCGTAGAACTCAGGCGACGTGTCGAGGTTGTGGTTGTACGCCGACAACCCCGCATCGGCCAGTGCGTCGGCCTGCGCCTGCGTCAGCATGCCGAGCGTGCAGCACGCCTCCATGCCGAGCGCCCTGACTCCGCGGACCATGTCGAGTACGCGGTCGAACTGCTCGCCCTCGGCGGCATCGCGCCACGCCGCGCCCATGCAGAACCGCGTGGCGCCCTGATCGCGTGCGCGCCGGGCTGCAGCGAGGGCATCGTCCACGCTCATGAGCTCGTACTGGTCGACGCCGGTCGAGTAATGGGCCGACTGCGGACAGTACGCGCAGTCTTCGGGGCAGCCGCCGCTTTTCACGTTCAGCAGCACGCAGCCCTGCACCTGGTTGGGCGGGTGATGCGCCCGGTGAAGGGTTTGAGCCCGGTGCACCAGGTCGATGAGCGGCGCCGTGTAGATCGATTCGATCTCGGCAACCGACCAGTCGTGCCTGGCAGGAGTTTCGGTCGGGGTCTCCGCGGGTGTCAGCATGTTCTCCGCATCATGGCACGCGCCCGTCGAGCGTCAGCGCCGCCGAAATGCCGTCGCGCTTGGTGGCCGCCGTAATCCGCTGCGGCTTGGCGCCAGCCGGCGGCTGGCAGGTAATCCGGTACTGATGCGACTGGCGTGCCTGGCTCTGTGTGATCTGCGTTGCGAATTCAGGGAGGAGCGTCGTGAGCCTCGTCTGGGCGGCGATGGCCTCGTAGCGGCCGCCGGTCAGCTGCGTCAGCTTGAGCCCGACCTCGATCTGGTTCGTGCCGCTGCCGATATCGAGCTGCCGGCTCGAATTGCTCAGCATCACGACGTGGACCGTCGCGGCGCTCTCGAGGGTCTGCTTGAAGAGCTTGTTGACCTGGTAGTCGCGCGGGTTGCTGCCTTCGACGCCGTTGTTGCCGACGATGAAGAAGACGGGGAAGAACTGGTTTTTTTCCTTCCCGGCCTTTTCCTTGACCGCGCGGTCGGCGGCTTCGGCCAGCGCGTCGATGAACCGGGGAGCGGCGCTGTCGGGCGTGATCAGATCGATGCTGCTCATCAGCTTCACGCGATCGCTTCCGGGCTTGTAGATGAACCGCGGAGCCGGGGCGGTGCTGAGCAGCGTCACTTCCATGGTGGGCGGAATGGCCGCGAAGAACGCTCGAAGCGACTCGCGAAGCTGCCGGAGCGAGTCGTTGAAGACCGGGCTGTTATCCACCATGACGGTCAGCTTGGTCGGCCAGTCGATGATTTCGAACCGGGTCGTCGGGCACGTCAGGCCGTCGGTTTGAATCTCGACTTCCTCGGCGCGCAGGTCGGTCACGGGCTTGGCTTCGCCGTCCACGGCGCTCAGGAACAACTGGATGGGCTGCTGGGCGTGGACAACGGCCCTGGCGCCCGGCAGGGCCGTGAGCAGCAGTGTGAGCGCGGTCAGCAGCGCGCGGCGTGCCCGGCTATCGTTGATCGGGCAGCGCAAAAACGTAGATCTCATTGTGCCTCCGTGCGGGCTGAATGCCGGACTGTGTGATGAGTCCGCCAGACAGCAACCCTTCTCCGGACATCACGGCGATGTACTGCTTCCCGTTTACGGCGTAGGTAATAGTACCTGTTGTCGACCGGCCCGCCAAGCGTTGATTCCCAGAGCACCTTGCCCGTTACCGCGTCGAAGGCCCTGAACTTCTGATCGAGGTCTCCCCAGAAAACCACGTCGCCCGCCGTCGCCAGCGCGGCGCCGTTTCCCGGCGCCCGGCCTTTGTAGATGTGCTGGATCTCGCCGGTCTCCATGTTGATCCTGGCGAGGCCGGCGAACTCCTCTGGCTTCGAGCCAGCCCGCGGAATGCCGCCGCGCTTTTCGTTCACGGCCGGCGTGTCGGCCGTCGCCGGGATGGCGGACGTCATGTCGAGGCAGTTGTCGACCCATGGCACGAACAGCGCGTTCAGCCGCGGATGATACGCGGTCGGCCAGTAGCTGCGCGTGTTCCAGTAGCAGATCACGTGGTGTTCGCCGGGCCCTCTGAACAGCAGGTCCTGATTGAGGGTGACCTTGCCGGTCTTGCCGTCCACGTTGCTGATCAGGAAGTTCGGCGCATCGAAAGGAAAGGGATTCGCCCAGAGGAACTGGCCGCTGCGCCGGTCGAGCGCGAAGATGCCGCCGCCTTCACCCACCATGACCGCGACGTCGCGCTGCTCGCCGCGCCGGATGTCCGGATTGATCCATTTCACGAATTTCGGATCAGGGCGAACCGCGGTGCGCAACAGCGTCCGTTCGTGCGTGTAGTCCTCGTCCCAGTCGTCGCCGGGCAGGTGCTGGTAGTACCAGACCAGTTTGCCGGTGGCCGGATTGAGCGCTAATGTCGAGTTGCTGTAGAGATCCGCCGGTGCCGTCAGGGGGATCGCGTTGAGATTGCCCTGATGCCGCGCCATGCGCGTGTTCGGCATCGGATTCGCCACACCCCAGTAGAGAAGCTTCGTTACCGGGTCGTAGTTGCCCGGCAGTCCCCACGTGGATGCCAGCCGTGTCGCTTCAGGGGCGCCGCCCCAGCTGGCGCCGCCCGGATCGTCGTCTCCCGCCGCCGTGTAGAACCGCCAGGCTTCCTGTCCTGTCAGCGCGTCGTGGGCGGAGATGTAGCAGTTGGCCCGCTTCGCCGCGCACGTGCGCCCGGTGATCACTTTGCCTTCGACGACGACCGGTCCCGATGTCATGCCCCCGTCGGTCTTCGCCTCCCAGCGCATCTTGCCGGTTCGCGCATCAATCGCGACGATGAAACCATCCGGCGCGGCGTAGTAGATCAGGTCGCGGTAGATCGCCAGTGCCTTCGTTCGGGACGCGAGCGGCGTATCGCGCTTGTATTCCCACAACACCGCGCCGTTGGTCGCGTCGAGGGCGGAGACGGTTGCGCCCGGCTGAATCACGTACATCACGCCCTGGTAGACGATCGGGATCCCTTCGTGAGTCCCGGTCCCCATTTCCTTCGTCCACGCCGTCTTCAACTGGCTCACGTTGCGCCGGTTGATGAACTCCAGCGGGCTGAAGCGCTGCGCGTCATACGTCCGGCTGTACATCAGCCAGTCTTCCGGGCTCGGGTTTTCGAGCATCTTCGACGTGACCGGCGTCGCGTCCCGCGTCGCCGGCTTGTCTTGCGCTGTCACGGCGACGACCGCGAACGCGGCGACGAGCGTTCCCATGACCAGTCTTCGAGCGTTGTGCATGGATCCAGTCACTCTTCGTCTCTTCGTAGCGTCCGCCTTCAGGCGGACGAGCGGCCAGCTGAAGCCGGCCGCTACGGAAACTATTCCGCCGCCAGCGCGACCAGCTCGCCTGGAAAGTTCCGGCCCGACACCGCGACGACGATGAACTGCTTGCCGTTGACCGAATACGTCATCGGCGAGTTGCTGACGCCGGCCGGCAGCTCTTTCTCCCAGACAATGGCGCCCGTCTTCTTGTCGAAGGCCCGGAACATCTTTCCGCCGAATCCCGCCGGCACGCCCACGCCGGTGTCCGCGCCCTCGCCCATGAAGACGAAGCTCCTGGTCACGATGGCCGCGTTGCGCCCTGGCGTTCCGATGGGCGGCAGGTTGAGACCCTTGAACGCCGGGTGATTGCGGATGCCGTCGCCGTTGGCGACCTGCCAGAGGATGTCGCCCTTGTTCAGATCGATCGCGGTGAGCTTCGCGTACGGCGGCTTGAACGGATCGGGCAGGCCCTGCGGACCGAGCATCTTCGGCCATGCGCGTTTCACCCAGGGCATGTTCGATTCGGGATGCTCGGAGTGCACGAGGCCGATGATGTCCGGCATGTGCGTGGACGGGATGTACAGGATGCCGGTTTCAGGATCGAACGCCGCGCCGCCCCAGTCCGCGCCGCCGTTGGTGCCCGGCTGGTAGATGGTGCCCATCTTGCCCTTGGGCGTGCCGACGACTTCAGGCGGCGTAAACAACGGGCCGTAGTTGTATTGATTGATGATGCGGAGCGATTCGGCCTTGAGCTCGGGCGTGTAGTCGAGCAGGTCCTTCTCCGACACACCCTGCTGATCGAACGCCGGGGGCTTCGTCGGGATCGGCTGCGTCGGGGAATACCATTCACCCGGCACCTCGCCCTTCGGCACGGGCCGTTCCTCGATCGGCCAGATGGGTTTGCCTGTCACACGATCCAGCACGTAGACGTACGCCTGCTTCGACACCTGCGCGATCGCCTTGACCTTGCGTCCGTCGACGGTGATGTCGGTGAGAATCGGCGCGGCCGGCAGGTCGTAATCCCAGATGCCGTGATGCAGCGTCTGGAAGTGCCAGACGCGCTTGCCGGTTTTCGCGTCGAGACACAGCACGGTCTCGGCGAACAGGTTGTTGCCCGGCCGCGTGCCCCCGAAATAATCGCCGGTCGCCTCTTCCATCGGCAGGTAGACGTACCCGAGTTCTTCGTCGGCGCTCAGGAGCGACCACACGCCGCTGTTGCCCGAGTATTTGTGGGAATCGTTCAGCCACGTGTCGAGGCCGAACTCGCCGTCGCGCGGGACGACGTGGAAGGTCCAGAGATGCTTGCCGGTTTTCGCGTCGAAGCCGCGGATATCGTCCGGAGGCGCCTCTTTCGTCGCCTTCACACGCTCGTTGAGATAATCCGTCGCCGGCGCCGGCACGCCGCCGACCACGACGACGTCGCGGACGACGATGGGCCCGCTGCTGTTGCGGTAGCCGGTGACGCCGCCTCGGTCGTAGCCGACCTTCGTCAAATCGATCTGGCCGCCCTCGCCCCACGCCGGGTAGCGCTTGCCCGTTTTCGCGTTGAGCGCGATGAGGTTCGGACCGTTCATCGCGAAGATTCGCGAGTCGCTACCATTCGCCCAGTAGGCGACGCCGCGCGTCGAGCCGGCCCGCGCCGGCGGCTTGCCTTCTTCATGTGACGGCACGTCGAACCAGACGACTTTGCCGGTGGCCGGATCCAGCGCGACGACCGTCCCGACCGCGCTGCTCATGTAGAGCAGTCCGCCGGCCATGATTGGCGTGTTCTGCCAGTTCGCGGATCCCTGCGCGTCCGGGAAGAGCGCCTTCAACTCGGCGGGCACGCTCGACTGGGTCCACTCAATCTTCAGGCTCTTGATCGTGTTCCGATTGATCTGGTCGAGCGAGGAGTACTTCGTGCTCCCTTTGTCGCCGGAATACGCCGGCCACTCGTGGTTCTTGTCGGCGGCCGACCCCGCGACCGTCCACGCCGCCACAGCGGCAGCAAGGGCCAGGCCCGGGGGGAGCATCGTTCGGCGCATGCAGTCTCCTTTACGGGTTGTGATTATACTTGCCGCCAGCAGCAATCGATCTCCGCCAGGTCCCCGGCGGACAAGGGAGAATCCCATGCGCCGCACCCTTACCGCCATCCTTCTGCTGATCGTGTTCACCGCCGCCGGCTCCGCGCAGCAGCGGGGGCGTGGTGCCCGCGTCTCGGTTGGTGTCGCCGAGGTGCCGTTGCCGGGCGGTCCCGTCGTGTTCGACACGGCTGAACAGCACAAGATTCGCGTCACGATCGTCGCGCGCGACCTGTCGCACCCCTGGGGGATGACGTGGCTGCCCACCGGGGAAATGCTGGTCACCGAGCGGCCCGGACGGCTGCGCATCATCCGGAACGGCACGCTCGACCCCACGCCGATCTCGGGCCTGCCGCCGATGCACGTGCGCGGGCTGGCCGGCCTGCTCGACGTCGCGCTCCATCCGAAATTCGCCGCCAACAAGCTGATCTACTTTTCGTACGTGAAGGACGGCGAGAAGGGCGCGACGACTGCCGTCGCCCGTGCACGGCTGGACGGCATGGCGCTCACGAACGTCCAGGACATCTTCGTGGCCGAGTCGTGGATGAAAGGGAACGATCTCGGCGACGGCCGATTCGGGTCGCGCATCGCGTTCGCGGCGGACGGCACGCTGTTCATCACCTGCGGCGACCGCGATCGTCCCGATGGCGGCCAGAATACGAGCGATCATTTTGGCAAAGTCATCCGCGTGAACGACGATGGCACGGTGCCGAAGGACAATCCGTTCGTGGGGCGCGCCGGTTATCGCCCCGAAATCTACACGCTCGGCCAGCGCAACCAGCAGGGGCTTGCCTTCAACCCGGTCAACGGCGACTTGTGGGCGAGCGAGCAGGGGCCGAACGGCGGCGACGAGATCAACGTCATCAAGCCGGGCCGCAACTACGGCTGGCCCATCGTCAGCTACGGACGCCAGTACGCCGGGCCGAATCAATCGGAGATTCCCTGGAAAGAAGGGATGGAACTGCCGATCGTCTTCTGGGTGCCGTCGATTGCGACGTCGGGCATGACCTTCTACACAGGCGACAAATTCCCGAACTGGAAGAACAACGTCTTCGTCGGCGCCATGCGCCAGGGCGAGATCGATCGGACCGGCCACATCGAGCGCATCGTCTTCAACGAGAAGTGGGAGGAAATCCGGCGCGAGCAGATGCTCATGGACATGCGGCAGCGCATCCGCGACGTGCGTCAGGGGCCGGACGGTTTTCTGTATGTGTTGACGGACGAGGATCAGGGCGCGCTGCTGCGCATCGAGCCCGCACCGTAAAGAGAGAAGATCAAAACGCAGAGATCGCCGAGATCGCAGAGTTTCTTTCGGGGCCAACAAAGAGACTCCGCGATCTCCGCGATCTCTGCGTTTAGCCTTTGTGTTCGCTACGCTTTATCTGCTTCTCATCACGAAGACACGAAGAACACGAAGCGACTCTTCGTACAAATAAGACCTTCGTGGCCTTCGTGACTTCGTGATAAGCAGGCCGTCGAATTAACGCAGGTATGGGATTGTCTGAGGTCCCTTGGGGTAGAACGCACAGCGTGGCTTCAGCGCCTGCTGCGGCCAGCGCCTGACGCGCGCTGGCGGCCACGTCGTCGATGGGCTCCAGGTGGGCGGCGCGAATAGCCGCGGGCGGCATGAAGCCGTTCTTCATCAGCACCCTGGCCTTCATCTGAATTTGCGCCTGGATCTGCACCTGCCAGGCATCGGGCACTCCGTAACCGGGTGCGTGAATCATTTCGAGGAGCGCCTTCGGCGAAGGCCGCGAGGCGAGCACCTCGCCGTATGAACCGTGATTCGGCAGGCCGTCGCGGCACTCGGCCGCGCAGATGATCGTGCCGGCGGGCTTGACCACCTTGGCGGCCGCCGACATGCCCTTCACGGCCTGATAGAGATTCTGATCCAGCGGATATCCGGAGTTGGTGGTGAGGACGACGTCGAAGGGCGTGTCGACGGCACGCATGACGCTGCCCTTGGCGGCCGCGCACGCCTGGGCGTGTTCGGCGAACAGCTCGCCGGCGAAGACGGCCGTGATCTGCTGATCGCGATTCAGCGTGACATCAACCGAGAAAGTCACGCCTGTCATTCGCGCGATTTCGCGGACGTCGTCCTGGATGGGGTTGCCTTCGATGACACCCCAGGTGGCGTTCGGACTCCCGATGCGCTGGGCATCGTGCAGGACCATCACCGTCTTCAGGCCCGCCAGCCCGGGCGCGACCATCTTCGGTCCGCCGCTGAAGCCCGCGAAGAAGTGCGGCTCGACGAACCCGGCGGTGATGCGCACGTCGGCGGCCAGCCAGCGCGTATTCAGGTACACCGGCACGCCGGTCTTCGTCTCGCCCACGTGTGTCAGCGTGGCATCGTCGCGGCTGTTGTGATTGACGACCGCGAACTGCCGGAGGATATCGGCGCCGAGCATCCGTTCGAGTTCGGCGGGAGTGTTGGCCCGGTGCGTGCCCGTCGCGATGAGGATCGTGACGTCTTCCGGGCGGATCCCGGGCATTTCCTGGACGAGCGCGCGGATCGTCTCGGCCCGCGGCTGGGCGCGCGTGATGTCGCACACCGAGATCGCCACGCGCTGGCCCGGCTTGACGAGGTCGCGCAGTGGAGGCCGACCAATCGGCGCCCGCAGTGCCTGCACCAACGCCTCGTGTGCGTCCGGCACCGCGTTCCGGAAGACCGGCTCGATGACCGTCACCCGCTCGTCGGGCAGATCGACCTCGAGCCCGTCCGTCCCGTAATCCAGCGTCAGTCGCATCGTTACGCCCTTACCCTAACCTCCAACCTCCAACCTCCAACCTCTACTTGATCGCATCCAGCCCTTCGGTCATCTCGATGTTGGTGCCCCAGGGATCCTTGATGAAGGCGATGGCGATGCCGAGCGCCGCCACTTTGGTATACGGACGGTCCAGCTTGATGCCGTCGGCTTCGAGCTTCTTGGTGAACGCTTCGAGATTCTTCACTTCGAACCCGATGTGATCGAGCGCACGGCCGGTCGTGCCGACCGTTGGCGTGGGCGAGGGCGAGAAGTTGAGCGCGACGCCCGGCAAATCGTCCACCACGAACGCCTGGGCGGGATTCGCCGGCCGGGGTTTCGCGCCGAACGTCTTGGCGTACCACGCCTGCATCTCGGCGTTCTGCTGGCCGAAGAAGTGCACGTGATGCAGCTGGATCGGCGCCGTCTGCGTCTTCACCTCGACGAACTCGACCTTCGTGTCTTCCGGTCCGAGCGCGTACGCGATGTTCGTGGTGGGGCTCGCGGCGGCGATGTCGTCGGTCACTTTCACGTTGGCGGCCACCGACTCCGTCGTGATCATCTTGAAACCGTTGGCCTTGATCTTCGCGACGAGCGGGCGAAGGTCAGGCGCCGAGAAGCCGATGTGGTTGACGGTCGTGCCGATGGTCCCGCCCGTCGGCGCCTGCATCGGCCGGAAGAACATCAGCACGTTCGGGAACTCGATGATCTCCTGCTGGTTCTGGCCGAACTTGACGAGCTTGCCGCCAAGCGTGTCGACGTAGAACTTCTTCTGCGCCTCCATGTTCGTCGTGTTCAGGTGGTGGTGGCCGTAGACCACCGGGCCCTCGTTGGCCACGAGGATTTGCGCACGCGCCGCGGACGGCGCGAGGGCCACCAGCGCGAGGATGGCGAGTGCAGTGGACACGAATGAACGCTTCATGAGGTCTCCTTGCTCACAGGTTTCAGGACGCCAGTCAGTCTACACGATGGTTGACGCACGGCGGCAGCCAGCGGAAGATCGGAGGCGCCTTCATGAGTGTTCCGTGGCGTGCAGCGGTGGGCGCCGGCCTGGTCCTGGCGCGCGGTGGCCGCCGGCGGACGCACGCGCGCGTCGCAGAATCCACCAGCCGCCGCACTCACGCTCCGCATGATCGTCGTCGCCGCGCCTGACGAGGCGGCGCGAATCGCCGAGCAGTTGAGGCAGGGCGCGGACTTCGCGACGCTCGCGGTCGAACAGTCCATCGAGCCCACAGGTCGAGACGGCGGCTTCCTTGGCACGGTCGATCCGGCGACGCTGCGTCCGGAACTGCGCGACGCGTTGGTGGGTGTGCGCGAGGGCGGGCTGACCGGGATCGTCCGCATTCCGACGGGGTACGCCATCCTGAAAGTCGTGCCCGCATCCGAGTCCGCCGGCCGGTCCAATGCCAGCCCGCTGCAGATGCTCTCTGCCAGCGCCTCCAGCGTCGTCTACGCGGGCCTCAGCATCAGCGGCCTGGCCGAAGCCGACACGATCTTCCAGGTCATGCAGCGGCGGCCGGACTGGGGCGAAGATCTCCAGGGCGTCTGCGACGTGCGGCGCCAGTCGCTGCCGACCGTCATCGAGCGGCTGAAGGCGGCGCCCGGGGAGCGGAGCGGAGCTGTCGAGCCGTCAGCTCTTCCGCGCGATCAATGGATCGACGCGATGGACACCCAGTACGCCTGGGCGCAGCTCCACGCGTACCTGGGCGAGATGGATCCAGCCATCGAGCGTTGGGAAAACGCGCGCCGGTTCGCCGACGGGATCCCGGACGCGCTGCCGCGGCTCGAGGAGACGCTCGGCGTGGCCAATCTCCACAAGGCCGAGCTCGATAACGGCGTGTATCGCACGCCGGGCGACTTCTGTCTGTTTCCTCCGGCTCCCGGAGCGGGAAAAGCTCTCCCCGACCGAGCGGCCGCGCGCAAAGCCGTCGACTATTTCGAGCGGTACCTTGCGCGAAAGCCGGACGATCTGGAAGTGAAGTGGCTGCTCAACCTGGCGCACCTCGCGCTCGGCAGCTACCCGTCGGGCGTGCCCGCAGCGCACCTCATCCCGCCCTCCGCCTTCGCGAGCCCTGCCAGCGCCGCGGCGATTGGCCGGTTCAAGGACGTCGCGCCCCAGTCCGGGCTGAACGTCGCGTCGCTTGCCGGCGGCGCCGTCGTGGACGACTTCGACAACGACGGCCACCTCGACATCGTGACGTCGAGCATGGACGTCTGCGAGCCGCTGCACTTCTTCCACAACTCCGGCGACGGCCGGTTCGTCGAGAAAACCAAAGAAGCGGGCCTGTCGAACCAGCTGGGCGGCCTCAATCTGCTGCAGGCGGACTACAACAACGACGGGTGCATGGACCTGCTCGTGTTGCGCGGCGGATGGGAATTCCCGCTTCGTCCGTCGCTCCTCCGAAACAACTGCGATGGGACGTTCACCGACGTGACGCGCGAGGCCGGGCTGCCGCTAGCGGTGCGCACGCAGACGGCCGCGTGGGCCGACGTCGACAACGACGGCAACCTCGATCTGTTCCTGGGGAGCGAGGACGGCCCGAGCCGGCTCTTCCGGAATACGGGGAAGGGCACGTTCGAGGACGTGACGCAGAAGGCGAAGATCGACGTCACGGCGTTCGTCAAGGCCATCGTGGCCGGCGACTACGACAACGACGGCTACGTCGATTTCTACCTGACCAACTACGAAGGCAACAACCTGCTGTTTCACAACAACCGGGACGGCACTTTCACCGAAGTGGGAAAGGACGCCGGCGTGCAGGCGCCGTGGCGGAGCTTCGCCGCGTGGTTCTTCGACTACGACAACGACGGGTGGGACGATCTCTTCGTCACCAGCTACTACATCAGCACGGACGAATCGGTGCGCACGTACCTCGGCCGGCCGCACAACGCCGAAACGCTGAAGCTCTACAAGAATCTCCGCAACGGTCGCTTCCGCGACGTGTCGGCCGAAGTCGGCCTCGACAAGGTCTGGATGCCGATGGCCGCGAATTTCGGCGACGTGAACAACGACGGCTACCTCGACATGTATCTCGGCATGGGCAGCCCGTCGTTCACCTCGGTGATGCCGCACGAACTGCTGTTGAATCTCGCGGGGAAGTCGTTCGTCAGCGCCACGGCCGCCTCGGGCACGGGCGAGCTTCACAAGGGGCACGGCATTGCCTTCGCCGATCTCGACCGCGACGGCGACGAGGACATCGTCGCGGAAGTGGGCGGCGCCGTGCCGGCCGATCGTCACCCGCTGCGGCTGTTCGAGAATCCGGGCAACGCCAATGGCTGGTTGAACCTGCGGCTCGTCGGCGTCAGGAGCAATCGCGCGGCCATCGGCGCGCGCGTGACGCTGACGGTGGACGGCCGGGAGATTCACCGCACGATCTCGAGCGGGGGCTCGTTCGGCGCCAACCCGATGGAGCTGCACGTCGGGCTGGGCCCGGCCTCCCGTGTCGACACCGTGACGGTCTGGTGGCCGGCGTCGAACACGCGTCAGCGTTTCGCCAACATCGCGAAGAACCAGTTCATCCAGATCAAGGAGTCCGACAGCGACTACACGCAGTTGCCTCGCACACCGACCAGGCTCGGAGGCGCAGGGACGGCGCAGGCTATGCCCCAACGCCATGACATGACGGGTGTGGTCATCAGCGTTGACGCAGGAAAGCAGAGCCTCTCGGTATCCACCGACAGCGTGCCCGGCTTCATGCCGGCGATGGTCATGACGTTTCAAGTGAAGGACGCCACGCTGTTGACGAACGTCCGGCCTGGCGCGGCCATCGAATTCACCGCGTCAACCGATGGCCGCCAGTCGACCATCGAACGTCTGCGTGTCCGCAGATATCAAAGCCTCGACCCGAAACCGTCCGAGTCCCGGCAGCTGGACCTGCTGAGTCGACTGGCGGCCGGCGAGGCGCCGAAGCTTCTCGAGCCGGGCCAGCCGGTACCCGATTTCACGTTCACCGATCAACGGGGACAGCGTGTGGCGTTTTCGTCACTCACCGGCGCGGCCACCGTCCTGACGTTCACGTACGTGCGCTGCCCGAACCCGGCGTACTGTTTTCGTCTCGCGGGCAACCTGTCTGAGCTGCAGAGGCGCTTCAAGGCGACGCCTGGGAAAAGATCTCGTGTTGCTGACCATTGCCATCGATCCGGACCTGGATCGCGGCGATGCGCTCGCCGAGTACGCGAGGACGTGGACCACGGACGCGAAGGCGTGGCATTTTCTCACCGGTCCGCTGGCGGAAGTGAAACGGGTGGCGGGCCTGTTCGGAGTCCAGTTCTGGCAGAGTGAAGACTCGCTGATTCATTCGTTCCACACGGCCGTCATCGATCGGCGGGGCATCCTCGTCGGCAACCTCGATGGCAACGAATTCACCGCACGGCAGCTCGGCGACCTCGTCCAGAACGTCCTCGATCGCTGACGGGCTGGCCGCGATCAGGCGTTACAATCACCCGCATGGCCTTTCTGCTCAGCCTGATGATGTTTCTCCTGGCGCCCGGCCAGCAGCGCACGCAGCCGAGCGCGCCCGATGTCCTGACGCTCGACGGCTCGCATCCCATCATGGACAACGCGCGCGTCACGGTATGGGACCTCAGCTGGTCGCGGGGCGTGCCCGAGGTCATGGAGCGGACGACGACGAACGCGATCTGGGTGTCCGTGGCACCAAATGAAGGCCAGGTTGTCTACTGGCCCAGGGGCTCGGTGCGCCGGGCGGCGGCCTCGGAAAATGCGACGGCACGGTCGATCGTCGTCAGCCTCAAGGACTCTCCGCCGGCGACGATGGAAAACAAGTCGGGCTACCCGAACGCCTTCCCGAGGCCGGGCTCCAGAAAAATCCTCGAAAACGAGCGCGTCATCATCTGGGACTACACGTGGACAACCGGGCAGCCGACGCCGGTGCACTTTCACGACAAGGACGCGCTCGTCGTCTACCTGAAGAACGGCGCGCTGAAGTCCACGACGCCGGACGGCAAATCCGTCGTCAACCCGCTGACCGTCGGCAAGACGACCTTCAACGCCCGCGACCGCGTGCACACTGAGACGCTCGTCGAGGGCGAGTCGCGCGCCATCATCACCGAGCTGAAGTAGCCTCATGACCACGCGGTGAAGATCGCCGTCGCGTTTCTCGCGGCGATCCTGGCGATCGCGGCAGCCGAAGGCATCGCACGCGTCGTCGCGCCCGCCTACAACCCGACCGGTCGCGTCGCCTTCACGCTACTGGCCGACGGCACGCCCATCGGCCCGCCGAATACCGTTCGGCGGCAGATCAGGAACACCGGCGACTACGACGTCCTCGTCAGATTCAACGCGCTTGGCTTTCGCGACGCGAAAGCGATCGACACCTCCACCGGAGACTCCATTTTTGTCCTCGGGGACTCGTTCGCGTTCGGATGGGGCGTGGAGGAGTCGCAGCGATTCTCGGACGTGCTTCAGGCCACGCTGGGCCGCCCGGTCTTCAACATCGGCGAGGGGTCAGCGGACCTCGACGGGTATGGCCATCTGCTGCGCTACGCCGAGTCGCACGGCGCCCGCGTCGGCACGCTCATTGTCAGCGTCTGCATGGAGAACGACCTGCGCGACTACAGTCCCGGCGAACCCGGGCCGCCGTCCGCCGGGTTCGTGTCCGAGGTCAAGACCTTCCTGACCGATCACTCCGCGGTGTACGGCATGATCGCGACGGCCATACACCTTTCACCGCGGCTCGAGCGCGCCGCGGCGCGAACGGGGTTCCTGGTTCCGAGCCTGGCCGCGATTGCCGGGTCCGATGCCGCCGACGACGAGGTGAAGTCCTCGGCGGCGCGCCTGCGCGATCTCGTCGCGGGCCGCCACGCGATCGTGCTGATCGTGCCGTCGCGCGCGTTGTGGGCCGGCACCGTCGAGCATCGCCGCCTGGCCGCGCGAACGCACGAGTTGTTCGTCGATCTGCTGCATCAGGCCGGATTGCAGGTCGTGGACGTTCGCGCGCGATTCGAACGGAGTGGGAGTCCACTCAGCCTTCACTTTCGATATGACGGCCACTGGACTGCTGAGGGACACCGAATTGCCGCCGACGAACTCGCGCACGCTATTGGAGAGGCGAGAGGGAAAACGTAGAACGGAAAACGAACCACGAGCCACGAGCCACGAGCCACGAGCAACGAGCCTACTGAAGCCCGAGAAGCCGCGCCGGGTTCTGCTTCGACATGCGATCGACTTCCTGTCCGCTGAGCCCTCTGGCCAGCATTGCCGAGAGGAACGCGGCGAAGCCGTCGGGCGGCAGAGCATTGGCCTTCTGGCCAAGGTCGGACGAGAGGATGCAGAACTCCGGTCCAATGGCGCGGATGGCCGCCGCGTATCGATCGAGACGCGCCGCGGCGTCCGGCGTGGTCAGCGATCCGGCGACGAATTCGATGAGCGCTCCCAGCTTCGCCGCTTCCTGCATCTTCGGCACGTCCATCAGCACCGGCGCGTTCATCGCGTGGGTGACGGCCATGTGCTGAACGCCCTGGCGGCGTCCCTCACGCAGCAGCAGGAGTACTTCCTCGGGTGACACATGTCCCGTCGCGAGCACGAGATTGTGCGCCGCAATCACGCCGATGACCTGCTTGACCTCCGGAAGCAGCTCGCCATTGCGCGAGGTGCGGACGAACGGGCGGTTCTCTTTCGAGTAACGCACCTGATTCTCGGCGTCGAACGTGGACATCCACACGATGCGCCCCCAGCCGCCGGAGACCTGCGTCATGTGCTCCACGGCCGCGGGGTTCATGCCCCCGACGGTCAGGTTCAGGTCGATGCCCCCGAACACCTCGATGCCCGGCACTTCCTTCCGGACGATGGTGGCCAGGCCGCCGGTCGGGTCGTAGTGGTTCTTGAGGACGATGCCGCGCATGCCGCTGCATGCGGGCGAGTTTCGCGGCGTCAATCGCGTCGACGGAGCGCGGCGTGTTGTCGGGATCCGTGTGAACGTGGATATCGATCGTGCCGGCCAGCAGCGTGTTGTTGCTGCCCGGCCTGGGCCGTGGCGGCCCGCGTTGTTCCCCACGCGACAGGCAGGGACGTCAACGCGAGCGCCACCAGCAATCCGACGGAACGCATGACGCCGCCTCCAGGATTGCCCATCGTGCCTGCGGGTGTTTACTGCGTGATGCGTCTTGACGGCGTCGCCCACCTTGAATCCCGTCCCCGACACGACGGCCCCGACGGCCGACCCGTCGTCGACGTCGGTGATCCGGATCACGCCCACCGGGGCAGTCATGCGGCGAATGACCTTGCCGGTCGCCGGATCCTTGATCTCGCGCGACACGCGCTCGACGTTCATCTGATCGCCGATCTTCAATCCGGCCTTGCCGCCGACGTTGATGACGATCTGGCCGCCATCGGCCGCCGCCACCAGGCCCTCCACGACGACCGTGCGGGTGGTCAGCTTCGTGTTGCCCGCGATGACGTTCGTGCTCAGCTGCTCGGTGGCGGCTTTCGTGGCCTCGCCGATGATGGTGTTCTGGAAGTCGCTCGCAGCCGAAGTTCACGCCGCCCGCGCCGAAACCGCCCCATCCGCCGCCGCCGCCCGTCATCGACGTGCTCGTGCGCTTCGATTCGCCCTTGCCTTCGGCCACGGCGAGGATTTCGGCGGTGTCGATGTCCACGATCCTGGCGTCGATCGCGACGATCGCCTTGCTCTCTTTGCGGCTGAACCCGCCGAGCCCGACTTTGCCGAGGCCGGCGCCGACGCCGCCCACGCCGGTATTCTTGGTGTCGTTTCCAAACTGCGTGATGCTGCCGACGATGATGGCGTCCACGCCGAGCAGCTTGCCGATTTTGGCCGCCGACGCGGGGTTCGCGCGGTCGCTGTTGGAGAAGTTCTGCTCTCCCAGAATCTTGTCGAGGTTCTTCCGCTCGATGACCGAGTACGTGCCGTCCTTGACGAGCATCGTCACGAGCAGATCGCTGACGCCCCTGCCGACGTCGATGTCACTGCCAAAGATGGCGCGTGAGTAGGCGTGAACGGTCGCGTAGTCGAAGTCGAACACGGCCACGCGCTTTTTACGGGCTGTCGCATTGGCGCTCTGAGCCTGCGGGGCCGTGGCCGTCGCGAGGGCGAGCCCCAGGCAGACTGTGAGGAACAGGCCTTTCTTCATTCAGTCCTCCGACGAGAATTGCGAAACACCGAGGGGAATGTCGGAAGAATGTAGCAGACTCGGCTGTTCTATGCCAGCCAGGATGTCAATGCATCCGCGTGAAGGTTCCAATTGAGGAATCCGGCCACACCGAACAGGACGCCGACGGCCAGAAACACGGCGGCGACCCCCAGAAGCCAGCGCTTCCGGGTCAGCGCCGTGACGCCCAGCAACGCGATGGCCACGGACATCGCCCCGTCCGAAAGGTCGAACTGATCGTGACGGACGTTGAGCGCCTCGTACTGATGTTCGTAACCCTCAGCTTCTTTCTTGACGTCTTCCTTCTCGCGCTCGTAACGGGCAATCTTCCCGCGGTAGTCTTCGAAGCGCTTATCCGCCTGTGTGTCGCCGGCGGCACTCGCGGCCGGCGAGACCGCGTGCAACTCGTCCAGCGTCGCCTCGGCAAGATTCTGCTTCATGCTCTTCGCCTGATAGTAGTTCCACGTGTCGACGGCCTTCGTCTGCGCTTTCATCATGCCGAGCGTCAAATTGCGATCCTTCACGCCGGCGAGCGCCACGAACGTCGCAGCCAGCGCGACGAGCAGGGCGATGGTGGAGTTCAGGCGGGATTCACCGGCCCGCTCGACGGCTTCGGACATCATTTCCCCCAGCTCTGGCATCTCAACTCCTCAATCGCCGGCGGCGGGTTCGCGCCACACGCGAGCGCCGTCCGTGCGAAACGGTCCTTCGTAGACGTGCCCGGTTACGCCGGCCGTCGTGAGCATCCCACGAACACGGTCGGCGAGCCGCACCGACGCGTCCCTGCCGTCGACGATGCCGTACACCGTCGGGCCCCAGGAGCTCTGGCCGACGCCGGCGGCGCCCCACTCGGTCATGCGGCGCACGAGTTCCTCGCTGGGCCCTGGCGCAAACGTGCCGCCCTGGACGGAGGCGAACCACCGTCCGTTGATCGCCTGAATGGCCGTCAGCGCGGAGCCGAACGTTCCAAGGTCGGCCTCGGCCAATGCTGGAAGGAGCGCCATCAGGACGAGATGGGCGACGCGTTCGGCGTCGGACGCGGGCGGCGGTGGAAGCGTCGCGAACGCGGCCTCTTCGGCGCCGCCGTTCATTCCCGCCGCGGAATCGGGCACGGCGACCACGCAGCGCCAGGCCGGTGGAAACGGCAACCGCGCAAGAAGGGGCGCCACGCAGTCGCCGCTCGAGCGATGGCCGCCTTCGACCACCAGCCCGCCGCCGGCAAACGTCCACGTGCCGATCGCCGACCTGCGCGCACGGCCGACAGCCCGCGCAAGCTCGGACGCGCTGATGGTCAGGCCCCGCAACTCGGCAAGCGCTTGCCCCACGGCAAGGGCGAGCTGCGTGCCGGAGCCCAGGCCTGCGTGCGCCTCAAGGCTCCGATGAACGGAGATGCGCGCGCCGTGAACAGTGTTCCGTCCATCGGCGGCGCTGCTCGCCAGGAACCGGCGCGCGAACTCTTCAGCGCGCCCGGTGTCGTCCCCCACGATCTCAATTGTCTCGGCGCCGCGCGCGGAGACGAGCAGCGTCGGGCCGGGCGCCGCCGTGCCGATTCCTCCAAACCTGCGGCCGAGCGCGCCGCCGAGATCGAGCAGCCCGAAATGGAGACGCGCCGCAGTCTCGACGAAGACGGTGGTATCGGCTGAATCCGGCTTCATGCTCCGTCAGGCCTGGTCCGCACGTGCTCGGTCAGCAGCGCCATGGCTTCGAATTCCTGCGCGCCCGCCGTCTTGTCCACGATCACCTGCAGGCGCTGCAATTCGCTCTCGACGAAGTCACGCGGAAGCAGATGGAGACGGGTCGCATAGATCGCCGCTTCGAGGACGGCGTTCCGCGCCCGATTGAAGCCGATGAACTCACGGCGAACGCCGTGATGCACGACGGACCCTTCCAGTCTCGAACGCGGCGGCGTGCTGTCGATCGATCGTATTTCGACTTCCCGCCACGAACAGCAGTCCGCGAGCACCGCTCCCCGCACGACCGCGGCAGGCAGGGTCGGATAGGGGGGATTCTCGATGACCGCCCGCGCGAACACGCGGACATCGTCCACCAGGTTGACGACGGCCGCGCGAGTGGCCAGCACGTTGCGGTACGTGGCCGTCTCGAGAAATGGCTTGAGAACGATGGCGTCCTCGCCCCACTCGACGCCCATCGGCGCGCAGTTGACGGCGCCGTCTTCGGCCATGGTGGTGACGATGGTCTCCAGAATCACGTCAGCGCACCAATTCGACCGGCGGCGGGACGAACGAATCGTCCGGTGGTCCCCACGGCAGCACGGGCGCCGCTGACGCTTCGGCCGCGCGAAGGGCGCTCTCCGTTCCGTCGACGCCGTCGGCGCCCGTGGGCAGGCCGGCGCGAAGCCCCCGGTCGCTTTGCAGGAACCAGTCGAGCATCGCGTAGCCGTACTGGCTGGCCGCCGACTCCGGGTGGAACTGCACGCCGACGACAGGGTGCGTGTCGTGTGCGACGGCCATGATCTCGCCATCGTCGCCGGACGAGGCGATGATGCGCAGCGAGGCTGGCAGGGACTCGCGCGCGATGACGAGGGAGTGGTAGCGCGCGGCGCGAAAAGGCGATGGCAAGCCCGAGAAGATGCCGGTGCCGTCGTGCACGATCGGTGAGGTCCTGCCGTGAACGGGCCGCCCCGCGCGCATGATGCCGGCCCCGTATGCCGCGCCGATGCACTGGTGCCCGAGGCAGACACCGAGAATCGGAATCGACGGGCCGAACCGCGAGACCAGGCCGACCGAGATGCCGGCCTCGGCGGGCGAGCACGGACCGGGCGACAGGATGATGTGCGTCGGCGCCAGCGCCTCGACCTCGTCCGCTGTGATCCCGTCGTTGCGGCGGACGACCGCCTCGCCGCCCAGTTCGCGGACGTACCGGGCGAGGTTGTAGACGAAGGAATCGTAGTTGTCGATGACGAGGATCATCCGGGCATTCGCAGGGCGTCGATCATGCCGCGGGCCTTGTCGAGCGTCTCGCGGTACTCCTGTTCGGGCTCCGAATCGGCCACGATCCCGCCTCCTGCATTGAAATATACCCGACCGGCGGCGGCGACGGCAGTACGGATCGCAATGCTGCAGTCGAGCGCCCCGGTGAGGCTCCAGTAGCCGATGGCGCCGCAATAGACGCCGCGTTCGGACGGCTCCAGCTCCGCGATGATTTCCATGGCCCGCACTTTCGGGGCGCCCGTGATCGACCCGCCTGGAAAGGCCGCCCGCAGCAGGCTGAGCGCGTCCTCGCCAGGCGCGAGGTCGCCGACCACCGTGGAGACGAGATGGTGAACGGTGGCGTAGTGCTCGAGGGCAAAGAGCTCCGGCACGCGCACGCTGCCCGACGAACAGACGCGTGACAGGTCGTTGCGGAGCAGATCCACGATCATGAGATTCTCGGCCCGGTCCTTGGCGCTGGCGGTCAGCGCCATGCCGAGTGCGGCGTCGTGCTCCGGGCCGAGGCCGCGCGGCCGCGTGCCCTTGATGGGCCGCGTTTCGACCTGCCCGCTGACGGTGACCGACAGGAAGCGTTCGGGCGAGGCGCTGAGCACGAGCGCCTCGGGGAAATCGAGATATGCGGCGAACGGGGCGGCGTTCCGCGTGCGCAGACGGCGGTAGAGGGACCACGGCGGCTCGAGGAGCGGCGCATCGAATCGCTGCGAGAGGTTGGCCTGAAAGATGTCGCCGGCGAAGATGTACTCGCGGACGCGGGCGACGGCGTCGAGATACCCCTCGTATGTAAACGTCGAGCGAAGCTCCAGCCGAGGATCCGACGCATCGGCTCCGACCGGAAATGTCGGCGCCGGGCGCGCGCCCGTCCGGACCGGTCGTGATCGCGTAGCAGGCTCCGAAGCTGATGCTGCCGGTGCGTCCGCCTTCAACAGTTCGAGAACGGCGGCGGCGCGCTCTGCCGCCCGGCGGCCGCGAGCGAGCGGCGATCGTTCGAGGAGGCCCGTCGAGATCAGCCAGGCCTTGGAGGCCTCGTGGTCCCAGGCCAGCACCCAGTCGTAGACGCCAAGGACGACGTCCGGCACGTCGAGGTCTTCGTATCGGGGTGCCGGCAGGCGCTCGAGCACGCGTCCCCAGTCGTACGCCAGGTAGCCCGCCGCGCCTCCCTGAAACGGCGGAAGTCCTGCCAGCGGATCGGCGGCGAACGGCGCAAGCAGCGCCCGCAGCGTATCGAGGGCGTCACCGGTGACGGGATGGCCGCCCTCGCATTCAGTGTGCGCGCCTTTGCTGCGGACGATCGCGACGGGATCGGCGGTGAGAAACGAGTAGCGCCCGAGACGCGGGCCTCGTGCCGCGCTGTCGAGGAACACGCGGTAAGGCAGGGCACTGAGGCGCTCGCAGCACTCCACGGGGTCCGGCGGGGGAACGAGCTCCTCGACCAGTGGGACGACGCGATCCTCACGCACGAACGTCGCTCAATCCTCGCGAGCGCCCGGGCGCGGGTGGCGCGCCCGCTTCGCGCGGCCCGTGAGCCGCGTGCGTTTCGGCTGCTGATCGTCGGCCGGCGTCAGGTAACCCCACGAGAGGGGTCCGTCCTGGCGGTAGGTCTTTCCGAGCGTGACGGCCAGCCCGGCCTTCGCCAGTTCGGTGCCGAGATAGAACGCGTGCGTGGCCTCGTCCACGCCGAGTCTGGCAAAGAGACTGCCGAGGTGCGCGACATCCGCGGTGTGGACGTAACGCTCGTTGTTGAGGACCGTGATCCCGCTGGAATCGGCAAATATGCGGAAGTTCGGGTCGGTGATGCTGTCCTGCAGTGCGTGAAGCTCGTCTTCGGAGTAGGCCAGCACGGCCGGGTCCTTGATCGTCACGAGGCGATCGTCCACCCCTTTCGGAATGGTCCGCTGCGTGACGGCGTAGTGCATGAGGCGCCGCGCCACGTCGACTTCCTTTACGGCGCCGCGCGCCCAGGGGATCACCTCGGTGGTCAGCACCGCGCGGATCCCGAGCTCCTGGCAGATGGCGATGAGCACGGCGTGCACGCCTGTCGAATCCGCGGCGGTCAACTCGGTGAGGTTGCCGATGCCCATGAGCATTTCGGCTTCGGGGTGGCGCCGCCGCGTTTCCGCGTAGCGCTCGATCGACGCCGTAAACCCGTGCCCGATCGGCTCGAGAATCGGATCGATCAGATAGGGGACGCCGCGCCGCGCCAGTGTCTCGAGCGTCGGCTCCAGCGTCTCGAGCCCGCCGCCGAGATCCGGCACGGCCACGACGCGCGCGCCCGTGCCGGCGAGACCTTCCGCGACATCGATGTTCGATCCGTTGACGCTCAGCACGAGTTCAGCGCCGGCCTCGACGGCCGTCAGAATCTCGCGGGCATCGAAGGTGTCCACGCTGACGCGCCGGCCGGCCGCGGCGCATTCGCGAACCACGTCGCCGAGCGCCGGGAACGCGAGCCCCGGCGTGCAGCCGATGTCGATGATGTCGGCGCCGGACTCGTGATAGTAGTCGGCGGCCTTCAGGATGTCCTGGCGCGCGAGCTTTGGCGCGTTGTTGATCTCGGCGACGATTTCGATGTCCCACGCGCCGTAGTCGTCGGATGCGGCGGGCCGCCCGAAATGAGCCGGCAGCTCACGAAGGTCCTTCGGACCTTTCTCCACCCGCACGCCGACCTTCTCGACGATTTCCTGGGGGTCGCCTTCGCACAAGCCGGGGATCATCACGAGGTCGGTGCCGTCGGGCATGTCGAGGTTGCGCGCGATCCACGTCGTGGTCATGAGCGCCGCGACCGTGATCTTGAGCACCGCCACCTCGTACGCGAAGGGGAGTGCCGTGCTGGTGAGCACGCGGCGCAGCGCCGGTTCAGCGAGCCGGCCCGTCACGAACAGCACCCGGCGCGGTGCGGCGTTGGCGCGAACCGTCCGCTCGGTCATCCCCGGGGATCGCCGCTCCGCACCCACTTGTTCGGTGTACCCGTGAGCGTCGTTCCGGCGGCAGGACGCCACAGGGCGTGGTCCTCGATCTGGCGCGCGAGGGCAAAATCCTTGTCCGTGATGCCGCCGGCGCTGTGGGTGGAGAGCTTCACCTGCACGCGTCCCCACGTCACCGCGAGATCGGGGTGGTGATAGGCGGCTTCGGCCAGGTACCCGATGGCGTTCACGAGCATCAGGGTCGTCGGCCAGCCGTCGGTCTTATAGTTGCGGCGAATCATCTCGTTCTCATAGTACCAGCCCGGCAATTCCTCGAGCCGTTTCGCAATTTCGTCTGGTCGTAGGTCTGTTCTTTCTCTGACATAAGCTCCACAGGACATGGCGTTTACGTTCTCCGTCTTGCGCTCGACGTTCTGCGTTTCTACGTTTTACGTTTCTTGACCCTCACATTACCATCCCTCCTCCGACGACGAGGGTGTGTCCCGTAATAAACGCCGCCGCTGGGGAGGCGAGAAAGACGACCGCGTTGGCGATGTCCTCTGGCGTGCCCCAGCGCTTGAGCGGCGTCGACTCGGCAATTCCTGCCCGGGTCCCTTCGTCGAGGCCTGTCGCCGAACGAGGTTTCGATCCAGCCGGGCGCGACGACATTCACGCGGACGCGCGGGGCGACCGAGCGTGCCAGCGATTTGCTGAAGGCGAGGACGCCGCCCTTCACGGCCGCGAACATCTGCGGGTTGAGTCCGGCCATCCCCGTGAGCACGTGGTCCCAGCTCATGTTGATGATGACGCCGCCGGCCTCCTGGGCGCCGAGAATCTCGGCCGCCTGCCATGATGCGAGCATCGTGCCGCGGAGATCGACGCCAAGCAGAAGGTCGAGCTTCCCGGCCGTGGTGAGCGCTGCCGCCGATCCCGTGAGGATGTCGGCGCCCGCATTGTTCACCCAGACATCGATGCGTCCGAGCGCGCTGCGGGCCGCCGGACCGAGCGCCGCCAGCGAGCGCTCGTCCAACGCGTCGAATTGAAGCACGGCGGCGCGGCGTCCGAGCGACGCAATCGCGTGTTCCACGTCGCGCGCGCCATCCGCATTCACCCGGTAGGTCAGCGCGACATCCGCCCCGGCGCGGGCGGCGGCCAGCGCAATGGCGCGGCCGATGCCGCTCGATGCGCCGGTGACCAGCACGCGCTGGCCAGCGAGCGGCGTTCCCGTGGCCTCCGTAAATCTGGTCATCTGCGTTCATTTCGTCATCTGGTCGATCGTTGGTCAATTGAGAAATCAGGAAATCGATCAGAAATGACAAATGACCAAATGACCAGATGACCAAATGATACAGTAGCGCCCGTGCGGCTGTTGGTGAGCGTGGCGAATGCGGCGGAGGCGTCGGCCGCGCTGGCGGGCGGCGCCGATCTGATTGATGCCAAGGACCCGGCCATCGGGGCGCTGACCCCCGTGACGGCCGACGTGTTCCGCGAGATTCACGCATCGGTGGGCGGCGCGCGCCCTGTCACGGCGGCGATTGGCAATGCCGTGGACGAAGATGCCGTCGAACAGGCCGCCCGCGCCTTCGGGCTGGCGGGAGCGCGCTACGTCAAAGTCGGGTTTGCGGGTATCGGGACCGCCGAACGGGTCGGCGCGCTGACAAAGGCCGCGGTTCGAGGTGCGCGTGCCGCCGGATCCGGAGGTCGCACGTGTGACGTCGTGGCCGTCGCATACGCGGACGCGGATCGTGCGCTCGGGCTCGCGCCGTTCGCCCTCGTGGCAGAGGCCGCGCAGGCAGGCGCCGCCGGCGTGCTGCTCGATACCGCCGACAAGACGGGACCGGCCTTGCGCAGCCTGCTGGACCCGAACGCTCTCGCCGGATTCGTGAGCAGCGTGCACGAGACCGGTTTGTTCGTCGCCCTGGGCGGGCGTTTGTCGTCTGTCGATCTGCCGTTCGTGCGAGATGCCGGCGCCGACATCGCGGGCGTGCGAGGCGCCGCGTGCGACGGCGGGCGCACAGGCCCGGTCTCTGCGGAGAAGGTTCGCCTTCTTCAACAGAGCCATAAGCGGGCTGGAAAGGATCGGTCGTGAACCGTCGATTTGCCGCCGCCGTGTCAGTAGCCTGCGTGCTGAGTGTGTCCACGACGGCTCGCGCACAGCAGCGCGAGCTCTACCAGCAGACGCAGTACAAGGGCCAGGAGATCGGCAAGCTCACCGGCGATGTGTACTTCGCGCGCATGGACGACTATGTGTCCGCGTTCATGGTCACGCCCGAAGGGATCGTCCTGGTCGAGCCGATCGGCACGGAGATGGCCACGTGGCTGAAGGGGGAACTGGACAGACGGTTTCACGTTCCGGTGAAATTCGTCATCTACAGTCACTCGCACTGGGATCACGCGTCGGGAGGAGCGGTCTACGCCGACACCGCGCGTTTCATCGGCCACGAGAACCTGATCAAGAACATCGCCATGCCGCCGGCGGATACGCCGCTGCCTCAGAATGTTCGCGCGCAGGACACGAACGGCAACGGCCGGATCGAAGCCGCCGAAGCGCAGGGCAATATCAAGGCGCAGTTCGATCTGTATGACGCCGACAAAGACGGCACGCTGACCGGCGCCGAAGTGACGCGCGGACCCATCGCGAACGTCCGCCGGCCGGATCTGACCTACACCGACGCGCTTACGATCAGGCTCGGCGGGAAGCGTGTCGAGATCCTCTCCAGGCCCACCGCCCACGCCGACGACAACACCATCGTCCGGTTCGTGGACGGCACGAATGTCCTGTTTGCTTCGGATTGGATCACCGTTCACCGGCTGCCGTTCGGCCCGATCGGCGACGCTGAGACCGCAGTGGTGAAAACGATCGAAGCCATGGACTTCGAGCACTTCATCTGCAGCCACGGGATGCTGGGAAAGAAGTCCGACGTCACCGCGAGCATCCGCTATCGCGAAGCGCTCAAGGAGGCCGTGGCAGCAGCCATTGCCCAGGGGCAGACGCTGGAACAGGCGCAGGCGAGCGTGCTGATGCAGGACTACAAGGACTGGGAATTCTACGCGCAGCAGCGGCCGCAGAACGTGGCCGGCATGTACCGCGCGCTGAGTGCCCGCCGCTAGAGCCATTTCCATTTGCGTGTCGTGCAAACCTTCAGGTTTGCCATGCGTCGGGGGCCCTGGCAGGCCTGAAGGCCTGCACTACACCGAGCTCACAATTGCGGCACGAGGTCGCCGATTCGATCGGCGGAGATTACCTCGGCCGCGATATGTGCAGGCAGCACGCGCGCGAAGTAAGCGTCGACCGCGCCGTCGCCGGACGCGCCGGGCGGTTTGACGAGGACCAGCCGCCGCGCGCCGAGTGCGCCCGCGACCCAGGCGGCGATACTGTCGCTCGTGACATCCCAGGAGTGCGGCAGCGGATCGGCGTCGCGCAGCCAGCGGTACGGCGCAAGCACCGGGATCGATCCCGCGTCGATAGCGGCTGCCGCCTCCGCCGCACTTGCTACGATCACGCCGCCGCTCAGTCGCGCCGCGATGAGGTGCGCGTGCTGATCCATGGCGAGCACCGCCATCCAGTGCGCCGCTGAATCTCCCGGCCGGAACCGCTCGTCGGCATGACGTACGGCGTCGGCAAACGGTCCGCCACCAGGCACGATCAGCAGGGGTTCCGCCCGCGCGGCGCTCTCGATGCTCCTCAATGCCGTTTCGAAGCATTCTGCATGAGCCAGAAGCCCGCCGCCGAGTTTCACTACCGTCTTGATGTTCGAGCGAATGCCGCGTATCGCAGGAGCGGCCGGCTTCTGACGGCTGGATCCTGTCAGCTCGCGTTCGAGCAGCAGCGCCACGGACGCGGCGGGCGCGCATCGCGCGGCGGCGTCGCCGATCTCCGATGAAAGCGGCATCACCTCCAGTTCGGCCGCACGTGCGGCCGCGCTGGCCAGAAAAGCGCCGAGGCCGGTGACTACGGCCGTGCGCAAGGATCGGTGGCGGGCGGCCACGCGGCGGATGGCTCTCGCCACCAGCTCGATCTGCGCGTCGGCCAGCGCGCCGGCGATCGCAGAGATTCCAGCTTCGTCCAGCATTTCGCGATCGGCGCAGACCACTCGCGCGAGGCGTTCCCCGGCAAACTCGCGCGTGGCCGGGCGACCGTCTGGTGTCGGCGATGTGTAGTCGGCCGGCGAAAGAGTCCCGCGCCAGACGTGGACATCGCCCGCCAGGGCGAAGCCTTCGGCCGAGACGCCGGCGAACCCTCCATGAAAGGGCACCTGGCTCGCGATCGCCTCGGCCGGCGTCCGCACGGCTCCCGTGTACACCAGCTCGCCTGACGCCAGTCGATCCGGGTCCGTACGTCCGATCGCGACCACCGTTCCACCGGCAATCGGAATGATGTCGGTGCTGGTGGTGCCGATGTCGATCAGCACCGCGTCGGGATGGTGCCAGGCCACCACGCGCGCGGTCGCGGCCCAGTTGGCGGCGCCGACGGCGAGCGGGTCGCGCCGGGCCTCGTCCTCGGTGAGGAATCGCCCCTCCACGGTGAAGACGCGCACGACCGCCGCGGGAAATGCCGCTTCGATCGCATCGAGGACGAACGCGACACCTTCGCGTTTCGTACGGAACATCTGCGAGAGCTCCGCGGTCATCGTCACCGCGTGCGTCGCCGTGTCAGGTTCCGCATGAACCTCGGCTGCGAGCGCGCGCAACAGAGGTACGAGTGCGCCGGGATCGCGTTGCAGCTCGTAGGGACGGCCGCGCACCGCCGTCACGCGGCCGCCGGAGACGGACGCGACCTTGGTGTTGACGCCGCCGACGTCCCAGCCGATCACGCCGCCGCCGGGCATCAGCGGGCCTTCGTCTTGTGCGCGTCGAAGAAGTCGAAGATCTGGCTGATGATTTCCGGCTGTGCCCACGCGTCGACGTGCTTGCCGCCGACGACCGGCAGCCACACGGCCTGCACGCCCCTGGCGACCGCGTGATCGACCATCATCTTGCTGGCGTCGAAGACCATCGTCGTATCCATGTCGCCGTGGACGACGAGGACCGGCACCTGCTTCAGCTTGTCATAGGGAAAGTTCGCATCTTCGAGTGGGGCGGCGCTCGGCGAGATGGCGGTCCAGCGCTGCGGATACCTGGCGCCGATGTTCCAGACGGCGCTTCCGCCGGACGAGTTGCCCATCAGGTAGATCCGGTTCGGATCGGCGTTGTATTCCGCCGCCATGAGATCGGCGACGAACAGCACGTCCATTTCGGCGCGCTGGAAGTCCTCGGCCGTGGGCGGTGGCGGGGCATCAGCGCCTCGCCGGCCTCCGCCGCCGGCGCGTCCGGGGTTCGGCACCTGGATCATGGGATACGGCACGTTCCATCCGCCCACGCCGGTCGCGTTGGCGTGGTACCCGGTCACAGCGGCGACCAGGTAACCGCGAACCTCGGCCGTCTTCGCCAGCGTCGGGTCGTTCATCGGCCGCTGAAATGGTGCCGTGGCAGGCTGGTTGGCCCCGTGCGTGACCACGACGAGCGGCAGCCGCGTGCTGCGGTCCCATTTTGCCGGCACGTAGATGTGATACGCGATGCTCTCGCCGGTACCGGGGAACGTGTATGTCCGATCGTGTTCGCCCTTCGCCTGGTACAGCGCGGATTTCGAATCGGGAACGGGCGAGGCCGGCTGGGCCGCCGCGGCCGACACAAGAGCCAGAAGCAGCAGCGCTGCTGCCGGAAGAGATATCAGCCTTCTTTGCATAGGATCACCGGCCAGCACCACGGAATTCTACGTTCAACGTTCGACGTTTTACGTTCAGGCTGCGCCCTTGAGCAGCCTGTCATACTGCCTCGTCCGTCAGCCGATCTGCAACCAGAGCTGCCCGGTGCCCGAACCCGCATACTGAATTCTTACAACGCGTACAAGTTTTTGAAGCCCTGAACTTTTTGTCGATCTTTCTACGCTCCCACAACGCCGTCACAACGGGAAATCACATCCACCTCTTCTAGGCTCGTTCGTGCGATCTGTAAGCCGGCGCGAGGGCTGGTGAGGAGAGCCTATGAACAGTGTGAGACGGATTGTATTGGCGCTTGCGGCCCTGGCGCTGCCGGCCTCGGCCTTCGCTCAAGCGACGCTGTCGGGCGTCGTCAAGGACATCTCCGGCGGCGTGCTCCCCGGCACCACCGTTGAAGTATCCAGCCCCGCGCTCATCGAGAAGACGCGGACCGCGGTCAGCGACGCCACCGGCCAGTACCGGCTGACCGAGCTGCCGCCAGGCATCTACTCCGTCACGTTCACCCTTACCGGCTTCAATACGGTCCGGCGCGAAGGGGTCGAGGTGTCCGGCGCGGGAGTCATCACGATCAACGCCGACATGAAAGTGGGATCGGTTTCGGAAACCATCACGGTTACCGGCGAGACGCCGGTGGTGGACGTGCAGAGCGCGACGCGGCGGGAGGTGCTGAGCACGGACGTCATCAAGACGCTTCCTGTCACCCGCAGCTACGATTCGATCCTCACGGCCGTTCCCTCGGTGACCGGGGGCAATCTCGACGTGACGCTGACGCCCACGATGCGGATCTTCACCGCGCACGGCGGGCGCGGCAACGAAGGAAATATGTCGCTCGACGGGCTGAACGTGGGCGCCGCGTTCAACGGCGGAGGCGTGTCCGGCTACATTCTCGACACGGCGAACGCGCAGGAAATTCAGATGAGCCTGTCTGGTGGCCTCGGCGAGGCCGAAAAGGGCGGGATCTACCTCAACGTCATCCCGAAGGCGGGCGGCAACGTGTTCAAGGGCGAGCTGTTCGGCAGCGCCGCCGGATCGTGGTCGCAGGGCAACAACCTCGATGCGACGCTGCAGAGCTACGGCATCCAGAATCCCGCGACGATTCACAACAACTACGACACGAGCGGCGCGATCGGCGGTCCGATCAAGAAGGACACGCTCTGGTTCTACGGCAGCATTCGCTATTTCGGTCAGGCGCAGGACATCCCGGGTTCGTACGCGAACGCCAACGCCGGCGACCCGAACGCGTGGACGTACGTCGCGAATCCGGCCATCACGGATCGAAACGCGAGCAGCCAGGGCATCTACTCCGGACGGATCACCTGGCAGGCCACGCCGAAGAACAAGTTCAGCTTTTACGAAGATCACCAGACGCAGTGCAGCCAGGCGTCGTACCTGACGACCAGCGACGGCGCCTGTCGCGCCGCCGGTTCCAACTGGCTTGCAACCGGGTCGTTCGGCGCCTTCCAGTCGCCCGAGGCCTTCACCACCTACAATCCCGAGCCGCAGAACGTCTGGCAGGGCACGTGGAGTTCGACCGTGACCAGCAAGCTGCTGCTCGAAGCCGGGGTATCGAGCTACACGAGCCAGTGGGGCTGGATGGCGCCTCCCGGGGCGCTCACGAACTTCACGCAGGTCACCCAGCTGGCGCCGTTCATGGTGTTTCGCGGCCTCGACGACTACTTCAACAACTACCAGTCGCCGAAAGTCTGGCGCGCGTCGGCGTCGTACGTCACCGGCGCGCACAGCATGAAGTTCGGCTATCAGGGCGCGTACCTTCACCGAGGAGATCGAGGACTTCGCGAGCTCGACGAACCTGACGTACCTGTTCCTCGGTCCCAACCAGCCCATCGGCCTGACGATGCGCATCGCCCCGTGGCAGATCAGCGATCGAACAGAATCCGCGGCTTTCTATGCGCAGGACCAGTGGACGCTCGGGCGGTTCACGCTGCAGGGCGCGATCAGATACGACCGCGCGTGGAGTTTCTTCCCGGCCGACCACAACGGCGCGCCGGTCGCCGGACCGTACAACCCGGCGCCGATCACGTTCCCGGCGTCGGACGGCGTCAACGCCTTCAACGACATCACGCCACGGATGGGCGTGGCCTGGGACGTGACCGGAAAAGGGAAGACGTCGGTCCGCGTGAACCTGGGCAAGTACCTGCAGGGCGCGAACAATCAACAGAACTACACGATTTCGAACCCTGCGATGGACGGCCGCAACGGCAGAATCGGTCCGAACTTCCAGACCACCGTCAATCGGACGTGGAACGACGCCAACGGCAACTTCCTGCCGGACTGCAACCTGACGAATCCGGCGGCGAACGGCGAGTGCGGTCCGTATTCGTCGACCGGATTCGGGACCGCGGCCGGTCAGACGCAAATCGATCCGGCGGCCCTGCACGGGTGGGGCGTCCGGCCGTCGGACTGGCAGTTCGGAATCGGCATACAGCAGGAAATCATGCCCCGCACGTCGATAGAAGTCAGCTACAACCGCCGATGGTTCAACGGCTTCTTCGTGTTCAAGAACACGCTGCTCACGCCCGATGATTTCTCCTCGCAAACCATCACCGCGCCGCTGAACGCGAACCTGCCGGGCGGAGGCGGATATCCGGCGACGTACCAGGTGCTCAATCCCGGCGTGCCGACGAACATCCAGGACCTGTACACCAGCGCGAACAACTACGGCGGCGAGAGCGTCTACTGGCACGGCGTGGACATCACGATCAGCTCCCGGATGCACAACGGTTTCACGTTCCAGGGCGGAACGAGCACCGGGCGGGGGGTGACCGACTTCTGCGCGATGGCGGCGCAGGTGCCGGAGATCTACAACATCGCGTTGACCAACGCCGCCAACAACATCGCGAGCACGCCGTATCAGACGGCGAGCTCGTGTCACGTCGCCGAGAACTGGCTCACGCAGTTCCGGGGCCTCGCGTCGTATCAGATTCCCAAAGTGGACGTGCTGGTCAGTGGGATCGTCCAATCGAAGCCGAACGCCACGACAGGGCCCACCGACACGACGGTGGGGACCAATGGGACCTCGCTGGCCGCCAACTTCACCAACGCGACCGGCACGACGACCTACAACCTCATTCAGCCCGGGACGACCTACGGTCCACGCGTCAACACCGTCGATCTCCGCGCCGCGAAAGTCCTGAACTTCGGAAGGTACAAGACGACGCTTGGCGCGGATCTCTACAACCTCTTCAACTCGAACACGGGCCTGACCTTCAATCAGAACTACGGGACGGGGTCGAACTATCTGGTGCCGATGACGATCCTGACGCCGCGATTTATCAGGTTCAACGCCACGGTCGATTTCTAGGGATTACCGTTTCCTCCGTACTCCCGGTTCCCGTGAGCACATGTCCACCAGCTTGGCGACCGTGTTGATATTTCTCATCGTTCCGGCCCCTGCCGGGAGCTTGAGTCTCGATAGTCCCATGCCTCGAGGAAAGTGAATGAAGTTCGCCTCGCCCTTGCTGGTTGCAGGATTCGCTCTCCGGGCGCAAAATCTGACGAAGAGTCTCGAGCGCCCGTCGTCTTGAGCCGCGAGTCGGACATCAACGAATTCGGTCACCGCTCGAAGGGTGGAGGCGGTGGCTTGCCGGGCTGGTGGACGAGGAGACGGCCTCTGCGACACGCTCGTCGCCGGCACAACGTGAAGTCTCAGCACGGAGGGTCTGAATGGTGACCAACCCGAACAAGCGATTGATCGCGATGGTGTGTGGATCCGCGTTGGCGGTGGCGTCAGGCGCCCTGCATCGGCCCCTGCTCGCTGGTCAATGCGTCGACTTCTCCAAGGATCCGGCCGGCTGCCAGCCGAGCACCTTCGATACGCCGATTGGCGACATGCCGTCGGTGCGCATCGGCCGCACCGGTAATCTGGATCCGAAGTCCTCGGAGGCGGACGCCAGGGCGGGCGCCGCGCTGCTCGAAAAAAACCTGCATCTGTTCCGGAACATGGAGCATCTGCACTGGGTGCTCACCGTGCCCTCGGTCAAGGACGAAGCGACCGGCAACTGGAAGGACGGCGATCTGGAGGCGGCCGGAGACGGGCGGGGTCTCGGCATCGCCGGCAACTGCATCTTCGTCGGCCACGGCAACGGCGCCGGCAAGCGGCACGCGATCAACATCTTCAAGATCCAGCCGAATGCGGAAAAGGATCCACCGGTGCAGGTCGGCGAGATTCCCGCCAACGTCGAGGGCAACCGTGGCAACGACGATCGCGAGCTGCGGTCGCTGGTCTACAAGACCTCGGCGCGGTGAGGATCGTTACCTCCTGGTGCGCAACGGCGGCGGCAACAACACCGGCCGGCTGGAAGCGTATCGCATCGACATGAATACCTGCCTGCCGATGGCGCACAGCACTCCCAGCGACTACGGCATCCAGACGCACGAGTTCTTCCTCTGGCACGATCCGTCCAACTACCAATCGCATCCTCGCCTACGTCACGAACTGGACCGGCGGCGTGCCCGACGCCGAGCATCCGGGACTGAAGGTGCCCGACGCGCTGGTGATGGCGATGACCGACGAAAAGACGGGCGAGATGCTGCCCAAGGCGAAGTTCCTGGCGGGCTTCAGTCTCCAGGAAGTCGGCGGCCCGCCGATCAACGAAAAGGCCGATGCCACGGGGCTCTTTTCCGACGGCCGATTCCTCGACTTCAGCCAATTGAAGAATCGGTCGGGCCGCGGCGGCAACTTCCAGAATCAGGAGCAGAACCGCCTGCACTCGCTGTCGATCAGCGACGATGGCGAGCGCGTCTACGTCGCCGGGACGACGGCGGGCTTCTACATCCTCAACTCCGAGGGCGTCGCCCATCACACCGACGCAGAGCTGGCCGCAGGCACGGCCGGATGCAACCAGCGATCGACGATTGTGAGTGGAGACACCGGCGGCATCGATGCGGCCAAGCTGTCCGCTCTCGCCAACGATTGCGTCCACATGGTGATCAACGACGACCCGGGGCTGAAAGCGTTTCTGGCCTCCGGCGCCTCCGCGCAGGCCAAGGCCGAGCGCTATCTCGTGCTGATGACCCGCTCGCGCTTCGACGTGTATCCACCGGTCAACGCGACGCCGACGGGCACGCATAGCGCCGTGATCGTGCCGAACCGGCCGGCCCAGGTTCGAGGCAACACCAGGAACCGGCCGGCGTATGTCTGGATCACCGACGAGAACGGCGGCTGCCCGCTCAACTACGCCCGGATGTTGTCGGTCGAATCCGAGATCGTGCCGATCATGGTCGGCGCATTCGCCATTCCGGACAACCGGCTCGACGATTGCCTCGATCAGGCGAACACCGAGCCGAACGGGCAGCCGCGCCGCGCGGTGGCCCAGCAGAACCACAACCCGACCGTGTTCAAGAACCTGGTGTTCAACGGCTGGTATGGCCACGGCATCCGCGTCATCGACATCTCCAATCCGCACACGCCGCGCGAAGTGGGATACGCGATCACGCTGCCGCACGGAATCGCGCGGACCTATCCGGTCTTTCGTGACGGCTTGATCTATTGGGTGGATAATCGGACCGGGCTCCACGTCGGCAGGTACACGGGGCCGCGCGCCGGCGAGCTGCCAGGTCCGGGCTCGGGCATCTACGAAGGGAACGCCACCAGCCCCCATCGCTGACGAGCGGCCGAGCACGGACACCAGCATGCTGAGGCGCCTTGTTCTGATTTCGGCGACGCTGCTGAGCGCGACCACGTTCGTCAGCACCAGGCAGCAGGCGGCCGTTCCTCCGGCTGCCGCGGCGGCCGACGAAGCGACCGCCTGGGTCTGTCCGATGCATTCGGACTACACGGCCGAGGCGGAGGGAAAGTGTCCCCGCTGCGGCATGGCGCTCGTGCACGCCGCGCCCTTCGACGTTCGCGACTACCAGCTCGACTTCCACACCGTGCCGGCGGTCGTCAGGCCCGGACAGAAGACGTCGCTGCGTTTCAGGATCAGCCATCCCGCCACCGGCGAGGTCACGAAGAAGTTCGAGCTCGTGCACGAGCGGCAGTACCACCTGTTCCTCATCAGCCAGGACATGGAGTACTTCCAGCACATTCATCCGCAGGAGCTCACCGACGGGACGTGGACGATCGACGTCACGCTGCCGAAGGCCGGCTACTACAAGGTGCTGTCGGACTTCCTTCCAGCCGGCGGCTCGTCGCAGTTCCTGGCCCGTCCGCTCGTCACCGCGGGATACGAGGGCGATCTCGTCGGCGACAGCGCGCATCTCGTGCCGGACACGGTCCTGACCAAGACCGACGGCGACATCACCGCGACGCTCACCTACGACCCGCAGCAGTTCGTCGTCGGCCTGTACGGACACCTCACCTATCACCTCACCGACACCGCTACCGGCCGGCCGATTACCGACCTGCAGACCTACCTCGGCGCCTTCGGGCACACGCTGATCATGAGCGAAGACATGGCCGAGTACGTCCACTCGCACCCGCTCGACATTCTCGCGATGCCGGACGACGATGGCGGGCCACCGGTGTTTCTGATTCCGCCTGATGCGGATCTCGAGAAGCTGCGCGGCGGACCGGACGTGACATTCGAAGGTCTCATGCCGAAGCCCGGCCGCTACCGCGCCTGGACGCAGTTCCGTCGCCACGACCAGCTGCACACCTTCGCCTTCACCTTCAACGTCGTCCCGCCCGCCGACTGACGCGCGATGCAGCGAGTGGTGCTCGTCCGCGGGTGTCGCGCTGGTGACCGCGGTCGTCATGTGCTGGCCGCGGACGCTGCTGTCTCACGAAACCGTGACGACGACGGTGCTCTTCGACCGCGAGATCGTGCGCATCCTGAACAGCCATTGCGTGATGTGCCACATCGACGGCGGGCCGTCCTTTCCGCTCGCGACCTACGAAGACGTGTGGCTGCAGAAGCGGAAAATCAGCGCCGCGGTGCTCGCCCGCCACATGCCGCCATGGCCGGCCTTTTCGGGATACGGGCGGTTTGCGAACGCGAACACCATCACGCTGCGCGAATCGCAGTTCATCGTGTCGTGGATGGAAGGACTGGGACCGAGAAACGGCGGCGCCGTCTTCACGAACACGTCGGACTCCAGCACCCCGAAGCCGCAGGCGGTCCGGGCGTCCGCCGACTTGACGGCCTGGCCGCTCGGCGAGCCCACGCTGTCACGCGCGCTCGAGCCGATCACGATCGCACCCAAACAGCCGAACGACGTCAAGCGTACTGTCGTCGATCTCGGATTGACGACGGAGCGGCGGGTCAGCGCCATCGAGTACAAGCCCGGCGACCGCCGCGTGGTGCGCGCGGCGTTCTTGACGATCCAGGAGACCGGGCAGTGGGTCGGCAGCTGGACGCCGTGGTATGGCTTCACGAAGCTCCCGGCGGGCGCGGCGTTCAGACTTCCGGCTGGCACGCATATCGCCGTCGAGATTCACTACCAGCACCTGAACCAGACGGTTGTCGATCGCGGGGCGGTGGGCCTCGTCTTCGCGGATGCGGATACTCCGTCTTCGCAGGCTCCCGGCAGACATCGTGCTCGAGGCGAAAGGCGACGTGCCGGCAGGCGTCACGGCGAAGCGCTTCCGTGCGCAGATGGTGCTGGCGTCGGACACCGCCGCTGCTGGCCATGCGCCCCGAAGTGGTGCCAGGCGTCACGTCTGTCGAAGTTTCGGCGAGACGGCAGGACGGCGGCACCGACGTCCTGCTGTTCGAGAAGGACATCCCGCTCGACTGGCCGACCCCGTTCGTTTTTGCGGATCCGGTGATCCTGCGTCGCGGCACGACGTTGTCGGTGACCGCGTATTACGCCAACGCCGGCACGGCACCCGCGCCGGCCGGCGTGCGCTTGACGGTCAGCGGCTATCCTCCCCCGCTCGCGAGGGCGAAGCAGAAGTAGCTCGCGGTTCTCGAAGATCGGGCCGACTCTGATTGCAAAGGAGAGAGCAGTCATGAAAACGGGGCGCGTGTTGGCGTTGGTGATGGCGTGCCTGAGCGCGGCGACGGTGGCGCAGGCGCAAAGCGGGTCGATCCAGGGCACGGTCAGCGATCCCTCGGGTGCCGTGCTTCCGGGCGTGACGGTCGAAGCCTCGAGCTCGGCGTTGATCGAGCAATCTCGCAGCACCGTCACCGACGGGGAGGGCCGCTACACCTTCCTCGAGCTGCGGCCAGGATCCTACCTCCTGACCTTCACGCTGAGCGGCTTCCAGGTGCTGAAGCGCGAGAACATCGTCCTGACCACCGGTTTCACGGCCGGCGTGAACGTGACGCTTCAGCTTGGCGCGCTCGGCGAGACGGTCACGGTGACCAGCGAATCGCCGATCGTCGACACGGTGAATACGCGCGTGCAGACCGTGGTGAATCAAGCGCTGATCGAAGCGTTGCCGCTGCCCAAGAACGCCGGCGCGTTCGCGAACCTGATCCCCGGCGCCCTCGGCACGCAGGATGTCGGCGGCAGCGCCAGCGAGACCGGCCAGGCCTTCTCGATTCATGGCGGCAGCAGCGCCGACTTTCAGCAGTTTCGCGACGGGATGAACTCGAACAGCCTGCTGGCGTCGGGCAACATCCTGTCGAGCGAGAACCCGTCGATGCTTCAGGAAGTGGTCGTCGAGACCGGCGGCTTCGATCCGACCGCGCAAACCGGCGGCGGCCATATCAACATGGTCACGAAGGACGGCGGCAACCAGTTCGGCGGTACCTTGCGTCTGGACTTCTCCAATGCGGGCATGCAGGCCAACAACCTGAACGACGCGCTGCGCGCGCGCGGCGCGACGGTGCCGGGCGACATTCGCGACCGTCACGACTACAACGGCTCGCTCGGCGGGCCTCTCATCCAGAACAAGCTCTGGTTCATCGTCGGCTTCCGGAATTGGGTGACGTCCGACTACCAGCCCGGCAACTACTACAACCTGACGCAGGGCACCATGCTCTACACGCCCGACCCGAGCCGCCCCGCGTATACGCTCAACACCTACAAGACGACCGACGCGCGCGTCACCTGGCAGGCCTCGCCGAAGAACAAGTTCACGGCCATGGTGTCCTCCGAGAGCAACTGCAGCTGTTTCTTCGCCCTGAGCGGCAACATCTCGCCCGAAGCGGCGGGCAGCCATCATCTCTTCCCCGAATACCGTGTGATGAGCACGTGGACCTACACCGTCTCGCCGAATCTGCTGTTGTGGGCCGGCGGCACCTACCAGTACACCGATCTCGAGCGCGCGACGGAAGGCACGGGAACCTTCGCCGATCGATCGATTCTCGAGTCGTCCACCAACTACCGCTACGGGGCGGCCGGCGGCCAGTTGCAGACGCCCGGCGGCTCGTGGGGCAACCAGAAGAGCAAGCAGATCAACCAGAACGTCACGCTGTCGTATGTGCGGCGGCAAGCACGCCTTCCAGTTCGGCCTCCAGACCATGCAGGGCATCCAGACCAAGGAATCGTTCATCGCCGCCGACGCGCTGACCTACACCTTCAACAACCAGAAGCCGTCGTCGGTGACCGAGTGGGCGACGCCGTACAACTGGGCGCAGCGCGTGGACTATTACGCGGCGTTCGTCGGCGATCAATGGAAGATGCATCGGCTGACGCTCAATCTCGGCCTGCGCTACGACGGAGAAGTGGGAAGCGTCCCGGTGCAGCATCTGCCGGCCGGTCCGTTCGTGCCGGAGCGCGATTTCCCGGCGCAGAACAACATTCCGAACTTCAAGGACATCAACCCGCGCATCGGCGTGGCGTACGACCTGTCGGGCGACGGCCGGACGGCGATCAAAGCGTCTTTCTCGCGCAACCTTGCGTTCGACCCGCCGGGCGGCATCGTGCAGCTCAACAATCCGGTCAACCTGATGGTCATCAGCACGACCAGGACGTGGAGCGATCCGGGCTTCTCCGCGGCCGACGCCGCCAATCCCAATTTCGTGCCCGGCTGCAACCTGCAGAATCCAGCCGCCAACTCCGCGAATGGTCAGACGTGCGGAGCGATCAACAACAGCGCGTTCGGCACCGTGGTGCGGACGACGAACTATACGCCCGACACGATCAATGGCTGGTACAAACGCCAGTACAACTGGACGGCGTCCGCGTCGATCCAGCGCGAGCTTCGCCCCGGCCTTTCGGCGAACTGTCGGTTATTTCCGCACCTGGTACGGGAACTTCACGCGTCACCGACAACCTGGCGGTCACGCCGGCCGATTACAGTCCGTACTGCATCACCGAGCCGACGAACCCCGGCCTGCCGAACGGCGGCGGCAGTCAGATCTGCGGGCTGTACGATGTGAACCCCAACCGGTTCGGACAGGTCAACAATTCGATCGTGCCGGCAGCCAATTTTGGCAGCCGGACGCAGGTCTTCAACGGCATCGACGCGACGGCGAACTACAGGCGGAGGGGATTCGTCCTCGCCGGCGGCTTGAGCACGGGCGCCACCGTCACCGACCAGTGCTTCGTCGTCGATTCGCCGCAGCAGCTGTATCAGTGCCACGTCGCCCAGCCCTGGTCGGCAAACACCCAGCTGAAGTTTCAAGGCGTGGCGCCGCTGCCGCGCGGGTTCCAGCTGAGCGCCAATTTCCAGATGCTGCCGTCGATCCCCCAAGCCGCAAACTACGCGGCGAGCAACGCGATCATCGCGCCGTCACTCGGCCGGAACCTTTCAGCCTGCCCGGCGAGCGGCACGTGTACGGCGACGGTGACGATTCCGCTGATCACGCCGAATTCGGTCTACAACGAAGGATGGAACCGGCAGTTCGACTTCCGCGTCAGCCGGGCGTTCAAGTTCGGTCACGTGCGGGCCCTGCCCGCCATCGACGTCTACAACCTGTTCAACGCCAGTCCTGTGCTGGCCGTCAACAGCGCCTACGGCCCGGCGTGGCAGAACGTGACGTCGCTGCTCGGCGCACGCGTGGCGA
>CAVSND010000029.1:0-41851 GCA_963729215.1 uncultured Acidobacteriota bacterium | reverse complement strand
CGTGCGCAGTCGCCGTATCTGGCGCTCAGTGCGCTCGCGACGCGGCGCGGCGACCGCAGCCGGGGCCCTTTCGGAGATTCGGCTGCATTCGATCTGCAAGGCACGCCGGACCAGCGCGAGGATCCCTGGTGGACGTATTACGTCCTGCCAGCGGCGAGCGCCGATGCGCTGCTCAACCAGCTGTGGCGACCATTCTTGCGGCGCAGCCATGACGGCACCGTGTGCGGTGCGGGAACTCTCGTTGGTGGTCTCTCTGACCGTGGCGACGGCGGTCGTCGTTCGAACGCAGAACGCGGCGTTCTCAGCAGGGTCGACGCCATTCGGGTCGACGTGCTCGTGACCGAAAACGGCCAGCCCGTGGGGGACCTCGGTCCCCACGACTTCGAGGTGCGCGATAACGGTGTCGTGCAGCGCGTCGATCTCATCGGTTTCGACCAGGTCCCGCTGAATGTGATTCTGGCGTTCGACATGAGCGACAGCGTTGCCGGCGATCGGCTGGCGCGCTTGCGCGCGGCCGGCGGCGCGACACTCGCCGCGCTTGGGCCCGGCGACCAGGCGGCGCTCGTCACCTTCAGCCATGTCGTCGAACTCGCAGCTGGGCTGACCAAGAACGTCCGGGCGATCCGCAGGCGCTCGACCACGCGAGCGGGGCGGGCAACACCGCGGTGATCGATGGCACGTACGCGGCCATCACCATCGGCGAATCAGACGCGGGCCGTACGTTGGTGATCGTGTTCAGCGACGGGCTCGACACGTCGAGCTGGCTTTCGGCCGACGCAGTCCTCGACGCCGCGCAGGCGATCGGACGTGGTGGCGTACGCCGTGGTCGTGCATCACCGGTCAAGCCGAGTTCCTGCGCGACGTCACCGTCGCTCAGCGGCGGGCGGCTGTTCGAGGTCGAAATCCGAGGACCTCCCATCGACATTCGTCGGCATCGTCAACGAATTCCGGCGTCGCTATCTGGTCAGCTATACGCCGCTCGGTGTGGCACGCGAGGGTTGGCACCGCCTCGACGTCCGTGTGAAGCGCAAAGCGATTTCAAGGCGCGACCAGGGTATCTGGCAGGCCCGTGACCGGACTAACCGGCGTTGCCGCTTCATTCCGCAGATGTAGAACTCTCTGCCCATGAGCCATCCCACCCGCCGCGACATGCTCGTGAGCCTCGCGGGGTTACCGTTCCTGTCCGAGCACGCAAGACGCCGCGGCCGCTCGAATCTTCAGTCTGCTTCATGAGCGCCATGGATATGGCACTAACTGATCCGTGCGCGAGAAGCTCGACACGAGAAGCGCTTGCGGCGCACCTGACGCAGATCGAACGGGTGAACTCGAAGGTCAATGCGATCGTGACGCTGGCGGCGGAAATGGCCGCTGACTCGGCCGCGAAGGCCGACGAGATGCAGGCGCAGAGAGAGAGCTGGGGCCACTGCACGGTCTGCCTGTGGCCCACAAGGACCTGCTCGAAACCCGTGGCATCCGCACGACCTTTGGTTCACCCCTTTACAAGGACTACGTCCCGACCGAGGACGACATCGTCGTCGAACGGATGCGGCGGGCAGGCGCGATCACCATCGGCAAGACCAACACGCCGGAGTTCGGTGCGGGTTCGCAGACGTTCAACGCCGTTTTCGGCGCGACGCACAATCCCTATGACCTGACGAAGACCTGCGGCGGATCGTCGGGTGGCGCGGCCGTCGCGCTGGCCTGTGGACTTGTGCCGGTCGCCCAGCGGCTCCGACACCGGCGGTTCGTTTCGCAATCCCGCCGCTTTCTGTAATGTCGCGGGGTTTCGGCCTTCCTCCAGGCCGCGCGCCCAACCCGAAAGCGCCCGTTCGCGTGGTGGACGCTGACGACCTCGGGATGTCTGGGCCGCTCCGTAGCGGACCTTGCCTTCGCGCTGAGCACGATTGCGGGCCCCGATTCGCGCGCGCCCCTTTCAATCAACGAGCCTGGAGAACGCCTGGCCAGGCCGCTCGACCGCCGCTTCGAAGGCGTGCGTGTGGCCGGGTTCAAGATCTTGGCGGGGTGCCGTTCGACTCGCGCGCGCGCACCGTGGTGGACGCGCATCGCAAGACCTTTGAGTCGCTCGGCTGCATCGTCGATCAGGCGGAGCCCGACTTCGCGGCAGCCGAGTCCGCCTTTCGGATACTGCGCGCATGGAATCGGCGACTTCGTACGGCGAGCGTTTCCGCGAGCACCCCGGACGGATTCAAGGACACGCTGACGGCAGAAATCCAAGAAGGACTACGGCTCACCGCCACAGATGTGGCCCGCGCCGGAAGCGGCCCATGGCGCAATTCTGGCGACGCTTCCAGGCATTCCTCGAAAGCTACGAATACTTCGTGCTGCCGACCACGCAATGCCACCCGTTTGACATCGACGCGCCCTACCCGACTGAAATCGCCGGCGTCGAGTTCGAGAACTACGTCGACTGGATGAAGTCCTGCTGGTATATCTCGGCGACCGGAAATCCGGCGGCGTCGGTGCCCGCCAGGCTTCACCCCGGAAGGACTTCCAGTCGGCATCCAGATCGTCGGCCGCGCAAAGAGGACTTCAGCGTCCTGCAGCTGGCGCACGCGTTCGAGCAGGCGACCGGCTTCGCTAAGCGCGTCCGACGATCGCGTAAGAAAGCAAGGCAGGGCCGTTTGGCCCTGCCTTGCCAGCCTGTGTCAGAAGTTGAACACGCAGCGCGAACTGGATCTGGCGGCCGTGCCGAGCCCGACCGTTCGTCCCACGGTGCCCGTCAGCGCCCGAACGTGCCGCCGCGGCGGCGCAGGATATGGCTGCCCGGCTGCACGCGGTTCGCCTCGGTCGTGCGCGCCGCGGCAGCGCGAGCGGCAGCGTGCCGACCGGATTCGCGAAGTTCACCGTGTCGACAGGTTGAAGATCTCGCCGCGGAATTCCATGTCGGTCGGCGCCGTGCGAAATGCTTCGCGAAGAAGAAATCCACCTGCTTGAAATCGGTCCGTGGATCGACTTGCGCTCCAGGTCGCCGTAGGTCCCGGGCGCCGGCGTCGAGAACGCGGCCGGGTTGAGGAACAGCACGCCGTCCTGGTTCAGGAACGGGCTGACGCCCGGCACCAGATTGGGTCGCCGCACGTTCCGCGAGTTGCCGCCGCCCGGCGTGTTGATGATGGCAACGCGGTCCGCCGCGGGGTTCGTGAAGACGTTGCCGGCGGCGTCGCGATAGACGACGTCCGGCCGGACGATGATGACGTTGACCGGCGTGCCGCTGCGGCCGTTGACGATGCCGCCGATGTCCCAGCCGCCGAGCAGCGCCTGCGCGACGGCGATCGTTGCGCCGAAGGCCCGGCCCCGGCCGTACGGAATCGGATACAGCAGGCTCAGGTTGAATGTGTGGCGGACGTCGAAGTTGTTGTATCCGTCGTCGTAGTCGAAGTCCGAGAGTCTGCGCGCGAGGTTGCCTGACGTCAGCGCCTCGTTCGACCCGGCCGTGTTGCCCTTGCTCTGGCCGAGCGTGTACTGCACGTTCAGGCTGATCGCTCGCCGCGCGGCGCGACAGCCGAGCTTCATCGCGTTGTAGCTGTCGTGCCCGCCGCTGGTCTTGTAGTCGACCTCCGCGAACGGGTTCTGAACGCTGGTGATGTTCCCGTTCGCGTCGCGGCTGGAGATCGAGAACTTCGCGGACGACCAGCGCGGCGTTGGCGGGATTGGGGTTCGTGATCACCTGCGTGATCTGGTTCGCGACGCTCCGCAGGAACAGGTTGCGGCCCTGGCTGCCGACGTAGGCGCCGTAAGACGAAGCGCTTGCCGAGGTCCTGCTGCACCGACGCCGGTGTACTGCTAGATCCGCTCCGGGACGGTGTACTCGTTCGCGTAGGCGCGCGGCTGGTACGACCGGTTCGACGGGTTGTTGACGAAGTTCGCGATCGCGACGCCGGATCGAGCGGGATACGCCGGGAACGGCCGTTGCTGATCGTCGAGCTGACGCGATCGGACTCTCAATCGGCTGGATCTGGTCCTCGGTCTGCCCCGGGCCGACGAACATGCCGAAGCCCGCGCGCAACACCGTCCGTCCTCGGCGCATACGTGAACGCGACGCGCGGCTGGAAGTTGTTCTTTTTCGACTTGAACAGCGGCGTCGTATTGCGGGTCGATCACGCCGGTGTCGATGTTGAACTTCACGATGCAGGTCGTTCGCCTCGCGCAGCGGCGTGTAGTAGTCGTAGCGGAGGCCGTAGTTCAACGTCGCACTTCGGGGCCAGGCGCCATTCGTCCTGCGCATAGCCGATGAAGTACTCCTGCTCGGATGTGGCGCGGGCCAGTGGCGCCGTTGTTGAACACGCTCGGGCGCGCTCACATCGCCGAGGTACTGCACGGTCGACGCCTGGTTGGCGAGGAAAGCCGTCACGTTCGCGAAGGTGTAGGTGGTGCCGCCGATGCGGTCGGTCGCCATCCGGATCGAGCGCACTTCGCCGCCGGCCTTCAGGTAGTGGTTCCCCTGCACGCGGCTCAACGAGTCGATGAACGACAGTGTGTAGGGATCGTACAGGCTGGGCGTGGCCGTTGGTGGCGCTGTTGGCGCGGACCAGGCCGCCCGGCACCGCGATGCCGGAGCTCGAGCCCTGGCCGGCGATGCCGGTGTTGGCGACCGACCCGCTCAGGTTCAGCGATCGACGCCGAAGTCGATGCCGTTGACCACCGGTGCGCCGGCCGACGATGTTCGTGGGCGCCGAGTTGTAGCCGACCTTCAGCTCGTTGGTCGGCGGCGCCGCCAGCATTCCCTGGAGGTTGAAGACGGCGTTCGTCGGGTTGTCGGTGATGCGGACGATGCGCCCGCGACGCGCTTCGGGCTGCATCGCTGGTGCCCTCGTCGTGGAACACGCGCACGTAGGCGTTCCAGCTGCCGCGCAGCCGGAAGTCGACCCGGGCGCTGAAGGCGTTCTCCTTGACGTCCTGCACGTCCTGCAGCTGGTAGATGTCGAAGTCCGGGATTGGTCGACGCGCCCGGCAGCACGACCGCGCCCGGGGCCGAGAAGCCCTGCCGCAGCGCCGCGATACTCGGGACCGCGCGGGCCCATGCCGCCGCGCTCGGCACGGCTTCGACGAAGTTGATGCCCGCCTTCAGCTTGTACCCTTCGAAGCTGCCGAAGAAGAACGCCCGGTTCTTGCGCGATCGGTCCGCCGATCGATCCGCCGAACTGATGCTGGTTCAATTTCGAGCTCGTCGATGACGCTTCCGTCATCCGCCGCGACGTGTCGAAGTAGTTGCGGCGCGTCGAGCGCGTCGTTGCGGAGGTACTCGAAGAGCGAGCCGTGGAACGGTTTCGCGCCCGACTTGGTGACGACCTTCACCTGCCCGCCGGTGCCCGTGCCGAACTCCGCCGGATAGCTGTTCGACTCGACCCGGAACTCCTGCACGTTCTCGAGGCTCGCCTGCAGCTTGAACGGCGTCGGCGATCTCGCCGTTCAGGTTGCCGGGCGCCGCGTCGATGATCGCCGAGCCCTCGATGCCGTCGTAGCGGATGGCGTTCTGTTCGACCGCGCGGCCCGAGAACCGGACGTCCTGCCACGTGCCCGTGCCTGAGTTCTTGGATCCCGGCGCCTGCAGCATAGCTGCGACATCTGCCGGCCGTTGACGGGCAGATTCTTGACGTCGCGCTCGCCGACGTTGACGCCCATGCGCGCCGACGCGATGTCGAGCACCGGCGCGGCGCCACGACCGACACGTCTTCCTGCGAACGCCCGCTGGCTTGAATTCGAAATCGAGCGCCAGCTCCTGGCCGAGGTTGAGCGGCATGTCCGTGTATTCCACGGGGGCGAAGCCGGCCTTCTCAGTCGCGAATCGTGTACGTGGAAGGTCTTCAGCGAAGGCACCATGAAGTAGCCCTGCGCGTTGCTGAGAACCCCACCCCGTTCTTCGCCGGTCCGCTCGTTCTTGACCTTGACCGTCGCGCCGCCGACGAAGGCGTTCGACTGGTCGCGAACGGTTCCGGTAAACCGGCCCTGGTCCGTTTGGGCGTATGCGATAACGGACATCGCGACAACCGCGACCGTCGCAATCGATCGAAACAACGTCATTATGCCTCCTGACAAATCTCGGGAAGCATACCGACGCGGTCTTATGAGATGTGACGGAGAGGTTAATGGGATGTAAATTCACCCCTCGCCGTCAGGTCTTGCCCTGGCGATCCGCCTCGGGAATGCGTTGAGCATCCGCGCGAGGGCCAGGCCAACGGGAACGCCGACGGCGAACGCGGCCCAGACGAACTTGAAAAAGGTGCTTGTTCCGTATGCGGGTCGCCGCGCCGGCCACTCGATCTTCGACGGCGTCGACTACCCGTGTCTTGATCGCGCGTGCTTCGTGCGCCAGATGCGCCACGTTCCGCATCGTGTCTTTCGTCACGTTCTCCGGGTTTTCACGTGTGTACCGGTCGAAGGCTGCAGTGGCCATGACGACCTCCTTGTGTCCTGTTCCGCTCTCCTGCAATTGCCTTGCTCACCGCCGCGCCGGACTTTCGACACAGGGGCCCTGCATTCGACGGGGATATTCGAGGCGCCGCAGCGGCTGCTCCCCGGTTCGATCGCGGATATTTCCCCAAGCCACGAAGAATGTCACAACGTGCGAAGCGGGTACCGTCCGTATTCAGCGGCGCCGCCCGTGGCATTGAGCTTGCCTCGTTTTCGATCGAGGTCACGCGCCATGAACCGCACACACTTGACTGCGGTGCTCGTCGTCCTGTTCGCCGCCCGATGACCTACGTGAAGGAGGTAACGCTGAATGCCAGCCGAAACGCCGCAACGTGTCTATGGGCGGGCCCACATTGTTCCTCCGTGCGCCGTTCTGGTTCGAGGCCGAGAATGCTCCGTGGTCGTGTGTGCGTGAGCCCGCGTTGCGGGTGATGAATACGACCGATTGATGTGCGAGCTGCCCCCACTGGGAACCGCAGCGGGTCGCGGCCGTTCCAGGGGACGCCGACCGCGTCGTGCATTGACCGTGCGGCGGCGTCGGCGGGCGTCCCGGGTCCGGCGGCGCTATGATGCCAGACGTCTCTGCGGGTCTGAGGTTTGCCTTCACTGCGCCTGGGAGTTCAGGTCCGCCTCCGCGAGCCGACCGTAGGTTCCATCGGCCTTGACGCACAGAAACCTCGTCTCACAAGGGCATCGAGCCCCTGTCGGCACAGCGTCGGCTCGATACCGCAAAGACGTTGTACCTGGTCGGCTGTCAGGCGTAAACCAGGCATTTCCACGAACTCGGCGCGCAGGCGGATCAGCACGTCCTCAATCGTTCTCATCATGAACCTTTCTCACGCGCAGTCGAATGATCGTCAGGTATTTGTCGGGATCGCCGGCGAAGAATATTCCCGGTCCCTTGACGAGATCTCCTCTGGTGATCTCCGATCACTCGATAACCTGATGATTCGATGAAACGGAGCAGGCGCTCGATGTCGGGCTGCTCGGCACCATAGGAGCCTTCGTGCAGGATTTCCGCCACATCACCGTAAGCCCACGTCCTCGACCCCTGTCCGCAGGCCTTCGGTTGCCCCCTGGCCGCATGCGGCGTCACTGATTGAGGCACCGGAAACAGTATAACCTCCCGAGCCATTTGTCTTTCGGGGTGCCCTGAGGGTTCGCCCAGCGGGCGCGCGGCGCCGGCCGGCCCGCCGATCCTCGACACGCCGTCAAGCGTGGAATACGTGCTGAACAACAGTTTGAAGGCGCTCGCTCCCGACAACGTTCGGATCCCCCGGCAGCCTCGACGACGAGCATCCGTTGATCGTTCATTCGTGTGAAGCGCGGCTGGCGAAGATCGGCGAATCGCGATGCGTCGGGGCCGCGAGTCAGCGACCATGCGGCCACGATGAGAGCGAGGATGAGAGCGCTACCAGCCAGGAGAAACGTCGTTCTCATCACGGTGCGCCCGATTCGCCGGGCGGTCCATGTGGCTTCTGCCAACGGTTCATCTGACGCCGACACATTCGACTGGTCGCGTCAGCGCCTGTCGGGGCACGGCCGGCGCGCCATGAACGGTGAGCACGGGACACGGTGCCAGCCGCAGGACACGCTCGGCGATGCTGCCCATGATCAAGTGGTCGACGCCTCGCCGTCCGTGCGTGCCGCACACGACCAGATCCACGGCATGCTCCTGGGCGTATTTGAGTATCTCGTCGGCGGGATCGCCCAGGCAGTGGCCAGGACGAGTTGTTCTGCCCGGAGGCCAGTCGACCGCGCGGCCGTCTCCAGTTGCTCGCGTCCTTCAGCGTCCAGGCGTCTGACGAACCTGACGAACTCGGCGCCCGGCGTATAGCCTGCACGGCTCGTGAAACGGCGCGGTGGCGACGTGCAGCAGGTGCAGCGAGGCATCGAATGCCGCGGCGAGTGCGGATCCCGCTTGGATGGCGCAACCGAGCATTTGCTGAGATCAGTCGCAACGAGGATGTTCTTCAGGGCGATCATGATGAGCTCCTTCAGCGATGCATCGCTCCACCGGCACTCCAGTAATACCCGATTCGCCAATCAACATCTTCCAAAGTGCCCGACGCAATCGGAGTGCCATCGTGATCTGGTCGCAGATATGGCGCGCTGAGGCGCAGGATCTCGTCCTGGGTGGGAAAACCCCCAGCCTCCGTTGAAAATCCCGCCCGCCGGACCGGTGGTGTGCCGGACGCGTGGGTGCGGCTGACCCCCTGCAGGTCACGCCCCTGGCCTGGTTTCCTGCTCTCGTCGATTTCTCGCGCTGAGAACAGCTCGCGGCAATCATCCGCAGATCTTCGTTGTCCAGCGTCGGGGGCGCGAGGCGCGGTACGGCCGCCGGGCCAGGTGAGGTGGGCTCGGTACGCCGGTGAATCCGCCGGCGGCTATGGTATCGGGCGTCGGCGGCAGATTCGCGGTCGCCGGCGCCACCACTCTCTGACCTCGATACGGTGACCGACGTGCTGCTCGAGGCCTTGCGGGTTCCGGAGCGCGAACACCGTTCTCCGGCTCGCCGACGGTTTCGGAGAGCCGGGGCCGGCGCCGTGCACGGTTGGCGCGACCCAGGGTTTGATCTCGACCGCCGCGTCCTTGAGGAGGAATCGATCGGCGTCCCTGGCGAGGCAGCCGGTGGCGGTGATGTCCTGCGGCGGAACGATCTTCGGCTTCTCGATCGGCACACCGGCCTTCGGCTGGGTGGCGTTCTCCTGACCAGAGGCGCCGATCGCGGCACCCAGCAGTCCAGCCACGCACATCGCCCGCACGACCACGTGCGTCAGTCGCACGTCATGCCCCGTCATTCGCCACGAATCCCCGGCGGAAAATCTTGTTCGGATCGACTTTCACATCGACCAGCACGGCCATGAAGGGCGTCATCATCTCTTCCCACGTCATGTTGCCCTGGTAGACCCATCGGTTGGGGTTGGGATTGAACTTGTTGGAGGGCGAGTTGTTGTAGTGAGCCTGCACGTGGAGCTTCGTGCCGGGCGTCACGTGAATCAGGTTCTTCAACATGTACTGCTGCTGCCAGTTGAAGTCGAACTTCGGGACGCTCAACGCGACCTGCTCGCGGCCGTCAGGATACATGACGGTATAGGTCATATCCTTGCCGCGCACGTGCATGTGGGGCATCAACATCACGATCTCGGCATCGGTGCCGAACTCGAGTTCCCCCGGCGGACTGGCATAGTTCGGATCGTTCGGTGGGATCGCGAAATTCCGTCCGGCCATTCCGGCGCTTCCCGAAACCCAGCGCTTCTGCGGCGGCGCGTCCGAGATGGTAAAACCGATCTCGGGGAAATCGACCGCGTTCTTCCCGCTCGGCGTGTAGTGCTGTGCGAACGCAATATCGTAGCCGGCGGGAATCAGCGCGCCGGCCTTGAACGGCCGATAGTCGAACACCTGGTTGCCGGGCAGGTAACACAGGAATCCCCCGCCGGCCACGCCCGCCAGCTGCGCCGGCCCGCCGACGTTCGGGCCCTCGGCTCGATTCTCGTTGCGACCCGCAGGAGCCGCCTGCTGATTTTCGCGTTGCTCGACACCCTCGTCGTCTCGCGGCTTGTCCGCCCACACCGGCGTGTAGTACTGGACATCCGCACGATGCGGGACGAAGCCGATGCACATGTGATGGGTCACCGACAAATTGCTCGGCTTGATCTCGACCGATGTGATCCACGTGTCTCTCGTAAACCCGCTCGGCACGATGATCGTGGTCCACTCAATCACATTCGACGCTGTTTGCGCGGGCACCTCGAACGCCGGTCCGCGAACGACCATGTCCGGCTTGATCACCCATCCATCCTCCGGCCACCGCACCGGCGGCGGGGCCTCTTTTGGATCGCCTTCGATGGCGCCGCCGTCCACCCATTTGAGGAGAGTGTCGATCTCGCCGGCCTTCAGCGAACGGTCGGTCGTGTATTCGACGCCGTACTGCGGGTCCGCGTGCCACGGCGGCATCTCTCTCGCCGCGACCTTGGCTTTGATCGAGCGTGCCCACGGCCGCGCCTCCGCATAGCTGAGCAGCGACATGGGTGCGATCTGTCCCGGGCGATGGCAGTTCTGACAATTCTTCTGCAGAATCGGCAGGACGTCTTTGTGAAACGTCACGGGTGACGCTCCCGCCGCTCCGGCTGGCGGCGACTGCGCGATCGTGATCGCCCCGACCGAGACGAGCAGCAACCCGGCGATCCCGAATACCGCGCGCCAGCCTGTGGTCATACGACCTCCACTTTCAGGTCAGATACTACGTGACAGTTCGAAGCTCCGCCAGAGGCGTCTTCTTGTCACGCGCGCGGGCAAAGTTCTGCCGAGTGCGCAGGATCCCCCGCTTGGTGACGTGTTCGGCAATCGGATACCATGGGCCCGTGAAGGCCTCGGTGCTTGTCGCCGGCGTTCTGGCCATCGCGACGGGATTGCTTCCCGTCGCGCCGCCCGAGCACATGCACGAAGCCGAGGAACAGGGGCATGTTCACGCGATCATCCACCGCCACCTGAAGCCCCACGGGATCCTGGAGCATCACGCCGAACACCAATCGACCCTGGATGATGATGATGGCCCGGCTCTCACGCTGACCACGATCTACACGGTTCCGGCCCCAGTAGCGCTCACCAGTCCTGTGCGCATTGTCAGCGCGTGGATAGAACCACCTCCGCCGGCTCTTTTCGAGCGGCCGTCCGCCGATGTCGACATCCTTATCCACGGGCCGCCTCGCGCTCCGACTCCTCCCCGCGCCCCGCCAGTCTCGCCCACCGTGTAACGCGGCGCTGCCAAGCTGCCGTCCTGTTATCCGTCTGTCTTGAAGGAGTCGTATGCGGACACGCACTTGGTGCGTGGCTGCGGCCCTGGTCTGTCTGCCCAGGTTCGCCGCGGCCCAAACCGTTCTTTCCGAAGCCGACGCGCTGGCGCGTCTATCCGGTGAAAGCCCGCGCGTACGGGCGATCAAAGCCGCGATCCAGATCACCCGCGCCGAAGGGCTCGCTGCCTCCCGGTGGCCGAATCCCCGGTTCACGTTCAACCGCGAGTCTGTGGCCGGCGTCACCGAGAACATGTTTCTGGTGACGCAGCCGCTGCCGATAACGGGACGTCGCGACCTGGAGGTGAGCGCGGCGTCCGCGTTGGTCGTTGCCGGCGAGCGGCGAGCCGACGGCGAGATCCGTCAGGTGCGCGCGGCGCTCCGCGGCGCGTACGCGGACCTCGTGTCCGCACAGGTGCGGGAGGCAGAAATCGCCGCCGCGCGAGATCGGCTGCGCGGCCTGGCGGGCATCCTGGCCCGTCGCGAAGCCGCTGGTGAGGCCGCCGGCTATGACCGCCTGCGTGCCGAGCGCGAAGCCATGGACCTCGACGCAGATTGGGCCGCGGCCCGAGCAGATCGCGGACGTGCCCAGGGCGAGTTGGCGGGATTTTTCCCCGGTTCGACCAGTACACCAGCCTGATGGCCGTCGTGCCGCAGCCGTCGGACCGTGCGGCGCTGCCAGGTGTCGAGGAACTCATCGCCCGGGCGGCAGCCAGTCTTCCTGAACTGGCGGCCCTTCGGCAGGAAATCGAGTCCGCTGATTTCGCGACCCGCGCGGCCGAACGGCGCCCCGTGCCGGAACCAGAAATCATCGCCGGTACCAAGTCATCCAATCTGGGTGGCGGCGACATCGGGAGCGTCTTCAGTATTCATCTCACCGTCCCGCTGTTCGACCATGCGAAGCCGGAGCAGGCGCTGGCACAGGCACGTCGCGCACAGGCCGAAGCGCGGACGGCAGCCTTCGAAGCATCGCTCCGCGCGCAGGTCATCGCGCTTCGCGGGATGGTGATCGAGCGGCGGCAGGCCGCCGACGCGTACCGCGCGTCGACGGCGGCGAGCGCCACGCAGCTCGAACGAATCGCACTGGTCAGCTACGACGCCGGCGAGCGGGGCATCCTCGAATTGCTCGACGCGTATCGAAGCAGCAGTGCCGCCCGGGTTCGTCAAGCGGTGCTGGACGCGGCGGCACGGCAGGCGGAGATCGAGCTCGAGCTGGTGAGCGGATGGGAGATCCGATGATGCGAACGAACCCTTCAGGTCGCGATGCTACTGGCGGTCGCGACGATGCCGGCGTGCCGCCGCGGACGAAAGCGGTCGGCGCCGGTTCCCGGCTCTGAAAGCCGGAGCCTCGACGTGACGAGCTGGACGGAGGAGACCGAGCTCTACATGGAGCACCCACCGCTCGTCGCCGGACAGACGGTCCGGTTTGCCGTGCACCTGACTCGCCTCGCGGATTTTCAGGCGCTCAACGCGGGCCGGCCATCGATCGAGATGTCACCGGAGAGCGGTGGCGCCGCCGTCGTGTTGCCGGGATCCGAGCCGCTTCGCGCCCGGGCGCGTTCCGTGTGGAAAGCAAGCTCCCGCCCGCGGGTCGCTATCGGTGGGCGCTGGTCGTCACGCGCCGGGTCTGTCCGACCGCCACGATCTCGGCACCGCGGTCGTCTTTGCGGACGAGGCCGCGGCAATCGCAGACGCCGAAAAGCGTCCGGAGAAAGACCCGACGGCCATCGCCTACCTGAAGGAACAGCAATGGACGAATACGTTTGCGACCGCGCTCGTGCGCGAAGGAGAGATGCGCACGTCGATCCGGGTGCCCGCCGCGATCGAGCCGGTCACCGGAGGCGAGGCACTCGTCGCGGCCCCGGCCGATGGACGCTACGCGTCGCCCGCTGCCGTCGATCGGCGATCGCGTGTCCGCCGGCCAGGAGCTTGGGCGTCTGGAGCCGCGGCTGTCCGAGCGGCGGCGACGACCGCGCCACGCTCGACGCCGCGGTCACCGAAGCGCAAGCGGCAGCTCGACGGCGCGAAGGCCGACCTCGCGCGCGCGGAGCGGCTGCTGGAGGAACGCGCGGTTCCCGCCCGGCGCGTCGAAGAGGCGCGGCGCGCCGTGGCGATCGCGGAGGCCCGGCTCACAGCCGCCGAGGCACGGCTCGCCCAACGAGACGAGGTGCTGCGCAGGGCGGCGGCGCGGCGTCCGGGAACGCGTTCGTGCTTCGCGCGCCGATCGCGGGGCGGGTCGCCGAGGTGTTCGCGGCGCTCGGCGCGTCGTACGACGAAGGCGCGCCGCTGTTCCGCGTCGTGCGCAGCGATCGCGTCGAGTTGCAGGCGCAGGTGCCGCCGAGCGAGGCGGCAGCGGCGCGCGACCGTCACGGCGGTGGCGCTCGAGATTGCCAGGCCGAGCCGACCCCATCGAGCTCAAGCCCGACCACGTGCACGACGCCGGCGTGATCGATCCGAAGACGCGCGCGCTCCCGCTGCAGTTCGAAGTCGAGAACCGAACGGCGCAGCTGCTGGTCGGCCAGACCGGCACGGCCGTTCTGTACACGGGCGCGACGCAACGCGTGCCGGTCGTGCCGCAAGACGCCGTGCTGACCGAAGCCGGGCGGCCGTACGTGTTCGTGCAAGTCGGTGGCGAGCGCTTCGCGCGGCGGTTCATCGAGGTCGTGTCGCGCGATGGCGACTGGTCGGCGTGCAGAGCGGGTGTCAAGCCGGGCGACCGCGTCGTCACGCGCGGCGCCTACGACGTCCAGCTGGCGTCCGCGGCAAAAGGGTCTGCCGGCCGAAGGCCACGTCCACTGAGGGCACTGCCATGAAACGACTTGATTCAATGGTCGATCGAGCACCACTGGATGGTGATCGGCTGCTCGGTGCTGCTGCTGCTGGCGCCGGCGCGTGGACGGCCCGCCAGATGCCGATCGACGTCTTTCCCGATCTCACCGCGCCGACGGTGACCATTCTGACCGAAGGCCACGGCATGGCGCCGGAGGAGATGGAGTCGCTCGTGACGTTTCCGCTCGAGAGCGCCATCAACGGCGCCTCCGGCGTGCGGCGCGTCCGGTCGGCGACGGCCGTCGGCATCGCCGTGGTCTGGGTCGAATTCGACTGGGGCACCGACATCTTCATGGCGCGTCAGCTCGTCGCGGAGAAGCTGGCGCTCGTCAGCGGCACGCTGCCGCCGCAGGTCGAGCGGCCCGTCCTGGCGCCCGTCTCCTCCATCATGGGCGAGATTCTGTTCTTCGCGATCTCGTCCGACCACGACGATCCGCTGACGCTGCGGACGATCGCCGACACCACCGTCCGCCGCCGGCTGCTGGCGGTGCCGGGCGTCTCGCAGGTGACGCCGATCGGCGGCGCGGAACGGCAGTTCCAGGTGATCGCGCATCCCGACGCGCTGCGCGCCAACAACGTGTCGCTGACGGAGCTGCTGACGGCCGTCCGCGGCGCGAGTCAGAACACGTCCGCCGGCGTCTACACCGAGGGCTCGCAGGAGTACGTGCTGCGAGGCGGTCGGCCGCGCGCGGACGCCGGAGGAGATCGGCGAGACGCGTCGTCGCGCTGCGGGGCGACCGGTCCGTGCTGGTGCGGGACGTCGCGGACGTGCGGGAAGGCGGCGCGTTCAAGCGCGGCGAAGGCTCGCGGAGCGGCAAGCCGGCCGTCATCGTCGGCGTGCAGAAGCAGCCGGGCGCCAACACGATCGAGGTGACGCGCCGGCTCGACCGCGAGCTCGACACGCTGCAGCAGCGAGCTGCCGCGCCGGCATGACGATCGACCGGCGGATCTTCCGGCAGGCCGACTTCATCGAGGTCGCGGTCGACAACGTCGTGCAGCGCGCTTCGCGACGGCGGACTGCTGGTCGTGCTCATCGTCGTCGTGTTCCTCGCGAACTTCCGCGCCAGCGCCATCACGCTGACGGCGATGCCGCTGTCGCTGGCGGCGGCGATTCTCGCGCTGCGCGCGTTCGGCGCGAGCATCAACACGATGACGCTAGGCGGGATGGCGATCGCCGTCGGCGATCTCGTGGACGACGCGATCGTCGACGTCGAGAACGTCGTGCGGCGGCTCCGCGAGAATCGCGCCAAGCCGGAGGCCGAGCGACGTCCGGCGGCGACGATCGTTCGCGACGCCACGCTCGAGATCCGCAGCCTCGATCGTCTTCGCGACGGTCATCATCGTGCGTGGTCTTCCTGCCGGTGTTCGGGCTGACCGGCGTCGAGGGCCGGCTGCTCACGCCGCTCGCCTTTGCCTACATCGTCGCGCTGCTGGCGTCGCTCGCGGTCGCCATCGTCGTGACGCCGGCGCTGTGCTTTACGCGTTCCTGCCGCACGCCGCATCGATCGAGCGAGGACATGACGGCTGGCTGGCGCGGCGGCTCAAGGCGCGGTTCGCGCGCGTGTTGCCGCCCGCGCTCGACCATCCCGTACGTGATCATGGCCGTCTCGGTGGCTGCTGCTCGTCGCGGCGCTCGTCGGCGATGACGCGAGCGGGCACGGCGTTCCTGCCAGACTTCCACGAAGGCAGCCTGACGGTGCAGGCCAACACGCTGCCCGGAACCTCGCTCGCGAAGTCCGACGAGATCGGCCGCCGCGTCGAAGCAGATTCTGCTGTCGCAGCCGGAAGTGGTCGCGACGGCACGACGGACCGGCCGTGCGGAATACGACGAGCACGTCCAGGGCGTCGAGGCCGCGGAAATCGACGTCGGCCTGCGCGAGACCGGTCGACCGCGGGACGCAGCTGCTAGCCGAGCTGCGGCGCGAATTCGCCACGCTGCCCGGCACGAACGTCACGATCGGGCAGCCGATCTCGCATCGGATCGACCACATGCTGTCGGGCACGCGCGCGAACATCGCGGTCAAGGTGTTCGGCGACGACCTCGGCACGCTGCGGCGGCTCGGCGAACGCGTCCGCGACGCCATGGCATCGGTCCCGGGGTCGTGGACCTGTCGCTCGAGCAGCAGATGGACGTGCCGTTCGTCCGGTTCGTGCTCAATCGATCGGCGATCGCCCGCTACGGGCTGCGGCCGGACGACGTCGCGGAGGCCGATCGAGACGAGCTTCGCGGGCGCGACGGTCGGGCGGATCTTCGACCGGGGCACCGCGTTCGATCTCATCGTCAAGTTCGACCCAGCGGCCGGAGCGGATTTCGATCGCATCGCCGATCTGCCGATCGACACGCCGGGCGGCGCGACCGTGCCGATCCGCGCTGCTGGCCGACGTCCGCCGCGAGGAGGGACCGAACATGGTCCTCCGGGAGAACGTCCAGCGCCGGATCGTGATCTCGTGCAACGTCGCGGGCCGCGATCTCGGCAGCGTCGTCGACGACATCCGGCGGCGGTCGTCTCAGGCGGTGCCGATGCCGGCGGGTTATCGCGTGGAATACGGCGGGCAGTTCGAGAGCGAGCAGAGCGCGTCGCAGCGGCTGCTCGGCGCTCGGTGTCGCTCGCCATCGCCGGGCGTGTTCATGCTGCTCGTGCTGGCGTTCGGGCGGGCCCGTGATGCGCTGATCGTCATGGTCAATCTGCCGCTGGCGCTGATCGGCGGCGTCGTCGGGCGTGTTCCTGTCCGGCGGCGTGCTCAACGTCGCGACGATGATCGGATTCATCACGCTGTTCGGCATCGCCACGCGCAACGGCATCATGCTGGTCACGCACATTCACCATTTGATGGCTGTCGAGGGCGTTCGCGATTTTCGAGAGGCGGTCGAGCGCGGCGCCAAGGAGCGGCTCGTGCCGATTCTGATGACGGCCGCGGCGGCGGGACTGGCGCTGATTCCGCTCGCGCTACGGAGGGGCAAGACCGGCAGCGAGATCCAGACGCCCATGGCCATCGTGATTCTGTGCGGCCTGACGACGTCGACGCTGCTCAACATGTTCGTCGTGCCGACGCTGTACCTGAAGTTCGGATCACGTCGATGGCGCGACATCCTAGCTGCCGACGTCAAATCCGCGAGCCGCTCTTCGATTGCTGCAGCCCCCCCAGCCATTCCAGCGGAAAGCCGAGAACTGGACCGACGTTGCCGAGGTCAGCGACGGCTACGCCGCTCACGGGACGCGATCAAGAAAGATGTCGAACGACTAGCGATCAACTTGCAAAGAAGGAGTATCATTTCCAATGAAACCGCCCATCGCTTCTAGGCGCGTTACTCACACTGGCATCATTCGCCTTCTCTGGCGCACGCTCAAGAAATGCCAGCGGCCTACAAGCAGGTGCTGGACACGCTGGGGAAGACAGGGGACTTCAAAGACAACGTCCTGAAAGTCAACATCCCCCGGAACGACCTGTCGATCACGGTCGCCCACGTCAAGACGCCGACGCCATTCGGTTTCGGGGGCTGGGTGGCGATGACGAAAGGCACCGGCGGCATGGATGTGATGATGGGCGACCTCGTTCTGACGCAGGAGGAAGTCAACCCGGTCATGTCCGCGCTTCTCGAGAACGGGCTCGAAGCGACGGCACTCCACAATCACTTCTTCTGGGATGAACCGCGCATGTTGTACATGCACGTGCACGGCCATGGCAGCCCGGCAGAACTGGCGCGCAAGGTGAAACCCGCGCTCGACTTGATCGGCAAAGGCACCAACCGGCCGGCAACGACGACGACATCGACGCCTGCCGCCGCGCCAGCGCCAACGATCGATACCGCGAAGATCGCGCAAATTGCCGGACATCAAGGCGAGCAGAACGGCGCCGTCTACAAAATCACCGTGGGACGCGACGATCTCAAGCTCACCGAGATGGGCGCGCCGATCAATGCGCGCATGGGCCTCAATACCTGGGCCGCCTTCGTCGGCACGAACGACCATGCGGCGGTAGCCGGCGACGTCGCGATGCTCGCCGATGAAGTGACGCCGGTGCTCAAGGCGCTGCGCCAGAACGGTATCGACATCGTCGCGATTCACCACCACATGACCGGCACGAGCCCGACGATTTACTTTTTGCACTATTGGGGGACAGGCCCTGTGGACAAACTGGCAGGCCGCCTTCAAGGCGGCACTCGATCAGCTTGGCAAGGCCAAGGCCTCGCGATAAGCGCAGAGTCTCTCGCGACGTATTTCTCACGGCGCAATGTGGCGTTGGCGTGCTCTGTGTTTCGTCTGGCCGCTGCTGCTCGCCGGAACCGCTCGCGCGCAGCGCCAACGGCGGCGCCGTCCTGCCGCTTCATCTGTGAGCTCGAATGGAAGTTCGAGCCGACCTTTACGATTGAACACCTGGCCAACCGTCATCGCGTCGTGACACCGGAGGGTGCCACCGAACGAGTGAAGCGGGAGCATGTGTTCGAGACGATCCTGGCGCTCGACATGAAGACCAGGACGCCGAGCTCGGCTTCACCGCGGAACTCAGTGCCGCACCGTTCAACGACGACAACTCAGCGCAGCTTGAATTCGAGACGGCTTCTATTGGCTGACCGAGCCGATGTCGCGGGGCTGGATCACATCGCACTTCGACGTCGTCGATCAATTCAGCCAGGCCGAACGCCCCAACGCCAGCCGCGCGAACACCCACAAGCTCGATTTCGAGCTGGACACGGCATTCCACATCTTCAAGCGCCTGCCTGAAGGCCGGTGGCTCCGAGGACTCGAACTCGAGACCTCACTCGATTATCTGGCGACGGGTCTTCCCCAAACCAAGGCGACGTGCTCCGCAGATGGCTCCCGTTTCGTCGATGACGCGAGCCACTGGTCGTTTTCCTTCGTCATCGTGATCCCCATCGCACCGTTCGAGGCCGCCACTATCGATCACGCCGCCCCGTCTCCGCGAATCATCTTGATGGCCTCCTGGACCGTGGTCATGAACTGAGCCGGGAAGATAATGGTGGAATTCTTCTCGATGCTGATCTCCGCCATCGTCTGCAGGGTCCGCAACTGCAGCGCCACCGGATGCTGCGAGATGATATCCGCCGCCTCACCAAGCTTGACCGCCGCCTGAAACTCGCCTTCAGCCGCCACGATTTTCGCGCGGCGCTCGCGCTCGGCCTCGGCCTCCTTGGCCATGGCGCGCTGCATGTTCTCCGGAAGCGTGATGTCCTTGATCTCGACGGCCGTCACCTGGGCGCCCCACGGCTCGGTGTGCCCGTCAATCACGTCCTTGATCTTCGCGTTGATATCCAGCGTCTGGGACAGGAGCTGATCGAGGCTGAATTGGCCCACGACATTCCGCACGGTCGTCTGGCTGATCTGGTTGATGGCGGCGTTCACATTCTCGACGGCGATCACCGATTTCGCCGGGTCGACGATGTGGTAATACGCCACCGCGGCGATATCGATGGAGACATTGTCCTTCGTGATGATCTTCTGCGAGGGAATGTTCATCGTGATCGTGCGCAGCGTCACCCGCGTCATCTGCTCGAGCACCGGGATGAGAATGATCAAGCCAGGGCCGCGAACGCCCGTGTACTTGCCCAGAAAGAAGATCACGCCCCGGTCGTACTCCTTCACGACCCGAAGAGAGAGAGACACGAGCACGACAACAATCGCAAGGACGATGATGATGGTAATCATGGTTGTCACTCCCACATCCAGGGGCAGCGCTGAGTGCAAGACCCGGCCGTCGGCGCGCTTCGGCCGGGCCTTTGTTTCTTCACTGAGACCGCTCGACCCTCGTCGTGGAACGCGCGCTAATACATGCCGCCCATACCGCCGCCTGGCATCGCCGCGTCCTTCTTCTGCTCCGGAATTTCGCAGACAAGCGCCTCCGTCGTGAGGAGCAGCGACGCAATCGACGACGCGTTCTGAAGTGCCGATCGGACGACCTTGGCCGGATCGATGACGCCCGCCTTCACGAGATTCTCGTAGGCGTCGGTGAGCGCGTTGAAGCCTTCGTCGCCCTTCATCTCGCGCACCTTCTGCACGACGATCGCCCCCTCATGGCCCGCGTTGGCCGCGATCCAGCGCATCGGCTCCTCGATGGCGCGCTTGACGATGTTGACGCCGATCTGCTGATCGCCGCCGAGCGTCAGGCCGTCGAGCACCTTCGACGCGCGAAGCAACGCCACGCCGCCGCCCGGGACGATCCCTTCTTCCACGGCCGCCTTGGTCGCATGCATCGCGTCCTCGACGCGGGCCTTCTTCTCCTTCATCTCGGTTTCGGTGGCCGCACCGACCTTGATGACGGCGACGCCGCCGACGAGCTTCGCCAGCCGCTCCTGCAGCTTCTCGCGGTCGTAGTCCGACGTCGTGTCCTCGACCTGGGCGCGGAGCTGTTTGACGCGCCCCTCGATGGCGGTCGACGCGCCGGCCCCTTCCACAATCGTCGTGTTGTCCTTGTCGATCGTGACCTTCTTGGCCTTCCCGAGGTCTTCGAGCTTGAGGTTCTCGAGTTTGAGGCCCAGATCCTCGGTGATGGCCTTGCCGCCGGTGAGCGTGGCGATGTCCTCGAGCATGGCCTTGCGGCGATCGCCGAAGCCGGGCGCTTTGACCGCGGCGGCGTGCAGCGTGCCGCGCAGCTTGTTGACGACGAGCGTCGCGAGCGCTTCACCCTCGATGTCCTCGGCGATGATCAGCAACGGCTGGCCGAGGCGCGCCACCTGCTCGAGCACCGGCAGCAGGTCCTTCATCGAGCTGATCTTCTTCTCGTGGATCAGGATGACCGGGTTCTCGAGGACGACCTCCATCCGGTCGGGGTCCGTCACAAAGTAGGGTGACAGGTAGCCGCGGTCGAACTGCATGCCCTCGACGACGTCCAGCGACGTCTCCATGCTCTTGGCCTCTTCGACCGTGATGACCCCGTCCTTGCCCACCTTGTCCATCGCGTCGGCGATGATCTTCCCGATGGTCTCGTCGTTATTCGCCGAGATGGTGCCGACCTGGGCCACCATATTGCCGCTGACCGGCTTCGACATGCGCTTGATCTCGCCGGTGAGCGCTTCCACCGCCTTTTCGATGCCGCGCTTGACGTCCATCGGATTGGCGCCGGCCGCGACATTCTTCGCGCCCTCGCGGTAGATCGCCTGGGCGAGCACGGTGGCCGTCGTCGTGCCGTCACCGGCGGTGTCGGACGTTTTGCTCGCGACTTCGCGCACCATTTGCGCGCCCATGTTCTCCAGCGGATCCTGGAGGTCGATCTCCTTGGCGACGGTCACGCCGTCCTTCGTGATGGTCGGCGACCCGAATTTCTTGTCGATCACGACGTTGCGACCCCTGGGACCGAGCGTCACCTTGACGGCGTCGGCCAGCTGGTTGATCCCGCGCAGCACCGCGTGCCGTGAATGTTCACCGTAGACAATCTGTTTGGCCATTGTTTATCTCCTACTTCTTCTTCGCGCCGGCGCCGTCGACGACGCCGAGAACTTCGTCTTCGCGCATGATGATGTATTCCTCGCCGTCGAGTTTGATCTCCTGCCCGAGGTACTTCCCGAAGAGGATCAGGTCGCCCGCCTTGACGTCGAGCGGGATGCGCGTGCCGTCGTCCTTCGACTTGCCGTTCCCGGCGGCAATGACCTTGCCCTGCTGCGGCTTCTCCTTGGCGGAGTCGGGGATGATGATCCCGCCGACCTTCTGTTCGCCTTCTTCGAGGCGCTGGATGATGAGGCGATCGTGGAGCGGTCTGACATGCATGGATTTCGACTCCTGATTACGGTGACGGGGCGGGACGGGCGGGACCAGCAGATAGGGCTGGTCCCGCAGTTCGCGACTCAGCTGGGCGTGACGCTGACGCCAGGGCTCGAAGCGTTTCGCAATGGCGTCGAGCAGCCGGGCTTTGCGTGGAGACGATTCGTTCAGGGCGGCACGGCTGAAGAACGTGGCGCCCAGCTGGGCATACCAGCGGATGTTGTGCCGCGACCGCATCTGGTCCTCGAAGAACCCCGCCATCAACAGACACTGGGCCCCCGCTGTTTCCATGCTTCATCACGCCGCCCCGTCTCCGCGAATCATCTTGATGGCCTCCTGGACCGTGGTCATGAACTGAGCCGGGAAGATAATGGTGGAATTCTTCTCGACGCTGATCTCCGCCATCGTTTGCAGGGTTCGCAACTGCAGCGCCACCGGATGCTGCGAGATGATATCCGCAGCCTCGCCAAGCTTGACCGCCGCCTGAAACTCACCTTCGGCCGCCACGATTTTCGCGCGGCGCTCGCGCTCGGCCTCGGCCTCCTTGGCCATGGCCCGCTGCATGTTGTCCGGAAGCGTGATGTCCTTGATCTCGACGGCTGTCACCTGGGCGCCCCACGGCTCGGTATGCCCGTCAATCACATCCTTGATCTTGGCGTTGATAGCCAGCGTCTGGGACAGGAGCTGATCGAGGCTGAACTGGCCCACGACATTCCGCACGGTCGTCTGGCTGATCTGGTTGATGGCGGCGTTCACATTCTCGATGGCGATCACCGACTTCGTCGGGTCGACGATGTGGTAGTACGCGACCGCGGCGATGTCAATGGAGACATTGTCCTTCGTGATGATCTTCTGCGAGGGAATGTTCATCGTGATCGTGCGCAAGGTGACCCGCGTCATCTGCTCGAAGATCGGGATCAGAATGATCAGGCCGGGGCCGCGCACGCCCGTGTACTTGCCCAGAAAGAAGATCACGCCGCGGTCGTACTCCTTCACAACCCGAAGAGAGTTAGCCGCGAGGACGAAAACAATCGCAAACACGATGATGGTGGTAATCATGGTAGAAAGCCCATTTCCAGTTGTGTGTAGTGCAAACCTTCAGGTTTGCGGTGCGCCCGCGTCCTGGCAGGCCTGCCTGCACTACACCGAACGGGATCAACGCGCTAGTACATGCCGCCCATGCCGCCGCCCGGCATCGCCGCGTCCTTCTTCTGTTCCGGAATTTCGCAGACAAGCGCCTCCGTCGTCAGGAGCAGCGACGCGATGGACGACGCGTTCTGAAGGGCTGATCGGACCACCTTGGCCGGATCGATCACGCCCGCCTTCACGAGATTCTCGTAGGCGTCGGTGAGCGCGTTGAAGCCTTCGTCGTCCTTCATCTCGCGCACCTTCTGCACGACGATCGCCCCCTCATGCCCCGCGTTGGCCGCAATCCAGCGCATCGGCTCCTCGATGGCGCGCTTGACGATGTTGACGCCGATCTGCTGATCGCCGCCGAGCGTCAGGCCGTCGAGCACCTTCGACGCGCGCAGCAACGCCACGCCGCCGCCCGGGACGATCCCTTCTTCCACGGCCGCCTTGGTCGCGTGCATCGCGTCCTCGACGCGGGCCTTTTTCTCCTTCATCTCGGTTTCGGTGGCCGCACCGACCTTGATGACGGCGACGCCGCCGACGAGCTTCGCGAGCCGCTCCTGCAGCTTCTCGCGGTCGTAGTCCGACGTCGTGTCCTCGACCTGGGCGCGCAGCTGTTTGACGCGACCCTCGATGGCGGCCGTCGTGCCGCCCCCTTCCACGATCGTCGTGTTGTCCTTGTCGATCGTGACCTTCTTGGCCTTCCCGAGGTCTTCGAGTTTGAGGTTCTCGAGTTTGAGTCCCAGATCCTCGGTGATGGCCTTGCCGCCGGTGAGCGTGGCGATGTCCTCGAGCATGGCCTTCCGGCGATCGCCGAAGCCGGGGGCTTTGACCGCGGCGGCGTGCAGCGTGCCGCGCAGCTTGTTGACCACGAGCGTCGCGAGCGCTTCACCCTCGACGTCCTCCGCGACGATCAGCAACGGCTGACCGAGGCGCGCCACTTGTTCGAGCACCGGCAGCAGGTCCTTCATCGAGCTGATCTTCTTCTCGTGGATCAGGATGACCGGGTTCTCGAGCACGACCTCCATCCGGTCGGGGTCGGTCACAAAGTAGGGCGACAGATAGCCGCGGTCGAACTGCATGCCTTCGACGACATCCAGCGACGTCTCCATGCTCTTGGCCTCTTCGACCGTGATGACCCCGTCCTTGCCCACCTTGTCCATCGCGTCTGCGATGATCTTTCCGATGGTCTCGTCGTTATTCGCCGAGATGGTGCCGACCTGGGCCACCATGTTGCCGCTGACCGGCTTCGACATGCGCTTGATCTCGGCGGTGAGCGCTTCCACCGCCTTTTCGATGCCGCGCTTGACGTCCATGGGATTCGCGCCGGCCGCGACATTCTTCGCGCCCTCGCGGTAGATCGCCTGGGCGAGCACGGTGGCCGTCGTCGTGCCGTCACCGGCCGTGTCGGACGTTTTGCTCGCGACTTCGCGCACCATCTGCGCGCCCATGTTCTCGAGCGGGTCCTGGAGGTCGATCTCCTTGGCGACGGTGACGCCGTCCTTCGTGATGGTCGGCGACCCGAATTTCTTGTCGATGATGACGTTGCGACCTTTGGGCCCGAGCGTCACCTTGACGGCGTCGGCCAGCTGGTTGATACCGCGAAGCACCGCGTGCCGTGAATGTTCCCCGTACACAATCTGTTTTGCCATTAGTTATCTCCTACTTCGCTTTCTTCGTGCTGGAGCCGCCGACGACGCCGAGCACTTCGTCTTCGCGCATGATGATGTAATCCTCACCGTCGAGTTTGATCTCCTGCCCCGAGTACTTCCCGAAGAGGATGAGATCGCCGGCCTTGACGTCGAGCGGGGTCCGTGTGCCGTCGTCCTTCGACTTGCCATTCCCGGCGGCGATGACTTTGCCCTGCTGCGGCTTCTCCTTCGCGGAGTCCGGGATGATGATCCCGCCGACGTGCTGTTCGCCTTCCTCGAGGCGCTGGATGATGAGGCGATCGTGGAGTGGTCTGACATTCATGGATTTCGACTCCTGACTAGGGTGACGTGGGCGGGTTGGGCGGGGCCAGCAGATAGGGTTGGTCCCGCAGTTCTCGGCTCAGCTGCGCGTGACGCTGACGCCAGGGCTCGAAGCGTTGCGCCATGGCGTCGAGGAGCCGGGCTTTAGGTGGAGACGGCTCGTACAAGGCGGCGCGACGGAAGAAATTGGCGCCCAGCTGGGCATACCAGCGGATGTTGTGTCGTACTCGCATCTGGTCCTCGAAGAATCCTGCCAGCAACAAACACTGGGCCGCCGCGGTTTCCATGAGGCGCGTGTCGTTTCGCGGCGTCGTGTCCGCGACAAAGTGGTCGAACACCGCGCTGAGACTCGCTGGCGTCGGCAAGTCGGTATCGGGGTGCGTGGAGACCTGGGCGTAATGCGCCAACAGGCTGGCGTTGTAGAGCAGCTCGTCTCGATCGACGGCGGCCTCCGTCACGTCCTGCAGGCGCACCACGAAAAACTCCAGGGCCTGACGATGATCGATTGCGAGCAGCTCACGTAGCGGGCTCGTCACAAGCACCGACACTGCTGACAGGCCGCACGCACTATGGGCATGTCGCACGCGTCGCGGGGGGACGGTCGCTGGGCCCCTCGGCCGCGACACCCGCTCCGTCAGGCATTGCGTTCGGCGATTCGGAGGTCAGGTCGGCAGGCGGAAGCGTCGGTGTACCCGTCGCCGCAGCGATGGCTTGCCGGCGTTGACGGACATCGAGAAAGCGTTCGTACGGAATGATGTCAGCCCGTGAGTCGATAGACATACACACATCCGTTCTGGAGGCCTTGATGAGGGACTGAAGCGGAAGGCGCGGAAGATGCCGCGGGATAAGCCTGCAGGAGCTCAGGAAAGCGAGACGATCCGACGTGCTCGTTCAGGGTCGAAACGCGGCTTTGTTCGTCACACGCGCCTTTTCCTGGGATGCGCGCGCGTCTTCGTCGTCCTTCTTCTGCTGGTCAATCGCGCGCTGGGGCGCCTCGCGCTGGTCGAGGCGTATGGCCAGCGCGGTCGCCGACCTGGCGAGCGCGTCGAGCTCGGTCGAGGTCACGACGACTCGAAACCCTCCCGCGAATGTCAAATGGAACAGAACCAGCGAATATTCTGGTGTCCCCCATGTGCCGATCGGCTCGCCTGATTCGACGTCAAACTGCGTCGGAACCTTCGCGGATGTTTTCGTTCTGGGCTTCACCATCGCGCCGTACGTCTCGGAAAGGGCGTGAATCATGTCGGCGTCGGTCATGCCCTCGGTGCGCTGGCGGTCGTAGTCGACCACCAGCCTGAAAAGCTGATCGTTGTAGAAGCCGAACACAATCTGCCCGACCGGGTCTGTCTGCGGGGCGTTCGAACCAGCCGCAAAGTAGGGCTGCCGCCACGTCAACGTCTGAATGAGCGCGGGCCGCACGTGAACCGCCGTGGCATCTGAGGGCGTCAGAACGACCTGCGCCGCTACCGACGAAAGGCCGCTGCCGAGAATGAAGGCGCGATATCGCGGACGCGCGTCCTGCCCTTGCAGCGCGGCGCTGGTCAGCACGAGAACCAGGCCGGCTATGAGCACGGGAGCGACTCTGCCTCGTGTCATGATTCGCGACCTGCCTTCGCAGGGGCGTCGACGGAATGCAGCAATTCCGCGATGGTCAAAGGAGGTGTGCTGGGCCAGATCATCAGCATGACTCCGGGCGGCACGATGCACGCCAGCAGCCAGAGCAACGCCGTGCTCGCGGTGATCGAGAGGCCCAGGACCACACTGGATGCCGCCAACACAATCACGGCGAACACCCAGATTCCGGCCAATCGACTTCGAAGGGATGTGAACATGCTTCAACACTACGCGCATGTCGAACCCTGGCCTGTTCACTATTGAACACGGCGCGTGACGCTATCGGATCGCGTCGCGATTCCACTATAGTGAGATCTCAATCCCGCTTTCCTGAGCCCTGCGGCCCGGTTGGCCTCCAGCCCTCACCAAAGCATTCCCGGAGGGCGCATGCTGTGGCGGGCGAAAGCGCCGTCATCGGACAAACCATTTCGCGACGAGTTGCTCAGCGTGGAGCGGCTTCAGGAGCGCGCGCTCGCGCTGGCCGCGAGCTTCACCACCGACGCGAACCCGCGTCGCCGGCGTGCCCGGAACATCTTCCCGAGATTTCACGATAACGCGCGCGTGCTGCGCCGCGCATACCGGACGCTGGCGGGCGACGTACGGACCGGAGAGGGGATCACCGCCGCCGCCGAATGGCTGCTCGATAACTTCCATTTGATCGCGTCGGAAATCGGCGACATCCGCCAGCATCTGCCCGGCACCTACTACCGGCAGCTGCCGACGCTGGCGTCGCGCGAGCAGGCCGGGCACACGCGCATCTATGCGATGGCCGTCGAGCTGGTGCGCCACAGCGACAGCTTGATCGACCGCCAGCAGCTCGCGGTGTTCGTGAACAGCTATCAGCGCGTCGCCCCCCTGACAATCGGCGAGCTCTGGGCGTGGCCCAGCATGCTGAAGCTGGCGCTCATCGAGAATCTGAGGCGGCTGGCCTCCGACACACTGGAGGCGCGCCGGGCACGCCTCGCTGCCGACGCGTATGTCTCGCGGATCGAACACCAGACGGAGAATGCCAGACGGCAGGAGGTCCTGGCGCTGGCGTCGACCTTCGGCATCGCGTCCGTCGTCCAGCTGCTGCATCGGATCCGCGAGTACGGCCTTCAGTTGTCGTCGATCCGGACGGCCGTCGAGGAGCACCTCGCATCGCGCGAGACAACCGCGGAAGCGGCGATTCGCGGTGAACACCAGCGCCAGGCGGCGGACCAGGTGTCGGTGGCCAATGCCATCGCCAGCTTGCGTCTCTGCTCCGCGCTCGACTGGCGCCAGTATGTCGAGTCGGTCAGCCTCGTCGAGCAGGCCCTGCAGCGCGATCCCGCGGGCGCGTATGCCCGGATGGATTTTCTCAGCCGCGATCGGCAGCGCCAGGCCGTCGAGGAGCTCGCGGCGCCAAGCGGCGAGGCGCAGGTACGGGTGGCCCTGCGGGCTGTCGAAAGCGCGCGGCAGGCGGCCGCGAACGGCTCGCGCACGGACCGGGCCGCCCACGTCGGATTCCATCTCATCGACGACGGACGGCGTGAGCTCGAGATCGACGTGGCGTACCGGCCGGGGATCGCGAACCGGGTCAAGCGCCTGGCGTTCGCCCATTCGACGCTGCTCTACCTCGGACCGATTGCGGCCATAACGGCGCTGCTGCTCGCGGCCTGCGCCGCCTACGCGCGTCACGCGGATGCGACCACGCTCACCGTGTCGATCCTCCTGATGCTGTTGCTCGTCCCGGCGGCCGATATCGCCATCTCGCTGACGCAGCGCGTCGTCGCCTGGGCGATCCCGCCCCGCCGTCTTCCCCGCCTCGACTTCTCGGATCATCTCCCGGACGATGCCCGCACGATGGTCGTGGTCCCGACGCTGCTGACGAGCGAGGCCTCGGTGGCGGCGCTGCTCGAGCACGTCGAGGTGCTCGCGCTGGGCAACCTCGATCGGTGCATCCATTTCGCGATCCTCGGCGACTTCGTGGACGCCGATTCCTGCGAGCAGGCTGGCGATGCCGGGATTCTCGCCGCCGCGCGCGAGGGCATCGAACGCCTCAATCGGCAATTCGGTCCGGGACATGCGGATCGATTTTTCCTGTTTCATCGCGAACGCCGCTGGAACGCCCGGGAACAGGTGTGGATGGGATGGGAGCGGAAGCGCGGGAAGATCGAGGAATTCAACCGGCTGCTCAAGGGCGCATCCGATACGAGCTTCAGCGTCCAGGAAGGCGACCTGCGAATCCTGCCGTCCGTCCGCTATTGCATCACCCTGGACACCGACACTCGCCTGCCGCGCGACGCCGCAAAGGAGCTGGTGGGCATCATCGCCCATCCGTTGAATGCGCCCCGTTTCGACGCGCGCGTGGGCCGCGTCACGGCAGGCTACGGCATCCTGCAGCCCCGCGTCAGCGTCACGATGGCGAGCGCCGCTGGCTCCCTCTTCGCACGGACGTACGCGGGGCACACGGGCGTGGATCCGTATACGACGGCCGTGTCGGATGTCTACCAGGATCTCTTCAACGAAGGCATCTACACCGGCAAGGGCCTCTATGACGTCGAGGCATTTGTCGCGTCGCTCGACGGACGCGTGCCCGAAAACGCGTTGCTGTCGCACGACCTGTTCGAGGGCCTGTATGCGCGCGCGGCCCTGGTCACCGACGTGGAAGTCGTGGACGACTACCCGTCGAGCGTGCTCGCGCATGCGCGGCGTCAGCACCGCTGGGTGCGCGGCGACTGGCAGATTCTCTGGTGGCTCTTTCCGTTCGTGCCGTCGCGTGAGGGGTTGCGGCGCAATCGCCTGCCGCTCATGTCGCGCTGGAAGATTCTCGACAACCTGCGCCGCAGCCTGATGGCGCCGGCCACGGTCGCGATCCTCCTGGCCGGCTGGACGGTGCTGCCGGGAAACCCTGTTGTCTGGACGGCGATCGGGCTCGCCGCGGCCGCGCTGCCGATCGTCCTGCGCCTGCTGCAACTGCCCGCCGGGCCGTCACCGCTCGAATCCGGGCCGGTATTCCTGAGAGCGGCCGTCAAGGACTTCCAGACCGACGCCGCGCGCGCCTCGTTGCAAATGGCGTTTCTCGCCATCCAGGCCTGCGAGATGCTTCACGCGATCATTGGTCACGCTCGTTCGCGTGGGCATCACCAAAAGACGCCTGCTCGAGTGGGAGACGGCCGCCGCCAGCACGCACCGCAGCGGTGTCCCGCGTCTAAACGTGTTCATGCGGGAGATGGTCGCGAGCCCGCTCGTGGCATTTGGCAGCGTGGCCCTGGTCGCGGCGATCCGCCCTGGCGCCCTGGCCATATCGGTCCCCGTACTTGCGCTCTGGGCGGCGGCACCGCTGATTGCGTACGCGCTGAGCCGGCCCGCCCCAACGCGTCGTGCGGTGCTTGGCGCCGAGGACCGCGAGTTTCTCGAATCCGTGGCGCTCAAGACCTGGCGGTACTTCGAGACATTTGCCGGCCCGGAGGACCACGCGCTTCCGCCTGACAACGTCCAGGTCGTTCCGGAAGTGACGATCGCGCACCGCACGTCGCCGACCAACATCGGGATGGCGCTGCTGGCCACGGTCGCCGCGCACGACTTCGGCTTCATCGACGCCGACGACATGGCGCGCCGGATTGACGCCACGCTGACCACCGTCGAAAGCCTGGAACGGGTCGAAGGTCATCTCCTGAACTGGTACGACACGCGTACGTTGGCGCCCCTTCCGCCCTCCTATATCTCGACGGTCGACAGCGGCAACCTCGCGGGCGCGCTCCTGACGCTGACGGTCGCACTGCGTGAGTTGCATCTCGACCAGCTGGCCGCTCGGGCGGCCGCGCTGTTTGACGACATGAACTTCGCCTTCGTCTATGACCCACTGCGACAGCTGTTCACCATCGGCTATCGCCTGGCGGACCAGGAGGGGCCGGGTCGCCCCGATCCCTCCCACTACGATCTCCTGGCCTCCGAATCGCGTCTGGCCAGCTTCCTCGCGATCGCCAAAGGCGACGTCGCCGAGTCGCACTGGTTTCACCTCGGACGCGCGGTCACCAGCGTCCGCGGCGCACTGGTCCTGTTGTCGTGGAGCGCCACGATGTTCGAGTACCTGATGCCGCTGCTCGTCATGCGCAGCTACCCGGACACACTACTCGATGAATCGTGCTCCATGGTGGTCCGCCGCCAGATGGACTATGCCGCGGCCAGGGGCGTGCCGTGGGGGATTTCCGAATCCGCCTACAACGTGGTCGATCACCACCACACCTATCAGTACAAGGCCTTCGGCGTGCCGGGCCTTGGCCTGAAGCGGGGACTGGGCGATGAGCTCGTGGTCGCACCGTACGCCACCGCCCTGGCCGCCATGATCGATCCCGCGCAGAGCGCGAGCAACCTGCGACGGCTGACCGCGGCCGGCCTCGAAGGGGAGTACGGATTCTTCGACGCCATCGACTACACCGTGCGAGAGAGCGACGCAGACGGGCCAGCGCCCGGCACAACCCCGGCGGGCGGCACCGTGGTCCGCACCTATCTGGCTCACCACGCCGGCATGACGCTCGTGGCCCTCGCCAACGCGCTGCTGGGCGACGCGATGGTGAGGCGTTTTCATGCCGACACCCGCGTGCAGGCGACCGAACTGCTGCTCCAGGAGCGCATGCCCCGTCACGTGCCGGCGATTCAGCCGCGCCCGCTCGATGAGATGCGCGCACTGGCCTCGCCGTCAGCTGTCGCGGTCCGGTACTGGCGATCGCCGCATACGGTGTTTCCGCACGCCCAGTTCCTGTCGAACGGCACCTACGTGACCGTCGTCACCAACGGCGGCGGCGGCGCCAGCTTCTGGCGAAGTCTCGCCGTGACGAAGTCGCGCCGCGATCCGACGCGGGATCCAGGCGCGCAGTTCGTCTATCTGCGTGACGTGCGGAGCGGCGCTGTCTGGTCGGCCGCCTATCATCCGACGGCGGCCGAGCCCGACGACTACCACGTCGAATTCCGGCCCGAGCGCGCGACGTTCCGGCGCCACGACGACCAAATCTCGACGCAACTCGACATCGCGGTCTCGACGGAAGACGATGTCGAAGTCCGTCGTCTCACCGTCGTCAACCAGAGCACGCGGATCCGCGAAATCGAGGTCACCAGCTACGCGGAGATCGTATTGGCGCCGCCGGCCGACGATCTGGCCCATCCGGCGTTCGGCAAGCTGTTTCTCGAAACGGAATACCTCGCCGACAGCACGGCCCTGCTCTGCCATCGGCGCCCGAGGGATCCGAAAGAGCTGCCAGTGTGGGCGATACACGTCCTGAGTCTCGAAGGCCGGTCGCAGGGACCGGTCGAGTGGGAGACTGACCGCGCGCGATTCATCGGCCGCGGCCGCGATACCGACCGTCCATCGGCACTCGACGGCGGGGCGCTCTCGGGCACGACCGGCGTGGTCCTCGATCCAGTCTTCAGCCTCCGCCAGCGGATTCGCCTCGTTCCAGGCGCATCCGTGCGGCTGTCCTTCAACACCGGCGTCGGCCTCCGATCGGGCCACGGCAGAAGCCCTCGCCCAGAAGTACCGCGATCCGAGTGCCGCGTCACGCACGTTCGCGCTCGCGTACACGAGCGCTCAGAGCGGGTTTCGTCATCTGGGCATTTCGCACGACGAGGCGATCCTCTTCGAGCGCCTGGCGTCAAAGGTCTTCTTCACCGACGGCACGCTCCGCGCGAGCCCCGAGACGATTGGCGCGAACGTACTCGGACAGGCCGGTCTCTGGCCGCACGGCATTTCCGGCGATCTGCCGATGCTGCTCGTCCGTGTCACCGGAGAGGATGACGGGGGACTCGTGCGGCAGGTGCTGCAGGCGCAGGAGTACTGGCGCTTGAAGGGCCTGAACGCCGATGTCGTCATCCTCAACGAGCATCCGACGAGCTATCTGGACGAAATGCACGCCCAGCTGACGGCCATTCTCGACAATGGACCCTGGCGGCTCTGGAAGCACCGGTCCGGCGGGGCGTATCTCCTTCGAGCGGATTGGATCGGCAAAAGGGATTGCACGTTGATCGCGGCGGCGGCCCGCGCGGTGCTCGCCGGCGATCGCGGTGATCTCAGGACCCAGCTCGATACGCCCCACCCGGTGCACAACATCCGGCGTCCGACGTTCGCCGCCGTTCCGCCGGAGTCATCGACCGGCAGCAGCGGCGCGATCACGGTCCCGCCGATGCCGCAGCCGCAGATGTCGCTCGCCAACGGCCTGGGCGGTTTCACGGACGAGGGTCGCGCCTACACGATCGTCCTGGACGGCGATCAGGAAACACCGCTGCCGTGGTCGAACATCATCGCCAACGCCAGTTTCGGCACCATCGTCACGGCGTCCGGGTCCGCCCACACGTGGTCGCAGAACAGCCGCGAGAACCGGCTGACCTCGTTCGCCAACGATCCGATCGTCGATCCGACCGCCGAGGCGCTCTTCGTGCGAGACGACGACTCGGGAGATGCCTGGTCGCCCACGCCGGGACCGATGGCCCGGCGCGAGACGAGCGGGCGGTTCGTCGTCGAACACTCGGCGGGCGTGACACGGTTCTTTCGCGTCACGCGACAGATCAGCCACGAACTGGCCGTGTTCGTCGACATCGACGACCCCGTGAAGTTCTCGCTGCTCACGCTCACCAATGACGGGGACTCCCCGCGAACGCTGAGCCTGTTTGCCTACAACGACTGGGTTCTGGGGCCTCCTCGTGAAAGCCAGTCCGGGCACATCAAGACGACGTACGACGAGGCGAAGGGCACGATTTTCGCGCGAAACTGTTACCGCGACGACTTCATCGAGCGCGTCGCGTTCGCGCATGCGAGCGAGATTCCCCGCTCCGCGACAGGCCATCGTCTCTCGTTCATCGGACGGAACGGTTCGATCGGCAGGCCGGCCGCGCTGGGCCACCTGACGCTCGATCCGCAATTCGGCGCCGGACTCGATCCCTGCGCGGCGCTCCATCTGCAGATCGTGCTGAATCCTGGAGAACAGCGACGCCTGCTGTTCCTGCTGGGCGAGGGCACAGATCCCGGTCATGCCGAACGTCTGATCGCGCAGCACGCAACGGTCAGCAGTGCGGAGGACGCGCTGCAGCGAGTGCGATCGTCATGGGACCGGACGCTCGAGACGATCCAGGTGCGCACGCCGGATGATTCGTTCGACATGCTGCTCAACCGCTGGCTCGTCTATCAGGACGTGAGCTGCCGTCTCTGGACCCGCGCCGGCTATTACCAGCCGGGCGGAGCCTTCGGCTTTCGCGATCAGCTGCAGGACGTCATGGGCCTGCTGCTGGCGCGGCCGGAGCTTGCGAGGGCTCACCTGCTCAAGGCGGCCGGCCGCCAGTTCGTCGAGGGCGACGTGCAGCACTGGTGGCACGAGCCGGGCGGCCAGGGCCTGCGTTCACGCTGCTCGGACGATTTGCTGTGGCTTCCCTATGTCGTCGCGGAATATGTCCGCACCACGGGCGACGTGGCCATCCTGGACGAGCGCGTGCCCTTTCTGGAGGCGCCGCCGCTCGCCGCTGATGCGCACGAATCGTACAGCCGGCCGCAAGTTGTCTTCGACGGATGCCACGCTCTTCGAACACTGCGTGCGGGCCATCGACAAGGGCCTCACGGCAGGCGCGCACGGCCTGCCGCTCATCGGCGCCGGCGACTGGAACGACGGCATGAACCGTGTGGGGCCTGCAGGTCGCGGCGAAAGCACCTGGCTCGGCTTCTTCCTGCATACCGTTCTCAGCGACTTCGTCCCGTTGAGCCGCGGCCGGAAGGACGACAGTCGGGCCGATCGGTATCTGAACGAGGCCCGGCGCCTCGCGAGCGCCCTGGAACGATCGTGGGACGGCGAGTGGTACCGGCGCGGATACTACGACAACGGCATGCCGCTCGGATCCGCACAGAACGACGAATGCACCATCGACTCCATCTCGCAGTCGTGGGCGGTCCTGTCGGGCGCCGTCCCGATCCGCTTCGCGGAGCGCGCGATGGATGCCGTCCGCACCTCCCTGGTTGCGCGCCGCTCACAGCTGCTTCTGCTGCTGACGCCCCCGTTCGATCGGTCGGCACAGGAGCCGGGGTACATCAAGGGGTACCCTCCGGGCGTCCGTGAGAACGGCGGCCAGTACACGCACGCGGCCGTGTGGATCGTGATGGCGCTGGCGCGCCTCGGAAGCGGAGACGACGCCGCGGAGTTCTTCCATATGCTGAACCCGATCAACCATGCGCGGACGGCGGCCGATGTCGCTCGCTACAAGACGGAGCCGTACGTGATGGCCGGCGACCTGTACGCCCAGGCCCCGCACGCCGGGCGCGGTGGGTGGAGTTGGTTCACGGGATCGGCCGGTTGGATGTATCAGGCGGGGATCGGCAGCATTCTTGGCCTCCGGAGGCGCGGAGCCACCTTTATTATCGACCCGTGCATCCCCTCGTCGTGGCCCCACTACCGCATTGAGTGGCGATTCCTCGACACTCGTTACGAAATCATGGTGTGCAACCCCACGCACCGGTGCCGGGGCGTCTCAAGTGCCACGCTGGACGGAGCCCCGGTCGATGCCGCGGCGATTCCGCTGTTCAATGACGGGAAGACGCACACGGTGCAGGTCGTCCTCGGGGACCGCCAGCACGTTTAGGGATCCGGCGCGTGCTTGCGGCAAGGACGTTACAATTCCGCTCGGGTGACTGAAATGGCCGACAAGAACACTCCGGACACAAGCGACCGAGCGCTCGCGCTTCGTCACCTGCGTGAGCTGATCACCGCGCTCGACGTCCGTGTCGCTCACATCGAGCGTGCCGGTGAAATCGCCATCGCGCGCGATGCCGCGGCATTGAGACAACAGGCGTTGGACCGCATCGCCCAGCTCGAGAAAGGTGGGGACCGAAAACAATGATCACAACGTGCTGTATCCGTGAACTTCGTCGACCCACACCTTGAAGCCCGCCAGCGTGTTGGGCCCGAAGGCGTTGCTGATCGCCACGTCGGTTGCATCGCGGCCACGCGCGATCAGGATCCGTCCGATCCGTGGCACGTTGTTGCGTGGATCGAAGGTCTGCCAGTGTCCATCCACGTATGCCTCGAGCCACGCGGCAAAGTCCATCACCCCGTACGGCGGTTGAGTGCCGGCGTCGCCCAGGTATCCCGTGCAGTAGCGCGCGGGAATGTTCATGCACCGGCAAAGGGCGACGGCCAGATGCGCATAGTCCCGGCACACGCCCCTCCTCTCCGTGAACACTTCCCACGCCGACTTCGTCGAGCGGGCGTCCTGATAGCCGAACGCAATGTGCTGATGGACGTAATCGCAAATAGCCTGAACCCGTAAGCCACCGCCAGGCGACTGCCCGAAGAGCGACCAGGCCACGTCCGACAGACGGTCGGTTTCGCAATAACGACTGCCGAGCAGGAACTGCAGGCACTCCTCGGGAAGATCCGGCAGGGCGTGCTGCCGATCCGACAGGGCGTGGGCCTCGGGGAGACCCGAGTCGTTCACAATCGCGCTCGCTGACAGGCGCGTCTTCCCTGCCGGCAGCACCAGTCGTGTGCACCAATTGCCAAAGGTGTCGCGGTAGAACGCCACGGGCACCGCGGGGTTCGTCGTGAGGCAATCGGGCACGACCACATCGCTCGCGCGCGTGTGATGGATGTTCAGCATCAGCAGCATCGGCGTGGGCTGCGGACAGTCGTAGATCAATTCGTAGCCGACTCGCAGCTGCATAGGTGCTTGCGAGCCTAGTGCGAAGCCGCGAAAGTCTCAACGGACAAGAATGTCCTCTTACAACATGTCGTCGCGCCAGAACAGGACGCCACTCTTCTCCTTTCGCGGCATGTGCACAACAGCACAGCCAGCTCGGACTGCAACAGCCTACGATGCCTGACGGTCGAAAGACGGTTCCGCGTGCTTTCAACCGTCGTCATGGTGCGCAATCCGCTGTTCGGCTAATCGTTCATTCTCCAAGAGGTCAACCCATGTTTCGTTATCTCAGCCTGGTCGTGTGTCTCGCGTTGGGTACGGCGGCGCTCGGGGCCGCCAACAAAGAGCAAAGCCGCCTCGAAACCGCCGGCGTGGTGATGCAGGAAATCCTGGACATCCCCGACAACATCCCGCAGGAACTGCTCGGCAAAGCCGAGTGCGCCATCGTTATCCCCTCGGTGACGAAAGTGGCGGTGGGCATCGGCGGCAGCTACGGCCGCGGGGCCATGGTTTGCCGATCGGGCAAGTCGTTCAACGGCCCGTGGGGCGCGCCGGCGATGTATACGCTGGAAGGCGGGAGCATCGGGCTCCAGATCGGCGGCGAATCGACTGATGTCATTCTGCTGGTTATGAACGACCGCGGTCTGGAGGCGTTGCTCAGCAGCAAGGTCGCGCTTGGCGGCAACGCGTCCGTCGCGGCCGGACCCAAGGGCCGCGCCGTCGACGCGTCCACCGATGCGACGCTGCGCGCCGAGATCCTGAGCTACTCGCGCAGCCGGGGCCTCTTCGCCGGCGTATCCCTGGAGGGCATGTCGATTCGTCCGGACGATGACGCCAACAAAGAGGTGTACGGGGTGAAGATGACCGCGCGCCGGATCATCACCGGTGCGCCGGTCGCCGTGACGGCATCGGGGCGTCACCTTGTCGATGTGCTGGAGAAGAACGCGCCCTACAACGAATCTAATCGTGCAGCACAACGGTGAGCAGCGAGTTGTTCACCTTGAGCCCGTTCTTGTAGTCGATGAAGCCCAGCCGCTGGAATTTCTTCATGAAGAAGTTCACCCGCGATCGCGTTGTGCCGACCATTTCCGCCAGGGTGCTCTGGGAGATGGGCGGCACAGCCCGTACGGGCTTGTCGTGTTTGCCGTATCGCGCCAGGAGCAGCAGCGTCCTGGCGAGGCGCTTCTCGCTCGAGTTGAAGAGCTGGTCGATCAGGTCTTCTTCGATCCGGATGTTCCGCGCCAGCATGTGGGCGATGAACCGATCCGACAACCCATGCTTCGCGTGAAGCAGCCGCACCATCCGGTTCTTATCCACGAGCAGGATGCTGCTTTCTGATGCCGCCGTCGCCGTGCCCATGCGGACGGCCTGACCCGCCAGGCACCCTTCGCCGAAGAATTCCCCGGCGCCGAGCATCGCCACGACCGCCTCACGTCCGCTCGTCGAGAGCACGGAGAGCTTGACGTTCCCCGTCTGGATGTACAGCACGTGGTCGCACGGATCGCCCTGGGTGAAGATCACATCGTCGCGACGATACTTGACGATCCTCCTGGCGTTCCCCGCCGATTCAAGGAAGATCTTGGCGTCGAACGTGGCCTTTCGTCTGACTTTCAAGAGGATCGATATTGTACAGGAACGGCGTCTGCACTCTTATCTAAAGCATGGCGAGTCGATCCGTGGCGCAACCAACGGCGACGACTCGGCCACGTCGGCCTACTGACAGCTGCCGTGGCCTGTCGCGCTCCACGACCCGGTGAAGTTCGACCCGCCGCCGCCGCGCGGACCCGCAATCAGCGATTTCTGAACCAACGTGCTGTCCGGCGCACCGGCGTGCTGGCTGCCTGCGGGGCCGTTGCCATGATAGGGCTGGATCAGCGCCTCGTTCCAGTTCGACGGCCAGTACGTGTAAACCGCCGCGCTCCATTGCCAGGAGAACGACAGATCGCTCTCGTCGGTTTGCGTCGTGAAATGAATCGTCGCCTGCCCGCCTCCGATGATCGTCGCGTCGATCGGAATCGCGGCGCCCACGAAGAAGTTCTCGTCGCTGATGAACCTGGGATTGATCGTCGTCAGCCATCGATTGTTCGGCGCATCGAACGTTGTGGTGCTCACCGACGGCGCCGCCGGATCGAAGGTCACCAGGCCGTTCGGCAGCGGGTACGCGTGGCCGTTCAACACGAACGACACACCCATGAACAGCACCGTCGTCTTCGTGGTGGCCGGGACTTCGTTCGGGTTGAAATGGGCGTGCACCCAGACGAAGGAGGGCGTGCCGAACGGCACCTTGAACTTGTTCCAGGACGTGCTGCTGATCACCTCGCTCGCTTCGGGAATCGTGCAGGCCAGGGGCGGAGCGGACGAAGCATAAAACCCGAAGGCGAGGATGTGAAATGAGAAGTTGTCCGCCACTGACACATCGACGTAGCTGGACCCGGTGTTCGAATCGATGCCGTCACTGTCGACCAGCGAGGCGTCAGGGTGACCAGGATTGTTCAGTGGCGACACGAACGTGCCCGCTCCAAGTGGAGGCACGGTGGAGTCAATGACGATCCGATAGCTGCCTACGGCTGGCAGTTTCTGGGATGAGAACGAATAGAGCCCGCCGGGATCCGTCATCGTGGATGCGACAAAGGTCGCGCCGCTATACGCGGACACCGTGACGCCCTCGAGTCCGGGCTCGCCCGCGTCCTGAGTCCCGTCGCCGTTCACGTCGTTCCACACGAATCCACACACAACATCCCCTTCGGCGCACGAGTTGACAACTTGCGCGGATGCCGAGGTGGTCGCCATCATGACGAGCGCCGACGCGAGCGCCGCGCCGAACGGGAAAACACCACCGATTCGCCCGCATGCTGCGCGGCCAGTTGTCTCGTTTCCCTTGGACATGCGCTATCTCCCTCTGCGGCCGCTGGCTCACCATGCCGGGCATTTCGATCACGCGGAGCCGTGGCGAAACGCCGTTCAGGTGAGCGCATCGCACGAGGGATGCCAACTGGAGATGTCTACAAGGCGCTGCAAGCGCGGCGGCAAGGGTGCGGAGTTCACGGAAAGGCCAGCAAGACTGTGACGGAGATCACATAATGCGTCGCGCCGCCGTGCCACGTCAGGACCCTCGCTCGGCGCGTTAGAAATCGACGAGAATATGTCGCTTGCGAGACTTCTGCCTGCACGTCCTCGTAGCCGTCGGATTCCTCGCATTGGCAGTCGCCTGGACGTTTCCTCTCGTTCTTCAGTTACCAACCCATCTCCCCGGCGCCGGGATCGGCGACAACTCGCTCTTTCTCTGGAATTTCTGGTGGATGCGTACCGCGCGGACAGCGGGGAGCAGCTTTTTTCACACGTCGTATCTCCTCGCGCCGGGCGGAGCCGACCTCACGCTGCACACGCACACGGCGCTGCCCGCCTTCATTGGCGCGACGGTGCTGGAACGTTTCTCTGTCGCGACGGCACTAAATGTCACGACGCTGGCGTCGGTCGCGATGAATGGCTTCTGTGCGTACCTGCTGGCATGGCGGGTCGTCCGCGACAAGGGCGCAGCCATCCTTGCCGGAATCATCTTTGGCACGTCGCCGTACATTGCGGCCCACCTCAACGGGCACTTCAATCTGACCACGGCCTGGACCATTCCGTTGTTCGCCCTCGGCGTTGTTGACGCGGTGCGTGGATCACTCAAGTGGGCCGTATTCGCGGGCATCGTGCTGGCCGCCACCGCGTATATCGATTACTACTACGTGGTTTACGAGCTCGTCTTCGCCTGTGGCGTCCTTCTGATCGCGGCGCGTCGGTGGTCTCTGGACGTGGGCACGAGTCCGCCACACAGGGGATGGCTCGTCGCCTTGCTCGGCGCGATTGCGCTCGATGTCATCGTCATCGTCGTCATCGCAATGACTGGCGGGTTTGTCCGTCAGGTCGGCCCCGTCCGCGTGCGGCAGATGATAGTTTCAACGCGTGGCAGGTGTTGTGGGTGTTGACAGCCATCGCCCTCTGGGTTCGTTTCAGGCCAAGGGTTCGTGCGGCGCGAGCCGCTGATTGGTCGTCGGCCCGCGCTGCCACCGCCTTGAGCGTGATGTTCGGTGTCTTCCTGCTGGGTAGCGCGCCCCTGTTGCGGAACGCGCTCCAGGTCATCGTGAGCGGGCAATACGTGACACAAGGGTACGTCTGGCGAAACGCACCGATTGGAATCGATGTCCTCACACTTCTGCTCGGCAATCCCTTTCACGCCCTCTGGGGCGATGCGTCTCGGCGCATGTACGCGCAGTTCGGGATCAACCTGATCGAATCCGGTGCGTGGCTCGGAATAGCGCCGTGCCTGCTGGCAGCCGTGGCCGTGCGAAAGCGATGGGCGCATCCCGTCGTTCGCCAGTGGTTCATCCTGGGAAGTCTGTTCCTTGTGTGGGCCCTGGGTTCGCACGTCCACGCGGGCGGACATAACACCGGCCTGCTTATGCCGGAGGTGTTACTCAGGTATGTGCCCATCGCAGCCAACGCCCGGATGCCAGGTCGAGCGATGGTCGTCGTCTATCTCGCTCTTGCCGTGCTGGCAGCGATGAGCATCCCGCGGTTCGGACGGCGGCCTGCGCTCGTGTGTTCGGTCTGTGCGGTCCTGGTACTTGCGGATTTCTGGATCGCGCCGTTTCCGACGGTGTCAATTGAGTGCCCCGCGATTTATCGCGTCCTGCGCGATCGGCCGGAGTCAGGCGCGGTCGCCGAGCTGCCGCTCGGGCTGGGCGACGGATTCGGGGCGATCACGCCGGTCGATCACCGCGTACTCGTCTGTCAAACGGTTCACGAGCGTCCGCTCGTGGGCGGCGTGCTGGCGCGGCTTTCATCGACCGTGCTCACAAATTACCGCGCGGATCCGCTGATTGCCGCCTGGCTCCGGTTGTCTGGACCGACGGCCGACGTGGTGCCGGAAGCTGCCCTGCCCGACATGACGCTCGCCGGTCAACGGATGGTTACGGACGATATCGCGTTTGTCATGCTCAATCGACGAACGGCCTCTCCGCAGCTGCGCGATTACGTTGAACATGTGCTGCCCGTGACGAGACTCGCGCAAGATCAGGAACGCACCCTTTTCGTGCGACTCGACCGGAGTCGGATTGGCAACTGAATTGGAGGCAATGGCCTGGCAACGGACTACCATTGCGGGCGGGTGCAAGCTACATGCCGACGCGGAGCCGTGGTGATGTGCGTAGATTGATCCGGTAGTCCGTTTTCGCAGGGCTTCTTATGTCACCGACGAAACTCGTGGTCCGCGGTCTTCTGGCGGTCATGCTCACGGTCGTGTTCGTGATCGTTTGCCTCTGGTGGTACTACAGGCCGACCATCGAAGCCGGGAGCGCCGGGCTGTCGAGCAGAACCGAGTCCATCTCCATCCCCTCCATTTCCATCGGAATCACCAGCCCGTACCTGCTGATGTTTCTCGTGGTCGTCGTCGTCCTGTTCGCGATCCTGAAGTTCTTCCGGTGACCCCTTCGGGTTGCCGATATTGCGTGCCCCGTTTTCGAGCGCAAAGCCGACGACGATACGCCGACGAGGCTGGATCTTTGAATGGCCGCGTCGGCGAAGTGTTTCGCACTCTGACATCCAGGCGGATGACCCTGTGATGTGGCGCATGGCGTGTCGAGAACGCGGCGAACGGACGCAAGAAAAGAAATCAGATGAGCGAAGGCCTTCGGCTTTGGTGGGTCGAGATGGAGCCGCACATGCTGCGGCCAGCAATCGCGCTAGTCGG
>CAVSND010000028.1:0-355726 GCA_963729215.1 uncultured Acidobacteriota bacterium | reverse complement strand
TCGTCGATCCCATCGGGCCGCCGACCACGGCCCCGCCGATCGCGCCGGCAAGCTGACCGAGTTGCAGCCAGGGGTTCTGCGCTTTGGACGCATTGGCGGTTCCGTGGCGAAGCAGCACGTGGGACAACTCGTGCGCCATGACGCCGGCGACCTCGCCCTCGTTGGCGGCCGCATCGAACATGCCGCGGTAGACGAACATCGGCCCGCCGGGGAGCGCGAACGCGTTGATCTCTTTCAGGTTCACCGGCGTGAACGAGTACCGATAGACCGGCTGCTTGAGCTCCGGCGGGGCGGCCGCCACGAGCCGATCGCCGAGCCTGCCGAGATAGCCGGCGATCCGCGCGTCGTTGATGATGGGATACTGCTGGCGAACTTCGTCGGCGGCTTCGCGGCCGAGTTTCACGTCCTGTTCCGGCGTGTACCGGTTTTTCGGGGGCTTCACTGGCGTCTGCGCGACGAGGCTGACTGCCGACATGCCCGCCACCATCACGAAAGCCGCCGCGCGCACCGATGCAAACGTGATCGCCATGATGCCTCCATAAGTCAGCACGTACGTGCTCTATGGCCGATGCGGGTCGTGCAGCTTGACGGGCACGGCGTGTCCGCGCACGCGGAGGTTGATCATCTCGACGAAGACCGAGAAGCCCATCGCGAAGTAGATGTAACCCTTCGGGATGTGCAGTCCGAGTCCGTCCGCGACGAGCGACACGCCGATCAGCAGCAGGAACGAGAGCGCCAGCACCTTGATCGTCGGATGACGGCCGACGAATTCGCTGACGGGTCCGGCCGAGACCATCATGATGGCGACCGACAGGACGACGGCCGCCACCATGATCGCCACGTCGTCGGCCATTCCGACGGCGGTGATCACCGAATCGAGTGAAAACACGATGTCGAGCACCATGATCTGCGCGATCACGGCGCCGAAGGACGGCGCGGCGCGGGCCGCTCGCTGGTGCTCCTCACCTTCCAGCCGCTCGTGAAGCTCCAGCGTCGCCTTGGCCAGCAGGAACAATCCGCCGCCGATCAGAATGAGATCCCTTCCCGAGATGTCCCGCCCGGCGATCGAGACGAGAGGCGCCGTCAGCCGGACGACCCACGCAATCGAGAAGAGCAGCGCGATCCGCATCAGCATCGCACCGAGCAGACCGGCGCGCCGCGCGCGCGGCTGATCGTGGGCGGGCAGCTTGGCGGAAAGAATCGAAATGAAGATGACGTTGTCGACGCCAAGGACGATTTCGAGAAAGGTGAGCGTGACGAGAGCGAGCAAGCCCTCCGAACTGAGGAATGCGTCCATCAACGCACGAGGCGCGCGGATACTGTCACCAGAGATACTTGATACCGAACACGAAGGAATTCGCGGTGTACGGCCGGTAGACGTACCCCATGACCAGCGAGCTGGGCTGGACGATGCCGTTGACCACGCTGGGATCGAACGCGTAGTCATAGATGTTCAGCGGCTCGTAGAGATACGAGAACGTGCCCGCGAGGTTCTTCGTGATCCGGTGGCGCGCGTCGATGTGCAGCTGCTGCAGCTTGTTGAACACCTCCGGCAGCTGATTGGGCGTCGTAATCGGGCTGCCCGCCGGAATCGTGTAGAGGTTATCGCCTGCCGCGTGGCTGAAATCGTACGAGAACCGCACCTCGGTGTTGCGGCCGATGCGGGGCGGCGTCGCGTAAATGGAAAAATAGTGGACCGTCTCGGTCGAGTCGGACGTCCAGTTGCGCAGGGGATCGTTGAACTGCGCGTCTGACGAATCCCCCTCGTGCGATTGCTGCAGTCCGGTATACCGCTCGAAGTTGTAGGTGGCACCCGCGCCCATGCCGTTCGGCAGGTGGTAGTCGGCGGCGAGCGAGAAGGTGTTCCCGTTCGACTTCTGCAGTCCGAACACAGTGTCGCTGTAGTCGTCGTGCAGGAGTCCGCCGGAGACGCTGAACATCCAGGCGTCCGACGGGACGATGTCGACCTGCCCGCGTGAAGCGGTTTCTCGTCCGGTCGGCCAGGTCGTAGTACCGCATCTCCGGGTGCTCGCCGATGTCGGTCAGGGCCTTCTCGTCGAGGCCCGATCCGGTGCGGCTGCCGACCTCGTATTGCACGCGGAAGGTGGCCCAGGAGGATCCCACCGCGTCGGCCGACACGCGGAACACGTCCTCGCCGCTCGACTTGAAGGTCCGCGCGTCGTAGCCGTTGGCGTTGTGCGTGTAGCCAACCGTCAGCGCGAGCGGCTTCAGCTTGTCCCACGTCGCGTCGGCGTCGAACGTGGTCCGATCGTGGGCATAGAGATCGGGACCGCCGGTGGGCGTCGTCGACACGCTCGAATCGTAGGCGACGTACTGCGTGATGCTCGTCGCCGGCATGTGATTGGCGTAGGTGTAATTGCGGAAGCGCGCGCCGAACCGCCAGTCGGTCGCGGGGTGCGACGTCAGGTTCAGGTTCGTCGAGAACACGTGCGCTTCGGCATCCGCGTTGGCGCGCGGCAGCGCGATCGGCGCCAGCGCCGAATTGATCGTGAACGGCTGCAGCGGCTCGTCGTTGCTCCACAGGCCGTAGGAGAAGAAGCCGGTGACCTGCGTCTTGTGCGCCAGCTTGGTGTAGCCGCCGAAGCTGATCGTCTGCGCCGAGTTGGACGGCCACAGCGACATGCGGCCGCGTCCCGGCGCGCCCGACGCGTCGTCGAGGCGCAGCGGGCTGTCCCAGACGAGCGTGGGCGCGAGATTGTCGAACCACGATCCGCTGTAGGCGACGCGCAGCATGTTCTTCGTGTTCGTCCACTCGGTGCCGATCGTGAAGTCGTTGGTCCGCGAGTCGTAGGGCAGCGGCACCTCGACGTCGTTGCTGAAGCCGAAGCTGGCGCCCCACGGCAGCTCGCCGCCGTGCTTCTGCGTGGTGAAGCTGGCCGTGACGTCGAGCTTCGGCGTCGGCGTGGCGACGACGTCGACGCGTCCGATGTCGCGCCGCTCGCGCAGCTCGAACTGCGGCGCGATCGGGACGTAGGGGTTGAGGCCCGCTCCGTTCTGGGCGGCGCGCTGCGCCGCATCATCGAGCAGCAGCGTGCCGCCGCTGCCCGTATAGGGCGTCGTCGTGTCCACGCTGTAGAACTGCGGGATCTGCTGGTAGCCCCCGGTCACCGACAGCTTCCCGACGCGGTTGTAGTTGGCGAAGTACTCCTGATCGCGCCAGCCGACGTTGTTCGCGCGCGCGTTGAAGGTGTAGTTGCCGTCGGGCTGCGCGAACGAGTAGCGGAAGCCGGAGAAGAGCAGTCCGTCGCGGACGTCCTGGTAGCGCTGGAAGCGCGCCGGGTCGCCGTCGATGCTGGTGACGCGGCCGCCGATGAAGAGCTCCCGGTCGGTCAGCTCGAACAGGCTGCGCGACGGATCGTCGGCCGCGGTTGGAGACGCTGCGGCCGGTTGTGCCGGCGTCTGCGCCGGCGGCGGCGTTCCCGCCTGGGCCAGCGCCCGCTGCGGCGCGGCGGCGGCGCCAACGAGAAGGATCAGCGAAATGAACGAGAGGCGTCGCATGTTCGTGTCTCCCGTTACCGCATGAAGAACTGACCCGACGGATGGTTCGAGCCGTGAATGTTGGAGTGGCAGTTCACGCACGATCGACCGAACATCCGGTTGCTCTTGTTGGTGGTGATCTGGTCCTTGTCGTAGAGCGTCGCCGGATGCTTGCTGGCGATGTGGCAGCGCTGGCAGAGCATCGGCATCCGGACGACCAGCATGCGATCGTTCGACGAGCCGTGCGGGTCGTGGCAGGTGGCGCAATTCTCGCGCACGGGCGCGTGCTCGAAGAGCATCGGTCCGCGCATCTCCGTATGACAGCTCGTGCACAGCTCGGCGACAGAGCTGCCCGTCTTCAGATTCTTGACGTTGCTGATCGAGCCGTGCGGGTTATGGCAGGAGCTGCACGACATCTTGCCCTCGCGCACCGGCATATGCGCCACGGCGCGCTCGGTCTTGGTCACCTGCAGCCGGTGGCACGTGGCACAGAGCTGCGTCTCGGTCGCCTGGACGAGCTGCCGTTCCGCCGACTTCGGGCTGTGTACGCTGTGGCACGTGGTGCAGGTGAGATTGCGGCGCTCGTGCCCGCTGCCCTCCCAGCCCGCGTGATTACCGCGGTTGTGGCACGTGAGGCACACGGCCGATGCGTCGTGAGGCGCCATCGCGGGAAAGACGCGAATCTTCGTCTTGTCCCCCGACTCTGCGTGCTCCCTGCCCCGGGCCGTGACACGTTTCACAGGCCTGGTTGGGTTTCGCGGCCGGCGTGCGCGGGTTGGCCGACTTCCCGTGCAACGAGCCCGACAGCGTTTTGCCTTCGGTCTCGTGGCAGGCGGTGCAGGTGTCGTCGCCGACGAAGTTGGCTCCGCCGCCAGCCTGAGCCGGGGATGAGCGGCGTGACGCCGGTCACCGGCGGCGTTCCGGCCGCCGCCGGCGGACCTGTGACCGGTTGCGCGGCCAGATACGCCACGGTCGCGCACAGCACGGCGCAGATCGCGAAGAAGAGGACGTCGACCCGTCTATTCGATGCCATGACAGATCTCGGCGTCCTGGCCAATCACGTCGGCGGTGGCGCGCGTCGGCGACCCGGCTATTTCTTCAGCGAGGAGAGATACGCGACGAGGGCGTCGAGATCCTCCTTCGGGAGTGACGTGTACTTCGCGGGCATCGCCGGCTTTCGCGCCGCCTTGTGCTTCGCGGTCATGCCGGCCGGATCGACGATCCACTCGTGGATCTCCGCGGCCGTGAATTTCGACCCGACGCTGTCGAGGGCGCCCTTCGCGTTGCCCTTGCCGGCAATCGCATGGCAGACCGCGCACTTCTGGTCGGCGTAGACCTTCACGCCGCGTGCCTGGTCCTGCGCGGCCGCTGACGACGCGAAGCCCACCGAGAGCAGGGCGAGACAGAGCAGAATCGCGACCCATACAACCTCCTCGAAGTGATTGACCCGCGACCGCTGCAACTTCGACGCCGATAGCCGGAGGGACGATGCGACGATCGGCACGCTGGCGGCATTTCGTCGCACCCGGCGCCTCCGCCATTTCGGAGGCGCGCCCGCGTCCGTGGAGATCCGAATTCTCGTCGCTCGAGCGTTACACGCCGACGCCGCGTCGTGCCTCATGGCGAGACGGCGCATCGGCCGCGAGTCACTGGATCTCGTGGCACAGATCGCAGTCCTGGCGAATGACGCGGCCCTCGGCCGACTTGTGCTGATCATCGTGGCACCTGAAACAGCCCGGGGCGTCGGTGTGACCGAGGTTGTTCGGCATGCGTGCCCCACGACACGTTCATCGCCGGAAACACGCTGCGCGCATACAGGAACTGCGTGGTCGTGACGAGCTGATCGACGTCGGCCCCCCGCGGCGGCGCGGCCGCCGCCGGCCGGTGGCAGCTGTAAAACGCGCGGAGCCGCGTCGCGATCTCCCGATCGGCCGTCTCGCGATCCGGGTACGTCGCCTTCAGCGCCTCCACCGCCTGGCGCCGCGCGAACGGCAACTCGGCTGGCGATCGCGCCGCGCGCGATCGCCACATCGACCGCGCGCTCGGGCGACGCGAAGAAGGCGTGCGTCGGCCGGTTGTGGCAGTCGACGCAGTCCATCCGGCGGCGCTCGCCGGCCGCGATCTGCGCGTCGGTCGACGTCCGGCGATCGAAACTCGTGGACCTTGCCGTCCTTGTCCTTCAGCCGGACGTAGGGGATCTCCTGGCGCTTGGCGTCGGTTGCCACGTAGTCGATTTCGTTCTGCGGGTTGGTGTGCCAGTGAATGCCGGCGCCGAGCCCGAACTGCGGCATGCCGCCGCCGACGTGAAGGAGCAGGCGCGTCGACTGGCTCGTGTTCTTCTCGTCGCTCGCGTATTCCGGGCACGATCTCCACCTTGTCGCCATGGAACTTCTCCGGCCAGTGGCACATCTCGCAGGTGCTGCGGGCCGGACGGAGGTTGAAGACCGGCGAAGGCACCGGCCTGGGATAACTGCCGCGCACCAGATGCGACAAGCTGGCGCATGCCGTTCAGCTTGTAATAGACGAACGACTGCGCGCCCGAGCCGACGTGGCATTCGACGCAGGTCACTCGCGAGTGCGGGCCCTCGCGGTGCGCCACGTACTCCGGTTCCATCACGGTGTGGCAGACCTGCCCGCAGAACTGCGGCGAATCCATGTACTCGACGCCGCGGTAGGCCGCCAGCGAGACGATCAGGACGTTCGCGATCGTCAGCGCCGAGCACGATGACGATCGACCCGCTGGTGAATCGGATCGTTCAGGTCGATCCGAGGCATGCGGCGCGGCGGCGAGCCCCGTCCTCTGCCGGCGCCGCTCGAGGAAAATCCCGGCGGGAATCATCAGCAGGCCGAGCACGAAGAACATCGGCAGGATCAGGAAGAACACCAGCCCGAAGTACGGGTTGCTGTGTAACCCGAACAGATCGATGAGGAAGACGAACAGGAAGATGAACGCGCTGAGCGTCGTGATCCACGCCCCGACGATCGACAGCGGATGCCGGGTCATGGCGCTCACCTGGCGACCGACGCGTCGAACACGGGTTTCACAATCCCCTCCAAGTTCATGAACAGGTGCGGCGAATCCGCGTCACGGGGCTTCGGCGCGATGCAATCTCGTGACCGTCGCCCCAGACATCGGTATTGCGGGCGCCATCCCACTGTTCTCCCTGGCCGGTCGCACACTTCGCGTCTGCGCCGCTCTCCGATATTTGGGAGGTGCTCCGCGGTCACGGAGGCCCTTGGTTGCCCGCGCGGGGGCGTAGGGAGAGCCAACACCTTGAAAATATGCGGACTCCTGCCTCCTCGCGTGAGGAACGTGTCTTGCCTGTTCGAATCGGTGCCTCGGCGTCCGTCCACGGCGCCGGCACCGACGAAAGCGAGCGGAGCATGAGCGCTGAAGAGACAGGATCCTGAGGCGGCCTTCGAAGCGCTTCCGCAGGCTCCCGGCAGGCATCGATCGGCGGGCGTTCATGATGCGCAGCGCTGTCGTCACCGCCGCTGCGGTCATCGCCGGTTGCTCAACCCCGAGCCCGCAGCAGGTCGCCTCCCAGACTCCCGCTCTCGCTCCAGCCAAGCCCGAAGTTCCGCTCTCAGAGAACCTGGATGTCGTCAAGAAGGAAAAAGGGCCGGTGATGACGACGCTGGACGAGTTCTACAAGGTGGGGCCGGGCCCCTCGAGCTCGCACACGATCGGCCCGATGCGCATCACCTACGATTTCTACCAGCGCTGCACCAAGCTGCCGGCGGACCAACTCGCCAAGGCCACCGCGCTCAAGGTTTACCTGTTCGGCAGCCTCAGCGCCACGGGCAAGGGGCACGGCACGGAGCGCGCCGCGCTCGCCGGATTGGTCGGAAAGGAGCCCGCGACCGTCGATCCCGCGTTTCTCGACAGCATGCGCGACAAGCCGGATCAGTCGTTCCCGGTGAAGCTTGGCGCCAAGACCATCAATGTGACGCTCAAGGACATCATCTACGACGCCACCAAGGCAACTTTCCGCACCCGAACACCATGACGGCCAAGCTCATGGCCGGCGACAAAGTGCTGCTCGAGCAGGAGTACTACTCGGTCGGCGGCGGATTCATCGAGTGGAAAGGGTACACGCCTCCCAAGAAGAACCCGCCGAAGTACCCGTTCTCCACGATGAAGGAATTGCGGCAGCACGCGGAGCAGAACAAGCTGACGATCGCGCAAGTCATCATGGCCAACGAGATGGCGATCCCGGGAAGAGCGAGGCAGGAGGTCTATGCCTTCATCGACAAGATCACCGGCGCGATGGTCGCGATCGTGAAGTCGGGGCTCAACGCACCGGAAGACGGCGTGTTGCCGGGCCCGATCAAGCTGCAGTGCAAGGCGGCCACTGTCTACAAGCGCGCCCAGGACGACACGTATCCAGTCGGATCGCGGCATCGGCGTTCTGTCGGCTACGCCCTGGCGGGGTCCGAGGAAAACGGGCGCGGCCACCTCGTCGTCACGGCGCCGACAGGAGGTTCCGCCGGAGTCCTGCCCGCTCTCGTCTACGGCTTGGGCGAAGGAGGGCGCAAGCTTCCGCAGGAAAAGATCCGCCAGGGCATGCTTGCGGCGGCGGCGATTGGATACCTGTGCAAGCACAATGCGACGCTGTCCGCGGCCGAGGGCGGTTGCCAGGCGGAAATCGGTGTCGCGTCGGCGATGGCGGCCGCATTGATCGCGACGGCATACGACGCGAGTCCCGCGTCGTCGAGAACGCGGCGGAATCGGCGCTGGAGCATCATCTCGGAATGACCTGCGACCCGGTCGCCGGGTTTGTTCAGGTCCCGTGCATCGAGCGATGCGCCTTCGGCGCCGTCAAGGCCTGGACCGCTTGGGCGATCGCCAGCAATGAGATCGCAATCCAGGCATCGCGTCGATCTGGACGCGACGATCACGGCCATGGCTCAGACCGCCAAGGACATGAACAGCAAGTACAAGGAAACCAGCGAGGCGGACTTGCTCTTTCAGTGATGCTCTGCTGATCGAGCGTGGCACATGGAACTCGAAGTTACGCCGGCATTTCCGACCTTCATCGGGCGGTTGCGGGTGCCGGACGCCGATGCCATGAATGAGGATCTGCGGGCGGTCATCCTCGCAGAGGAGGCCAGCTATTCGAGCCTGGGCCGCAGCAACATCGGTGGCTGGCACTCGCGACCCGATTTCCTGAACCGGCCGGAGCCGGCCGGTTGACGCGCTGACGACCTGGATCACCTGGGCGGTGCGCGAATGGTCGAGGCTACGACGGCCGCGGGCGGTTTCAAGGGCGCGTTGTCCGTTTCGGCGTGGGCGACCATCTGCCGAACCGGCGCGTATCATGCGCCGCATTCTCACCCGGACAGTGCCTGGTCCGGCGTCTATTACGTCGATGCGGGCTCGCGTCACCCGGATCACCCACTGAGTGGGGTGCTGGAATTTCTCGACCCGCGTGCCGGCGCCGAGGCTGTGACCGCGCCCGGCGATCCATACGGGGAGCCTTCCGAGTTCGGCCGAAGCCGGGCTGCTCGTGGTCTTCCCGAGCTGGCTCTTTCACTGGGTCCATCCCTATGCGGGCCACACGCCCCGCATCGCCGTCTCGTTCAACGCGACAGCCCTCGCCATCGATCAGGCCACACTGTCGACACCCTCGTTCACCGACGCTCTCCAGACGATTGAGAGCGGCGCATGAGGCTCGGAGCGAGGGCGGCTGCGGTCGCGTGGCTGGTCACCGCAGTCTATTACTTCTATCAGACGACGTTCACGCCGCTGCTGTTCGGCGTGGGCCTCGCCATTCTTCTGACGTTCTTCCTGAAAGAAACCGGACCGGCCATCCGGCTGCCGGAGAAAGTCACTGCCCGAGGAAGTCATGGATCGAACGCCTGGAACGGGAAAGTACGAAGCGCTGCTCGCTAGATGTCGAGGCCTCGAGCCGGTGCCGACCGCTGTCGCCCATCCCTGCGAGGAAACGGCGCTGGCGGGTGCGGTCGAGGCCGGCGAGCAGGGGCTCATCCGGCCGATTCTCGTCGGGCCGGAGAAGAAGATCCGGGAGATCGCGAAGGCGAACGGGATCCCGCTCGGTCAGCTCCGGATTGTCGACGCGCCTCACAGTCATGCCGCGGCGGCAAAAGCGGTTGAACTGGTTCGACAGGGCGAGGCCGAGCTGCTGATGAAAGGCAGCCTGCACAGCGACGAGCTGCTGGGTGCCGTCGTGGCCAAGGAGACGGGGCTGCGCACCGGCCGACGCATCAGCCACGTGTTCATCATGGACGTCCCGACCTACCACAAGGTCCTGATCGTCACCGACGCGGCGATCAACATCGCGCCGTCACTGGAGGACAAGGTCGATATCTGCCAGAACGCGATCGATCTGGCCGTGTCCCTCGGTGTGAAGAAGCCGAAGGTCGCGATCCTTGCCGCGGTCGAGACGGTCAATTCGAAGATGCCGGCGACGCTCGACGCGGCCGCGCTGTGCAAGATGGCCGAGCGCGGACAGATCCGGGTGGCCTGCTCGACGGTCCTCTCGCGTTCGACAACGCCATCAGCCGTCGAAGCCGCCAGGATCAAGGGCATCGAATCGGAGGTCGCCGGCGATCCGGACATCCTCCTGGTGCCGGATCTCGAGTCGGGCAACATGCTCGCCAAGCAGCTCAGCTTCCTGGCCAACGCGGACAGCGCGGGTCTCGTCCTCGGCGCGCGGGTGCCAATCATCCTGACCAGCCGCGCCGACAGCGTGCGATCGAGGATTGCGAGCTGCGCCGTGGCGCTGCTCGCGGCCCATGCGCGACGGCAGCAGCTTCAGGCGACGACGTAGCAGGCTGAACACGCTCCACGAGCGGACACATGGGCGATGTCGCACAACGGCGCCGAGACCTGCCGGGGATAGATCCTCATGGCTGATTTCGCAGTCGTGCTCAACGCGGGTTCGTCGAGCCTCAAGTTCTCCATCTACGGAGAACCGGAAGGCTCGGCCTGGCCTCTGGAAGCGCGCGGACAGATCGACGGCATCGGCAGTTCTCCGCGATTCACCGCCAGCGACGGCGCTGGCGTTCGCCTCGCCGATGAGCGGATGGACGCCGGCGTGGACAGGCGCGGCGCGTTCGCCGCCCTCGCGGCGTGGCTCCGCTCGCGTTACGGCGGCGCCCGCGTGCTGGCCGTCGGCCACCGCGTCGTCCACGGCGGCCCGCGGTACGACCGGCCGACGATCGTCACGCCCGAAGTCCTCGCGGATCTCCGAGCCCTGGTCCCCCTGGCGCCCCTCCACCAGCCGTTCAACCTGGACGCGATTGAGGCCGTGTCGGAACGGCTCCCCGGCGTGCCGCAGGTCGCGTGCTTCGACACCAGCTTTCATCGCGGCCAGCCGGCCGTGGCCGAGATCGTTCCGCTGCCCCGCGAGGTTTGCCGCGGCGGCGTGCAGCGTTACGGGTTCCACGGCCTGTCGTACCAGTACATCGCGTCGGTTCTGCCCACGGTGGCGCCGGAGCTGGCTCGCGGCCGTGTGATCGTCGCCCATCTGGGCAGCGGCGCCAGTCTCTGCGCGATGAACAACGGCAGGAGCGTGGACAGCACGCTCGGGTTCACCGCGCTCGACGGGCTCTGCATGGGAACAAGACCGGGAGCGATCGATCCCGGCGCGGTGCTCTATCTCTTTCAGGTTCTGGGGCTCTCCGCCAAGGACGTCGAAACCATCCTCTACAAGAAGTCGGGCCTCCTCGGCATATCCGGGATCAGCAACGACATGCGCGACCTGCTCGGCAGCCGCGAGCCCGGCGCACGACTCGCGGTGGACTACTTCGTGTACCAGGCGGCCAAGCAGATCGGGGCACTCGCGGCCGTGCTGGGAGGGATCGACGGGCTGGTGTTCACCGCCGGCATCGGGGAGAACTCCGCCGAGATTCGGAAGCGGATTTGTGAGGCCTCTGCCTGGCTCGGCATCGAGCTGGACGACGCCGCGAATGACAAACGAGGACCGCGGATCTCCCGTTCCGGAAGTCGCGTATCGGCCTGGGTGATCCCGACGAACGAAGAACTGATCATCGCCCGTCACACCGGTGTGTTGCTGGGACTGCTTCAGAGCCGCGTCTGAACGCGCCCGTGCGCACGGGCATCGCTGAACTGAGGGGATAGACATGACGAGCCGGCGCCGAATCACAGTGGACGGAAACGAGGCGGCTGCATCGGTCGCGTATCGGGCGAGCGAGACGATTGCCATCTACCCGATCACGCCGAGCAGTCCGATGGCAGAAGTCTGCGACGAGTGGTCGAGCCGGAAGAAACCGAACCTCTGGGGCGCCATCCCCGAGCTCGCCGAAATGCAGTCGGAAGGCGGCGCGGCCGGCGCCGTCCATGGCGCGCTCCAGGCTGGCGCGCTCGCGACCACCTTCACCGCCTCGCAGGGCCTGCTCCTGATGATCCCCAACATGTACAAGATCGCGGGCGAGCTCTCGCCCTTCACGATGCACGTGGCCGCGCGGACGCTCGCCACGCATGCGTTGTCGATCTTCGGCGACCATTCCGACGTCATGGCGTGCCGCCAGACGGGCTTCGCACTCCTGTGCTCGAACTCCGTGCAGGAGGCGCACGACATGGCCGCCGTGGCGCACGCCGCGACGCTCGAGACGCGCATTCCCTTCCTGCACTTCTTCGACGGGTTCCGGACGTCGCACGAGGTCGCGAAAATCGAGGAGCTCAGCGACGACGACCTGCGCGCGCTGATCGCCGAATCGTCGATCTTCGCGCATCGGCGGCGCGGGCTGACGCCCGACCGTCCGGTGCTCCGCGGCACGGCTCAGAACCCGGACGTGTTCTTTCAGGCGCGAGAGGCCGCCAACGGCTTCTACGACGCGTGTCCCGCGATCGTCGAGCGCACGATGGAGGCGTTCGCCGAGCTGACCGGCCGGCGCTACCGGTTGTTCGAGTACGTCGGCCACCCCGCCGCCGAGCGCGTCATCGTGCTCATGGGATCGGGCGCCGAAACGGCGCACGAAGCCGTCGAGGCCCTCGTGGCTCGCGGCGAGAAAGTGGGGGTGCTCAAGGTCAGGCTGTATCGACCGTTCTCACGGAGCGCGTTCCTCGCCGCGCTGCCGACGAGTGTCCGCAGCCTCGCCGTGCTGGATCGGACGAAGGAGCCCGGCGCCCCCGGCGACCCGCTCTACCTCGACGTGACGGCCGCGCTTGCCGAGGCACAGGCCGAGGGCCTCTCTCCGTTCGCGGTTCCGCCGAGGATCGTCGCCGGCCGCTACGGCCTGTCGTCGAAGGAGTTCACGCCCGCGATGGTGAAGGCGGTCTTCGACGAGCTCGCCAAGGACACGCCGAAGCGGCACTTCACCGTCGGCATCGTCGACGACGTGACGCATACGTCGCTCTCCTGGGATCCGTCGTTCCGGACCGAAGCCGACGACGTGTCGGCGTCGGTGTTCTACGGTCTCGGCGCCGACGGCACCGTCGGCGCCAACAAGAACTCGATCAAGATCGTCGGCCAGGAGACGGATCTCTTCGCGCAGGGCTACTTCGTCTACGACTCGAAGAAGTCGGGTGCGATCACCATCTCCCACCTGCGCACCAGCAAGCGGCCCATCCGGTCGGCGTACCTCGTGGATCGCGCGGGGTTCGTGGCCTGCCACCAGTTCGAGTTCGTGGACAAGATCGACGTGCTCGAACACGCGGCGCCCGGTTCGACCTTCCTGCTGAATGCGCCCTTCCCCGCCGACGAGGTCTGGGATCACCTGCCCAGAGAGATGCAGGAACAGATCATCGAGAAGAAGATCCGGTTCTTCGCCATCGATGCCTACGACCTCGCGAAGCGCGCGGGCATGGGCACCCGCATCAATACGATCATGCAGACGTGCTTCTTCGCGATTTCCGGCCTCCTGCCCCGCGACGAAGCGATTGGCCACATCAAGAAATCGATCCAGAAGACCTACGGCAAGCGCGGCCCCGAGGTCGTCCGCCGGAACGGCGAGGTGGTCGATCAGGCGCTCGCGCACCTGCACGAGATCCGGGTGCCGGACGCGGTCAGCGCCCGCTACAGCCGGCCACCGCTCGTCTCCGAGCGGGCGCCCGACTTCGTTCAGAAGGTGACGGCCGTGATGCTCGCCGGCAAGGGCGATCTGCTTCCCGTGAGCGCGTTTCCGGTCGATGGCACGTGGCCGGTGGCGACCGCGAAATGGGAGAAGCGGAACCTCGCGCTCGAGATTCCGGTCTGGGACACGAAGGTCTGCATTCAGTGCAATCAGTGCGCCCTCGTGTGCCCGCACGCGGCGATTCGCGCGAAGGTGTACGACGAGAGCGCGCTGGCCGGTGCCCCGCCGACGTTCAAGTCGACGCTGTACAGAGGGAACGAGTTCAAAGGCCAGCACTTCACCATCCAGGTCGCGCCCGAGGATTGCACCGGCTGCAATCTCTGCGTCAACGTCTGTCCGGCCAAGGATCGCACCAATCCGAAGCACAAAGCGATCAACATGCAGCCCCAGGCGCCGCTGCGGGACGCCGAACGGGTCAACTACGACTTCTTCCTGAATCTGCCTGAAGTGGATCGCGCCGCCATGGTGCGGATCGATCACAAGCAGTCGCAATTCATGGAACCGCTGTTCGAATACTCCGGCGCGTGCGCGGGCTGCGGCGAGACGCCGTACCTGAAGCTGCTCACGCAGCTGTTCGGCGATCGCCTGCTGATCGCGAACGCGACCGGGTGCTCGTCGATCTACGGCGGCAACCTGCCGAGCACGCCGTACACGACGAATCGCGACGGACGGGGCCCGGCGTGGTCGAACTCGCTCTTCGAGGACAACGCGGAGTTCGGCTTCGGGTTCCGGATGGCGCTCGACGCCCACGGCGCGACCGCGCGCGGCCTGCTGCAGACGCTCGCGCCGCAGGTGGGCGACGGTCTGGCGACGGCGATGCTCGATGCGGATCAGACGAGCGAGGCCGGCATCGCCGAACAGCGCCGCCGGGTCGAAGCGCTTCGAGCCCGGCTCGCCGGTCTTGCCGTCCCGGAGGCGCGCCGGCTCGAAACGCTCGCCGACTACCTCGTCAAGAAGAGCGTGTGGCTCGTCGGCGGCGACGGATGGGCGTACGACATCGGCTACGGCGGCCTCGATCACGTGCTGGCGAACCGGCGTGACGTCAACATCCTCGTCATGGACACCGAGGTGTACTCGAACACCGGAGGCCAGGCAGTCGAAATCGACCCCGCTTGGCGCCGCCGCGAAGTTCGCCGCCGCCGGCAAGCCGGTCGGCAAGAAGGATCTCGGCCTGCTGGCCAACATGTACGGCCACGTCTACGTGGCGAAGGTCGCCTTCGGCGCCAAGATGGCCCAGACGGCGCAGGCCTTTCTCGAAGCCGAGTCCTATCACGGTCCGTCGTTGATCATCGCCTACAGCCACTGCATCGCCCACGGCTACGACATGGCGGACGGCGCGTCGCAGCAGAAGCTCGCCGTGGACACCGGCGTGTGGCCGCTCTACCGGTTCGATCCGCGCCGGCTCGTCAAAGGCGAACCTCCGCTGAAGCTCGACTACGGGCCGCCCAAGGGCCGGGTCGCCGACTACCTGCGGAACGAGTCGCGCTTCCGCACGGTGGAACGCGCCGATCCCGCGCTGTACAAGTCGTTCGTCGCCGAGTCTCAGGCGGCCGCCGAGCGCCGCTACGCCGTGTATCAGCAGCTCGCCGGCATCACCGTGCCGGTGATCCAGACAACCGAGGAGGAACCGGCGCAGCCTGACTCCAAGGAGGAGTGATGGATCTCAGCACCACGTACCTCGGGATGCGTCTGCCCCATCCGCTGATCGTCGGCGCAGGACCGCTCGGTGACGATCTGGACACCGTGAGAGCGCTCGAAGACGCCGGCGCCGCCCTGCTGGTGCTGCGCTCGCTGTACGAGGAGGAAATCACCGGCGAGCAGATGGACGCCTTCCTCAACGCCGAAAGCCACAACGATTCGTTTGCGGAGGCGGGGACGTACGCGCCCGATCCGATCGTGGCGCTCGGCCCCGACGAGTACCTGGAACATCTGCGGCTGATCAAGTCTGCCGTCCGGATTCCGGTCATGGCGTCGCTCAATGGCGTCACACCTGGCGGATGGACCTCCTACGCCAGACAGCTCGAGGAGGCCGGCGCGGACGGCCTCGAGCTCCACCTCTATCACGCCGCCAGCGACATGACGTCCAGCGCCGCGGAGGTCGAGCGTCAAGCCATCGAGATCGTGCGAGAGGTGAAGCGCACTCTCCGCATCCCGGTCGCCGTCAAACTGGCGCCGCTCCTCACCGCCTTCGCCCATTTCGCCAAACAGCTCGATGGGGCCGGTGCCGATGGCCTCGTCCTCTTCACGCGCTTCCATCGCGTCGACATCGACGTCGACGAACTCGAGGTGATTCGTACGCTGCCGCTGTCGGATTCCTCCGAGCTGCCGCTGCGTCTCCGCGGCACCGCCGCCCTGGCCGGGCGTGTCAAGGCATCCATCGCCATCACCGGCGGCATCCATACCGGCTCGACGTCATCAAGGCCACCATGGCCGGCGCGCACGCCACGCAGATGGTTTCTGCGCTGCTTCGTCACGGCCCCAATCATCTCCGCACGGTCCGCAAGGACATCGAGTCGTGGATGCAGGAACACGAATGGAGCTCGTTGAGCGAGATGCGCGGCAACATGAGCTTCGACCGGATTCCCGATCCCGCGGCTTACGAGCGCGCGAACTTTCGCATGGCACTGCGATGAAGACGTGACGCCGGGCCAGTCCTCTGAGCAGATCATGTCGAATGAACCGAACATGACGGCCGCGGCACGCGTCGTGAGCCTCGCCGATGAGGAAGCCGTCAAGGACATTCTGGCGACGACGGTGCTCGATCTGTGGAAGGTCGTCAACAATCTCACGCGGCTCCGGCCGTCGAAGCGCGAGCGCTATCGCGTCGCGATCTTCGGATCGGCGCGCGCGCAGCCCGGCACGTTCGTGTACGAGGAAGTGAAACGCGTGGCCGCCGCCTTCGCCTCACTGGGCTGCGACATCGTCACCGGCGGCGGCCCTGGCCTGATGCAGGCGGCCAACGAGGGCGCGAAGGCCGCCGGCGCGCCGGGCTCGGTGGGCATCCGCGTCGAGCTGCCGTTCGAACAGGACGTGAACCCGTTTGTCGAGCAGGCCTTCGAGCACGAGACGTTCTTCACGCGCCTGCATCATTTCGTGATCGCCTCCGACGCGTTCGTCGTCGTGCCGGGCGGCATCGGCACCGTGCTCGAGACGCTGATGATCTGGCAGCTCCTGCAGGTGCGGCACGTGGACGGAGTGCCGCTGATCCTTGTCGGCAAGATGTGGACGGGGCTCGTCGAGTGGGCGAAGGCGGCATGCTCGATCCGCGGCTGGCGCTCGCCAAGCCGGAAGATCTGCAGATTCCGCGCTGCGTCGACACGGCGGACGAGGCCATTGCCCTCGTCGCGGAGCTGCACGCGAAGTGGAAGGCGGGTCTGTGATTTGTGCCTGGCGATCGAGTCGGCGCGCGGCGCGGCTATGGCGTGCTGGCCATCCGGTGGAACAACCGGCGACGATCGGTCTCGAAGTGATAGAGCTTCGCGACTTCGATGCGCCTCGCGAGGGAGCTGCAAGCGAGGATGGCGGCCAGCATGCCCAGCATCGGGCCGACCCAGTAGATCCACCATCCGTCCCAACGGCCCGAGATCAGCGCGGGACCGAAGGTGCGTGCGGGGTTGGTGCTCGTACCGGAGATGTGTGACTCGAGCGGCACCATGACGGCATACAGAAACGGGATCACATACGGCGTGTAGGGGCGCAGGCGTCGAAACGCCAGGCATATGCACAGGGTCGCAACCAGGGCAAATGTCGTGACGGCCTCACCCATGACGACAGTTGCCGTTGAGTAACCCGCACCCGGGATCGTGGCGCCGAACGCGACGCTGCGCCCCATCGATCCCCACGCCAGAAGAGGAAGAGCCCCAAGGGAGGCGCCCAGCAACTGCGCGACGATATAGCCTGCCGCCGCCCGCCCGTCGAGTTTGCGCATCATCCAGAAACCCATGGTGACCGCCGGATTGATGTGCGCCCCACTTTCTCGACCGACACGCGACAGGGTGACCGTTGTGCCAACACAGCCGAAGAGAAACGCCGTCAGCGCCGTGCGCAGCCGTTCGTTCGGCACGATGCGTCCCATGGGGCTGCCGTCTCCGGACATCAGGACCACCACCGAGAGGCCGCCAAACACCAGCGCGGCCGTGCCGATCGCCTCGGAGAAGAACAGCCGCCAGCGGACCCGCCAGTCTTTCGCTGACTCCGTCGTCACCGTCGTCTGCCCGATTGGCGTTACGACGTCTGGACTGCTAGCGCGCGATCGCTCGACGCCTCGGCCGGCGCGCGTTCTCCGGTGCGCGCTACTTCAGGCGCGCTGACGTCGAACACGTGGTAGCCCCAGGCGGGCACGTCGAGGTACAGACCGCGCGCGTCGAGATCGCTCTTCTCACGATCGAAACGGCCGCCGCCCATCAGATCGTCAAATCGCACCGCGCTGGCGCCGAGATCCTGAAGCGGCACGCGAACGTAGCACTGGCTCTGGTTCGCCGCGTAGTTGACAGCCACCAGCCGGCGGTCGCCGGCGGCGCCCTTCCAGAACCACGCCACGAAACAGTCGTCGGTCCAGTTTCCATCCCATGCCGGCGCGCACTCGAGCAACCGCCATTCACCGTCGCGAAACGCCGGATGCTGCAACACCGCTCGCAGACGTTCGTAGAACTGCTGCAACGCCCTGTCGGTCGGTTCGAGCGGCGCGCGGACGAGGTGCGGCGAAATGCGCTTCCGGCGGCCTTCGAACTGACCCTGGTGAAAGAAGCGCAGACCGGGCGACAGGTAGGTGATGATGGCCGCGGCTTCGTGCATGGGGCGCGCGAAGGTCGCGGCCGCCCGTGGCTCGTCATGATTCTCCATGAAGCGCGCGAGCTTCCCCTGGTAGTCGAGCCCGGCGTGGAGATGCTCCCGCACCGGCCTGGCGTGACCCTCGCGGAGCCGATCGTACAGCCGCTTGTCGTAGGCGTAGTCGAAACCCTGGTGCTGCATCGTCCATTCGCGGTCCCAATAGACCTCCGCCATGAAGCAGAAGCCCGGAACCCTCTCGCGCACGCGTCGGGTCGCGTCCGGCCAGAAGAGCGGCGCACGGCGGCCCCAGGTTTGTTCGAAGACGTCTGGCAGCACCAGCATGGCCATGTCGCACCGCAGGCCGTCACACTGCTCAGCGATCCTCAGGAGCTCGCCGACCATTGCCTCTTGTGTGGCCGGATTGCTGTAGTCAAGCTGGACGGTGTCCGGCCAGCCTGCGAAATACGGATCACGTCCGAGGGCCAGCACCTGGTCACCCCGTGGGCCGTGGACACGCGTGTAGTTGTGCGGTTCGCGCGCCAGATCGGACGCGGTCCCGGCCACGTAGTACTCGGGGTGATCGGTCACCCAGGGATGATCGGGTGCGGTGTGGTTCGGCACGAAGTCGAGCATCAGCCGCATCCCGCGGCGGTGAAGCCGTTCGCGGAGTCGTGCCAGCGCTTCGTCCCCACCCAGTGCTTCATGCACCGCGTACCCGGTGATCGCGAACCCCGAGCCGGCGATATCGTCGTCTCGCAGATCAGGCAGCGTGTCCTGGAATTCGTGGCGCCACTCGGGATTCGCGCGCGAGATCTGCTGCGCGACAGGCCCCGTCTGCCAGACGCTCAGGAGCCACACCCAGTCGAACCCCATTCCGGCGACGCCGTCGAGCTCTGCGTCGGGAATGTCATCCAGTGTGGTTTTCCGGCCCAGGCTGCGCGACAGGTCGGTCAGCCAGACGCGGGTGTTGATTTGGTACAGCGAGGGATAACGTGGTGTTGCCATGTCAGTGACGCTGGAGCCTATGATGTGATGCTGCGGAGTTCGGTGTTGCTCATCGCGAGCCGATGAGCACTCTAGCGAGGCGTGGACCTCGCCGTCTACTGCCCCAAAGGGCAGTAGTCAGCTCGTGCCGCCAGACTGTAAAGTGTCCCGGCATTGAGTCGGTGCCCAGGAGTTGTTGGGGAATTTGGGAGCAGCAGCGAGGACGCTATGAACACAGCTGAACATCCCAGGCTTGACGAGGCTCGCGAGGGCAAGGTGGACTGGAAGAAATGGGGCCCGTACCTCAGCGAGCGCCAGTGGGGAACGGTCCGCGAGGACTACAGCGAGAACGGAGACGCCTGGAATTTCTTCACCCACGACCAGGCCCGCTCACGCGCCTATCGCTGGGGCGAAGACGGCCTGGCGGGCATCTCGGATGACAAGCAGCGCCTGTGCTTCGCGCTGGCCTTGTGGAACGGGAAGGATCCGATCCTCAAGGAGCGGCTCTTCGGATTGACCAACAGCGAGGGGAACCACGGCGAGGACGTCAAGGAGTACTACTTCTACCTCGATAGCACGCCGACCCACTCGTACATGAAGTATCTGTACAAGTACCCGCACGCGGCGTTTCCCTACGCCGACCTGCTGCAGACGAACGGCCGGCGCACCCGCGAGGAGATGGAGTACGAGCTCCTCGACACTGGCGTGTTCAACGACGATCGGTACTTCGACGTGTTCGTGGAGTACGCCAAGGGCGGTGCGGACGACATTCTTGTCAAGATCACAGCAATCAACCGGGGACCGGACGCGGCAGAGCTGCATCTCCTGCCGACGCTGTGGTTCCGCAACGACTGGTCGGCCTGGATTGCCGAATCCAACAGGGCCGCGCGGAAGCCCAACCTCCGTCAGGCAGAGGCGCCGGCAGGCGTGAGCGCGGCGTCCGTGGCGCACCCGGTGCTCGGTGAGTTCGTCCTGTCGTGCGAAGGGACGTGCCGCTGCTCTTCACCGAGAACGAAACGAACCACGAGCGGCTCTTTCACGGGCAGAAGAACGAGAGCGCGCACGTCAAGGACGGCATCAACGACTGCGTCGTCCACGGCAGCCAGGACGCGGTGAACCCCGACAGGCAGGGTACGAAGGTCGCGGCACACTACAAGGCCACCGTCGGCGCCGGTCAGACCGAGGTGATTCGCGTGCGACTCTCGCGCACCTCTCCGAAGCAGGAAGCCCCGTTCGGGAAGGCGTTCGACGAAATCTTCGCAGCCAGGCTTCGTGAGGCCGACGACTTCTACGCGTCCGTCACGCCGCCATCCGTCAGCGAAGACGCGGCCAACGTGATGCGTCAGGCCCTCGCGGGCATGCTCTGGAGCAAGCAGTTCTTCTTCTTCGACGGGGACAACTGGCTCGACGAGCACAACTCCAACCCGCTTCATCACGGTTATCGCCACACGCGGAACTCGGAGTGGTACCACATGTTGAACGAGGACATCATCTCGATGCCCGACAAGTGGGAATACCCCTGGTACGCGGCCTGGGATCTGGCGTTTCACACGCTGCCGCTGGCGATCGTGGACCCCGACTTTGCCAAGCACCAGATGGACCTGATGCTCCGGGGCGTCGTACCTCCACCCCAACGGGCAGATGCCCGCCTACGAGTGGAACTTCAGCGACGTGAACCCGCCCGTCCACGCCTTTGCCACGCTGTTCCTCTATCGCACCGAGCAGGCCCAGCGCGGCACGCCGGACCTGGACTTCCTCCGATCGACCTTCAACAAGCTCCTGCTGAACTTCACCTGGTGGGTCAACCGTAAGGACCGCTTCGGCAAGAACGTGTTCGAGGGCGGCTTTCTCGGCCTGGACAACATCGGCGTCTTCGATCGGAGCGCCCCGCTTCCGACAGGCGGTCACCTCGAGCAGGCGGATGGCACGGCCTGGATGGCCCTCTTCAGCGAGAACATGCTGGAACTCGCGATCGAGCTCGCCGCCCGCGATCCGATCTACGAGAGCATGGTCTTCAAGTTCGTCGAGCACTTCTACTACATCGCCGCCGCGATGAACCAGTCCGGCCCCGACGGCATGTGGGACGAGGAGGACGGCTTCTACTACGACATCCTGCGGCTGCCCGACGGCAGCGCGACGCGGCTCAAGGTGCGTTCGCTGGTCGGACTCCTCCCACTGTGCGCAACGACGGTGATTGAGAAGGCGCAGCGGGAGCAGATCCCGAGCGCGATGGCCTATGTGCGGGAGCGCGTACGGCGGATGCCCGAACTGTTGACGACGATGCACCCGACCGGGCCAGGTCACTTCGGCGTGGCCGAGCGGGGTGTGCTCGCGCTCGTCAACCCGGAGCGCCTCCGCCGGATTCTCACCAGGATGCTCGACGAGAACGAGTTCCTGGGACCCCACGGCATTCGCTCGATCTCGAAGTTCCACGAGCGGAACCCGTATGTCTTCCATGTGGACGGCCAGGAGTACCGGGTGGATTACCTGCCGGCGGAATCGAACACGGGGATGTTCGGCGGGAACTCCAACTGGCGCGGCCCGGTCTGGATGCCTGTGAACGTGCTCATCCTCAGGGCGCTGCAGAACTTCTACCTGTACTACGGCGACAACTTCAAAATCGAATGCCCCACCGGCTCCGGCCGGCTGATGAACCTGTTCGAGGTGAGCAGGGAGATCTCCAACCGGCTTGTCAGCACGTTCACCCGCGACGATCAGGGCCGCCGGCCGGTGTACGGCGGCAGCGAGAAGTTCCAGACCGATCCGCACTGGCGCGATTACATCCTCTTCTACGAGTACTTCCACGCCGACAACGGCGCCGGATTGGGCGCCAGTCACCAGACCGGGTGGACCGGACTCGTCGCCAAGCTCATCGAGCTCTACGGCGTCCTGGAACCCGAGCGCGCGCTGGAAATGGGCAAGAAGGCCGCGTTCGCCCAGGGCAAAGGACCAGCGCAAGGCGGCGGGCGGTGCCGAGCGCCGTGACGAGCGGTGAAATAGAGCGCCTGGGTAGAGGAGCACTTGACATGGCAATACCGCGTTATCCCTCGCTGTACCAAGTCAACACCCGCGTCTGGCTGACCGACCTGTCGCGCAGCCTGGGCCGGAACGCCACACTGGATGACATTCCCGATGCAGAGCTCGACGGCATCGCCCGGATGGGGTTTGACTGGGTCTGGCTTGCTGAGCGTCTGGCAGACGGGGCCTGTCGCGCAGCAGATCTCGCGCGCGAATCCCGAGTGGCGCCACGAATTCCAGGAGACGCTGCACGATCTGCAAGACGACGACATTGCCGGCTCGGGCTTTGCCATCACCGGGTACACCGTGCATGAAGCACTGGGTGGCGACGAAGCGCTGGGACGAATCCGCGAACGGCTTCGCCGCCGCGGGTTGCGACTGATGTTGGACTTCGTGCCGAACCATACGGCTCCCGATCATCCCTGGGCAGCCAGTCACCCTGAGTACTACGTGGCCGGCACCGCGTCCGATCTGGCGCGCGAACCGCACAACTACACGCAGGTCAGGAACACTGGGGCTGACCGCGTGCTGGCCCTCGGCCGCGATCCGTACTTCGCGGGCTGGCCGGACACACTTCAGCTCGACTACAGCAATCCAGCGACACAGGAGGCCATGGCCGGAGAGCTCCTGAGGATCGCAGGACAGTGTGATGGCGTGCGATGCGACATGGCCATGCTGGTGCTGCCGGACGTGTTCGAACGCACGTGGGGACGCCGCGCGCCGCTCTTCTGGCCGGACGCGACACGGCGCGTGCGCGAGCACGTTCCAGGCTTCTGCTTCATGGCCGAGGTCTATTGGGATCTTGAATGGACCATGCTGGAGCAGGGTTTCGACTACGCGTACGACAAGCGGCTCTACGATCGCCTTCGCGACCGTCACGCCCGGCCGGTGCGAGAGCATCTCCTCGCCGGGCTCGACTACCAGGCGAAGCTCGCGCGCTTCATGGAGAACCATGACGAGCCGCGGGCGGCCGCGACCTTCGAACAGCCCGTGCACGAAGCCGCCGCCATCATCACCTACCTGACGCCCGGTCTGCGCTTCTTCCACCAGGGCCAGTTCGAAGGCCGCAGGAAGCGCATCTCGCCGCACCTCGTCCGCGCGCCGCTCGAACCGACCGACACGGCGTTGCACCAGTTCTACGAACGTCTGCGAGCGGTGTTGCAGCAATCCGGCGTTTCGCGACGGTGAATGGCGGTTGCTCGAGTGCGCGCCGGCGTGGGATGGAAACTGGACCGTCGACTGTTTCGTGGTGTGGTTCTGGAAGGGCGCCGCCGGCGACCGCTGGCTGGTGGCTGTCAACTACGCCTCGAACCAGAGCCAGTGCCACGTTCGGCTGCCGCTTCAGGATCTCGGCGCCAGCACGGTGCGTTTTGACGATCTGATGGGCGGCGGCCGTTTCGATCGTGAGAAGAGCGATCTCGACGCGCACGGTCTGTACCTCGACATGCCCGCCTGGGGCTACCACGTGTTCGGCGTCAGCGCGCCTGAAGTCGCGCGCGCCGGAGAACGCGCGCCGGCCGCGGCGTCGAGCGATCGCGCGCTTGCAGTCCATACGTCGTAGTGCCAAGCGGAGCAGAAGGCGGTGCAGACAGAGTCGGCAAAAACAGACTGGCGGGTCCGCTGGCGCTTGTTCTCCTCCGAGGTGATCGGCACGGCCGCGCTGGTGTTTGGCGGCCTGTCGGTGGTGATCGTCATGTCCGGCGACGGCAGCCCTATGGGACGCGTCGTGCCGAACGAACGGCTGCGCATGGCGCTGACGGCGTTTCTCTTTGGCTGTGTTGGCACAGCGGTCACCCTGTCGCGTGTCGGTAGAGAAAGTGGGGCGCACATCAACCCGGCGGTCACCATGGGTTTCTGGATGATGCGTAAACTCGACGGGCGGACGGCGGTGGCTATATCGTCGCGCAGTTGCTGGGCGCCTCCCTTGGGGCTCTTCCTCTTCTGGCGTGGGGATCGATGGGCCGCAGCGTCGCGTTCGGCGCCACGATCCCGGGTGCGGGCTACTCAACGGCAACGGTCGTCATGGGTGAGGCCGTCACGACGTTTGCCCTGGTTGCGACTCTGATGATCTTCCTGGGGTTTCGACATCTGCGACCCTACACGCCGTATGTGATCCCGTTTCTGTATGCCGTCATGGTGCCGCTCGAGGCGCACATCTCCGGTACGAGCACCAACCCGGCACGCACCTTCGGTCCTGCGCTGATCTCAGGCCGTTGGGACGGATGGTGGATCTACTGGGTCGGCCCGATGCTGGGCATGCTGGCCGCCATCCTCGCTTGCGGCTCCCTCGCGAGGCGCATCGAAGTCGCGAAGCTCTATCACTTCGAGAGCGATCGTCGACGGTTGTTCCACCGGATGGCCGGCACGACGTAGTCGCACCGTGCGCCGACGCCCCGAGAGGGGGCAATGGGCTCGGTCAATGTTTATGCTGGACCATCGGAGACCCGCGCTTGTTGTCCGCAGTCAGCGCGGGGGCTGCGCCAGACCCAGCCTCGCCATCCGGCTCTCAAGCGTCGTCGGCTTGAGGCCCAGACGCTCGGCGGCGCCGCCCGCGCCGCGAATCCGCCACCTGGTGCTCTCGAGCGTCGCGCGGATGTGGTCGTGCACGAGGCTGGCAAGCGTCGTCGGATTCTGCACCTCGGATGACGTGCCGGGCTGCGGCATTTGCACCGTCAGACGGGGTCCCGTCGCCAGGATGACGGCGCGTTCGATGAGATTGCGCAGTTCGCGCACGTTGCCGGGCCACGAATACGCCTGCATCTGCGCGCATCGAATCGCTGGCGATCGACTCGATCGGCTTGCCAAAGGACTTCGAGAATTCGTCGATGAACGCCCACACCAGGCCCGGAAGATCCTCGCTCCGTTCACGCAGCGGCGGTACGGTGCAGGGAAAGACATTGAGGCGATAGAACAAGTCTTCGCGGAACGACTTGTTCCGCATCGCTTCCTCGAGCCGGCGGTTGGTGGCGGCGATGATCCGGACGTCGACCTTGATCGGGTGCGGACTCCCCAGGCGCTCGATCACCCGTTCCTGGAGCACGCGAAGGAGCTTCACCTGGGTTTCAACCGGCAGCTCGCCGATTTCGTCGAGAAACAGCGTCGATTGATGGGCGGCTTCGAAGCGGCCTATCTGGCGCGTGATCGCGCCGGTATAAGCGCCCCGTTCGCGTCCGAACAGCTCGCTTTCGATGAGGGCGGCCGGGATGGCGCCACAGTTCACGCGGATCATCGGGCGGTGACGCCGGGGACTGAGGTCGTGGATGGTTTTGGCAAGGACCTCCTTCCCGGTTCCCGTTTCGCCGAGCAGCAGCACGGTGGCCGGTGTCGGCGCGACCAGCTCGATCTGCTCGAGCGCCACGCGCATGGCGGCGCTGTCCGAGACGATGGCGCGCGATGTCCGGCAATCTCCGGCGCTCGGGCGGCGCCGCAGATCTTCGACGGCCCGGCGTTCGCGCAGCTGCCCGGCTTGACCGAGCGCGCACAGCAGCGCCTGGTGGCTCTCCTCACGTGCCAGGGCCAGCCCGAATACACCCGCGACGAGACGCAGCTGCTCGATGATCTCGGGCGTCCACGTGTGTTCCGTCGTCGTCGAGATGAAGGCGAGCGCGCTGCGTTCTCCGGAAAGGCCGTCCGGACAACGCGACTGGAACAACGGCTGCGGACCGAATTCCTTGCCGCAGAATTGTGGAGCGGTCCACCTCCTCCGGTCACCTCATCGAGCCTCGTGAAGAAGGCGGCCTCGCGCTTCTGTTGTCTCGACGCGATGAACGGAATGGCCGCCAGCACCCGTGGATCGGGAAGCGGCCGCAGCGGATGCTGGCTCCCGAAATGCGATGCGACGACGTTCAGGTCGTCGCCGTTGGTCCGCCACAGGATGGCGTGGTCGAGCCGCAGGCCCTCGCAGACCTGGCGCAGGCTCGCCAGGACAGCGTCGTCGATCGCGTCGGGCTCGATCGTCACAAAATGCTCGGCAAGATCGGCGATGAGGTGCTCGATGCCGGTCCGGTCTCTGGCCGCCGCGGCCCGACGCGCATCGAACGGGTGATAACCCGTTCTGCTGGCTACCCGACGCGACGATATAGTCCGCGGCGCGGTTCGCGGTCTCGTTGCTTCGCTCGCGCAATCATCGGCATCTCTGTTCATCCTCAGCACGTGTCTTAGCCGCAATGCGGCCGGCGTTTGGCAGCCGGCAACTGAACCCGCCGACCCGCACTATAGGTTTCCGTCGTGAGCTGCCGCTACTGCCCTTAGGGGAAGGTGTCTTCATGTCTGAACGACCTTCCCCTAAGGGCAGTAGTCCGCCGTTCCCTGTCCCTATAGTGCTCATCGTCTCGTTCTCAGGAACCATCGAGGAATGGACAAACACTCGCTCATCGAAAGGACTGGACCGATGCTCAAACGAATCGTTGTCATTGTACTCATGGTGATGCTGGCGGCCATGCCCGCCTTCGCGCAGAAAGCCGAAGTCGGCGTCACGTTCGGCTGGGTGTTCTCCGACGGCGTCGATTTCGGCAGCAACGTCGTTGCCCCCGGAGGCGTCTACACCCGCGTCGATCCCAAGGACTCCTTCGGCTGGGGCATCGACCTCGGGGTCTTCGTCACGCCGCAGGTCGAAGTGGGCTTCCTCTACAACAACCAGCCCTCGAAGCTTGTCGTCAGCGGCTCGAAGGAAGTGGAAGTGGGCGACATGGCCGTCTCCGGCTACCACGGCACCTTCACGTACAACACGGGCGATGCCGACGCGAAGGTGCGTGGGTACATCATGGGCGGGCTCGGCGCCACGAGCTTCGGTGAGGTGGCCTACACCGGAACCCGCGGGTCCCGGAACGATCAAGAGCTCGACGAGGTTCTCGAGCACCTGGGGCGCCGGCGTGAAGGTGTACGGAGGCAGTCATGTCGGCGGCCGGTTCGGCCTGCTCTTTACGCCGACGTACATCAGCTCCGAATCAACCGGCTATTGGTGCGATCCCTACTGGGGCTGCTATCTGGTGGGCAACGCGAAGTACTCGAACCAGTTCGAGTTCAACGGCGGAATCACGTTTCGCTTCTGACGGCACGGCCCCTCACAGATCCGCCGAGCAGCCGGACGGCCCGTCCGCCCGGGTGCTTGGTTCGTCGGACCGACGCGGCGGTATCCGCGTAGTACTGGAAAGGAAGATCGTATGAACAGCTGGCGTGCGCTTCTCGGTGGCCATCGTCGGTGTGATGTCGCTGTTTCCGCTTCAGGCGAAGGGCGATGGCCGGACCCAGGAAAAGCCGATCGTGCAGATTCCCCAGGCGGGGGTACCGCAGATCATGACCCTCGAGGGGAAGTTCGTCCGGGTCGCGTACAACAACGAAGGCTATGTGATCCTCGGTTACCAGGCCTCCAACCGGTCAGTCGGCGAGGACTGGATGCTCCTCGAGGTCGGCATCACGGTGTTCGACAAGACGCCGGACTTCCGGATGACGCGCGCCGCCCTGTCGCTCGACACGCCTGACGGTAAGACAATTCCGCTGCCGTCGGCCGTCGAGCAGCGGGAGGGGAACCCCCGCGCGATCATGCAACGGGCCAACGTCCAGCGCGATTCCATCAACTACTTTCCGTCGAGCGCGCACCGGGGATGCGCCATCAGTTTCTTTCCCGATCTGGGCGCTCGCGCGCTGCCGCAGGACGTGGTGGATCTCAGCAGTGACCGCGCCTGCGTGGGCCGTCTCTATTTCAAGATCCCCGGCGGTATCGCACTGGGCCAGCATTGGCTCAACGTGAAGTTTCAGAACACCCTTGTGCGCGTGCCCTTTCGGATCCTCACCGAGGACGAAGAGAAGACTCTCTCGAAGAACTACAAGAGCATCGAGCAGCAGGTCAAGGACGCGTTTAGTCCGAAGAAGTAAATGTCGATGCGGTCCTGCAGCCACCGTGGGCGACCGAGCCGGCACGAGCTTGAGTGGAGCGGGCTACGGGGATCGAACCCGTCTAACTGGCTTGGGAAGCCAGGACATTACCACTATGCTAAGCCCGCGTCGCGATGTCACGCGTCCCGTCGAAGCCGGACACGTCAGGGTATTTTAGCCTACCCTCGGATAATCGCCAGCACCTCGTCGCGCCGGGCCGCCATCATGTCCGGCGTCTTCGCCTCGAGGTTCAGGCGCAGCAGCGGTTCGGTGTTCGATGGCCGCACGTTGAAGTGCCAGTCGTCGTATTCCACCGACAAGCCGTCCAGGGTGGCCTGCCCACCGTCGCCGTAACGGGCGGCAATGCGTTCCAACGTCGCCGGCACGGCATCCATCCCGGCGAGTTTCGTGTTGATTTCACCTGAGATGAAATACTCCCGGCGCAGGGGATCCAGGAGCTGCTGCAGGCTCTTGCCCTTCTTCGACATCAGCTCGAGCATCAGCAGCGCGGGAATGAAGCCGTTGTCGGCGTAGAAATTGTCGCGGAAGTAGTAGTGTCCCGTCACTTCGCCGCCGAAGATCGCCTGGCTGTCGCGCATCCGCTGCTTGATGAAGGCGTGGCCCACGCGGTTCATCAGCGCAGTGCCGCCGTACCTCCCGACGGTGTCGCGAACGGCATGGCTGGCGCGGAGGTCGTAGACAACGGACGCGCCCGGATGACGGAGCAGGAACGCCTCGGCGAGCAGCGCCGTCACGAAGTCGCCCGATACGAACTCGCCGGTGCCATCGATGAAGAAGCAGCGGTCGGCGTCACCGTCCCAGGCGATGCCGATGTCGGCCTTCTGTGCCACGACCGCCTCGACGATGTCCTGCCGGTTTTCCTCGATGAGCGGGTTGGCTTCGTGGTTGGGGAACCGTCCGTCGATCTCGAAACACAACCTCGTCGTCCGGCAGGGGAGTCGCTCGAACAGCTTCGGTGCGATCAGGCCGCCCATCCCGCTTCCCGCATCCAGCACAACGTTGAACGGCTTCACCAGGGATGGTTCGATGAACGACATCACGTGCTCGACGTAGCGGTCGAGCGCATCCGCCTGTGTGACCTGGCCGCGGCGCGCCGCGGCCGGCGGGAGGCGGTTGTTGGCGATCATGTCGCGGATGTCGCCGATGCCCGCATCGCCGCTGAGCGGCAGCGCTTCTTTCCGGACCATCTTCAGGCCGTTGTATTGCTTCGGGTTGTGCGACGCCGTGACTTCGACGCCGCCGTCATGGCCATCTCGCGCCACGGCGAAGTAGAGCATGTCCGTCGGAATCATCCCGTAGTCCACGACATCGGTGCCCTGCGAAGTGGCCCCGTCGATGAAGGCCGCCGCCAGCGCCGGCGAGGACAGCCGCATGTCACGGCCGACCGCGATGCGCCGGGCGCCGAGGTAAGCGGCGAAGCCGGCGCCGATGGCGCGGGCGGCTTCCTCGTCAATCTCGCCCGGATAGATACCGCGGATGTCGTAGGCCTTGAAAATACTGGAGTCAGGCATAGGGGCAGAGGGCTACGGGCGGGAAGGACTCACGCCTGGAGCCGGCTGTAGTCGGTCACGACCGATTTGTCGCCGAGGACGCTGTTCAATAGCGTCGCGTTTCGGCCGACGTGACAGTGACGGCCCAGAATAGACTGGCGCACGACGGCCTCCTGGCCGATGCGGGTATCTGCCCAGACGATCGAGGCATCAATCACCGCGTGCTCTTCGATGTGGCAGTGGCGCCCGATGACGCTGTACGGGCCGATGCTCGCGCCAGCCTTGACGACGGTCTCTTCGTCGATGAAGCACGGAGCTTCAAGGCGCGCCCCGGTCTCGACGCGCGCAGTCGGGGCGACGCAGATGCCGGTATTGGTACCCGCAAACGGCGCCGCCTGATAGCGGCCATCCATGATGTCGCGGTGCACCTGGACGTATTTCTCTGGCGTGCCGATGTCGATCCAGTAGCCGCGGTACACGTACGCCACGAACGTCTCGCCCCGCTCGATCAGCGACGGGAAAAAGCTGCGCTCGATCGACCACGGAGTGTCCGCCGGGATGCGATCGAACGTATCCGGCTCGAGGATGTAGATGCCGGCGTTAATCGTGTCGCACGTAATTTCGTGCGGCTCCGGCTTTTCCAGAAACCGGCGGATGTTCGAATTCGCGTCCGTTTCCACCAGGCCGTAGGCCCTGGGGTTGTCAACCGGTGTCAACACGATGGTTGCTCTTGCACGGCGCTCGCGGTGGAGGGCGATGACGGCGCCCAGATCCACCTGCGTGAGCACATCCCCGTTGAACACGACGACGGACTCGCGGAGCGACTCGCCGGCGTAGCGAACAGCGCCAGCCGTGCCGAGCGGCGCCGGCTCGACGACGTATTTCAGGCCGAGGCCCGTGTCGCCTCCGTCGCCGAAGATTTCTTCGATCCGGCGCGGCTGATAGTTCAGGCTGAGGATGACCTCGTCGATTTCAGGGACCTGCTTCAGCAGGTCGAGCTGAAACTGCAGGAACGGCCGATCGAAAATCGGGACGATGGGTTTGGGTGTGTGAATCGTAAGCGGACGCAGTCGCGTGCCCTTGCCCCCAGCGAGGAGAATCGCCTTCATACCAGCCACCGATGATATCATCGCAGTAGCGCGGCCGATGAACCTTCCCAATTCGCTGACGCTGACGCGGATCTGCCTTGCCCCACTTCTCGTGGTGGTATTGCTGACCAATTTCGAAGGCCGCAACATCTTCGGCGTTCCCCACGAGATCGTCGGCGCGTTGATTTTCGCGGTGGCGTCGGTGACGGATTGGCTCGACGGTTACCTGGCGCGCCGGCGAAAGCAGATCACGGCGTTTGGTCAGGTGATCGACCCCTCGGCCGACAAATTGTTGACGTGCGCGGCGCTGATCTCACTCGTCCGGATGGAGTACGCGTCAGCGCTGCTGGTGACGCTGATCATCGGGCGGGAATTCGCGGTCACCGCCCTGCGGCAGTTCGCCTACGCCCGCGGCGTGGCGATGCCCGCGTCGCGGCTCGGCAAGATCAAGATGGTCGCCCAGGTCATCGCCATCCTGGCGCTGATCCTGGCACACGGAAAAGATGGTGCGCGGCGGCCGCTGTATCTGATCGGGCAGGCGGGTCTGTGGGTGGTCGTGCTGACCGCGTTGGTGTCTGCGGTCGACTATTTCAGGCGATTCAACGACATCCTGGCGCCGCGGGTGACCAGCTTCACAACCGGCCGGGATCAGCAGTCTGATCGGAAAGCGGGCTGAGCGCGCGCCCAGCCCGCCGCCCGCCTATTTGGACCGCGGAACGGCCAGGTCGCCGGTAAACACCGCATCGCGCGCCCGGTTGATGCGGACGAGCGCCATCTTGGGCCCCAGAGACACGACCGTCCCTTCGCCCACGGACGTGAGAGGCGCCCCGGTCACTTTCACGTCTCGGTAGATTGCGTAGTGCTCGCCGAGCGCGACGCTCTTGTCCATCCCCCGATCGATCAGCACGAACTCGCCGGCGCCGGAGCTGCGCTTTTCGTCCGCCCCGTACAGGACCCGCCCGAACGACGTGAAATCGGGCTCCCGGGTGGTGTCCACGGACGTGACATCGCCGTCCGGCAGCGTGGGCATCTGGAAGGCCTCGAGGAAATCGCCGACCAGAATGTCTGCGCAGGCGTGATCGACGCTGACGATGGTCGTCGTCTCGTTCACGGCGACGACGCGGACCCAGCCGATCGTGTGCACCTGGTGCGGAAGGTTGTCGCGGTACGTTTCGGCGCCCTTGACCACCCGCCGGATGAAATATTCCTGGCCGAGCGACAGGCCGTGATTCATACCGCCGCCGATGACCAGCACCTCCGGCGTGCCAAACAACGACCGCTTGACGGGATCCTGGGAGCCGATGACGCGTGACGCCTCGGCGGGCACTGTCGCCAGCACGGGCGGCGGCGCGCACGCGACCGCGATCTGGACCGGCGTCAGGGTATCGGGTGTCTGCGCGGCGGCGCCCGACGCGACGAGCGCGCAGGCAGCAGCCAGTACAACGAAACGGGGCGAAGCCATTCGTTCCTCCTAAGACTTGTTGGCTGTCAGGGCCTTCAGTTCGGCAATGCGTTTCTGGGCGTCCTGCAGGTGCTCGCTTTTCTCGAATTCGTTCACGAGCTTTTCGTAGTAGGGGAGCGCTTGGGCGTCGCGTCGGGTCTTGACGTAGGACTCGGCCAGGTAGAAATAGACGGAGTCGCGGTTCGAGAACTCGGGGTCGCTCTTGAGCAGCGACGAAAATCGATCGATCGATCCCGGATACCACCGCTGGCGATAGTAGAAGAGCCCGACCTGGTAGTCGGCCTCGCCGAGGCGGTCCATCGCCTCGCGCAGCTTGGTCCTGACTTCCGGCAGCAGGGAGCTGTTCGGATACCGGGTGATGAACGTGCGGTACTCCCGGATGGCGTCGCGGGTTTCGCTCTGGTCGCGCTGTGGCGCGCGCATCTGGCGCGCGTGCGCCAGCGCGAGTTTGTACTGGGCGTAATCGGCCCGGCGATTGGTCGGATAGAAGGACAGGAACTCGCGGAACTCGTTGATGGCGAGCACCAGGTTCTCCGAGCCGCCTTCGTTGAGATAGGTGTCGCCAACGCCGAGCTTGGCATCGGGCCGGTACGGGCTCTGCGTGTAGCTCTCGACGACCTGCTTGAAATATTCGCGCGAGACGATCCAGCGCTTCGCGTCGAGCGCCTCGTTGCCCTTGTCGAACAGGAATTTATCGGGCTCGGCCGTGCCGGCAGGCACCGCGCCCCTCGTCTGCGTCGCGCAGGCGAACGATGCGCCAAGCACAGCCACGGCGGCCGCGAGGCGTAATGATCGACCGATCTGATTCATCCGACCTTGCATTCTCACATCACTCCCGACAGCCAGCTGTATTCCGCCGCGATTCCCTCTTCGAGCCCGACCGAAGGCTTGAATCCGAGATCGGCCTGCGCCAGCGACGTGTCTGCGTAGGTGTGACGCATGTCGCCCTTCTGCGCCGGATCCACCGTGATCCGCGGCGTTCGTCCCGACACGCGGCCGATCATCTCGAAAACCTGATTGATCGTGACGCGCGATCCACCTCCAATATTGTACACGCGGCCGGGGACACCTCGAAGCGCCGCCGCAACCGTCGCGCTGACCGCGTCGTGCACATACGTGAAGTCGCGTGTCTGCTCGCCGTCACCGTAGACGGTAATTGCGTCGCCCTGCGCCGTTGCGCGCAGGAAGCGATGGAAGCCCATGTCGGGGCGCTGCCGCGGGCCGTACACGGTGAAGTACCGCAGCGAGACCGTCGGCACGCCGTAGTTCGCGTAGTAGAGGTGGCAGAGTTGTTCGGCCGCCAGCTTCGTCACGCCGTACGGCGAGACGGGCTGGGGCAGCGCGTCCTCTCGCATCGGCATCGAGACGTTGTCGCCGTACACCGACGAGCTCGACGAATACACGATGCGCTCGATCGTCGGAATGCGACAGGCGGCTTCGAGCAGAACCTGTGTCGCCTCGATATTGTTCACGGTGTACACGGCGAAATCGGTGCCCCAGCTCTTCCTGACGCCGGCCTGCGCGGCCAGATGAAACACGTGCGTGCGATCCGCGAGAAGGCTCGCCAGATCCGCCTGCTGAACCGCTGACTCTACGAACCGGAAACGCGGGTGTCCCGCGAGCGCCGCGAGGTTCCGCTCCTTGATCGCGCGGGGATAGTAGTCGGTGAAGCAGTCGAGTCCCACGACCTCGGCGCCTTCGGCAATCAGCCGTTCGGCGAGCGTCGATCCGATGAAGCCGGCCGCGCCGGTCACGAGCGCTTTCATGCGAACAATTCCTTAACGCGATCCGGAAGCCGGCAGGGGCGGCCGCTCCGGTCGAGCGATGCATGGACGGTCTGTCCGGTGGCGACGGTGTGAGCGTCGGCCGGTCTCACGATCTCGTAGCTGAACGCGACGCGCACGGGCGACACCAGCGTTCCGGTTGTCCGGATCTCCAGGTCGTCGTCGTAGCGAGCCGGCAGCTTGTACTCGCAGCGGGCTTCGATCACGGGCAACGAGACGCCGTCGGCCTCCATCTCCCTGTACGTCCAGCCGCCGGCGCGCAGCAGGTCGGTGCGTCCGACCTCGAACCAGACGAAATAATTGGAATAGTAGACCACGCCCATCTGGTCGGTTTCGGCGTAGCGCACGCGCACCCGAGAAATGGACGGTTGGGCGGTCAACGCGGAACCGGCGATGCAAGCGCCGCGGCGGCCGCCGCCCTCAGCTCCCGCGTCGCACGCTCGGGATCGGACGACTGGAACACGGCGGCTCCGGCGACAATCATCCGCGCGCCGGCCGAGACGACGCGGGCGATGTTCCCGAGATCGACGCCGCCATCGACTTCTACAGGCGCCGGGTTCCCCGCACGGTCGAGCAGCGCACGCACCTCTCTCAGCTTTGACTCGCTCCGCGGGATGAAAGTCTGGCCGCCGAACCCCGGGTTCACGGACATCACGAGCACGAAATCCACGTCGGCCGCGATGTCGTGCAGGGCGGCCGCCGGCGTTGATGGATTCAGAACGACGCCGGCCTTGACCCCGAGGCCCTTGATCGCATGGACGGTCCGGTGCAGATGCGGGAGCACCTCGACGTGGACCGACAGGTAGGCGGCGCCCGCTTTCGCGAAGGCCTCGATGTAGCGATCCGGGTCGCTGATCATCAGGTGGACGTCGAGCGGGACCGTCGCCACGCGCTTGAGCGCGGCGACGACCGGCGGACCGATCGTGATGTTCGGGACGAAGTGGCCGTCCATGACGTCCACGTGAATCAAGTCGGCCCCGCCTCGTTCGACGGCCGCGACGGCGTCGCCGAGGGCGGCAAAATCGGCCGACAGGATCGAAGGCGCGAGGAGGACGCTCAACGGCTCACCTCGAGGGAAACCGACTCGCCCGGTGCGATCTGGAAGCCGGCCTGCGGACTCTGACGGAGGACAATTCCGGCCGGAATACCCGGGTAGGGATTCGAACCGACAACCGCCATGCGAAAGCCGCGCTGCCGCAGCGCTTCGGCGGCGCGGTCGCCGTTCACGCCGATGAGATCCGGCATGACGTAGGTCGCGCCTCGATCGCTCCGGTTGACAAGGAGGGACACCGAGGCGCCCGGGCTCTTCGCCGGCGGTTCCTGCGCCACCACGACATCAGCGGGGAAGTCCTGCGACCGGATCTCGGATACGGTACTCAGGGGAAACCCGTTCTGCGTCAGCCGCAATTGCGCGGTGCGCTCCGTTTCGCCGGTCACCCCCGGCACGGTCGTCGACCGCGGGCCCGAGCTGACCCAGACCCTGACCGTCCGCTGGCGACGCGCCGTCGCCCCGGGCGAAGGGTCCTGCGCCAGGATGCGGCCCGCCGCGATTTTGGGATCCGTCCGCTTCACGTCGTCCACCCTGAGAGCCAGCCCGAGGCCGGCTGCCGCGACGCTGGCTTCGTTCGCCGTGCGGTTCGTGAAATCAGGAACCGGAACCTCGCTCGCGCGCAGCGCCAGGCGCATGGACGCCGCTGCAAACAGCACGTAGGTGGCAACGAGCGCGCCCGCGAGCAGCAGCAACTTGCCCGCGCTCCAGACGCGGGTGGTGAGGGCCATGAGGTTCGGATCGTACTACATGTAGCGCGAGGCTGATGTAGCGTCCGGCTTCAGCCGGACGTCCGCCTTAAGGCGGACGCGACGCTTTGAGGACGCCGCTCGAGGACGGCCCCGAAGAAGGCCTCGAGGCCATGGCGGTGCGGCAGGGTCCGAAGGTACCCCTGCTCGTCTACGACCTCCGGGGGCACCGTCACGATGGTTCGCGCATCAACGCGGACGAACGGCTCGCCGGACGCCATGAATCGTTCGACGACCTGCTCGTTTTCCTCCGGTTCGCTCGAGCACGTCGCGTAAATCAGCCGGCCGCCCGGCGCGACGCAGGCCGCGGCGTGCGCCAGCATCTGGCTCTGGGCCAACGCGAGCGCAGGGAGATCCTCCTCGCGCCGGCGCCAGCGGATGTCCGGGTCGCGACGGAGCGTGCCGAGGCCGGAGCAGGGCGCATCGAGCAGAACGCGACTGAAGGCGGCGGAAAAGGGCAGCGGCTTCAGGGCGTCGGCCTGGACAATCCGGACGGACCTTAATCCGCTGGCCGAGACGGTGCGTTTCAGCAGTTCGACGCGTTTGGGCCTGACATCGCACGCAACGATCAACCCTTCGTCTGCCATCGCCGCTGCCGTGGCAGTCGTCTTGCCTCCAGGCGAGGCGCAGCAATCGAGCACTCGAGTGCCGGCGGTCGCGTCAACGAGAAGCGAGACGAGCTGCGAGGCCTCATCCTGGACAACAAACCAGCCGTCTTCCATGACCCTGAGGGGCTGGCCGGATTCGACGATGAGAGCGTCAGGCACGAAACGCCCCGGTGTGATCTGAACATCGTGTTCGGCCAGCCGATCGGCGAGTTGCTCCCGCGTGACCTTCGGCCCGTTCGCCCGGAGTGTCAGGCGCGGCTGAACGTTGTTGAACCGAAGCCAGCGCTCCGCGTCATCGAAGCCGTAGCGATCGTACCAGCGCGCCGCCAGCCAGCGTGGGTGGGAGAGCGTGATGGATAAGTAGTCGAGAGCGCCCTGGCGGTCCCCCGTGTCGGCGGGCCGTGGAGGAAGGGGCAAGGCCGATCGCTTCCGCGACAACGAGCGAAGCACGCCGTTGACGAAGCCTGAGGCGCTGCGCTTCTTCGCCCTCCGAGCGAGCTCCACCGCATCGTTGACGACAGCCGCCGCGGGCACACGCGCGAGATGGAGCAGTTGATACAGGCTGAGGCGCAGGATGGTCGTGACTTCCGGGTCCAGGCGATCGATTCGGCGTGCAGCGGCCGTTTCGATCAGGAAATCGAGCGTGCCGCGCCACCGTTCGACGCCGGTGGCGATCTCGGCCGCGAGGGATTTGTCGCGGTCGTCGTCGAGCCGGGCGCGGGCTCGGGCGATGGCCGAAGGCAAGTCGGTGCGTCCGGCGGCCACGGCTCCGAGAATATCGAACGCCGCGACGCGCGCGGGAGCGATCATGCGTGCGCGTTGAACACGGCGCCGCTCGGGATCGGATGGCCGGCCAGGAATTCGCGTACCGACATCGGTCGCTTGCCCTCCGCCTGAAGCTCCACCACGTTCAACACGCCGGAGCCAGCGGCGACTCGGAGACGATCGCCGCCGGCCTCGAGAACGGTTCCCGGCGCCGCGTTGCAGTCCTCGGCGGATGCCGTGGATCGCAGCAGGATGACTCGCTGCCGATCGAGAAATGTGAAGGCATGCGGCCAGGGATGCAGGCCCCGAATCAAGTTGTGAATCTGTCCGGCAGACCATGCCCAGTCCACGCGTCCCTCGTCTTTCGTCAGACGCCTGGCGTACGTCGCATCAGCCTCGTCCTGGGCAGCCTCCACGAGTCCACCGGCGAGCAGACGTTCGATCGTGGTGACCGCAAGGCCGGCGCCGATGCGTGCCAGATCGTGCTCGATTTCGTCACTGGTTTCATCGGGGCCGATCGGTCTGCGGGCGGTCGCGAGCATCGGCCCGGCGTCGAGGGCTTTGACGACCCGCATGATGGTGATTCCTGTTTCGCGCTCACCGGCCATCACAGCGCGATGGACGGGCGCGGCCCCCCTGTAACGGGGCAGGAGCGACGCATGAACGTTCAGCATGCCGAGCCGTGGAGCGACCAGGACCCCGTCCGTCAGGATTTTGCCGTAGGCGGCGACGACACCGAGATCGGCGTCGAACCTGGTCAGATCTGCGGCGAGCGAACCGTCTTTGAGTGTATCGGGCTGGAGAACCGGTACCGACGCCGCGACGGCGCAGGCCTTCACGGGTGCGAAGCTGGTCTTCTGGCCGCGGCCCCGCGGGCGATCCGGCTGAGTCACCGCCGCAACGACGGAATGGCGAGAAGCGAGAAGCGCCTCGAGGGTTGGCACGGCGAAGGCCGGGGTGCCGAAGAAGACGATCCGCAGCGAGCCCCGGTCTACCATTTGCCCGCGCGGGTGAGCTTGCGGATGCGGCGAACAATCATCTCGCGCTTGATGCCGCGCAGGTGATCGATGAACAGTTTCCCGTCGAGATGATCCATCTCGTGCTGGAAGGCCCTCGCCAGCAGTTCCCTGGCTTCGTGCACCTGCTCATTCCCGTCGCGGTTCAGTCCCTTGACGACTGCGTGAAGCGGCCGGGCGACCGTCGCGTTGAAGCCCGGCACGCTGAGGCAGCCCTCTTCCTCGAGTTGCAGGCCTTCGCGCGATACGAACTCCGGATTCACCATCACAATAAGCGACGCGGGGTCGCGCCCCATCGAGAGATCGACGACGAACACACGCAGCGGCACACCGACCTGCGGCGCCGCCAGCCCAACGCCCGGCGCGGCGTACATCGTTTCAATCATGTCGTCGATCAAGCGTTCGATGTCAGGCGTAATCGTGTCGACCCGCCGGGCAGGCTCGAGAAGAATGCTGTCGCCGTACTTGAGAATTGGCCGGATCACGGACGTCTGACGGGCGTCGGCTCGGAGGTCAGCCGGACGAGCGAACCGTGAACCGGGCGGCCGTCCGGTCGCGACCCGCCTGCCAGTTGGCGCGCAGTTCGTCGATCGAGTCGCCGCCGAACTTCTCGAGCAGCGCATCGGCCAGGACGAACGCGACCATGGCCTCCGCGACGACGGCGGCGGCCGGAACCGCGCACACGTCGCTCCGCTCGATACTCGCCGGGCTCTCAGCCATCGTCCTGAGATCGACCGAGCGCAATGGCTTCATGAGCGTCGCGATGGGCTTCATGTAGATGGATACCCGGAGGTCTTCACCGTTTGTCACGCCACCTTCGAGCCCGCCGGCATTGTTTGTCGGACGCGTCACATTGACGCCGCCGGGCAGCGGCGCGCCGGCGCGCGGCAGGATCTCGTCGTGGACCCGTGAGCCCGGAAGCGCGGCGGCGGCGGGGCCACGGCCGATGCCAACCGCCTTGATGGCGGGAATGGACATGAGGGCCTGCGCCAGCCGTCCATCGAGCTTGCGGTCCCACTGGACGTAGCTGCCGAGGCCGGGCGGCACTCCCCGCACGATCACCTCGAAGCTGCCGCCCATCGTATCGCCGGCGTCGCGCGCGCGATCGATGGCCGCGATCATCTCTTTTTCGACGGCGGAATCGGCACAGTGAAGCGGGGCGTCCGCGCTGATGTCCCGAGCTTGTTCGAACGTGACGCTCAGGGGGTCGTCGACCGACACGGAGCCGACGGCGAAGACGTGGCTGACGATCTCGGCGCCCACCGAGGCCAGAAGTTGCCGGGCGATGGACCCGATCGCCACCCGGGCAGCTGTTTCCCTCGCGCTGGCTCGTTCCAGCACGTTGCGAATATCGTCGTGTCCGTACTTTACGACTCCGGCCAGATCGGCGTGGCCGGGGCGCGGCCGCGTCACCTCGGGCCGATCGGCGCCGGTTGCCCCTTCCGGCTGAACCGGCTCGACGTGCATCGTCTTCTGCCAGTTCTCCCAGTCCTTGTTCGGAATGACGAGCGCGATCGGCGCTCCGGTCGTGACGCCGTGGCGCACACCGCTCAGCGCCTCGGCGCGGTCCGACTCGATAGCCATCCGCCGGCCGCGGCCGTACCCGCCTTGACGTCTCTTGAGTTGCGCGGTGACGGCATCGAAATCGAGCGCCAGGCCAGCCGGCATGCCCTCGAGGATGGCGACGAGCGCTTTTCCGTGCGACTCGCCGGCAGTGAGAAATCGCAGCATCGCAGCGTCATTCTAACCGAAATATTTGCGCGCCCCGTCCGCGCCGCCGTCGGACTCCGGCGATCGTTGCTGGGAAACTCTTGCGATCAGGCATGAAACTGCGTCAGGCGATGATCTTGCACGTGCGTGAGACGCGTTACGAACGCTGTGAATTCTGTGGGGCTTATCGCCGATCGCTTCGTGAAAACCACCAATGGACGTGTCGTCGATCTGGCGACGGGCGACGACGTCGTGGTGACTTACTCGTGCGCGGGCGGTCCCGCCGACCAACTGCGCTGGGCGGCCAGATGCGACTGGTTTCAGCGGCTGTTCCATCCATCCCTGGCGCAACTGCTCGACTACGGGACGATCGGCGAGTCCCGCCGATTCGAGGCATGGCGATGTGCCAGTCCATACTCCGCTGCTGCTTCGAGGGAAGCGAGCCGAGTGGTCCGATCCGCTGCACTCTTCCTCCGGTCGTGCGGCCTGACGGCTTTCGCCGAGGCTGACAGCCTGCGCGTCGGGGCCTCGTCCAACATAAACGCGCGCCCGGTCGTCGTTCCGGACGCTGCTGCGGGATATCCGGACAGTGTGCCGGCGCCGACAGACACCACCATTCCGGCCGAACTGTGCGGCATCGCACACGTCGAGCGCCGTAGTCTCGCCGCGGTTTCCGAATTGTTCGAATTTCCTGCGGCGGCACACCGCGAGCCTCAGGTCGTGTGCATCTGGGGGCCCGAAGGCTCAGGCAAAACGACCGCGATCCGCGAATTGTCGCGCGCGTCACGGCTTAACGGGTTGGTGCCGGTGTGCGTCCGCTTCATTGAATCGCCGCTCGCGAGCGTTCTTGCTGGACGGACGGTGTGCGTGATTGACGACGCGCGGGCAACGTGGCGGCGGGGGCTGGTTCACGTGTCGATCAAATCACCGCGTCCCCACGTGGTTTTGTACACGTCGCCAGAGGACCCGCGCGGTGTTCCGGGCGTCCGGTTGACGCCGCTCTCGCCGTCGGCGCTCGTGGGTGCGGTGCGTCCGGCAGAGCTCGCAACAGACCCGAGGATTCGGAAGGCCGCGGAACGTGCTGATGGCGTTCCCGGCCGATTTGGCCGGTGACGTTCGCGGTACCAATTACGACCAGGTGAGACACCGGATGTCCGTTGCGATCGCCGCCGAACGTGCACCGATCTACGGGGTCGCAAAAGCTGCATCGGGTGACGGCCTCGTGATCCAGTCCCACGGGCCCGGTGCTCGGGAGGTCTGCGACCTCAGACGTCAGCTGACGGCGGCACGGGAACAACTCGCCGCGGGAAGGCACGCACCGGCTGATCGCGAACTGCGACGGACCATAGGCGCACTTGCGCGACGCGGCGACTGGGCCGGGGCGGCCGAGGGATCACTTGCGCTGGCGGCGTCGTTGTTGAAAAGAGGGCGGGCGCGCGAGGCCAGGGCGCTGGTCGACGGCGCGCTGACGTATTGCCAACGGACCTCCGACGATGACACGTCGATCGAGGCGGCGACGCTGGTGGGCGCGGCATGGATCGATTTGGCGCGGCTCGGCGAGGCCGAGAGCGTGCTGAGTGGCGCCAGCTCGTCCTCGCTCGGACACGGCAGACCTTCCGGCATCGGACTCGCCCTGGCGCTTGCGCGTTGCCGTTTCTGGCAGGGCAGGTACGACGATGCGGATCGCACGTTGGCCGCGTTGCGAACAACTACTGCCGTTCCGTCCATGATGATTCGACTCCACGCCTTACGGGCGCGGGTTGAGGTTGGCCGCCTCGACTTCACCGAGGCGATGTCGTCCGCGGCGGATGCCGTTCGCCGCGCGGAAGCCCTGGCGGAGCCCTCGTTGATTGCTGAGGCGACGTGCGCCGCGGGTTTTGCGCATCTCGCGGTGGGCGACCTGACGGCGCTGCAGGCGGACGTCGAGACGTGTGTCGCGGCAGCCAGGGCGGCGCGCGACCCCCTGCGCGCCTTCCGAGCACGTCTGATGCTTGCCGAACAGTTTCGCCGCGCGGGTCGTAAGGCCGCGGCGCAGGAAGTCGTGAACAGGGTGACGCGTCTGGCGCGCACGCGCCTGCCGCCCATTCTCCGGTGGCGCTACGACCTGATCCGCGATCTGCTGGCGATGGTCGAGGCTCCGCAGGACATCGTGGCCCGGCATGCGGCCACAAGCGGACTGCCCGCCCTGACCTTGTTCGGCTCCGCCCCGGGCCTGAGCTGCTCCTTTGCCGGCGAGGTGGACGATGCGCTGGCCATGCTGCGGGCCTGTCAGAGTTCGGACGATGAAGAGCCGACGCTGGCCGTCGTCTGCGAACAAGCGCAGCGGCGTCTTGAAGCGGCTTCGGTCGTGTTTTTCGGCCTCGAAGGTGCGGTATGTGTTCGTCTCGCTGGCACGTCATCGAGGCTCGATGCCGCAATCGCCGACCGCGCGGCGACGTCTGGAGTGCCGATCCCGCCACATCGTCTCGATGACCGGGTCGAAGCGGCAGTGCCGGTTCGGTACGGCGGCGCCATGGTGGGCGCGCTGGCGGCACGATGGACCCTCGGTCGATCGCCCGATGGTCACCGGGCCATTGCGGTGCTCACGATGGCGGCCGCAGCCGCGGCCCCACTGGTGCAGTCGATGCTTTCAGGCCGGTCGCGGTCCGCGGTGCCCTCGACTGATGGCTTGCTTGGCGTCAGCCTCGTGATGACCGACCTGAGACGCGCGTCGGATCGGGCAGCCCAGGCGCCGTTTGCCGTGCTGGTCGAAGGAGAGAGCGGCAGCGGCAAGGAGCTGGTCGCGCGCGCCATCCATCGAGGCGGATCCAGGCGCGATCGACCGTTCCGCACCTTGAATTGTGCGGCGCTGCCCGACGAGCTCGTCGAATCGGAACTCTTCGGGCACGCGCGCGGCGCGTTTACGGGCGCGGTCGCTGAGCGTGTCGGCGTGTTCGAAGAAGCGCATTCCGGCACGTTGTTCCTCGACGAGATCGGCGAGCTCTCGCTGCGGGCGCAGGCCAAGCTGCTGCGTGTCATCCAGGAAGGCGAACTGCGCCGCATCGGCGAAAACGTGTCGCGCCGGATCGACGTTCGCATTGTCTCGGCGACGAATCGCGATCTCAGGAAGGAAGCCGCGGCGGGCAGGTTCCGGGCGGATCTCCTGTACCGCCTCGACGTCGTGCGGATCGTCGTCCCCTCGCTGCGCGATCGCAGGGAAGATATCCCGTTGCTCGTCGAGCATTTCTGGCGCGATGCGGCGGCCCGGGTCGGGACCCGGTCCACCCTGAGCCCAGCCACGGTCGCGTCGCTCGCGCGGTACGATTGGCCGGGCAACGTTCGGGAACTGCAGAACGTTCTCGCGGCCCTGGCTGTTCGTGTCGGCCGGCGGGGAATAGTGGCGCCGGAGGCGCTGCCGGCACAGTTTGGTGCACCCGTCCCGGATCAGAACCGCCGCCTGGATGCCGCGCGTCGCGTCTTCGACGAGCGCTTCATTCGTGCCGCGCTGCTTCGAACGGGTGGCAGCCGCGCGCGAGCGGCCGTCGACCTGGGGATCTCCCGTCAGGGTCTGACGAAGCTGATGTCAAGGCTGGGCATCGCCGATCGCGGGCTATGATGGGCTGCCGTGTCCCGGTTTCTCGTTCGCCGGCTGGTGCTTGCCATCCCCGTCCTGCTGGGCGTGGCGACGCTCGTGTTTTCGCTCATTCACCTCATCCCCGGCGATCCGGTGCAGGCGATGCTGGGCGATGCCGCGTCTCCGGAAAGCGTCATCGAACTGCGGACCCGCCTCGGTCTGAACCGCCCCTTGCACGTGCAGTACGCGGCGTTCCTGATGGGTGTGGCGCATGGCGATCTTGGCGTGTCGCTCCGGACCAACGAACGCGTGTCGTCTGCGATTGCCGCTCGTCTGCCGGCGACTGTCGAACTCGCGCTGGCGGCGATGCTCGTTGCGGTGGTGATTGCGATTCCAACGGGTATTGTCGCGGCCGTCTGGTCGGGTACGGGTGTGGACCACGCGGCGACGACGCTGGCGATGGTGGGACTGTCGATGCCGACGTTCTGGCTCGGACCGCTGCTGGGCCTCGTGTTCTCGGTCGAGTTGGGATGGCTTCCGGTGTCGGGGCGGGGAACCGTGGCGCATCTGGTGCTTCCCGCGATCACGCTGGGGCTGCCGCTTGCCGCCGTCCTTGCGCGGATGACGAGGGCAAGCCTGATGGATGAACTCGGCGAGATCTACGTCACTGCCGCCCGCGCGCGTGGCCTGTCGGAAGCGCGCATCCTGTTGCGGCATGCCTTTCGAAACAGCCTGATTCCGATCGTGACCGTGCTGGGATTGCAGGTCGGAGGCGTCCTGACCGGGGCCGTCATCACGGAGACGATCTTCGCGTGGCCCGGAGTGGGGCGGTTGCTGATTCAGTCGATCGGGTTTCGCGACTACCCCCTGGTGCAGGGTTGCATTCTGCTGATTGCCGTCACCTACGTTTCGGTGAACCTGCTGACGGACATGGCGTACGCGCTTCTGGATCCGCGCATCCGGCTGAGCCGTGACTGACACCGAAGGCACATGCGACTGAAGATCGGAGCCGGCATCGTGCTGGTCATCACCCTCGCGGCGATTGTGGGGCCGGCCATGACGCCGTTCGATCCGGCAGCGCAGGAACTGCCGTTGCGGCTGGGCGGGCCTGGCGCGGCGCATCCCTTCGGTCTCGACGAACTGGGGCGCGACGTCCTGGCGCGCGTGCTCGCCGGCGCGCGGATCTCGCTTCTCGTGGGCGTGACGGTTGTTGCCGTGTCGGCGGTGATCGGCACGTTGATGGGATCGGTGGCGGGGTACTTTGGTGGTCGAATCGACGACGTGATCAGCCGGGTCATCGACGTGCTCATGGCGTTCCCGGGATTGCTGCTCGCCATCGCGCTCGTCGCCATGCTTGGTCCGAGCCTGGGCAATGTGCTGTTCGCGTTGACCATCATCGGATGGGTGGGGTACGCGCGGCTCGTGCGTGGACAGGTGCTCCGGGCCCGCGAGTTCGACTACGTGCAGGCCGCGCGGGCCCTCGGTGCCGCGCCGCCTCGCGTCCTGTTCCGTCACGTCGTGCCGGCCGCGATGCCGGCGGTGATGGTACAGGCCACACTCGGAATGGCGGGCGCCGTCATCGGGGAGGCATCACTAAGCTTTCTGGGGCTCGGCGTTCAGCCCCCGACTCCCAGCTGGGGCACCATGCTCAGCGGCGGCCGGGCGCACCTGTTGGATGCGGCCCACCTGACGCTCTTCCCGGGCGCGGCGATTGCGCTTCTTGTGCTGGGATTCAATTTTCTCGGCGACGGCCTGCGCGACCGCCTCGATCCGAAGAAGCACGACGGCGCGGCTATTTGACGCGGCGAGCGAGAGCGCGGAGGCCCGCGTGTTCGGGATCGATGGCGAGACCCCGTTCGATCGTCGTCCGGGCGGCGTCGCGATCGCCCGCCTTCAGCTGCGCCTCGCCGAGACCGGCCAGCAGACGGACATCGTTCGGCGTCGCGTCGAGCGCACGCTGCAGCCATCGGGCGGCTGTCTCGGGATCGTCGAGCCGCAACGATAGCGCCGCGATTCTCGTGGCGCGCCACACGAGCTGGCGCGTCGTCGGGCGTCAGCGACCCGTAGTCGATGAGCGCACGCCTGGCCGCGCCGAGGTGATTCTGGCGTTCGGCCGCCGCGGCGTACAAGAGAAACGCCGAAGGCTCGACAGGAAAGTGCATGGTGGCCTCCAGCAGTGTCTGCTCGGCCCGATCGAGCTGGTTGTCCCGCAGCAATGCCCGGCCGAAGAGCGTGAGGGCCGGGCTCGTGGACGAAGGCCCGGATCCGATTCGTTCGAGCGCCTCGAGCGATTTGTTGAGGGCCGCGCGATCGTCCCGCGCCTCCGCATCCTCCAGCCAGACCCGTCCCAGCGCCTCGTAGACGATGGGCTGATCCGGCGTCCGCTCGAGGGCTGTACCAAGGGCGACGACGGCGGGCTCCGCGTGGCCGGCACGTGCCTGAGCCAGCCCCACCGCGATCTGGCGCTCGACGTGGTCGCGATCCAGACCGGCGAGGACCTGAAGCTGATCGAGCTCGTCGGCGCGCCGGTTCTGCGCCGCATAGAGATCGGCCAGTTCTTCGCGCGCGGGCACGAGACCCGGAGAGAGTGCCACGGCCTGTTCGAACGCGCGCTGCGCCTCGAGGGGCCGCCGGCGGTCGCGCAGGCAAAGGCCCAGGAGGTAGTGCGCTTCGGGGTCGCTCTCGCTCAGGCGCACCGTCTTGAGCGCCGCGGCGAGCGCCGCGTCGACCTCGCCGGCCCGGTAGCGCGACAGGGCCACTTTATAGCTCACGCGCGCGGATCGGTCGTCCAGGGCGAGCGCGCTCTCGTACGATTCAGCGGCCAGCCGATATCGCTGCATCTGGTACTGCACGTTGCCGAGGCCCTCAAAGGGCCGGGGCGTGCTGGGGTCGAGCGCCGCGGCCTCACGGAAATCGTGGGCCGCCGCTTCGAGATCGCCGCGGCGCAGATAGGTTTCACCGCGCCTGAGCCGGGCGATCACCGAGTCGGGACGAAGGGCGACGGCCCCGCTATAGGCCTCGATCGCACCGAACGTCTGGTCGTCGGACAGGGCGGCGTCGCCTCGGGACAGGAGCCACTGGTAGTTCGCTTCCCGGCCCAGGGCCTGGTACGCGATGACCGCCCCAAGGACGGCAACCGCCAGGACGACCAGAAAGGGGAGGAATCGGCGCATTCCGGTGTGGTGTTCCCGAATATGGTATCGGAACTTCCAGGCCCCTCCGGGGTCTAAATTGCTATAGTTGGGGCGAGGGGGGCTTGAGGGCCGATAGCGTGAAGCAGGTCCGGGTCGCGAGTTGGTCGGACGTTGGTGAGCGCGAAGCGACGCTCGTGCAGCGGTGTGCAGCCAGGGACGAGGTCGCCTGCGCGGAGCTCGTCGGCGAGCACCAGCGCATGGTCGTGCAGCTGGCCGTCAACCTGCTCGACGACCGCGACGAAGCGCTCGACGTGTCCCAGGAAGTGTTCCTGCGCGTGTTCCGCACCATTCATCGCTTCCGCGGCCAGTCGAGCCTCCGGACGTGGATTTACCGGATCGCCGTCAACCAGGCTCGCAACCGGCATCGGTTCTGGAGGCGTCGCCGGCGCGCCGATCAGGTTTCGCTCGAGGACCACGTGTCGCTCCACGGGGAGCTCGTTTCGACGCGTCAGGCAACGCCGGAACGCGAGCTGGCGCAGAAGGAGCTGGGGGATCGGCTGCAGCGCGCCCTCAACAACCTGCCTTTCGATCAGCGGACGGCGATCGTATTGCGCGAGGTTGATGGCCTGAGCTACGACGAGATTGCGTTCTCGCTCGGCGTGGCGATTGGCACGGTGAAATCGCGGTTGACGCGCGCGCGGCAGGCGCTGCGCCTCGAGCTGCGAGAGGACAGGGTCCCATGAAAGTGCTCACGTGCGCGGCGGCGCTCCGCTCGCTGCAGGCGTTTCACGACGGCGAACTGCCGGTGTCCGGGCAGATTGCCGTGTCGTCGCACGTGGATGGCTGCGGCCGGTGTGCCGCGGCGCTGGCCGAACTGCGGGAACTGGGCTCGATGCTGCGGTCCGCGGCGCCGGGCCGCGCCCCCTTGTCCTGCGAGGAAGCAGGGGCCTTCACCTCCACGGTCATCAATCGCGTGAACGTGGAACACGACGCGTCGCTCGGCGTGTGGTTGCACGATCTCGTCGAGGACCTGCGCGTGCTCTATGCCGGCGTGGGCGCTTCGCTGGCCACCACGATGTGCCTGATCCTGATGCTGGGGATGATGCGGTTTGCGACGATCGAGCGCGCCGATTCGCTGGCCGGCATCCTGAATTTCCTGGCGACCCAGGGCACGAACGAAAACCCGTTCGTGGTCGACGCACGGGTGATGATGCCCCGGGCGCTCGACGCGCCGTTTTCGAGCGGGGAATTGCTGATGGTCGCCGAGGACGCCGCCGTCGGCGGCGCGCGGTTGACGAACGACGCGGTCGTGACGTTGTCCGCGGTCGTCACGCGCGAGGGCACCGTGTCGAACCTCGAAATCCTCGGCCAGACCGCCCTCGGCAGGCCGCCGGACGCCTCAGACGCCAGGGTCGAGGAGCTCCGCGATGCGGTGTCGCATGCGCGCTTCGAGCCGGCGACCCGAAAGGGTCTCCCGGTTGCCGTCAATATGGTCTGGCTGGTCACCCACACGACCGTGCGGGCCAAGCGTCCGCCGATTCGCGTCCTCAGCAAGACGTAGCGGGAATCGCTATCGGCCCGTCTCCGGGGCGGGGACGTGCTTCGTGTCGGTGTTGTTCATCGAATCCGACGCCCGAATCGTGAGGCCGCCGTCTCCGATCCTGCCATCGATCGTGACCTCGTAGCGCTCGCTCTTCGAATCGGCAATCCCGTCTTTCGGAAACACGGCCGTCCAGTGCACGCCGCCGTCGCGCGAGTACTCGACGCGGGACACCGGCGAATCGGCATCGTTGACGTCGAACACGAGCGTCGTCCGGGCGCCTTCCGTGCGAACGGAACTGACGACGATGGCCGGAGGCGTGTGATCGATCAGAAACGCGGAGCTGTCGCGTTCGCCGGTCAGTGCCGCGGCTGGCCGGGTTGGAGGGAGAATCCGAGGCCACCACCCGGACGAAGTACGTGCCGTTGGGAACCAGCGTGGTATCCCAGACGAAGATCGGTTCCTCGATGTCGCGGCGAAGCGGCGTCCATGTGGTCTCGCCTTCGCGCCGATACAGGACGCTGAACAGGAGCTCGTCGTCGTTCTCGTCGTCGGCTCGCCACACGAGCGTCTGCAGCCCCTTCTGGTACGTGCGCCGGCCGAGCGCGGGCGATGAGGACGACCCGGGCGTCGTCTGCGCGGCGCTGCTGAGGCGGCGATCGGGCGTGGTCTGATCGCCGAAGCCTGCGAGGTCTGGTTCACCGGTGGTGAAGGGCTTCTGGAACACGATGCCGGGCGGATGCACGGTGATGGACCGTACAACGGGCCGGAGGTTGCGCTGCAGGTACGCCGCGGTTACGGACGTGAGCACAGGTCCCGCGCCGCTCCCTGAGAGCGCGGCGCGCCACTGCAGATACCGCGCCTTCGGACTTGGGATGGCGGCGCCGTCGGACGGGAAGGCATTCGTCGACCATGCGCTCCAGGTTTCGTCCGGGGTCTCGGTGTTGCCGCTTCGCGTCGCCAGCTCGATCCGGCTGCCCTGGGGAACCGTGCCTCGCCAGCTGAGCGTGCCCCACGTTGCGAGCATCTGCGCGTCGCTCGGTTCCGATTCGAACGTGCCGCGTGCCGCGTGTTCGGACGACAACCGGAAGAGCTTCCCGGGATTGGCGGTCGCGAAATAGACCTGGCCGCGCGGGTCCTTGTAGAAGCCGGTGACCTGCTGCGCGCTCGCGCGCGTGAGCAGGGTCGGCCGGAGGGGCTCGCCTTCGAGGCGGTAGAGTTTTCCTTTGTTGCCGGTGGCGATGATGGGAGCGCCCGTCCGATCGAAGGTGACGTCGTAGGGCACGTCCTCGCGCGAGTCCCACACCAGATCCCACAACCCGTCCGGCATGATGCGGTAGAGCGCGCCTTTCGAGGCCCGCCGATCCTCGCGGCTTGCACTCGAGGAAGTAGAGGCCGCCCCGCCGTCCACGATCGCGATAGACGTAATCTCCGTGGAGACGGACACGGACGGCACCAGCGCGCGCCCTGTCTCGCTCGCCACGGGCTCGGCCGGGCCCTGGCTGGCTGGAGCGGCGCCGCCGGGACGTCCGTTCAAGGCCGCGGCGAAGAGCTGGCCCTTGTCGTCGAAGCGAAGGCTGCGGACCTCCTGGTACGGGCGTGTCGAGGAGCACGAAGCCCTTGCCGTCGGCGTCGATGCGGATGACCTTCCCGGGCGACTCTGTGCCGACGAGGAGGTTGCCCGATCGATCGATGGCGAGGGCGGTGGCATGCGTCGACTTCGTCGAGTAGAACGGCGTTCCCTTACCGTCGGGCGTGATCTTGTAGATGACGCCTTTGTCACCCGTGCCGGCGTAGACGTCGCCACGGCTGTTCACGGCCAGCGCCCAGATATATCTGTCGTCGGGGTCGAAGAACGTGACCGCCACGCCGTTTCGATCGACCTTGTAGATCTTGCCGTCCGGCGACGTCGCCACGTACAGACCGCCGTTCGGTGCGGGCGCCATGGCGTGGATTTCGAGCTCCGCGCTATCGAAGAACACCGTGCCCTTGCCGGATGCGTCGACGCGGTACACCTTGCCCTCGTTGCCCGTGCCGACGAAGAACGCTCCGTCGCTCCCCGGGGTGATGGCCCACACGAACGGCGCCGCCGCTTCGTAGATCAGTTCGACCGCCGGACCGAGGGTCAGCTGGCCCCGCGCGTCAACCGACAGGTTCTCGACTTCGCCCTTGAGAAAGTCCGCCTGGGTGGCGGTCTGGAAAAATTTCGACGATGACGCGCGGACCGTGCCGGCGGCGAGGGCGACGAAGACGGCGCAGACTATCCGGAAGCGAGTGCCGGTCACGCTAGTTCGGCGAGACGACAATGGAAATGGTGCGCGATCCGTTGACGGCGTGGTCAGTGGGCAGCTCCCATTCACCGAGCGTAGCATTGCTGAGTGGGCTGAAGCTCCCGGTGCTCCGGTCCGCCTCGAACACGCCGAGGACCGAAGGGGGGAGCGCGGTTAACGTCTCGCCGCTCACGACGGCGCCTGGATCGGAGCCGAGCAGCTTGATATACAGCGTGCTCCCGCGGCGGCTCCGGTTCAACATGCGGATCATCTGGGCGACGTTGCGGGGCTGCGGTGATCGTGCCTCGCGCTGCTCGATCTGGCCGAGCCGGTTGCCATCGGCCACGAGGAGGGAAAGCGTGCCGGATGCGTTCGACGGGATCTCGATGGGCACGGTCCGCAGCAATTCCTCGCCGCGCCGCGTTCGCAGCAGGATTTTGAGCGGCGCCGTGCGGCCGGCGCGCGGACGCTGGTCGTCGAGCCATACGCGCTCGAGCGTGGCCGTTTTAGACTCTTCGCTCGATCCGATCGCGAGGTCGATGCTCTCGATGTTGATCTTCTCGTAGTCGTTGCCGAGCAGCGCCGCGATTGGCGCCGCGATGAATGTCGACGCGTTGATCGATGGCTGGTCGCCCGAGAAGACGTTGTCGAACGCGACCGCCTCGTGCCCGGTCACCTTTGCGGCCCCCCGGACGTAGAACGTGGACGTGCCGTACTGCCGCTCGTAGGAGGCGAGCGTGTTCGAGATGGCGGCAGCCGCCATCAGCGGCGTGAACATCTGGTCGTTCGCCAGCTCGAAGTGAAAGGTGCGCTTCGACGCGCGATCCGCCTCGAGCGACAGCGTGACGGGAATCATCTTCGGGCCCGGTCCCAGACGGCCGGCGATCGCGACGGCGCGGTCCTGAAGAAAGGCTCCGATCACTTCGCCTGGCGTCGAGAGCTTCATGGACGAAGCCAGGCTCGGCAGCACGGTATAGACGTACGCGCGTGTCATCGGGAACGCGGTCGGCCCGAGGTTGTAGAGCGGGTGGCCGAAGGCGTAGACGCGGTCATCGTCCACGTGCGTGACGGTTCCGGTCGCTCCGAGTTGCAGGTCGCCGTTGACCAGGACCACGCCGACCGCGTCACCGGGCTTCAGCGGGCCCTCGAACGGCTGTTCGCCGGCGCGGCCGCCGACCGCTCCCGCGCCGGTCGGCAGAAAGCCCTGGTCGCGGAATGCCGAACCCAGCGTGTCCGCGAGATCCGGTTCGAAGCCCGACATGAACAGCGGTGTCGCGATCGGGCGCAGCCAGGTACCGACCGCGCCGGCGCTGGAGAGTCCGCCGCCGGCGTCACCGAAGTAGCGCGCGTCCTCCGGGCGTTCGGCGAACGGCCGGTTCCAATTCAAGGCCTTCCGAAACGCGGCCGTCAGATTTTCACGGGTCAGGGGGAATTCGACGCGAACGCGCGCTGCGGCCGGCCGCGTGTCGTTGAATGCCGTGGCGTCGGTCATCTCGGCGATGGGCGTGATGCCGGCGATCGGCTCTTTGGAGAATTGGCCAAGCGAATACGACACGGCGCCGATGAGCCGCCCGTCGATGTACACCGGGCTTCCGCTCATGCCGGCGATGACACCGGTGTTGGCGAGGGGGCCGCCTTCGAGCCTCGCGAGAATCAGGTTGCGGCGGGTGCCGATGACGTTCTCGAGAACGCCCAGGATATGGGCCTTGAACTCGGTGACTTGTGTGCCGTCGAACACCGTCCGGCCGACGCCGACCATGCCAGGCCGGATCTCGCCAATGCCCATCTGCGGCGTGGCGGCGGGCACGCGGGTGAACCACAACGCGACCAGGAGGCACGCTACCGTGACCCGGCGAAATGACATGGGATTCTCTGGTTATACGGGAGAAGTGCTTATCGGTCAAGGAGAAATGGGCGCTTTCGAGTTGACAATCCTGAAGGGCGTCTGGTATCTTCGCCCGGTCTGTACATGAGCCGAGTGTCCCGGAACCTCCGATCGTTTAGCCCGGCCACCAGTGTCGCCGCCGTGTCGGCGTACGGGTGGCGGTATTGGAGCGGTTCCGAAGAGGCATTCGCCCTGGCCTGACCTGCCACTGCGCGACGGATTGATTCGAGCCTCTTCAGCCTGACGGTTGGAGGGGCTTTTTTATTTTGGGCCATACAGTGCTCTGCGTGACCGTGACCGCATCGACCACCGCCGAACTTCGCCGCAAGCGCGACGAGGTCATCGGCGCCGACATGGTCGAACTGCGCCTGGACACGGTCAGCGACCCCGATGTCGCCGGCGCGCTCGAGGGCCGGCGTCTCCCGGCCATTGTCACGTGCCGCCCGACCTGGGAGGGCGGCCAGTTTCGTGGCTCGGAAGAGGAACGCCGGGGCATCCTGCGGCAGGCCATCACGCACGGCGCCGAGTACGTGGACATCGAATGGCGCGCGAATTTCTCCGACCTTCTCGCTCAGACCGCCGGCCGCCGAATTGTCCTCTCGATGCACGACTTCGACGGGATGCCGGCGGACCTCGAGGCGAGAGCCGCCGCCATGCGTGCGACCGGCGCCGAAATCATCAAGCTGGCCGCCAGGACGGCGCGCCTCAGCGACTGTCTGCCGTTGTTCGATCTCGGGTCGAAGATTGGCCCTGGCGGAGCCGTGCTGATCGGCATGGGGGACTGCGGTCTCGTGACGCGCGTGCTCGCGGCGAAATTCGGCTCGCGGTGGACGTACGCAGGCGGTGAGGCCCACGTTGGACAGGTGACGTCCGGCGAGTTGCTGGATGTGTACCGGTTTCGCTCGGCTAGTTCGGCTACCGCGCTCTACGGCCTGGTCGGCTCGCCGGTGTCGCATTCCGTTTCCCCAGCCATGCACAACGCGGCGTTCGGCGCGCTTGGTCTGGACGCCGTGTATCTGCCGTTTCCGGCAGTGGACGCCCAGGACTTCGTCACGTTCGGACGCGCGCTCGGCGTGCGCGGTGTCAGCGTGACGATCCCGTACAAAGTTGCGCTTCGGGAACATGTGGACGAAGTAGACGCCGTCGCGTGCCGGGTCGGCGCGATCAACACGATTCGCGCGGTCGGTGGCCGCTGGATCGGCGGCAACACGGACGCCGCGGGCTTTCTTCGCCCGCTGCACGATCGCGTGGCGCTGGCCGGCGCGCGCGTGGCCGTTCTGGGAGCAGGCGGCTCCGCCAGAGCGGTGCTGGCGGCGCTGGCGGGCAGCGGCGCGACGGTCACGGTCTACTCGCGGAGCCGGGCACGCGCGGAGGAGATTGCCACGCCGGCTGCTGCCACGGCCGGAGTGTTTCCGCCGGCCGCGGGCAGTTGGGATCTGCTCGTCAACTGCACACCCGTCGGCATGTTCCCGAACGTTGCCGCGATGCCGGTTGAGGCGGCGGCGCTTTCGGGCCCGGCCGGCCGTACCGTGTACGACCTCGTCTACAACCCGGAGTCCACGATGTTGCTGCGCGAGGCGGCCGCCGCCGGATGCGCGACGATCGGCGGCTTACAGATGCTCGTGGGGCAGGCCATCGAGCAGTTCGAATGGTGGACCGGAGCGAAAGCGCCGGCTGATGTCATGAAGCACGCCGCGGCGAAGCGGCTCGCGGAGTTCACGCGCAATGAAAATCACGTCGTTTGAGGAATTCAAGGAACTGGCGCGCCGCGGCACGTTCGTGCCCGTGTGCAAAGAGATGGTCGCCGACCTGCTCACGCCGGTATCGGCGTTTCTGAAAATCGCGGAGCACGCCGACTACGCCTTCCTGCTGGAAAGCGTCGAAGGCGGGGAGCATGTCGGCCGCTACTCGTTCCTCGGCAAGGATCCGTTTCTGATCCTGACTTCGCGCGACGGCCGCACGATCATCGATCGGGCGGGCGCGACCTCCGAGAGCGACCGGCCGTTTGTCGACACGCTCCGCCGGCTGATGGCCGACTACCGGTCGCCGTTCGTGCCCGATCTTCCGCGCTTCACGGGTGGCGCGGTCGGGTACTTCGGCTACGGCGCCTCGTCCTGGTTCGAGCCCGTGCTGGGCGATCTGGGCAAGTCGGATGATGGCGCCAATCAGGCCGCGTTCATGGTGTTCGATACCGTGCTCGCGTTCGACCACGTCCGTCACCGGATCCTGATTATCGCGAACGCGCGCATCACGGCAGACGACGACCTGGAGTCGCTCTACCAGTTTGCCTGCGCGAAAATTCAGTTCCTCGAGCGCGAGCTCGAGCGCGGCCTCTCACACGAGCGGCGGGCCGGCGACGGCGCACTCGAGGTCAGATCCAGCTATACGCGGGAGGGTTTCGAGGAGCACGTGCGGACGGCGAAGGAACACATCGCCGCCGGGGACATCTACCAGGTCGTCCTGTCGCAGCGCTTCGAAGCCGATGTCACGGTCGAACCGTTTACAGTCTACCGGGCGCTCAGGCACGTGAATCCGTCGCCGTACATGTACTTCATTCGTATGGGCGGCGTGTCCGTGGTGGGATCGTCTCCAGAAATGCTCGTGCGCGTCGAGGGGTCCCGCGTGGAAACGCATCCAATCGCGGGGACGCGCCCGCGCGGCCGCAACCCCGAGGAGGATATGCGGCTGGGGGAAGAGCTGAAACGCAACGAGAAGGAGCGGGCCGAGCACGTGATGCTCGTGGACCTGGGCAGGAACGACGTCGGCCGAGTGTGCAAATACGGCAGCGTGCGCGTCCCGCAGTTCATGGGCCTCGAACGGTTTTCGCACGTGATGCACCTGACCTCAATCGTCGAAGGTCAGCTGGCCGACGACCGCGATCGGCTCGACGCGCTGGTGTCGTGCTTTCCTGCGGGGACGGTGTCGGGCGCGCCCAAGGTCCGCGCGATGCAGATCATCCGGGAGCTCGAACCGATTCCGCGCGGACTCTACGCGGGTGCGGTCGGCTACGTGGACTTCGCCGGCAATCTCGACTTCTGCATCGCCATCCGGACGATCATCATGTCGAACGGCAAAGCCTGGGCGCAGGCGGGGGCCGGCATCGTGATCGATTCGAACCCGACGGCCGAGTACGAAGAGACGCGAGACAAGGCGCGCGCGCTGCTGAAGGCGCTCGAGCTCGCCCAGCAGGGACTTGCTAGCGATGGGTATCGTCTGTGTCATCGACAACTACGACTCGTTCACCTACAACCTCGTCCAGTATCTGGGCGAGCTGGGCGCCGAGGTGCAGGTCGTGCGCAACGACGCGGCGACGGTGGACGAAGTCGCCGCCATCAAGCCGGAGCGTATTGTCATTTCGCCCGGGCCCGGGAGGCCCGAGGACGCCGGGATCACGATGAACGTCATCCGGAGACTCGGCGAGACGACGCCGGTCCTCGGCGTGTGTCTCGGGCACCAGGCGATCGGCGCGGCGTTCGGCGGTCAGGTGGTTCGAGCCGGTGTGCCCATGCACGGCAAGACGTCGATCATCGAGCACAACGGCCGCGGCGTCTTCAGCGGCATCAGCGAGCAGTTCGAAGCGTCCCGCTATCACTCGCTCGTCGTGCTGGAGCAGGGGCTGCCCGACGCGCTCGAGATCACGGCCCGCACCCGCGATGATCGCATCGTCATGGGCCTGCGCCATCGCCGCTGGCCCGTGTACGGCGTCCAGTTTCACCCCGAGTCGATCCTGACCGGTGAGGGTCACAAGCTGCTCCGTAATTTCCTGGAAGGACGGCTCGACTGATGGAAAGGACGGTCCACTAGTCATGTTTCCAGCGTTGATGGAGAAGCTGACGCGTCACGAGGACCTCACGAGCGACGAGGCGGCGGCCGCCATGACCGAGATCATGGAGGGGCGGGCCGCGCCCGCACAGATGGCCGGACTGCTGATGGGGCTCGCCATGAAAGGCGAGCGGCCCACGGAAATCGTCGGCCTGGCGCGCGCCATGCGGGCGCATGCCGTGCAGGTCTCCCGGCGCTACGAACGCGTGTTCGACACGTGCGGCACCGGCGGTGACCGTTCGGGGACGTTCAACATTTCATCGTGCGCCGCGCTCGTGATCGCGGCGTGCGGTGTCCGCGTCGCGAAGCACGGCAACCGATCCGTCTCGAGCCTGTCGGGAAGCGCCGACGTGTTCGAGGCGCTCGGCGTGAGGGTGACGGCGTCGCCTGCGGTGGTGGAGCGTTGCCTGGCGGAGGCGGGCGTCGGATTCTTCTTCGCGCCGACGTTCCACCCCGCGATGAAACACGCCGGGCCGACGCGGCGCGACCTCGGTGTGCGCACCGCGTTCAATCTGCTCGGCCCGCTGACGAATCCCGCCGGCGCGACCCGGCAACTGGTCGGCGTCCCGAGACCGGAGTTGACCGAGCTGATGGCCCGGGCCCTGATGCTGCTCGGCTCCGAACGGGCCTGGGTGGTCCACGGCGCAGACGGCATCGACGAGATTTCGACGGCCGGCTACACGAAGGTTTCGGAGGCGCGCGACGGCACGGTCAATACGTTTTACCTGCACCCGGGCGACGTCGGCCTGCCCAAGGCTAACCCGGCGGCCTTCAACGGGGGAGACGCGCACGACAACGCGCGCATCATCGAGCGGATTCTCGCCGGCGAGCGAGGGGCAACACGCGACGTGGTGCTGCTGAACGCCGGCGCCGCGCTGTTGATTGCAGGTGTGGCGGGCTCGGTGGAGGAAGGCCTGGCGCGGGCGTCGCGCGCCATCGATCGAGGGGACGCGCGGCGCACGCTGGACACGCTCATCGCCGTCTCGACTGCGGAGGAGTTCTCTGGAGGCGCAGGGGCGTGAGCGCAGACCTGCTCGGGACGATCGTCGCGGCGACGCGCCGGATCACCGAGGTCCGGGAGCAGACAGTCCCGCTGTCGGTTCTCCGCGACAGAGTGGCACGTCTCGGGCCTGGCGCGACGCCCGCTGGAGGCCGGTTCCGTGAAGCACTCAGCCGCGCCGATCGATTGAACGTGATAGCGGAGTGCAAACGGCGCTCGCCGTCGCGCGGCGTGCTGCGCGCCGACTACGATCCGGCGACAATCGCGGCCGGCTATGCCGCCGCCGGCGCGGCCGCGATTTCGGTGCTGACGGAACCGACGTTCTTCGATGGCTCGCTCGAGCATCTCAGAGCCGTGCGGGCGGCCGTCGAGGTGCCCATCCTGCGGAAGGACTTCATCGTCTCCGAGTATCAGGTGCTCGAGGCGAAGGAAGCAGGCGCGGACGCAATTCTCCTGATCGTCGCGGCGCTTGACGCCGTCGAACTGAAATCGCTTGCGGCGCAGGCGGCGGCGCTCGGGATGGACGCGCTGGTCGAGGTACACGACGCCGATGAACTGGCGATGGCGATCGACTCGGGGGCACGGATCATCGGCGTCAACAACCGCAACCTGCGGACGCTCGAAGTCGACGTCAAGGCGTCCGAGCGCGTGGTTGGGCTGATACCCGGAGGCGTTGTCGCCGTCAGCGAGAGCGGGCTGCGGACGCCTGACGACCTGCTGCGGCTGCGCCAGCTCGGCTATCGGGCGTTTCTCATCGGGGAGCGGCTGATGACGCTGCCGGATCCGGGCGGCGCGCTCCAGGAACTGCTGGCGGGTGTGCCGTGCTCGTGAAGATTTGCGGCATCACGCGGCTCGAGGACGCGAAAGCGGCGGTCGACGCGGGGGCGACGGCGCTGGGCTTCGTCTTCTGGCCCGGCAGCCCGAGAGCCGTCGATCCGCATCGGGCTCGAACGATCACCGCGTCGCTTCCACCGTTCGTCACAGCCGTCGGCGTGTTCGCGGATCAACCCGCCGAATACGTGAACGAGGTCGCGAGCCTTGCTCAACTCGGCGCCGTTCAACTGCACGGCGGAGAATCGGCGGACTACATCGCGACAATGAGCAGGCCGGTGGTGAAGGCGGTGGCGATTCGCGACGGCCTCGATCTGGATGCCGCACGCATCGACGTCTGGCCCTCCCGTGTAGTCGTCCTGCTGGACGCGCACGACCCGGTTCGCAAGGGAGGCACGGGACGAACGGTTGACTGGTCGGTCGCCGCGGCCATCGCGAGGCGCAGGCCGATCGTCCTGGCCGGCGGTCTGACGGCGGACAATGTCGGCGACGCGATAGCGCGCGTACGACCATTCGGCATCGACGTATCGTCCGGGGTGGAAGCCGCTCCGGGTATCAAGGATCACGGGCGCATCAAGGCGCTCTTTGAGGCAGTTCATGGCAGTCGTATCTCGGCGCGATCCTGACAGTCGCGGGTACTTCGGTGAATTCGGCGGCCGGTTCGTGCCGGAGACGCTCGTCGAGCCGGTCGAGCAGCTCGAGCGCGCCTACTTCGAGGTCCGCGAGGATCCGGCGTTTGCTGCGGAGTTGGCGCGCCTGCTGAAGCACTACGTTGGACGGCCCACGCCTGTCTACGAGGCGAAGCGCCTGACGCAGGCGTACGGGGGCGCGCGGATCTTTCTGAAACGCGAAGATCTCACGCACACGGGCGCGCACAAAATCAACAACGCGCTCGGCCAGGCGCTGCTCGCCGTCCGCATGGGCAAGCGGCGCATCGTCGCGGAGACCGGCGCGGGACAGCACGGCGTGGCGACGGCCACGGCCTGCGCGCTGCTCGGCCTCGAATGCCATGTTTACATGGGCTCTGAAGACATGGCCCGGCAGGAGCTGAATGTCTTCCGCATGCGGCTGCTTGGCGCGGAAGTCTGCCGCGTGGATGCGGGGAGCCGCACGCTGAAGGACGCGATCAACGAGGCGATGCGCGACTGGGTCACGAACGTGACGGACACGTACTACCTGCTCGGCTCCGTGCTCGGGCCCCATCCGTATCCATTGATGGTTCGCGAGTTTCAATCAGTGATCGGCCGGGAAGCCCGGGAGCAGGTGCACGAGCTGACGGGCCGCCTGCCGCATGCCGTTGTCGCGTGCGTCGGCGGCGGCAGCAACGCGATGGGCATCTTCGATGCCTTCGTGGACGACGAGGGCGTGAGGCTCATCGGAGTGGAAGCCGGCGGCGAGGCGATTGTTCGCGGGCGCCACGCCGCGCGGTTTGCGGGGGGCAGCACCGGCGTCCTGCAGGGCACGCGGACATTCATTCTTCAGGATGATGACGGCAACATCGAGTTGACGCATTCGATCTCGGCGGGGCTGGATTACGCGGCGGTCGGACCCGAGCACGCGTGGCTGCGTGGGATGGGCCGTTCGGAATACGGGTATATCACCGACGACCAGGCGCTCGAGGCGTTCCAGTTGCTCGCCAGGCTCGAAGGGATTCTGCCCGCGCTCGAATCCGCACACGCAATTGCCTACGCGAGGCAAATCGCGACGGAGCTCGGCCCGGATGGGATACTGCTCGTGAACCTGTCAGGTCGCGGCGACAAGGATGTGCAGACGGTGGAAAAGTGCCTTCGCGGTTGACGCCGACGTTCGCTCGTTTGCGCCTCGAGCAGCGGCCCGGGCTCGTGACGTATACGACAGCCGCCGATCCCGACCTCGCGCGGTCCGCCGAATTGCTGCGTGCGCTCGACCGTGCGGGCGCGGACGTGCTCGAAGTGGGCGTTCCGTTCTCCGATCCTCTCGCCGACGGCCCCGTCATCCAGCGCGCGACCGAGCGCGCGCTTGCCGCGGGCGGAAGCCTGCGGACCGCGCTCAAACTGATTGCGGACGTCAGGCCGTACGTGTCTGCGCCGATCGTCGTCTTCAGCTATGCGAATCCGCTGCTGCGTATCGGCATCGGCGAGTTCGCGCGGCAGGCGGCGGCGGCCGGAGTGGATGGCGTGCTCGCGCTCGACCTGCCAATCGAAGAGGCAGAGGAATTTCGGGAAACGACGGCAGCCGCGGGCATCGATACGATTTTTCTTCTCAGCCCGACGACCACCGACGCCCGAATCCAGAAGGCGGCGGCACTGGGGCAGGGGTTTCTGTACGGTATCTCACGGCTGGGCGTGACCGGCGCGCGCGCGCAGGTGTCGTCGGACGCCGCGACGCTTGTGCGGCGCCTCCGGACGTTCACGTCCCTGCCGATTGCCCTGGGATTCGGTATTTCCCGCCCGGAGCATGTGGCGGAAGTGGGCGCCTACGCCGACGCCGCGGTCGTCGGCAGCGCGCTGGTTTCACTGATCGCCGAGGAACGAGAGTCGGCGGACCTTGTCGACCGCGTCGAAACGTACGTGCGGTCGCTCCGAAGCGCGTGCCAGCCGAGGGAGCTTCACGCGTGAAACGACCGTTCATTGTGAGAAGTGCCAAGTATGCCGACGCTTGACGATTTGCGGCGCGACATCGATCGCGTGGACGAGGTGCTGGTCCGGCTGCTGAACGAGCGCGCGCGCTGTGCGTGCGAGATCGGCCGCCTCAAGAAAGAGCAGGGAATCGACGTGTACCAGCCTGACCGGGAAAAACAGGTGCTGGATCACGTGCGGAACGTCGCGGCCGAGGGGCCTCTTGGTCCCGAAGCGATCGCCCGCCTGTTCGAGCGCATCATCGACGAGGCGCGGAGGCTCGAACGGCGGGTGGCACACGACGAGGAAGTTGGTAACGGCGGCACGGTATCATGAACGTTCGCGTTCTGGAGGCGGAAGCCATGGTTGTAGTGATGGAAGAACGGGCCACCGAGACTCAGATTGAGCAGGTCGTGGCGCGTCTGGTGGAAATGGGGATGGACGTGCACCGCTCGACAGGTGTGTCGCGGACGGTCCTCGGGGTCGTCGGGCAGAAGCGCCCCGACCCGGGCCTGATTGAAATGCTCGACGGCGTGCATGAAGTCATGCGCATCTCGGAGCCGTACAAGCTGGCCAGCAAGACATTCAAACCCGAGGGCACGGTCGTCACGATCGGCGACGTGCGCATCGGGGGCGACGAGGTCGTCGTGATGGCCGGGCCCTGCTCGGCCGAGACGGACGCCCAGGTGCGCGCGTCGGCCGCGGCCGTGCGAAAGGCGGGCGCGAAGATCTTCAGGGGCGGCGCGTTCAAACCGCGCAGTTCGCCGTACAGCTTTCAGGGTCTGGGCGAGGAAGGCCTCAAGATGCTGCACGATGCGGCCGGGGCCGAGAACCTGAAACTGGTCACGGAAGTGATGGACGCGAACCAGATCGAGGTCATCGGCAAGTACGCGGACATCTACCAGGTGGGCGCGCGGAACATGCAGAACTTCACGCTGCTCCGCGAGTTGGGATACGTCCGGAAGCCGGTGCTGCTCAAGCGCGGCATCGCGGCCACGATCGAAGAGTGGCTGCTTTCGGCGGAATACATCCTGAGCGGCGGCAATGAGGACGTCATCCTCTGCGAGCGCGGGATCCGGACCTTCGAGACGGCGACGCGGAACACGTTCGACATCTCCGCGATCCCGATCGTCAAGAAGCTGAGCCACCTGCCGATCGTGGCCGACCCGAGCCACGGCGCGGGCCGCCGCGATATGGTGGCGCCCATGGCGCGCGCAGCGGTCGCCGCCGGCGCCGACGGCTTGATCATCGAAGTCCATAACGATCCCGATCACGCGCTCAGTGACGGCGCGCAGTCGATGTTCCCGGCGCAGTTCGATCGGCTCATGGCCGAGCTGCGGATCATCGCCCCGGCAATCGGACGCAGCATCTGCCTGGAGACCGTCGCCCGGCGCGGCTGGGGATCGTAGCAGTCATGGAAGAGGGCGTGGAGCCCGGATTCGGCCGGAACGAAAACGATGATAGACCTGCCTGTCATCCAGCCGGGCCGGCCGGGCAAACCCACCGGCGATCCGCCGATCTTCGAAAAGATCGGCATCGTCGGGTTGGGACTCATCGGCGGATCCGTCGCGCTGGCGGCCCGCCAGCTCTGGCCGGCATCGCTCGTCATCGCCGTGGACAACAAGGACGTGCTCGAAACGGCGATGAGGCTGCATGCCATCGATGTCGCCGCGGATGATCCGGTCGTGCTGGCTGAAGTCGATATCGTGATTCTGGCCGCGCCCATCCGGCAGAACATCGAGCTGTTGGGCGAGCTCGACGAACACGTGCGCCAACCTGCCGTGGTGACCGATACAGGCAGCACGAAGCGTGCGATCGTGGCGGCGGCGCGAACGCTGCCGCCGAAGTTCACGTTCATCGGCGGGCATCCTCTTGGCGGCAGCGCAAAAGGGGGTCTCGAGAACGCACGGCCGGATCTGTTCAAGGGCCGGCCGTGGCTGCTGACACCGACGGGCGACAACGGCGAGGCGTTCGAGAAGTTGACCGCGTTCGTGAAGGCGCTCGGTGCTGTGCCGCGATCGATTGACGCGGCCGCGCACGACCGTGTGCTCGCGTTTCTCAGCCACCTCCCGCAATTGACCGCCAGCGCCCTGATGCAGGTCGTCGGAGAAGCCGTGGGGCAGGATGGGCTGGCGCTTGCCGGAAGAGGATTGGCTGACACCACGCGGCTGGCGTCGAGCCCGGCTGAAATCTGGCGGGATATCGCGGCCACCAATGCCGACGAAATCGGACCCGCGCTCGACGAGCTCATTGCCGTGCTCCAGGATCTTCGGCGCGATCTTCCTGCCGGGGACCGGCTGGCGGACGTGTTCGATGGCGCGGCCGAATGGCGCAGGATGCTGAGCGTGTAGCATGCCCGGCAACTCTCCCCGGTTCGACGCGCTGATTCTGAGCGCGTGCCGCACGCCCATTGGATCGTTTGGCGGCCAGTTCAAGGACCTTTCAGCCAGCGACCTCGGCGCCGTCGTCATCCGCGAAGCGGTCGCGCGCGCCCACATCGAGCCACAGAGCGTCGGCGACGTCGTCATGGGCTGCGTCCTGCAGGCGGGCGCCGGCATGAACGTCGCGCGGCAGGCCGCCCTCAAGGCGGGGCTGCCGGTCGAGGTCCCCGCGGAAACCATCAATCGCGTCTGCGGATCGGGTCTGCAGGCCGTCGTGCACGCCGTCGAGGCGATCGCCGTGGGCTACGTGGACGCGGTTGTGGCTGGCGGGACCGAGTCCATGTCGAACGCGCCGTACGTGCTGAAGGGCGCCCGCTGGGGCTATCGGCTCGGGCATGCCGAGGCCGTTGATTCGCTGCTGGCCGAAGGGCTCACCTGCGCGATCAATTCCTGTCATATGGGCATCACCGCCGAGGAAGTCGCCGCACGCTACGGCGTCACGCGCGCGGACCAGGACGCGTTCGCGCTGGAAAGTCAGCAGCGCGCGGTGCGCGCGGTCGGCGATGGAACGTTCCGGGCCGAGATCGCGGCCGTGCTGGTTCCCCAGAAGAAGGGCGATCCACTGACACTCGGCACGGATGAATATCCGCGCGCGGACACGTCGCTCGAGAAGCTGGCGGCGCTCCGTCCTGCGTTCAAGAAGGACGGATCGGTAACCGCTGGAAATGCGTCCGGCATCAACGACGGGGCAGCGGCGCTCGTCGTCGCGTCCCGCGAACGTGCCAACGCGGCGGGAACGCCGCCGCTGGCGCGAATCCTGTCGTACGCGTCAGCCGGCGTCGATCCGCTCGTCATGGGCATGGGTCCCGTGCCGGCCGTCCGGCTGGCGCTGGATCGCGCCGGGCTGGCGGCCGACCGCATCGATCTCTTCGAGCTCAACGAGGCGTTCGCGGCGCAGTCGCTCGCGGTCGTCCGCGAACTGCGTCTCGATCCGGCAAAGGTCAACGTTCATGGCGGCGCCATTGCGCTCGGCCATCCCATCGGCGCGAGCGGCGCGCGCGTGCTGACGACGCTGGTCCACGCGCTGAGAGCGAGGAAACTCCGTTACGGTGTCGCCGCGCTCTGCATCGGCGGAGGCATGGGCATCGCGATGGTCGTCGAAGCGCTGTGAATGTGGTCATCGGACGGCGTGCGCACGACGACATCGTCGATCACGCGCGTGAAACCGCTCCGGCCGAATGCTGCGGCCTTCTGATCGGAACCGCAGAATCGATTGTCGAGGCGGCGAGAACCACCAACCTGGCGAGCGATCCCAACCGGTTTGAAATGGATCCCGGCGATCACATCCGGGCCAGGAGGGAAGCCCGGACGAGGGGCCTCGACGTGCTCGGTTTCTACCACTCCCACCCGCGATCGCCGGCCACACCCTCAGCGCGCGATCGCGCCGAAGCGTGGTACCCGGCTACCTGTACCTGATTGTGAGCGTGCGAGCCGAGCCCGCCGAAGTCCGCCTCTATCGGCTGGACCCGGAGGGTTTCGTCGAAGTGCCCTGGCAGTGCAAGGCGCTGAAACACACGTTCAGGCTGCGTTCTTCGGCAGCCTGCTAGAGATCGCGGATGCCGGGGCGAACATCGACGACCACGGTCGCTGAAGAGATCTGCTTGTCGCGTTTCTTCAGCCGCAGCGAGACACGATGGTAGCCGGCGCGGAAGATGTGCTCGACGGTGAAACGGCGTCTGAACGTGCTTTTGCCGGGCTCGTAAGGATCGCAGTCCGAGGAGGTTTCCGAACTCGTGCCGTCGCCCCAATCCCACTCGATGGTCGGGCAGTAGAACTCTTCGAGATCGTCGGGGCCACCGGCCAGTTCGGCCGTCAGAGACACGCGGGCCGGGGACATGGCGATCGGGGGACGGGCCGTGAGCGACAGCTTCGGGCGCTTTTCCTTGTCGCCCGAGTCCTTGTCTTTGGCCGGCTTGTCCTGTGGTCCGGCCGCCACCACCGACGCGAGCATCAGGCACGCGACGCCCACCGATAGCGATCGCCGCCGACTTCTCATCGCCTTCCTCCCGGATGCTGGGGCAGTCCTGCCTCCACATTGTACGGCGTGGTCCCGAGGGGGGCAAGATTCAAGGGATAATGAAGGGATGCTGCCCGCGCCGATCGAGTGCACGTCCGCCGCGCCCTCCGCCGTCGATGCCGAAGTGCTGATCGTGCCGTGGTTCGAAGGCGACGCGCCGTCGGCAGTGCCCGGACTGGATGCGGCGACCGGCGGCGACCTGGCGCGTGCGCTCGAGTCGAAGGAGATCTCGGGCCGCCCTTACGAATTCTTTCTCGCCCGCATCCTCGACCCCGGGATGGCGCGTCCGTCGCGTCGCGCTTGTCGGGGCCGGCCTCGTGGCTGCCTTCAGCGGCGACCTGGCGCGCAAGCTCGCATCCGCCAGCGGGTTGTCAATGAAGGCCAGGCGCGTAGCGCGCGCGGCATTCCTCGTGCGCGCGAATACGGCGAGCCATATCGATGCGGCCGAGCTCGGACAAGCGATCGCCGAAGGCCTGACGCTCGCCGAGTTCAACGTTGGCCGCTACAAGACGGGCGACACGTCGCCTGGACAAGCTCCCGCCTGGACGATTGTCGGCTGCGGAGTGCCTCAGGGCCGCGCGGCGGCATTCGAAGACGCTGTCCGGCGCGGGCGGTTGCTCGGGAACTGCAGCAACCTGTCGCGCGAGTTGTGCAACGAGCCCGGGAATTCGCTCACGCCCCGCGAATTCGTGCGCCGATCGGGCGAGATCGTGTCGGACACCAGCCTCACCTTCGAGGTGCTCGACGAAAAGGAGATTGAGCGCCTGGGCATGGGTCTGTTGCTCGGTGTCGCTCGCGGGAGTCATGAGCCGCCTCGCCTGATGGTCATCCGCCACGAGCCCGCGGGCGCGCCACCTGGCCCGGTCCTCGGGCTGGTTGGCAAGGGCATCACGTTCGATACCGGCGGAATTTCCATCAAGCCAGCGGACGGCATGGAGCGGATGAAGGACGACATGGCCGGAGGTGCGGCCGTGGTGTGCGCGATGCGCGCGATCTCGGCGTTGAACGCCCCCGTTCGGGTGATCGGCGTCGTTCCGACGACCGAGAACATGCCGGGCGGGCGGGCGATCAAACCCGGAGACGTCCTGACGAGCGCGTCCGGCAAGACGGTCGAGGTGATCAACACGGACGCGGAGGGACGGCTGATTCTCGGTGACGGCCTGTGGTACGCGCGAAAACTCGGCGCGACCCACCTGGTGGATGTTGCGACATTGACGGGGTCGATTGTCGTGGCGCTCGGCAAGATCACGAGCGGGCTGTTCGGAACGCCGCAGTCGTGGGTCGACACTGTGCGGAGCGTCGCCGACCGCGCCGGAGACCGCGTGTGGCCCATGCCGACCTTCGACGAATACTTCGAACAGATCAAGAGTGAAATCGCCGACCTGCAGAATACGGGCGGACGGCCCGCCGGGTCCGTGACGGCGGCGCTGTTTCTCAAGGAGTTCGCGGGCGGCCTGCCGTGGGCGCACCTCGACATCGCCGGAACGGCGTGGCTCGAGGAGGCGAAGCCGTACCTGCCAAAGGGGCCGAGCGGCGTGGCGGTCCGCACGCTGGCCGAGCTCGCGTTTACCAGCGCGGAATGGGTCTGACCGCGCTGCTTCAGCCGCCGGTGACCGTTCGGCTCATCGAGCCGAAAACCGATCCAACCAACGGGCTTGCCGAGGTTCTGCTCACGTCTCTCGGACTCACCGGCGTGCTCGTGCTCATCGCACTGCTGGCCGGCGCCGTCTTCGCGGGAATCCTCTTCTTCGTCAGATCGCGATCGGAGTAGCCGAGCGCGGCCGCAGGGCGGGCCTTACTCGGACGCGACGGTCGAGACACTCTTGAGCGACGTTTGATACTTCCGGACGGCGTTGGCGAGCGCCTCGGCGATGCGCTGGCGATACGCCGATGAGCGCAGCTGCCTGGCATCCTGAGTGTTCGTGACGAAGGACACTTCGGCGAGGACGCTCGGCATGGCGGCGCCGATGAGGACCGCGAACGGCGCCTGTTTGACCCCGAGATCCTTCAACGACTTGTTGACGCCGCGGAGACGCTCGATCATCGCGTGTTGAACGATTGTCGCCAGGTCGCGCGACTCGTCCAGCTTGTTATTGAGCGCGATCATCTTGACGAGGTCGGGCAGGGCGGCCATCGCCTGGCCGGAGGCGGCGTTCTCGCGGGCGGCCACGCCGGCGGCGCCCAGGTTGTTCGCGAAGTTGAGGAAGTAGGTCTCGACACCCCTCGCGAACGGGCTGTCGCTGGCGTTCGCGTGAATCGAGAGAAAGAGGTCGGCCCCCTCGCGGTTGGCGATGGCCGTTCGTTCCTGAAGGGAGACGAACTCGTCGGTGCGCCGCGTGAGCACGACTTCCATCCCCTGGACCTTCTGCAGGAGTTTTTCGAGACGAAGGGAGACGTCGAGCACCAGCTCGGCCTCGCTGACGTCTTTGCCGGCCGCGCCCGGATCGTGGCCGCCATGGCCGGGATCGATGACAATCCGCGAGACGCCAAGGCCAAGCTGCCGCGCGATCGAAAAGCCGCCCGTCAGGTTTTTCTCGGGCGCTTTCGATCGCTCGGACGGAACGATGGCGGCGATCGTCGGACTGTTCCTGGGCAATTCCTCGGGCGCGACCGTACCCGGGCCGAGCGGGGACGCGGGCTCGGGCGGCGGCGGCAGCGATGCAACCGCCTCGCGGATGGCCGCGGTGTTCCTCGGAGACACGCCGGCCAACGGTGTCCGGATCCACGGTTGGGCCAGTGGCTTTGCCACGAGCAGTCGCGGCGCAGGCGGCGGAGGCGGAGCGGCCCGGACGATCACCGCCTGAACGCCCGGCAGATCCGCGGATTTGATAGTGGGTGGCTGAGGCAGCGCAGGCGACGCCGGCTGCCCGGTTGCGTTGACGGGCGGGGGCACAACCTGCGCCGATGCCACCGCGCTTCGAATCAAAGCAGCGTTGTGGGACGCAGCAGAGGGCAGTTGCCGTCCCCACAGCGGTGAAAGACGTCTCGCGGCCAGAAGTGGCAACACCGGATCGGGTGGCAGCGCAGGTTTACCGCGCACGCAGTCGATGACCAGCCGATAGGGACTGTAGAGCGCGTAGACGCTGTAGGTCGAGACCCCGCCGGCATCGAGCACGACACGTGTGGTGCGATTCTCGTGGCGGCCGAGGCGGATCTGCCGGACGACATCGGCATCGCTGTTGAACCGAAGCGTCTGGTCGACGAGCGACGCAGCGGCACGCGCTGGCGAGAGATCCACGAACACGCGGTCCGGGCCGGCGATCCGTTCTTCGTGGAACGCGACCTCGCCGTCAAGCTCGATGACGATGCGCACGGCGTCGGGAAGAACCGATCGGCGGATGCTGCGAATGGTGGCCGTTGGTCCGGTGCCTCGAGCACCGCGCGACGGGCCGGAGGCGCGCGTCGTTGCGGCGGCCGGAGCGGAGGCGACCGGCCCGGCCGCGGGAGACGATGTCGCGGCAACCGGCGGAGAAGCTGCGGCTGGCGCAGGTGTCGCAGGTATAGCCGTCGCGGGAGCTGCGAGCGCCTCGAGCGCCGCCGGCACCTGCTTCGCCAGCTTGCTGGCCGGGTAGCCCGTTGCCAGGCGCTTCAGCAGGCGCTGACCGCTGTCTCTGTCTCCGCTGTTGCCGAAGCGGGCGAACGCATCGAGCGAGAGCCGTCCCGCTCTCCACAACGCGTCATCGCTGTAGCCGCTGGCGGGGAACCGCCGGGGGACCAGCAGATACGCGGCGACAGCCGTATGGATCTCGTCCAGCGACGTGTCAGCCGGCGCGTTCGGATCGTTCAGGGGAATTCGGGCGGCCTGCTCGAGCGCTTCCGCCGCAGCGAACAATCCCCGGTCCGTTTCCTGCGAGACGGCCGAATGCGCGAACATTCCCGTCAGCGCCATCGACAGCGCCCCGATCGCGATTCGCCGTAAAGATATTCGGATAGTCACCATGTGCGCCTGCTCACCGCAGCTGGGCATCCACTTGATCGAAGTACTGCTTGTCGACGAGGACTTCCCGCGCCTTGCCGCCGGCCGCTCCCGACACCAGACCGTCCATTTCCATCATGTCCACGAGCCGTGCCGCGCGGCTGAACCCGATCCGGAGACGGCGCTGAAGGTATGAGATCGATGCCTGTCCGCTCTGCACGACGATGCGGGCCGCCTCGTCGTACAACTCGTCCTTCTCGAAGTCGGCGCCGTCGGGACCGGCGGTCTTCTCCTCGGCGGTTATGGCTTCGTTGTAGGTCGGCTTGCCCTGCTTGCGCAGGAAGCTCGCCAGGCGTGCGCTTTCCTGCTCCGAGATGTACGGCCCGTGGATACGGACGAACCGTGACGACGCCGGCGGCATGAAGAGCATGTCGCCTCGTCCGAGGAGCTGTTCCGCGCCGTTGCTGTCGAGGATGGTGCGCGAATCGATCTTCGACTGCACCCTGAACGAAATACGCGACGGCAGGTTCGCCTTGATGAGGCCGGTGATGACGTCCACCGAGGGGCGCTGCGTCGCGAGGATCAGGTGAATCCCGACCGCGCGCGCCATTTGCGCCAGCCGCGCGATCGATTCCTCGACCTCGTTGCTCGCGACCATCATGAGGTCGGCCAGCTCGTCGATGACGACGACGATGAAGGGAAGCGGCTTCGGAATTCCTCCCTCTGGCGGCGTATGTTTCTCGGCAATGGCGTGGTGGATATTGCGGTTGTACTGTTCGATGTTGCGCACACCGACCGCCGCCAGCGTTTTGTAGCGCTCTTCCATTTCGCGCACGGCCCAGCGGAGGGCATTCGAGGCCTGCTTCGGATCGACGACCACCGGCGTCAGGAGGTGCGGGATGTCTTCATACATCCCGAGCTCGAGACGCTTCGGGTCGATCATGATCATCCGCACATCGTCCGGGGTCGAGCGGTACAGGATGCTGGTGAGCATCCCGTTGATCCCGACCGACTTGCCCGAGCCGGTCGAACCCGCAATGAGCAGATGCGGCATGACCGCCAGATCCGCCATGAAAGGCTCGCCGTGGATGGTTTTTCCGAGCGCGATCGTCAGTTTCGACGTCGAGCGCCGGTAAGCCTCAGATTCCAGCAGCTCGCGCAGGGAGATCTGCTCGCGCGCGGCGTTCGGAATCTGGATGCCGACGGTCGACTTGCCGGGAATGCGGTCGATGAGGACGGATTCCGCCCGCATGGCGAGGCAGAGGTCGTCGGCGAGGCCGGTCACCTTCGAGTACTTCACGCCTGCGTCCGGCTTGAACTCGAACGTGGTGACGACTGGGCCGGGATGAATCTGTGCCACGCTGCCTTCAACCGCGAACTCGCGGCATTTTTCTTCGAGCAGGCGCGCGCCGTCCATGAGCTCGCGTTCATCGATCTTGCGCTCGGTCTTCGCCGCGTCCAGCAACGCTGCCGGCGGCAGGGTGAATTCGCCTTTGCGGCGCTCGGCCGGCGCTTTCGCCGTCGGCTCCAGGTCGAGCGGCAGCGTCACGGGCGGCATGGTGACTTTGGGCGGCTTCTGCGGCGGCGCGAACGACTTCTGGCTCCCGAAGGCGGCCTCGGCGGTCCTGGCCGGAGGAGCCTTTTCAGGCGGAGCGGCGGCAACCGCCACGACCGGCTTCACGTCGGGGGCCGGCGGAACGGCGCCCTTCTTGGTGTGCTTGGCGATGACCTCGCGCCGTTGCTGCTCGCGGCGTCGGCCTTCACGCCATTCCGCGAACGATCGCATCGCGTGCCGGGCCGCCTGGCCGGCGGCCTTCAGATCGTCCCGAACAGCCGGCCAAACGAAAACTGCGTGGACATGATCACGGCCAGCACGACCACCGTGACGATGACAATCAGCGAACCGGTGCGATTCAGATACTCGGACAGTTCGCCGGCGAGCCAGTCGCCCGCGTATCCGCCCGCGCGGAACGACTTGCCCGAGACGTCGAGCGTCCCGAACACCAGGCTGAGAAACGCGCTGCCGCCTCCAAAGAGCAGGCTGGCGCCGGCTGCCTTGGTGCCGGCGGCGTCGACCGATCGGCACCAGAAGTAGTTCCAGCCGATGATCATGAACGTCGCGGGGATGAGATAGGACGCGTAGCCGAAGAGCTGGAAGGACAGCTCGGCCACAAACGCGCCGATGCGGCCCGCGAAGTTCAGCGGGGCCGCGTGCGAACCGGTGCTGAAGAACCACACCGGGTCGGACGGCTCATAGCTGGCGAGCGAGACAAGCCAGATGAGTGCGGCGGCGAACAGCGCGACGCCGACGAATTCACTCACGCGACGCGAAACGGTCGAACGACTCACGTATCAGATCTCCATGATGACGGGCAATACGAACGGCCGGCGGCCCGACCGCTTCTTGAAGAACCGCCTCAGCTCGACGCGCAGCTTTTCCTTGATCAGGCCCTGGTCGGTCCGTTCCTCGACGCCTGTCCGTTCCATGACGTCGATGAGGACGCGAACGCCGTCTGCCAGCAGCTCCTGGCCGTTCTCCATGACGAACCCTCGGGTGATGATCTCCGGGATGCCTTCGAGCGCACCGGTCTGGCTGTTGATCGCCACCACGGGAACGGCGAGGCCGTCCTCGGCCAGATGACGCCGATCCCGAAGCACCTCGTCGCCAACCTCGCCGGTATGCGTGCCGTCAATCAGCACTCGTCCGACCGTCACCTTGCCGGCGAGGCGTCCACCGTTCTCGTCAAACTGCAGGAGGTCCCCGTTTTCGGCAAGGAGGATCTCCGGCCGCGGATCGCGCCCGGCGAACACCCGCTCGGCGATCCGCGCATGCTGCGACAACTGCCGGTATTCGCCATGAACCGGGACGAAGTAGCGGGGGCGGACGAGGGAGAGCACGAGTTTCTGCTCCTCCTCGCTGCCGTGGCCGGACACGTGCACGTGTTTGATGCCCTCGTAAATGACCTCGGCTCCGCGCCGCGCCAGGTGATTCAGGACACGGCCGATCGACTTTTCATTGCCGGGAATCGAACGGGCCGACAGGACCACCGTATCGTCCGACGTCACTTTCACATGCCGGTGATCGTCGATGGCGATGCGCGACAACGCCGACATCGGTTCACCCTGCGAGCCGGTGCACAGGCACAGGACGTCCTGGCTCGGGTACGTGCCGATCTCGGAATCGCGAATCTGGACGCCGGGCGGGATGTTCAGATAGCCCAGCCGCTGGGCCGTCTGGGAGTTCTCGATCATGCCGCGGCCGACAAACGCGACCTTGCGTTCGAATTGCGCCGCGAGATCCACGAGGATCTGCATCCGATAGATGCTCGATGCGAACGCCGCGACGATGATTCGGCCCGTCGCGCTCGTGAAGATCTCCTCGAATGCGTCCACGACTTCGCGTTCCGAGCCGGTGAACCCCCGGCGGTCGATGTTGGTGCTGTCGGAGAAGAGCGCCAGCACGCCCTGCGAGCCCAGTTCGGCGAAGCGATGGACGTCGAAATGCTGGCCGTCGATTGGCGTCTGGTCGATCTTGAAGTCGCCCGTATGGACCAGCGTTCCGGCCGGCGTATGAATCGCCAATGCGACGCAGTCGGGCATGCTGTGCGTCACGCGAATGAACTCGATTTCAAACGGGCCGACCGTCACGCGGTCGCGCGGCCGGACTGAAACCAGGCGATGCGCGCCGTCGAGTCCGTGCTCCTTGAGCTTGGGCTCGATGAACGCCAGCGTCAGCGGGGTCGCGTAGACCGGACCGCTGACGTAAGGCAGCACGTGCGGAATCGCGCCGATGTGATCCTCATGGCCGTGCGTCAGCACGAGGGCCGCCACGGGGCCCTTCTGCTGCAGGTACGTGAGATCCGGAATGATGCGATCGACCCCGAGCATTTCAGGATCGGGAAACATCACGCCCGCATCGATCACGATGGTCGTATCGGCGTAGCTGAGCGCCAGCATGTTCATGCCGAACTCACCGAGCCCGCCGAGGGGCACGACTTCAAGCATTCGCAGCCAGGAACGTCACACCGCCACTCGCGCCGTTCCGGGTGGAACGTGCCGTTCGTGGCGGGAGCCGCTGACGCGGCTCGATCAGGCTGCTGGGTGCGCCTGAAAGAAAACAGGGGCGGGATGTGCTGTCAGCTGAACAACTTACCAGCCGAGACTATAGCATAGCTCCCGGGGGGCCCGGTAACGGATCCACCGCGTCCGCCAGACGGACCAGTTCGGACACATCCAGCGTCTCCGGGCGCCGGCGGCCGTCGATGGCGGCCCGGCGCAGGACTTCGGAAATGGCGGCCCGATCCCAGGTCCTGAACGCCATGAGGGCGTTCTCGAGCGTTTTTCGCCGTCTGGTGAAGATGGCTTGAACGAGCCGTGTCAGGAGCTCGACATTTCGTGGCTCGGGGCGCCGCTCGCGGAACCGAAGCCGGACCAGCGCCGACTGCACCTTCGGAGCCGGCCTGAAGGCTCCGGCAGGAAGGGAGAGCAGCCGATCCACATCGGCTGACAGCTGAATCAGTACGCTGAGCACCCCGTATTCCTTCGAGCCGGGCCCGGCCACCAGGCGGTCGGCCACCTCCCGCTGGAGCATGACGGTGGCATCGGTCAACGGAATACCCGCTCCAAACAACTCGACCAGCCTAAAGAGGATCGGGGACGCCACGTTGTAGGGCAGGTTGCCGGCCACCCGGACCGGATGGCCGGGGCGGTTCTCCAGAATCCACTGCGACGTCAGGAAGTCGCCGGCGATGACCTCGAGGTTCGCCGGAGCACTCTCGCGTAGTTCGTCAGCGAGATCGCGATCGATTTCGAACGCGGTCACGCTCCGGGCTCTGGCGGTCAGTTCGCGCGTCAGGGCCCCGCGCCCCGGTCCGATTTCGAAAAACACATCGTCGGGTGTGGGTGCGATGGCGCGGACGACTTTGACGACCCAGGCCGGCTCGAGGAAATGCTGACCGAATCTCTTGCGGGCCGGCGTCCTGGCGCCAGGCCGGCCAGGGGGGCTAGTGGTCACCGGTCTCGTTCCAGTACTTCTCCTCGATGTCTTCGATCTCCTCTTCGCTCAGGCCGAAGTAATGTCCGATTTCGTGGATGAGCGTCTCGCCGATCGCAACGGTCAGGTCCTCGCGGTCCTCGGACGCGCGCTCGAGGGGACCCTGAAACAACAGGATGCGATCCGGCAGTGTGTTGCCATGGCCCCAGGGCCGCTCGGTGAGCGGCGTCCCCTGGTAAAGACCGAGCAGCGTATCAGGCGGCTCGATTTCCATCTCGCGAAGGAGTGCCCGGGAGGGCTCAGGCTCCACGGTGATCGCCAGGTTCGCGAGCGCTTCGCGAAATCTGAGCGGGATGCCGGCCAGGGCATCAGCGACGAGCGCGTCGAACGCGCGGCGTTCCACGATGAGCTTTCGCCTTCTTCTTCCCGGGCAGGCGCGGCTTCGCGCGCGGTCCGGCGGGGTTGTCAGGATTTTCGTAGTAGTCGCACATCGAGGTGACGGCGCAGCGGTCGCACAGCGGCCTGGGATTGCAGATTCTCCGGCCATGGAGAATCAGCGTATCCGACGTCCGTGTCCAGCGCTTCGGCGGGAGCGCCGCGCAGAGCTGCTGCTCGACGACGACCGGGTCGTCCGATTCGGCGATGCCGATGCGATTCGAGACCCGCAGGACGTGCCGATCGACCGGCAACCCCGGGACGCCGAGAGCGTGGCCGAGCACGACATTCGCTGTCTTGCGGCCGACACCCGGCAGGGCAACGAGGGCCTCCATGCTGGCCGGCACCTCGCCGCCGTGGTTTGCCACGAGAGCGGTGGCCATCCCGATCAGTGACTTCGATTTCTGACGGAAAAAACCCGTGGAGTGAATCTGAGGTTCGAGCTCGGCGGACGTCGCCCTGGCCAGGGCCTTCGCATCAGGGTAGCGAGCGAAGAGGGCAGGTGTGACCATATTGACGCCCTGATCGGTCGATTGAGCCGAGAGGATGGTCGCCGTCAGTAACTGGAAGGCGTTCTGATAGTGCAGCTCCGTGTCGGCATCCGGATGCTGGGTCTCGAGCAGGTCGAGGATGCGCCGCGTCTCGGACGCTGTCTTCAATGCACGGGTCCGGCGCCCTTGTTCCAGCCGACATTGGCCTGCGAGTCCGAAAAGACCCGCCAGTGTTCCTGGAGCGCATTAATGAGATTGGGAATGAACTGGACGGGCACGACGACTTTGACGCGCACCGGCGCGCGAACGACGTGCTCGGACTCGGCTTCCTTGATTTCCTTGTCCGACAGCGGCATGACTTCGCAGAACGTCAGCGTGAAGTCGAACGGCGTATGCGCAATCGAACAGAAGTTCGCGTACGTGCGCGGCGTCGTCGCGGTGTCGTCGGGAACGATGGTGAAATTGATTTGCTTCGGCTGTTCGGCCATGCCTGACAGTCTAAACGCAAATGGCGTTCGACGTTCAGGCCGTCGCGGCTCGCTAGTACTTCCGCATCACGCCGACGACGACGCCCTGTACCTGGACCTGTTCGGGATCCACAAAGATCGGCTGCATGGTCGCGTTGGCCGGCTGCAGACGAATGCGCCCTCCCGGATCGCGGTAGAACTTCTTGAGCGTGACGTCAGACCCCCGAAGGAGCGCGATGACCATCTCGCCGTTGTCGGCGGTTTTCCGGTCTTCGACGACGACGAAGTCGCCATCACGGATTTGCTCGTCGATCATCGAGTCCCCACGCACGCGCAGGACGTAGGTGTCGCGCTTGCCGACGAAGTCCTCCGGCACCGCGATCGTGTCGTTCGAGCTGACGGCCTCGATGGGGGAGCCTGCCGCGACAAAGCCGAGGAGGGGCAGCTCGACGGCGCGGCGGCCCGTCCGCGTCGGCACCATTTCCACCGACCGGCTCCGATTCCAGGCTCGTTTGATGAAGCCCTTGTCCTGCAGGTTCGTCAGGTGCTTATGGACCGTCGCGAGCGAAGAGAGGCCGAAGCGCTTGCCGATTTCCTCGAGGCTTGGCGCATAGCCGTTCTGCAGGATGAACTCGCTCAGGTAATCGAAAATCTCGCGCTGCCGTTTGGTGAGCGGGAGCATTGGGGCCTCCAGTGAGCAGACTATACGCAAAGGAAAGGCGAAAGTAAAGCCCGCGGGAGTGCGAAGAGACGACGAACCGGCTGGAGTAGGATTCCATGGTGCGACTGTCCTTGAATGTTCCCCGGGCTGACGAGCGGCTCTTCGATGTGGCTGGTTTCGGATTGAACAGCCTCGATCTGCTCGCCGTCGTGGCGGAGCATCCCGCGGTCAACTCGAAACAGCGGCTCCAGCGCGTGACGCGGCTGCCCGGCGGTCAGATCGCGACGGCCATGGCGACGTGCGCGAAGCTGGGATGGCGGACCTCCTATATCGGCGCGTTCGGCGGCGACGACCACGGCGCGCTTTCGCGCCAGAGCCTGGTTGACGCCGGTGTCGATGTGTCGGATAGCCGGACGGTCGCGAGCGCCACGAATCAGTTTTCCATCATCCTCGTGGACGCCCGGACGGGCGAGCGAACGGTCCTGTGGGACAGGCATCCCGATCTCGCCTGGGATCTAGCCGACATCCCCAAATCTGCGGTGACAGCCGGACGCATGCTCATCGTCGATTGTCACGAGACGGCGGCGGCGACGGTGGCCGCACGCTACGCCCGGGAGGCGGGCGTGCCGACGATTGTTGACGTCGAAAAGGTGCGGCCGGGTATCGCGGACCTGCTCCACCAGATCGACATCATCATTACAGCTCAGGATTTTCCCTGCGCGCTGACAGGTCACGAAGATCTGGGACGGGCGCTGGCCGCGATGGCCGACGAGTTTCACGCGCCCATCGTCTGTGCGACGCTGGGCGAGCACGGCAGCCTGGCCCGCTGCGGGGGCCGTGAGATTCGAACACCGGCCTTTCAGGTGGATTGCGTGGACACGACGGGCGCAGGCGACGTGTTTCGCGGCGCGTTCGCGGCCGCCTGCCTGAGGTCGCCGGACGTCGACGTCGAGGACGTTCTCGATTACGCCAACGCGGTGGCCGCCCTCAACTGCCGCGCCCTGGGCGCCCGCGGGGGCATTCCGACGCCCCGGGAAGTCGAGGACCTGCTGTGGGCGCGCCCTCGGATGTAACCTTCTGACGAGTCAGCAGGTCCAACCCATTGTGGCCTCCTCCCTCGTTTGGGCGCTGCCAGACCGCACTCATGCCGGACGTGTGCCGCGCGTGGTCCGTCCGGCTTCCCGGGACACCGCTGCGGTGACGGACCGGCGCGACGCCGGCGATGCCGGGGGGCCAGCCCTCGCCGATCTGGACGAAGCTGGCCTGATCGCAGCGTGCGTGTCCGGCCGGCCGGGCGCATTCGATCTGATCGTCGAACGGCACCGCCGCCCGGTGTATCAGTTGTGCTACCGGTTCGTCGGCAATCACGAGGACGCCAGCGACCTGACGCAGGATGTCTTCCTCCGCGCGTATCGAGGACTCGGTGCCTTTCGGGGCGGCTCATCGCTCGCGACGTGGCTGTATCGTATCGGTGTCAACCTCTGCCTGAATCGCGTCGGCCGAAAGATGTCACCCACGGAGAGTCTTGACGCCCGGCAGCACATCGACAGCCGGACTGAATCGGCATCGGACCGCGTGCTGCGTGAGGAACGCAGCATCCAGGTGCGCAAGGCCATTGCGGCGCTGCCGCCAAAACAGCGGGCCACGCTCGTGTTGAGGATGTACCACGAGCTGTCACACGAAGAGATTGCCGGCGTGCTGGGGAGTTCGGTCGGGGCCGTCAAGGCAAACTTCTTTCACGCACTCGGAAACTTGAAGAAGCGTCTCCGTCAGGAAGAGCAGTAAGCGCATGGGACACTTGTCATCCGCAGACTTCGTCGACTTGCTCGATGGCGTGCGCTCCGATGCGTCGGCGCAGCATCTTTCCGAGTGCGATCGCTGCCGCCGCGAGATTGCCCGTCTGCGCGAGGTGATGGCCGCCGCGACGTCCATCGAGGTTCCAGAACCGTCGCCCCTGTTCTGGGAGCACCTGTCGGCGCGCGTGCAGGAAGCGGTGGCTCAGGAAGTGCCGGGCGCCGGACAATGGCGGGGTCGAGCGTCGCTGTTCGGTGGCTGGTGGATTCGCGCCGCGGCTGGTGTGGCCGTCTGTGCGCTCGTGATTGCCGCGGCCGTCACGCTGGGTTCCCGTCCGGATGTGCCGCGGCCGCTGCCGCAGCCGGCCAGGGTTCAACCGGATCCGGCGGCGCTGACAACGTTACCGGCGCTGCCGGACGATGGCTCGTTTGGATTGGTTGCGGACTTCGGTGGGACGCTCGAGTGGGACGATCTGCGCGAGCAGATGGCGGTGTCGGCGCACCCGGGCCGGCTCGACGGCGGCGTCGGCGAGCTCGATAGCGGCGAGCGGCGGGAGCTCGAACGGCTGCTGAAGGAAGAGCTCGCCCGCCCGGCCGTGCGAACGGATCGTTCATGAGACGACTCACGTGTGCGGGAGTGCTGGCCGTCATGGCGCTTGCCAACGCGGGCGTGCGGGCGCAGGGCAGTGGGGCTGGAGGATCTGCGGAGCAACCCGCCGTGACGCCATTCGAACTGCAGCGCCTGTTCGATTCGTACGCGCTGCTTCAGGCGCAGGAGCAGCTCAAGATCAATGACGAGCAGTTCACCCGGTTCCTGCCGCGGTTCAAGGCCCTGCAGGACGCGCGGCGGCAGACGCTCCAGCAGCGCACGCGCGTGCTGGCAGATGTGCGGCGACTGCTGAACGAAGGACAGACCGACGAAGGGCAGATCCGGGAGCGGCTCAAGCAACTGCAGGACATCGAGGATCGCGGGGAGGCCGAGGCCCGGAAGGCCTACGAGGCCATCGATCAGGTGCTCGACGTCCGCCAGCAGGGGCAGTTCCGCCTGTTCGAAGAACAAATGGAACGCCGCAAGCTCGAGCTTGTGACGCGCGCCCGCCAGGCCAACCGCGCCAACCGGGGACAGCGCCCGTCCGAACGCGTGCCCTGATCGCCCGGGGCCCGCGCGCTTCGTATAGTACAATTTCCGCGTAGCATCGAAGCTTCGCAGCTGATGTCTCCGCAGTTCCTACGTCGGGCTATCGCGGGTGTGATCGCGGCCTCAGCGCTGGCCGCCGCGGGCACGCACGCCATCGCGGACGCGACCGCGTCTCGTCAGGACGCCGACGTCCTCAAACAGAAAGTGGCCGTCATCGTCGAAGGCGGGGCGGTGTCGCCCGGGGCACCACGCCGGACGACGCTGACGGAAAAGGAACTGAACGCGTACCTGACCCTGGACGCGATCCGGGATCTTCCGGCCGGCGTCGTCGAACCGTCGGTGTCGATCCCCGGACCAAGTCAGATCTCCGGCCGCGCGGTTGTCGATCTCGACGCCGTGCGAAAAGCGCAGCCGCCGCGAAGCTTGCTCGATCCCCGCCGGTTGCTGACCGGGCGCGTTCCCATCACCGCCGCGGGCACGCTGCAAACCGGCGGCGGCGTCGCGCGATTTTCGTTCGGGTCGGCGGCGGCCGGCAGCATCCCGATACCCAAGACGTTCCTGCAGGAAATCCTGAGCTACTACTCGCGCTCGCCCGAGCGGCCCAATGGCCTCAACCTGGACGAACCGTTCGCGCTGCCGTCGAACATTCGCGAAATCCAGGTCGACCGCGGTCAAGCTATCGTCATTCAATGAATTCGCCGGACGAGGTGCTCGCGACGCCCCTTCAGTTCCTGAAGGGGGTCGGGCCGCGCCGCGCCGCGGACTTCGAACACGCCGGCCTCATCACCATCGAAGACCTGCTGTACCGCTTTCCCATCCGGTACGAAGACCGGAGCCGCCTGCAGTCGATTGCGTCGCTGAAGCCCGGCAGCGCCGCCGCCATCGCGGGGCGGGTGCTCAGCTGCGGCCTGCGGTCCACCCGGCGTCCGGGTTTCAAGATATTCGACGCCGTGATCGATGACGGGACGGCGTCGATTCGCGTGTCGTGGCTGAACCAGGCCTTCCTGCGCGATGTGTTCGCACGCGGCCAGCACGTCGTCCTGTTCGGACAGGTCGAGATGCGCGGCGGCGGCGGACTCCAGCTGACGAACCCGCAGTACGAAATGCTGGACGAGGAAGACGGCGAGACGATTCACACCGGCCGCATTGTGCCGGTGTACGAGAAGGTAGGCAGCGTCACGCCGAAAATGCAGCGGCGCCTCGTGTACGACGCACTGCAGCGCCTGCCAGCGGAACTGCCCGATCTCCTCCCGGACGCCGTCCGCGATCGGCTGCGCCTGCCATCACGTCAGGCCGCGCTGCTCGCCGCGCATTTTCCGCCGGCTGACGCGGCGATCGATTCGCTGAACCGGTTCGAGACCCCTGCGCAGCAGCGCCTGATTTTCGAGGAGGCGTTCCTGTTCCAGATGGGCGTTGCCGCGCGACGGCAGACCGTCGCGGCCGAACGCAAGACGGTTGTGCCACGCGTGGACGATCGTATTCGCGAGTCGGCGCGCAGCGTGCTGCCGTTCAAGCTCACGCCTGGGCAGAAGGACGCGCTGCGCGAAATCGTCGAAGACCTGCAGAAACCGCAGCCGATGAACCGGTTGCTGCAGGGCGACGTCGGCGCGGGCAAGACGATCGTCGCCTTGCTCGCGGCGCTGGTGGCCATGGAAAACGGCCTCCAGGTCGCGTTCATGGCGCCGACCGAGATCCTGGCGGAGCAGCATTACGCGAACATCTCGCGGCTGCTGCAGGCGTCGCGCTTCCGCCTGGCGCTGCTGACGGGCACCACGTCGCGCTCGGCGCGTCGCACCGATCTCGCGGAAGTCGAGGCGGGAACGATTCACCTGGTCATTGGGACGCACGCGCTGGTCGAAGGCGACGTGCGGTTCCACCAGCTGGGGCTTGTCATCATCGACGAGCAGCATCGGTTTGGCGTGCTGCAGCGCGCGAGCCTGCGGACGAAGGGGCATCGCCCGGATGTGCTCGTCATGACGGCGACACCCATCCCACGCACGCTTGCGCTGACGTTGTACGGCGATCTCGACGTGTCGGTCATCCGGGATACGCCGCCGGGACGTCTGCCGACGAGGACGGTCGCGAAGCCCGAGTCGCGGCGCGAAGACGTGTATGCATTCGTGCGTGAGCAGCTCGACGCGGGCCGCCAGGCGTACGTCGTCTACCCGCTGGTCGAGGAGTCGGACAAGGTCGATCTGAAGGCCGCGACGGAGATGGCAGACCATCTCGCCCAGGAGGTGTTTCCACAGTATCGGCTGGGACTGCTGCACGGCCGGATGAAGGCCGACGCGAAAGACCGTGTCATGAAGGCGTTCCTCGCGGGCGACCTGCAGATGCTCGTCGCGACGACGGTGGTCGAGGTCGGGGTGGACGTGTCGAATGCCAGCGTGATGCTCGTCGAACACGCGGAACGCTTCGGCCTGTCGCAGCTGCACCAGCTGCGGGGCCGGGTGGGCCGCGACCGGCATCAGTCCTATTGCTTTCTGCTGTATCAATCGCCATTGTCCGCCGATGCGCGCGCGCGGCTGCAGGCGATGGCCGAAACGACGGACGGCTTCGTCATCGCCGAGCGCGATCTCGCGCTGCGGGGGCCGGGGGACTTTTTCGGGACGCGGCAGGCCGGCCTCCCGACCTTCCGCTCGATCGACCTGGTCCGGGACAAGGATCTGCTCGAAACAGCCCGGCATGAAGCCATGTCGTGGATCGGGTCCGCGGCGCCGACACCCGTGGCGCTGCAGTCGCTGCTCGAGTCGTGGGAGACGCGATTCAGGCTTGTCAGGATCGGGTGATTTGGTGATCGAGTGGTTGGGTGATTTGGCGATCGGCGGGCAGGATTAGATGCGCGTCATCGCGGGAACGCTGAAGGGACGCCGGCTCGATCCGCCGGCCTGGGAGGGGCTCCGCCCGACCTCCGACAAGCTTCGCGAGACGCTGTTCAACGTGCTCGCGGCACGCGTCGAAGGTGCCCGGTTGCTGGACGGGTACGCCGGCACCGGGGCCCTCGGCATCGAGGCGATCAGCCGCGGCGCCTCGCACGTGACGTTCGTGGAAAGCGACCGTCGCGCGACGCACCTCATCGAAACGAATCTCGCTCGGTGCGGGATCGCGGAAGGCTATGCTATTATCGGCTCAACTGTTCTGCAGGCGATCGACAGGCTCGCAGGTGAGCCGCCGTTCGACATCGTCTTGCTCGACCCGCCGTATAACGGTTCCCGCGCTCCGAGGAGTCCAGCCAGCGATGACACGCATGACGTGCTCAAGTCGTTGGGCGAAATCGTCACGGCGGACGGCATCGTGGTCTTCGAACATGCGAAACGGCACTCGCCCCCGGCGTCGGCCGGCATCCTGCAGCGTTCGCGCCAGCTCGTGTCCGGCGACAGCGCGTTGACGTTCTACTCATGCCAACGCTAGCCGTGTATCCGGGTTCGTTCGATCCGCTGACCAACGGTCACGTGGACATCATTGCGCGCGGTGCGCGGCTGTTCGACCGGATCATCGTGGCGGTCCTCGTGAACGCGGAGAAGTCGCCGCTGTTCAGCATGGCCGAGCGCGTGGAAATCGCCCGGGCCGTCTTCAAGAATCATCCGAACGTGGAAGTCGACACGTTCGACGGGCTGCTGGTCGATTACGTGGGCCGCCGCAAGGCCAACGTCATCGTCCGCGGATTGCGGGCCGTGTCGGATTTCGAATACGAGTTTCAAATGGCGCTCATGAACCGCGAGCTGGCGTCTACAATTGAGACAGTCTTCATGATGCCGGCGGTGCAGTACCTGGTACATCAGCTCGCGGCTCATCAAGGAAGTCTTCGCCCTCGGCGGGCGGGTGCACGGTCTGGTTCCGGAACTGGTCGAAGCGCGCCTGCGCGACAAGCAGTCCGCCAAGGTGTGAGGACGGAACGGACAACAAGCAACGAGTCACGAGCAACGGAAAACGGATTAGAGGAGAAGGATCAATGGCGCGGCTGGCGGATCGAACGTCGCGGATAGCAGGTTCGGCGACCATGGCGGTCACGGCGACGGTGGACAGGCTGCGCCGCGCCGGCGTCGAGATCATCGATTTTGGCGCGGGAGAGCCCGACTTCGGGACACCGGCCGCGATCAAGGACGCAGCCCATGACGCGCTCGACGCCGAGTTCACGAAGTACACGCCGGTCCCCGGCATCGTGGAGCTGCGGCGGGCCGTGTGCGACCGCTACAAGACCGACTACGGTGTCGAGTACACCGAGCAGCAGGTCATTCTCAGTGCGGGCGGGAAGCAGGCGCTGTACAACACGGCGCTGACGCTGTTCGGCCCCGGCGACGAGGTGATCACGCACCAGCCGTACTGGCCGACCATCGTCGAACAGATCAAGATGGCCGACGCGACGCCGGTCGCCGTCGAGACCCTGCCTGAGGATGGCTTCGCGATTCGGGCCGACGCCATCCTGCGCGCCATCACGCCGCGGACGCGCGGGATCGTGATCAACTCCCCGTGCAATCCGACCGGCGCGCTCATTTCCGAGGAGGACCTGGCCGCGATTGCGAGGGAGGCGGCCAAAAAAGACATCTGGGTGGTCGTGGACCTCTGCTACGAGAAACTGATTTACGACCCGGTTCCGCATAACCTTCCCAAGGTCCTGGCGGCGAACTGCCCGGATCTGGCGGTGATCTGCGGCTCGGCCTCGAAGGCCTACGCGATGACCGGGTGGCGCTGCGGGTGGACGATCGGGCCGGTGAAGATGATTGCGGCATCGAACGCTCTCCAGAGCCACGCCACGTCGAACGTCAATTCGATCACGCAGAAAGCCGTGTTGAACGCCCTCACGGGATCGCAGGCGACGGTCACCGCGATGCTCGACGAATATCGCACGCGCCGCGACAACCTGATTGGCTGGCTGACGGCCAGCCCGTACATCAAGTGCCAGAAGCCCGGGGGCGCGTTTTACATGTTCCCTGACATTCGCGAGGCCATATCGGCCTGCGGCTTCAAGACGTCGACGGAGTTTGCGCAGGCCCTGCTGGAGGAGCAGCGCGTCGCCGTCACTCCCGGTGAAGCCTTCGACGCGCCCGGCTTCCTCCGTATTTCGTATGCCACGTCGATGGACAACCTGCGCGAAGGCAGCCGCCGCCTGGTCGAGTTCGTGAACGCGCGGGCTGGTGCCGGCGCGTCGGCCCCGCTCGCTTCCACGACGCGCTGATCCGCATGCCGACCCCGACCAAACGCTCAGGTTCGGCGCGCAACGCTCCGGACGCCGGCTCGCCGGAGACAGCGGCTCCCGGCGCCGCGGCCACTGGCGCGGCCGAGCCGCAGAAACCCGCGCAGCCGCGCGGGCTCAACATCACCGATCTGAAGGACATGAGCATCCAGAAGCTCACCCAGATCGCCAAGGACATGTCCGTCGCCGGCGCGACGGGGATGCGCAAGCAGGAGCTCATCTTCCAGATACTCAAGGCGCAGACCGAGCAGAGCGGCTTCATCTTCTCGGAAGGCGTGCTCGAGGTGCTGCCCGACGGGTTCGGGTTCCTGCGTGCTCCCGACTACAACTACCTGCCGGGGCCCGACGACATCTACGTCTCGCCGTCGCAAATCCGGAAGTTCGATCTGCAGACCGGCGACACGGTGTCGGGTCAGATTCGTTCGCCGAAAGAAGGCGAGCGGTACTTTGCCCTCATCAAGGTCGAAGCGGTCAACTTCGAGGCTCCGGACCAGGCCCGGGAAAAACTGTTCTTCGAGAACCTGACACCGCTCTATCCCCAGGAACGGTTCGTGCTCGAAACGTCGCCGGAGCTGCTCGCCGGCCGCGTCATGGACCTGATGACGCCGATCGGCAAGGGACAGCGCGGCCTCATCGTCGCGCCGCCCCGGACGGGCAAGACGATGCTGCTGCAGAGCATCGCGCAGTCGGTGGCGAAGAACCATCCCGAAATCTATTTGATGGTTCTCCTCATCGACGAGCGGCCGGAAGAAGTGACCGACATGCAGCGATCGGTCAACGGCGAGGTGATTTCGTCCACGTTCGACGAGCCCGCGCAACGACACGTCCAGGTCGCCGAAATGGTGATCGAGAAGGCCAAGCGCCTCGTCGAACACAAGAAGGACGTGCTCATCCTGCTCGACTCGATCACGCGCCTCGCGCGCGCGTACAACACGGTGATTCCGGCCTCGGGAAAGATCCTGTCCGGCGGCCTCGACTCCAACGCGCTCCAGAAGCCCAAGCGGTTCTTCGGCGCTGCCCGGAACATCGAAGAGGGCGGGTCGCTCACCATCATGGCGACGGCCCTGATCGATACGGGGTCGCGCATGGACGACATCATCTTCGAGGAGTTCAAGGGAACCGGGAACATGGAAATCCACCTCGATCGCAAGCTGGTCGACAAGCGCGTGTTCCCCGCGATCGACATCCTCAAGAGCGGCACCCGCAAGGAAGAACTGCTCCTGCCCCGCGACGATCTCAACCGGATCTGGGTGCTCCGCAAGGTCCTGAATCCGCTGTCGGCCGTCGAAGCCATGGAACTGCTCCTCGACAAGCTCGGGAAGACGAAGTCGAACGCCGAGTTCCTGTCGGCCATGCAGAGGATGGGGTAGTGGTTCGCATCAAGGTCCGGCTGAACGGTCCGTATCTCGTCGAAACCGACGACGTGACTTTGGTGGACTGGGAAGGCCGGCAGTACGAAATCGGCAGGCGTCCGGTCGCGCTCTGCCGGTGCGGCGGTTCGGCGAACAAGCCGTTCTGCGACGGCACGCATTCGAAGATCGGATTCCAGGCGGCGGAGGCCGGGCGGGACAGCGAGTAGTTGGAGAATCGGGTCTGGCGCGCCCTGCGTGACTGGCGCGTCTGGGCGCTCGTGCTGACCGTTCAGGGCCCTGGAGTTCGCGCGATCGTCCGATACGCGCCGTGGCCGGCAGCGGCATTCCTCCTCGTTCTCATCGTCTCGATCGCCATTTACGGCACCTGCCTGCATGGCCCGTTCGCGCGGTGGACCCGTGCCGCGGGTTCCCGCGTCAACGGCGTCGCCGCGGTGGTGTGCCTGGCGGCGGCGGTCAATCTCGCCGCTTACCCGCGCGTCGACGCGCTCAAACGACACGGGCGCGGTTCAGACGAAGACAACGCGCTCATCGTCACGGCGCAGCGGATCGTCACGTTGAAGCGGCCGCTGTACGTGCCCACCTATCTGGGGAACGCGCCAAGCGTCGGGCCGGGATGGGCCGCGATCGTGTCGCCGCTCGCCGTCACGGGTACGTACGCGCTGCTGACACCACTGGCACTGGCCGTGCTCGCATGGACCGTGAGGCGATCGGGGGGCGGAGAAGCGGGCGCCCTCCTCGCGGTTTTACTTCCACTGACGTCACCCGGTTTCTGGGAACTATCCGTGACGGGTTCGGACCTGTTCGCCATCGGAGTGCTCCTGGTCGCACTCACGCGCTTCGTGTGGACGGGGCGGAGATTGAGCCCGGGCCGATCGGTCGCAGGGGCAGTCCTGGTCTTCGCGGCGGCATCGGCGCGCGCGTCGTTTGCCTGGGCCACGTTGTGCCTGTCTCTGTTCATGCGTCAGCAACGCCGCGCTGGTGCCGGCCTCGTCGCCGCGGTCACGGCGCTGACAGTGGCGATCGAAGCCTGGTTCTGGCTGCCGGACGCCGATAGCACCCCGCTGTACCTTCTCTCGAAACTCTCTGGTCTCCTTGGAGCGGGCGGCGTTCTCGTGGCGGTCGCCGCGGCGGTCGCCGGCGCGGTCTGCGCGCTGGCGCAGCTGGACGACCGAATCGACAGCTGGTGGCTTGGAATGTGGTTGGTGCTCGTCTTTCCGCTCACGGCAGTCAGCGTCGGGGTCCTGGCGGCGCTGGACTGGGAGATCTCGACCTGGCAGGCCGCTGGTTATGTGGAGGTCGCCGTGCCGGCGCTCGTCGCGTACGTGGCGCTGTCGCAGCGCCGGAACGCGTCGTGACGAAGCCGCCCTCTCTTCTCCCGGTCGTGCTCGCCGGCTTCACGGCGTTTCTGAGCCTGTACGCCACGCAGCCGCTGCTGCCCTTATTTCAGTCGGTGTTCGGCGCCAGCCACTTCGCCGTCAGCTTGACCGTGACGGCAACGACGACGGCGGTGGCGTTGGCGGCGCCTTTCGTCGGGCGGCTGGCCGATACGTGGGGCAAGCCTCGCGTAATTGTCACGGCCGCCTTCGCGCTGGCTGCCGCGACGATGCTGGCCTCCACCGCCGCGACGCTGAATCAGGTGATCGGGTGGCGCTTTGTCCAGGGCCTGGTGACCCCCGGTGTGTTCGCGGTGACCGTCGCTTACATCCACGATCGCTGGGATCCGTCGAGGGCCGGGCGGGCGACGGCGGCGTATGTCACGGGCACGGTGATCGGTGGATTCGTGGGCCGCGCCACGTCAGGCGTCATGGCGTCGTGGTTCGGATGGCGGGCGAGCTTCGTCACAGTCGGCGCGATGAGCCTGGCGTGCGCGATAGTCCTGTCGATCGGACTGCGAAGTGACGGTGGGCATCGGGCAGTCAGCGGCGATCGGCGACGCGACCGCCCGTTGGCCGCGCACTTGACGAGCCGCGAACTGGCCGGCGCCTACGCGGCGGGCTTCTGCGTGCTGTTCACCCAGGTCGCGATGTTCACGTACGTCACGTTTCATCTCGCCGACGCGCCCTTCCGGCTGAGCACGGCCGCGCTCGGGTGGCTCTTCGCGGTGTATCTCGCCGGCGCCGCAATCACGCCGATCTCCGGGCGCTGGATTGATGTGTACGGCCATCGCACGGCGCTCGTCGCCGCCATCGCGATCGGCGTCACCGGGTCGCTTCTCACGCTCGCCGGCACGCTCTGGGTCGTCGTGTCCGGTCTGGCGCTCGTGTCTTCTGGTGTGTTCGTGGCACAGGCCGCAGCCAGCAGCTACGTGGGCGCCGCCGCCACGCATGATCGGGGTCTGGCAGTCGGCTTGTACGCCATGTTCTATTACGCGGGCGGCAGCGTGGGCGGAGCGCTGCCCGCTGTCTTCTGGACCTCCGGCGGCTGGCCGGCGTGCGTCGCGCTCGTCGTGGGTATTCAGTTGATGACGGCGGCGATCGGCTGGTCGGTGTGGTCCGCCAGGGAGCGCAGCGCCTGACGGCCGATCATCCGTAGCGTCCGCCTTCAGGCGGACGTTCACCGGCCGGCTGAAGCCAGCCGCTACGCCGTCGAAGGCGCGGCGACGATCCGGCGCAATTCGTCGCCTTCCATGACCTCGATCTCCAGCAGCCGCCTCGCGACATTTTCCAGCTTGTCGCGATGCGACGAAAGGATCTCCCGTGCCTTGTCGTGGGCATCGCTGATCAGGCGCTTGATTTCGGCGTCGATTTTCTCGGCGGTCACTTCCGCGTAGGCGCCGCGTTCCGGCATCATCGGCAGATCCAGGAAACGCGAGCGCTTCTGGCTCTCGTAGTTGACGGCGCCGAGCGCATCGCTCATGCCGAACTCAGTGACCATGGAACGCGCGATGTCGGAGGCGCGCTGGAGATCGTGCTGCGCGCCGGTCGAAATCTCACCCAGGGCGATCTCTTCGGCCGTCCGTCCGCCCAGCAGCACCGCCAGCTGTCCCAGCAGGTCGGTTCTCGTCACGAGGTAACGCTCCTCGAGCGGCAACTGCATCGTGTAACCGAGCGCCCCGAAACCGCGCTGGACGATCGAGAGCTTGTGCACCGGATCGAGGCCGGGCACGACGGTCGCGACAATGGCGTGGCCGGACTCGTGATAGGCCACGATTTCGCGCTCCTTGATGCTCATCACGCGCTTCTTCTCGAGCCCCGCGATGAGCCGGTCGATTGCCGACTCGAGATCGCTCATTTCGACAATCGGCTTGTCGAAGCGGGCCGCCAGCAGCGCGGCTTCGTTCACGAGGTTCGCCAGATCGGCGCCGGCGAAGCCGGCCGTGCGCGCCGCCACGACCCGCAGGTCGACCTGCTGCGACATCTTGACGTCTTTGGCGTGGATCCGGAGGATGGCTTCGCGGCCCTTCACGTCCGGCTTGTCGACGAGCACCTGCCGGTCGAAGCGGCCCGGGCGGAGCAGTGCCGGGTCGAGCACTTCGGGGCGGTTCGTGGCCGCCATGATGATGACTCCCTTGCGGGAGTCGAAGCCGTCCATCTCGGCCAGGAGCTGGTTGAGCGTCTGCTCACGCTCCTCGTGGCTGCCGACAGGGCTCTGCGATCGCACTTTCCCGAGCGCATCGAGCTCGTCGATGAAGACGATGCAGGGCGCCTTCGCTTCGGCCTGTTGGAACAGGTCGCGGATCCGTGCGGCGCCGACGCCCACGAACATCTCGACGAATTCCGATCCGCTGAGGCTGAAGAACGGCACGTGCGCCTCGCCGGCGACCGCGCGGGCGAGCAGCGTCTTGCCGGTGCCCGGGGGGCCGACAAGCAGCACGCCCTTGGGGATCCGTCCGCCGAGATTCGTGTACTTCTTCGGCGTCTTGAGAAACTCGACAATCTCTTTCAGCTCGTCCTCGGCTTCGTCGACGCCGGCGACGTCCGAAAACTTCACCTTCACTTCATCGTCCGCGTAGATCTTCGCCCGGCTGCGGGCGAACGACATGACGCCGCCTTCGGCGCCGCCCATGCGTCGAAGAAAGAATCCCCAGAGCGCCACGATGAAGAGGACAGGAATGAGCCAGCCGAGCAGATCGGGGAGCCAGCGGTTCATGGGTTCGCCCGTGAACTTCACGCCCTTCGCTTCGAGGTCCTCGACGAGCTTCGGATCTTCGACGCGGTTCACGGTAAACGTCTGCCCCTGCTTCGGGTCCTTCGGGTCGGCCCCTTTCAGCGTGCCGCGGAGCGACTGATCGCCAATCGTCACGTCGACGACGTCTCCGTTGCGAACGAGCGCCTTGAATTCGCTGTAGGACAGCGTGCGTCCGCCGCCCGTCATGAAGTACATCTGCGCGACGCCGAGCAGCAGCAACAGGGCAAGGCCGTACCACAGCGACCAGCCGGGCCGGGGCCGGGCCTGCCGGGGGCTGGCGCCGCCGAGCGGGTTGAATCGGGGGACAGGCTTCTGCGCCGCCATCTAGGTTTTCACCATCTCCTGCTTTACGAACGTCAGCCCTTCGCCGCCCGGCGCATCGACGGTCACGGTGTCGCCCTCGACAAACCGGCCCTCGAGGACTCGGACTGCCAGCGGGTCGAGTACCCGGCGCTGGATGGTGCGCTTCAGCGGCCGCGCCCCGTAGGTCGGGTCGTAGCCCTCGCGTGCCAGCAAGGCCCTGGCGGCGTCTGTGAGCCGCACATGAATCTTGCGCTCCTCGAGTCGCTTGATGAGACCGGCAATCTGGACGTCCACAATTTTCGTCAGGTGGCTGCGGTCCAGCGCGTGGAAGAAGATGATGTCGTCCACACGGTTGAGGAACTCCGGGCGGAAGTGATCGCGCAGGGCATCCATGACCTGTCGTCGTGTGCCTTCATCAATGGTACCGCCTTCGCCCAGCGTCCGCTCGGCGATAATCTGACTGCCGAGGTTGGAGGTCATGATGACGACGGTGTTCTTGAAATCAATCGTCCGTCCCTTGCCATCGGTCAGGCGGCCGTCGTCCAGCAGCTGGAGCAGAACGTTCAGCACGTCGGGATGCGCCTTTTCGACTTCGTCGAGCAACACGACCGAATATGGGCGCCGGCGCACTGCCTCGGTGAGCTGGCCGGCCTCTTCGTAGCCGACATACCCGGGAGGCGCGCCAATCATGCGGGATACCGTGTGTTTCTCCTGGTATTCGGACATGTCGATGCGGATCATCGCCTGCTCGTCGTCGAACAGGAACTCGGCCAGCGCCCGCGCCAGTTCCGTCTTGCCGACGCCCGTCGGCCCGAGGAACAGGAAACTGCCCAGCGGGCGACCCGGATCCTGCATGCCGGCCCGGGCCCGCCGAATCGCGTTGGCAACGGCGTTGATGGCCTCGTCTTGTCCGATGACGCGGAGGTGGAGCCGCTCTTCCATGTGGATGAGCTTCTGGACCTCGCCCTCCATGAGGCGACTCACCGGCACGTGCGTCCACTTGCTGACGACCTCGGCGATGTCTTCCTCGTCGACCTCCTGCTTCAACATGCCGCCGGTTTTCTGCATGTCGGCAAGTTTTGCCTCGACCTCCTTGATCTGCCTTTCAAGGAGCGGCACGGTGCCGTACTGGAGCTCGGACGCCTTGGCATAGTTGCCGCTTCGCTGCGCCTGCTCGACCTCCTGCTTCACGGTGTCGAGTTGTTCCTGCAGCTTGGCCGTCTGCTGGATCGAGGCTTTCTCCTGCTCCCAGCGGGCCGCGAGGTGCGCCTGTTCCTCCTTCAGATCCGCAAGCTCTTTCTCGAGCTTCGCAAGCCGGTCGGCCGAGGCTTTGTCCTTCTCTTTTCGGAGCGCCTCGCGCTCGATCTCGAGCTGCATGATGCGACGCCGAATCTCGTCGAGCTCGACCGGCATCGAGTCGATTTCCATCCGCAACTTCGAGGCGGCTTCATCGATGAGATCGATGGCCTTGTCCGGAAGGAACCGATCCGAGATGTACCGGTTCGACAGGACGGCGGCCGCCACGAGCGCCGAATCCTTGAAATTCACCTTGTGATGGATTTGATAGCGCTCGCGAAGGCCGCGCAGGATGCTGATCGTGTCCTCGACGGTCGGCTCGCCAACGGTGACCGGTTGGAAGCGACGCTCGAGCGCCGCATCCTTTTCGATGTACTTCCGATACTCGTCGAGCGTCGTCGCGCCGATCGTGTGGAGCTCGCCCCGCGCCAGCATCGGCTTCAGCATGTTCGACGCATCGATCGACCCTTCGGCGGCGCCGGCGCCGACGACGGTATGCAGTTCGTCGATGAAGAGGACAACCTGCCCCTCGGAATCGACGATTTCCTTCAGCACCGCCTTCAGCCGTTCTTCGAACTCCCCGCGGTATTTGGCGCCGGCGACCAGCGCGCCCATGTCGAGCGCGACGATGCGCTTGTTCTTGAGGCCCTCCGGAACGTCGCCGCGAATGATGCGAATGGCCAGGCCTTCGACGATGGCCGTCTTGCCGACGCCGGGTTCGCCGATGAGCACCGGGTTGTTTTTCGTGCGCCGGGAGAGCACCTGGACGACGCGCCGGATCTCCTCGTCGCGCCCGATCACGGGATCGAGCTTGCCCTTGCGCGCGAGGTCTGTGAGGTCGCGGCCGTACCGTTCGAGGGCCTGGTACGTGCCCTCGGGATTCTGGCTCGTCACGCGCTGCGATCCGCGGATGCTGGTCAACGCATTGAAGATCTTGTCGCCGGTGATGCCGCGGTCGGTCAGGAGTTTCGCGGAAGGGGAGCGGCCCGTCTCCGATGCGATGGCCACGAGCAAGTGCTCGGTGCTGACGAACTCGTCCTTGAGCCGCTGCGCCTCGGCCTCGGCCAGGTCGGTGACCAGCTTGAGCCGCGGCGAGAGGCCGGGCTGCGACCCACCGTACGCCTGCGGCATCTTGGCAAGGAGCTCGCGAGCCGCCCGCCCGACAGCTGCCGGGTCGGCGTTCATTTTTCGCAGCAGCTCGGGGACGACGCCCTCCCGCTGCTCGACGAGCGCGACGAGCAGGTGCTCCGGCTCGATCTGCGCGTGACTCGACTGCTCGGCGATGCGCTGCGCGGCAGCGATGGCTTCCTGCGCCTTCTCTGTGTACTTGTTGATGTTCATCGTCAGTGCTCAGGCGGCGGAATTGCTGGTCGCCTTCTCCAGTTTTTGAAGTTCCTCGAAATGCGTTCGCTGTTCCGGCGTCAGCTGGCGGGGAAGCTGGACGTCCGCCGTGGCGTACAAGTCGCCATGCTCCTCGGGCTTCCCGACCACCGGCATGCCCTGACCCTTCAAACGGAAGACCTGGCCTTGTTGCGTCGTCGGCGGCACCTTGAGCCGCAGCGACTTGCCGCCAAGGGTGCGCACCTCCGCCTCGCCTCCAAGAACGGCCGTTGTGAGGGGAATGCTCACGCGCGCGTACAGATCGCGTCCCTTTCGTTCGAACGACGGATGCGGCGTCAGCCGGATACGAAGATACAAGTCGCCGGATTCCGCGCCGCCCGAACCCTGTTCCCCTTCGCCGCCAACCCGTACGCGGGAGCCATCCCCGATACCCGCGGGTATCCTGACGTCGACGTTGCGCTCGTGCCCGTCGAAGGCGAGCGAGAAGCGGCGCGTCGAACCGTGATACGCCTCCTCGAGGCCGAGCTCGATCTCCTGCTCGACGTCGCGCCCCTTGCGGCCGCGCGCACGCCCACCGCGGCCGCGGCCCGACCGATCCGGGCCCGCGCTGCCGCCGAAAAACGTGTGAAAGAAGTCGGAGAACGGATCCCCGTCACCGAACATCTCGTGCATCTCTTCCGGCGTCATCGTGCGGAAGCCGCCGGGCTGCCCGCCCATGTTGACGTTCCAGGCGCCGCCCGGCTGGCCGCCAAACCCCGGCCCAGCCCCGGCACCGGCCTGCTCGTACTGACGCCAGTTCGCGCCCAGCTCGTCGTACTTTTTGCGCTTCGCGGGATCGCCGAGGACTTCGTAGGCTTCGTTGACTTCCTTGAAGCGACTCTCAGCGGCCTTGTCACCCGCATTGACGTCCGGATGGTGCTTGCGCGCCAGCTTGCGGTACGCCTGCTTCAGTTCCTTGTCCGAGGCCGTCTTCGGGACTCCGAGCGTCGCGTAGTAGTCCTTGAAGTCCATCGCTAGTCCATACCCAGCATGCGCAGCAGCTCGTCCAGCTCCTGACCGAGACGGCGGCGGGCGTCGCGCGCGGAGAGGGCGTCCTCGCGCGAGTTGGTCACGAGCGGACGGATCCGCTGCACGATGTCGGCAATCGAGAGCAGCCGCTGCACGCCGGCGAGGTTGATCCCGCCGTCGTCGACGAGGCGCTTGATGAGCCGGAGACGCTCCAGCTCGTCGCGCGAATACACTCGCATGCTGCCGATGGAGCGGCTCGGCTGGACGAGTCCGAGACGTTCGTACTTTCTCAGCGTCTGAGGATGCATGCCCAGCATCCGGGCGGCCATGCTGATTAGGTAAAGATCTTGATCGAGTCTCATCAGGATTGCGTCAGGTCCAAGTTGCGCCGATGCAAGTATAGGACTTGATACGGTTCGTGTCAAGGCTGGTGGGCCACAATGTCAGACGTGTTTCATCCGTCGGACCTCCTCACCATCGCGCTCCTCGTGGGGCTCGAGGGGGTCCTCAGCGCCGACAACGCGATGGTGCTGGCCATGCTCGTGCTCGGCTTGCCGAAGAGCGAGCAGCAAAAGGCTCTCCGGTACGGCATCGTCGGCGCGTTCCTCTTCCGTGGCGCCGCGACACTCGCGGCCGCGTACCTGATCCAGCTGGGGTGGGTGAAGCTGGCGGGCGCCGCGTACCTCCTCTATCTCTCGTTCGAGCACTTCTTCCGATCGAACGCCGAAACCCGCCGCACGCCGCCGCGTGCGCGGCCGTGGCTCGGCCTCAGTCCGTTCTGGGCGACGGTCGTCAAGGTCGAGCTCACCGACATCGTGTTCGCCGTTGACTCAATTGTGATCGCCGTCGCCATGTCGTCGAAGCTCTGGGTCATCCTCACAGGGGGCATGCTTGGCATCGTCGCGATGCGGTTCGTGATCGGCAGGCTGCTGACGCTGATCGAGCAGTACCCGCAGCTGGTGGACGGCGCTTTCGCGATCATCGCCTGGGTCGGCGCCCAGTTACTGCTCGAGTTCCTGCACAAACAAGGCATCATCCAATTCGAAATCCCCGAGTGGATTTCGCTGACCGTCGTCGTCACGATCTTCGTGTCGTCATTTCTCTACGCTCGCCGGCAGGCGCTGCACGCGCGTCTGCCGCCGCCCGCCAAAGGTGACCAGGCGCGGAAGCTCTGGGACAAGAGGGTGGACTAGCCGCGTTCCTTCAGCTCGCGCAGGGCGCGGCGCTGGCGCTTATCGGGCGCCCTGGGAGGCGTCATCTGCGCGCGGAAGATGCGTTCCATCCGCCGCATCTGGATTTCTTCCGCGGTCGGCGGCGGCGTCAGGTCCTCGTAGAGCTGGCGCGCGTCCGCTTTGGGCGCATGGCGCTCGGCCAGGCCCCGGACGATGACGCGCTGCTTGCGGCCGTAGGGCCGGCCGATGTCGAGCGCATCGCCGACACGGAGTTGCCGGTGGGGCTTGGCCGCCTGCCCGTTGACATCTATCTTTCCGCTCGTGCACGCCTTCTGAGCGGCGGAGCGCGTCTTGAACAGGCACGCGACGTCGAGCCAGATATCCAGGCGAACGCTGTCCGGTTTAGGCTCGTGGTCAGCCATGTCGAGACGTTGATCTTATCGTGCCGCCGGTCTGACGTGGTCAACGGACGTCCGGCTGGAGCGGACGCTACGTACGAGGTGCCAGGAGCGCCATCAGCTTGGCGGTGAGCGCCGGACCGAGCTGCTCGATGCGCGCGATCCGTGTCGCGTTTCGATAGAAGGACGACACGTTGTGGCCGATCCCGATCGCGGCCAGCTGGACCGGCGACGCTCGTCTCGATATCGCGAACGACGGCCTGAAGATGACTCTCGAGATAGTCGTGACCGTTGGCCGCCATCGTCGCCTCGTCCATCGGCGTGCCGTCGGACACCACAACGAGGATCCGTCTCGCCTCCGAGCGCTGCAGCAGCCTTCCGTGGGCCCACAACAAGGCCTCGCCGTCGATGTTTTCCTTGAGCATCTCGTCGTGCAGGAAGAGGCCCAGGGCGACGCGCGCACGCCTCCAGGGAACGTCGGCGCTTTTGATGATGATGTGCTCGAGCGCGTTGAGCCGGCCGGGGTGCTCCGGATAGCTGTTGGCGGCCCACTCGCGCGCCGGTTCACCGCCATCCCATTCCCGCGTTGTAAATCCGAGCACCTCGCATTTGACGCCGCAGCGTTCCAGCACGCGTGCGAAGATTTCGACCGTCAGCGCCGCGATCAGCATGGGACGGCCGCGCATCGATCCTGAATGATCGATCAGCAGGGTCACGACGGTGCTTGGGAACGGCGATTCGCTTTCCTGTTTGAACGGGCGGGCGCGCCCGCGGCTGGCGACGAGCGTGGCCAGCCGCGATCCGTCGAGCTGGCCCTCGTCCAGGTCGAAACGCCACTCGCGCACCTGGCTCGCCATCAGGGCTCGAAGCAGCCGCTTGGCCAGGCGGGCGATGACCGATCGAACCGACGTCAGCTCGGCGTCCAGTTTCGCGCGGAAGCGGGCGAGTTCCTCGCGGCTTGCCGAGATCGGCCGCGTTCACGACCCGATCGTGGGCCGTGGTGTACGCCTGGTAACCCGGGTATCGCGCGTCGCCCGCGCTGACAGTCGCGCCTGCGGCCGCGTCGGCATTCGCGCCTTGCGCGGCTCGCTGGTCTTTCCTGAGCGAAGCCCGGCTTCCTCCGGGGTCGCCGCGTTCAGGGAGCTGGCGCGCGACGGTGCGCGTTGCGAGCGCGACGCGCTTCCAGGCATCGTCGGGACTCGCCGCTCGCGGGATGTGCGGGGCAGCGGCCTGTGCCCAGGCGGCAGCGGCGGCCGCGAATCGCGGCTGGTTCTCGAGGTCGGCTGCGAGGCCGCTCAGCGCGTCGAGCAGCGGTGCGGGCAGGACGCGCGCGACGCCTGCGGCCATGGTGTCCTTTCCGGGTGGGGCAGGCCTGCCGGCGAGAATCCCGAACGCGAGCCATCGCGCACCGTCGTCTGCGCCCCCCGGGTGCGCGAGCAGGTTGCGGGCGATACCGGCCATCCAGCGCGCGCCGATCGCATCGAGCCTCGCGTCTTCGAGGGCCGCGAAGAGATCGGCGGGGAGCTTGTCCGCGGGTTGATGTCGACGATGGACATCCGGGTCGTGAAAGCGCTGCCTGATGGCCAGCCGATCCCCGAACGCCCGAAGCCCGCCGACGGTCGCCGCATCTGACAGCGCGAGCATCGCGTCGATACTCCCCGCCGCGAGCGACCCCGCCAGCGTCCGGCTGCAGGCGCCGACCGCCTCGACCGTGATCGCGGGGAACGGTCCCGGCACGGATGTCCCTATCGCCGGCCGGGGCCCGGCCGGGCGACGGCGAGCTCGTCACCGACGCAGCGCTGGTAGTACTCGGCGACGAGCATCTGCTCGTCTTCGTCACAACGGTTCAGGAATGTCAGCTTGAAGGCGAGCGCCTGGTCGTGAAACAGGGTCGTGTTTTCCGCCCACGTGACGACGGTCCGCGGTGACATGACGGTGGAGAGGTCGCCGTCGGCAAATCCACGACGCGTCAGGTTCGCGAGGGCAATCATGGCGCTGACCTTCGCCCGTCCGTCCGCGCTCCTGTATTCGGGGCAGCGCGCGAGCACGACCTCAACCTCGCGGTCGTGTTCGAGGTAGTTCAGCGTGACGACGATGTTCCACCGATCCATCTGGCCCTGATTCAAGGGTTGCGTGCCGTGGTAGAGACCGGTCGCGTCGCCGAGTCCGACGGTGTTTGCCGTGGCGAAGAGCCGAAAGGCGGGATGCGGCTCGATGACGCGGCTTTGATCGAGGAGTGTCAGGCGTCCTTCGACTTCGAGGACGCGCTGAATGACGAACATCACGTCGGCCCGGCCGGCGTCGTACTCGTCGAACACGAGCGCGCACGGACGCTGCAGCGCCCACGTCAGCATGCCGGGCTGAAACTCGGTGATCTGCTTGTCGTCCCTGATGACGATGGCGTCCTTCCCAATCAGATCCATGCGGCTGACATGGCCGTCGAGATTGACTCGCACGCAGGGCCAGTTGAGCCGCGACGCCACCTGCTCGACATGGCTCGACTTGCCGGTGCCGTGCCGGCCCTGAACCATTACCCGGCGGTTGTGCATGAAGCCGGCGAGCAGGGCCAGGGTCGTGTCGTAGTCGAAGACGTAGTCGGGGTCGAGCGGCGGCACGTGCTCGTCGGCCCGCGAAAAGGCCGGGACCTGCAGGTCCGAGTCGATCTTGAACAACTCGCGGGCCGGCCGAACGATATCGGGAAGATGCAGGGGAGTCGCGTCCATGGGAGCCGCAAGTATTGTATCGCGGGCCCCGAAGGGGTCGGGGCGATGCACGGGCTGACGCGCTAGCGAACCATCGGAGGAAGCGACACCCGGCTTGGCTTTCGCCGGGCCAGGCGCAGGCGCGGAGGGTAGGAATACGAGACGCCGCGCGCAGGCGGACTGGAAATCTCGGTCGCGAGTTCGAGGGCCCTCTGCTGGAGGTCGGCGATCTGTGCATGGAGGTCGGCTTGCACATCGTCCTCAGCGGACGCCGTCTCGACGCTGATCCGCATGCCGGCCTGGAATCGATCGGCCAGATAACGAAGCGCCCGTTCGGCCGCGTCCGCCATTTCAGCGCGTCGTTCGACGTCATGGACCGCCGACAGCACTTCGTCGCGCAGCCGCACGACCGCCCCGTCTTCCTGTTGCTGATGCCAGACGGCGAGCTCCGACTGGATGCGTTCGGGTGCCTGTTGCCGTTCGAGATCGGTACGGGTTTGCTTCAGTGCCATTCTGTCGCGAATGATGCCCAGGAGTTGAACGGAGACGCTCAGCAACAGCGTCGCCGACGCCAGATCCAGGCTGACCACGATCCCCGACGCGCCTGTACTCACGACGCGGACCGTGAGCAATGACCGCGCGCCGGTGGCAGCTTCCACGATCACGAACAACGCGTCGTTCAGCTCCTCCGATTCGCGCGCCAGGCCGCCGAGGCTGCCGTCATACGCGCCTGCCGGCAGGCGGATTTCCGCGTGCGCGTCTTCGCCTGCTGGGCCGTTCCTCGCCACTCCGAGGTCGTCAAGACCCACGCGCAGCATCTCGAACGTCGCGTGAAGCTTTGTCATGCGCGCCGCGAGGGTGCGGAGGTTGTCCATGATGGTCGCCGGCGATACGCCAGCCGAGAGGATTTGCTCGACGCGGTCGATCAGGCCGCTGCCGACCAGGTCAGCCGCGTGCAGTTCCTCGAGCATGGCGAGCTTGGCCGGCGTCATCGTCAGGGCGCGAGCCTCGCGCGCGGCGCGGATGAATTCGGCGAGTGCGTCTTCGTACGCGTGGGCGGTATCCGACGTCGGCAAGCGCACCGAGCTGGCGTACGCGTCTTCGACGGCCTGCAGAAGCCTGGCGAGGGACTTGTTTCCCTCGTCTGCCGCGATCTCCTCGACCAGACTATGAAGTCGCGCGACGTCCATAAAACATCCTCAGCCACCGCTGTTCTGCGCGGCGAAGCTCACGAGTCTAGCGTACGAGGAGCTAAAACAGCTGCTGCGCGAATGCGGCGAGGTAGTCGCGCCAGTTGAGCCACGTGTGAGCGCCTTCGCTCTCGACGAACACCGGTTTGAAGCCGTGCTTCTTCAGCAGTTGAACGCTGTCCCGAGTCGTCTGGATGAGGAAATCGTCTTTGCCGGTGCTGAACCAGAGGAGCCGGAGGCCAGATTTGGCGGCGGCCTTGTCGAGGTACGCCAGATTCCGCGCTTCCCACTTGTCCATGATGGGCGGAGCCCCGCGGCCTCCTCCGATAATCCCGGAGCTGAACACACCGATGTACCCGAACTTGTCGAGGCGTGGAATGGCGATGTTCAAGGTCTGATTGCCACCCATCGAGAGCCCCGCAATCGCGCGGCTCTGGCGATCCGTGAGCACGCGGTAGTGCTTCTCGATGTAGGGCACGAGGTCTGTCAGGAAATCATTGGCGAACGGGTCCGGCCCCGCGCCGATGCCCGGTAAATCCTGAGGACCGCCCGTGGACGACGCCGGAGCGCCGATCGCGGCGCCCGCGCCGTCGACGTGGCCGGCCGGCATCACGACAAGCATCGGCTTCGCCTTGCCCGCGGCGATCAGATTGTCGAGGATGAAGCCTGCGCGGCCGACCGACGTCCAGGACTCGTCGACATCGCCGGCGCCGTGCAGGAGGTATAGCACGGGGTACCGGTCGCGATTGGCTTCGTAACCGGGCGGCGTATACACATGCGTCCGGCGAATGCCGTCAAGTGCGCTCGAATTGTAGAAGACGGAAGCCACCGCGCCGTGCGGCACGTTTTTCGTGTCGAAGACGTCCGAGCCAGGCACGACGACCAGGCTGTAGACCGTCAGATTCGTCTGGCTGGTCATCGGATTGCGCGCGTCCACGATGGCGAGGCCATTCACGGTGAACGCGTAGCGATAGGCGCCTGGCGGAAGGGGACCAATGGTGCCTTCCCACACGCCGTCGGGTCCCTTCTGCAGCTGAGTGGGCGCGACACCAGGCCCGCCCACTCCGGGAATGTCGCCCGGGCTGCGGAGTTCGACTTTCTGGGCGTCGGCCGCGAAGATGCGAAACGTCACTCGCCGGTCGGTCCCGACTTCGGGCGAGACGACAGCACGGCCCGGTGCGACAGGAACCGGCCTGTCCTGTGCGGAGAGCGGCCGTGGGGCCGCACAGCAGACGGCCACAATTCCCCATGCGATCAGCGGGCGCCGCAACACGTGACGCATCACCATGGAGCCCTCTCTGTGGCGCCCGAAGGCCCGCGCCGGCGCCTCGATCGCCGACTCTACCACGCAACCGGATGGGAGTATCCTTGCCCTCCAGAAACGAGGTGGTTCTCCATATGAAAAGCATCCTGATCGGATTCGCCGCCGCCGCGAGCATCGCCGCTGCCCTGATTGCGCAGGCGAAAATCAATCCCACGGATCCGCAGCCGACATGCAACATGTGTCCCGGGTACTACATCCCCCTCAGTGAACTCCAGGCCTACACTCAAAAGGCCGTCGCCGAAGGCCTGCTCGACCAGCAGGTGAGGGATATCGAAATCGGCAAGGCGCACATCGGCATCGGCATGGTGCATCGCGGAAAGCTCGCCGCGCCCGCGCAAGGATTCGGTCGCCGAGCACGATCAGGTCAGCGAGGTCTATCACATCGTCGACGGGACGGCGACGCTGGTGCTCGGCGCAGACATCACGAACAGGCAGCGGCGTCCGGCGACGCAGTTGACCGTGCGCGAATTCAACGGGCCGGGGAACAACGGATCCGAAATCAGAGACGGCGTGGCGCATCAGCTGAAGGCAGGAGACGTCGTCGTGATCCCGGCGGGCACCGGCCACCTGTTCACGAAGATCGACGATCACATCGACTATCTGATGGTGCGCATCGACCCGGACAAGGTCACGCCCATTAAGGACGAGGCCGCGTCGAAGGCTTACTTGTCGAAGCCGGCGCCGCGCGGGCAGTAGTCTGTGCGGTCCGCGGGACTGAGGTCAGCAGAAGGGGCTCTGCCGTTGTTGAAGGTCAGGCTGGTTGGGGGCAACACCTGGCGAGCGCGGAGAGCAGGCCAGCCAGTTCGAATGGCTTAGTCAGAACAGCGGTCACCCCGAGTGCACGGCCGATCTCTATCGCGTTGATCGCTCCGCTGATCAGGATGAAGGGAATTCGGGCACGGTCGGGCCGTTTCTGCAGCTGACGGCGGAGCTGGGCACCGTTCATCAACGGCATCTGAAGATCCACCACGAGCGCGGACGGCCTGTCGCGCTTCAGTACGCTGAGCGCCTCAAATCCATTCGCGGCCGTGCGGGTCCGATACCCATGGGCCTGGAGATATGTTGCCGTCAGCTCGCGTAGATCGGCATCGTCATCGACGACCAGAACCGTGGAAGGTTCGGTCCGGCGGCTCATACCTGTATCTTCAGCAAGAATGAGTCCGCAGGGCGCACGGTGGAGATCCGAACCACTGCCCCGCTTCGAGTGCCGTAGCGCGTACACCGCGATCTTAGGAACGGCTGTGATTACGAAGAGCGCGCGTGAAGCGGCTGTTTCTTGACGAGGCGCAGCCGGTACTCGGCGCCGTCGCCCTTGATGTATACAGTGCTCTTGCTCACGGCGAACGTCACGGACTCGCCGATCTTGACCGCGAGGTCGAAAGACCCCGGCCCCCCGAGAGGCACGACGTCCTCGAGCGTGTAACGTGAGTCCGCTGTTTCGATCGTGTACCGGCCGACCTCAGGCGTGGATCTGTAGGGGAGCGCTCCTGGTGAGCTGCTTCTCGGATCGCCGATCAATGGGTTTCGTGACACACCGACGTCAGCCCACTTGCCGGTCTGCCATTGACGATCCGCAGCGGTAACATCCGCTGCGAGCACGAGCAACAGAAGGCTCACCCAGCGCATGGTCCAAGTGTAGCCATGTTCCGGCCGTGAGAAGCGACGAATCAGAATCGCCTGGAAATGTGGCGATGGATGAAGTCAAACCGTCACATCTGCCTGCTCTACGCACGCCTCGCTAGAGTGCATGAGCATCAGAGCAGGCCGCAGGAATGAAAACAGAACGCAGGAGAACTAGTAGGAGTGGAGCGCCACGTACACCATGGCCAGCAGCCGGTGAGGATGATAAGAACCTCGCTGACGATCAACACAATCCCGAGCCAGTCACGCTTCATGATCTTTGTGCTCACACGCGTCCTCACATAGCCAATGCGAAATCACTCGGCAAACCGGCTCAGTGAAGCTAAGTCGTTGTTATCAATGAGATGGATAGGCCGGTCAACTGCGCCAGTCGCGCAACCGCCAAACCATGCTGGAGTGTCGCGGACGTTCGGTCTGGTTCGAAGCGTTTCGATTCCGTTTGATTCTGACCCGGCACGGGCGACAGGTTGGACCTTGTCACCGGCGTGGCGACTTTATTACGCGGACGCCGGCGTAACAATGGTTCTTTCGCACACCATCGCACAAACAGCCAAGACGGACGTTTACAGGTACGCCATAGAACCCGGCTCAGAACATCAGAAGTCTTTGCAGTATGGGGACTTAAAGAATGGTGGCGAGGGGCGGAATCGAACCGTCGACACTACGATTTTCAGTCGTATGCTCTACCAACTGAGCTACCTCGCCACTGAGGGAATGCGCTCACTGCAGACGAACGTAAATCATAGCATGCGCACGCGGTTCAGACGGTAGCGAGGGTCAGCGGGATGGGTTGGCGTCCGTCGGTGTCCGTGACGCCCAGTTCCGCGGCGACGGCGGCAGCGACGAGGACGGATCCACTCCGGGATTGCAGCCGGGGATCGTTCGCGAGCGCCGCGACCACCCGGCCGATAAACTCGGGGCTCTCGCTGTTGGACAGGTCGAGCCACTCAGCCGCCGCGAGGACGGCTTCGGTCCGCACCATTCCAGGATAAAGGGAGACGGCCGTGACGCCGTGGGCGTCGAGCTCGCGCGCCATGTCCGCCGTCATCTTGTCGGTCGCGGCCTTGGCGATGCCGTAGATCGTGTTGCCGATGCGCTTCTGCGCGGCCCAGTGGCTGATGTTCACGATGAGGCCGCGTTTCCTGGGGACCATGACGCGGGCCGCGCGGGCGCTCACCATGAACGCCGCACGCACACCGGCCTCCATCATGCTCGTCCAGCGGTGCAGAGGCTGTTCCCAGAAGGGCAGCCCCCATGTGAAGGCGCCGTTTTCCATCATCCGCTCGTACCCGCCCCAGGCGGAATTCACGACGACGTCGAGGTCCGGCGTGACGCTCGCAATCCTCGCGAACGCGGCGTCGGTCTCCTCGTCGCGAGTGTGATCGCACGGAATGCGAATGACGGCGTCAGGCAGCGTAGCGGCCGCGACCGAGCGGCCCGTGGCGAACACCGTATAGCCGGCGTCGGCCAATGCCGTGGCCGTGCCCCGGCCGACACCACGACTGGCTCCGGTGACGAGTGCGAAAGGCATAGGTGAACGTGCCGGGCCCGAAGACCCGGCATGTTGAGTCGGCTGCGACTAGACGGCGGCGGCTGACTCGCCGTCCCGTGAGAGGCCCAGCTCGCGACGCACGCGGTCCTCGATGGTCCGCGCAATGTCGGGATTTTCCTTGAGGAACTGCTTGGCGTTCTCGCGCCCCTGGCCCAGACGTTCCCCGCTGTAGGCGAACCAGGCGCCGCTCTTCTCGACGATGCGCTTGTCGACCGCCAGATCGAGGAGGTCGCCCATGCGCGAGATGCCTTCGCCGTACATCACGTCGAACTCGGCCTCGCGGAACGGGGGAGCGACCTTGTTCTTCACGATCTTCACGCGGGTGCGCCCGCCGACCACCGCGTCGCCGTCCTTGATGCTGGCGATGCGGCGGATGTCGATGCGGACCGAGGCGTAGAACTTGAGCGCGCGGCCGCCGGTGGTGGTTTCGGGGTTGCCGAACATCACGCCGATCTTTTCGCGAAGCTGGTTGATGAAGATCAGGGAGGTTTTCGACTTCGAGACCACGCCGGTGAGCTTGCGAAGCGCCTGCGACATCAGCCTGGCCTGCAGGCCCATCTGCGCGTCGCCCATCTCGCCTTCGATTTCGGCCTTGGGCACCAGGGCGGCGACCGAGTCGACCACCACGACGTCCACACCGCCCGAGCGGACCAGCACTTCGACGATTTCGAGCGCCTGCTCACCGTTGTCGGGCTGCGACACCAGCAGGTTGTCGAGATCGACGCCCAGCTTCTGCGCGTAGGCGGCATCGAGCGCGTGCTCCGCGTCCACGAACGCGGCCATGCCACCCAGTTTGTGCGCCTCCGCAATCACCTGCAGGGCGAGCGTGGTCTTGCCGGACGACTCAGGGCCGAAGATTTCGATGACGCGTCCGCGCGGCACGCCGCCGACGCCCAGCGCGTAGTCGATGCTGATCGACCCCGTCGAAATCGCATCGATTGGTTGGATGGCGCCGGTCTGGCCGAGGCGCATGATCGCGCCCTTGCCGAACTGCTTCTCGATCTGGCCGACGGCCAGGTCCACCGCTTTGGCGCGCTCGCGGTCCATACGGTCGTCCTTTTCGGACCTATCGATTCTCTCGACTGCTGCTGGCATTCGGTGCTCCTTCCTGAGCGTGGGTATTCTAAAAGCGTGCCTGGCGAAAGTCAATGGCAATATTGTGAACGTATCTTCTGAAGCGACTTATAAACAACGAGTTACGCAGACGGACACTTTCGCCTCGCTTCTGCGGGATCGCAAAATCTGCCATCATGGAATCCACGATGCCGAGTCCTGTTGGCCATGCCCTCGGGGGCCTCGCGATTGCCTGGGCCGCCGACCTACTGCCTGGCCGGCCCATCTCCAGTCCGCGGGTGACCCTGGCCTGTATGAGCCTGGCGGCGCTTCCCGACGCCGATTTGCTGCTGCCCGTCGTCCATCGGACTGTCACTCACAGCCTCGGCGCGGTCGTCGCCGTCGGCCTCCTGATGATTGTCGCTGCCGCCGTGACAGGGGAGGTCACAGCAAAGATCGCGCTCACCTGCGTGGCGGCGTACGCTTCGCACTTGTTGCTCGATTGGCTGGCCGTCGATCAGTCTGCGCCGCGCGGCATTCAATTGCTGTGGCCGTTCTCGTCGACGTGGTTCATCTCGGGCTGGGACGTCTTTCGCGGCACGGAGCGGCGTCACTTCTTCCGGTTGACGACGATGCACCAGAACCTGGTCACCATCGTCCGGGAGATCGCGATTCTTGCGCCGGTCGTGGGAGCGCTGTGGCTAGTACGTGTAAAAGCCCTGACCCGACTTGCGACCGAGATGCCCCGCGGCGACCATGCGGCGTAGCAACGGGCACGGCCGGAACTTGGGGTCGCCGATGCCGTCGTGCAGCACGTTGAGGATCGCGAGGCACACGTCGAGACCGATGAAGTCGGCGAGCGTCAGCGGCCCCATCGGGTGATTCATCCCGAGCTTCATCACCGTGTCGATCGCCTCGGGCGTGCCCACGCCCTCCATGACGGCGAACATCGCCTCGTTCAGCATCGGCATCAGGATCCGGTTGCTGATGAAGCCGGGGTAGTCGGCCGACTCGACCGCCGTCTTTCCGAGGACTGCGCACAACTCCGACGCCGTTTTCATCGACGCGTCGGAAGTCGCCTGGCCGCGCACAAGTTCCACGAGGCTCATGATCGGAACCGGGTTCATGAAGTGCATGCCCAGCACGCGATCGGCGCGGCCGGATGCGGCCCCCAGAACCGTGATCGAAATGGACGACGTATTCGACGCCAGCACGACGTCCGGTCCGGCGACCGCGTTCAATCCTGCAAACAGCTCGCGCTTCGCGCCGGCATCTTCGAGGATGGCCTCGACGATGAAATCGGCGGTCGCAAGACCGTCGACGCTTGTCGCGGTCTGCAGGCGCGATAGCGCCTGATCCCTGGCGACAGCCGTCAGCGCGCCTTTGCCGACGAACTTCGAAAGGCTGCGGTCGATGGTCGTCCGCGCGCGATCGAGAAGGGGCTCCGCGACATCAACGAGGCAGACGGAGAGTCCCGCCTGCGCAAACACCTGCGCGATGCCACTCCCCATCGTGCCCGCGCCGACCACGCCGATCGTTTTGATTGCCATCAGTCCCTCATCACGAAGGCACGAAGAATCACGAAGAACACGAAATATCTTAGGGCAAGAACGAGGATAGGCTTCCGAGGCTTTGAGTTCTTCGTGGCTTCGTGATGGCCTTTAGAGACGCTCGACTGCGAGGGCGAGGCCGTTACCGCCGCCCATGCAGAGCGTCGCGATTCCGCGCTTGAGGTTCCGGTGCTTCAGCGCATAGAGCAGCGTCGTCAGCACCCGGCTGCCGCTCGAGCCGATCGCATGACCAAGGGCCACCGCGCCGCCGTTGACATTCACCTTCGCAGGATCGAGACCCAGTTCGGCCAGCACCGCGACCGCCTGCACGGAAAAAGCCTCGTTCAACTCGAACAGATCGACGTCGGCCATCGCCCAGCCGATCTTGTCGAGCAGCCGGCGCACGGCTTCCACGGGCGTCATGAGCACGAACTTCGGCGCCAGCCCGCTCGTCGCCTGGCCGACGATGCGCGCGAGCGGGGCGATGCCGAGACTGCGGGCGCGTTCGGAGGCCATCACGACAAGAGCCGACGCACCGTCGTTGACCCCTGGCGCGTTGCCGGCAGTCACGGTTCCGTCCTGCTTGAATGCAGGCGTCAGCCTGGCCAGCGAGTCGACGGTGGTGTCCGCGCGAATCGCCTCGTCTCGATCGACCACGACCGCCGCTCGATTCTTCTGCGGGATTGAGACGGGCAGGATTTCGTCGGTGAACAGACCCGCGGCGGTTGCCGCGGCCGCCTTTTGATGGCTGAGGGCGGCGTACTCGTCCTGCGCGCGCCGGCCGACGTCGTAGTGCTCGGCCACCACCTCGCCGGCATTTCCCATGTGGCACTGCTCGAAGGCGCACCAGAGTCCGTCGACGATCATCGCGTCCAGCAGTTCGCCGTTGCCCATCTTCAAACCTTCCCGTACGCGGGGCAACAGGTACGGGCAATTGCTCATCGATTCCATTCCGCCAGCGACCGCGATGTCGATGTCGCCGGCGCGAATGGCCTGGTCGGCCAGCATCACGGCCTTCAGGCCGGATCCGCACACCTTGTTGATCGTGAGCGCGGCCACGTGGTCGGCGAGGCCGCCCCGGAGCGCCGCCTGGCGCGCCGGGTTCTGGCCCAGCCCCGCGCTCACGACGTTGCCCATGATGCACTCGTCCACAACGCCGGCCTCGATGCCCGCGCGGCGCACGGCCTCGGCAACGACCAGGGCGCCGAGCTGCGGTGCCGTCAGTGACTTCAAGGCGCCGAGGAACTTTCCGGTCGGCGTGCGAACCGCGCTGACGATGACGGATTCGCGAATTGGAGACATCAGGGGTTCAAGAGGTTCGAGGGGTTCAAGAGGTTCGAAGGGTTCGAGAGGTTCATTAGGTCCAAGGGGTCCAACAGGTCCAAGGAGTTCTTGTGGGTTCAACGTATTTCAGTTCTACGTTTTACGTTTTCCGTTCTACGTTTCGCCGTTTACCTCCGGCGTTCCCGGACTTCGAGGCTTTTCACGCAGTCAGGGCCGAGCAGTGTGTGCATGCGCACGATGATCGTGGACGATGCCCGCCTGATTTCCTGGGCCCACTGACGGGTGGCGGCGTCGATGATGAGGGTGGTGCCCTCGAGACGCACGGCGGTTTCGCGGTCGAGGGCTGGCCCCACCGCGCTTCGCCACGCGAACGTCACTTTGCCCGGCGACAACGGCGCGCCACGCAATAGTTCGGCGAGGGCCCCTGGCATCGCGGCACTGAGCGGGCGCATCGGATCGATCTTATCATTCACCTCGCATGCGTCTCGTGCTCGCGTCTGCCTCGCCGCGCCGCGCGGATCTCCTTCGCGCCGCCGGTTTCACCTTCGACACCGTGCCGGCGGAGGTCGACGAACGCGTTCGGGACGGGGAACTCCCCGGCCAGTACGTCCGGCGCCTGGCTGCCGAAAAGTCCGCGGCGGTCCTGGAGGCGTTGACCGCCACTGGATCAACGCCCATCAGCTGGACGGCGGATCTCGTCGTGCTCGGCGCTGACACAACCGTTGTCGTGGATGGCGAGATTCTCGGCAAACCCCGCGACGATCGCGAGGCCGGCGCGATGCTCCGGAGGCTTTCGGGGCGCCGCCACGAGGTCCTGACCGGGGTCAGCCTGCGGTCGCGGTCGGCGGAACGGGGACTGGTGGAGACAACAGGCGTCTATATGTTGGAGCTTCGCGACCAGGACATCGCCTGGTACCTCGGCAGTGGGGAAGGGCGGGACAAGGCCGGCGCGTACGGGATTCAGGGCCTGGCCTCGCGCTTCATCCCACGCATCGACGGGTCATACGCCAATGTGGTGGGCTTGCCGGTCGCGAATATCCCGGCACTCTTGCACGCGCTTGCATCGGCCGGGTAGGCGGGCTATTCTTGCCCTGTTTCCTGTCCAAGAAGTCCTTATGGCACATCGATATATCAAGATCGGCATCACCGGCCTCGTGCTGGCGTCAGCGTTCGGGTTCCTCATGTGGACGACGCTGCAGAACGGGACCGAGTATTTCAAACACGTGGATGAAGTCGTCGCCGATCGTCAGGCGTGGGAGGGCAAGCCCCTTCAACTCCACGGATATGTGATCCCGGGCTCGATCCTGGTCAAGCCGAACACGATGGACATCCGGTTCCAGGTGCAGAACAACCCGATTCGCGCGGGCGAACCCGGCCACGTCATGAACGTGACCTACTCGGGCATCGTGCCCGACACGTTCAAGGGCGAAGCCGAGGTGGTGCTGCACGGCAAGCTGACGGCGGAGGGATTCAAGACGGACCCCAACGGCGTGATCGCGAAGTGTCCGTCGAAGTATGAAGCGGCCGCGGGCTCCTGAACATGGCTTCCCTGGGCTCCTTCCTTCTCCTCACCGCCTTCGTCATCTGCAGTTACGCCATCGTCATCTCGGTCGTCGGAGCGCGCCGCCGTTCACGGGCGCTGATTGAGAGTGGCATCGGCGCCTTCTACCTGATTGCGGCCGTGATGACCGTCGCGTCGGCGGTCATGGTGAATGCGTTCCTGACGGACGATTTCACCATCAAGTACGTCGCCCACTATTCCGAGGCGGCGCAGCCGATCTTCTACAAGATCACGTCGTATTGGGGCGGCCTTGATGGCTCCATCATGTTCTGGGTCTTCCTGCTGTCGATCTTCGGCTCGTGCGCCGTGTACACGAACCGCGAACGGCACCGGGAGCTGATTCCCTACGTCGTCGCGACCATCTCGACGGTGCAGATGTTCTTCCTGTTCCTGATGGTCGTGCACAAGAACCCGTTCACGACGTTCCTGACGGAAGCCGCGCCCGACGGCAAGGGCCTCAACCCGCTGCTCCAGAACTACTGGATGGCGATCCATCCGCCGTCGCTCTACACCGGGTTCGTCGGGATGACGATTCCGTTTGCGTTCGGCATCGCGGCGCTGGTGACCGGACACCTGGACGACTCGTGGCTGCGTGCGGTCCGCCGGTGGACGATGGTCAGCTGGCTGTTCCTGTCGTTCGGCCTCACGCTCGGGATGATCTGGGCGTACGAAGTGCTCGGGTGGGGCGGCTACTGGGGTTGGGACCCGGTCGAAAACGCCGGCCTGCTCCCGTGGTTCACGGCGACAGCGTTCCTCCACTCGGTGATGGTGCAGGAGCGGCGCAGCATGCTGCGCGTGTGGAACGTCGTCCTCGTGATCATGACGTTCTTCCTGACGATCTTCGGCACGTTCATGACGCGGTCGGGCGTCGTGCAGTCGGTGCATGCATTCGGTGACGACCCCGAGCTCGCCCGCCTGTTCATCGGCTTCATGGTCGTCATCGCGACGTTCAGCTTCGGCCTCGTCATCTGGCGGCTGCCGCTGCTCAAGGCGCGCAACGAGCTCGACTCGTGGATTTCGCGCGAGGCCGCGTTCCTCGTCAACAACTGGATTCTGCTGTTCTCGGCGCTGTTCATCCTGTTCGCGACGATGTTCCCGACGCTCAGCGAGGCGGTCACCGGCAACCGCATCGCCGTCGCGCAGCCGTTCTTCAACAAGTGGATGCTGCCCATCGGCTTCATCCTGCTGTTTCTGACCGGCGTCGGCCCGCTGCTCGCGTGGCGGAAGTCCGCGATCAGCAACCTGCGCGACTCGTTCATGTTCCCGCTGCTTGCAGGCGTCGTGACCGCCGGCGCCCTCGCCGCGTTCGGCTTCCGGGTCTGGGTGTCGGGCCTGTGCTTCGCGTTCTGCGCGTTCGTCGCCGGAACCGTCGTGCAGGAGTTCTGGCGCGGCGCCAACGTGCGGCGGCGTGCGACCGGCACGGACGTGTTCACGGCGCTCGTCGGCCTGGTCGGCCGCAACAAGCGCCGCTACGGCGGCTACATCGTCCACGTCGGCATCGTCCTGATCTTCCTGGGCTTCGCCGGGAACGGCTACAAGCGCGATCAGCAGCTCCTGCTCAAGCCAGGTGAGATGGCCACGGTTGGCGCCTACAGCGTGCGCAACGACGGCATCAAGCTGACCGACGACGGCCAGAAGCAGATGGTCACCGGATACGTCGCCGTCTTCAAGGACGGGAAGCAGATCGACACGATGTACCCGGGCAAGTCGTACTTCCACAAGCACGAGAACGAGCCGCCGCGGACCGACGTCGCGATCCGGCGCACCCCGGCCGAGGACTTCTACGTCATCATGCCGGCGGTGGAGCCCGGCACGCAGACGATGAGCCTCGAAATCCACATCAACCCGCTGGTGGACTGGATCTGGATGGGCTTCGGCGTGCTGGCGTTCGGCACCGGCATCGCGCTGCTGCCCGAAAGCACGTTCGCGTTTGCGGTCGCCAAGCTGCCGGCCGAGGCGGCCACCACGACGCTGTCGCTCCTGTTGGCGTTTGTACCTGTTCGCGGGCAGCGGCACCAGACTGTCCGCGCAGATGGGTGGCGACGCGGCGATGCAGACGTCGTTTTACCCGCGCACGCCGCAGGAAGTGAAGCTTCAGCACGAGATCGTCTGCACCTGCGGCTGCGGCCACATCACGATCGCGGAGTGCCGGAAAGATCCGTGCCCGACGTCGCATGAGCTGCGCGGCGAAGTCGCCGGCTACCTTGACCAGGGCAAGTCACACGACGAGATCATCTCCGCAGTGATCGCGAAGCACAGCGAGGAAGTGCTCGGCGCACCGATCGACAAGGGCTTCAACCGCCTGGCCTGGTTGTTTCCGTACCTGGCGGGCGCGACCGGCGCCATCCTGATTGCGTTCACGGCCATGAAGTGGACCCGCCGCAACGAACCGACGCCGGCAACGGCCGCCCCGATGGACGCTGATCTTGCCGAACGTCTCGACGATGAGCTCAGAAACCTCGACTAGCACCAATCGCAGCGTCCGTCTTCGGTCGGATGTCCGGCTCACGCCGGATACCGCGCAAAACGGTCTCCAGCCCTGGCAGTTCTTCGTGCTGGCCGCGCTCGGCTGCGCCACCGCCGCGACGTTCCTCGCGCGCGGCCAGGGCTACCTGCCGATTCTCCTCATCTCCGTGCTCATGGCCGCGACCGGGCTGCTCGGCCTCGCCGTCGTGCGGGCGATCCGGCCGCTTGTGTCCGACCACGACGATCGGACCACGATGGTCGGGCAGCGCACACGCGTGGCGCTCGAGCGCGAGAAGCTGCTGGCTCTGCGGGCGATCAAGGAACTGGAGTTCGACCGGGCGATGGGGAAGCTCTCCGAGTCGGACTGGCAGGAGATGTCGGGCCGTCTTCGGGCACGGGCCGCGCGCCTGATGCGCCAGCTCGATGCCGGCGCCGGATACCGCGAGCAGATCGAACAGGAACTGGCGAAGCGGCTCGGGACCACGGAGGCTGAGGCCGCGTGTCGGAACGCGCCGCGCGTTTCTGTGCGGCCTGCGGCACCGCGCGCGATGCCGACGCCAAGTTCTGCAAGAACTGCGGAACGAAACTCTGAAAATGGGAACCACAAAGCTCACGAAGATCACGAAGGCTAACGCAATCCTCTCTGGGCACCCTTTGTGGACTTGGTGTGCTTTGTGGTTCCGCCTTTGCCCAGTTCCAGATGCCCGACCCCAAACAGATGGCGGGCATTCCGCGTCCTGTCGACGATCTGCCGTCAGGGAGCGTGTCGGTGCGCCTGATCCGTGGTCAGCTGTCGAACAACATCGCGGATCATCCGGTGGAACTGCACTTCGGCAACGGCCGCGTGCTCACGGTCAAGACAGACGAAGCCGGGCGCGCACAGTTCGACAAGCTGCCGGCCGGGTCGCCGGTGAAAGCCGTGGCCGTCGTGGACGGGGAGCGGCTCGAGTCGCAGGAGTTTCCCGCGCCGTCCCAGGGCGGTATTCGCCTGATGCTGGTGGCCACCGACAAAGCCGCTGCACAGAAGAACAGCGCGCCAGCCGTCACGGGCCAGGTCGCTCTTGGGGGCGAAACGCGTCTCGTCCTCGAACCTGGCGACGAAGTGGTGGACGTGTACTACCTGCTCGACATCGTGAACAACTCCAGTTCTCCGGTCACGCCGGCCACGCCGTTCCGCTTCGACATGCCGGCCGGCGCGCAGGGCACGACGCTCATGGACGGCTCCTCGCCGCTGGCGAAGACGAATGGATCACACGTCACCGTCAACGGACCATTTCCGCCCGGACGGACCGCGGTCCAGGTGGCGTGCCAGGTGCCCGTCGGATCGGCCTCGCTCGATATCGTCCAGTCGTTTCCGGTCCCCCTCGAACGGCTGGCGGTCTTGGTGAAGAAAGTCGGCGACACCAAGCTCGCCTCGGCGCAGATCGATCGGCAGCAGGACATCCCGAACGAAGGCCAGGTGATCATCGGCGCCATGGGCGGACCCGTCGCAGCCGGCAAGCCGATCTCGCTGACCCTCCTCAATCTGCCTCACCAGAACCTGGCGCCGCGGTGGATTGCGTTGTCGCTGGCCGGGATCGTCGTGATCGGCGGCGTCTGGGCAGCGGGGCGTTCAAAAGACCCGGCCGCAAGGGAAGGCGAGCGCGCGCGGCTCATCGCGCGGCGCGAGAAGCTGCTGTCCGAGCTCGTGCGGCTCGAACAGGATCAGCGGAACGGCCGTGTCGATCGAGCCCGGTACACCTCGCGGCGTGAAGATCTCGTCACGTCCCTCGAGAGCGTGTTCAGCGCGCTCGACGACCCGGACGGCCCGGTGGACGTCGCCGCCTGATGATCCAGTTCGACGAAGTTCGCCTGGTCGATGTGTCGCGGCACTTCGGCAGGCGGCGCGCTGTCTCCCAGATTTCACTCACCGTCCGTGCCGGGGAAATCCTCGGCCTGCTGGGGCCCAACGGCGCCGGCAAGTCCACGCTCATCGGCATGCTTGCCACGCTGGTGGCACCCACCTCGGGCAGCGTGACGTACGGTGGAGCGACGTCACGAGTGCTCGGCGCATCGCTGCGGCGAACCATCGGCCTGCTCGCACACGAACTTCATCTTTACCCTGAACTGTCCGCCCGGCAGAATCTTGCGTTTTTTGCGCGGCTCCACGGGCTTGAACCCCGTGACACAGTCGATCGCGCCCTGGACGCGGCGGGGCTGGCCGATCGGGCCGACGATGACGTGTCGGGGTTCTCGCGCGGGATGCGCCAGCGGCTCGCCCTCGAGCGCGCGCTGCTGCACGAGCCCCGGCTCGTCTTGATGGACGAGCCGTTTACCGGGCTCGACGATGCGGCCACGCAGGTTGTCACCGCCAGGCTCCGGCAGCTTGCGGCGGCGGGCGCGATTGTCGTCATGGCCACGCACGATCTCGATCTGGCCGATGGCCTCGTCAGCCGCGTGGCCGTTGTGCGCGGTGGACGCCTGGTCAAGGACGAGCCGGCCGGCGACGGCCTGCGCGCGCGCTACCGCGCGCTGATCGGCCACTGACGCTCCATGTTTTTCAAAGTGGCGATTCTCGTGCTGAAGAAAGACCTGGCCATCGAGGCGAGGAGCCGCGAGATTCTGTACACCACGCTCTTCTTCGCCATCTCCTGTCTTCTGATCTTCTCGGTGGCGTTCGTGAAAGAGGGTGTGCCCGCTGAAGATGCCGCGTCGGGCATCCTCTGGATCGCGCTGACGTTCTCGGGAACGCTTGCGCTCGGGCGCACGTTCGAACGCGAACGATACGGCGAAACCCTCCGCGCGCTGCTCATGGCGCCGGCCTCACGGCCGGCCATCTACGTCGGCAAGCTGCTCGGCATGGTGCTGCTGATGCTCGCCACCGAGGCCGTTCTGCTGCCGCTCGTGGCGTTCCTGTTTCGCGCGCCGCTGTTCGCGCGGCCGTTGCTGCTCACGGCGCTCCTCGTGCTCGGTACAGTCGGGTTCGCGTCGGTCGGGACGCTCTTTGCGGCGATGCTCGTCCGCACGCGCACGCGCGACGTCCTGCTGCCGATCCTGTTGTATCCGATCACGGTTCCCGTCATCATAGCGGGCGTTCGCGGAACGTCGGCGCTCGTGCAGGCGCCACCGGATGAGGCGATCGCCACGTTGTGGATCGGCCTGCTGACGGGCTTCGATGTTGTGTTCGTGACCCTGGCATTGTGGACGTTCGAGCCGCTCATGACGGAGTAAGGGCTGGACGGCGGGCCGAAGAGGGCTAAACCGGCAGGATGGGCGGGATAGGCGGGAAAAGACATATGCGAAAACTGTTCGTGCCATTGGCCGTCGTCGCCGCGGCGATGTTCGCGTACGCGCCGGTGGGCATCGCAAGGGTTCCGTACGAGTCCACGATGCTGCTCGTCCAGAAGATCTTCTACTTCCATTTCGCGACGTGGATGGCCGTCACGGCGTCGGTCGCCGTGTGCGGCGTCGCCAGCGCGATTTATCTCTTCAAGGGTACGGCGGTCGCCGACCATTACGCCGTGGCGTCGGCCGAGCTCACGACGGTCTTCTGCACGTTCGGCCTGGTCAGCGGATCGCTCTGGGGACGCAAAGCCTGGGGCGTGTGGTGGCAGTGGGACGCGCGCCTGACGATGGCGTTCATGCTCGAGATGGTGTTCCTCGGATACCTGCTGGTGCGCAAGTACGGCGGTCCTGGCGCCGAGAAACTCGCCGCGGCCATGGGCATCTTCGGCGCGGCGACGGCGCCGTTCATCTACAAATCGGTGGATTGGTGGCGCACGGTTCATCCGCAGACGACCGTCATGAAGACGCTGGGCGACAAGTTTCCTGCCGCGTGGAATCTTGTCTGGTTCTGCACGGCTGCGTTTCTCGTGCTGTTTGTCGTGATGCTCGCCGCGCGCGTGCAGCTGGAATATCTGCGGGCCGAGCTGGACCGCGCCTACCTGGCGGCGGAGGAGTGAGAATGATTCGTCGAATCCGAGTCACGTTGGCGGCAATGGTTCCGGCGGTGTTCACCGCCGCGACCGCGATGGCGTCGCAGCCCCAGCCCGCGCAGGATGGTTTCGTGCCGGTGACCGGGCCGATCAGCGAGCAGATCCCCGCCGCGCCGCTGGTCGTCGCCGCCTATGCGTTCTTCCTGCTGCTGATGGTGTTCTACCTCTGGACGATCTGGCGGCGCATCGGGAAGGTCGAAGCCGACATGCAGGCGCTCGAGCGCCGGCAGGGAGCCGGTGCCGGAGGCCACGCCAAGTGACAGCTGGTCACTTCATCTTCATCCCGTCCGTCCTCCTCGCAGGGATCGTGATCGGATGGATCCTCGGATCGCGCGCCGCACGGGATGCGTATGCCGCGGAATTGCGACGGCGCGAGGAGAAAGCGGCCCGGCGGAGCTAATACGAATCTGGTCATTTGGTCATCTCGTCATCTGGTCATCGTTGGGAGAGTTGGCAATTTGAACATCTTCCAATGTCTCAACGATGACGAGATGACTAAATGACCAGATGACCAGATGATTTTACCGTCCGACTGCGAGCCTCTGGGCGAGGACATCCGGCAGGCCTGCCTTGATCACCTTCGCCTGCGTCGTCTCGATGGGGTAGCCCACTCGAATCAGATCGGCCGTCATCGTGGCCGTGTCGACGATGGCGTAGGCGGCGCGGGGATCGCCGTCGCGCGGTTGCCCGACCGATCCCGGATTCGAGCATGTACTTCGACTCCGCCCGCAGGGTCAGGCGGTCGATCCATCCTTCAGACGCGCCGATGGTCTCGACGCGTCCTCCGTTGAGCTCGAACGTGACCGGCCAGTGCGTATGGCCAAAGAGACAAATCGGCCGCTGTGACGTCTTGAGCGCGCGCACGGCGTCGAGCTCGTCGAAGATGTAGGCGTCCTCGTCGAACGGTGAGCCGTGGCAGATTTCCACCAGCTCGTCCACGATGACCGGTCCGCGCGGCAGCGCCGCCAGCCACGCGCGGTTCGCGGGCGTGAGCGTATCGTGCGTCCAGTGCGCGGCGCGCTTCGCCACGGCGTTGAAGCCATCGGCGAGTTCGAGGCCGCAGGCGACCTTGTCGTGGTTCCCGCGGACGATGGCGGCCGGAGCGAGAGCCTGCACGCGCTCGACGACCCCGTTGGGGTCCGCGCAATAGCCGACCAGATCCCCGAGCACGAGCGCACGATCGTACGTCCGCCCGGCGGCATCAGCCAGGCAGGCCTCGAGCGCTTCGAGGTTCGAGTGAAGATCGGTAAGGACGAGATAGCGCATCGCGATCAGTGTCGCCAGGTATTCTGCTATGCCTGCAGCCAGTCGACCAACTGCTCGACGAGTGCATCGACGCTGGCTCGGCCAGCGTCCAGACGCAGGTGCGCGTGCTCGTACGCCGCGCGCCGCGCATGGTAGAGACGCTCCAGCGCGACGCGATCGGCGGCAAGCGGCCGGCGTCCGTCTGCTGGTATACGCGCAATAAGCCGTTCGAGGGGCGCATCGAGCCAGACCGACACGCCATCGTGGTTGATGGCAGCCCGGTTGAGCGGATCCACGAACGTCCCGCCGCCCGTGGCCACAACGGCGTGACGGGTCGTCAACTGGGTGGTCAGCACGTCGCGTTCGGCGGCCCTGAAGTACGGCTCGCCGTGGCGCGCGAAGATTTCAGACACCGGCAGACGCTCGCGCTGCTCGATGAGCTCGTCGATGTCGACCAGCTGCCAGTCGAGGCGCCTGGCAAGGGCGCGCCCCACGCTCGTCTTGCCGGCCCCCATGAACCCGACCAGATACGCCTTGTCGGCCTTCACGCGACGAGCCGGGCCAGCGTCTCGAAAAAGCCCGGATAAGAGATGGCGACGGAATCTGCGCCGAGGATACGCGACGGCGACCCGCCTGCCAGGGCGGCAATGGCGAAGGCCATCGCCATCCGGTGGTCGCCATGCGCGTCTGCCTGCCCGGCGCCAGTCGTCGCCTTCCCGGCCTCGCCGACGACGAAGCCGTCCTCGCGCTCGTCAGCCGGGATACCGAGTGCGCGAAACCCGGCGACGAGGACTGCGATGCGGTCGCTCTCCTTGACGCGAAGCTCCCGGGCTCCCCGCACGCTCACTTCGCCGCCGTGGCCGGCCAGCGCGGCAATGGCCGGCAGCTCATCGATGAGCCCCGGTACCTCCTCCGGCGCAATCTCGACGCGGCCGAGGCGGTCGCCTTCGACGATGATCGTACCGCTGGGTTCGCCGGCGGCAACTGAGGTCTGATGAAACTCCACCCGGGCGCCGAATCGGCGAAGCACGCCAATCAAATCCGTGCGGGTCGGGTTCAGACCGACGTCTTCGATCTCGACGCGCGAGCCGGGGCATGCCGCGGCGGCGACCATCCAGAACGCCGCCGACGAGAAGTCGCCAGGCACCGCGAGGGTCTGCCCGGTCAGCCCCTGGCCTCCGGCGACGGCCACGCGGGTCCCAGTCGGGTCGACGTCGACCTGACCGCCAAAAGCCAGCAGCGCGCGTTCGGTGTGGTCGCGCGTCCGTGCCGGCTCGACGACGGTGGTCGTGCCCGTAGCGTGGAGGCCCGCCAGGATCACGGCGCTCTTCACCTGGGCGCTCGGGACGTTCGGGGTGTGTGTAATGGCGTGCAGGGCGGCTCCGTGAATCGTGAGGGGCGGGTGTTCGCCGGGCGCGTCGATCCTGGCGCCCATCCGGCCCAGCGGCTCGATGACCCGGCGCATGGGGCGGCGCGAAAGGGAGGCATCTCCCCCCAGGATCGAGGTAAACGGATTGCCGGCCAGCACTCCGGCCATCAGCCTCATCGTCGTGCCTGAATTGCCCGCGTCGAGCGGCCCGGCGGGTGAACTCAGGCGGCCGAGTCCTCGTCCGATAACAGTGATGGTGTCGGTGTCGTCCGTGACGTCGACGCCGAGACCGCGCAGGCAGGCCAGGGTGGAAAGGCAGTCGGCACCCCTGGAGTAGTTGGTCAGGCGCGACGCGCCGCTGGCCAGTGCCGCGATGAGCGCATAGCGATGCGAAATGGACTTGTCACCGGGAACACGAAGCCGGCCGCGGACATGACGGGCCGGATCGACCGTTGCAGGCGTAGACACGCTGCTGATCTTACGCCACGCGGCGCGGCCGCGCGCAAGCGGTGGTATTCTGTCGGCGGGCCCCACTAGGCGCATGCCGTTCAACCTTCGCCATGACGTGCATCTCGAATTCACCAGCGCCTTTGAAATGCTGGACTTTGTTCAGGTAATCAGCGAGCACATGGGGCGGAGTATCGGCCTCGACGAAGACGCGCGCCACTGGGTCGGCGTCGCGGTGCGCGAGTCGGTGATCAACGCGATCAAGCACGGCAACGGCAACGACGCGTCCAAGCGCGTGTTTGTCGATTTCGAAGCAGCGCCGGAAGCGACTCCCGAGCTGACGATTCGCGTTCGCGATCAAGGCGCCGGGTTTGATCCGGAGGAGCTCGCCGACCCGCTGGCGCCCGAAAACCTCCTGAAGGCCAGCGGCCGCGGGATCTTTCTGATCCGCAATTTCATGGACCAGGTCCAGCTGCGTCGGGCGCCCGAGGGCGGCATGGAAATCATGATGACGAAGCGCGTCTCGCCCGAGCCCACCACCGACTCCGTCGCCTGAATTGTCCCGCGATCCCCTTCTCCTCGCGACGGCCATCGAGGCGGTCGTTCGTGCCGGCGCTCTGCAGATGGAGCGCTTTGGCGGCGCCATGCGCGTGGACAAAAAGGGCACGATCGACCTCGTCACGGACGTGGACGTCGCGGTCGAGCGCATGTTCCGGGATCTGGTGGCCGCACGGTTTCCCGATCACCAGGTGCTGGCCGAGGAGTTCGGTGGCGACGCCGCCGTGCCGCGCGGCCCCTGCTGGGTATTCGACCCGATTGACGGCACGACCAATTTCGCGCACGGGCTGCCGATCTTCTGTTCGTCGCTGGCGCTCGAGATCGATGGCGCCGCCGAAGTCGCCGCCATTTACGATCCGAACCGCCGCGAACTGTTCACCGCGGAGCGCGGCGGCGGTGCGTTCCTCAACGGGCGGCCGCTGCACGTCTCCGCGACGGCACAGATGGTCGACGCGATGCTGGTCACCGGCTTTCCGTACGACGTGCACGCGAGAATCGAGGAAATCGTCGGCCTCTTCGGAGAGTTCGTGGGCCGTGCGCGCGCGGTCCGCCGCCTCGGCTCGGCGGCCATCGACCTCTGTTATGTGGCCGCGGGCCGCATGGACGGATTCTGGGAAAGCGACCTCAAGCCCTGGGACATCGCCGGCGGCGCGCTGATCGTGGCCGAGGCTGGCGGCCGAATCACGAACATGGACGGCAGCACGTTCGCATCGCGCGGCCGTCATGTGCTCGCCAGCAACGGGCTTCTCCACGAGGCGATGCTGGACGTGGTCAGGGGATTCCGGAGCCGTAAGCCGTAGTTTTCTGGTGACGCCCGGATGAGGCAATGTTACCCGCGAGAGACACCGCGGGCGCCGACCTCATCCAGATCCGCGTCTTTTTGCGCCTGAATCCGCACGCCGGGATGGCATTTCTCCTGCTACAGAGTCTGCAGCGCGGACTGGTCCGGTGGGATCTGTTCCGAACGAGGAGATGTCATGCGTCGATGGCTGTCAGTGATTACGGGCGTGGGTGTCGCGAGCATTATCCTGGGGTTCATCGCCACGCCCGCGGCTTCGGCCCAGCAATCGTTCAATTTCTATATGGGCGGCTTTGAGCCGACAAGCGCCGACGCGCGGGGAGACATCGCCGGCGGCATCAGCAACGATGTGCTGGTGCAGAACCAGCAGTTTCTCTCGTTCCGCATAAAGGACTTCGATGGATTCACGTTCGGCGGCGAGTGGCTGATCGGGCTCAATAACTATTTCGACGGCGGCCTCGGTCTCGGCTACTTTCAGGAGACGGTGTCCGCGGTCGACTCCAATTACGTGAACGTCAACGGCAGCGAGGTGCGCGCGAATCTCAAGCTGCGCATCGTGCCGTTCACGGCGACGTTCCGCGTGCTGCCGCTCGGACACCACGCGCCGGTGCAACCGTACGCCGGCGGCGGCATCGGGGTATTCGGCTGGCGCTACAGCGAGTACGGCCAGTTCGTCGACCCCACGACTCTGGCAATCTTCAACGGGACGTTCGTGGGCAGCGGCACCGCTGTCGGCCCGGTCCTCCTCGGCGGTGTGCGCGTCCCAATCGGCCCGACCGCGGTGGGGTTCGAAGCCCGGTGGCAGTCGGCGAAAGGGGACCTGCCAACAAACCAGGAATTCGCCGGCACCAAAATCGACCTCGGCGGGATGAACTACCTCTTCACATTCAACATCCGGTTCTGACGCTCGTAGAGCGCGAGGCCGGCGCCCTCACAGATGCGCGAGTACCCGTCAAGAAAAGGCGGGTACTCGCGCGCGCGTTTCGCGAGGAGATCGCCGCCTTCGGCTTTCTCCTCGATCAGCAGCCAGCCTGCATAAGCCCTCGGACCGTTCAGCGCCGCCAGCCAGATATCGCCGTTGCCTTCGTGCAGAAAATCGCGGAGGTTGAACCCGTCGTGCGACGTCTCCTGCATGTAGTGCCCGAGGGATCCCATGCTGGCCATCACCGTCGTGCCGTCGTAGCGCGCGCGCAGGCAACTGGTCACCACGTGACGGACGGGCGCGTTGGGCCGGTCCCACTGCGCTTCGACCACCATCGGCGCCGAGGTATCGAGCGGACGGAGCGTGAACGCGGCGACACCGGCGAGCAGCGCGGCCAGCGCGACGTCGGCGACCCGTCCGAGCGCATGGCCGCGGCGTAACAACCCGCTTGTCAGGCCGGCGAGCGCCCCTGCCGCGACGGCCTCGAACGCGATCAGCGGGATCATGTAGCGAATGCGGAAAGGGTGTCCGTCGAGAAACGCCGACCACGGCACGGCGGCCGTTGCGCAGAGCGCGACGGGGATCAGAAACCGCGCGCGGCCGCGGGCGGCCACACCAAACACGATCAGCAGCAGGGCGCCGGCGATGGCTGCCCCGACGATGAGCCGGCCGCTCAACTCCGTAACGCCCCAGACGATTTCGCCGGCTGCGGCCATCGGAAGGCCCAGCGCCTTGTTCTCCGGCACGAAAAAATCGCTGGAAACAAACCATCGGCCGACGACCACCCGGCTGAACACCGCGAATGCGAGCAGCGCAACGGACGGATAGGCGGCGATACTCCCGACACGCCGGCACGCCTGGCGCAAGGGCTCACCACCTCGCCAGAGCGCCCACACGGCAGCCGCAAGCGCCGCGTACGTCACCGGCCACGCCTCGTACCGCGTCAGGCAGGCCAGAGCCAGGACGACGCCGACCGGACGCGAGTTGTCCTCGGATACCGCCGGCCGGCCGTTTGCCGTCCATTCCAGCAGCATCGCGACGCCCAGCACCGTCAGGCCGAGCAGGAGCGGTTCGGTCATCGGCGTCGCCTGCAGATAGACGACGTTCGCGTTCAGCGCAAAGACGAGCGCGGCGGCGAGAGCGGCGGGGACTGATGCGGTCAACGACAGAACGATCCACGCAATCGCCGCGGCGGCCAGGGCGTACGACACGATCGAAATAGCGACAGCCGATGCGCCCGAACGGTAGAAGGCGTCGATCTGGACCGGAATCGCATTCAGCAGGTGGGGCAGGGGCAGCCAGACGGCCCCGATCTGCTGCCAGCCCGGCGTGATGCTGTCGACGATGCGGCGGGCGACGATCAGATGTCCGCGCGCATCGTAGTGGCTGAGCGTCAGGCCGAGGCGGTGGTAGAAGACCCCGGCCGCCGCCCCGCCCGCGAGCGCCGCCGCAAAGACGCCGCCGGCAACCGCGCGGGCGCGCGATGGTACAATCACCCGTTTATTCTATGGGCAGATTCGTTGAGAGGGTCCAGATGCTCGCGATGGCGCTCGGCGCGCCGGGCATCTTCCTCGTGGCTTTTCTTGATTCTTCGATCCTGTCGCTGCCGGAGGTCGCCGATCTCCTCGTCATCTGGATGGTGACGAACAACAAGTCGCGAATCGTCATCTACGTCGTCAGCGCCACCCTCGGGTCGCTGCTCGGGTGCCTGCTGCTGTACGGCATCGGCAAGAAGGGCGGCGCCGGGTTCGTCCACCGTCGTTTCGGGTCCACCAACGTCGAACGGGCGCTCGAGGCCTTCAGGCGCCACGGCATCATGGCCGTCCTGATTCCCTCGATCCTGCCGCCGCCGGCGCCCTTCAAGATCTTCGTGCTCCTCGCCGGAGTCGCGGACATCAGCGTCGCTCGGTTCAGCACGGCAATCCTGATCGGTCGCGGCTTGCGCTACACGGTCGAGGGCCTGCTCGCGCTCTGGTATGGCGAGCGCGCCATCGCGTTCATCCGGCAAAACGGCACCACCATCGCCCTGGCCGCCGTCATCATCATCGCGGCGGGCTTTCTGGTCTATCTGCGGCTTTCGCGATCGCGGCCGCCGGCCGTCGATAAACTACAATAGCCCCGCATCCAGATGACCCCGATGGCGATCGATCTCTCCGTCGTGATTCCGATTCGCAACGAGGCCCCGGCGATCGGCGAACTGGTCGGCGAATTGACCAGGACGCTGACCGGATGGGGCGGCTCCTTCGAGATCATCGTGGTGGACGACGGCAGCACCGACGAAAGCTTCGAGATCCTGGCCAGGCTGCAGACCGGTGATGCCCGGCTGCGGGTGATTCGGTTCCGCCGCAACTTCGGGCAGACGGCCGCCTTCGCGGCGGGTTTCGCGCACGCGCGCGGACGGCTCATCGCGACGTCTGACGGCGACCTGCAGAACGATCCCCGCGACATCCCCGCCATGATCGACTGGATCGAAAAGGGCTACGACATCGTCTGCGGGTGGCGGAAGAATCGCCAGGACACGCTGTCGCGGCGCCTGCCGTCCAACCTCGCCAACCGGCTGATCTCGACCGTCACGCGTGTGCGGCTGCACGACTACGGGTGTTCGCTCAAGGTGTTTCGCGCGGAAGTCATCAAGCCGCTGAAGCTCTACGGAGAGATGCATCGCTTTCTGCCGGCGATCGCGAGCGAGCAGGGTGTGGCCATCAAGGAAGTCGAGGTCAATCACCGGGCGCGGAAATACGGCGAGTCGAAATACGGAATCTCGCGGACGATGCGCGTGGTCCTGGACCTGTTGACGGTGAAGTTCCTCCTCAGCTATTCGACGAGGCCGCTGCAGATTTTCGGGCTCATCGGATTCGGCATGGGCCTCGGCGGTGTCCTGATCTGCGCGTGGCTTGCGTTCCTGAGGCTGCGCGAGCTGGCCTCGCTCTCGCAACGTATGCCGTTGCTGCTGCTCGGCATCCTGCTGATTTTCACGGGATTCCAGCTTGTGACGTTGGGATTGCTGGCCGAACTGCAGGCGCGGACCTACCATGAGTCCCAGAACAAGCCGACCTACGTCATCCGCGAGATCCGCGAAGCAGTTGACTAGACGGGGCTGGGAGCCCGCCGTGATGCACTACGTCGGATCCGGCGACCACGACTTGCCGCGACCGACGTAGGTGACGATGCCGCTCAGCGAGAACAGCATGATCAGCGCGGTGGCGGTCAGCGAGAGCAGCAGCGCTGACTCGGGCGACGACCCGATGCCGGCGAAGTAGACCGAAAACGCCCCTTCCCGCACACCCAATCCCCCGAACGAGACCGGCAGCATCTGCACGACGGCCGAGACGGGCACGATCACGGCAAGATCGGATGCGCCGACGCGCACGTGGAGCGCGTGCGCGACCGCCACGTAGAACCCGACCGTCGCCATCTGCACGAACACCGCGCCGCCGAAGCAACTGGCCAGCGAGCCGGGATGCTTTCCGAACCGCTCGAGCGCGCTCGTGACTTTCGCGATGCGCGTGCCCACCCATTCGGGGTGAATCACGGTCAACGGCTGCAGCAGGCGTCCCACGCCGGCCGGCGCGAAGAGGGCCGGGGTGGCTGCCGCGGCGCCCACCACGAAGACCGCCCAGAACCAGGAGGGCAGGTTCGCCCAGAACCACGTCGGCCATAAACGGAGAGCGGCGTGCCCGGCGGCCCCCTTGGTGGCGACGAGCGTCGCCCCGCAGGCCGCAACCAGCACGAGGGCCATCACGCCCATGACGCGGTCGAGCAGGATCACCGTGGTCGCCAGTGTCTTGGATCGCGTGACCTTCGCCGTATCGCTGATCCGCACGACGTCCCCGCCAATATTGCTCGGGAGCAGGTTGTTGAAGAAGAGCGCCACGAGATACGAGTTGAAGAGCTGGCGAGGAGGCACCGACACGTGCTGCGCCTCGAGCAGCAGCCACCACCGCCACACGCTGCAGAGCACCGTGCACAGATACACGGACAGGGCGATGGCCAGCCATGGAATCGACGCCTGGCGCGCATTCGCCCACAGCCGGGCGATGTCGATGCGTGACAGCAGAAACGACAGCAGCGCGATGCTCACCGCGAGCTTGAGGGCCGTGACAGCGTAGCGGCGGGGGGCGGACGTCTTTGGTTGTTCCGGGGGCATTCTGTGGCGAACGGAAGGCGTTACTGTACTACGGTTTCGTGAGAAAATCACCGGAACCGTGCGCATCTTGATGATCGCGCCCCAGCCCTTCTTCGAGCCGCGGGGGACGCCGTTCAGCGAGTTCCACCGCATCCGTGCGCTGACCGATCTCGGCCACACCGTCGATCTCGTCACCTATCCGTTCGGCCAGGATGTGACGCTGCCCGGCCTCCGTGTGTTCCGCAGCTGGCGCGTGCCGTTCCTCACGCGCGTGAAGATCGGTCCGTCGCTCGCGAAGATTCCGCTCGACGCGCTGCTGACGCTGACGGCCGTTCGCCGCGCGATGTCCGATCGCTACGACGCCGTGCACTCGCACGAAGAGGGCGGCGTCATCGGCGTCCTTCTCGCCGCGGTGCTGCGCGTGCCGCATGTCTACGACATGCACTCGAGCCTGCCTCAGCAGCTCACCAATTTCGCGTTCACGAGCTCGCGGGCCATTCGAAGCGTCTTCCTTGCGCTCGAGCGCCTGATGATTCGACGGTCCCGTGTCGTCATCGTGATCTGCCCGTCACTCGAGGAAACCGTACGCGGCATCGACGCCGCCGCGCACACGGTGCTCATTGAAAACGCACCGGGCTCGGCGGAAGACCAGGCGACGCCTGACGCCGCCGCCGGCGTCCGTCGAACACTCGGGCTTGGCGAACGAACCCCGCTCGTGCTGTACACAGGCACGTTCGAGGCCTACCAGGGGCTCGACCTCCTGTTCGACGCGATGTCCCTCGTCCAGCGATCACGCCCGGACGCGCGATTGGTGCTGGCCGGCGGCAAGCCCGACCAGGTGGCGGCCGCCCGCGAACAGGCCAGGGCGGCGGGCGTTGGCGAGGTCACAGTGTTTGCCGGAGAACGGCCGGCCGGCGAGATCCCCGCGTATCTGCTGGCCGCAGACGTCCTCGTGTCGCCGCGATCCCGGGGAACCAACACACCGCTGAAGATCTACCAGTACCTCCGCTCGGGCAAGCCGATCGTCGCGACCCGCCTGCTGACGCATACGCAGGTGCTGGACGACGACACGGCGGTGCTGACGGACACGTCGACGCAGGCATATGCCGATGGCATCCTGGCGGCCCTGAACGATCCCGTCCGGGCGGCGGCGATCGGGGCCGCGGCGCAGCGTCTGGCGGCGACCAAATACAGCTACGACGCCTACCTCGAACGGACGCGGCGCGCCTGTTCGGCCCTCGTCGCCCCAACCGGTCCGACTGCGGTGGCGAAGGACCTGGCGTGACAGGCCCAACCGGGCCGACCGGGCCTGCCGGAGACGCCGCGCGCGATCACTACAGCTACGACTACTACGCCGATCCGGCGATGGCGCGCACGTTCGAGGAACGCCGGTTCGGCGGACCCATCGGCCAGATGGTCGCCGCCGAACAGGCGCGCGTGCTGGCGAACATGATCGGACGCATCAAGGATCGGACGATCCTGGACGTGGGAACGGGCACCGGACGGGCGGCGCTCCTGCTCGCACGCGGCGCCGCGCGCGTCACGGCCATCGATGCGTCCGAAGAGATGCTCGAGGAAGCGCGCAAGCGCGCGGCCGCGCAGATGGTGAAGGTCAATTTCCTCCGCGGCGACGTCCATCGTCTCGAGTTCAAGGACCGTTCGTTCGACGTGGTGGTGTGCCTGCGGGTGCTCATGCACACGCCGGGCTGGCGCCAGTCGCTGAGCGAACTCTGCCGCGTCGCGAACCGCCTCGTGATCTTCGATTACCCGGCCGCGGTGAGCGCCGCGCTCGTGCAGTCCACCGCCCGCCGCCTCTTCAGCGCCGTCGGCGGCCGGACTGAGGCCTACCGGGTGTTTCGTGAGCGCACGATGAGCGCCGCGCTGGCCGATGCGGGGTTCCGCGTGCGGTCGGTCCACCGGCAGTTCGTCCTGCCGATTCAACTGCACAAGATGATCGGATCGCGTCGGTTCACGACCCGCTCGGAACGCCTGCTCGATCGCCTCGGACTATTGCGGCTGCTGGGGTCGCCGGTCACGGTCTGCGCGGAGCGGGTGCAGTCGGCGGAGCAGGCGCGGTCCGCGGAGCCGTTACGGTCTTAGTCACGGGCGCAACAGGCTTCACGGGCGGGCATCTTGCCCGGGCCCTCGCCAAGGCCGGTCCGGTGCGTGTTCTCGTGCGCGATCCGGCCCGCGCCACAGCCCTCGGGGATGCCGGCCTGGAACTCGTGGCCGGCGATCTCAGGGACGCGTCGGCCCTCCGGTCAGCGGTGCAGGGCGTCGACGTCGTGTACAACATCGCCGCGATTTATCGTTCGGCCGGCGTTCCAGCCGAGGAATACCGGGCCATCAACCGGACGGCGGTCGGTCGACTCGTCGAAGCCGCGTCGGCCGCCGGCGTCCGGCGCGTCGTTCATTGCAGCACGGTCGGCGTACACGGCGACGTGGAGCATCCGCCCGCCAACGAGGACGCACCGCTGAAGCCGGGCGACATCTACCAGGTGACGAAGCTCGAAGGAGAGCAACTGGCGCGGGAGACCGCGGGTCGGAGCGGCATCGAGCTGACGATCGTGCGCCCCAGCGGCATCTACGGTCCCGGCGATCGACGCCTGCTCAAGCTGTTCAAGAACGTCGTGCGCGGGTTCCCGATCCTCGGAAGCGGGCAGATCTACTACCATCTCACCTACATTGACGATCTGGTCGAAGGCTTCCGTCTCTGCGGCGAGCATCCCGCGGCGGCAGGCCGCACGTTCATCCTTGCCGGGGCTGACGTCACCACGCTGGCGGACGTCATGAAAATGATCGCCGAAGCGGCAGGTGTGCGCCCGCCGTCCGTCCACCTGCCGGTCTGGCCGTTCTGGATGGCCGGCGCGGTCTGCGAGGCGATCTGCGTGCCGTTGGGCATCGAGCCGCCGATCTACCGGCGCCGCGTCGACTTCTTCACCAAGAGCCGCGCGTTCGACATCACGCGGGCACGCGCCGAGATTGGGTATACCCCGCGCGTCGGCCTTCGGGAAGGCATCGCGCGAACGTTGACCTGGTACCGTGAACATGCCTGGCTCTAGGATTCAGGACGAGCTCTTCTCGTCCCGCTCCGCACGGGACAAGTACGCCAGCCTCGTGGTGGGGCGCAGCGGCCTCGGGGCGCTGCTGCAATACGAATTCGTGGTCGCGCTCGCACAGGCGCGCGCCGGCGCCCTGGGTCTCGTCCTGCGGAAACAGCTTTACCCCTGGCTCCTCGGCGGGTGCGGCCGTAACGTGGTCTTCGGCCAGAACGTCGTGCTTCGCCATCCGCACAAGATTCACATCGGCAGCAACGTGGTCATCGACGACAACTGCCTGCTCGACGCAAAAGGGGAGTCGAACCAGGGAATCCGGATCGGCGACGGCGTGTTCGTCGGGCGCAACAGTATCCTGTCGTGCAAGGACGGCAACATCGAGCTGAAGGATGGCGCCAACATCGGGTTCAACTGCGAGGTGTTTTCCGCCAGCAGCGTGACGATTGGCGCCGGGGTTCTGATGGCCGCCTATGCATACGTGATCGGCGGCGACCACGACTTCTCGGATCCCGCCAGGTCCGTGCTGGACCAGTCGCGCACGTCTTCGGGCGTGATCATTGGCGACGGCGCGTGGCTGGGCGCGGGCGCCAAGGTGCTCGACGGGGTGACGATCGGCAGCCACGCGGTGATCGGCGCCGGCGCCGTCGTCCGCGAAGCCGTCCCGGACCGGGCCGTGGCTGTCGGCGTGCCTGCGCGGGTTGTCTCGTCCCGAACCACCACGTAGCGAGATTCAATGAACCACGAAGGCCACGAAGAACACCAAGCTGTTCTCTGTTGCCGACGCGTCGAGGCCTTGTAGGGTTCGATGGCCGTCCTCGCCGTCGTTACCTCGAGTCCAGCAGGCGTCGAAGGTGGGCATCTCGTCATCGCCCGATCGCTTGTCACCGCCGCGCGCGAGCAGGGACACATCGCGCATCTGGTCGTGACCCCCGACTACGGTTTCGGCCGCACGTTCGCGACGTATCGCAGCAACTGGTCGGCGGACCTTCCCCCAGCCGACCAGGTGATTTCACTTCGGTACCCAAGCTACGCGGTCCGCCACCCTGCCCACGTCTGCTGGCTCAACCACACGATGCGGGAATACTACGATTTGTGGCCGGCCTTCGCGGCTTCGATCTCGGCCCGAGCACGAATGAAGGAACGCGTCCGCCGATCGCTCATCCACGCCGCCGACTGGTGGCTGCTGCGGCACCGTGCCGGCCGCGTCGTCGCGCAGTCGCGAACCATCCAGCGCCGGCTGCTGGACGACCTGGGTATCCGCGCCGACGTGCTGTGGCCGCCGCCTCCGCCCCGTGCGTATCGATGCGAGGCGTACGGCGACTACATCTTCGCCGTGTCCCGCTTGACGCGCACCAAGCGCGTCGATCTCCTGATTCGGGCACTCGCTGAGCCGGTTGCGAAGCACGTCCGGGCGGTGATCGCCGGCGAAGGGGAGTGCCTTGCGGATCTCCAGGCGATGGCGGCGAACCTGGGGGTTGCCAACCGGGTGCAGTTCGCCGGCCGCCTGGACGAGGAAGCGCTGACCCTTCACCTCGGCCGGTGCCGTGCCGTGTGCTTCACGCCTGTTGGCGAGGACTACGGCTTCGTGACGACCGAGGCATTTGCCTCGGGCAGGGCCGTGTTGACGTGCACCGACAGCGGCGGCCCGACGGAGCTCGTGCGCGACGGCGAGACGGGGCTTGTCAGCGCGCCAACGCCGGCCGGCCTGGCGACGGCGCTCGCCCGCGTGATGGACGATCGGGGTCTGGCCGAACGACTCGGACGGGGCGCCGCCGCGCAGGTGGCGGCCATGACGTGGCCGGACGCCGTGAAACGGCTGGTCATCGTCTAGCTCGCCTCGACCGCGGCCTTCTCACCACCCTGCTAGAATCAGCCGATGGCGTATCGAAGCGAGATCGAGTCGCGGCTTGCCAAGCGGACGACCAAGGCGATCGCCGACTACCAGATGATCGAGGACGGCGACCGCATCATGGTCGGGCTCTCCGGCGGGAAGGATAGCTGGGCGCTGCTCCAGGTGCTCGACGTTCTGCGCCAGCGGGCACCGATCCGGTTCTCGTTGATCGCGGTCAACGTGGACTCCGGTTACAAGGACTACAAGCACGACGTCATCGCGCGCACGTGCGAAGAGCGCGGCTGGGAATACCGCATCGAACACACCGGCATCGGCGAAATCATCGAGGATGTCCTGGACGACGACAAGACCCCGTGCTCGCTGTGCGCGCGGCTGCGGCGAGGCGTTCTGTACCGGATCGCGGACGAGGTTGGCGCGACCAAAATCGCGCTCGGACACCACCTGGACGACTTCATCGAGACGCTGCTCCTCAACCTGTTCTTCGCCGGCGCGCTGAAAGCCATGCCGGCCAAGCTCGTCTCGGACAACGGCGCCCACGTGGTCATTCGCCCGCTCGTCTACATCGGAGAAGAGGAGGCGCGCGCGTATGCGAAGGAAAGCGAGCTGCCGATCATCGGCTGCTGCTGCCCCGCGTGCGGCGACCTCAGCCTGCAGCGGCAGCGCATCAAGCGCCTGCTGATGGATCTCGAAGTCGAACATCCGGGCGTCAAGCAGTCCATGCTCAAGGCCCTCGGCAACGTCGCGCCGCGTCACCTGCTCGACAGGCGGCTCAACCCGCCGGCCGAACTCCGCGCGGAGGTCGCCGAAAGCCTTTCGCTGTCGGAGCCGCTGCGGCTGCGTCCCGTTCTGACCTGAGGCCGATGACGTCTCGCGGTCTCATCGCGGCCATCCTGCTTCTCCTCTGCGCTGATGCCGCCTCGGCCCAGCAGCGGCCGCTGACGACGGAGGATCCGGAGTCCATCGGCGCGGGGCGCGTCCTCTTCGAGGGTGGCCTCGACTACGCGCACGACGTCGACTACACCGTGTCGGGCCTGACGGGGAACCTCACCAGCGTGCCCACGCTGGGCCTCAGCATAGGCATCAGCTCGATTGCGGAAATCCAGATCGACGGAGGTCTCTACAACCACCTGGCGATCACGAGCATGAAACCGGCGCCGCTTTCATCTCTGCTGACCGTGACCGGCGACTCGACCCACGACATCAGCGACATCGTCATCGGCACGAAAATCCGCCTGGCGCCGGAAGGGGACGCGAGGCCTTCCTTCGGGTTCCGCTTCGTGACGAAGCTGCCCAACGCGAGGAATGAAACCGGCCTCGGCCTCGATACGACGGATTTCTACGCGTCGGTCCTGATTGCCAAGACCATCAGGTCCCTCCGCATCGTCGGCAACATCGGCAGCGGCATCCTCGGCGACCCGACCAACGGACAGCGGCAGAACGACGTCGTCACGTATGGGTTCTCGCTCGCGCGTGCGGTGACGGAGAGGGCCGAACTGGTCGGCGAGGTAAATGGCCGCGTGAACCTGCGAAGCGAGGGCCCGCTGCCGGGCAGCGAAACGCGGGGGCTGGTGAAGTTCGGCGGCCGTTTCACGCGTGGGCCGGTGCGGTTCGACGCGGCGGCGTTTTTTGGTCTCACCGAGATCGATCCGACGTTCGGGTTCACGACGGGCATCACGTACGTGTTCAACGCGTTCACGGTGCCATGAGATCGCGGAGGCGTTGTTAACGCGGAGATCGCGGAGATCGCAGAGTGGCTCTTAGGTCTCTGGCGTCGCTCTGATGTTCCGACTACAGTACGGCTCAGCGATCTCGGCGATCTCTGCGTTTAATCGTGGGTACTGCTCTGCGCTCTCATCCGAGCGCATAGAATCGCCGGACGGCGGCGATCTCCTGCGCCGTTCGATCTGACGACCACCCCAGCTCCGCACTGACGATGGCTGCTGCCTCGGTCAGTTCGGTGTCGCTGGGACAACCCACCGCGCCAAGCGGCGTCCGCCGCAGAACCGCGTCGGCCAGCGTCACCACCATCTCCTCGCGAACAGCGTCTACGAGTTCGACGCCCCGTTTGAAAGGAAGCGGAGTGACATCGGTCCGGCACGGAACGGCAGGCCGTCCGAGCTTCTTGAAGACAACGTCCGTGACACGTTGCGCGACGGCGCGAGCCGTCGTGTACTTTGTCCCGGCCACGGTGATCATGTTGTCGTTTCGATCGATGACGCGCTCGTGCCGGGCCAGTTCGACGTGGCCAGGCCGCACGCCCACGGCCGCCGGCACCAGACCGCGATGCACGAGCGTCACGTCCGACAACTTCAGGGCGAGCGCGGGAAATGCCTGGTTAATCTCGTCGATGAACGCCGACACGTCGGCCTCGAGCCCCGTCTCGGTCGAATCGCTCAGCCGGCCGGCCTCCCATGTGCCAAACAGCTCGCGGTTTTTCCACGGCACCTGGAACAGGTTTCGTCCCGATCGGGACCGTCCGCCCACGGCCACGTACCCCGCGTCGCGGCGTGTCACCAGATTCATCGCCCGCACGAGCGGGATGGCCGCGTGACCGGTGACGCCGAGCCAATCGTTGACCCCGGCGCCCGCGGCGTTCACCGTGACCCGGGCGGCAATCTCGAGCGACCGGCCGGTCGGGCCGTCAGCGGCGCGGACACCAGACACCCGGCCGCCTTCTTTGAGGGGCGCGGTCGCGGCCACGTAGTTGAAGAGCACCGCGCTGCATGCGACAGCCGCGAGTCCGAAGCTGAGCGTGAGCCGATCGGACTCGGTGCTCACGTAGTCGTGCCACATGGCCGCGCCGGTCAGGCCCGGCGCATCGAGGGTTGGAAAGCGACGGACGGTCTCGGCCCGCGACAGCACGGTACCGCCGGGCACCTGAAGGTTCGCGGAAACCCCCTGGTTCCGGTCGAAGGCCACGAAGCCATCGAGCGCGAACCCCGCGCGCATCGCGTTCACGCCGCGTGTGAGGGAGCGCCTGAGGGGCAGAACGAACGGCTGAACACGGACCGCGTCGGGCGCGATTCGCGCGAAGGTCCGGCGCTCGCGCACGGACTCGCGAGCCCTCGCGATGTCCAGCGTCTGGAGATACCGGAGCCCGCCATGAATCGTGCGGAGATGGTTGAACGACGCGCCGCTCCCGAAGTCGCCGCGGTCGACGAGCGCCACCGTCAGGCCCCGCTGCGCGCAGTCGTAGGCGATCGTCAGCCCGTAAATACCGCCGCCGACGACGAGGACGTCGAATGTGCGCGCGGTGAGGCGGCCCAAATCCCTGGTCATCGCGTCCTGATCAGCGTCATACCGCGGGCCATGGCCAGCCGCGATAGTATAGTGGCCTCCCGTGGGTAACGCCTCGACCGTAGCAAACATCGACCGCGTACGCGAGGTACTGGAACCGTCACATTCACGATCTCGAGATCACGACGCACCCCGTCGGCTCGCGCGGGTTTTTCGACGACCTCGACCAGTACCACTTCGAAAAACTGCACCATCTGCTGCGCCTCGTCGACTTCGACGGCTATCGCGGACGCCGCGTGCTCGAAGTCGGCTGCGGCGCCGGCGTCGATCTGGCCCGGTTCGCCAAAGGAGGCGCCGAGGTCGTCGGCGTGGATCTCGCAGCGTCTGCCATCGATCTGGCGCGCGCAAATTTCGAGCAGCAGGGGCTGTCCGGCGAGTTCCGCGTCGCCGACGGGGAAGCCCTGCCGTTTCCCGGAAAGCTCCTTCGACTTCGTGTTCGCGCACGGAGTTGTGCAATACACGACCAATCCACAACGTCTTGTCGATGAATGCCGGCGCGTGCTGAAGCCGGGTGGTGAAGCCGTCTTCCAGGTGTACAACCGCATCTCGTGGCTCAACGGGTTGTCCAAGCTCATGAAAGTCGGGCTGGAACACGACGATGCGCCCGTGCTGCTCAAGTTCAGCATCGCGGAATTCAAAACACTCGTGTCCGGCTTCCGGGACGTGCGTATCGTGCCGGAGCGGTTTCCGGTCCGCTCGCGGCTCCACGGAGGCTGGAAGGGCACCGTCTACAACGGCCTCTTCGTCGGGACGTTCAATGCGCTGCCGAGATCGCTCGTGCAGCGCTTCGGCTGGCATCTGCTGGCGTTCTGCCGGAAATGATCGCGTGACGACATGATTCGATTCGCGAAGGCGCACGCGTACGGCAACGACTTCCTCTACGTGGACGAGGCACAGGTCGCGGGCGCAACGCTGCCCGCCCTCGCGCGGGAGATGTGCGACCGCCACGCCGGCATCGGCGCCGACGGCCTCATCGTCTACGTCCGGACCCCCAAGGGCGCGCGCATGCGGCTGTTCAATGCGGACGGGGGCCGGGCGGAAGTGTCTGGCAATGGCGTTCGCGGCCTCGCCGCGTGGCTGCTCCACGCCAGCAACCAGGTTGCGGACACGGTCACCATCGAAACCGAGGCCGGCGCCAAGGAAGTTGTCAGGCTCGAACGCGCGGCAAGCCGGCAGACGTTTCGAACCGAAATGGGGTTGCCGTCCGACCTGCGCCAGGTGAGCCTGCAGGCGGATGGCGTGGCCGGTGCCGTCGAGGCCGTCGTCCTGAACTTCGGGAATCCTCAGTGCGTGCTGCTCGGCCCCTTGCCATCCGACGAACAATTTCGCCGCGTGGGCAGCGCCCTCGAGCGGCACCCGATGTTTCCCGACCGGACGAACGTCGAGTTTGCCTTCGTCGAACGCCCGGACCTCGTCAGGATTGTCATCTGGGAGCGAGGCGTGGGTCCCACGACATCATCCGGCACGGGCTCGTGCGCCGCGCTGGTGGCCGCTGCCGCGTTCGGCGGCGCCGCGCGCGACGCGACGGTCGTCGCCCCGGGTGGGCCGCAGCGAGTGGAATGGGGCGAGACCGGCGTTTACCTGACCGGGTGGGCTGAGGTGCTGTGCGAAGGGGAGTGGCTGCTCGCCTGACGTGGCATTTTCTTCCGGGCGGGTGTTGGCAAACGCGTCATTTTTTCCTCTCTTCAATCCGGTTCGTTCGCGGGGTCAGGGCGGCGCCGCTGCGCCGCTTCTTGCACGTGACAGCGCGGGACCGTGTAGTACCGATGAGAGAACTGGCGCTCAACGACCGTCCGCGGGAGAAATTGCTCGCGCACGGCGCCACGGCGCTGGGCGACAACGAACTGGTGGCGCTCGTGCTCGGAAGCGGACGCCGTCATTCGGACGCCCTGGCCGTGGCCAACGAACTGCTGGCGGCGCGCGACGGCGTGCACGGGCTGTCGCGGTCGAGCGCCGGCGATCTGGCGCGGGCGCCGGGCATCGGTCCGGCAAAGGCCGCGCAGCTGCTGGCGGCGGTCGAACTGGGCCGGCGGACACTGACGCACGCGCCGCGATCGCGCGTCCAGCTGATGACGCCCCGCGACACGGCCGCGTACCTGATGCCGAAGTTCGGGGGCCGGCCGGTCGAACAATTCGGCCTCGTCCTCCTCGACACGAAATACCGCGTGCTGAGGACGACGGTGCTGGCGATAGGCACGTTGAATACGACAGTGGTGCAGCCCCGCGACGTGTTCCGGGAGGCTGCGCTCGGCTCGGCAGCCGCGGTCGTCGCCTTTCACAATCATCCCTCCGGCGATCCCAGCCCGAGCCCAGACGATGTGGAGTTGACGAGGCGGCTGGCGGCAGCCGGCGTGTTGATGGGAATCGATCTGGTGGACCACGTGATCCTCGGCGACGCGCGCTACTGCAGCTTCAAGGAGATGGGACGGTTGTGAGCCGCCTGCTGTACTTCGATTGTTTCTCGGGCATTTCGGGAGACATGGTGCTGGGCGCGCTGCTCGACGCCGGGCTGCCGTTCGACGAACTGAAGCGCGCGCTCGGCACCCTGGCCGTCTCCGGCTACCACATCCACGCCTCCCGGGTTCTCCGCGCCGGCGTCTCGGCGACGAAGTTCACGGTTCACGATCACGAATCCGGGTCGCACGGACGCGAGCACCACCACGAGGACGGCCACTCGCACTCGCACCGGCGCCGGACATGCGCACGCGCACAGAAGCCTGCCCGAAATCCTTGCCCTGATCGATACGTCCGCCCTGTCCGCCAAGGGTCGCGACCGCGCGAAGACGCTGTTTCAGCGGCTCGCGGAAGCCGAGGCGGCGATCCATCAGATGCCGGTCGAACAGGTGCACCTGCACGAGGTCGGTGCCCTCGACTCCATCATCGATATCGTCGGCGCGGTGTTTGCGCTCGAATGGTTTGACGCGGACAGCATCGCCGCCTCGCCCCTCAACGTGGGCGGAGGCATGGTCCAATCCGCCCACGGGCTCTTTCCGGTGCCCGCGCCGGCGACAGTCAAGCTGCTGGGGGGCGCGCCCATCTACAGCGGCGCCGTTCAGAAGGAACTGGTCACGCCGACCGGCGCGCTGATCGTGTCGTCCTACGCGACGTCGTTCGGCCCGCTGCCCGCGATGACCGTCGAGCAGGTGGGCTACGGAGCCGGCGACAACGACTTTGCCTCCACGCCCAACGTGCTGCGCGTGTTCGTCGGCCGCTCGGCGACCGAGGTCCTGAGCGGCAGCGAGCGAGTGGTCGTCATCGAGTGTGAAATCGACGACATGAACCCCCAGCTGTTCGGCGTGGCCATGGATCGCTTGTACGCGGCGGGCGCGCTCGAAGTGTTCTACGTGGCGGCCCAGATGAAGAAGAATCGTCCGGGCACGCTGCTGACGGTCGTCGCCCCGCCGGATCGGCGTGAGCCGCTGTCCGAGGTCATCTTCCGGGAAACCACGACGATCGGCCTGCGTTATTCGGAGATGGATCGGGAGTGCCTGCAGCGGGAAATCGTGAGCGTGCAGACGCCCGTCGGCCCGGTACGGATGAAAGTCGCGTGGCGCAGCGGACGCCTCGTCAACGCCGTGCCCGAATTCGAGGACTGCGTGGCGCTGGCGGCGGCGAACAATCTGTCCGTCAAGGAAGTTCAGGCGCTGGCGGCGAAGACCTTCGACCCGCGGCAGCACACACAACCGTCCGGAGGCCGCGTATCGTGAGCCGCTTCTACATTACGACCCCGATCTACTACATCAACGCGGAGCCGCATCTCGGCCATGCATATTCCACGATGGTGGCGGACGCGGCGGCGCGCGCGCACCGGCTGCTGGGCGACGATGTGTTCTTCCTCACGGGGACCGACGAGCACGGGCAGAAGGTCGAACGGGCCGCCAGGAAAGCCGGGGTGCCGACGCCGGAGTTTGCGGACGCCACGTCGCAAAAGTTCCGCGAGCTGTCGCCGCTGCTGAACATCTCGAATGACGATTTCATCAGGACCACCGAGCCGAGGCACTTCCGCGCCGCACAGGAACTCTGGCGCCGCGTGAAAGAGCGCGGGCACATCTACAAAGGGTCCTACGAAGGCTGGTACTGCACGGTCGACGAAGTGTTTGTCCCCGACACGCAGCTCCTCGACGGCAAGTGTCCCACCTGCGGGAGCAGCGTCGAACGCCTGGAGGAGGAAAGCTACTTCTTCAAGCTCTCCGCGTTTCAGGACCGCCTGCGCGACTATTACACCCAGCACCCCGATTTCGTCACGCCGCCGGGCCGGCGAAACGAGATTGTCGCCTTCATCGAAAGCGGACTCTCCGATCTGAGCATCAGCCGGACATCGTTCAAGTGGGGGATCCCGGTGCCGGACGATCCGGCGCACGTGATGTACGTGTGGTTTGACGCGCTGACCAACTACATGACGGCTGTCGGCTTTGGAGGTGGCGCCACCGACTACGTTCGGGAAGTACTGGCCGGCCGACGTGCACCTGATCGGAAAAGAGATTGTCCGGCAGCATGGGATCTACTGGCCTGCCTTCCTGATGGCGGCCGACATCGAGGTCCCCAGGAAGCTGGTCAGTCATGGCTGGTGGCTGATGGACGGCGCCAAGATGTCCAAGTCGCTGGGCAACGTGGTGCAGCCGGCGGCCTACATCCGGCAGTTCGGCGTGGACGGACTCCGATACTTCGTCATGCGCGAGATGGTGTTCGGCCAGGACGCCGATTTCACCGACGAGACGATTCTGGGCCGGTACAACGCCGACCTGGCCAACGATCTCGGCAACCTGGTGAGCCGCGCGACGACGATGATTCACCGCTACTGCGACGGCATCGTCCCCACGCCGCTCGAACCGCTGCTGGCGAGGCCGCCCGAGGCCGAGCTTACGGTCGGCCGTGGACAGCCTTGTCGGCCGCGTCAAGGCGCTCGTCGAGTCGTTTCAGTTCAGTCAGGCGCTCCGCGAAATCTGGGATGTGATCGGCGCGACGAACCGGTATATCGTGACGCGCGAGCCATGGGGGCTCGCGAAGGATGCCGCCAGGCGCCAGGAACTCGACACGTCGCTTTATGTCGCCGCCGATACGGTTCGTGTCGTTGGCGAGCTCGTGCGCCCGTTCATGCCGGGCACGGGCGAACGGATGCTCGAGATGGTGGGCGTCGTGCCGTCTCCGACGTCCTGGATGGCGCTGCGGAGCGGCGCGCTCGAGCCTGGCCGCCGGATCGGCACCACACAACCGTTGTTTCCACGCATCGAACACTCCGTGGAGGAGTTGAGAACCATGTCATCGGATCCGACCCAGCCTGCATCACCGGCCGTTCCCCCGACACCCCCGGCGCCTGCCGCGCCGGCGACGACACCCGCGACGCCCGCGACAACCTCTGCGGCGGCCCCGGCCGAGCCGGCGCGCATCGCCATCGACGACTTCATGAAAGTCGAATTGCGCGTGGCCAAAGTGCTGACAGCCGAGCGTGTCCCCAAGTCGAACAAGCTGCTGAAGCTTCACGTGGACGTCGGCACGGAGCAGCGGACGCTGGTCGCCGGCATCGCCGAGGCTTACGAGCCGGAAGCCATTGTCGGCCGCACCGTGGTCATCGTGTTCAACCTCAAGCCCGCGAAGCTGATGGGCATCGAGTCGAACGGGATGGTCCTCGCCGCCAGCCCCGAGGGAGGGAAACCGACCCTCCTTGGCTTCGATGAGCCGCCGGCGCCGGGGACCAGGGTCCGGTAATGCGGCGGGGCGTCGGCGCGGCGCTGGCAGCCGCGCTCGCGGTCGCGAGTGCCATCGGGCCCGTGCAGCTGCGGGCGGACGAGGCCGGCAACACGACCGCCACGTCACGGCGGCTGGCCGCCATTCGGCAGCAGCCGCTGCTGCTCGAAACGTTCCTTCGCGAGATGCCGAAGGGTGGCGATCTCCACAACCACCTGTCCGGTTCCATCTACGCCGAGAGTTACATCCGGTGGGCGGCGGAAGACGGCCTGTGCCTGATCACGGCGACATTCACGGTAGTCGCCGGCGCATGCGATCCGGCGGCTGGCCGGCCGCCGGTGACGGCGGTGCTGCAGGACTCGACGCTCTACAACGCCACCATCGACGCCTGGTCCATGCGCAACTGGCCGGCGGACCGCAACGGCCACGATCACTTTTTCACGGCCTTCGCCAGGTTCAACACCGCGACCGTCAACCGCCTGGGCGACATGATCGCCGAGATCACCGCGCGGGCCGCATCCGAGAACGTCAGCTACGTCGAGCTCATGCTCACGCCCGACGGCGGCGTGGCGACGCGTCTTGGCCGTGAAGCTGGATGGAACCAGGACTTCGCCCTGATGCGAACCCGCCTGCTCGGAGCGGGCTGGGGCGACGTGCTCACGCAGACGAGGCAGCGGCTCGATGCGGCTGAATCGCGGCGCAACGAGCTGCTCCGGTGCGCGACGGCCTCGCCCGATCCGGGCTGCCGCGTCACGGTCCGTTATATCTCCCAGGTCCTCCGTGCGTTTCCGCCCGAACAGGTATTTGCACAGATGCTGGCCGGATTCGAGCTGGCAATGGCCGAACCGCGCGTCGCCGGCGTCAACCTCGTGCAGCCTGAGGACGACCCCGTCGCCGTCCGCGATTTCTCGTTGCAGCTGTCGATGCTGGATTTCCTGCACGGGTTATATCCCACCGTGCGCGTCGCTCTCCACGCAGGGGAGCTGGTGTGGGGACTCGTGCCGCCCGAGACGTTGAGCTTCCACGTGCGGGACTCGATCCGCCGCGGCCACGCGGTTCGCATTGGCCACGGGACGGCCATCATGCACGAAAACGATCCGGTTGGCGCTGCTGCGCGAGATGGCCGCGAAACGGATTCTGGTGGAAGTGGCGCTGACCAGTGCGGACTTGATTCTCGACGTGAAGGGTCCCGCGCACCCGCTGGCGATGTTCCTCCAGCACGGTGTGCCCGTGGCGCTCGCAACCGACGACCTCGGCGTGTCGCGGTCGAGCCATACTCGCGAATGGGTGAAGGCCGTCCAGGAACAGAAGCTCGATTACCCCACGATGAAGCGGCTGGCGCAAAACTCGATTGAATACGCGTTCGCCGACACGGCGACAAAGACGCGACTGAAGCAGGAGCTTGCGAGCGCGTTTCGCGCGTTCGAGCAGCGGCAGGCGTCGATGGTCAGTGCGCGGCGCCGGCGGCGGCGCCGTGATCGACAGCCACTGCCATCTGGCGGACGAAGTGTTCGCCCCGGATCTCGAATCCGTTGTCGCCCGAGCGCGTGACGCGGGACTCGAGCGCGCGCTGGTCATCCTGTCGGCGGGAGACGAGAAGGAGGCCGCCCAGGCCGCACGCGTCGAGGCCTTGTGGCCGGATGTGCGGTTCGCGATCGGTGTCCATCCGCATCATGCCGGCCAGTTCGCCGATCGCCCGGCGCGCGCCGCGGACGTGGTCCGCGCCCAGTTTGCCGGCACGTCTCGCGCGCGCGCCATCGGTGAAATCGGCCTGGACTACCACTACGACCTCTCGCCGAGGGACGTCCAGATCCAGGTCTTTCGTGCGCAGGTCCAGCTGGCGCGCGAGCTCCGCCAGCCGGTCGTGATCCACACGCGCGAGGCTGACGAAGACACCCTGGCGATCCTGCGCGAAGACGGCGGCGGGGACGTGACGGGTGTGCTGCACTGTTTCACGGGCGGTCCCGCGCTGGCCCGCGCGGGCCTCGAGCTGGGACTCTACGTCTCGCTGGCCGGAATCATCACCTTCCCAAAGGCGGCGGAGCTGCGCGAGACCGTGCGCGCGGTGCCCGTGGACCGGCTGCTGACCGAGACCGACAGCCCGTTTCTGGCGCCGGTCCCGTTCCGCGGCAAGCGCAACGAGCCGGCGCATGTGGCGCGCGTCGCCGAGGCCCTCGGCGCCCTGCACGGGCTGTCCGGGGACGAGCTCGGCCGGCGGGCGGCGATGAACTTCCACACGCTCTTCCGGCCGTGATAAAGTCCTACCGGAAACCACTGTGGAGAAGTCGCCGCTTGCCCTGGCGCAAATTTTCGAGCCTATTCGCGCGGACCTCGAACAGGTCGATCGCGAATTTGCGCGTCACGTTCAGTCGCAAGTCGACCTGATCCCGAAAATCGGTCAGTACATCCAGACGAGCGGGGGCAAGCGCGTCCGCCCGGCCGTGCTCCTCATGGCCGCCCGGCTGAGCGGCTACCGCGGCGATCGCGCCGTGCTGTACGCGGCCGTCGTGGAGTTCATCCACACGGCGACGCTCGTGCACGACGACATCATCGACGAGTCGGAGCTGCGGCGGGGCCGTCTGGCCGTGCACTCGCGGTGGGGCAACGACATCACCGTCCTGCTGGGCGATTATCTCTACATCAAGTCGATGGCGATGGCGCTCACGCACGACGCCATCGACATCGTGCGGCTGCTGTGCGACGTCACGCTCAAGATGATCGAGGGCGAGCTCTACCAGCTGACCAAGAACGGCGACGCGGACATCACGGAGGAAGAGCACTTCGACATCATCCGCCGCAAGACCGCGTACCTGTTCGGCGGCTGCGCGCAGATCGGCGGCGTCCTCGGGAAAGTCTCGGCCGAGCAGGAGCAGGCGCTGCGCGAGTACGGATTCAACCTCGGCATTGCGTTCCAGATCGTGGACGATTTGCTCGATTTCACCGGCGACGCCCAGTCGGTGGGGAAGCCGCTGGCGAGTGATTTGCGCGAGGGGAAGGTCACCCTGCCGCTCATCCACCTGCTTCGCCAGTCGAAAGACGGCGCGGTGTCGAACATCGTGCGCGAGATCATCGCCTCCCGGTCCGCCACAGACGACCAGTGGGCGGACCTGCTGACCGGCCTGAAGCAGCACGCGTCGATCGACTACGCCTTCCGGAGGGCCGAAGAATACGCCGAGCGCGCGAAGAAGCCCCTCTACGCGTTTCCGCCCAGCGCCGAACGTGACGCGCTGCTGGCGCTTCCTGATTACGTCTTATCCCGCGATCGCTGAGCGCGACCGCGCGTCCCGGCACCCGTGAACGCTCCACGCGACGCTGCCGCCCGCATCCACGACCTTCGGCAGCTGATTCGGCGCCACGAAGAGCTCTACTACATTCAGAGCGCGCCGGAGATTTCCGACCAGGAATTCGACGACCTGCTGCATGAGCTCGAAGGGCTCGAGGCGGCGCATCCAGGCCTCGTCACGCCGGATTCTCCGACACAGCGCGTGGGCGGGCGCATCGCCGAGGGCTTCGCCACGGTCGAGCACAAGGTGCCCATGCTCAGCCTGGACAACGCCTACAACGAGGACGAGCTGCGGGCGTTCGACGAGCGCGTCCGGAAGGGCGGCGGCCTCGGCGACCAGCGGGTGGACTACGTCGCGGAGATGAAGATCGACGGCCTCAGCATCGCCCTGACCTACGAGGACGGGCGGCTCGTCCGCGGCGCGACGCGCGGTGACGGATCGCGCGGCGAGGACGTGACGATCAACGTCCGCACGATTCGGGCGATTCCGCTGACTCCTCCGGGACGGCCCGCGCGGCCGCATCGAAGTGCGCGGAGAGGTGTACCTCCCGCGGGTGGCATTCGAACGCATCAACCGCGAGCGCGAGCAGGCCGGGGAGGAGCTGTACGCGAACCCGCGAAACTCGGCCGCGGGCACGATGAGAAACCTGGAGCCAGGACTCGTCGCAAAGCGTGGGCTCGGCGCGTTTACGTATCAGATTGTCTCGGACGAGGTCCTGCAACCCAGCCACAGCGAGACGCTGACCGCGATGAAACAATGGGGCCTGCCCGTGGAACCACACTGGCAGAAGTGCGATGGCGTGGATGCGCTGGTGGCCTTCTGCCACGAGTGGGCGGACAAGCGCCGCACCCTCAGCTTCGACACCGACGGCGTCGTCATCAAGGTGGACGAACTGGCGCTCCGCGCCAAACTCGGCGCCACGGCGAAGTTTCCGCGCTGGGCCACGGCGTTCAAGTTTCCCGCCCAACAGGCCAATACGAAGCTGCTGCGGATCGCCGTCAACGTCGGCCGGACCGGCGCGGTGACGCCGTACGCGCTGCTCGATCCAGTGTTCCTGGCCGGCTCCGACGATTTCGATGGCGACCCTGCACAACGCGGAGGATGTCGCACGGAAGGACCTCCGCGACGGCGACACCGTGATCATCGAGAAAGGCGGCGACGTCATCCCGAAAGTAGTGGCGCCGGTCCTCAGCCTCCGGCCGCCCGATGCGAAGCCCTGGGTGATGCCGACCGTCTGCCCGGTCTGCGACAGCGCCCTTCATCGCGACGAAGAAGAGGTCGTCTGGCGCTGCGAGAACACCTCGTGCCCCGCCCGCCTGCGCCGCAGCCTCGAGCACTTCGCGTCGCGCTCGGCCATGAACATCGAAGGTCTCGGCGAATCGCTCGTCGATCAACTGCTCGCCCAGGGCCTGGTCCACGACTTCGCGGACCTGTATCACCTGTCCGCCGACACGCTTCAGGACATCGTCGTCACGCCGCGCGATCCGAAGTCGGAGCGCGCGGTTCCGCGAAAGCTCGGCAAGGTCGGACGTAACGTCGCCGGGCAGATCGAGCGCAGCAAGTCCAACGACCTCTGGCGGCTCGTGTACGCGCTCGGCATCCGGCATGTCGGAGAGAAGGCAGCCGCGACGCTGGCCCGATACCACCGCACCATGGACCGCCTCATGGAGGCATCCGAGGAGGAGCTTCAGACGGCCCCCGAGATTCGGTCCGGTCGTGGCCGCCTCGGTCCGCGCCTTTGCGGAGGAACCCCGGAATCGCGCGCTCGTAAACAAGTTGAAAGGCGCCGGGGTCAATACCGTCAGTCAGGCGCCTGAGCCCACACGGGAACCCGTAGGACGGCTGGCCGGCAAGGTCTTCGTCCTCACGGGCACGCTCGCGTCCATGACACGTGAGGAAGCGACCGAAACACTCGAGCGGCTCGGCGCGCGCGTCGCCGGGTCCGTGAGCAAGAAAACCAGCTACGTGATTGCCGGGAGTGACGCCGGGACCAAGCTGGAGAAGGCGCAAAAACTGGGGATCGAAACGCTGGATGAGGAGGGCTTCCGGGCTCTTATAATGGAGGGGTAGATGTCGCGGCGTTTCACGTACGTCACCCTGACCCTCACAGCTGTTGTCGCGTTCCTTGTCGGAGCCATCTTCGCGGGCGGGAGCCGGCGGTCAGCCATCGCCGGTGAGCCGGACACGAAGAGCACCGCCAGCCGGTCCGCGGCCGGCCGCCCGGCTGTCCGGCCGCCTGTCCCGGGGGTCAGCTTCGCCGACGTCGTCGACCGGATCAACGCGGCGGTCGTCAGCGTCGACGCGTCGAGCCGTGCGCGGGGTGGACGCCGCCGGCACAACTCGGATGACGATGACCCGGATCTGTTCGATCCGTTCGATCTCGGCCTGGGACGACGCGAGACCGACAGCGGCGACCGAAACGATCCGACCCGCCGCGGTTCAGGAACGGGATTCATCATCGACGCCGACGGCAGCATCCTGACGAATCACCACGTCATCGACCGGGCCGATCGCATCACGGTCAAGCTGTCCGACGGCCGAAGCCTCAAAGCCCGCGTGATTGGCAGCGACCGGGACACCGATATCGCACTTATCAAGATTGACGGGCAGTCGGGCCTGCCGGTGGCGCCGCTCGGCGACTCGTCGTCGCTGCGAATGGGCGAGTGGGTCTGCGCGATCGGCAACCCGCTCGGGTACGAACACTCCGTCACCGTCGGCGTCGTCAGCTTCCTGGGCCGGAAACTTTTCGACGCAAGCCTCGACGAGTACATCCAGACAGACGCCGCGATCAACTTCGGCAACAGCGGAGGCCCGCTGATCAACACCCGGGGTGAGGTGGTCGGCATCAACGCCGCCATCAGCTCGCACGCCAGCGGCATCGGGTTCGCCGTGCCGATTAACGTCGCCACGGTCATTCTCGACCAGCTCCGATCGCGAGGACGGGTGAGCCGCGGATATATCGGGATCACGCTTCGGGACGTCGATGCCGATCTCGAAGCCTCGCTCAAGCTGCCGGTGAACCGTGGCGCCCTCATTCAGGACGTCAACCACGATTCCCCGGGCGACCGCGCGGGCCTGCGTCCGTACGATACGGTCATCGCGCTCGACGACCGCCCCATGGCGAACGACGATCAATTGATTCACGAAATTGCCAGCCGGGCGCCCGGTTCGTCGGTGCACATCACGTTCCTGCGGGACGGCCACCAGGCGAGCGTCACCGTGCAGCTGGCCGAGCGTCCCGGGCGGGAAAAGGAACGCCGCGCCGGTGCGACGGCTCCTGCCGATCGAAACAAGCCCGGAATCGAGGAACCGCTGGGGTTCGTCGTCCGGGATCTCGACCGGAAGACGGCCGAACGCTTCGAGATTCCGAAGGCGATACGCGGCGTGCTCGTGACGAAAGTGGAGCCGATGAGCGCGTCGTTCGACGCCGGTGTGGAGCGCGGTGTCGTGCTGCTCGAAATCAATCGACAGCCCGTCGAGTCCGCCGCCGATTATCGACGTCTTGCGCGCGCGGCCCGCGCCGGCGACGTCCTCGCGCTTTACATCTACCTGCCGGATATCGACCAGCGGCGACTGGTGACCGTCCGCGTCGAGGATCGCTGACGGCAGGCGCTGCAGGCATGCCCAAACCACGCATTCTGGTCATTGACGACGACGCCGGGATCCGAGAGCAGATGAAGATGACGCTCGGATACGACGGCTATGACGTCTCAGGCGCCGCAACCGGCCAGGAGGGTCTGGCGCTGGCCGAGCGCGAGACGCCTGACCTCGTGCTGCTCGACGTCAAGATGCCCGGCATGGACGGCCTCGACGTGCTCACACGCCTCCATTCCATGTTTCCCTCGCTGCCGGTCGTCATGCTCTCGGCCCACGGGACCCCGTCGTCGGCCGTTGACGCGATCCGGAAAGGCGCCGCGGACTTCATCGAGAAGCCCCCGAGCACCGATCGACTTCTCCTGACGATTCAGAACGAGCTCGACCGCGCCAGGCTGCGCGACGAAAACCGCTCGCTCAAACAGGCCGTCGAAGTCCGGCACCAGATGATCGGCGAAAGCGCCGGCCTCTCGCAGGTGATGGCGGCGATCGGCCGCGCGGCACCGACCAATGCGACTGTCCTCATTCAGGGCGAAAGCGGCGTCGGCAAGGAGCTCGTGGCGCGGACCATCCACCGCAACAGCAAGCGCAGCCGCGAACGGTTCGTCCAGGTCAACTGCGCGGCGATTCCCGAGGAGCTGATCGAGTCGGAGCTGTTCGGGCACGAGAAAGGCTCCTTTACCGGCGCGACCGAGAAGCAGGTCGGGAAGTTCGAGCAGGCCGACAAGGGCACGATCTTCCTGGACGAGATCGGCGACATGAGCCCCAAGACGCAGGCCAAAGTCCTCCGCGTGCTGCAGGAGGGCGAAGTCGAGCGGCTCGGGTCGGCGCGCACGATCAAGGTCGATGTCCGCGTCATCGCCGCGACCAACAAGAACCTCGAAGAAGAGATTGAGAAGGGCCGCTTCCGCGACGACCTGTACTTCCGGCTGGCCGTGATCCCGATCTACGTCCCGCCGCTCCGCGAACGCCCGGATGACATTCCGCCGCTCGTGCGGCACTTCATGGAGCATTTTGCCCGGGAGGGCAACCAGCGCCTGAAGCGCATTACGCCCGCGGCGCTCGAGGCCCTGCAGCGCTATCGCTGGAAGGGCAACATCCGCGAGCTCCGCAACACGGTCGAGCGCGTCATCATCATGACCGGCAGCGACACGATCGATCTGTCCGACCTCCCGGAAAACGTCCAGTCGGCGCCGGCCGCGGGAGGCGGAACGTCCAAATCCGCCGATGTACTTCCGGCCTCTGGCGACACCAAGGCCGGCACGCTGCGCGAGTTCAAGGACAACGCCGAACGGGCGTTCCTCGTCGCCAAGCTGCGCGAGAGCGGCTGGAACATCTCGAAGACGGCCGAAGTGATCGACACGCCGCGCAGCAATCTGTACAAGAAACTCGAGCAGTACCAGATCTCGCAGGAATCCGACGGATAACCTACAATTACTGACGATCGCAGCGAGCCAGACGACCGCCGTCCGCCGAAGCGCCGCAAGGCGCGAAGGTGGAGGGAGGAAAGTCCGAACTCCGCAGGGCAGTGCGCCGGGTAACTCCCGGTCGGGGCAACTCGAAGGACAGTGGCACAGAAAACATACCGCCGCCGTCACGCCGGTTGACTGCGGAGTGGCGCGGGCACCTCAAGGAGAGCCGCGCCACTCCTTTCCAAGTGCCCGGGTAACGACCGGGTTACCGGGGTGACCCAAGGGTTGCCCGTTGGACACTTGGGCAACCAACCGGCGTGACGGCGGTAAGGGTGAAAAGGTGCGGTAAGAGCGCACCGCGCCCGTGGCAACATGGGTGGCAGGCAAAACCCCGCACGGAGCAAGACCAAATAGGAGAGCCCCATCCGGCGCGCAAGCGCTGGTGGACGGATGGCCCATCCGAAGCTCTCGGGTAGGTTGCTTGATCTCGCCAGTGATGGCGAGGCTAGAGGAATGGTCGTCGCCTCGCCGGAGCGCCGCAAGGCGCGAACGCGGGGAACAGAATTCGGCTTACGGCTCGCTGCGATCCTTTTATGTTCCACCGCTTTGCTGTCTGCGGCGCCGCCCTCGCGCTCATCGTTGCCGTTTCTCTTACCGTGGCCTCGGCGCGGCAGACTCAGACACCCGGACAGTTGCGCCCCCGTCCCGCTGAAGGGCGGGAGCCCGAGTTTCCTCCGCCCAGCATTCGCGACTACAAACCGCGCTCGACGCTTGTCGTCCCGCAGCACCCGGTGCCTCGCGCCAAGTTTCCGGTCGTGGACATTCACGGCCATCCGTTTGGCGGCCCCGGCCCCGTCACGCCCGAGGCGTACGAGGCGGTCGTCAAGGCGATGGACGGCCAGAATCTCCAGTTGATGGTGAACGTGTCGGGGACGTCCGGCGATCGCCTGAAGCAGATGCTCGAGGTCATCAGGACGAGTCCGTATCCGGATCGGATGGTCGTGTTCACGACCATCAACTTCCGCGATCCGGTCGGCCCAGGATTCGGCGCGCGTACGGCGAAACAGATCGAAGAAGACGTCAAGGCCGGCGCGAAGGGTCTCGGCGAGATCATGAAGAACTTCGGGCTCACCGCGAAGAAGACCGACGGCACGCGCCTGAAGCTAGACGATGCGGAGCTCGATCCGATCTGGGAAACATGCGCGCGCCTGAAGATCCCCGTGCACATCCACACGGCCGATCCCGCCGAGTTCTTCGAGCCGATCGACTTTCACAACGAGCGATGGCTCGAGCTGTCGCTCTATCCGGACCGGCGGTATTCGGATCGCTCGCGCTTTCCGTCATTCGAAGAGTTGATGGCCGAACGCGACCGCCTCTTCGCCAGACATCCCCAGACCCATTTCATCGTCGCGCACATGGGATGGCATGCGAACGACCTGGCGCGGCTCGGCGCGATGTTCGACCGGATGCCAAATCTCTCCACCGAGGTCGGCGCCGTCTTGTACGACATCGGCCGTCAGCCGCGGGCGGCTCACGAGTTCTTCCTGAAGTACCAGGACCGGATCCTGTTCGGCAAGGATGCGTACCAGCCGGACGAGTACCCGTACCATTGGCGCGTGTTCGAGACGAACGACGAGTACTTCGATTACTATCGCGATTACCATGCGTTCTGGAAGATGTACGGGATCGGGCTCCCGGATAACGTGCTTCGCAAGCTCTACTATCAGAACGCGATGAAATTGACTCCAGGCCTCCCTCACGGCCGATTCCCATCCTGAACGGATACCCTGTGGCCTCTTATCTGGTAACCGGCGGTGCCGGCTTCATCGGATCGCATCTGGCGGAAGAGTTGCTGCGGCGCGGTCATCGCGTCCGCGTCGTGGACAGCCTGATCACGGGCAAACGCCGCAATCTCGAAAGCATTCCTGCGGCCGAGTTCGTCGAAGGCGACCTGGCCGAACTGGCCGTCGCCGAGAAGGCCGCGGCCGGCATGGACTACGTCCTGCACCAGGCCGCGATTCCGTCCGTGCCACGGTCGGTGGAAGACCCGGCGACGTCGAACCGCGCAAACATCACGGCCACGCTGAATGTCCTGCTCGCGGCCCGCAAAGCCGGCGTGAAGCGTCTCGTCTACGCCGGCTCCTCCTCGGCGTACGGGGACACGCCGACGCTGCCGAAGCACGAGGGAATGCCGACGAACCCGCAGTCGCCCTACGCCCTGCAGAAACTCGTCGGGGAGCAGTACTGCCAGATGTTCACGAAGCTCTACGGCTTCCCGACGGTGACCACGCGCTATTTCAACGTGTTCGGACCGCGCCAGGACCCGGGGTCGCCGTATTCGGGCGTGATCTCGCTGTTCGCGACGGCCGTGCTCGATGGCCGCCCCCCGATCATTCACGGCGATGGCGGGCAGACACGCGACTTCACCTACATCGCCAACGTGGTGGACGGCGTGCTGAGAGCCTGCGAGGCGCCAAATGTCTCTGGCGAGGTCATCAATGTCGCCACGGGCGGCCGGATCTCGTTGAACGACCTGCTGCGCGTGCTGAGCGGCCTCGTCAAGACGAGCGTGCCGGCGATTCACAAGGAGCCGCGCGCGGGCGACGTGCGCGATTCGCAGGCCGACATCTCCAAGGCGCGGGCGCTGCTGGGCTACAAGCCGATCGTCTCGTTCGAAGACGGCCTTGAGCGCACGCTCGAGTGGTGCCGGGCGTCGAAGGCCTAGCGGACGGTCACACCAGATCAACCAGCTCCGAAAGAAACGACGCCTGATTCCAGGCGTCGATATGGATGGACAGGCCGAGGCGGACGACGACGAGCCGCAGCGACGGAATGACTGTGAGCACCTGGCCTTCGTGTCCGACGGCGAAGAAGGCATCGCGAGGAATGCGCGCCGCGGCAGCCGTCCCGCCGCCGAGTTCGGGCCTGAGGCCCAGCCACCAGTGCGCGCCGTAAATGAGGCCTGGAGACTGGGGCGTCTGAGTCGTGCTGAAACTCACCCAGCCAGGCGGCAGAAGCCGCCGCCTCTCCCAGACGCCGTCCTGAAGATACAACTGGCCAAAGCGCGCCCAATCGCGCGCCGTCGCGAGCATGAACGATGAAGCGACGAACGTCCCTGAGGCATCGGGCTCGATGATCGCGCTGCTCATGCCGAGCGGCGCAAACAGGGCCTGCCGCGGCCACGACGGATAACCGGCCTCACCGACAACGCGGCGCGCGATTGCCGAGAGTATGTTGGTTGTCCCGCTCGCGTAGTTCCATGTCGTGCCGGGTTGCGCGGCTAGCGGGCGGTTCGCGGCGAAGGCCGCCGTGTCGGGCCGGTTGAACAGCATCTCGATGACATCCGACCTCAGGTCTTCGTAGACCTCCGAAAACGCCAGTCCACTCCGCATCCGCAAGAGGTCGTGCAGGGTGATCGAGGCGCGCGGATCGGTCCCATCCCAGTCCGGCATGAGCGCGCGATCGGTCAGCGACAGACGATTCTCCCCGACCAGAATGCCAATCAGCGCGTTGAGCACGCTTTTGGTCATGGACCAGCCCGGAAACCGCGTGGTCGCGTCGAAGCCGGGGGCATATCGCTCGGCGACGATCCGTCCGTCCTGCACGACCAGAATCGCGCGCGTGCGCCGGAGGCGTCCGGGATCGGGCTCGCGAAAGGCCCCGGCAACGAGGCGTTCGAGGGCGTCCGCCCCCTGGGACACGGGCCACGCCGTGTTTTGGGCTGAAACCTCGCCGCTGTCAGGCGGCTTCAGTGGTCGTGGAACCGCTGTCCGGCCGCCTAGCTCGAGCGTCGCGCCGGTCAGGTCACGATAGGCGGCCCGGCGTGACGGGAAGAACCAGAGCCTGGCCGTCACCGTTCGCGCTTCACGGTCAACACGCGAGCGGAAGAGCCGCAGCGGCCGATAACTGTCCGCCGACACTTCTTCGAGCGTCCGCGGGTCGACCGACCGCCCGGTGCCGAACACGATTGAGCAGAGCACCTTGGCCTTGTAAGCGGCGCCCACCACGGCAATCCGCCTGAGACGAAGAAATGCCCAGGCCGCCGCGGCGAGGACGGCCAGGGACAGGCACAACGGCACCATGGGGCGGTTCAAGTCTAGCGTGCCAAACACGCGCCCCCGGGCGATAATGACGCGTCTTCGATCAGCATGGAGGGGCTTGCCTCATGAGACTGCATTTGAGCGCACTGATTGCCGGCATCGGGGCGATGCTGGCCGCCACGCCTGTTTCGGCCGCGCCAGCCTCCTGCGCGAGCCTGCGCTCGATGTCGATTCCCAACGTGACGATTTCAGCAGCGGAGCTCGTCAGCCCGCCGGCGTCCCCTGGACGCGGTGCGCCGACGGCACCGCCCGCAGCCGGTGCGGGACGTGCCGCGCCAACCGGTCCGGCCGCGCCGGCGCTTCCGGAGTACTGCCGCGTCCGTCTGCTCCTCACACCATCATCTGATTCGCACATCAACGCGGAACTCTGGCTGCCGAGCACAACGTGGAACGGCCGGTTCATGGCGGTCGGCAACGGCGGGTTCGGGGGTTCGATTCAGGGCTTCGCCGAGATGCAGAACGCACTCCGGCTTGGCTACGCCACGTCCGGCAACGATACCGGCCACGACACGGAAGTGGATGGCCCGAACGGAATGTTTGCCCTCGGCCATCCGGAAAAGATCGTGGATTTCGCGTACCGCGCCATGCACGAGATGACCGCCACGTCCAAGTCGATCATCCAGCAGTTCTACGGCCGGCCGCAGCAGGACCTGGTACTACAAGGGGTGCTCGACGGGCGGACGCCAGGGCGCCATGAACGCGCAGCGCTATCCCGAGGATTTCGACGGCATCATCGCCGGCGCGCTGGCGAATCGCCATATCCAGATGCACACGGCCGGCGTGGCGCGCAGCATCGAGCTGGCGCGGCATCCCGACGGCCAGATTTCGCCCGCAACCGCGCAAATGGTGACGCAGGCCGTCCTCAAGGCGTGCGACACCCTGAAAGAGGGTTTCCTCACCAACCCGCGCGCCTGCACATTCGATTTCAAGAAGCTCGCCTGCACCCCGGGAGCCGCCGCTTCCGAGTCGTGTCTCACGCCGCCGCAGTTGAACACCGTCGAAACGTATTACGGCGGCCTGCACAACAGCAAAGGCGAGCTGATCTTCTCGGGACAGGCGCTCGGCAACCCGCTGCCGGCGCTTCGCGGCGCCACCGACCAGCCTGGCGGAGGATTCGACACCGTGCGCATCTGGGGATTCCAGAACGCGAGCTACGACTGGCACCAGTTCGATCTCGATCGCGATATGCCGATCATCAACAGCAAGGTTGGCTTCGTGGACGCGGTCGATCCGGACTTGAGCCAGTTCAAGGCGCACGGCGGCAAGCTGCTGTTGTACGCCGGATGGAGTGACACCGGAATCACGCCCGAGAACACGGTGCTGTACTACGAGAACCTGAAGAAGAAGATGGGCCCCCAGGACGACTTCGCCCGGCTGTTCATGGTGCCCGGGATGGGTCACTGCCGGGGCGGCGATGGTCCCAACACGTTCGATACGATCGGTGCGATGGAAGCCTGGCGCGAGAAGGGCGTGACGCCGACACAGCTGACCGGCTTCAACCCGCAGACCAGCCTGACGCGGCCGATCTGTTCCTATCCGCAGTACACCAGATACAAGGGCACCGGGAATATCAAGGACGCCGCCAACTGGACGTGCGCGGCGCCGTAGGCGCCGTAAAACGCATCGGGCACGTCATCACGCTTACTTCGTCGCACCCTCCGAGCTCGACGAATCGAGGGGCAGCAGGGCGTCCGCGGCAGCGATCCGGATTGTGGCTTCGGCCACTGTGCCTCTCGCGAAGAGATCGCTGACATGAAACGCCGAGTCTCGCCAGGCTGAAGAATCCGGTCGATGAACTGGTGACGCTCTTCGACCTTTCCGCCCGGGTCGCGATACGTCGTCATGTACAACGTGCGTCGAAACGCCACGCGCGGATTCGTGTTCGTCAGCACGAAGGACCAGTTGGCCGTCCGGGCGAAGCCGACGGTGAATTTCGGATCGTCGAGGTGAAGATCCACCGGCGCGTTGTACGGCCGTGCCGGGTCTTGAAGCACGGGAGGGCCTCCGTCCGGAGCAAACGCGCGGCGGTGGCCGAACATCTCCGGTGATTTGGCGACAATCGCGCGCACGACGGCCTCCCGGTTCGTGTACAGCGATGTCCTGGCGAACTGGGTCGACGCGAAGGCGAATTGGTACGCGACGTTCACGGCGAGCACCCCTGCCGCAACCCTTCGCCACCGAAGCGAGTCAATCATCGACCAGCAATACGCGGCGAACACGAACGAGACCGGCGCCATCAGGTAGAACGCGTGAGCCTGGGGCGGCTCGATGACGAACCAGTAGCTGACGTAGACGAGGCCGACGCTGAAGGCCACGATCTTCCGGATCGCACGCCAGTCGGGCGTGGACAGGCGCGACCTGAAAGACGATGCCAGCATCCAGAATGGCTGAACGATGCCGGCTGCCCACACGATGGCCATCAGCGGCACAAGCCAGAGATGGGTCCGCACGAAGAGGATTCGCCGCGCGTCATCGATCTCGACGAAACGGTTGATTTCGAGGCTCGCGAACGAAAATATGCGGGCCAGCGTGACCAGAATCTCGGCCGGCGAGACGAAGTGCACGTGCAGGTTCCGGAGCGTCCCGCCCGTGCCTCCGAGAGCGCCGTACTGGAACGCCGTAGGGAAGAGCGCAAGGCCTGGTATAGCCGCGCCGGCGGTGCACGCAAGCACGTAGATCGTCATCTTCGCCGCGCCGTCGGCGCGGCGGCTCAGCCAGCCGATGCCCAGGAAGGGCAGCATCAGGTACCACGACATGTGGATCTGCATCACCCACGCGACGCCCATTCCCATGGCGGCAAATGCCGCCGGAAGCGGCACGAGGCCCAGGCGCATCGGAGGCAGAACTTCGAAAAAGCCAATGAAGAAGACGACAGCGCCCGCCAGCACGTATGAGGGGTTCGTGATGTGCGTCGAGAAGTGCAGTGTCCACGGCGCCGTCATGGTCCAGCCCCAGACGAGCCAGCGCGGAACGGACGGCACCCGCCGGGTGATATACCAGGCGAGCATCGCGAGCGCGCCAAACGACAGGAGATTCAACACCACGATGGGCGCTTCGGGTGCCGGGATCAGGGCGAGCGGGGCCCCAACCAGCAGGCCTTGAAGCGCGCCCGGGATCTCACTCAGGGTCCATACGACATCCGGTCCGAAGTAGGGCCAGTGGCCGGTGGCGTAGTACCGCAGCCCGATGAGGAAAATCTGGGACTCGTCTTCGGCGAAGAAGTGCGACGACAGCCCGAAGTAGAGGCGCAGCGCGAAGAGGCCAAGCAGGGCTGCGGCGAACAGCCACGGCCGACGGTCGGTCATCGCGAGGGGCAGCTGCCTGCGACGGGACGCCAGCCCTCGACGTCGATGTAAATCTGGTCGCCACCGGGGTTACCCACGAGGCCGCCGGTCCCGGACGAACCAGGTGAGATCCGCACGCCGCCGCCGACGGCGACGCCCGGCGCATACTGGCCCTTCTTCATGAGACCGGTGATGCCGACCATCGAACCTTCGTGCGCCTTGATTTCGGCCATCACTTTCTTCGGCCCGTTCATCCGTAGGTGCATGCCTTCTTTGATTTCCAGGCTCGTCGGCGGATCTTCCATTCGCGGCCCGGCGGTGAACACCATACCCTTGGTGCACCCCGCCACGTAGACACGGACCGAGTCCTTGGGCACCGGCTTGACCTCCTGCGCGACCAGCGAGCGGCTGACCAGGACAACCGCAAGGGCCGAGAGCGAGACGACCTGCAACACAGCGAGCTTCATGAAGCTATCGTATCGCGTTCGCCGACATGAGCTTCTAAAGAGTGCACGATCGGCGCCGTAACCGGAGGCGTCATTTTTCAATGACGCCGAGCCGCCTGGTTCGCCCGTCCCGACGCACGTCACTAAATCATCTGCTCGCAACGATTTCCACTCGCGCCCGCGATCGTGTCGCGCAGGTCCTGACCTTGCTGTGGACCCTGGCGACCCTGGACCGGCCTGCCAATAACTGCCGGGCCCCTACCTCCCCCTCGGTGAGCGGCAGCCGGCCAGGGTCCACTTTCAAAGGAGGACGGCATGTTTCGCTATCTGGTCTCGATCGTCGCGTTCGTCGCTCTGATCTCCGTTCACGCACAACCCGCTTCAGCCCAGGCGGAGCGCGCACCCGCCAGGTCGGCGGCGCTCACGGGCACCGTGGTCAACCTCAATACGGCATCAGCCGCCGAATTCGAGGCGCTGCCGGGCATCGGCGCAAAGACGGCCGCCCGAATCATCGAGTACCGCCAGAAGAACGGAGCCTTCAAGAAGGTCGAAGAGCTCATGAACGTCCGTGGCATCGGCGAGAAGAACTTTCTCAAGCTCAAGGCGCAGCTCACGGTAGGGGCTGCCAGGCCGGACGCCAACAGCGCCCGGCAGAACTAAGGTCACGGTGCGCCATCGATGTTCCCTCGACAGTCCGGATATTCGATGGTGGAGCTCGCCGTGGTGCTTGGCCTCACGGTCACGGCCACGGCGACCGCTCTCCCTCGCCTGCTGACTCGTGTGGACGATGCGCGTGGGGAAGGTGCGACGCGGTATCTGTCGGGCCGCCTCTACGACACCCGCATGGAGGCGATCGCGAGATCGACCGAGGTCGCGTTGCGATTCACGCCCACGAACGCCGGCTACATCATGACGGCTTATGCCGACGGGAACGGAAACGGCGTGCTGGCGCGCGACATCGACCGGAATATCGATCGGCAGCTTCACTCGCCCGAACAACTCTCCGTGCCGTTCAACGGCGTGGACTTCGGCACCCTGCCGGGACTACCGGCGATCGACGCAGGGGACGCGGACCCGGGCGACGACCCGATCAGATTCGGCGCCAGCCACATGGTCAGTTTCAGCGCCCTCGGCACCTCATCGTCCGGCACCCTGTACGTGAAGAGCCGTGGTGGAGCGCAGTACGCCATTCGCGTTGTAGGGGCGACGGCCCGTGTGCGGATCTTCCGGTTCGATTCACGCTCGAACAGATGGCGCGTCGTATGACTTCCGCCATCGTCGAACGACGGCAGATGAGGCGGCGGCAGTCAGTCGCAGAGCACGGGATCGCCTCGGCACGAGTACGTCCGGGGATCGACGCGGCCGTCGTGAACGTGTCGGCGGCGGGGGCACTGCTCGAGACGGGTTACAGGCTTCTGCCAGGGACGTGCATCGACGTCTACTTCGCCAGGGATATCCGCGTGCCTGTAGTCCGCGCCAAGGTCGTGAGATGCACGGTGGCTCACGTGGGGCCTGACAGAGTTGCCTATCGCGGCGCGATCCTGTTCGATCGGCGCCTGCCCTGGCTCGCGGAAGAGAACGGCCACGGGTATTTGGTTCCCGGCTGCGAAAGACGGTTTGTACAGGTCAGACGGGAACGAACTACCCGCCAGGCGCGATGAGTCAGCACTGGTCGCGACCTTACCGAGGTTTTATGCAGCCTTTACGAGCAGGCGATCGTGGCATCCAATTTGGTTCTCGTTCGTTCGAGTCTTCCAGGAACCATTCCTTGACCACGCCTCCTGATTACACGCCGCCAGCGACGCCCGAGTTGTCCGACAGGCGGCCGGAATTCGATATGGCGGCACCCCTGATCGGATCCACCGGCGCGATGCGGCGGTTGCGGGCGACCATCGAGCGCGTCGCCTGCACGGACTTCACGATCCTTCTCGAAGGCGAGAGCGGGGTGGGCAAAGAGCTCGTGGCGCGCCAGATTCACGAATTGAGCCGGCGGAACGGTGGTCCGTTCATCGCGATCAACTGCGCCGCGCTCGTCGAGACATTGATCGAGGCGGAGTTGTTCGGCATCGAAGAGCGCACCGCCACGGGCGTCCGGGGCCGGCGGGGCAAATTCGAGGCCGCGGATCGCGGAACGTTGTTTCTGGACGAGGTCTCCGACCTGTCTCTCCCGGCCCAGGCGAAATTGCTGAGAACGATTCAGGACCTCGCGGTCGAGCGGGTCGGAGGCCACGCCACACGCCGTGTCGACATCCGGATCATCGCGGCCACGAACCGGCGCCTGCTCGGCCTGGTCGAGCAGCAGTTGTTCCGAGCCGACCTCTACTACCGGCTGAGCGGCGTCGACGTCTTCGTTCCCTCGCTGCGCGAGCGCAAGGAGGACATTACCGAGCTGGCGGCCTATTTTCTCGAACGGCATCGCTCGACGCGGTTTCTGAAGCTGTCAGCAGCCGCAGCGGAGGCACTCGCCACCTACAACTGGCCGGGCAACGTTCGCGAGCTGGAGCGCCTGATCGAACGGACTGTCGCATTGTCGCGCTCGGATGTCATCGAGCTGGAGGACCTGCCCGCCAGCGTAAGCGGCGATCACTCCACGATTCTTGCGCCATCACTACACCGGAACGACACGCTTCGTGCATGGGCGAGCCGGTACGCTCGCATCGTGGTCGATCGATGCCAGGGCAACAAGCGTCAGGCCTGCCGGGTGCTGGGCATCAGCTATCACACGCTGCAGTCCTACTTGCAGCCGAAGGAGGAACCCGCGGCGACAGGGTAGCGCCGCAGAACGCCGCGGGTCTGCGGCGAACCCGGCCGGACGAGACAGGGCAGGCAATCCACCTGTGGAGGTCGCACGTTGGCTGGACACCACGGCCGTCGAACAAAAAGACGATGGCCGTTCGCGAGGAGTGTCCATGGAACACAGGTCATCGCAGCGCAGAATCAGCCGGTGGTGGATTCTTGCCGGCGCCATCGTCTTGATGGTCGGCATCGTGTACGCGTGGCGCCTCCAGGCTCAGACGCCGGCCGCATCGGTCGTACCGCAAAAGGGCACCAGCCGGCTGCCGCAGCTTTCGGTGCTCGCGGAAGCGACCGACAACGAAGCAAAGGACATGGGGGGCACCTTCTATTTTCTCGAGAGCCGCGCCCGGAAAGTCACGACGCGATTTGCCGACGGGACGGCGATCGCCGAGCGGAGCCTGGACGGGAACATCAGGACACGATCGACGGATTCGGCTGGGAACGAACTGGCACGACTGACGGTCGATCAAGTGAGCGCGAAGGACGCGGAGATGCTCTACGAAGCGAACGGGACGCGGCTGTTCTCCGCGGCCGTCAGGCCCGAGGTACGGCCGACACTCGACTGGGCGGCGCTCCAGGCGCAGGCCCTGCGTCGCGACGGTCATCCGGCCACCGTGCAGTGGCAGGGGAGGTTCGCGCGCGCGCGAGGCCTCAGGCCGGGGAACCTGGACGATGGCGCGACTGAAGTGGTGACGGAGTTCGAGCAGGACATCACAGCCAGGACGGTGCGCGTGGTTCCCAGGCCGGGCGAGAATAAGCGCCCGTCCACGCTGACGCGCATCTACGATGGCGGCGTCGAGGTCGGTGAGGTGGCCTGGGTGCCGTCGCAGAAGCTGCTGATGTGGAGCTTCAAGGGCCTGAGCAAGGGCGCGGTCACCGAGGATGCATTGAAGAAGACCCCGTCGGGTGGCTGGACCTTCCAGCCCTCGATGGGCTGGACGAACGTGCAGGCGCTGGCTTTTTACTCGTTCCACTCGCGCCTCGCCAAGCAGGGCACTGTGTCGGTTGCCCGGAACCAGAGTGCCAGCGGCGCAGCTGGGGACAGCGACTCCTGGACGCGGTGGTTCAACCTCTGGAGGCCGACACCCCGGCTGTGACGGCCTGCACTGGCTGGACGGCAGCGTATTCCGGCCCTGTTGCGACGCGCACGATATCTGCTACGCGAAAGTCGGGTTGCACTCAATGGTCCTGGTGGTGGCCGGCGTCGATGTCGTGGAACTGCTCGGCCTGCAACAGCGTGGCCGTCTACTGTTTCTACTCCACGCTCGGTGGGGCAGTCGGCACCTGCATCTACATGCCGGGCGCCTGCTTCTGGTGAGCGCGACATGAGAAAGGCGCTGGTGCTCGTGCTGGCAGGTGGAGTCGTGGCCGCCTTCGTGCAGCCGTTCACGCCGACCGGATGGTGGCTCAACTCCGGCCGGGGCGTTGCTATCACGAGCATCGCGCTCGCCTTGACGGCCGTCGCGGTCGGTTTCCTGGCTCGTTCGCTGCCGTTCCGGAACCCGATCGCAGCGGCTGCCTCAGCCTTCTGGCTGGGGGCGAATATCGGACTCGCCGTCGTGCTGTTCCGATCGGGTCCCGGCACCTTGTTTCCGATCGTGCTCGCAATCGGAGCCGGCATCTCGGCAATCGCCGTGGGTGCCGGCTCCATCATCGGAGCATTGCTCTCGATCGGCATACGACGCGTCGGTGACAGGCCCGCCGGCCCTCGACCGCACCGGTTTGACCGGCACCACCCGCCATAGTACCGTTCACTCTTCACCCGTCACTCATGTCCTCTCCGCCCCTCAAGAAGACGCCCCTCAACGCGCGCCACCGTGCGTCGAATGCCAGGATGGTGGCGTACGGCGGCTGGGATATGCCGCTCGAATACAGCGGCATCGCGGCTGAGCACATGGCGGTGCGCACGAGCGCCGGTCTGTTCGATGTCAGCCACATGGGCGAGATCGAGATCGCCGGGAAGGACGCGCTCGCCGCGCTTCAAGGTATTTCGTCCAACGATGCATCGAGGCTCAAGCCAGGCCAGGCCCAGTACTCCGCGCTTCTGACAGAGACCGGAACGTTTGTGGACGATATCGTCGTGTACTGCCTCAAGGCGGATCACTTCCTGCTCGTCGTGAACGCTGCGAACGTCTTCAAGGATTACAACTGGATCGCGGAGCACATCGGGAGCGCCGGCGACGCGGTCGCCGTGGACGCCAGTTCGCGTTACGCACTGCTTGCCGTGCAGGGTCCGGCCGCGGTCGGGATCGTGCAGCCGTTGACCGGGGCAGACCTGGGGTCGCTCCCTCATTACTCGTTTGCACACGGCGAGGTGGCCAACGTCCGCGCCACGATCTCGCGGACCGGTTATACGGGCGAGGACGGTTTCGAAATCTTCGTCCCTCCCCAGTCAGCCGACCGTGTCTGGCAGGCGATCCTTTCGTCCGGCCAGGCAGCCGGTATCGTCCCGTGCGGCCTCGCGGCCCGTGACACGCTCCGCCTCGAAGCAGCCATGCGCCTGTACGGCAACGACATCGACGAAACCAGGACCGCGCTCGAAGCGGGCCTTGGCTGGATCGTGGGCTGGGACAAGAAAGCGTTCGTCGGCGCCGGCGCGCTCCGGGCGCAGAAAGCCGCCGGCGTCGCGCAGAAGATCGTGGGCTTCGAGCTGACCGATCCCGGAATCGCCAGGCAAGGCCACAATATCTATGCGGGCGAGGCGAAGATCGGGATCGTCACCAGCGGCACGCAGACACCGTTCCTCAGGAAATCGATTGGCCTGGCCTATCTTCCGGCCGATCGGACCAGTCCGGGGACCGAGATCGCGATCGACATTCGCGGCCGGATGGCGCGCGCGCGTATCGTGCCGCTGCCGTTCTATAAACGCACGAAGGGTTCGGAGGGCGATCGCTAATGGCCTATCCAGCTGGTTTCAAGTACACGAAAGAACACGAGTGGCTCGACGTCACCGGCGACCGTGGCCGCGTCGGCATCACGGACTACGCGCAGCAGCAGCTTGGCGATGTCGTCTACATCGAGCTGCCGGAAGTGGGCACGGCGCTGAAAGAGGGCCAGTCGTTCGGAACCATCGAGTCGGTCAAGGCTGTGTCGGAGCTCTACTCGCCGGTCTCGGGCGAAGTGGTCGAAGTGAACGGCGCCTTGAAGAACAAGCCGGAAGCGGTCAACACCGATCCTCACGGCAGCTGGCTCATCCTGATCAGGCTGACGAAGCCCGCCGAAGTGTCGAGCCTGCTCGACGCGACACAGTACGCCGATCTCGTGAAATGAACCCGACCGGTTCATTTCGCGATCGACATATCGGACCTGACGAGAGCGAGTGCGCGGCGATGCTCGAGGTCGTCGGCGCTGCCTCGCTCGAGGCGCTGGTATCCGAGGCCATTCCAGGCTCCATCCGGCTGAAAACCCCACTCGACCTGCCACCCGGCGAGTCTGAGAGCCGGTATCTCCGGGATCTCCGCGAGGTCGCCGCCGCCAACCAGGTCTTCCGGTCCTACATCGGCCTTGGCTACTACGACTGCGTCACGCCTTCCGTGATCCAGCGCAACGTACTGGAGAACCCGGGCTGGTACACGCCGTATACGCCCTATCAGGCCGAAATCGCCCAGGGACGCCTCGAAGGCCTCCTGACGTTTCAGACAATGGTCGCGGACCTGACCGGGATGGAAATCGCCAACGCCTCGCTTCTGGACGAGGCGACGGCGGCCGCCGAGGCCATGACGATGATTCATCGGCTGCAGGCCAGGCGAATCGATTCGGCGGGCGGGCGAGCCGTGTTTTTCGCCGCCGATTCCTGCTTCCCCCAGACGCTCGATGTCCTGCGCACGCGCGCGGAACCCCTGGGCATCCAGATATCCATCGGCCCGGCAGAATCCGCGGAGCTGGGTCCACACGTCTTCGGCGCACTGGTGCAGACGCCCGATGAAGCCGGACGCGTTCACGACCTGTCGGGCTTCGTGACGCGCGCCAAACAGGCAGGGATCCTGGTGGCGGTCGCCTCGGACCTCCTCGCGTTGACGCTTCTCAAGCCGCCCGGCGAATGGGGCGCCGACGTCGTCGTCGGCAATTCTCAACGGTTCGGCGTGCCCATGGGTTATGGCGGTCCGCATGCCGCGTTCTTCGCGACGCGCGCGTCGTTCGTGCGGCAGACGCCTGGACGCATCATCGGCGCCTCCATCGACGTTCATGGCAACACGGCGTACCGGATGGCGATTCAGACGCGCGAGCAACATATCCGCCGTGAAAAGGCGACGTCCAACATCTGCACGGCCGAGGCGCTCCTGGCGAACATCGCCGGGTTCTACGCGGTCTACCACGGAGCAGACGGGTTGTCGGCCATCGCCCGGCGCGTCCACGGGCTGGCGGCCCGGCTGGTTGACGCGGTCTCCGCAGCGGGCGTCCGGCAGCTGAACGACGTCTTCTTCGACACGCTGCGTTTCGAGCTCCCCGATGGCCAGGCCGGCATCGGCCGCGTCCGCCAGGCCGCGCTGGCAGCAGGCATGAACTTCCGGTACCGGGACGACGGAACCATCAATGTCGCACTCGATGAGACAACCGATGCGGACGACGTGGCGGCCATCGTGAGCGTTCTCGGAGGATCGCCGGATGCGGTCTCCGACGGAGCGGCCGCAGCGGCAGACTATCCGGCCGGGCTCGCACGCACGTCGCGGTTTCTCACACATCCGGTCTTCAGCGCGCATCGTTCGGAGACCCGGATGATGCGGTTTCTCCGGGGCCTCGAGCGGAAGGACATCGGACTCGACACGTCGATGATCCCGCTGGGCTCGTGCACGATGAAGCTGAACGCGGCGTCATCGATGATGCCGATCACGTGGCCGGAGTTCTCGAAGCTCCATCCGTTTGCCCCGATCGCCCAGTCTGCCGGGTATCAGCAGGTGCTGCGCGAGCTGGAGGCGGCGCTGTGCGTCATCACCGGCCTCACCGCCGTCTCGCTCCAACCCAACTCAGGAGCCCAGGGCGAATTCGCGGGCCTGATGGTGATTCGCGCGTACCACCGGGACCGCGGTGAGACCGATCGAGACGTCGTCCTGATCCCCGCTTCCGCGCACGGCACGAACCCGGCCAGCTCGGTCATGGCCGGCATGACCGTGGTCGTCGTCGCGAGCCGTCCCGACGGCAGCATCGACATCGACGACCTCCAGGCAAAGGCCGCCTTGCACCACGCGCGGCTGGCGGCGCTGATGGTTACGTATCCCTCGACGCACGGTGTCTTCGAGGATGGCATTCAGGACGTGTGCGCCATCGTTCATGCCCATGGCGGCCAGGTCTACATGGACGGCGCGAACATGAATGCCCAGGTCGGGTTGACGAGCCCGGGTGCGATTGGTGCCGACGTGTGCCATCTGAACCTGCACAAGACGTTCAGCATCCCGCACGGCGGCGGGGGACCCGGGATGGGCCCGATAGCGGTGGCGGCTCACCTGGCTCCCTATCTGCCCGGCCACGCACTGGTGCCTACCGGCGGCGCGAAGGCCATTCACGCGGTGTCAGCGGCCCCGTGGAGCAGCGCGAGCATCCTGCTGATCTCGTACGGCTACATCACGATGCTGGGCGGGGACGGGATGACGGATGCGACCCGTGTGGCGATCCTCAACGCCAATTACATCAAGGCACGGCTCGAGCAGCACTTCCCGGTTCTCTACATGCGCCCCAACGGCCGCGTCGCGCACGAGCTCATCTTCGACGTGCGGCCCCTCAAGCAAGCCAGCGGGGGAGCGTTGGACGAAACCGACGTGGTCAAGCGCCTCATGGACTACGGGTTTCACGCGCCGACCGTCTCGTTCCCCGTGACGGGCACGCTCATGGTCGAGCCGACGGAGAGCGAGTCGAAAGAGGAGCTCGACAAGTTCTGCGACGCGATGATCGCGATTCGCGCCGAGATTCAAGCGGTCATCGATGGGACAGCGGACCGGGTGGACAACGTCCTGACCGGCGCCCCACATACGGCCGCAGCTGTTACGGCCGACGCCTGGCGCCATCCGTATTCGCGTGAACAGGCAGCGTTTCCGTTGCCGTTTGTGCGCGCCCGGAAGTTCTGGCCGTCGGTCGGGCGCGTGGACAACCCGTACGGGGATCGCAACCTGATGTGCTCGTGCCCGCCTGTCTCGGACTACGAAGGCACGTCGTAGGACTACGCTACGCAAGTCGTAGCGTCCGCCTTCAGGCGGCACGACGACAACTGCCCGGCTTTCGCCATGTAGGCTTTCCGAAGCGCTTTTGTGACGGGACCGGGCATGCCGTTAGCGATGACGTGCGCGTCCACTCTTGTCGCGGGCACCACACCGCGTGTCGTGCTGGTAAAGAACACCTCGTCCGCGTTCATCAGGTCGTCGTCTCGCAGCACGGCCTCGCGCACGGGAACACCGGCTTCATCGCCGATTTCGAAAAGGAACGCGCGCGTGATGCCCGGCAGCAGGCCTGCATCGAGCGGGGGCGTGAGCGCTGCGCCGCCCTTCACGATGAACAGGTTCGATTGGGTGCACTCGGCCAATTCGCCCCGGTAGTTCCGCATGACGCCTTCGAACGCGCCGCGCCGGACCGCCTCCTGCATCGCCAGCGCATTGTTCAGCAGGTTGTTCGACTTGATGAGCGGGTTCACCGATCCAGGATGATTCCGCACGATCGGCACCAGCGCGATGGTCACGCCGCATTCGTAGACTTCGGCGGGCGGGTCGATCTGCGGCTTGACGATGACTATGATCGTGGGAATCGGGCAGGCGGCCGGATCGTAGGAGAGTTCGCCGACGCCGCGCGTCACGAGCACGCGGATGTAGGCTTCCGCGGACGGTCCGTTCCCCAGCCCGGCCGCCCGCATCGTCTCCCGGCACCGCTCGAGCAGTTCGGCGTCGGACAGCGGGACCTGCAGCGCGAGCATTCCGGAAGAATTGCGGAGACGCTGCATGTGGCGATCGAACAGGAACGGCTTCCCGTTGAACGTGCGGATCGTTTCATACACGCCTTCGCCGTAAAGAAACCCGTGATCGAAGACCGAGACGACCGCATGCTCCTGGTCGAACACGCGTCCGTTCACATTGACCGTGGCAGCCATTTCCCGCAGAGTACCACATCACGTCCGCGGTTTACCCGGCGCTCGCTCGGAGGTTTTCGTGTCTTCGTGATTGGAGACGTGTCGTGCCGTCGAATAAGCTAGGATGGCTGGCCAGATGCGAGGTACCTGAACGCGGCGCAGATGCGGGAAGCGGACCGACGGACCATCGAGGACGTCGGCATCCCGTCGCTCGTCCTCATGGAGAACGCCGGCCGGCAGGTCGTGGCGGCCATGGAGGCGATCCACACCGACCTGTCGGAGCGGCAGGTTGCAGTACTCTGCGGCCGCGGGAACAACGGCGGCGACGGATTCGTGGTGGCCCGCACGCTCGTCCAGCGGGGCGTTGACGTCTCGGTGTTTCTCATCGGCCGCGTGTCCGACGTCCGCGGCGACGCACGCATCAATCTTGAGGTGCTGGGCCATCTCGGGATCACCGTGGTGGAGATCGCCGACGGACAGGCGTGGGAGCTGCACCTGTCGGAAATCCGCGACTGCACGCTGATCGTCGACGCGATTTTCGGCACCGGCCTCAACGCGCCGGTGAGCGGCCTGATCGAGAGCGTGATTGCCGACGTCAACGCGTCGGGCATTCCCGTCGTCGCGATCGACGTGCCATCCGGGCTGTCGGCCGACTCCTGCTATCCGATCGGCGAGTCGATCGAGGCCGGCACCACGGTGACGCTGGCGGCGCCAAAGCTCCCGCTCGTGCTGCCGCCGGCCGAAACGCGGGCGGGCGACATCGTGATCGCCGATATCGGCATTCCGAGCGAAATTCTCGATGCCGTCGAGGGTCCGCGAATCGAGCTGCTCACTCGCGCGTCTGCGCGGGAGCATCTCACGCCGCGCACACCGGATAGCCACAAGGGCGACTACGGCCACGTGCTGGTGGTGGCTGGATCGCGCGGGAAGACGGGCGCCGCCCACCTGGCTGGAGTCGGCGCGCTGCGCTCCGGAGCAGGACTGGTGACCATCGCGACCGCGGCGTCCTGCCAGGATGTCGTCGCGGCCATGGCGCCGGAATACATGACGGTGGGCCTGCGTGAGACCGAAGCGGGCCTGGATCCCGAGGGCGTCGACCAGCTGCTGGAGCTGGCGCGAGACGTTGTGGCAATCGGCCCCGGCCTGGGCCAGTTGCCCGGTACCCAGGAGTTCATCAAGGCCCTCGTCGACCGCGCGACGATGCCGATCGTCGTTGACGCCGACGGACTGAACACGTTCCACAGCGATCCGGATCGGCTCATGGGACGCGAAGGGCGGGATGTCATCATCACGCCGCACCCGGGAGAAATGGCGCGCCTGGTCGGCATGTCCACGGACGAAGTGCAGGCCAGCCGCCTCGAGATCGCGCGAAACTTCGCCGCCTCACACCACCTGTACGTGGTGCTGAAGGGCCACCGGACGCTCATCGCCACGCCGGACGGGAAGCTGTTCATCAACCCCACGGGGAATCCCGGGATGTCCACCGGCGGCACGGGCGATGTGCTGACGGGGATGATCGCCGCGTGGCTCGCCCATCTGCTCGACGCCGAGGCGGCATGCAAGGTGGCGGTCTACCTCCACGGCATGGCTGGCGATCTGGCGGAGGCCGATGAAGGAGAAGTGTCGATGACGGCCGGCGACGTTGCGGGCCATATCGGCGACGCCATCCTCGAGCTCACGGCCCGCCGCCGCGTCGTCGAACGCGCCGGCAACGACTCGTAGCCGATGACAACAGCACGTAGCGTCCGGCTTCAGCCGGACGAACCGCTCCAGTGACGATCACGACTCACTCGGAATCTGAAACAGCCGGCGTCGGCCGCGATCTGGCGTCCAGGCTCGCCGCGGGCTCGGTCGTCCTCCTGCACGGCGACCTCGGGGCCGGGAAGACGGCTTTCGTGCGCGGGCTCGCCGAAGGCCTGGGTATACCGCCCGAAGAGGTAAGCAGCCCGACGTTTACGCTGATGCAGGAGTACCGCGGCGGCCGCGTGCCCCTGGTGCACGTCGATCTATATCGCCTCGACGATCCGCGGGAGATTGACGATCTGGGACTGGAAGAGATCGGAGAAACCTGCGTGCTCGCGATCGAATGGGCCGAGAAGATGCCGCGTCCGCCGCTCGACGCCGTCCGCGTGACCATCGCTCACGCGGGCGACACCGGGCGGCTAGTGACAGTCGAAACGGAAAACGGAAAACGGAAAACGTAGAACGCAGGATGCAAGGCGCTCTACGTTCTGCGTTTTACGTTCTACGTTATTCTGATCGATAGTTGGGAGCTTCCTTCGTAATCGCCACGTCGTGGACGTGGCTCTCGCGGAAGCCCGCGGCGGTGATGCGAATCAGCTTCGCCTCGCTCTGCAGCTGGCTGATGTTGCCGCACCCGCAATACCCCATTCCCGCGCGCAGGCCGCCCATCAACTGGTGGACCATCGCCGCGACGCTGCCCTTGTGCGCGACGCGGCCCTCGATGCCCTCGGGCACGAGCTTTTCGGTCGATCCCGCCAGCGAGCTGCTCTCGAGGTCGAATTCGTCCTGGAAATAGCGGTCGCGGCTGCCGCGGCGCATGGCGCCGATCGAACCCATTCCGCGGTATTCCTTGAAGCTCCGGCCCTGATACAGGATCAGCTCGCCCGGGCTCTCGTCCGTGCCGGCGAACAGATTTCCGATCATCGTGGCGCTGGCACCGACGGCAAGCGCCTTCGTGATGTCGCCTGAAAAACGGATCCCGCCATCGGCGATAACCGGGACGTTGTGGCGCTCCGCAGCTCGAGCGCACTCCATGATCGCCGTGATCATCGGCACGCCGATGCCGGCGACGACACGGGTCGTGCAGATGGACCCGGCGCCGATGCCGACCTTCACGGCGTCCACGCCTTCGGCGATGAGCGCCTTCGTGCCTTCAGCCGTCGCGACGTTTCCGGCGACCAGATCGACGTCCGGGAAGCGGAGCCGGATACTGCGCACCATGTCGAGCACGAACTGCGAGTGCCCGTGCGCCGTATCGACGACCAGCGCGTCCACGTGGGCGCCCACCAGCGCTTCGGCGCGATCCATGGTGTCGCGCGCGACGCCGATCGCGGCGCCGCAGCGTAGCCGGCCGAGAGAATCCTTTGACGCGTTTGGATATTTGACGGCCTTCTGGATGTCCTTGACCGTGATCAGTCCTTTCAGACGGAACTCGCGGTCGACGACGAGCAGTTTTTCGACCTTGTGCTGGTGCAGGATCTCGCGGGCGGCGTCGAGGGTCGTCCCGACCGGCACCGTGATCAAGTGTTCCTTGGTCATGATGTCGGCGATGGGCCGGTTGACGTTCGTTTCAAATCGCAGATCCCGGTTCGTCAGGATCCCGACCAGACGTCCTTCCTTGCTCCCGTCGTCGGTGATCGGCACGCCCGAGATGCTGTATTTCTTCATCAGGTCGAGCGCTTCGTAGATGCGATTGGTGGGGGAGAGCGTGATCGGGTTCACGATCATGCCGCTTTCCGAGCGCTTGACCCGGTCCACTTCCGACGCCTGTTCTTCGATCGACAGGTTCTTGTGAATGACCCCGAGGCCGCCGTGCTGGGCCATGGCGATGGCGAGCCGTGACTCAGTGACGGTGTCCATCGCCGCGCTGACGAGCGGCACGTTCAGGCGGATGTTCCTGGTGAAGCGGGTGCTCACGTCCACCTGGTAGGGCATCACCATCGAGTGCTGAGGGACGAGCAGCACGTCATCGAACGTCAGGGCGGTGGCCAAATCGGCGCCGACGGCGCCAATCGCCAGGAGTGGGTCAGTTTTTACATCCATAGGCATGGGCTAGGCGGCTGATGCCGTGACACTTCTTGTACTTTTTCCCGCTGCCGCAGGGGCAGGGATCGTTACGTCCGACTTTCGGTTCGTCTCGTCGGACGGTCTTGACCGGCCGCATCATCGCCACCGACCCGAGGTGGCTGGCGGCTCGCCGCAGCCGATTCTGCAGACGCCGTCTGGCCGCTGCCAACCGCCCGCGCGGCGCCGGCAAACGCCGGCACCGGCTCTTCGCTGGGTCCGCTGAGGATCAGTGGCGATCGCGGGCGTGCCGCGCGGCGCGGCGGCATCGCAACAGGGGCGCCGCCTTCTTCGGTCAGGACGGGCCTCAGGCGCCACAGGAAGCGGACGATCTCGTCGTCCACGCGCAGCTTCATCGCCTGGAACAGCTCGAAGCTCTCTTTCTTGTACTCGACCAGCGGATCGCGCTGTCCGTAGCCGCGGAGGCCGATGCCTTCCTTCAAGTGGTCGAGGCTGTAGAGGTGATCTTTCCACTGCTGATCGACCATCTGCAGCATCACGTCGCGCTCGACCCGCTCCATGACCTCGCGGCCGACGAGGGCTTCCTTTTCCTGGTACGACGCGCGCGCCTGCTCCCAGATCATGTCGCCGATCTCGTCCGACGTGCGGTCCGAGAAATCAAGAGCGGACGTGTCGATCGCGAACGCGTTTCCCGCCTCGCGCTTCAAGCCGTCCAGATCCCAGGCGTCGAACTCGGCCTCGCGGTCCGCATAGGTCGTCATCAGCGCGTCGAGCAGGTCCTCGGCGAGCGACATGAGGTATTCGCGCGTCCCGACCACTTCCTCGTTGCCTTCCTCGTCCTCGAACTTGATTTTCCCTTCGAGGATCTGGCGGCGCAGCGTGTAGATGTTCTCGCGCTGCTTGTTCATCACGTCGTCGTACTCGAGGAGGTGTTTGCGCACGGAGAAGTTCTGCGCCTCCACCTGCTTCTGCGCGCGCTCGATGGCCTTGCTGACCATGCCGTGCTCGATCGGCACGCCGTCTTCCATGCCCAGGCGCTGCATCAGGCCCGCGATGCGATCCGAGCCGAAGATCCGCATCAGATCGTCTTCGAGCGAGAGATAGAAGCGGGAAGACCCGGGGTCGCCCTGACGGCCGGCCCGGCCGCGCAGCTGGTTGTCGATGCGGCGCGCCTCGTGGCGCTCGGTGCCGAGGATGTGCAGGCCGCTCGCGGCCACCACCTCGTCGTGCTCCGCGTCCGTCTGGGTCTTGAAGTGCAGGTAGATGCGGTCGTAGTCCGGCTTCGGCACCCGGTAGAAGCCGTCGAGGTGGTAGTAATAGACGAACTGGTCGTCGTCCACGAAGCGCTCTTCACCCTTCGGGAGCCGCTCGGCAATCTGTTCGGCCAGGCACTGCTGGCGCGTCATGAACTCGGGGTTGCCGCCGAGCAGGATGTCCGTGCCGCGGCCCGCCATGTTGGTCGCGATGGTGACCGAGCCCTTCCGGCCGGCCTGCGCGACGAACTCGGCTTCCTGCGCGTGATATTTGGCGTTGAGCACGACGTGCTTGCCGGAGCCGCCGCCGGTCGTCGTGCCGCGCTTGAGCCCCCGCCGGTCGAGCATCCCTGACAACCGCTCCGACTTCTCGATGGACACGGTGCCGACGAGAACGGGCCGGCCCTTTTCATGCTCGGCGACGATCTCCGTGACGATCGCGTCCCACTTTTCCGCTTCGGTCCGGTAGACCAGGTCGGGATTCTCGATGCGCAGCAGCTTGCGGTTCGGCGGAATCACGACCACGTCGAGGTTGTAAATCTTGGCGAATTCCTCGGCTTCCGTGTCGGCCGTCCCGGTCATGCCGGAGAGCTTCTTGTACTTGCGGAAGTAGTTCTGGAAGGTGACCGTGGCGAGCGTCTGATTCTCGCGCTCGATCTTCACCTCGGGATGCCGCCCGTTGTGCTCCTTGGCTTCGACGGCCTGATGCAGACCGTCGCTCCAGCGCCGGCCAGGCATCAACCGGCCGGTGAACTCGTCCACGATGACGACTTCGCCGTCCTTCACCATGTAGTCCACGTCGTACTTGAACAGCGTGTGCGCGCGCAGCGCCTGGTCGACATGGTGCTTGATGTGGGCGTTTTCGAGATCGTAGATGTGGCCGCCGCTGAGACGGCTCGCCAGCATCTGCTCGGCCTTCGCCGTGCCGCTCTCGGTCAGCGTGACCGTCTTGTGTTTTTCGTCGACGATGTAGTCGCCCGTCGCCTCGAGTGCCTCGCGCTCCTCGGCCTTGGCGTCGCCCCGGACGACGGCGCCCGCCTTCAGTTTGGGGACGATGCGATCGACCTCGTAGTAGAGATCGGTCGACATCTCCGCGGGGCCGGAAATAATCAGCGGCGTCCGGGCCTCGTCGATGAGGATGCTGTCCACTTCGTCCACGATGGCGAAATGGTGGCCGCGCTGGACGTAGTGCGCGAGCTCGAACTTCATGTTGTCGCGCAGGTAGTCGAACCCGAACTCGTTGTTGGTGCCGTACGTGATGTCCGCCGCGTACGCGACCTGGCGCTCCATGTCGTTCAGGTCGTGCTGGATGACGCCGACGGTCATCCCGAGCGAGCGGTAGATCCGGCCCATCCACTCCGAGTCGCGACGCGCCAGGTAATCGTTCACCGTGACCACGTGAACGCCCTTGCCTTCGAGAGCGTTCAGGTAGGCGGGGAGCGTCGCCACGAGCGTCTTGCCTTCGCCCGTCTTCATCTCGGCGATTTTTCCCGAGTGCAGGACGGCGCCGCCGATCAGCTGGACGTCGAAATGGCGCATGTTCAGCACGCGCCGGCCGACCTCGCGCACCACGGCAAAGGCCTCTGCCATCAGGTCGTCGAGAGATTCGCCTTGCGCCAGGCGCTGGCGGAATTCCTCGGTCTTCGCCCGCAGCGCGTCATCGCTGAGGGGCTTGAGGGATGCCTCGAACGCATTGACCTGGCCCACGATCGGGCGCAGACGCTTCAGTTCACGTTCGTTTTGGGTGCCGACGACCTTAGCGAGGAGGGTTTGGATCATCTACTGGTGGACAATCCGGATCTTTTGACCAGGGATATCTACTGATTGTAGCAGACAGCGAGCAGGAACGGGGCCTGCCGGGCGGGCGGGGAGCCGCCCCGCGTCAGCGCGCAGCCGGCTGCGCCAGGAGCTGGAGGGGGTTGATGAGCCTGCCGTTGACCAGGATTTCGTAGTGCAGGTGCGCGCCGGTTGAACGGCCCGTGGAGCCGACATACCCCACGATATCCCCCCGCTTCACGCTCTGCCCCGGCTTCACGCCGAACGCGCTCAGATGGCCGAACCGCGTCGACAGACCGAACGCGTGGTTCACGACCACGAGGTTGCCGTAGTCGCCGGAGTAAGAGGCGGTTTCGACCACGCCATCGGCGGTCGCGTACACCGCCTGGCCTTTCTCCGTGGAGATGTCGATGCCCTGGTGATAGGCGGGCTCGCCGGTGAACGGGTCGCTCCGGCCTCCGAAGAAGCCGGTGAGTCCGCCGCGGGTCGGCCAGATCGACGGCGTGGCGCTCGCGAGCGCTTCCCGCCGCTCGACGTCGTGCCGCACGAAATTCAGGCGGCTCTCGAGTCCCTGCAGCAGGTCCCGCAGCGCGCCGAACGTATCTTCCGGAGAGGTGAGCGAGGTCGTCAGGACGCTGGAGAGCACGCTCGCGGCCATCGGACCGCCCGCGGCTCGTTGACGGATCGCCGCCGGGAGCTTGCGGATCGCGTTCGCGGCTGCCGGGTCGAGCTTTGCGCGCGTGCCGAGATCGTCGACGACGCCTTCGAGCGACTGAATCTGGGACGTGAGCTCGCCTGTCGCGCTGCGATAGCTCGAGTTTTCGACTTCGAGCGCGGTGTTGGCCGCACGCAGCTGATCGATGGCGTACTGTGCCTTCCACCGGGCGCCCAGACCCATCAGGATCGGGAGTGACGCGACGGCCAGGCAGATCGCGATCGCGGGGCGCAGGCTGAGCGTGAATCGGCGGACCAATCCTGTGGATCGGTCGGCAAGAATCACGGTGTACCGGCGCGCACGCATACTCTTCAGGCTCCGCCTTATTTATCGGCGTTTGTTGTCAAATACCACAGCAAAAAGGGGATTTCGCCGGCGTGTTGCGCCGTCGCCGAACGCTTCGGCACTGTATCACACGCGTTACATCAGGCAAACTCAAGAATATCCGCGACGAACATCGAGCGAAACCTCTGCCGTGTCGGATTGCTCACTTTTTCCTGGCCTGGATCTGGTCCATGACGAACGTTTTCAATGCCGGATTCGTGAGTCCGAGCGCGGTCGCCTCGGCTGATGCGCGCTCGACGTCCCATTTGTCGACTTCGACCCGCTTGATCATCCAGAGCGCCGCCGCGCGATTCGCGCTCGCACAGTGGATGAACGCGGGCTGATTCCTCGCATCCGTGACCGCCTTCAGGAAGTTGTCCACAAGCATCGGATCGGGCGCCGCCGCGTTGAAGGGAAGGTGGACGTAATTCAAGCCGGCGGTCTTCGCCGCCGCCGCCTCGGCCTCAATCTCGGCGCCCGCTTCGCTCGCCAGCCGCAGATTGACGACCGACGCGTACCCCATGCGCTTCACCTCGGCCAGCGCGGCAGGCGTGGTCGCGCCAGCGCACGCCACGGTCGTCTCGACCTTCGAAAAATTGACGATGCCGGGAACCGACTCTTTCGTTACCTGCGCCTGTGCGCCGATCAAGACCGACGTGCAAATCGCCAGCGAGGCACCCAGAACGGAACGCCGAATCATGTTTTTCATCGCGGTCTCCCAGATCCCCAACCTCTAACCTCTAACCTCTGAGCCACGAGCCACGAGCCACGAGCCACGAGCCACGAGATTAGACCGGCGTCGCCAGCGTATATCCGCGCTCCTGCGCCCGATTGACGGCGACAATTCCGGCCGCCACCATATGCGAATTGGGAACGAGATTCGCCACCACTTCGTTGTAAACGGCATCGGCGTTTCCACCGGGCCCCGCCAGCATGCCTGAAAAGAATTTGGTGGCCATCTGGCACACCGCGAAATGCACGCCGCGCTTGAGCAAGGTGTCGACGGTCGTGCCCATGTTGGCGAGGTCGTCGTAGCCTGCCGTGTTGTACAAATTGATAATCGGCGGCTGCTTGGTCTTGGGGTCGCTCAGGTTCGTGACACCGGTCAGGGGAGTGCCGTACTTGGCCCAGACCGCATCCTTGTATGCGAACGGCGTCGCAAAGTGTCGCGCGACGATGATGACGGCGGCATCGGGGTCCTTGAGGCCGTAGCCGGTGTCGCTGGCCACAAAGAAGTTATTCGCGTACGCCAGCGCGGCGCCGAATGTCGGCGCGGTCGTCGCGTCGAAGACGAACCGGTGCTTGCCTGGAAGCGTGTCCATCCAGTCGTCTGCCGCGTGGCGCGCCGGCTGGAAACGGCCGCCGGTCGCGGACTGAGCCGCCGCCTCGGGCGCGCCGCCGGCCAACGAAATGCCGGCCACTGACAGCCCGCCGCCGAGACGGGCCAGAAACGAGCGGCGCGCAACCGGCAATATGGGGTTGTGATCAGACATAAAGCCCTCGCTCTTGGATGCGATTCACGGCCGGAGGCCCGGCCAATCGAAGCATGGTATGCCCGCTTCCGGCGTCGGTCAATGAGAGCCTGCGTCCTGATTGACGTCCACGAGACGCCCGATCGCGCTAGACTTTCGACGGCCATGGTTCGCGTTGCCACGTTCCTGCCGGCCCTCGCGCTGGTCGTCGCCCTTCCGGGGTGCACTCGCACGCCGCGGCCAACAACATCGTCGGGCGTTCCGCTTGCCGGCCCGCTGATCCCGGCCCGGACGACGATGGTGACGGCCTGGGATTTCCCGAAGAACCCGCTGACAGACCGCGGATTGGACGATTCGCGATTGTCGTCAGATATCCGGTGGGGTTTCAAGCTGTTTACGAACACGCCGGGCGAGGCGCGACGGTTCACGCCAAGCCGCGTGTCGTGCAACAACTGTCATTTGAATGGGGGACAGCGCGAGCGGTCGCTGCCCCTTGTCGGCATCGCCGGAATGTTTCCTGAGTACAACAGGCGGTCAGGCCGTCTCTACAGCCTCGCCGACCGCATCGTCGATTGCTTCCTGCGAAGCGAAAACGCCACTGGAACCGTCGAGGGAGACGCACCGACTCCAACCTCCAAAGAAGTGCTGGCGCTGGCGGCCTACATCACGTGGCTGGCACGAGGGAGCGAGGTCGGCAGCAACCCGGCGTGGCGCGGACAAAACACCATCACGGCGAAGGCACTCGTCCCGGTGGCCAAGCTCGACGCGGCGAGAGGCGAGGCAGTCTTCAAAGAGCGCTGTATCTCGTGCCACGGCGCCGACGGGCAGGGCGTTGCCGTCGGGGACAAGAAACCGGGACCACTGTGGGGCCCGGACTCGTGGAACGACGGCGCCGGAGCGGCGCGCATCTACACGCTCGCCGGCATCATCCGGTACGCGATGCCATACCTGGACCCGGGCAGCCTGTCAGACGAGGAAGCGCAGGACGTGGCTGCGTTCATCAACTCCAAGCCGCGCCCGGCATATCCGTTCAAGGCGCAGGACTATCTGACGGAAAAGCTTCCGCCCGACAGCGTCTACTATCCCAGGCGGTAGGCTATCCTCCGTATACGCCGTAGCGGCCGGCTTCAGCCGGCCGGCGAACGTCCGCCTGAAGGCGGACGCTACGAGTGAGAACGCTCTAGCCCCTGAACGCGACGAAAACGCTCGCGACCAGTTCCAGCAACACGACCAGCGTCAGGATCGCGAAGGCCCAGTCGCGCCGCCGCAGGTAAGTGACTGCGGACAGGATCACGCGAGCCGCGGGCGTGGCCATCAGCAACAGTAAGCCGGTCGTGAGAAGCAGAGCCTGAGGTCCACCGGCGGGCCTGGCCAGCGCAAGGACCAGCCCCGCCGCCAGGCAACCCGAGCTCGCGACGACGCCGATGCCGAGCAACCGGCCAAGCGCGGCTTCGAATCCGCGATCGTCGTCTTTGGGCTCGCGCCTGCTCATCGCCCGCTCCGTATGAACATCAACGCCGCGACCAGGAGCAGCACGACAGTCAGCAACACCTTGAGCCACTTCGCTGAAAGCCGTCCGCCAAGCTTGAGGCCGGCCCAGGACCCGAGCTGAACACCCAGAACGGCCGGCGCGGCGAGAAGCGCCGGCAGGTCGCCGCGTCCGTAATAGATGATGGCGCCGCCCGTTGCGGTCACGCCGATCATGAAGGCGCTCGTGGCCGCCGCGGCCCGCACCGGCACTCCGCACCACGTGTTCAACGCCGGGACCTTGAGAACCCCACCCCCGATCCCAAGCAACGACGAAACGTTTCCCGCCGCAAACGACGCCAGCAGGGCAGCGGGCAGGCGCGTGACGCGGTACGTGACCGTTCCGCCGCTCTCTTCGTCGAGGAACCGTCCGCCGAGCTGCCCGGTATCGGCTGAAGGATCGAGGATGACGTTCCGCCGGTTGATCCGCGAAAGAACCGCGAGGGCAGTCACGACGGCGACAACGCCGAAGAGACGCTGAAGCGAAGCCTCCGAGAACAGGTGCGCGGTGAGGCCGCCCAGAAGGCTGCCGGCGACCGTCGCCACCTCGAGGACCATCCCAAGCCGGAGGTTGATTAGCTGGGATCCCGCCTGACCGGCGGATACAGAGCTGGACGTCGCGATGACGGTGCACAAGCTGATCGCGGCGGCCGTCCGCAGCGGGAAGCCGAGGCCGAGGTTGAGGAGCGGCACGAGGAAGACGCCCCCACCGAGACCGAGCATCGAGCCGATACAACCAGCAAGGGCGCCTGACCCAAAGATGATCAGGATCAGCGGCAGCGTAACGGAAGGCATCCCGGACGCCGACTATCTTAGCGCGAGGAGGATTCAAATCGATTGACATAGATTTTGTCTTCGTATAAAACCGCGCTGGCGTGGAGAAAAGCGGGAACGATGGCTGGCTCGCGGCAGTGGTTGACGGTTTCTGAGGCGGCGAAAGTCGCTGGACAACTGGCGGGCCGGCCGTGCTCACCGCGTCAGGTCCGGCACCTGCTCGTCGGCGGCGGCCTCGGCACCGACACTGGCCAGCGGACGCGCGGTCAAACGCGGTTGTACGGATCGCTCGACGTCACGTTCGTCAGGCTGGCCCTGCGCCTCCAGGCCGAAGGCGTTTCTCCCTGGGTCGTCCGCGTCGTCCTGACCTACCTTCGAAACGATCTGATTCGAGCCTGGAAGTCGAGCGCCGCGGTCGCTCTCGCCATCCGCGGCTTGCAAGGGACGCTCGAACCAGCTCTCAGGTCCCGTCCGGCCTCAACATCCGCCTGGATCCCGCTGCGGGAGATAGCGAAGGGGGTCGACGCGGAAATCCAGCGCATACGCGAGGCCCGCGAGACCGTCTGGATGTGGCGGAAGGTCTCGGTCAATGCGGTCCCGCGGGCATCGGTCTAAACCATCCTGAACTGCAGGGCCTCCGCGACGTAGTCGGTCCTGAGCACGTCGTCTCCAGCCAGATCCGCGATCGTTCGAGCGACTTTACGAACGCGGTCATACGCCCGAGCACTAAGCGCCATCTTCGCAGCCGCGGACGCCAGGAGGCGGGCGGCATCGCGGTCCAGCGTGCAATGCGCAGAGAGAAGCGCTGGCGTGAGCTCGGCGTTCGTGTGCTGGCGATCGCTGCCGCATCGTTGCCGCTGCCGTGCGCGGGCCGAGACGACGCGGGCGCGAACCGTAGCGGAACTTTCACCTGGCGGTCCCGTGGCGAGGATGTCCGGGGTGAGGGCCGGCACTTCGATAGTCAGGTCCATCCGGTCGCGGAGCGGACCCGAGAGGCGGGCGCGATAGCGCTCTACCTGTTGGGGCGTGCAGCGGCAGGGCCGGACGGCATCGCCCAGATATCCGCAGGGGCAGGGGTTCATCGCCCCGACGAGCATGAAACGCGCGGGAAAGACGTCGGTTCGAGCCGCGCGCGCGATCGTGACGGCGCCTTCTTCAAGGGGCTGCCGCAGCACTTCGAGCACGTGCCGGCTGAACTCCGGCATTTCGTCGAGGAACAGCACACCGTGATGCGCCAGGCTGACCTCGCCCGGCCGGGGGCGTGGGCCGCCACCAATCAGGGCGGCATCCGAAATGGTGTGATGCGGCGCCCGGAACGGCCGGCGGATCACCAGGCCGGCGCCGGGCGACAGCAGGCCGGCGACCGAGTGCACGGTCGTCACGTCCACGGCCTCGTCGAACGTCAGCGGCGGCAGGATCCCGGGGACGCGTCTCGCCATCATGGTCTTGCCGGCGCCTGGCGGACCGACGACGAGCAGGTTGTGGCCGCCGGCGCAGGCGATTTCCAGCGCACGCCGTGCGAGAAGCTGGCCTCTTACATCTGCCAGATCGGCGCCGTCCGTCGTGCCCTGAACGACCGCCGGCGGCGCAGGCCTCGGCAGCTCGTGGACGCTTCCGGGATTATTCAGCGCCTGCACGGCGTCGCAGAGCGACGACACGGGAACGATTGTCAGTCCGGCCACAATCGCCGCCTCGCTCGCATTCGGAACCGGCAACAGGATTGCCGAGACGCCCTCGCGCCGGGCGGCGGCGGCAATCGGCAGGACACCGCGAGCGGGATGGATCGACCCGTCAAGAGACAGTTCCCCAAGGAGCACCACGTCGGCAATGTGCCGCCGTTCGACAACCCCCTGCGCCGCGAGAATGCCGAGCGCGATGGGCAGGTCGAACGACGCACCCGCCTTGCGCACGTCGGCCGGAGCCAGATTGACGGTGATCCGGTGGGCGGGAAACTCGAAACCCGAGTTGCGGATGGCGCTTCGGACGCGGTCGCGGCTCTCGCGAACTCCGACGTCCGGGAGACCCACCATCGTGAACCTCGGCATCCCGAACGACACGTCCACTTCGACATGGACCGGACAGGCATCGACGCCGAACACGGCCGCCGTCCGCAGACACGCCAGCATGTATTGCAGTGGGCTGCAAGCCCGGGGCCCCACGATTCCCCAGTCGGGAGAACGGCTTGGCGCGTTGAGCCGCAGTTTCTGCCACGTGGCGGAAAAGCGGAGAGGCAGATCCTGCCTGCGGCTAGCGCGCGCGCAGCGTGGGATTGGCGGAAATACTCTGGCCTTCGGACAGAGTGATTCGGGCGGCACCAGGCGTGAGCGAGTCGAGCAGATCGGGATCGAGCCACTCGCCGTTGTCTTCGCTGGCGCGCCGGCGATCGACGGCGGCGACGAAATACGCGCCCGGCGGCAGATCGCGGATGCTGAACGCGCCGTTCGCATCGGACGCCGCGATCTTCGCGAACCGAGACCGGTCGTACCACAGATCACGATCCGCGGCGAAGGCCACGACCCGCGCATCGGCGACAGACCGGCCGCGGTCATCGAAGACGGTGCCTGCAATTTCTGTAATGCGGTCGGTCAGCACGACCTCGACGTCGCTGAGCGACTGGCTTTTCGAGCCGAACGGAAGCGGCGTATCGGTGACATCAACGCCGTCGATCACGATCTGCTTCAACCCCCAGCCACGCGGCGCACGGAGCAGACGCAGGCGCCGCGGCCCGCTGATCCCGGCCATCTCGAATGTCCAGTCGTTGTGGATGTCCGCGCGCGCGAAATTGCCATCGAGAGGCGCCAGGTCGGCGTCAGCCGGGACCGCGGACAACTCGAAGTTTCGCGACGACGGAGCCGGCCGCACCGTCGAACGTGATGCGACCCGTAATCGTCGAGCCCGGTGATGTCTGCACGAGGAGATCCTTCACGTCTGTGCCGTTCACGGTGACGCTGAACGCGGCAAACTCGCCTTCCATCGACGACCTGACCCTGCCCTTGTACGCCTGAATGACGTACTGTCCCGGGCGCCACGTTCGGAAACTCGAACGACCCGTCCGGCTGAATACGGGCGCCCACGGGCGTGGTGGCCACGGCGGCGGATCGCCGGCTCGAGCTTGAGGAGCAACCCGCCGGTGATCGGTTCGCCGGCGGAGTTGCGCGCGATGCCGGACACGGCCGCGGTCGGCGTGCGTGAAAGCGAGAAGTTCACGCCCTCGAGATCCTGCGACGCAGGCACTGGTATCAGCCGCAGCTCGGATGGATTCGCGGTGCCCGGAAAGTATGTGGTCGCGTAGCCCGGGATGTCCGCCGCGTCCGGCTGGCCGAGCACAAGCTGTCCGGCGTATGCGGCGACGATATACGAGCCAGGCTGGAGGCCGAAGATGCGATAGCGGCCCAGGTCGTCCGTTCGCGAGTTCGACGCGCCGGGCACTTCGACCAGCCGCCGGCGTCCCGACACAAATCGAATCCGCTGAAGGCGAATGGACACGCCTTCGATCGGATCGCCGTACTCGTCCGTGAGCTGGCCGGCGACCGCACTCGTGCGTGGCAACGTGATATCCGCGCGGTCGCGGCGCTCGTCTGTGGCCAGGACGAGGCGTCCACCGCGATCCGCCGTGTCATCCTGGCCGAATGTGCGCGGAAGGTAACGGGACTTTCGCGCGCTCAACGTGTAGGCGCCGGCAGGGAGGTCCGTGAATTCGTACTGGCCCAGCGGATCCGAGTAGACGGGGGGAATTGGCCGAATGGCGTCGCTCGTCAAGCGCACCTCAGCGCCCACCAGGGGGCCCGACGGGCCGAGAATCCTGCCGCGAATGGCGCTCGTTGCTTTTGCCGCGGGATCGCGTGCGATCTGCACTCGATCGCCTGCCTGGATGAGATCGAGCGCGTCGCCCCCGGGCAGTTGGGGCCTGGGACCGACGAGATCCAGGTTCAGCCTTTCTTCGCCGCTCTTGAGCGATATGACGTCGGCCTCAGACAGCATGGTGACGCCGGGGAAGAAGAGGCGCGGGAGGCCGAAGTCCGCGGGGTTCGCCGGCGTGCCGCTGGGCCTGGGCATCGACGGTAGCTGAGTGACAACGATCGAATTCGCGACGCGAACAACTTGCATGGTCGGCGGGGCGAGCTGACTTACGACGTACTCGCCTTCGGGCAGGCTGCCGGCGCGATATTCGCCGGCATCGTTTGTCACGACCGTCCGCCGTTCGCGGGTCGACCTCACGCCACCGGTTTCTACCAGTTGCTCGACGAAGATACTGCCGTTCGCGATCGGCTCGCCCAGATCGTCCACCAACCGTCCCCCGACGGCGGCGCCTCGAGCCAGTGACACCGTGACGCCCGTCACCGCACCGCCGTCGCTAACCGGCACGATCACCGGGCGGCGAATGCCCGAGCGCGCCAACGCAGACGAGCCCGCATAGCCGGACTTCGCGGCCGAGACGGTGTACGTGCCAGCGGGCAGCGATCCGAACGCGAATCGTCCCTCGCCGTCGGTGAGGACGACCGGTACATCTCCGCTGGCGGGCGACAGGACAACGCGGGCGTTTCGAAGGGGATCGTGTGTTTCTTCCGAGATGACACGGCCTGCGATACGGCCTGTGCCAGCCTTCGGCAGCAACGATGATGAACGTGGGAGATCCCGAGGAGGAGGCTGCGTCTGGCCCGACAGGGCGGCAGCGCCGAAGAGTATCAGGAAGGCGGCGAGCAGACGCCTCATGCGTAGTCAGACGCCACGACGAACCTGCGAGCCGGAGGCGCGCCGGCTAGTTTGCGGTTTTCTTCTTGGTCGAACTCTTTGACGAACTGGAGCTGGCCTTCGCGGTTCCGCGGGCCGAGCTCTTCGTGCGGACCCGCAGCTCGGCGGCTCGCGCGGAGGCGCTGGCCTCGGGCGGCACGATCAGCTTTTGACCAGCCGACAGCCGCGAAGTCGTGCCGAGGCTGTTGGCCTCGGAGAGATCCGCCCGCGTGACCCGCAGTTTCTTGGCGATCCCGGCGATGGTGTCGCCGGACTTGACCGTGTACCAGCTCAACGAAACCAGGTCGGCGCCGAGCGACTCGTCGAGCCGGCGCGCCACCTCGAGGCTCGTCCCCGCCGGAACCTTCAGCGAGTATTGTGCTTCGCCGATCGGCGTCGTCTTCCGCCGCAATTCCGGGTTGAGCGCCTGAATGTCGCCGACCGTCGTGCCGGTCCATTCGGCGATGTGCGTCAGATCGACCGGACGGGCAAGGCTCACGGTCTCGAACGGCCGCTGATCTTCCTTCTCGAAGACAAAACCGTATTGCGCCGGATTCCTGGCAATCACGATGGCCGCGAGGATCATCGGCACGTAGTCGCGCGTTTCGCGGGGCAGGAGCCGGGGCTTGGCCGACAGCTGCCAGAAGTCGGGCTGGCCGCCACGCTTGATGGCCTGCTGCACACGCCCGGGTCCGCTGTTGTAAGACGCGAGCGCGAGGTGCCAGTCGCCGTCGAAGAGGTCCGCAAGCGTCTTCAGGTAATTCGCCGCCGCCAGCGTGGCCTTTTCCGGATCGGAGCGTTCATCGATATACCAGTCCGACTTGCAGCCCGTTTTCGAGGGCGGTGCCTTTCATGAACTGCCAGACGCCCTTGGCCCGGGCCTTGGAAAGAGCGTTAGGGTTGAAGGCACTCTCGACGAGCGGGACGTACGCCAGGTCGATCGGCAGTCCTTCGGCGCGCAGGACGCTTTGAATCATCGGCAGGTACTTGCTGCCGCGCCTCATACCGTCTTCCATGAAGTCGTGCAGCCGGCCCTGGAAGAGAGACACGTAATCGAGGACGCGCTGGTTCAGGGGAACCGAAAGGCCGCCGCGGCCTGGCATCTGAAGGTCGCCGACCATCGCCCGGATTGCCCTGGAAGGTAACACCTCGGGGATGGCGGGCTGGCCGATCTGACTGATATCAATAGCGCCGGCCTGGTCGGCCGCGTTGGTGGCTTCCAGGCTGTCGATGGCCTGTGCCCGCGCGTTCGGCACGAGGCCGATTGCCCAGATCAGGACAAGCAGACCGGGAACGACGACCCGGGGAAATCGTGGGAAAAACAGTCGAGCCATCAGAGCCCTGCTAGGTTATCAGGCGGCAACCCCATCGGTCAACGATAAGTCGAATCGGCTCACCAGTTGCCCGTTTTTTCACTCACGCCAGGGGGCAACGGCGAACACCCGGTGTTCTTCGCCCAGTTCCCGGGCGGCCGGCGTGACGATCGCCCGCTCGGCGACGACGAGTTTACGGCCCGCCCGCAACGCAAGCCGAACGTCTTCCTCACAGACGAATTCCAGGGGCGCCTGGTTGGGTGGGCTGGCCTCCGGAGGGCCAGTCCTGACGCTTCCGCTCTCGCGGAGGTCCTTGCCCAAAGCCCCTGGATCCGAGAAATGCGTCGACCCGCCGTGCCAGCGCCTCGGCGCTGACGCCCGCCGACGCCGGCTGCGCCGGAGCCTGGGCTGCCGGCCGGCTCGACACGCGGGCCGCCGGCGTCACTTCATAGGCCAGGCGTTTGATATTAAGGAGATGTCTGGGCGAAATGTTGTCCGACGTAATGTTGCCGCCGTACCCGCCGCACCCCAGCGTCATCGCGGGATCGAGGCCCGTCGTCAGCCCGATCGACCCCAGCGTTGTCGGCGAGTTGACGATGATGCGAAACGCCGGCTTCTTGAGGCCGAATTCCAGGATGATCGCCTCGTCCCGGGAGTGAATCGACATCGTGTGGCCCATGCCGCCGTATCGCAGGATCTCCTTGCAGCGCTCGCAGCCCTGGCGCCAGTCGGCGACCACGTAAAACGACAGCACGGGACAGAGTTTTTCGATCGACAGCGGGTAGTCGCGGCCAACGCCCGTCAGGGGCGCCAGCAGTACTCGTGTGCCGCCTGGAACGGAGATTCCAGCCTTCTCGGCAATGAAGAGCGCGGACTTGCCGACGAGCGCCGGATTCGGCAGGCGCTGCGGTGTGATGAGCACGCGCGCCACGGCGTCCATCTCGGACGCATTCATGAAATAGCCGCCCTGGGCCGTGAACTCGCGCTTCACCTCTTCGGCGATGGCTTCGTCAACGACGACCGAGTTTTCCGACGAGCACAGGACGCCGTTGTCGAATGTCTTGCCGGTGATGACGTCGCCCACGGCTTTTTTCACGTCCGCCGATCGCTCGATGTAGGCCGGCGCGTTGCCAGGACCAACGCCGTACGCAGGTTTGCCGGCGCTGTACGCCGCCCGCACGAGGCCCATCCCGCCAGTCGCCAGAATCACGGCGACGTCTCGGTGTTTCATCAGTTCCTGGGTTCCCTCGAGGGTCACCGTGGTCATCCAGTTGATCGCCCCGTCCGGCGCGCCGGCTTTGATCGCGGCCTCGTTCATCAGTTCCGCAACGCGAGTGATGCACTTCACGGCGGAAGGATGCGGGCTGAGGACAATGGCGCAGCGAGCTTTGATCGCGATCAGGATCTTGTAGATAGCCGTGGACGTCGGGTTCGTCGACGGGACGACAGCCGCCACCACGCCGAAGGGTTCCGCAATCTCAGTCACGCGCGTGTCGTCGTGTCGCGCGATGACGCCCACGGTCTTCATCGGGCGGATGAACTGGTAGACCTTTTCGGACGCGAAGAGGTTCTTCTGGATCTTGTCGGCGACGATGCCGTAGCCGGTTTCCTCGACGGCGAGGCGCGCCAGGGCTTCGGCGTGCCGCGTCGCGGCGGAGGCCATCGCGTCGACGATCGCATCGATCTGTGTCTGGGAAAACTCGGCGAGCTCGAGCCACGCCTTCTTCGCGCGGCGGGCGAGGGCGCGCGCCTCGGCTATGGACGCAAGATCTCGATCGGATGGTGCGCTGACACTGCCGACAACAGGGTCCGCCATGGTTGTGACAGGCGCTAGCTAGGCGAGCTCCCCTTGGGCAGGATCCGTTCAACCTCGGCGTGCGGCCGCGGAATGACGTGGACGGAGATCAGTTCGCCGACGCGCCGGGCCGCCGCCGCGCCCGCATCGGTGGCCGCCTTCACCGCGCCGACATCACCGCGCACCAGAACGGTCACGTAACCCGCACCGATGTACTCTTTTCCGACGAGCACGACGTTTGCGGCCTTGACCATCGCGTCGGCGGCTTCGACCGCGCCGATCAGCCCCTTGGTTTCGACCATGCCGAGTGCTTCTTGCGCCATGTGCGGAATGTGGCGGAACTCTAACAGATTGCGATACATGCGGCAACTGCACTAACATGCTGCGCCGATGACGTCGCGTTCACTTGGTGCCACCGCGTTCTTCGGTCTTGCCCTCGCGGCCGTATCGATCTCGTCCTGCAGCAGAAAAGAAGCCGCCGCGCCGCCGATGGCGACGCCATCCGTGACGCTCAGCCGGGACAAAGTCCCGCTTGGCGGTCCGGTCGACATCACCTACAAGTTCGTCGTCGCTCCTGACGCGAAGTTCGCGCAGGACTATCGCGTCCTGGTCCACGTCGTCGATCCGAACGAAGAACTGATGTGGACCGACGATCACGATCCGCCGGTTCCGACGAAGGAGTGGAAGCCCGGGCAAACCGTCGAATACACCCGGACCGTCTTCGTCCCGGTTTATCCGTATGTCGGCGAGGCTTCGATTCAGGTCGGTCTGTACTCCTTGTCGAACGGGCCGCGCGTACCGCTGGCGGGTGAGGATGCGGGGCAGCGGGCCTATCGCGTCGGCCGCGTGCAGCTGGCGCCGCAGAGCGAAGCCGTGTTCTCCGTTTTCAAGGACGGCTGGCACCCGGCCGAGCAGGCCGAGCACAACGCGAGCGTCGAGTGGCACTGGACGAAGAAAGCGGCCAGCCTCGCCGTCAGGAATCCAAAGACAGACAGCGTGCTTTACCTCGAGCTCGACAATCCCGGAGGCATCTTCGACGAGGGGCAGCAGGTCACGGTCAGCATCGGGCCAAACAAGCTCGACCAGTTCACGCTGGCGCCGAAGATCCTCGTCCTGCGCAAAATTGCGCTGCCCGCGGCTGCACTGGGATCGGACGAGAGCGTGGACGTCCGGATTGAAGTGGACAAGACGTTTGTACCCAGTCGGTTATCCTCCGCCTCCAAGGACCCGCGAGAACTGGGCGTTCGAGTCTTTCACGCCGTCGTCGTCGCGCGCTAGCTTCTGGTACAATCACCGCACGGTGACTCACGCACGCACGGCGGCGCTGGTGGCGCTCTGTGTCCTGGCCGGGCGGCCGGCGCGTGCGGAGCTTGCCTACTTCTCGAGCGGCGACAGCCTGTCGATCAAAGACCATCGGGAGGAAGGCGATTCGCTCATCCTGAGGCTGCGGGCCGGAGGCGAAATCGTCTGCGACCGGACGTTAATCGTCCGATTTGCGCCGGACGAAGTGCCTTACCCCGAGCCTCCTGATCCGGCGGCCAAGACCGCCGGGCAGGCGCCCGCCATGGCAAGCCTCGCGAACGCGGAACCGTACGGCGAAATCATCGACCGGTTTGCCGCACAGCATCACGTGGACGCGCGGCTGGTACGGGCGATGATCTCCGTCGAGTCCGCGTATCAGGAGCGAGCGCGGTCGCCGAAAGGGGCCATGGGCCTGATGCAGCTCATGCCGGACACCGCGCGCCGTTTCAACGTGACCGACCCGTACAACCCGCAGGCGAATATCGAGGGTGGTATCCGGTATCTGCGAACGTTGCTCGATCGGTTCCCCGAGCGGCTGGCCCTGGCGGCGTACAACGCAGGCGAAGCGGCCGTCGAACGGTTCCGGGGTGTACCGCCGTATGCCGAAACGCGCGAATATGTCACGCGCGTCCTGCGCCTCGTCGGTCGATAAGCCTTCCGGCGACAAAAAAGCCTTTCCGGCCGGCGGGCCGTCTAAAGTCTGCAGAAGACTTTACGAGACTTGATATACTTTCGAGCCGATAATGTCCTTTGTGACAACCAATTGCAGAGGAAGGGCCTGATACCGTGGAGTTCCGGTGCCGGCTCGCTTCGCCAAACGGACAAGTCATAGAGGGCGTTTACTCCGCGGACAGCGAGTCGCGCCTGCGCCACGAGCTCGAGGAAAAGGGACTGTTCGTTCTCTCCCTTCGGCCGAAAGGCGCGATCGGCGGGTTTTCGTTTCAGCTGCCGCAGTCGCAGCGTATCGCCGAGCAGCAGTTCCTCGTGTTCAACCAGGAGCTGGCAACACTCCTCAAAGCGGGTATGCCGCTCGTTCAATCGCTCGATCTGCTGAAGCGACGGGTCGAATCGCCGGTGTTCCGCGCAGTCCTGGACGACGTTCACGATAAAGTGCGCTCGGGCTCGGCGTTGTCGGATGCGTTTGGGGCGCACAGCGACCGTTTTCCCCGCGTGTATACCGCGTCCCTGCTGGCTGGCGAGCGCAGCGGCAACCTGGACGCCGTGCTCAGACGGTACGTCGAGTACGCGAAGATCATCTCCACCGTGAAACGGAAGACGCGATCGGCGCTCGCGTATCCCGCGATTTTGATTGTGCTGTCACTGGCCCTGGTGTCCGTGATCGTTCTGAAAGTTGTTCCGGCGTTCGCAGATTTTTACGCGTCGTTTGGCGCTGAGCTTCCGCTCGTGACGCGCGTCATCCTGGCGATCTCGGCTTTTCTCAGGAGCCAGTTCCTCCTGGTCGCGGTTGTGCTGGTGGTGGGCGTCGTCTCGTTCGTGGTCTGGGTGAAGCAGCCGGGCCAGCAGGCGCGTTTCGACCGCTTGATGCTCAGGATTCCGTTCGTCGGGCCTATCGCCGCCAAGTTTGCGACCTCGCAGATGGCGAGGACGCTCGCCACGCTGCTCGGCGGGGGCCTGCCGCTCGTCAACGCCCTGGAGATTGTCGCCAAGTCAGTCGGCAATCAGTACATGGCGGCGCAGCTCGGGATCGTGAACGCACGGGTCAAAGAAGGGGAGTCCTTTGCCGCAGCCCTCGAAGCACGGCACGTCTTCCCGGAAGTTGCCGTGAAGATGGCGGAGGTCGGTGAATCCACGGGCGCGCTTCAAGACATGCTCAACACCGTCGCCGACTTCTACGACGAAGAGATTTCGACCAACCTCGAGCGGTTCGTGACGCTGGTCGAACCGACGCTTCTTGTGGTCATGGGAATTGTGATCGCCGGCCTCCTGCTGGCGTTGTACATGCCGTTATTCCAGTTGAGTTCCGTGTTGTCATGACGAACCCCACGCCTTCATTGCACGCCGATCTCGAGCTGGGCGCCGAAGAACGCCGCCAGGAACTCGAACAGGCGCGCCGCCTCGCGGAGCGCTACCGGATCGAGTTCGTGGACATGGAGACGTTCCGCATCGATCAGGACCTGTTCCGCTCGATCCCGGCCGATCTGATGCTGCGGTACGCCTTCGTGCCCTACCGGCGCGAGGGCAAGCACCTCGTGATCATCGTCTCGGATCCGAGCGACCTGCCGATGATCGACGAGCTCGGGGTGCTGCTGGCGACGCCGATCAAGGTCATGGTCGGCGCACGGTCGGCCATCGACTCGATCCTCAAGAAGAGCGAAAGCTCGCAGCGCGTCCTCGAAGAGGCCACCGAGAGCTTCCAGCTTCAGCTGCTGAAAGAAGAGGAGAACGGCGACGAAAGCCTGACAGTCGAACGGCTGACGAGCGATATCAGCCCGGTCATCCGCCTCGTGGACTCGACCATCTACACGGCCATTCAGCGGCGGGCGAGCGACATCCACATCGAGACGCAGGACGATGCCGTCTACGTGAAGTACCGCATCGACGGCGTCCTGCAGCCGGCGATGCGTCCGATTGCGAAGCAGTTTCACAGCTCGATCATCTCGCGCATCAAGGTGATGGCCGAGCTGGACATCGCCGAGAAGCGCGTGCCCCAGGACGGCCGGTTCCGGCTCCGGATGCCCGGAAAGACCATCGACTTCCGCGTCTCGATCATGCCGAGCGTTCACGGCGAGGACTCGGTCATCCGAATCCTGGACAAGGAGTCGATCAGCGAGCAGTTCACCGAGCTCCGCCTCGATATCCTTGGATTTCCCGACGCCGAGCTGAAGCGGTTCCGGAAGTACATCGCCGAACCGTACGGCATGGTGCTCGTGACGGGCCCGACCGGCAGCGGCAAGACGACGACGCTGTACGCCGCGCTGTCCGAGATCAAGTCGATCGAGGACAAGATCATCACGATCGAAGATCCGGTCGAGTATCAGCTCCGCGGAATTACACAGATTCCGATCAACGAAAAGAAGGGCCTGACGTTCGCGCGCGGCCTCCGGTCCATCCTGCGCCACGACCCCGACAAGATCATGGTGGGCGAGATCCGCGACTCGGAAACGGCGCAGATCGCCATCAACTCGGCGCTGACCGGTCACCTTGTCTTTACGACCGTCCACGCGAACAACGTCCTGGACGTGCTCGGCCGCTTCCTGAACATGGGTGTCGAGGCCTACCAGTTCGTGTCCGCCCTCAACTGCGTGCTGGCGCAGCGCCTGGTGCGAACGATCTGCCAGCACTGCAAGCGTCAGACGACGGTCGCGCCGGCGCTGCTCGAGGAGTCGGCTCTTGATCCGTCGCTCGCCACGACGCATCCGTTCTACGAAGGCCTCGGCTGCATCGAGTGCGGCGGCACCGGCTACAAGGGCCGCACGGCCATCTGCGAACTGCTCGATCTCTCGGACCGCATTCGCGAGATGATTCTCGAGAAGCGTCCGACCTCCGAGATCAAGAAAGTGGCGCGCGAGGAGGGCATGCGGTTCCTGCGCGAATCGGCCGTCGAGCGCGTCCTGGAAGGATCGACGACGCTCAGGGAAATCAACAAAGTGACCTTCGTCGAATGAGCCTGCTGTCCTTCCTTCACGACCCGTCCGGGCCCGGCGTCGCCGTCGAGCTCACGGCGCGGTACATTTCGGCTGCGAGCATCGACTACCGCGGCGGCCAGCCGGTTGTCTCCGCGCATGCCGGCGAGGCGTTGCCCCCCGGCGCGCTCGTCCCGTCCTTGACGGCGCCCAACGTACAGAATCGCCAGGCGGTCGTCGCGGCGCTCGGCCGCGTGCTCGAACAGGTCGGACGGCCGCGGCGCGTCGGCCTCGTGCTTCCCGATCTGGTCGCCAAGGTCTCCCTCGTGCGGTTCGAGCAGGTTCCCGCGCGTGCCGCGGATCTCCACCAGCTCATTCGATGGCAGGTGCGGAAGACGGCGCCGTTTCCCATCGAGGAGGCTCAGGTCAGCTTCGTGCCGGGCATCACGGCGGCGGCCGGCCTCGATGCGGCCGCGGGAGGGTCAGGACAGGAATTCATCGTGACGCTGGCCCGGCGGGGGACCATCGAAGACTACGAGGCCGTGTGCGCTGACGCCGGCGCCCACGCCGGACTCGTGGACCTCGCCACGTTCAACGTCGTCAACGCCGTCCTCGCCGGAACGCCGGCGGTGGAGACGGTCGACTGGCTGCTCGTCAACGTCGCGCCGGACGACGCATCCCTTGCGATCATGCGGGGGCCGCACCTCATCTTCTTCAGAAACCGGGCGGCCGACACCGAAGGCACGCTCGAAGACCTCGTGCACCAGGCGGCGATGTATTACGAAGATCGCCTGTCGGGGGGAGGCCTCAGCCGCGCGTTCCTGACCGGTGTGGCCGGAGCGGGAGCCCATCACGCGGCCGACATCGAACAGCTCCGGCGCCGGCTGCAGGACCGTCTGAAGGCGCCGATTGAGACCGTGGATCCGCGTGCCGCGGCGACGCTGACCGACCGTATTTCGGCCGCACCGGCGCTGCTCGATGCGCTGACGCCGCTCGTCGGCCTGTTGCTGCGCGGACGGAAAGCCGCATGATCCGGACCAACCTGTCCACGCGGCCGTTCTACAACGAGCGCATCGTCCGCTTGTTCCTGCTGGGGTTGCTGGTCCTCGTTCTTGCCGCGACGGCATTCAACGTCACGCGCGTGCTGCGCTATTCGCGCAGCGACACACAGCTGAACGAACAGGCGGCGCGCGACGAATCCCGCGCCGCGGAGCTCAGGACTTCGGCCGTGCGTCTCCGAGCAACCGTCGATCCCAAGCAGATCGAGTTCACGTCGCTCGAAGCGCGGCGGGCGAACGACCTGATCGACCGGCGGACGTTTTCCTGGACTGAAATCTTCAACCTGCTCGAGTCGACGCTGCCGGACGAGATCCGAATCACGTCGTTCCGCTCGAAGATCGAACGAGAACAGATCATTCTCTCCATCACCATCGTCGCGCGCGGCGCCGAGGATGTCAGCTCGTTTCTGGACAACATGGAGCATACGGGAGTGTTCTCCGATGTTGGCGGGAAGCTCGAGGAACGCGTCAACGACCAGGGGCAGCTGGTAATCTCGCTGGAAACGGTCTATCGGCCGGCCGTGGGCCATACCGCCGGACGGCGAGCCGGGGAGAATCCGCGATGACGCTTGGCCGGCGCGTGCTCCACGAGAACCGACGATACCTGTGGCCGCTTGTCGCGGCGCTGTTGCTCAACCTCGCGGTCTACGGTCTGGTGGTGTACCCGCTCGGCGTCAAATCCGCCACGGCCGTCGAGCGGGCGGCTGCCGCGGCAGACGTCCGTGCGGCCGCCGAACGCGACATGGCCGCAGCCGCCGCGCTCGTGGCCGGAAAAAGCACCGCCGAGCAGGAGCTGGCGACCTTCTACCAGAAGGTGCTGCCGCCAACTCTCGATGCGGCCCGCCGCCTGACGTACGCCAAGCTGCCGGCTCTCGCACGCAAGGCCAACGTCAAGTTCGAGGAACGAAGGTCCGACATCGATCAGCAGCAGAAGAACTCCCGCCTCGGACGGCTCCAGACCCGCATCGTCCTCGAAGGCGACTACGAAAGCCTGCGTCAGCTGCTCTACGAGCTCGAGACGACGCCGGAGTTCCTCATCGTGGACGATGTGTCGGTCCTGCAGCCGGACGCGAACAAACCACTCACGTTGACACTCAACGTCTCGACGTACTATCGACTGGCGGGCAATGGAGCCTAAGCGCCGCCGCGAGCTCGGGCTGGCGGCGTTGGCCGTCGTGCTCGGCAGCGGACTTTACGTGGCGATTGAAGGATGGCCGTTCGCCACCTCCGGGACGTCCGCCGGTCCGACGCCGGCGTCTAACGGACAGACGCGGACGGCGAGGAACGATCGAAAGGCTGGTGCGGCGGAAGCGCCGGACGTTCATCTCGACGCGCTCGAGGCGGACAAGCCGAAGCCGGGCGAGGCTGGAAGGGATTTGTTCCGCTTCAAGCCGAAGCCACCGCCGAAGCCCGTAGCACCAGAGCCGGCACGCCCGGTGGAATCGACGCCGGTGGTCACGGGACCGCCGCCGCCACCGCCGATCACGTTGAAGTTCATCGGGATCATCGACGTCGGGCAATCGAAGAAAATCGTGGCGGTGCTGAGCGACGGCCGCGGCGCTCCGGTTTACGGGAGCGAAGGGGAAACGGTCCTGGGTCAGTACCGCATCCTGCGGATCGGCACCGAGTCCATCGAGATGTCGTACCTCGACGGTCGGGGGCGGCAGACGATTCGCTTCACGGGATCATGAGAGGATTTGCGCAATTGCGAACTGCACACCGCGGATTGCTGAGCCGGCTGGGATTCCTTCTGGCGGCCGCGACGATTGTCGCGGGCTGCGCGGCGGGCCAGGCATTCACACAGGGAGAGAGCGCCACCAAAGCGGGCGACCTGGATGGAGCGGTGGCGGCGTACCGCAAAGCCGTTCAGGAGGCGCCCGACAACGCGAGCTACAAGATCGCGTTGCAGCGGGCGATGCTCGCCGCCTCGCGCGCCCATCTCGATCGGCGCGAAAGAGTACGAGGCCATGGACCAGCTCGAAGCGGCCCTCGGTGAATACAAGCAGGCGTCGGAATACGATCCCAGCAACCGGCTGATCAGCGTGAAGGTCGCCGATCTCGACAAGACCATTCGCGACCGCGTGGAAGCCGCGCGGCCAAAACCGCAGATCCAGCAACTGCGTGAACGCGCGCGGGCCGCGTCCACGCCGCCGCCCCTCCTCAACTTCACGACGCCGCTGCGTCGCATCACGTTCAACAACACGAGCGTGCGCGACATCCTGAACGTCATCGGGACCTCGACAGGTATTAACGTGGTCTTCGACCGGGCGTACGTAGACCGGTCGTTCACCGTCACACTCGACGGCGTGAACCTCGAACAGGCGTTGAACCAGATCCTCGGCGTGAACCAGCTCTCCTACAAGGTGCTCAGCGAGCAGTCGATTCTCGTGTTCGACGACAACGCGCAGAAGCACGCGCAGTACGACGAGCAGGTCATCCAGACGTTCTATCTCTCCAACAGCGACCCGACCGAGATGGCGCAGTTGCTCAGCACCGTGCTTCGTCCGCCAGGCGTGGCCGTGCAGCCGCAGATCGTGGCGAACAAGACCGGCAACTCGGTGACGATCCGCGCAACGGCGCCGATGGTCCAGATCTTCGAGAAGCTGATCCAGCAGAACGACAAGCCGCGCGCCGAAATCGTCGTGGACATCGAGATCATGGAGGTCAACCGGCAGCGGGTGAAGCAGTACGGGCTCAACCTGTCGGAGTACGCGCTCGGCGGAATTTTCTCGCCCGAAGTGTCGCCGGCCGGCACCGCGAGCATCACGACCGGCACGACGCCGGCGGCCGGCGGAGGCACCTCGACAACCGCCTCCGCCAGCGGCCGATCCACGCCGCCGAGCGGCGTCACGTCGCCGCCGCCATTCAACCTGAACACGATCTCGCGCGGCTTCACGACCGCCGATTTCTATTCCGCCGTCCCCACGGCGATCGTGAAGTTCCTCGAGTCCGACACCAACACCAAGCTCGTCGCGAAGCCGCAGCTGCGGGGCGCGGAAGGCACGAAGCTCACCTTGAAGGTCGGCGATCAGATTCCGATCATCTCCACCAGCTACCTGCCGATTGCCGGAGGTGGCGCCGGTGTCAACCCGCTGAGCTCGTACCAGTACAAGGACGTGGGCGTCAACATCGACATGACCCCGCGGGTCACGCTCGAGGGCGACATCCTGCTCGACGTCACCATCGTCAACAACTCGCGGGGCAGCGACGTCAACATCGGGGGCATTAACATCCCGTCGTTCGGCAACAGGGAAGTGACGACGCGGCTTCGCCTGCGCGATGGCGAATCGAATCTGCTGGCCGGCCTGTTGCGCGAGGACGAACGACGCTCGCTGAACGGGTTCCCTGGCGCGATCCACGTCCCGGTGTTGAAGCAGTTGTTCTCGAATAACGACGAGCAGATTGCCCAGACCGACATCGTCATGCTGTTGACGCCGCGCATCGTCCGCTCGCCGGACATTACCGAGGCGGATCTCAGGCCGATTTACATCGGGTCGCAGCAAAATCTCAGCCTGGGTGGGCCCCCGCCGCTCATCGCTCAGCCGGCACCAGAAACGACACCCGCGGCCGCTCCGGCAGCGAACCCCAGCCCCGGGCTGCCAGGCATCGGACAGACGACGCCGCAAGGGACCATCGCCGTTCCGCCAGGCGCGACCCCGATACCAGGCACCGTCGTGGTGCCTCCAGCGCCCGCGCCAGCTGCGCCGCCGCCAACACCGGCACCGGCTCCGCCACCCCAGGCGCAAGCGGCACCGGCGGCGCCAACACCGCCGCCGGCGAACCCGGAATCCGGAGTGCCTCCTCCCGCGGCGGCCGCTGCCGCAGCAGCGGCGCCTCGCGGCGTCCAACCCGCCGATTACGTCGCCCGGCATCGGCATGGCGCAGGTCATCATCTCGCCGCCGGCGACGGCGCTGCGCGTGGGGCAGGGACCGTACAACATCCCGATCTCAATCACCGGCGCCCAGCGTCTCTCCACCGTCACGCTGACGATGGTGTTCGACCCGGCGAAGCTGCGGGTGCGAACGGTGCAGGAAGGAAGTTTCCTGAGAGCGGGCGGCGCAAACGTCACGTTCTCGCAGCAGGTCGGACGAGGCCGCATCGACATCACGATCGTGCGTGGTCCGGACGTCACCGGCGCGTCAGGAACCGGACTTCTGGCGGCGGTGTTGTTCGACGCGATCGCTCCAGGCGACGTGCAGTTGATCGTCAGCGGATCGGCGACCGGGCCGGGAGGCACGGCGATGGGCCTGCAGTTCCGTCCAGTGACCGTCACGATCCAGCCCTGAGCGTATGAAGGCCAGGGGCTATACCTTTATCGAGATCGTCATCGTGGCGTCGATGATCATGGTGCTGGCCGCCGCCATCATGCCGCTGACCAAGGTGACGATGCAGAGGGCGCGCGAGGCGGAACTGCGGCGCGCGCTGCGGGAGATGCGGACGGCGATCGACAAGTTCAAGGATGCCGCAGACACTGGTCAGATTGGAACCCTCGATCTCAAGGCGGGCGCCGAGAACTATCCGCCCGATCTGCAAACGCTCGTCGACGGCGTGGCGGCCGCCAACGACGCCACCGGCCGCAAGCTCAAGTTCCTGCGACGAGTGCCAATCGATCCGATGACCAGAGGCGCCGAGTGGGGACTCCGTTCGTATCAGGACGACCCGAAATCCACGCGGTGGGGCGGGCAGGACGTGTTCGACGTACACACGACGTCGGAAGGAACGGGCCTTGACGGGACGAAGTACAAAGACTGGTAATTCGATCCAGCGTGGCTTCACGCTGATCGAGTTGATGGTCGTCATGGTCATTCTGGTCGTGCTGGCCGGCATCGGGCTTGCCCAGTACCCGGAACAGCGTGATCCGCGCGCGGGAAGCGGTCCTGAAGGAGGACCTCTTCAGGATGCGGGATGCGATCGATCAGTTCTACGCCGATAAGATGATGTATCCGGGCACGCTGGACGCGCTCGTCAGCGAAGGCTACCTGAGAAAACTGCCGGACGATCCGTTCACCATGAGCTCGAGCACATGGCAGACGGTCCCCAGCGAGCCGGATCCGAACAACCCAACGGCGTCCCCGGGTGTCTACGACGTCAAGAGTGGATCGGAAGCGACCGCCCTCGACGACACGAAATACGCGGACTGGTAATCAGGCCCGGGATCGCTTCGCCAGCGTTCTGCCGCACACGCCTCCAACCGAACCCAGTACCAGCACGAAGGGAAGCAACATCAGGGGAAGGAACCATTGCTCTCCCCAGCCTCCCGTCTCCCGAAAGAGATTCAGCATCGCCGCGTCGTCCCGAATTACGCCCACGAAGATGGCGCCTGTGATGGCGATACTCACGGTCCATCCGATGGCGTGCGCGCAAACGGCGACGAGCATGCCTGCGCGGGCCCGTCCGGTTCGCCGCGCGCCCCAGAAGCCCGCGAGCAGATAGAGCAGGATCGATGACCACGTCGTGAAGAAGGAGCGCTGCGCGTAGCTCGCAGGCGGGGCGAACGTGTCCAGGACGAATCGGCCCGCAATGAACGCGGCGACCACGAGTCCCCAGACAACCGGGGCTCGCCACGCGAACCCGGCAACCTGTCGAACGAACCAGATATTCGCCTGCCGCTGTCCCCGCGCTGGAAGAACAGCGTCACGATATTCCTCGATCAGGTCACCGACAACGGTCTCGGCTTCGCCGGACGGCAGGAGCGACTCCAGCAACGCAGCCGCCCAGCGGGGCGGTTGAGCGGAATCCGACGGTCGGCCGGCAGGGTCTGGTGTCATGTTCTAGACTCCTTATATTCCTTTCAGGGGCCAGCGAAGGCCGAGCCACAGGTTGTCGATGGCGGCGCGTGTGTCGTTGAGCGCACGCTGACCGGCAGGCTGCAGGCGGTAGAAGCGCCGCGCACGGCCGCCTCGAATCGGCGTGCCCGCGCCCAGCCGAGAGGTCAGCAGGCCTTTCTGCTCGAGGCGGCCAAGCGTGGCGTGGACGGCGCCGGCCGCCACCTCACGCTCGAGCCGGTCTTTCACTTCCTTCAGGATCGCGCGGCCGTACGCGTCGTCTCGCAGCCGAACGACGGCGAGCAGGACGGCTTGCTCGAACGCTCCAAGGAGGTCGGCCATGATTATGCCTACATTGTAGGCACAGGATCCTGAGGACTGTCAAGCACGAGCTGGAATAGAGCAAAGGCCGGGCGCTGATAGCCCGGCCTTTCCAGACTCGAACTAGAAATGCGCGCTTACGGCGGATGATGCTTGGCCGACCTGAGTAGTCGCCAGCGAATCTGTCCGGTGACGGTGACCGTGGCCGGAGTCCCTGATGCCACCGGTAGTCGCGGTGAGTGCTGATGGCTACCGCATGCGCACTTGGTCCCTAAATCATCGACCGCGGTCTTGCCGTCATCGAAGTCCCAGTGGTAGTTCACGACCACGGACATTGCCGAGGCCGATGACCGTCGCCGTGAATCGACACGATCGTGTTCGTCGCCTGATGGTGTCGCAGTGGCGGACAGCAAGCACGCGTCGAGCGGCGTCGCCGGCTGGACGAAAACAGTGGTCACGGCGGTGCCGACGCCGCCTGCGCTGTCTCGAGCAGTCAACGTCACGGTGAACGTTGCCACGCTTGAGCGTTCGCATAGATGTGGTGCAATCGCGATGGCGGTACCCGTGACCGCGCCCAGGGTCTGCGACGGGGCCGTCGCCATAGTTAATCGTGACGTTCTGAATCGCAGACCCTCCAGTCGCCGCGGCCGCAACTGATCCGTAAATGAACATCCGTTCCGGATGTCGGGTTCGTCGTGTCGAGCGTCAGCGAAACCGTAGGCTGGGGCACGACATTCACTGTCACGGTCGCCGAGGCTGTGCCGGTCGGCGTTGTCGTGGTCGTACCTCCGCCGGTGCCACCACCCGTACCGCCACCGGTGCCCCCGCCCGTACCCCCACCCGCCGGCGCGGTTGCGCCGACACTGGCCGTGACAACAGCCTGGACCGACGTCGTGAGGACGACCTGCGCGGTTCCATTCCCGTCCGTGACGGCAAGCGTCGAGTTCAACGTTCCGGCCGTCGTCGAAAACGAAACCTGCGTAGCGCTCAGCGCATTACCGTTCACGTCGTACACCTGGGCGCTGATGGTGGAAGAACCGCCAAGCGACGGAACCTGCGAGGGACTCGCGTTCAGGCTGACCCTGCCAACGGCAGCGGTTCCCACGAGGATCTTGATGACGCCGGTGGCCGGTACGCTGGCGCCGCCTGATATCGCACTGATCGTCGCCGTGCCGGACGCAGAACCAGCCCTGAACTGAACGATCGCCTGGCCGGATGAATCTGTTTCCGCCTCAGTCGGAAAGAGCGTGCCGAGCGTCGTAGTAAAGGTGACATGGGTGCCGCTGTGCGGCGGCGTACCGGACGGCTCGATCACCTGCACGCCGATCGCCGCCGTCCCGTTGATCGGGAGGGCGGTCGTCGGGCTCGTCAGCGTCAGGGTCGATCCGGAGGGGGCGAGCAGCGGCACGCGCTCGCACGCCAGCATCGGAACGCACGCACGCGGTGAACAGCCCGAGCCGGATCGCCAATCGAGATCGTGATATCATGAATGCGCTAACCATCTTAATTCACATGTACTTAGCTGGTCAAGACAAAAGGGGTCGCCCACACGCGCTCGAGCCCTGAAGCCGGCTATGCGATGGCGGCCCTGCTCGTGGGCATCGCCATCATGACCATCATGATGACAGTGGCGATGCCTGCCTGGAGACAGATGGTGCAGCGCGAAAAGGAAGAAGAGCTCGTCTTCCGCGGCGAACAGATCGCGCACTCCATCGGGATGTTTCAGAAGAAGTTTGCCAACGCGTACCCGCCGAGCATCGACGTCCTGGTCGAACAGAAATTCCTGCGCAAGAAGTACAAAGATCCCGTGACGAACGAAGACTTCGTGCCGCTCACGCAGGCGCAGCAGCAGTCGAATACGCCCGGAGGACCAGCCGGTGGACGCGGCGGCCAGCCGACACAGGGACAAAGAGGCGGTCCGGCGCCTGGCGCCGGGCCCCTTGGACTCGTCTCCTCCGGCTCGCCAGGCGGTGCTCCCGCGGGCGGAATCATCGGCGTCACCAGCAAGAGCACGGCGACTTCCATTCGGCTCTACAAAGGCCGGTCCCATTACAACGAGTGGGCGTTCGTCTACACGCCGCCGCCCGCCGCTGCGGGAACGGCTACGCCTGGAGCCGGACAGCGCGGCAACAACCCCGGACAACGCGGCAACGGTCCGTTTGCTCCTGGCGGGGGAGGCGGTCCATTTCCTCCGGGCGGCGGTCAGCGCGGCGGGCCCGGGGGGCCCGGCGGACGCGGTCCCGGCGGCAATCCCAATCCCGGCGGCACACCGTTCCCGTTCCCACCAGGGCCCGCAGGGCCTGGACGCGGACGCTAGGCTCACGTCGAGTTAAGACGCCGGACGGGCGGATTTGGCTATTCGAACGCGTCGTGAAAGGCGCGCCTGACGTCGCGCATCTGCTCGAGCGATCCGCCGCCGTGCGCGCGATTGGTGAGCAGGTACGAAGTAACGGTCCCGGCCGGGATCGATCCAGAGCGACGTTCCCGTAAATCCCACGTGGCCGAACGCCGACGCCGACATCCTCGTGCCGCATGACGAGGTGGGCAGCATCGTGTCCCAGCCGAGTGCCCGTGAACTGCCGGGCACGAGGCTCCGCGTCGTGAATCGACGGACGAGCGACGGCGTAAACGGCGACGGCTCCCGCGTCTCGCCGCGCGCGGCCCTGAGCACGACTCTGGCGTAAGCGGCCACATCCGGCGCCGTTCCGAAAAGGCCTGCGTGTCCGGCGGCTCCGCCGAGCGCGGCCGCATAATTGTCGTGCACTTCACCGACGAGTGTTCGTCCACGGCGGACGTCCTGATCCATCGCCGTCGTCGGTGCGGCCAGCCGTTTGGTATCAGACGGCAGTGCAAATGTGAGCCCGGGGGCGAACGGATCGACGACGGACGCGAACTGATCGGCAAGCGGAGCGCCGCCGCGATCGGCCACGAGGAATCCCAGCAGGATGAATCCGAGGTCGCTGTAGAGAGAGCGCGCGCGAGGCGCGTACTCCAGCGGCATCGTGCAGATGTCGTGTTCGAACTCACGCCGGCCGGCCGGCGCCTGGTCGAGGAGGCGGGCCGGCAGGCCCGACGCGTGTTCCAGAAGATCGGCAACCGTCACGTCGCGCCGCTCGGCGCCGCGCCACTCTTCGAAGTACGCACCCACACGTTCGTCGAGCGCCAGTGTTCCGGTGTCGGCGAGTCGCATCACGACCGTCGCCGTCGCGATCGGCTTGGTGAGCGAGGCGAGATCGAACGGCGTGTCGATCCCGGACGGCGTCAGCCTCGAATCGTCGGCTTCAAAGGCCAGAGTGCCGAGCGCGTCCTGCCACAGCGGGCCGCCGCTGTCGCCCACGTCCGCCGCGGCTGCCGGAAAGACGCGCGACCGAATCGCGTGCTCCAGAACCCGGCGCGCTGCATCGGAACCTACCATCTTGGAATTTGATCTGGTGATTTGGTGATGTGGTGATCTTGCGAACTCGTGATCTTAGAAGTCGTGACGCGCACTCTCGAACCCTTGGACCTCGTGGACCTTGTGGACCCCTTGAACCTTTGGAGCCTGTGGACCCTTGAACCTCGTTAAAACTGCGTGCTGAACGCCGCCTTGCCAAGACGGCTGAGATAGCCGGAACCGCGCGTCGGGGCGACAAGGCTGTCGTACGAAAACAGGACGACGCCACCGGCCCCCGCACGCCGGGCGGCCAGGATGTCATCGATGATCTGCTCGTGCGACAGGCGGTCCGCGCCAATGCCGACCCACAACGGATGGCGTCCCGCCGCTTCGCGCGCCGCCGCGATCTGCGACGCGAACGCCGCGTTGTCGGTGTCGTACGCCATGGGGCAGACGATATCCAGCAGGCCACGAGCAAGCCAGAGGGGCCAATCCTGGAGCCGGCGGCCGGCGGCTTCGACCGGGTCCGGCGCCACGGCGGCGCTGACCACGGCGCCCGACCGCACGGATCGGACGGTCTCGCGCAACTGCGTCAGCAGGGCAGTCAGGCGCTCAGCGCGGAACGCCCGCCATCGATCCGGGAACGCTCTCGTGTATAGAAGCGGCTCGGATTTTTCCCGCGCCTCGTACCTCGTCCGCTCGCTCTCGGGGAGATCGGAAAAAACCGAACGCCGGAACGCCGCGAGCGTCTCCCGGCTGTAGTCGAACTCGTCGTTCGGATAGCGCATGTAGTCGAAGTGCACGCCGTCCACCGCGTAACGCTCGACGATGTCCCGGACGACCGCCGTCGTGTAGTCGATCGCGCCCGGCGTGACCGGCGACAGATAGAGGCCTTCGATTTCTGTGGGGCGGCTGCGCGCGTACCGGACCAGCCGGCCCAGATACTCCGGGCCGGTCGGGTCGAGCGTCGCGAAGTCCTCGCCCATCGACCGGGGCACCATCAACCATTCGGGGTGCCGATAGACGACGTGATTGCGGGCCACCGGCAGGTCCGTGCCCGCTACGAGGTTGACGTTGATCCAGGCGTGCACGGCCAGCCCCGCGCTGTGCGCGGCGGACATCGTGCGCGCGAGCGGGTCGAAGGCTGGTTGTGAGATCAAAGCGGATGGACGAGGCTCGGCGCCGCCGAGATAATACGCGTCGCCGCGGCCGCGCACCTGCACCAGCAGCGTATTGAACCCCCCGGCCCTGGCGGCTGCCACCATCTCGTCGATCGCCGACGGGGAAGTCAGGCTCGTGCGGACAACCCACAAGGCGCGGACTTCATCGCGCGCGGCGGGCGGCGTCGGTGCGCCAGTCTGATCGGCGTGGACGGAAACGAGCACGAGGCAGGCAAGCGTCAGGCCGGCGATCAATCCGGCCGCGCGGTCGCGGAAACGGCGCATCAGCGGTGAAAGTCTAACCGACCTGCAGCAGTTGTCTCAATCGGACTTCGGCGTCTTCGCCGATCGCATCGCGGATGAAGTCGTGCGCCTTGCGGAGGCGAGCCATCGCCTGGGGGTAGGCGAGGCCAGCCTTTTCCATCACGATGGCGGCCTTCACGTTCCAGCGGGCGCGGCGCAGCAGCTTGTCGGCCGCATCGTCCTCGAGGCCCGTGACGATGGACACGATACGCCGGGCGCGATCGCGGCGTTTTTCCGAGCCCGTCTGGACGTCGACCATCAGATTGCCGTAGGTCTTGCCGATCCGGACCATCGCGCCGGTGGTCAGCATGTTCAACACGATCTTGGTGGCCGTGCCCGCCTTGAGACGCGTTGAACCGGCGATGACCTCGGGACCCACGCCCGGCGCGATCGTCAGGTCGACGAAGGTCTGGAGCTCGGTCCGGGGATCGCATGTCACGAAGATGATCTTCGAACCCGCGCGGCGGGCGCGCGTGAGCGCCCCCCGGACGAACTGCGTCATGCCGCTCGCCGAGACGCCGATGACGACGTCCTTCTTGCTGGGGCGGAGCCGATTGACGGATCGCGCGCCTTCTTCGTAGTTGTCGTCGACGCCTTCGCGGGGCGTCAGCATCGCGTCCTTGCCGCCGGCCATGATGGCCTGGACCAGCTCGGGTTTGGTGCCGAAGGTGGGCGGCATTTCCGACGATTCCAGCACGCCGAGCCTGCCGCTTGTTCCCGCGCCGACAAACACGATACGCCCGCCGCTCCGAAGCGCGCGCGTCAGGATGTCGATCCCCACCGCGATCCGATCCTTCTCGCGCTGGACCGCCGCCAGCATCTTGCGATCTTCGTGGAGCATTTCCTCGACCAGATCGGCCGGCGCAAGCTTGTCGAGGGCGAGGGTGTCGGGATTGATGGCTTCGGTGGGAAGAGACTGCCACTTCGAGCGCAGGGGCATAACGACAGGAACCTCTAGAAGCAGTCGCGCATACTATCATAGCCGTGAGCCTGATCGCCTCCTACCTGGATCATCTGCGCGTCGAACGGCGGTTATCCGGCCATACCCTCGAGAGCTATGGCCGCGACCTGGCCGGGCTCGCCGCCTTTGCGGCGGGGGCAGATCGCCGGCTGGAGGACCTCGACCGAAAGGCGCTCGACGCCTTTGTGCAACAGCAGCGGACGCCGAGGCCAATCGCCTCGTTCAGTGGCGCGCGCGGTTGCGGCGGTCCGGGGCTTCTACAGGTTTCTCGTCCTCGACCGCCGTCTCGAGCGAGAGCCCGGCCGAGGATCTGCAGCCTCCACCGGCATGGCCGGCACTTCCGAAGTTTCTCTCGATCGAGGAAGTGGACACGCTCCTGGCGCAGCCCGACACATCGACGCCGCTTGGCCTCCGGGATCGCGCGCTCATCGAACTGCTGTACGCGACCGGCATGCGCGTATCCGAGCTCGTCGGCGTTCGCGCCGCCGATCTCCACCTGGACGAGCAGTATCTGACGTGTATCGGCAAGGGAAACAAGGAGCGGCTGATCCCGATCGGCGAACAGGCGGCGGCCTGGATCGAGAAGTATCAGGCGAGTGTCCGGCCGGGCCTCACGCGTCATGCGAAGGGTCGCGCGACGCCGCAGCTGTTCGTCAACGCGCGCGGCGGGCCGCTCAGCCGCGTGGGATTCTGGAAGATTCTGAAAGGCTATGGGCGGCAGGCCAGCCTTCCGCGGACGCTCAGTCCCCACGTCGTGCGCCACTCGTTCGCGACGCATCTGCTCGAGCGCGGAGCGGACCTGCGCGCCATCCAGATGATGCTTGGCCACGCGGACCTGTCGACGACGCAGATCTACACGCACGTCCTCGAGGCGCGGCTCAAGGCGGTCTACAACCGCTTCCACCCGCGGGCCTGATTCTGCTACACTGAAGTGTTTGGCATACGCGTTTCTTCGACGCGTCAGGTTTCTCTCTTTCTTTCAAGGAGCACGGCATGAGCCGTAACGGACGTCATCTCTTTACGTCTGAGTCGGTGACCGAAGGACATCCGGACAAGATCGCGGATCAGATCTCGGACTCGATTCTCGACGCCATTCTCACGCAGGACCCCATGAGCCGCGTGGCGTGTGAAACGCTTGTAACGACGGGCCTCGCCCTCGTTGCCGGAGAAATCACCACGACCGCCAAGATCGACTACCAGGACGTCGTCCGCAAGACGATTACCGAAGTCGGCTACACCCGCGGGAAATACGGCTTCGACGCCGAGACCTGCGCCGTGCTCTCGTCCATCCACAGCCAGTCGCCGGACATCGCGATGGGCGTGGACACGGGCGGCGCCGGCGACCAGGGCCTGATGTTCGGCTACGCCTGCAACGAGACCGACGAGCTCATGCCGCTCCCGATCATGCTGGCGCACAAGCTGGTCAAGGGTTTGTCGTGCTGCCGCCGCGACGGCTCACTCGAGTACCTCCGGCCGGACGGCAAGTCGCAGGTCACGGTCGAGTACGACGGCATCAAGCCGATCCGCATCGACGCCGTCGTCATCTCGAGCCAGCACAGCCCGCTGGTCAGCCAGGAGACGATGCGCGAGGACATCACCAACAAGATCATCAAGACGTCGATGCCGGCGAACCTGATGGACAAGAACACGAAGATCTACGTCAATCCGACGGGGCGCTTCGTGGTCGGCGGTCCGCACGGCGACGCGGGCGTCACCGGACGCAAGATCATCGTCGACACCTACGGCGGCTACGCCCCGCACGGCGGCGGCGCGTTCTCGGGCAAGGATCCGACGAAGGTCGATCGCTCGGCGTGCTACATGGCGCGCTACGTCGCGAAGAACGTCGTCGCGGCCGGCCTCGCCGATCGTGCGACCGTGCAGCTCGCGTACGCGATCGGTGTCGCGGAACCCGTGTCGGTCATGGTCGATACGGACGGCTCGGGCAAAATTCCGGAGCCGAAGATCACCGAGCTCGTGCGGCAGAACTTCAAGCTGACGCCGCGCGGTATCCACGAAGAGCTGAACCTCCGTCGTCCCATCTACACGAAGACTGCGGCGTTCGGCCACTTCGGCCGGACCGAGCCGGAGTTCACGTGGGAGAAGACCGACAAGGCCGCGGCACTCAAGAAGGGCGCCGGCCTCTAACCGGCCGACTTGAAGCGGTTTCTCACGGCGGTGGTGGCCCTCCTGGCCATCGCCGCCGGTTTTGTAGCGCTCACACTCCCGCCAAGCCATTCGGTCCTCTCTTCGCCATTCGACGACGGCACGATCCCGGGCATCCTCCACATCCACTCGACGCGATCTGACGGTCGCGGAACAATCGACGACATTGCCCGCGCCGCTGCGCGGCGCGGGGCTGAAGTTCATCGTCGTGACGGATCACGGCGACGGAACGCGCGCACCCGATCCGCCGACCTACAAGGACGGCGTGTTGTGCATGGACGCCGTCGAGATCAGCACGGCCGGCGGACACTACGTCGCGCTCGGGATGCCGAAGGCGCCATATCCGCTGGCAGGTGAGGCCCGGCACGTCGTCGAAGACGTGAGGCGGCTCGGCGGGTTCGGGATCGCCGCGCATCCGGATTCCCCGAAGCCCGAGTTGAGCTGGCGCGAGTGGGCCGCGCCAGTCGATGGGATCGAATTCGTCAACCCTGATACGAGCTGGCGACAGCAGATCGCGCCGGCGTTCAACAGCCGGGCCATGCTTCCCACGCGTCTGCTGGCGGCGCGGATCCTGTCGTATCCCTTTCGCCCGGCCGAGTCCATCGCGAGCCTGATTCAACCGACGCGGATCCTGGAGCGTTGGGCGGAGCTGGCCCGGCGGCGCCGGGTGGTGATCATCGCCGGCGCCGACGCGCATGCACGAATCGGCTTGAGGCTGGGCGACGCGTCCTCGGATGTGGCGGGCCTGTCGCTCCCGATTCCGAGCTATGGCTCGTTGTTCCGTTCGATGTCCGTGCGCGTTCGGCCGGAACATGCCGCTCACTGGTGACGCCACCGTGGACGCGGCGCTCGTCCTGCGCGCGATCAGGGATGGTCACCTCTACACCGCCCTGGATGGGGCCGCCACACCTCCGGCGTTCGTGTTTACGGCGGCGAACGCCTCGGGCACGGTGTACGCCGGCGATCGATTGCCCGCAGGCGGTCCCGTAACGCTGCACGTTCACAGCAACGCGCCACTCTCGTTTACGACGGCGATCTGGAACGGTGCGACCCTCCTGTCGGGCGACCACCACGAACAGGACTTCACCGTCATGGCGCCTGGTGGGGCAGGGGTATACCGGGTGGAGATTCGCTCCTCGGCGCCGCCTCTCCTTGCCGTGGATCACCAGCAATCCCATCTACGTCGGCCTGCCGGAGCCGTCGCCCGCCGCAGTGCAACGGCCGCGGGCCGGTCAACAGCAGTTGCTGATAGGGCCCACCGCGCGGACGTCGTGGCGTGTGGAGCACGATCCCACGTCGCTGGCGGCGATGGACATTCTGGCCACCGCGCCAGGCTCGAACGGGACAAGCGGCAGCCAGGCCCGGCTCCGGTTTGGCCTGTCGACCGGCGCGGCGGCAGGCCAGTACGCGGCTCTCGTAGTCGACCTGATGAACGGACTCGGGTCGAATGATCGCGTGACCTTCAAGGCCCGGGCCGAGCAGCCGATGCGCATGTTCGTGCAATTTCGCTCGGACCGCGGCTGGTGGCAGCAGTCCGTCTACGTTGACACGGTCGATCAGGAGCGGACGGTGTATGTCGACGATCTGACACTGGCCGGCGGCGTCGGGACGGAGACGCCGCCACGCGCGGAGATCCGCAATATCCTGTTCGTCGTCGACGCGATCAGTACCAAGCCGGGCACATCGGGCCGCGTGTGGATCGTGGAGCCGAGACTGGAACGCTGACGTCGCCGCCTTACGTGCGGACGGTGAGGACCATGTAGACGGCGGCGGCGCCGAACAGGATGTTGGGCGCCCACGCCGCGAGCATCGGCGTCGTCACGCCGCCTTCGCCAAGCGCGCCGAAGACGCTGAGGATGACCCAATAGACAATCGAGATCGCGATGCCGATCCCGATTCCTCCCAGCGCGCCCCGGCGTCCGGTCGTGACGGCAAACGGCACCGCCAGCAGCGTCATGATGACGGTGACGAAGGGAAACGCGATCTTCCGCTGCAGCTGCACCATCTGCGGAACCGCGTTGAAGCCGCTGGCCTTGAGCCTCGTGATGTAGTCGCTCAGCTGGCCGTACGTCAGCTTCAGTGCGTCGGGCGCTTCGGTCTTGAAATAAGCGGGCCCCTCGAGCCTGAGCTCGCGCTCGGCGAACGGTTCGTACGTCACGGCCGTCTTCACGGCATTCTTCGTCCGGCGCGACGTGACCGTTCGCACCCAGCCTCGCTGGGCCTTCCACCGCATGTCACGGTCGTCCGGCGCCTGATCCGCGTCCGCCAGGCCGACGCTGTCCGCGTACAGTCACGGAGCTCAACCGCCACGGCGACTGGTCGAGCTGGTATTGCGTGAAACGCGTGAAGCGATCCGTCCGCGAGTCGAAGTAGTCGTAGTGATAGACGTCGCCCGCTTCGCTCGCCATCCAGCGATTGAGCTCGCTGATCGTCTGCGCGGGGAAGCCGCGGATGATGCTGTTGAGCCGGTCGGCCTCCTGGTTCGCACGGGCGAGCACGAGCTCCTGCATCGCAAAGAGCACACCGCTCGCCACGAGCGCGAACAACAGCAGCGGGACGGCCGTGCGGTACAGGCTGACGCCGCAGGCGCGCATCACGATGAGCTCGCTGTTCTTCGTCATCGCCCCGATCGTCACGAGGGTCGCGACAAGGCCGGCGATCGGAATGATGTAGTACACGTACTGCGGCGTCTGGTAATAGAAGTACTGGAGCAGCAGCGCCGTCGTGGCCGCGCCGCGAAAGAGCTTGTCGGCCAGGTCGATGAACGTCGAGATGTAGAACACGCCGAGCGCCGCGAGGACGGTCAGCACGAACACGCGCAGATACTGGCCCGACGTGTAGACGTCCAGGATGCTGGGCCAGCGAAGGTTGAGGTGCGGGATCCGGACCACGAGCAGGGTTTTCGGTGGACGGGGCACAGCGGACGATAACGTCACCGACCCGGAGGCGCCGGACCCGGTGCCAGGTTCCGGCTCCGCGACACGCCTGACGGGAAGCGTGATCAGAATCGGACGATCCGTCGAGCGCGCCCGCCACAAGAGCAGGACGATGCCGGTGACGCCCAGCACGGCGGGCGGAATCCAGGGTGCGATGTTGGGGCTCATCGCGCCGCCGTGCGCGGCCGCCCGGGCCATATACAACAGCACGTAATACACGAAGCTGACGCTGGTCCCGATCACGAAGCTGGCCAGCATCCCGTCCTTGCGGTTGCTGAAACCCAGCGCCAGCGCCACCAGGGACAGCACGCAGCAGGCGACAGGAAACGAGAACTTGTACTGGATCATGAACCGCGAGTTGTAGCCGAGCAGGCGATCGCCATGGCTGTCCGCGTCCCGGATGGTGCGACGCAGATCCGCGATCGTCATTTCCGGGACGCCGCGATTCGGCGGCGGGGGAAAGACGGTCTGCGGATCGAGATTCAGGCTGAAGTCTTCGAACGCCGTTTCGTGGTACTCGTCCGGCTGCGAAGCCATCGTCGTGTGCTGGGTGCCGTGCGCCAGCTGCAGCTGAACCACCTGTTTTTCGCGGTCGACGAGAATCCGCCCCTCGCGCGCGAACGACACGGTGGTTTCCCCCGGCTTCGACGAATCGGCGAGAAAGATGTCGCGCCACCCGCCTCCCGGCGGGAGATCGCGAACGTAGAGCACGCGGTTCGGGAACTTGTCGAAAAACACGCGGGGTTTGACGTTGTGCTCGACGAGCGACGACACTTCGCGGAGCGTGATTTCGCGGAACTGCTGATTCGCGTTCGGCAGGGAGACGATGAGCACGTAGGCGGTGGCCGCCGTGGACACGAGCGCGATGAAGCCGACCGGCCGGAGCAGGCGATAGACGCTGACCCCGCACGCCTGCATCGCGACGAACTCGCGGTCGGCCGACAGCCTGCCCAGCGCGATCAAGAGTCCCATCAGCACGGCCATCGGGATGCTGATGCTCAGCGCCTGCGGGAGCAACGTGATCAGCACGCGCATCACGACCGACCATCCCACGCCCTGCGCGATCAAGGCGTAGCCCTGCTGAAGCATGGGCGGGATGATCAGCAGGAAGGTAATGAGCAGGAGCGAGAGCAGGAAGGGCAGGAGCGTCTCGCGAACGACATATCGGTCGAGCAGAGAAGGCACCACCAGCTAGACTACCACTATGACCCGCGTCGCCATCCTCTGGCACATGCACCAGCCGTTCTACGAAGACCTCGTGACCCGCGAGCACATCATGCCGTGGGTCCGGTTGCACGCGCTCAAGGACTACTTCGGCATGGTCGCGCTCCTCAGGGAGTTCCCGGATGTCCGCGTCACGTTCAACCTGGTGCCATCGCTCCTCGTCCAGCTCGAAGCGTTCGCCGCCGACAAGGCACGCGACAGGTATCTGGAGCTCGGCCTCAAGCCCGCCGAGCAGCTGACCGTCGCCGAGGCGGACTTCATCGTGGCCAACTTCTTTCACGCCCAGCGCCAGCGCATGATCGACGTGTATCCGAGATATGCCGAGCTGCTCGAGCGGCGTGCGTCGGCGGCGCGGTTCACCGTCGACCAACTGCGCGACCTGCAGGTGTGGCAGAAGCTGGCCTGGATGGACCCGTTCTATCTGTCTGGCGACGAACGGGTGCGGCGGCTGGTGTCCAAGGGCCGCGGATTCGCCGAGGAGGACAAGGCCCTTCTTCGAACCGTCGAACTGGAGCTCTTGAACCGCGTCATCCCCGAGTACCGCGATGCCGCGGCCCGCGGGCAGATCGAGATTGCGACGTCACCGTTCTACCATCCCATCCTGCCGCTGTTGTGCGACACCGACGTCTACCACCGGACGCATCCCGGCTCACCGCTGCCTCGGCGGCGCTTCCAGCATCCGGAGGACGCGGAAGCCCAGCTTGTTCGCGCGGCAGACTGTCACGAACGTCTGTTCGGGCGCCGTCCCATTGGACTCTGGCCCTCGGAAGGGTCGGTGTCCGACGCGATGGTCCCCCTCGCCGCCCGGGCCGGCTTTTCCTGGATGGCCACCGACGAACAGATTCTGGCGAGATCTCTCGGGCTCACCTTCAGCCGGGATCCGTACGGACATGTCGAGCAGCCGGAACGCTTGTATCGTCCCTACACCGTGCGGGTCGGAGGCGCCTCCGTCTCCTGTGTATTTCGCGACCACGTGCTGTCCGACCGGATCGGGTTCGTCTACGCGGGCTGGGCGCCCGACGCGGCCGCGGAGGACTTTGTGGGCCGCCTGGCCGAGGCCGGCCGCCGTTTCGCCGCCACGGGCGGGGGAGAGGCCCTGCTGCCGGTCATCCTGGACGGCGAGAATGCCTGGGAGCATTTCGAGGGCAACGGCCACCCGTTTCTGCGGGCCCTGTACGGGCGGCTGTCGGCACACCCAGAATTGCGCACCGTCACGATGGCGGAGGCCTGCGGCAATCCGGGCGCGGCCCCGGCGCGAATCGACAGCATCTTCCCGGGTTCCTGGATCGACGCGAACTTCTCGATCTGGATTGGCCATCGGGACGATCAGCTGGCGTGGGGCCAGCTGGGCGATGCCCGGCAGGCGATCGAAGCGGCCCCCGCGGCCGATGCCGCCTCGCTTGAACGCGCGCGCGAGGAGTTGTTCATCGCCGAAGGAAGCGACTGGTTCTGGTGGTACGGCGACGACCACTCGTCCGACCACGACGCCGAGTTCGACGACCTGTTCCGCCGCCATCTGCGCAACGTCTATCGCCTCCTGAACAAGCCCGTTCCGGACGAGCTCTTCGTCAGCAACATCTCAACCAATATCGTCGCGCCCGAGGAGACTCAGCCGTTAGCCTGGCTGCAGCCGACGATTGACGGGGAGCCGACGAGTTACTTCGAGTGGCTGTCGGCGGGGACGTTCGAGGTGCCTGCCCAACAGGGCGCGATGCACCAGACCGGTGCCCCGGGCCGGGTCCTGACGCGGCTGCATTTCGGCTTCAGCGCCACGCACTTGTTTGTCCGGCTTGACGGTGAGCGCCCGCTGGCCGATCTCCTGACCCAGGGTTACGCCTTCTCCCTGATGTTCCTGCATCCGACCCGTCAGCGGCTGGAGATCCATCCCTCGGGTACGACGAGCTGGTCCGTTCGAACGGGATCCGGTGTCCGGGTGGCGGTCGGAACGGTTCTGGAAGTGGCGGTTCCGCTCGACGATCTCGAGGCAGTCCAGGACCAGCCTCTGACCTTCTTTGTCTCGGCGACGTCGCCGGGTCCGGCTGGAGCGCAGGACTCGGCTCGATATCCGGCGTCGCGTCCCATTCAGCTGGCGGTACCCGGGCTGGCATTCAGCGGCAACAACTGGCGCGCCTGACGGTTGGGGAGGTTTGGGCGGTTGCCGGACCGTGGCACGCACAATCCATCCACAGGCCCCTTTCATTGGGCATATTCCAAGAGTCTGATAATGGATATTATGTTAACCTACGCCTGCTCGCGACGCCATTCCTCAGATTGACGCCCTGACTGCCCAGCCAACGCGCTCGCGCATCGGGCCAACCGTCGCCCGTCGCCGCGATTCGATCCGAACGTGGACGCCACGGCCCCGTCCGCAGCGAAATGTCTAGGCTTCGACGTCTGAAGACGCGCTGGCTCGATGCTCGGGCAGGCCGAACGACGCTCAGATTCCGGCGGACGTTCGGCCGGCGGGCCTCACCTGGCCGGCCGCGGCCGGCCGCAGTCGCGCGTCGCGCCGAATCGTTCGCGACACGCCTGCCGCGGCCGGCGCGACGCCGTCGCGCACGCGCTCCTACTTGGCCTTGCGAAGGTCCTGAATGATCGCCTCGAGCGCCTCGATGACATCCTCCCGGGACGCCCGGCTCTTCGCGAACGACAGCTTCAGATTGAACGCCTTGGTTGGCGGACGGTAGGCAAACACATACGACTTCGGCCGCCCCGGCTTGGTCTTGGCCGCGGCGTCGCGCAGTTGCTGGCGAGTGGCGCCCCCCTGGCTCGCAATCTTTTCGATCAGGGCGGTCATTTTCGATGGCGTTTCCTGCCTAACCACCTGTAGAAGCAACGACTTCGAGGAAATGTCGGCCAGCCGACAAAGGTGGCGGACCTCCTGCGGCATCGCCGTGAGGGACAGGGACTCCGTGATCGACGTGCGCGATCGGCCAAGTCGCCGCGCCGAGATCCTCATGGGTGTACCGGCACTCGTCCGCGAGCCCCTGGAGCGCTTCGGCCTCTTCGAAGGCCGTGAGATCTTTCCGCTGCAGGTTCTCGATCAGGGCGAGCTCGAGCATCTCGGCCTCATCGACGTCGCGGATCACGGCGGGCAGTTCCTTGAGCCCCAGCTGCACGGCCGCCTGGTAGCGGCGCTCGCCGGCGACGATCTGGAACCGCTCGCCGCGGGGCCGCACGACCAGCGGCTCGATGATGCCCTTCTCGGAAATCGAGGCCATCAACTCCGACAGGTCGCCCATGACCTGGCGCGGCTGGTTCGGGTTTGGGTCGATGAGGTCGATGGGAATCATGCGTCCGACCGGCGTGCCGGCCGAGGCGGCGAGCGCCTCCACATAGTGCTCGTCGTGACGCATCGCAATCGAATCAGGCAATCCTCGTCTAGGCACGGTCGATAACCTCCTCGCAGAGGCGGTAGTACTCGGTCGCTCCTGCGGACTCGGGGGCGAACGTGAAGATCGACTCCTTGTAGGCCGGACTCTCCTCGAGGCGCACACTCTTGGTGATGACGGTCTTGAACACCTTGCCGCCGAACACCTTCTGAATCTGCGCCCGGATGTCCCGCGCCAGAGCCGTCCGTTTATCGTGCATCGTGATGACCACACCGAGAATGCGCAGCGCCGGATTCGGCCGCGCCCGCACCTTTTCAATCGTCTCCAGCAGGTCGTCCGTGCCCTCGAGGGCGAAGTACGACGACTGGATCGGAATCAGCAGGTGCGTCGCCGCCACCAGGGCATTGACGGTCAGGAGGCCCAGGGCCGGCGGACAGTCGATCACGATGTGGGGAAACATCTTCCGGATGGGCTCGATTTTGTCCTTCAGGCGGAAGTGCGCGTCCATCTCCCCCACCAGCTTCGCCTCGAGCTTGGCCAGCGCGATTCGGGAAGGGGCCACGGAGAGGTTCTCGACCGGCGAGGGCACGATGACATCGAGCAGCGGTGTCCCCGGCTCGGCAATGGCGTCGTACACGCTCTTGGCTCCCGGCGCCATGTCGAGAAACGACATGCTGCTGTTGGCCTGCGGATCGAGGTCGATGAGCAGCGTACGCTTGCCTCGCAGCGCCAGCGCCGCGGCAAGGTTGATCGCGGTCGTCGTCTTGCCGACGCCGCCTTTCTGGTTCGCAATCGCGACGATCATCAGGGGCCCGAGGGCGGGAACGAGCAGGATTGTAACAGGGTTTGCAGGCCACCGGCACTCGGCTGTTAGGGAAATTCCGCGTCGCGCGTGCGATTTCGGCCGGCGGGCGTTCGTGTCTGGCGGGCTCGCGACGTCAGGCGGGCACAGCGTGGACGCTGAATGCCCGGCGCCAGGCTACATCTTGTATCCCAGGTCGTCCGGGTCGAGGCTCTCGAGCCACTTGTGCAGCCGATCCGCGTCGTTCTTTTCCGAAGAGAAGTCGACGGTCTTGGCGTGCTCGATGACGGTGTCTTCGACGAAGATCGGCGACCGCGTCCGCAGCGCCAGCGCGATCGCGTCGCTCGGCCGCGCATCGATGGCCACCGTCTCGCCCCCGAGCGTGAGATAGATGAGCGCGTAGAACGTGTTTTCCTGCAGGTCGCACACGACGATCTTCCGGACGGTCGCCTTCAAATCGTGGATGACGTTCCGGAGCAGATCGTGGGTCATGGGCCGCGGCGTCGAAATGTTCTCGATCTGCAGCGCGATGGCGTTGGCTTCCGACATCCCCACCCAGATCGGCAGCACCTTCTGCCCCGCCTGGTCCCGCAGAATGACGATCGGCATGTTCGTCACGGGATCGACCATCAGCCCTTTGATGCTCATTTCGATTTGCATGGCGTCACCCCAGATTCTGCACGGCAGCCTGCGCGTCGGCTTGCGCCGCGTCGTGGCCCTCAACTCCGCCCCGAAGCGCCTGGCCCCAGACGCTGTGCGGGCCCGCCCGCTCCACGCGGACCGGCACCATCCTGCCAATCCAGGCGAGCGGCCCTGGCAGGTTCACGACGACGTTCGAGCTCGTGCGGCCGGAGAGCTCCGTATCCCGCCGCCGGCTCCCTGAATCGATCAGCACGTCGACGGTCTGGCCGACCAGCCCCGCGTTGAGCCGGGTCTGCACGTCGCGCTGCAGCGCCTGCAGCGCGACAATCCGCCGTGTCTTCTCGTCCTCGCTCACCTGGTCCGGCAGCCTCTGACCAGCGAGGGTGTTCGGCCGCGGCGAGTACTTGAACGAAAACATGCTGTGGTAACCCACGGCCGACGTAAGCGTCAGCGTCTCCTCGAAGTCCGCGTCCGTCTCCGTCGGAAACCCGACGATCATATCGGTCGACAGGGCCACTTCCGGCAGTCGGTCGCGAATTCGCCCGACCAGGTCCAGATACGACTCACGGGTGTACCGGCGCCGCATGGCCTGGAGGACGCTCGACGAACCCGATTGCACGGGCAGATGCAGATGCCGGCAGACTTTCGGAAGCCGCCCCATCGCGTCCAGGAAGCGGTCGTCGACGTGGCGCGGATGCGGGCTCGCAAAGCGAATGCGGTCGATGCCGTCGACGGCATGAACGGCTTCGACGAGACCCGTAAAGTCGCAGGCCGGGTCGTCCGGCGCGGCGTAGTGGTTGACGATCTGCCCGAGAAGCTGCACTTCCCTGCGTCCGCTCGCCGCCGCCTCCCTGACCTCGGCAACGATGTCCGCCTTGGGGCGCATGCGCTCGTGTCCCCGCGTGTACGGCACGACGCAGAAGCTGCAAAAGTCGTTGCAGCCCTCGATGATCGTCACGAACGCCTTCACCGGATCGTCCCGCCTCGTCACACCCAGCGGAAACGTCACATCGTCGTACGGATCGATGTCGAGCTGCGCGCGTCCTCGCGGCTGATCGAGCGCCTGCTCGACCAGCATCGGAAGCCGGCGAATGGCCTGCGTGCCGACAATGACATCGGCCACGCCGGGTGACCGCTTCAGCAGCGCGGCGCCCTCCTGCTGCGCCACGCAGCCCGCAATCGCGACAACCGGATCGTGCCCGGATTCGGCCGCGAGCTCGCGAAGCTCGCCCAGGCGGGTATAGAGCTTTTCCTCGGCGCGCTCGCGAACGCTGCACGTGTTGATGACGACCACATCGGCGTCCGCCGCCTCCGCGGTTGCCTCGAATCCAGCCTGCTCCAGCAACCCCGCCATCCGCTCGGAGTCGTGGAAGTTCATCTGGCAGCCGAACGTCTCGATAAGATACTTACGCGCCACGCCCACCCTTCGCTTTCGCTCTTTCGCTTTCGCCTTTCGACTTCGATTCGCCTTTCGCTCCTCCGCCGCCGGTCTCTTTCTGCCTATTAGAGAGCATCTCGCGGGCCGACGCCCGCAAACCCTCGGTAACGGTTGCGCCCCCCAGCATCCTGCCCAACTCCTCGACACGGCCGCCGGCGTCGAGCCTGGTCACCGACGTCCGCGTGCGGCCGCGCTCCACACGCTTTTCAATCGCGAAGTGCGTATCGGCGCACGCGGCGATTTGCGGAAGGTGCGTGATGCAGAGTACTTGAAACGCCGATCCGAGCGCACGAAGCTTTCTCCCGACAACCTCGGCCACTCGTCCGCCGATGCCGGCGTCGACTTCGTCGAAGATCAATCCGGGCGCGACTGCACTCGGCGGCCGATCCGCGGCGTCGGTCCATCCCGCGCGTGATGTCGCCGTGAGCGACTTGATGGCCAGCATCAGCCGCGAAAGCTCGCCTCCTGACACGATCCGTGCGAGAGGCCTCAGTTCCTCGCCCGGATTCGGCGACACGAAGAATTCGGCGGTATCGATCCCGCGCGCCGACCAGGCTTCCTCGGCGAGCGGGTCGCCGAACCTCACGTCGAACCGCGTCCGCTCCATCGCCAGATCTGCGGCCAGAGCCTCCATGCCGCGGGCGAACGGCACCGCGACGCGACGGCGCTCGTCGGCGAGAGCCCGCGCTGCGGACAGGTACTCCGACCGCGCGGCGTGCTCGGCGCGGACAAGGTCGGCCACCCGCTGATCGCCGCTCTCGAGGGCTGCCAGTTCGAGGCGCAGCGTGTCGCGCTTTTCGACGCAGGCCGCCAGCGTCGGACCGTACTTGCGCTTCAGACGCTCCAGAAGCGCGAGACGTTCTTCCAGCTGCTGGAGCCGGGCCGGCGAGGCTTCAATCCCGTCCGCGTACCGCCGCAGAAACAACGCCAGGTCCTCGAGCTGCGACTTGATGCCGTCGCGAGCCTCGAGGTATGGCTGAAACCGCGCGTCGAGGCGGCAAGGTCCGAGACCCGGCGCCACACCTGGCCAAGACCGGACAGCACGGCGCCGTCGCTCTCGTATAAGGAGGCATAGCCTTCCTCGCAGAGACGCTCGACTCGTTCGGCGTTGGCGAGCACGTGGCGCGCTGCCGCCAGTTCGGTGTCCTCCTCCGAGGAGACGATCGCCGCCCGATCGAGCTCGCCAAGCTGAAACGTGACGAGCTCCTGCCGGGCCTCGCGCTCGGTCAGCGTCTTGCGGGCGCGGGCCAGGTCGTCCCGGACAGCTCTCCAGCCTTCGAACGTCGCAGCCGTCGTATCGGTCAACCGACCAAGCCCACCGAAGGCGTCTACGACGTCCAGATGCGTAACCGGGTCCAGGAGCGTATGGTGCTCGTGCTGCCCGTGAAGTTCGATCAGCCGGCGCGACAGATCCCTGAGTGCGCCAGCCGTCGCCAGTTCACCGTTGATGTAGGCGCGGCTGCGGCCTTGCGAAGTGATCTCGCGCCGGACGAGAAGCTCTTCTCCGCCCGACTCGAAGATCGCCTCGATTGTGGCGACATCCTCGCCGGTGCGAACGAGGTCGCCGGAGGCGCGGCCCCCGAGCAGAAGTCCGACGGCTTCGACGAGAATCGACTTGCCGGCACCGGTTTCTCCGGTGAGCACGTTGAGTCCCGGCTCGAACTCAACGTCCACGGCGTCAATAACGGCGAGGCGTTTGATGCTGAGAAAGCGCAGCATGGGGGCAAAAGAGCGAGAAGTTCAATCGTAACATAGGTTTGACAGCTGTTTTACGCCGTGCTACAGTTTTGCACACCCTGAAGCTCCCCGCTCGGGTGCAACTGCCGTCAATCCCATGCCGGCTCGCGCTGTCCCAGCGGCGCACGAACAGATGTCGCGGAGGCCCGTTTGCTCACGGCCGGAAGCCTTGGATTCGCCCTGCTACTGCAAGGGCCCGAGAATGCTGCACCTTCGAACTCCGGATCGATCCTGCTGGAGATTCTTGCCAACTCGACGCCGATTTCGAAGGCTGTCCTTATCATCCTGGCGACGTTTTCGATCGCCTCATTGGGTATCACGCTTTACAAGGTGTGGACGTTCCGCCGGCTTGAGCGTCAGTCAGCCACGTTTCTCGACGTGTTCCGGCGCAGCAGCAAGTTTTCGGAAGTGCAGGCGGTCTGCGGCTCGCTGAGCGAGAGCCCGCTTGTCGGCCTGTTCCTCGCCGGCTACGCCGAGTTGACGACGCAGCTCAGACAGAACGCGCCGGCGGAATCGGCACCCGGTGCCAATCCGCGAGCGCCTGCCGGGCGTCCTACTCTGAGGAGCCTCACGTCGGTCGATCGGGCGTTGATGCGGGCCTCGGTCGTCGAAGTGAACAAGCTCGAACATCGTGTGTCGTTCCTGGCGACCACGGCGAGCGTGACGCCGTTCATCGGGTTGTTCGGTACCGTAGTAGGGATTCTCATGGCGTTTGAAGGCATCGCCCAGACCGGCTCGACAAACCTGAGCGTCGTCGCGCGGCCGATCGCAGACGCGCTGGTCGCGACCGCCGGCGGACTGGTGGCGGCCATCCCGGCGGTGATTTTCTACAACATGCTGACGCAGCGGGTGAAGGTGTTTGCGTCGGAGATGGATGATTTCGCGATGGAGTTCCTCAACATCGCCGAGCGGAATTTTACGTAACGTGCCAAAAGTCAACGCCGCCGACGCTCCGTCATCCGGCCGACACGGCCGCGGCCGCCGCGTCGCCACCTCCCTGTCCGAGATCAACGTCGTCCCGATGGTGGACGTCATGCTGGTGCTGTTGATCATCTTCATGGTGGCGGCACCGATGATCCAGCGCGGCGTGGACGTGAACCTGCCCGTGGCCCGCAACGCGCAGCAGATGACGGGGGACCGCGTCGAGATTACGGTTCCCCTCGCCTACCGGCAGAATCGCATTGTCTTCCTGGGGCGGGAACCCGTGCGCGCGAGCGTGCTGCAGGAACGCATCCGGCAGAAAATGGAAACGGCCGCCAAGAAAGACGTGTACCTCGGCGGGGACCGGGGCGTGAATCTCGGCGAGCTGATGGAAGTGTTCTCGATGCTCAAATCCGCGGGCGTGGAGCACGTCGGCATCGAGACCAACGTCGCCGCCGAGCGTGAGCGGTAGCGCGGGCGATGGACGTCACCGATGTCCTGCGCGACAGGAGACATGAGCCCGCGGGACTTACGCGCATGGCGGCCATTTCGCTCGCCGTCCACGGCGCGATTGTGGTCTTTCTGCTGTTGGGTCCGGCGCACTGGTTTCGCGCTCCGGTTGAGGAAAAGAAAACCGTGATGACGATTTCGCTCGGGGGCGCCGGTGAGGGCACGCGGTCGGGCGGGCTGACAGCCATCGGGGGACGTCCCGTCCAGACGACGGAACCCGCAGCGGTGCGAGAAGCCGTACGGCCGCCCGCCGCCGCGGCGCCCGAAATGGTTGTAGCGAAACCCACGGCAAAGCCGGCTCAGACGGCGAAGCCCGCGCCGGTGCCGCCTCAAACGACGCCCGATGCGCGCGGGAAGCAGTTGACGCGCGGCGAGGAGATCCGGCCCGGCAACGCGCTGGCCGAAACGGGCGCGCGCGGCCAGGGCTTCGGACTCTCGACCGGCGGCGGCGCAGGCTCCGGCTCCACACTGGATGTCGCCGACTTCTGCTGCCCGGATTATCTCGTTTTGATGATGGACAAGATCAAGAGCAACTGGAACCAGCAGGTGGAATTGCCGGGCACGGTCTTGATCAAGTTCACCATTCAGCGCGACGGCCGCCTGACCGAAACGACGGTCGAGCGGTCGAGCGGCGCGCTCTCGCTCGATCAGAACGCGCAACGCGCCGTCATGGTGACCCGGCAGCTCACGGCGCTGCCGGCCGCATTTCCGAATCCCACGCTGACCGTCCACCTGAACTTCCAATACCAACGATGAAACCCCAAGTCTTCGCCACTGTCACTCTTGTCACGGCGTTCGGCCTCGCCATGGCGGCGCGTCCCCAGACACCACCGCCGCAGTCGCAGCAGCCGACCGATATCAGCACCACGATCAGCGGGGAGCCGGGCACGGCGCCCCGATTTGCCGTGCCGCCATTCATCGCGCTGTCTTCCGATGCCGAGACGGCGGCGATCGCGCGGACCATCGGCGACGTGCTGTGGGACGATCTGAACTTCGAGCACGAGTTCGCGTTCATCCCCCGCGACGTGTACGCGACCATTCCGGCGGCGAAGTCGTTCGAGGACGTGCCTTTCGATCGATGGCGCGAACTGAACGCCGACGGCGTCGTGGTCGGCACCGTCCAGAAGGTCGGCAATGGCTTTCAGATTCAGGTTCGCCTGTTCGATGTTCGCAACAAGAAGCAGGTGTTCGGCAAGGAGTACAGCGGATCGTCCAATGCCCGCCTCTACGCCCATACGATTTCCGACGACATTCACCTCCAGCAGCGCGCGCTGCGTGGCGTGGCGCGCACGAAACTGGCGTTTGATTCCGACCGGGACGGCGAACGCATGACGGGAACGGTCGAGAGCCGGGGCGTGAAAGAAATCTACACGTCGGACTACGACGGCGAGAACCAGCGCCGCGTCACGACCAACCGGACGCTCAACATCAATCCCGCATGGTCGCCTGACGCCCGCTCGCTGGCGTACACGTCCTATCGGCGGGGGCCGCCGAGCATCTTCATTTCGCACATCTACGAGGGCACGCTGGAAGACGTGACGAAGAGCGCGGGCGAAAGCTGGCTGCCGGCCTGGTCGCCCGACGGCACACGTCTCGCGTTTACCTCGACGCGCGATGGCAATTCGGAGATTTACGTCGTGAACCGCGACGGCTCGAGCGTGCGGCGGCTCACCAATCATCCGGGGATCGACTCGACGCCTACGTGGTCGCCGACCGGCACGCAGATCGCGTTCACGTCCGACCGATCAGGGTCGCCGCAGATCTACCTGGTTGCGGCCGACGGCCTCGGGCCCGTGCAGCGGCTGACGTCGGAGTCGTACGCCGATCGTCCGACCTGGTCACCCGCGCCGTACAACGAGATTGCGTTCGCGTCGCGCAACGGTCCGGGCTTCGACATCAAGATCATCGACGTCGCGACCAGGCAGGTGAAACAGCTCACCTTCGGCGAGGGCAGCAACGAGAGCCCCTCGTACGCGCCGAATGGCAAACACATCGCGTTCATGTCTACGCGCGCCGGCAAGGCGCAAATCTTCACGATTACGCGTGACGGCCGGAACCTCAAACAAGTGACGAGGACCGGCAACAACTACCAGCCCGACTGGTCGAGATAATGGAGCATACGATGTCGATTGCGAAGCCCGCGCTGCTGATGTTGATCGCGGCAACCCTCGTCGCAGCCGCCTGCGGCGGCAAGAAGCCACCGGTGGCCAGGCCGCTGCCTCCCCCACCACCAGTCGCCAGCGCGACGCCGCCACCGCCTGCACGCACCACACCGCCGCCACCTCAGCCGTCACGCGAGCCGACCGTCGTGCCGCCCGAACCCGTTCGCGACGATGCGATCGCGTCGGCGACTCTGGACGAGCTCAACCGCAATTCGCCGCTGAAGCCCGTCTTCTTCGCCCTCGACAGCGCCGAAATCGACCCGGAGGGCAAGGCCGCGCTCGACGCCAATGCTCCCCTGCTTAAACGTTTTCCCGCGTGGGTCGTGACCATCGAAGGACACTGCGACGAACGCGGCACCGCCGAGTACAATCTGGCATTGGGCGAGCGTCGCGCGATTGCCGCGCGCACGTACCTCGCATCGCTGGGAATCCCGGCCGATCGGCTGAAGATTGTGACCTACGGCAAGGAATTCCCGTTCGATCCGGGTCACGATGACAGCGCGTGGGCGAAAAACCGCCGCGCGCATTTTGTCATCACGGCGAAATGAGTGTGGCCATGACCAGTCGATTCCTCCGGGCACTCGCGGTGTTGGTCCTGTCGCTCGCCATCGCGCGGCCGGCCGCCGCCGCGAACAAAGAGCACCAGCAGCTCATGGCAGACCTCCGGATGCTGCAGGAACAGACCCAGCTGCTGCAGAACGCGCTCGGCACGCTGACCGAAGCGCTCAAGGCCGTGAACGCACGCCTCGATCAGCAGTCCGACGCCAACCGGAAAACGTCGGCCGACCAGAAGCTGCTGATCGACAACCTGACGAAGGACCTCGGCGTGGTGCGCGAGAAAGTGGACGATAACAACGTCCGCGTCGGTTCGCTCTCGCAGGAAGTTGACGCGCTCCGACAGCTCGTCCAGCAGGCGCTGGCGCGTCCCGTCGCGCCGCCGTCCGTCGTCGATCCGAACGGCGGTCCCGCGCTTCCGCCGCCCGTCCAGACGTCCGGCGGCGCCGCGCCGGCGACTCCGGCATCGCCGACGCCCTCGGCCATCGGCACGTCGCCCACGAAGGCATGGGAGCAGGCGTATGGCGACTACGCGGCGGGGCTGTACGATCTCGCGGTCGACGGCTTCACCGCGTTCATCCGTGATTTCCCCAGACACGACCAGGCCGACGATGCGCAGTTTCTGATAGGACGGTCGTACTTGCAGGACGCCAAGAACGACAAGGCCGTCGAAGCGTTCGACAAAGTGATACGCACGTACCCGACGAGCAACTCGATTCCCGACTCGGTACTATCTGAAGGGCGTCGCGCTGCGGAACCTCAGACAAATCGACAAGGCGCGGGAAGCGTGGGAGGCCGTCATCAAGAATTATCCCGACAGCCCGGCGGCCAGCCTCGCCAAGCAGGCGCTGGGCGCGAAGTAATTCCCGACGCCCGCCTGCGCGCACACGTCGTGCGCTACGCCGAGACGGGCCCGTGCCCGTTTGCGGACGAAAGACGATGTAGAATGCTTGCCACTTATGGGCAGCGTGAACAAAGTCATTCTCGTCGGCAATCTCGGACGCGACGCCGAACTGCGCTACACACCTGGCGGCGCCGCGGTCGCGACGCTGAACATGGCGACGACCGAAGTCTGGAACGACAAGTCCGGCCAGCGCCAGGAAAAAACCGAGTGGCATCGCGTGGTGCTCTGGGGCAAGACGGCGGAATCGCTGTCCGAGTACCTGACGAAGGGCAAGCAGGTCTACGTCGAAGGCAAGCTGCAGACGCGGCAGTGGGACGATAAAGACGGCAACAAGCGCTACACGACGGAAATCAAGGGCGACAGGGTCGTGTTGCTCGGCGGCGGCGGCGGTGGTGGTAGCCGAGGTGCCGGGTCCGGCGCAGGAGATCGCGGTGCCGACATGGGCGGCCATCCGGGCCCCGAGTCAGAGCCGTTGACCGACGACGACATTCCGTTCTGATGGGATCGCGGCAGAACGGAACGTAGAACGAACAACGACGAACGTAGAAGGGACGCGCGCTCGCTCCGCCTTTCTGCGTTCTGATTTCTCCGTTTCACGTTTTCCGTTTCGTGCTCCCTCCCGTCACCAAGCCACCCAGCGCCGCCTCGAGTTCCCGTTCGATGTCCTGGGCAGTCGGCAGGCTGATGATCCGGCGGACGAGCGCGCGGAAATCTTCAGTCCGGATTTCGCCGAGCATCTGCCGGGCCGTCGGGATTGCCGAGGGCGTCATGCTGAAATCCGTCAGCCCGAGTCCGACGAGGAGCGCCAGGAGCGCGGGGTCGGACGCCATTTCACCGCAGAGCGAGACCGGAATCCGCCGCCGCATGGCGGCGCGCCGCGCCATCACGATCATCCGCAGCACTGCCGGGTGCAGCGGCTCGTACATGTCCGATACGCGGGCGTCCGCGCGATCGACCGCAAGGCAGTACCTGGATGAGATCGTTGGTCCCGATGGTAAAGAAATCGACCTCGCGCGCAATCAGGTCAGCGGTGTAAGCCGCCGCGGGAATTTCGATCATCACGCCAATCGGCACCCGGACCGAGGGCTCCCCGCGCCGGGCCAGTTCGGCAGCAGCCTGCTCCACCATCCGCCGCCCTTCGCGGATCTGTTCCACCCCGGACACGAACGGAAACATGATTCTGAGGTTTCCGTGGCGGGCGGCCCGCAGCAGCGCCCGCAGCTGCACGCCGAACAGTTCGGGGCGCGCCAGGCTCAGGCGCAAGCCGCGAAGGCCCTGCCGGCCGGCGCGTTCGGCATCGGCCACCCAGCCGTCGGCCAGCGGCCGCGCCAATTGGTCCTCGTCCACGTCGAACGTCCGCACCGTGACCATGCCCGGCGCCATGCCTTCGAGCATGCCGCGATAGATCTGGTACTGCGCGTCCTCGTCGCTGCTCACGGCCGCCTGCGTCCTGACGCCCGCCAGGAGAAATTCCGACCGGAACAGGCCGATGCCCTCAGCGCCCGCGTATTTGGCCGCGGCGAGATCGGCCGGAAACTCGATGTTGGCGTCGAGCCTGATTCGCACGCCGTCGGCGGTCACGACCGGGCCCCGGCGTTCGTGATCCGTTCGAACGGCTGGAGCCCGATCGTCGTGATGACGCGACGCGCGCGCGAGCAGTTCTTCGCTGGGATTGACGATGACCTCGTTGGCCGAACCGTCGATCACGACGAGCGTCCCGGGCTGAATGACCCGGCTCGCGTCGTACAGGCCGACCACGGCGGGCACTTCGAGCGAGCGCGCGAGGATTGCGGAGTGATACGTACGGCCCCCGGCGTCGGTGGCGAACCCCCGCACCCTCGTCCAGTCGATCTGCGCGACCAGCGACGGCGTCAACTCGTCGGCGATCAGCACGGACGCTTCGTCCAGCTCGCGAAGCAAATCGCGCGGCGTGGCCATGCCCGGCCGGAGGTTCATCTTCAGCCTGCCGACCAGGTCCGCGACGTCGCCCTTCCGTTCGCGAAGATAGGGATCGGCGATCTCGTCGAAGATGGCGCTGAATTCCTGATACACGCGCTGGATGGCCCACTCGGCGTTGACGAGCTGCTCCCGGACGATCTCGGCTGCGCGGGGCACCAGCATCCTGTCGTCGAGCATCAGCAGCTGCGCGTCGAAGATTGACGCCATCTCCGGTCCCCGCCGGAGCGCCACACCGCCGCGGATGTCCGTCAATTGCTGCCGGGCCAGTTCGCGGCTGGTGTCGAGACGCTCGAGCTCATGATCGAGCCGGGACGCCGGCACGTGATAGCGAAGGACCTGTTCCCGCTGGATGAGGATGACGGCCCTGCCCGACACGATGCCCGGCGAGACGCCAATCCCCGCTAGTCGCTGCATACGCCCTCGCCAAATCCGGATGCCACGAGCGCGCAGAGGTCGTCCACGGCCTCGCGCTCGTCTGCGCCGTCCGCACTGATGGTGATCGTCGAACCCCGCGAGGCCGCGAGCAGCAGGAGGCCCATGATGCTCTTGCCGTCCATCTCGCGCGTGTCGCGCGCCACGGTGACGTGCGCCTGGAAGCGCGTCGCCAGATGCACGAACTTGGCGGCGGCCCTCGCGTGCATACCCAGCTGATTGACGACCGGTACGCTGCGCGACGTCATGTACCGGCCTTCTCGGCCCTGAGCAGATCGGACGCGACCCAAATCGCGTTGCGGCCGTGGTCGCGCATCTCGTGGGCGACCGCCAGAAGGTCCGACGACCGCGCCAGGTCCGCCAGCTTGATGAGCATCGGGAGGTTGACGCCGGTGATGACCTCGATCCGGTCTTTCTCCAGAAACGTCATGCCGAGGTTCGACGGTGTCCCGCCGAACATGTCGGTGAGCACCAGCACGCCGCCGTCCGATCGGACCCGCTCGATGGCCTGCCCGATCTCCTCGGTTGCGTCGCCGACATCGTCGTGCCAGCCGATCGAGACCGCCGTGAACTGCGGCAGGTCGCCGACAATCATTTCCGCAGCGTTCACGAGTTCGACCGCGAGCTGCCCGTGGGTGACGACGACGACGCCTATCATGTGCGGCCGCCATTCAACCACGAAGAGCCGCCCGCCGACAAAGCGCCGCGGGCCGGCGTCATGCGTGGGCCACGTCGCGATGCTGGACGCGGACGCGGACGCCGGCGGTGTCCGCATGAGCACGTTTGAGCCGCTCGGCGATCATGACCGAACGGTGCCGCCCTCCGGTGCAGCCAATGGCGACCGTCAGGTAGCTCTTGCCCTCGGCGACGTAATACGGCACGACGTACTTCAGGTAGGCGTCCAGGCGGTCCATGAATTCGCGCGTCGAGGCGTCGCGCTCCATGAACGCGGCCACCGCGCGGTCGCGGCCGGTCCGGCGCCGCAAGCCGGGGACGAAGTACGGATTGGGCAGGCAGCGCACGTCGAACACCAGGTCTGCGTCAACGGGCAGACCGTATTTGTAGCCGAAGCTGACGAGCGTCATCACGAGCTTCGCGCGTCCCCGCCCGCGCGACAGGGACATGAAGAACTGCCGCAGCTCGTGAACCGTCATGTTCGACGTGTCCACGATCTCGTCGGCCAGCTCGCGGATGGGCTGCATCCGGGTGTGCTCGTCGCGAATCCCTTCGGTCACCGATCGGTTCGGCGCCAGGGGATGCGGGCGGCGCGTCTCGCTGAACCGGCGCACGAGCGCGTCGTGGCTCGCCTCGAGGAAAATCAGAACCGGGTTGAGCCGCGGCATCTTGTGGAGCCGTTCGAGCATCTTCGGCAGCGACGACAGGAAATTGCCCTCGCGGACGTCCACGACGATCGCGACCTTGTCGATATCCCCGCCCGCCCGCAGGGACAAACGGGCCAGCGTCGGGATGAGCGTCGTCGGCAGGTTGTCCACGCAGAAGTATCCGAGATCCTCGAGCGCACGGATCGCCTGCGACTTCCCCGAGCCCGAGAGCCCCGTCAGAATAATGAACGGCTGGCCACCACGCGCGGGCTTATCCGCCTCGTGAGGCTTGCCTTTACCTGACGCGACCAGCTTGCCCGGCCTGCCCCGTTTCTTCACGGCGCGTTCTCCTCGTCCTCGTCTTCATCCGCGGGCCGGGCTGTCACGGCTCCCGCGCGCAAGGCCCGTTCCAGGCTATCGGCAAGGGCTCGCGCGGCATGATGCCCGCGCGACCGCAACAGCTGATTACGCGCCGCCACTTCGACGAGAATCGACGTGCTCCGGCCAGGCGCCACCGGCATCCGAATGAGCGGCACCGGGAGTCCCAGCACCTCGTAAAACTCATCGTCGAGCCCGAGCCGATCGTACTCGCGCCCGGGATCCCATCGTTCGAGGCTGACCACCAGCTCGACGCGTTTCGACGAGCGGGTCGAGGCGATGCCAAAGAGGTCCTTGACGTTGATCATGCCGACGCCGCGCAGTTCCATGTGGTGCCGCGTGAGCTCGGGACACGTGCCGATCAGAACGGTTTCGGCGCGGCGGCGAATCTCGACCGCATCGTCCGCCACCAGGCGATGCCCCCTGACGATGAGGTCGAGCGCGCATTCGCTCTTGCCGATGCCGCTCTCGCCGACGATCAGGACGCCGAGACCGAGGATGTCCATCAGGACGGCGTGCATCACCGTACGGTCGGCCAGGGAGTCCTCGAGGATGGACGTGAGCTTCGCGATCGCCGCGGGCGTGTCAACGGACGTCCGGAGCACCGGCAGGCCCGTCTCTTCGGCCACCAGCGCAACCTCCGGAGGAGGCACGAACCCTCCCGTAATCAACACGCACGGAAAATCCAGCGCCAGCGCCAGACGCAGCGCGCGAAGCCGGGACGCTGACTCGAGGCTTTCGAGATATCGAATCTCGCTCTCGCCGAAGATCAGCACCCGGCCGGGCCGGAGGTAGTCGTGAAAACCGGCCAGCGCGAGACCCGTCTTCTGAATGTGAGGGTTCGTGATGCAGCGATCGAGACCGGCGGCGCCGGCCAGGAGTTCAATGGAGAGATCCAGCGCGTCGGGGCGGCTGTCGATCAGGCCGCGAACGGTGACGCCGGGCGCAGGGGTCAACTACCTCTCCGTTGACACGGGCATCAATACAGGACTTTGCGCTGATTGGAGGTCGAGATCTTCAGTTCCTCGCGGTATTTCGCGATCGTGCGGCGGGCCAGCACCAGCCCTTCGCGCTGCAGGATGCTGACGATCTTGGAGTCGCTCAACGGCTTGCGCGGGTCCTCGTTCTCGATGATCTTCCGGATGCGCTGCTTGATCGTGACCGACGACACGCTTTCGCCGTACGAACTGCTGATGCCGCTGTGGAAGAAGTACTTCATCTCGAACACGCCCTGCGGCGTGTGCATGTACTTGTTCGTCACCACGCGGCTGACCGTCGACTCGTGCATGCCGATGTCATTCGCCACGTCGCGAAGCACGAGCGGCCGCAGGTGCTCTATGCCGTGGTCGAGGAAATCGCGCTGGAAGTTGATGATGCTGTTGGCGACCTTGTGAATCGTCTTCTGCCGCTGTTCTACCGATTTAATCAGCCACAGCGCCGAGCGGAACTTGTCCTTCACGTAGGCGCGCGTCTCGTCGTTGTTGCCGGCCGCGCCCTTGTCGAGCAGGCGGCGGTACACCGGACTGATCCGCATCTGCGGCAGGCCGTCTTCGTTCAGCACGGCGACGTACTGGTCCTCGACCTTGATGACGTACACGTCGGGGATCACGTACTGGGATTGTGTCGGGTTGTAGCGGCTTCCGGGCTTGGGATCGAGGTTGCGGATGATCTCGATGTGTTCCTTGAGGTCGTCGATGGTGACGCCGAGCTTGCGGGCAATCTCCGGCACCTGGTGGTTCTGCAGCAGCCGCAGGTGATCGGTGACGACCTTCTCGGTCGGCGTCCCCTCCAGCCCGAGATGGCGTAACTGCAGCAGCAGGCATTCCTGCAGGTCGCGCGCCGCGACACCGACCGGATCGAAGCCCTGTACCAGCCGCAGCGCGCGCTCGACGTCGGCCACCGGCCACGAGCCCATCTCGGCGAGCTCTTCGAACGAGGCCACCAGATACCCGTCGTCGTCCAGGTTGCCGATGATCGCCGACCCGATCTCGCGAATCAGCGCGTCGTCGGTCTGCATCGACAGCTGCCACATCAGGTGGTCCGCAAGCGACGTCGCCGTCGACAGCGTGTTCTCGATGGGCGGGAGTTCCTTGACCTCCTGCGGCGCCCTCGGGCGGTAGCCGTCGTCCAGGTAGTCGCCGAAGAAGTACTCGTAATCCTGGTCGTCCCAGGTGTCGGTCTTGTTCACCGCGTCGGGGATTTCCGGTTTCTCGGTCTCCTGCGCGGCTGCCTCGGCCGGCTGCAGATCCTCGGTCGGCACCTCCTCGAGCATCGGGTTCTCGACCATTTCCTGGTTCAGAAGGTCGGACAACTCGAGCGTCGACATCGGCAGCAGCTTGATCGCCTGCTGCAACGATGGCGTCAGGATGAGCTTCTGAACGAGTTTGGTGTGGAGCCTCTGCTGGATTCCCATGTCGCCGTATGCGCTCGCTAACGCCTTTGTTTATAACAGTTAAGTTAGTGATTGCGGATGGAGCCGCAGACCGTCGCAGGCCCCGGACCAACCGCCCATGCAAATCCCACGCCTTATTCTAGTCCAACCGGAACTCGGTCCCCAGATAAATCCGTCGGACCTCTTCATCGGCGGCCAGATTGGCGGGTGTTCCGCTCTTGAAGATGACGCCGCCGTGCACGATGTAAGCGCGGTCGGTGATGCGCAGGGTCTCGCGCACGTTGTGGTCGGTGATGAGGACGCCAATACCGCGGGTGCGCAGGTGAAAGATGATCTTCTGGATGTCGGTCACCGCGATCGGATCGATGCCGGCGAAGGGCTCGTCGAGCAGGATGAATTTCGGTGAAATCACGAGCGCTCGTGTGATCTCCGCCCGCCGGCGCTCGCCGCCCGACAGGGTGTGCGCGGGCGAATTCGCGAGCGGTGTCAGGTTCAATTCCGCGAGCAGCTCCCGCAGCCGTGCCCGCCTGGCGGCGGCATCGAGGTCCATGGTTTCCAGAATGGCCAGGATGTTCTGCTCGACCGTCAATCCCCGGAAGATCGACGGCTCCTGCGGCAGGTAGGCGATGCCCTTGCGCGCCCGGATGTACATCGGATCGTCGGTGACGTCGAGGCCGTCCAGGATCACGCGGCCGGAGTCGGGCGCCGCCAGACCTACCGTCATATAGAAGGTGGTCGTCTTCCCCGCGCCGTTGGGTCCCAGCAGGCCCACGATCTCGCCCGAGGCGACTTCGAGGCTGACGCCTCGCACCACGGTCCGGCCGGCGTACGATTTGGTGAGGTCCTGCGTCCGAAGTGTGGCCATCAGCGGCTTGTGACCGACATTACTGGCACTTGTCGCTGCCGCCCTTCGTCTGCGTGCGCGCGCGATCGTTGCCGTCGACCTGAATCGTATCGGTGGCCTTGTGGAAGGTCAACGTTCGGCCTTTGGTTTCGCGGCCGCACTGATCGACGATCGCGACCGGCAGTCCTGTTACGACATAGATTTCGTCGGCGGACGTGTACGTCAGGTGCGTTCCTGTGGTCTTCCGTCCCTGTTCGCGCAAGGTCAAGCTGTTCTTCGTATCGTACGCCTCCGCACGTTCGAGCTCATCGCCAGACGGTTTCAAGTACCCCTCGAATTTCTCCGCGATGATGTCGCCGGACGGCCCGTTCAGGTGCACGTCGCCGGTGTAGGTGGCCAGGTGCAGCGCGTCCTCGTACTTGAACTCCTTTGACGCGCCCATGTTCCGGACCCGTTCCTTCTTCTTGTCCTTGTCCACCTGATCGAGCACCATCGTCGTCACGACGGAGCCCGAGGCCCAGAGATCGCCCGTCCCGCTGTCGATCCCGACCACGTCGCCCTTGATGCTCGTGTCGCCCTGCCACAGCTGCGCCATTCCCTCGTAAGTCGCCTTTGACGTCGTCCCGTCGTAGCGGAGGGAGGCGGCCGTAACTTTCACCGGCTGGTCCTGCTTGAGCATGGACGGAATTTTGGTTTCAGAGGCCGCCTGTCCGGTCGACTTGTCCGACTTCTTGGGCGGATCCACGACGCTCTTCACGTTTCCGGTGGCGTGCATCGTCGGACCGCCGAGCACGACTTCGATGCGGGTCGCATCCACCGTGAGTTGGTCAGTCGAGACGTGAGGGACAGGAATGGCAGGTTCGCTGCCGGTCATGTCGAGCGCACCCGCCTCCACGACGTACTTCGCGGCCGCCGAGGTGCCGAAGAATTTCGGATCTGCGAACCGCACGCCGCCGGAAAAGGCCGCCTGGTCGAAGGCGCTGAAGCCCGCCTTCAACCCCACCTCAAGCCGTGCGGAGCGTGCGTCCCGATCCACCGTCGCGCTCTTCTCGCGATAGTCCACGTTGCCGGCGAAGCGGGCTTTCGTCAGGCCGCGCCCCGGCTCGCCGTCGGCATCGAGGGACGCGGCCTTGATGGTGCGGGCGATCCCTCCCGCCTCTGCCGGCAGCGTCAACTGCACGGCGTCGCGTCCCGTCAGCGCCGTCGGCGTCGAACCGTCGGCCGCCAGCGTGACGTCGATCGTGCCTGCCGAAATCTGGCGTGCGGCCGTCCCGGCTTCGCCGGCGATTTCGATCGACGCGTCGCCGCCGATCACGGCGTGCTGAAGAGCCTGACCGTCGGCGGCGTACGTCAGCGTCACGTGCTGGCCGCCAAGCCCTTTGAGCGCGCCGGCCGAGGCCGTGGTGCCCGCGATCCTGGCGTTGCCGTGCAGTTCAAGAGACTCCACTCGCTCTTCGTTGGCTGTGAGATGGGCGATCCCGGTGTCGGCGGTGATGACTTGTCCCTCGCGCACGATCCTCACCATCCGGTCGAACCGTACGATCTGTTCGCGCCGCGCAAACGTCGCGCTCCCCGCCGTGACCTCGGACCCCCCGATCCCCTTCGGGTCCGCGGCCATGTGCACGACCGCCTTGTCGAGGATGGTGAGCGTATCGGTGTTCTTGTCGTAGGTCATGCCCTGGCCGGAGCCCGACAGCTTTCCATGGAAGAAATCGATCGGACCGGGAGCCCTCACCACGCCGTCGGTATTGTTGTACGACGCGCGGACGGTGCGCGCCGTGAAGCCGTCTTTTTCGACGAGCTGCACGTCGCCGGTGAGGTTCACGACCGACTCGCCCTTCGCGACGTCGCCCTCCTTACCCGTTACGACAAACGATCGGCCGTCGCCCCGGTCGTCGGTGGAGACCTTCACGCCCATCAGCTTCGTCGTGCCGTCCTCATACGTGAGCTGGCGCTGATACTCCACCCGCACGTCTTCGTGGCCGCTCTTGAACCGCATCGACGTGCCGCCGGTGCTTTCGACGACAGCGCGAGGGTCGGTGCGAACCAGCGGCGTAACAGACTCCGTCTGTCCCCGGCGTTTGAGCGTGAGCCCGACGGCCACACAAACCCACGCAGCCACGATTGCCATGACGATTCGTGCGGATCTCTGCCAGCGCATGTTGACGCCGTTACGCGCCCGAGGGCGCGGGGGTCAGCGGCTGTGCGTCGCCCGACGACTTCGCGTCAGAAAGCGACAGTTCGAGGTATGTGGCTCCGTTGAACTCGTTCTGCTCGAGCGAGAACGCCACGTCGATCGCGGCCTTGTGATCGACGAGATAGTCGTGGCGTTCGGCTGCGCGCCACGCGACGGCGCGGAAGATCCGGCCGTCCTGCTTCAGCGTCATCTTCAAATGACGCTCCTTGAGCTTCCGCGGTCCGTCGACGATCTCGACGCCCCGCGCGGCGAACACCGGCCGGGGGTTGCCGGCACCGAACGGCGCCAGGGCGGCCAGGCCGGCGGCAACATCGCCGCTGATGCCGCGAAAGAGCAGGTCGCCGTCGATCCGCAGCCGCGGCATGAGATCTTCGGGGCCGAGCGTTTCGTCGGCCACCGCATTCACGGAAGCACGCAGGTCCCTGATGCGGTCGGCATCCATCGTCAGGCCGGCAGCCTGCTTGTGGCCGCCAAACCGGACGAGGAGATGCGCGGAGCGTTCGAGCGCGGCCAGCATGTCGAACCGCGAGATGCTGCGGCACGAACCGTGCGCGACGGAGCCGTCCACCGACAGGACGATGGCCGGCCGATGAAACGCGTCCACGAGCTTCGAGGCGACGATCCCGATGACTCCACGGTGCCAGCCCTCGCCAGCCACCACCAGCACCGTGCGCGCGCCGATATCCGGATCGGTCTGGACGACCTTCCTGGCCGCGGCGAGAATCGTCGCCTCCTCCTCACGCCGGCGTTCGTTCTCGGCGTCGAGCTGCATCGCCAGGGCACGCGTTTCCTCGCCCAGGGCCTCGTCGCTCGCGAGCAGGAGACGCGTGGCGATGTCGGGCGTGCTCATGCGCCCGGCCGCGTTGACCCGCGGCGCCAGCATGAACGAGATGTGATAGCTGTCGATGGCCTTTCCGGTGAGGCCCGACACGTCGAGCAGCGAGCGCAGGCCGATCTTGTGCGGCCCCCGCGACAGCAGGTCGAGCCCGATCTTGGCGATGACCCGGTTTTCGCCCACAAGCGGTACGACGTCCGCGAGCGTCCCAATGGCGGCGATCTTGACGAAACCCGGCAGCCAGCTGTCGTGGTCGGTAGCACGGCAGAGCGCCTGCACGACCTTGAGTGCGACTCCGACACCTGCCAGCGACTTGTCCGGGTACGTGCAGTCGTGGCGCTTGGGATTGATGACGGCCAGCGCGGCAGGCAGCTCGGCATCCGGCTCGTGGTGGTCCGTGATGATCAGGTCGAGGCCCAGCTCGCGCGCGCGTCTGGCCGCGTCCGCCCCCCGGATCCCGCAGTCGACCGACACGACCAGCGACACGCCCTCTGAGTGGAGCCGCTCGAGTGCCGCCGGTTGGAGGCCGTAGCCATCGCGCATGCGCTCGGGGATGAAGTGCACGACGTCGCCACCGAGCAGTTCGAGCGCGCGGCGCAAAATCACGGTCGACGTGATGCCGTCGACGTCGTAGTCTCCGTGGATCGCGATCCGTTCTTTGCGCGCCACGGCGCCGAGAATGCGATCCACGGCGGTCTTCATGCCGGCCAGGGCCATGGGATCGTGGAGCTGATCGAGCGACGGATTGAGAAAACGCGACGCGCGCTCGGGATCGTCGAGTCCGCGCTGACACAGGAGGCGCGCCACGATCGGCGGGATGCCAATCGCGGCCGCCAGCCTCGCCGCCGCGGGCTCGTCACAGACTTGCGATTCCCAGCGCGGAGAGGCGGCCGGCATCACCCTTCGTCCACGAAATCCACGCCGAGCCGTCCCATGTTCCGGAACTTCTCGTAACGCCGCTCGAGACGCGTCCGCGAATCGAGCGCCCTGACGTCGTTCAGCACCTGCCACAGCACGCCGTCCACCAGGGCGGCGGCCGCATCCGGATCGGCGTGTGCCCCGCCGATCGGCTCGGGGATGATGCGATCGATAATCCCGGCTTCCAGCAAGTCAGGCGCCGTCAGCTTGAGGGCCCGGGCCGCGTCCATTTTCCTGTTGGCGTCCCGCCACAGAATCGCCGCGCATCCCTCGGGCGGGATGACGCTGTAGATGGCGTGCTCCTGCATCATGACGGCGTCGCCGACGGCGATGCCGAGCGCGCCGCCGCTTCCGCCTTCCCCGCTCACGATGACAATGATCGGCGTGTCGAGCAGCATCATGTCGCGCAAGTTGACGGCAATGGCTTCGGCGACCCCGCGCTCTTCGGACTCGATCCCCGGATAAGCCGCCGGCGTGTCCACGAAAATCACGACGGGCCGGCTGAACTTCTCGGCGAGGCGCATCGCGCGCAGCGCCTTGCGATACCCCTCGGGCCTCGCGTAGCCGAAATTCCGGTAGATCTTGTCCTTGGTGTCGGTGCCCTTGACGTGGCCCACGAGGAGGATCGGGATCTCTTTGTAGGACGCGAAGCCGGTCATGATCGCGTGGTCGTCCGCGTAGCGGCGATCGCCGTGGATTTCGACGAACCCCGTGAACAACCGCTCGATGAACCCGTCGAGCCCCGGCCGGTTCGGATGCCGCGCCACCTGCACACGCTGCCACGGCGTCAGCGACGCATACACCTCGCCCCGCACCGCGTCGAGCCGCTGCCGGAGCGCATCGATCGCCCGCTGATGCGCGTCGGTCCTCGGCAGGACCGTCAGCGACTCGAGCTCGAGCAGCAGCTTCGCGATCGGCGCTTCGAAGTCCAGCGTTTCAGCCATAGGGTCCTGACGACCTCACTTCAGCGAAACCGACCCGTGGCCGACGATCTGCTCCACCTCCGCGATCAGCGTCGGCGAGGGACGCACGCGGATCTGGTTGGAGACGTCCGCGCGCACACGCAGCGGTTTCACGCCCGAGGGCACCTCGATCTCGAACGAGACCCGCCGATCACCGCGGTGCCGGGAGAACACGGCGCCCAGCGCCTCGAAAATGCCCCGGTTGGCTGGCATCTTGACACGAATCGCCACCTCGCGCGTCAAGCGCTCGCGCAGGCTGTCGAGCGGGAGGATCTCGGACGCCAGCAGCCGCACCGACTCCTCGTCGCGCTCGAGTTTTCCTCGAACCAGGACCAATGTGCCGGTCTCAATCAGCCCGCCGCTGCGCTGAAATGTCTCGGGAAACGCGATGACCTCGACGCCCCCTTCGGCGTCTTCGAGGGTGAAGACCGCCATGTGATCGCCTTTGCGTGTCTTCAGCGGACGGACGGCCGCCACGATCCCGCCGACACTGGTGTCCGGCTCGATCGGCTTGGGCCCGCCGGGTCCCCAGGAGTCGGCGCGCGGAGCGGTCGTCGGCGCCTCGGACAACTCGCCGATCGACCTGGCGCCGAATTCCTTCAGATCCTGGCGGTATCGATCGGCCGGATGACCGCTCCAATACAAGCCGAGGGTCTCCTTTTCAAACGCGAGCTGCTCGGACTCGCTCCATGGGGCCGCTTCAGGCAGAACATCGGACGCCGGTCCGGGCTGGTCGTCGTCTCCACCGCCGAAGAGCTGGGCCTGCCCTTCATTCCGATCGCGCTGAAGCCGCGCGCCGTATTCGCAGGCGACGTCAACAGCCGCCACCAGCCGGGGCCTGATGTCCCTCGGGTGCCCCGTGACGCCAGCCAGCGCATCCAGTGCCCCCGCTTTCGCCAGACTCTCGAACACGCGCTTGTTGAACAGCCGGAGATCCAGATCCTCGCAAAGCGCCTGCAGCGACTTGATCCGGCCCTTCGCGCGCCGGACGCCCAGCAGAGAGTCGATCGCGCCCTCCCCGACGTTCTTGATCGCCGTCAGCCCGAATCGCACGCCCGTCGGCGTCACCGTGAACCGGAGCTCGCTTTCGTTCACGTCCGGCGGCAGGACCGGGATCCCGCGCTCCCGGCACTCGCCGAGGTAGAGCGCGAGCTTGTCGGTGTTCTGCGCCTCGATGGTGAGCAGCGCGGCCGCGAAATGCCACGGGTAGTTGGCCTTCAGATACGCGGTCTGATACGCGAGAAACGCATACGCCGTCGAATGCGACTTATTGAACCCGTAGCCGGCGAAATGCTCCATCAGGTCGAACAGATGGGCCGCCTTCTTCTCCGCGGTCCCGAGTTTCTTCGCGCCCTCGACGAACTTGCCGCGCATCTTGGCCATCACCTCGGCGTTCTTCTTGCCCATCGCCTTGCGAAGCAGGTCCGCTTCGCCGAGTGTGAACCCGGCGACGACGTTCGAAATGCGCATCACTTGTTCCTGATACGCGATGACGCCGTACGTTTCGGCCAGAATCGGCTCAAGCTGCGGCAGCTCGTACTTGACCTCGGTCTTGCCCTGCTTGCGCGCGATGAAGTCGTCCACCATGCCGCTGCGCAGCGGGCCTGGACGATAAAGCGCGTTGAGCGCGATCAGATCTTCGAGGCGCTGCGGTTTGGCCTTGCGCAGGATGTCGCGCATGCCGCTGCTCTCGAACTGGAAGATGCCGTACGTCGCGCCTTCCTGAAACACCTGGTACGTCTTCGCATCGTCCAGCGCAACGTGATCGATATCGAGCTTCTCGCCGGTCGTGCGCGCGATCTCGGCGATCGCGTCGAAGATCAGCGTCAGCGTGCTCAGCCCCAGGAAGTCCATCTTCAGGAGGCCGATCCGCTCGATCTCCTTCATCGACCACTGGGTCGTGATTTCGTCCCTGGCGCCCTTGTGGAGCGGCGCGTATTCGGTAATGGCCCGCGGCGCGATGACGACGCCCGCGGCGTGGACTGACGCGTGGCGCGTCATCCCTTCGAGCCGCCTGGCGACGTTCAGCAGCTCTTTGACCTTCGGATCGTTCTGCTCGAGCTCCTTGAGCGGCGGGCTCTCCTCGAGCGCCTTGTCGAGCGTCATGTCGAGCGCGGCGGGAATCAGCTTCGCGACTCTATTGACGTCGGCGAAGGGCATCTCCAGCACGCGACCGACGTCCCGCACCACTGCCTTCGCCTTCATCGTCCCGAATGTGATGATCTGCGCGACGTTTTCGCGGCCGTACTTCCGCGTCACGTATTCGATCACCTCACCCCGCCGCCTCTCGCAGAAGTCGATGTCGATATCGGGCAGCGACACGCGCTCGGGATTGAGAAACCGCTCGAAAATCAGGTCGAAGTCGATGGGATCGACGTCGGTAATGCGCAGGCAGTACGCCACCAGGCTCCCGGCGGCCGATCCGCGGCCCGGGCCGACCGGGATGTCCTGTTCGCGCGCGTAACGGATGAAATCCCAGACGATCAGGAAGTACCCCGGGTACTTCATCTTCTTGATCATCTCGATCTCGTACGACAATCGCCGCTCGTACTCGTCGATTGTGTGCCGCAGCGCTCCGGTGGCAGCCAGCTGCCGGAGCCGCGACAACCGCTCGAGGAATCCCTCGCGCGTCACGTGCTCGAAATAGTCGTCGAGCGTGAACGGCGCCGGCACGTCGAAGTTGGGCAGGAAGTTCTCGCCCTCCCCGATCTTCACGTCGCACCGCTCCGCGATGCGCACCGTGTTCGTCAGCGCGTCCGGGAAATCGCGGAACGCCTCCGCCATCTCCTCGGGCGTTTTCAGGAAGAACTGCTTGGCGTCATAGCGAAGGCGCTTGGGGTCGCTGAAGGCCTTGCCCGTCCCGATACAGAGGAGCACGTCATGCGGATGCGCGTCCGCAGCGCGCAGGTAGTGCACGTCGTTCGTGCACACCATCGGGAGGTTCAGGTCGCGCGCGATCGCCGGCAGCCCGCTGTTCACGACCCGCTGCTCTTCGATGCCGTGCCACTGGAGCTCCAGGAAGAAGTTGTTCGCGCCGAGGATGTCGCGATACGCGCCGGCCGCCTCGATCGCCTTGCGTTCCTGCTGACGCGACAGGCCTTCGGCCACTTCCCCCTTGAGGCAGCTGCTCAGTCCAATCAAGCCCTTCGAGTGCTGCGCCAGCAGCTCTTTGTCGATGCGCGGCTTGTAGTAGAAGCCTTCGGTGTAACCGGACGAGACGAGCTTGATGAGGTTGTGGTACCCCTCGGCGTTCTCGGCGAGCAGGACGAGGTGATTCGCCGTTTCGCCGGGGTTCCCGCTCTTCGTCAGCCGGCTTCCTGGCGCCACGTACACCTCGCAGCCCAGGATCGGATTGATGCCCCGCTGGCGCGCGTGGTCGTGGAAGATGACCGATGAAAACATGTTGCCGTGCTCGGTCACGGCCATCGCCGGCATTTTGAGCGCGACCGCCTGATCCAGGACTTCGTCGATGCGGCAGGCGCCGTCGAGCAGCGAGTACCTCGGTGTGCAGATGCAGGTGAACGAACTCAGGCACGCGCTATTCCCACTCGATGGTTGACGGCGGCTTCGAACTGATGTCGTACACGACCCGGTTGATGCCGCGGACTTCGTTGACGATGCGCGACGAGATGCGCGCGAGGAGGTCGTGCGGCAGGCGCGCCCAGTCGGCCGTCATGCCGTCGCGGCTCTCGACGGCTCGGATGGCGGCGGTGTACTTGTACGTCCGCTCGTCTCCCATGACCCCTACGCTCTGAATCGGCAGCAGCACGGCAAAACTCTGCCACACGCGCGAGTACCAGCCGTCGCGTTTGACTTCCTCTGCGACGATCGCATCCGCCCGGCGGAGAAGACTCAACCGCTCCGGCGTGACGGCACCCAGAATCCGCACGGCCAGGCCAGGACCGGGAAACGGCTGCCGCATGACGAACTCGTCCTCGAGACCCAGTTTCCGCCCGACCTCACGGACTTCGTCCTTGAACAGCTCGCGAAGGGGCTCGACCAGCGCCATGCGCATCCGCTCCGGCAGGCCGCCAACGTTGTGGTGGCTCTTGATGAGCGACGACTGGCCCACGATGGCCACCGACTCGATGACGTCCGGGTACAGCGTACCCTGTCCGAGGAAATCAACCTGCCCGAGCTTGGCCGCCTCCTCTTCGAACACGTCGATGAACGTGGCGCCGATGATCTTGCGCTTCTGCTCGGGTTCGACGACGCCCGCAAGACGCGTGAGGAACCGGTCGGCCGCGTCGGCGAACACGAGCGGAAGGTTCAGCCGCTCGAACCGCTTCCGGATCTGCGCGGCCTCATCCAGCCGAAGCACGCCGTTGTCCACCAGAATGCACGTGAGATTGCGGCCGATAGCGCGATGAATGATGAGCGCCGCGACAGTCGAATCGACGCCGCCGCTGAGACCGCAGACCACGCGGCCGTCCCCAACCTGCGCCTTCACGCGCGCCGTCGCCTCCTCCACGAACGACGCCATCGTCCAGTCGCCCGTACAGCCGCACACGCTGTACGCGAAGTTCCGGAGGATATCGAGGCCAAATTCGGTGTGGACGACTTCGGGATGAAACAGCAAGGCGTGGAGCGCACGCGCCGGGTCCGTCATGGCCGCCACCGGTGCGTTCGCGCTCGTGGCGACGACCGAAAAGCCAGGTGGCGCGGCCGCTACGAAGTCGCCATGACTCGCCCAGACGCGGATTTCCGCGGGGACTCCTGCGAAGAGCGGCGCCGGGTCGGTCACCGTGACCAGCGCGTGCCCGAACTCGCGCTGCCGCGCGGGGGCGACCGTCCCACCGAGCGAGTCAGCCATCAGCTGCATGCCGTAGCAGATGCCAAGCACCGGGATGCCGATGCCGAAGACGGCGGCATCGCACTTCGGCGCGCCGGCGTCCGAGACACTTTTAGGCCCGCCAGACAGGATGATGCCCGCCGGCCGCCGCGCGCGAATCTTCTCGGCAGGCACGTCCGGAGCCCAGATCTCCCAGTACACGGAGAGCTCGCGAAGCCGTCGAGCGATGAGCTGTGTGTACCTGGGACCCGAAGTCGAGAACGATGATGGTTTGGTGGCTCACCGAAAGGGCCCGCCTGGAGCTTGTCGAAGGAGTGGAGCGATTAGCCGCTATTATAGCGGGGTGGCGACTGGTCTGACCACAATATGTTGTAGTGCACTTGCCCTCATCACCGCGTTGGCGGGCACCAGCTCTGCTCAAGCCCGGCGGGTGAAACAGACCTACGCCGCCAACGATCGCACGCCACTATCCCTGTTCCCGCTGCAGACGCTCTGGACGCTGCCGCTCAACAACGGCCTCACCGCGGCGCCCGCGTATGACGCGACGCGCGCGTACTTCCCGCTCGAAGGCAATCAGCTGGCCGCCTACGACCTCGCCACCGGCGCGAGGCTCTGGATCGCGGCGGTCCACACGACTTGGGAGCCGGCGGCCGGGGACGACCTTGTGTTCGTCGTCCGGCCCGGCGTGCTGACGGCGCTGCGGGCCGCCGACGGTACCTCGGCCTGGGAACTGCCGCTCGCCGAAGCGCTCGCGGTGCCTCCTGTCTGGGACAACGGCTGGCTTCTCATCCTCACGGCCGGCGGCGACGTCCTCGCCTTTCGTGCCACGGACGGCATGCTGGTCTGGCGCCGCAATCTCGGCACGGCCGCTCATGCGAAGCCCACGCTTGCGGGCGAGCACCTCTACCTGCCGGGCAGCGACTCGCGCGTCATCGCGCTGCGAGTGGATACGGGCGCGCCCAGCTGGGAGCGGCGCCTCGGCGGCGCGGCCAACGACATCCTCGTCAGCGACGATCGGCTCTTCGTGGGATCGCAGGACAAATACATGTACTGCCTGAACGCCGAGGATGGCGTCGTCGAATGGCGCTGGCGCACGGGCGGTCCCGTGATCGGCGTGCCTGTTGTCGACGAGCGCACGGCGTTCTTCGTGTCGCTCGACAACGTTCTGCGGGCGCTGAACAAGTCGAGTGGTGTGCAGCGCTGGAAGATCCCTCTGCCCTTGCGTCCCGCCACGGGACCGCTGCACGCGGCCGACGCGCTCGTCGTGTCCGGACCAGCGCCGGTGTTGCGTGCCTACAAGGTGGCCGACGGCAAGTCAGCCGGCGAGTTTGCCCTGCCTGGCGAGCTGGCCGCCGCGCCTCACCTGTTCATGCCTGCGAATCGGGCGTTTCCGGTGCTCATCGCCCTGGCGCGCGATCTGATCAAGGGCGTGACGGTCACCGCCCTGACGCGGTCGTTCGATCCCGCGCCCGCGCCGATCACACCCCTCCCGACCCAGACCCAGTTGAGCCCGACGGCGACACCGTCTGCGCCGGACCCAGCGGTCCCCCCGAAGTCCCCTGCGCTCCCGCCGCCGCGGCCATGACGCCGGTGTCCTGCCGCTCGACGGATCGGGGCACGCGACGATAGAGCGTGAGGTACGCGCCTGCTGCCGCAAGGCCGATGTATTCGAAGGCAAGCCCCCGAAGGATTAGCGCGACCAGCTGCAACGGAACGACAGCGAGACCGACGACAGGCACGAACGCGATCAGCCCGACGCCGGACCACGCCAGCGCCGACACGAGCGTCGCGCCAACGACCAGACCGAGGATGATCAGGAACATCCTCGACAGGACGGATACCTCCGCGCGCACGAACCGCCCAACCGCGCGAAATGCGTCGGACAGTCCGACATTGTCGGCAGCCACCGCAATCTGCAGCAGCAGATACACGAGATTGACGAGCGTGATCCACAGAATCAGCAGAATCGTCGCGACCGCGGCGATCATCGTCCACCCGATGACGCTCACGACGCCTTCGGCGGCCCGATACCCGTAGACGACGCACGCAAGGTAGACGGCGCCGGAGATCGCGTAGACGCAGATCAGCACGAGGCCGAGACCCAGGTACGACCGGAACAGCCTGACACAACCGCTCATGAAGCGCGGCAGGTTGAACTGCGCGGCCGAATGGACACTCTCGAAGGTGATCGGCTCGCTTTCGATCGGACCGGCGGACTCGTTCGCGGCGAGCAGGACGTCGAGCGTCCCGCCCTTGACCAGGCACATCAAAGCGGACCCGGCCGCCAGCGCGATCGCGAAAGCGAGAAGGAACGACGCCAGCGCAATCGGCTCGGACGTCAACGCCCGGGTGATGTTGGCGACGATATCGCGAAGTCCGCCCTGCAGCAGGTCGCCGAGGTCGGCGCCAATCGCCACTGCCACGAGGATGGCCGCGCCGAGGATCGGAACGGCCAGCAGCACCTGGAAGGTGCTCTCCGCGAGAAACTGGATCGCCACCGCCTGCCAGTTGGCGACGGCGAGCAGAGCGCCACGTTTGAGGAGAAGCTTCAGGCTCACGTTGAGACAATTGGCCGCGTGTGACCGGTGCTTCAATTGTATGCTGGTCGAGCCGGCGACTGCGGGGCCGACCCCATTTATGTCATGCGCACGCTAGCCGTACGCCTCGTCGTTGGCGGATTGCTCGGCAGTCTGATTGTCGGCGCCGCCGGCCGGATCTGGGAGCGTGCCCGGTTCGGCTCGACCGACGAAGAAGCCCTGTCGAAGGTCGAGGCGGAGTTCCGCCGCCAGTTCGACGGCAGCGCCGAAGCCCTGCGGACGATGGGCGCGCGGGTGGTGTCGGGCCGCGCGGCGGTCCAGCTCGCGCTGCGAGATCCCCTCACCGTGACCCGGCTGTTTGACGTCGTGTCAGCAGCGCTGCCGCCTGATCTGGCGGGCCGTACGGGCATCACCGTCTACGACACCGCCGGCCGGCCGCTCGCATGGGCCGGCCGGGTGATGGACCTCGGGAAAGAGCGCATCAGCGGTCCGGCGGCCGTGTTTGTCGCGCCAGGCGCGCTTGGCCCGCGGCTCATCCGTGTCGAACCGGTCGTCGATTCGAGCCGCCCCAACTCTCCACGCGAAGCGACGGTCGTTGTCGAGCAATCGCTGGCAGGACTGGAACCAACCCCGGGACTGTCGGCAGCCATTGTCTCCACGTCGCTCGCGCCCGTGGCCATTCGCACCGAATTCGAGGGGCCGGCTGGCGAAGGCCAGGCAGGAAGCGATGACGGAGTCTTTCTGATTCCGTCGCCAACCGGCGGGCTGCTCGTCGAAGCGCACGTCTCTCGCACCGCCCTCGCGGAGGCACGCTCGCGGTGGCGAACACAAACATGGGCGGCGAGCGTTCTCGTTCTCGTCCTGGCGCTGTTGCTGTGCGCGGGGCCCCTGCTCGATGTCCGCAGGCGGTCCCGTCAGCACCGGAGCGTTTCTCGCAGCCACCGGCGCGGTGGCGATCATCCTGCTGATTGCACGGGAGGCGCTCCTCTGGGTTGTCTCGGCGGTGGCAGGTCCTCAGCCGTTCGGCTCACCTGCCAACGTCCTGTGGACGGCTCTGACAGCGGCAGGGTTGGTGGCTCTCGGTGGCGAGGCGCTGGTGCGGAGGCGTGTCGCGCGCCCACGCGCGCGCTTGTGGCTGCGGGACGACCCGGGCGCGCTTGGCGACTATCGCGTCGCGCTGACGTACGCGGTGACCGGCGCGCTCGCGGGTGCCGCCGTGGCCGTGTACGAACGCTTCCTGCAGGAGGTTGTCGGGCGGACGAATATCGACGTCGTGCACTTTTCCCTGCACCCGTTCAGCGTCAGGGGCCTGGCGGTCGGTTTCGGCCTGGTGCTCCTGCACGCCGCCGTTCTCTGGGGAGCGGCGATGGCCACCCACGCGGGCGGCGTGTTCTGGCGGCGGCCGCGGCGCTGGGATCTGCGGGCGACGGCGATCATCGCGTGGCTTGCCGGCGCCGTGGTGACCATCGCGCTGGTTCATGTGAAACTCGACTCGATTCCGCTCCTGCCGTGGGGCATCGCGGTTGGCACCGCCGGCCTCTGCGCCGCCGCGTTCGAGTGGCTCACGCGGCACTCGCGGCGCGCGTCGCAGGCCGCCCGGCTCGTCGCGCTCTTCGTCGCGCTCGTCGTGCCGGCGATGGCGATGTATCCGTCGCTCTTCTTCTTCGCGACCGAGGCCAAGGAACGCCTCATCGCGACCACGTACGCGCCACAGGTCACGAGCCAGCGGAAGGATCTTCAGGATCGCCTCTACCAGGCGCTCGAGCAGATTGACAACCTGCCCGGCCTCGCCGACTTCGTCTCCGGCGCCTCGACGGCGACGCCGACTATCGACCGGGCATTCGCGGTCTGGTCGAACACCGCGCTCGCCACCTATCGACTCACCTCGTCCGTGGAGCTTTACAGCAGCGACGGCGGGCTGATGAGCCGCTTCGCGCTGCTGCCCGAGTACACGACGCCTCGCCACGAGGCCACGAGCTGCAACTGGGAAGTCTTCGAGGAAGTCCTGCCGTTTGGCGCCACCGAACGCCACGTCCCGCAGGCCAGCAAGGGCATCTGCGAAAAGGGCGTCATTCGCGGCGCGATTGTCGTCCGCGTCATGCTCGACTACCGCACGTTGCCGTTCTTCTCGTCGCAGAATCCATATCTGGAGTCGCTGCGCCCGGAAGGCCTGCCCGCGGCCGAAGGCCTGCAGGGCAACGACATCGAGTTTGGCGGCTATGGCTGGAGCCGGGCGCCGACATACGTATCGGGGACGGGCATCTGGCCGCTGCCCGACGATGTGTTCGCGCGCCTGGTGGCGTCGCGCGAGGCGTTCTGGACAACGCTGCTGCGTGACGACGAACGATTCCGGGTGTATCTCGCGAGCGATCGCGGCGGCATCTATGCCCTGGGATATTCCGCCGTGACCTGGTTCGGTCATCTCGTCAGCCTCGCTGAACTGGCCGTCCTCGCCGGGGCGCTGTACATCGTCCTCCTGATCGGCGCATCGGTGTTCGCCGCGGCTGCCAGGATCCGGCCGTCGAGCGCGCGCGCGCTGCTCCGCGAATTCCGTTCGAGCTTCTACAGGAAGTTGTTCCTGGCCAACGTCGCGGTGGCGGTCATTCCCGTTGCCATTCTTGCGTTTGCCGTGCGGACCTACTTCGCCGCGCAGGCGCGAGCCGGCGTCGAGGACGCCGCGGCCAGAACCGCCACGGTCGCACAGCGGCTCGTCGAGGACTACGCCACGCTTCAGCAGCTGGGCGCCGGCCCCGCGTCCATCGACGACCAGATCATGGTGCTCGTCAGCCGCGCGATCGATCAGGATGTGAACCTGTTCGACCGGTCGAGCCTCGAGGCGACGAGCCAGCGCGATCTGTTCGCGCAGCGGCTGCTCTCGCCGAGGACGCCCAGTCTCATTTATCGCCGAATCATGCTGGACCGGCTGCCCACGTTTGTGAGCGTCGAGCAGCTGTCCAACTCAACCTACATTGAAGCCGCGGCGCCGATCCGCGCCGGCGGACGGGAGGGGATTGTCACGGTCCCGCTGCCGTTGAGGAAGCTCGAGATCGAGCGGCAGATCGATACCCTCGATCGCCAGGTGATCTTCGGCGCGGTGCTGTTCAGTCTGCTGGGCGCCGGCATCGGTTACTGGATGGCCGAGCGGATCGCCGACCCCATCAATCGTCTGAGCCACGCCACGCGCCGTATCGCGCGCGGCGATCTGGACGCGCACATCGCGGTCGCGTCCGCCGACGAACTGGGCCGACTGGTGAAGGACTTCAACGGGATGGCCGACGACCTGAAGCGGCAGCGCGCCGATCTGGAACGGACGCAGCGGCTCGAGGTCTGGGCCGATATGGCCCGGCAGGTCGCGCACGACATCAAGAACCCGCTGACGCCCATCCAGCTGTCGGCCGAACATGCCCGGCGCGTCAACATCGACCGCGGCCGGCCGCTTTCACCGGCGCTCGACGACTGCGTCCAGGCGATCCTGACGCAAGTGTCGCTGCTGCGCCAGATTTCGGCCGAGTTCTCGAGCTTTGCCTCTTCCCCGACGGCGCGTCCGGAAGCGACGTCGCTGCCGGCCATCATCGAGGAAGTCGTGGCGCCGTATCGGACGGGGCTCGCCGGCCGCATCGCGATCGATGTCGCGATGCCCGACGGCCTGCCGCCGGCGCAGATCGACCGGACACTCTTCGCCCGCGCGATCACGAACGTGATTGAGAACGCGCTGCACGCGATGCCCGGACAGGGTCGTCTGACGATTCGCGCCGCCGCGCGGCCGCCCGTCATCGTGATCGACCTCGTCGACACGGGCGTCGGCATGGAGCCCGACGCCCTCGCGCGCATGTTCGAACCCTACTTCTCCACCAAGGCGACCGGCACCGGCCTCGGCTTGACCATCGCGAAACGCAACATTGAATTGATCGGCGGAACGATCAGCCTGAGCAGCACGAAGGGCGTCGGCACCACGGTGTCCATGAGCGTACCGATCGCGAATCTGGTCATTTAGTCATCTGGTCATTTGGTCATCGTTGATTCAATTGAATCAATGAATCGATTCTCTCAACGATGACCAGATGACTAGATGACCAGATGACTAGATGGATTTGTGTGGTCGCAGGCGGTTGAAGGCCATTCCCACGAACGGCGACGCGAGGTAGGTGTACGCCATCGCCACGAGCACGAAACGCGGGTGCGTGGTGATCAGGACGAGCGCCGCCGCGATCACGATCAGGATCGTGTACGACCGGCGCACGTGTAGGTCGATCGTCTTGAAGCTGCGGAAGCGAATCGTGCTCACCATGAGCAGCGCCGGCAGCAGCACCATGGCCAGCGCGGGCAGCGCGGCCCTGTAATCGAGAAGTCCCCACGGGTACGCATAGACGGTCGCCGCGGGAATGGCCGCGGCCGCGGGGCTGGGCATTCCGACGAAAAAGCGCTTGTCGCCGCCGGCAGCCGATTGGATATTGAAGCGCGCCAGCCGCATCGCCGCTGCGGCCACGAACAGGAACCCGGCGGCCCACCCGAGTCGTCCCAGCGAAGCCAGCCCCCACGAGAACGACAAGATGGCCGGCGCGATCCCGAACGAGATGATGTCGGCCAGTGAATCGAACTCGACGCCGAATTCGCTGGTGGTGCCCGTGAGCCTCGCGATGCGCCCGTCGAGCATGTCCAGCACGATCGCGAAACCGATGAACGGCGCCGCCGTCTCGAACTCGCCGCGCGCGGCGTAGACGACGCACGCGTACCCGCAGAACATGTTGCCCATCGTCATCAGGCTGGGCAGCAGATACACTCCGCGCCGCAGCCGGGGGCGGGGCCGATCGTGTTGTCGCCGGAAGAAGCGGACAGGTCCTTCTGATTGGCTGAGCACAGCTATTTCGAGTGTAGCACCGCGATGACCGTTTCGCCTCCGCGCACCTTGTCGCCGATCTTCACGGCGATGACCGCATCTGCAGGGACGAACACATCCATACGCGACCCGAATTTCATGATTCCGAGATGGTCGCCGGCCCGCACGGTGACGCCTTCGTTGAGACGGCACACCACGCGCCGCGCGAGAATGCCGACGATCTGACGCGCGACGATGGGCTGACCCTGATGATCAATCCAGATCTCGCTGCGCTCGTTGACCGTGGCCGCCTCGCGGCGATACGCCGGGAGAAACCGCCCCCGCGTGAGCACGACGCGCGTGACGCGCCCCGACGCCGGCACGCGGTTGACGTGGACGTCCATCGGCGAGAGGAAGATGCTGACCTGGCGCCACGATCCGGGAGGCGCCGCGTCGGCCATCGCCTCTCCGGCAACCAGCACCTCGCCATCGGCCGGAGACAGCACGTCGTTCTCAGAGGCGTGGGCCGGGACCCGTCGTTCCGGATCCCGGAAGAAGAACGCGAAAAACACCGCGAGCACCGCGAGCGGCGCGGCAAATATCCATCCGCCAGCCGCACCGGCCAGCGCGGCCAGGGCCAGCGCGCCGATGATGAATGGGAAGCCCGCGGAATCGATGCGCAAGATTAGGGGAGCGGCGCACCCCGATTGACCGCGCAAAGGCGGGTCAACCGGGCGCTGCCGCCAGGATTTCGCCTCAGCCGGCGTGCGGCTGCGAACTGACGTCGACGCGGCGCCGGCGAAGATCTTCCATGCGATCTTTGATTTGCAACTTTCGCTTCTTGAGGGTGGCTTCTTCGAGTTGTTCGGGTTCGGACAGGTAGTGCTTGGCGGTCAGCTGACTGAGGCGTTCATCGAGCTCGTGGTGCTTGGCGGCGAGATCGTGGTACTCCTCGTCGGTATTCTGTGACTGCTCATTCATGCCCGGCCTCCTTTGATCGCTCGAGGACAAGATCGGATTAGATCGTGCGGCTGCATGATGATCCCGGGGGCAACGTAGCACAAGGTCCGGACCCTTGCAAGCTCACAGAAGCCCTTCCCGCCACAGCACGAGCGCGTCTTCGGGCGGGCTGCTGTAATAGAGGCGGCGCACTCCCGCGACGGTGAACCCGAACTTCTCGTACAGCTTCTGGGCCGCCTCGTTGGAGCGGCGCACTTCGAGCGTCGCGCGCTTCGCGCCAAATACGGAGCCGTCTGCGAGTACGCGCAACAGCAGATCCGTCCCGATGCCCGCACGCCGGTGCTCCGGCAGCACCGCCAGGTTGTTGATGTGAAGCTCGTCCAGCACGCGCCAGAACGAGCAGAATCCGATGACCTGGCCGGTGTCCGTTCTGGCCAGGTAGAAATACGACACGCCTGTGTTCTTGAGCTCGGCCAGGTACATCTCGCGCGTCCACGGGCTCGTGAACGAGGCTTCTTCCACTGCAAGGATTTCGTCGATCTGCGAGGGCGACGAGAGCGGCTCGATTGTCACGGTCATGGGGCTCAGCGAACGCGCGATCCGTCCCGATGCAGCTCCGCGTCGGGCCGGCGGACATACAGTGCGTGAACCGTCTCGGGGAGAGCCGCCAGCCCGCGCGCCGCGCTCACCGCCGCCATGCATCCGATCGCGCCGGCAATCGGCGCCGGCGCAATCAGATATCGAGAATCGCCGGCATGAGGCAGCGCGCGTTCGTAACGCACGGCGCCATCCCCGGTGAATATTGCGGAGTCGATGCCGGGATGCTTCGACCACTCCGCGAGCGTGCGCGCCGGATCGGCAACCGCCGGCGCTTCGAGTTCGACGAGCCGCTCGGGCGCAAATACCGGCGCGTCCGCCACGCGATAGAGCGCCGAGAACACGTCGCCGCGCTGCGCGTCAATCCAGCACGCGACGAGGGCGCCGGCCGCGATCGTCCGGCTGGCCAGCTGCGCGTGCGCCTCCAGCGCGGATACGCCGACGACGCGGCGACGGCTGACGAGTGCCAGGCCCTGGATCGACGCCAGGCCGATCCGCAGGCCGGTGAACGAGCCGGGACCGATGGCGACGGCAAACACGTCCACCGCCGAGAAGGGCACGCCGAGCGCTGCGAGCTCGCCCGGCAGGCGTTCTCCGTGCGTGTGCGTCGCGTCGCCCTCCTGTTCGCGCACGATCCGGCCGTCCTCGACGAGCGCCACGCTGCCCGCCCGTCCCGTTGTGTCAAGAGCCATCACACGCATGCGATAGACTTTAAGCATATGTCAGCGTCGGCGACCCCGGCGATGCGGCAGTACCTGGACGCCAAGGAACAGCATCGCGATTCCATCCTGCTGTTCCGCATGGGCGACTTTTACGAAACTTTTTACGAGGACGCGCTCGTCGCGTCGCGGGCGCTCGAGATCACGTTGACGTCGCGCTCCAAGGACGCCAACGGCGGCGGCATCCCGATGTGCGGCGTCCCGCACCACGCGGTGGACACGTACATCGCGCGCCTCGTCAAGAAGGGATTCCGCGTCGCGATCTGCGATCAAGTCGAGGACCCGCGAAAAGCCAAGGGCCTCGTGAAGCGCGAGGTCGTGCGCGTCGTCTCCCCGGGCACGCTCACCGATGCCGGCTTCCTCGACGCCCGTGAGCCCGCGTTCCTGATGGCCATCGCTCCGGAGAGCGGATCCGCAAAGATCGCGCGCGTCGGGGCGGCACTGCTCGATCTGTCCACCGGGGAATTCACGGCGGCGGAATACGAGGGCGCCGATGGCCTGCAGGCGCTCGCCGATGAAGTCGCCGTCCTCAAGCCCCGGGAGCTGGTCGTGGCCGCCGGCACGACCCTGCCCCACCCCATCGTCGCCGACGGAATTCCGCTGACCGGCATCGACGAGTGGATGTTCGAGAAGGAGTCGGCTCGCAGGACGCTGCTGACACAGCTCCAGGCCGCCGGACTCGAGGGATTCGGCCTGGACGGTCACGAGGCCGCCGTCTCGGCGGCCGGCGCCCTCGTCCATCATCTGCGGACGACACAGAAAGTCGATCTCGCCCACGTGCGCGGCATCACCTACCGGCCCCGCGCCGACGCGCTGCTCGTCGATCCCACCACGCTCGAACACCTCGAGATCATCGAGGGCGCGGAAGGCGACCGCGACGGATCGCTCCTCGACGAGCTCGATCGCACGATGACAGCCGTCGGCAGCCGCCTGATGCGGTCATGGCTGCTGCGCCCGCTGGTCACGCTCGAGCCGATTCGCGATCGACTGGACGCCGTCGAAGAGCTCGCGTTTCTGGCGACGGACCGCGGCAAGTTTCGCGACGCCATCAAAGGCGTGCAGGATCTCGAGCGGCTGCTCGCGCGTGCCGCGCTCGGCACGGCCGGCCCGCGCGATCTCGTCGGGCTCGCGCACTCGCTGACCGTCATCCCCCGCGTCCGCGCCGTGCTGGCCGATTTACGAGCGCCGCTCGCGCAGTCGCTGCTGGCCGAGCTCGACGATCTCGCCGACGTGCGCGATGACATCGAACGGACCCTTGTGGACGAGCCTCCCGCGCTTGCGCGCGACGGCGGGTTCACGCGTGACGGCCGGGACACCGAGATCGACGAGCTCCGCCGGATCAGCCGATCCGGCAAGCAAGTCATCGCGGAGATGGAAGAGCGGGAACGCACGCGCACGGGCATCTCGTCCCTGAAGGTGCGCTTCAATCGGGTATTCGGGTACTACATCGAGATCTCGAAGTCGAACCTCCACGCCGTGCCGCCCGACTACCACCGGAAACAGACGATCGCGGGCGGTGAACGCTACATCACGCCGGCGCTGAAGGAGTACGAAGAAAAGGTCCTCGGCGCCGACGAACGGATTGTGGAACGCGAGCTCGAAGTGCTGGATACGCTTCGCCGCGCCGTCGCCGCCGAGGCCCCGAGGATTCAGGCGTCGGCGCGGGCGCTGGCCACGCTGGATGTGCTCGCGGCGCTGGCGGAAGTCGCGGCCGTCAACAACTACATCAAGCCTCACGTGCACGACGGAGACGAACTGACCGTGCTCGACGGCCGGCATCCCGTCGTGGAACGGCGCGTCCTCTCGTCAGCGTCGGCTTCCGGCTTCGTGCCCAACGACATCACCCTGGATGGCCGAAACTGTCAGCTCGTCATTCTGACCGGACCGAACATGGGCGGGAAGTCCACGTATCTCAGGCAGGTCGCCCTGCTGTGCGTCATGGCCCAGGCGGGCTCGTTCGTGCCGGCGCGGGAAGCCAAGATCCCGCTCGTGGATCGCATCTTCGCCCGCGTGGGCGCCTCCGACAACATCGCGCGCGGGCAGTCCACCTTCATGGTGGAGATGCAGGAGACCGCCAGCATCCTTCACGCCGCGACGTCGAAGAGCCTCGTGGTCCTCGACGAAATCGGCCGCGGCACGGCGACCTTCGACGGCCTGAGCATCGCCTGGGCGGTCGCCGAGTATCTGGCCACCAATCCGAGGATGCGCCCCAAGACGCTCTTCGCCACGCACTACCACGAGCTTACGGATCTCGCGGACGCCACACCGGGCGTCGTCAATTTTCACGTCGCCGCGCGCGAGTGGAAGGACGACATCATTTTCCTGCGGAAAATCATCCCCGGCCGCGCCGATCGCAGCTACGGCATCCAGGTCGCGCGTCTCGCGGGACTTCCGGCCGACGTCATCACGCGCGCGCGCGAGATTCTCCAGGCCCTCGAACGCGACGAGCTCTCGCGGGGCGGCCGGCCGTCGTTGAGCGGCACGCCTTCTGATCCCCAGCGGCAGCTTGGGCTGTTCCAGCCTCCGCCGGCCGTCGACGACCACGTGCGGGCCGCGCTCGAGGCCGTGGACATCGATCGCATCACGCCTCTCGAAGCCCTGAGCCTGCTGGCGGACCTGAAGAAACACGTATGACGCGGAGGCGACGCTTGCGTAGCGTCCGCCTTCAGGCGGACGGCCACCGGCCGGCTGAAGCCGGCCGCTACGTGTGGCTGGGCGTCCTTACTGTCCTCTGCGCGGCCTGCTCCCATCGCCCGTCGGCCAATCCCAACGTCATCGTCGTCGCGGTCGTGAGCGCGCCCAACAACCTCGACCCGCGGGTTGCGGCTGATGATGTGTCGCAGAAAGCGGCTCAGCTGATCTACAACGGCCTCATGACGTTCGACGAGCATTTGCGCGCAGTCCCTGATCTCGCGGAGCGTCTCGACAACCCCGAGCCCACCGAATACATCGCCACCCTGCGGCGCGGAGTCCGTTTTCACGACGGCCACGAGCTGACATCGGCCGATGTCGTCTACACGTTCACGAGCCTGCTCGAACCTGGCTTCATCTCGCCCTACAGGGGCGCGTTTCAGCTGCTCATGTCGGTCGATGCCGTGGATCGCTACGCGGTCCGCTTCAGACTCAGGGAGCCGTTCGGATCATTCCCTGTGAGCCTCGTGCTGCCGCAAATCGTGCCGGACGGCGCCGGCGGAACTCTTCGGGAGCACCCCGTCGGGACAGGACCCTATCGATTCGTCCAATATGCGGTGGACGACCACCTCGATCTCGCGGCGTTCGACGCCTATTTTCGAGGCCGCCCACGCAATGACGGTGTCGTGCTGAAAATCGTTCCGGACAACATCATGGCCGGCCTCGAGCTCCGCAAGGGAACGACCGACGTCGTCGTCAACGACCTCGCCCCCGACATCGCTGCGCAGCTCGCGAAGGAACCGCGGCTGCAGACAACTCAACTGCCTGGCGTGGATTACCAGTACATCGGCTTCAACATGCGCGATCCCGTCCTGAAGGACGTGCGCGTGCGGCAGGCCATCGGCTACGCCATCGACCGTCAGGCCATCATCACGTACCTGCGCCGCGGGATGGCGATCCCCGCGACGGGCATCCTGCCGCCCATGTCGTGGGCGTTCGATCCCGATGCGTTTGCGTTCGCGTACGATCCTGCGCGAGCGCGCGCGCTGCTGGATGAGGCCGGCTACCTCGATCCCGACGGCGACGGGCCGGCCACCCGCCTGCGCCTGACTCTCAAGATGTCGAGCGTCGAGTTCAATCGCCTCCAGGGCGCTGTCGTGCAGCAGAACCTCCGAGCGGTGGGCATCGACCTCGAGGTCCGGACGTACGAATTCGCGACGCTGTTCGCGGACGTCAACGCCGGCAACTTTCAAATGTACTTTCTCCAATGGACCGGAGGCGCCGTGGCCGACCCGGACATCCTGCGCCGCGTGTTCCACTCCAATCAGATACCTCCGGCGGGATACAACCGCGGCACCTTCAAGCGATCCGCGCGTCGACCGGCTGCTGGATGAGGCCACCACGTCCACTGACGATGGCAGGCGGCGCCTGTTGTACAACCAGGCCCAGAGACTCATCGCCGAGCAGGCGCCCTATATCAGCCTCTGGTGCAAGACAAACGTCGTCGTCGCCCAGCGCGATCTCTCCAACATCCGCCCGCTGCCCACGGTGGATTTCGCATTTCTCAAGGACGTCTCCCGCGTGAGCGTCCGCCAGCCATGACTCGAGGACGTCGATGAACCTGCCGTTCGAGTACGACCGTATCACCCCGGGCGCATTCGCCGGCATTCCGCCCGCGGCGGCGGATTTCGACGAGGCCCGCGTCGTCATCCTTCCCATTCCGCTGGACCGAACGACATCCTACGTCCCCGGCACGCGGACCGGACCTCACGAAATTCTGGTCGCCAGTTCGCACATGGAATGGTGGGACGAGGAGACCGGGACCGACGTCCACGGCATCGGCATCGCCACGCTGCCGGAAATGGAACTGCCGTTCCCGTCGATGGACGAGGTGATGCGGGAGATTCAGCGCGTCGCATCCGAGGTCGTCGCGCGCGGCAAGTTCCCGGTCGTACTCGGCGGCGAACATTCGATCACGCCGCCAGTGGTCGCCGCCGTGGCGGCGCGGCACAAGAACCTGTCGGTGCTGCAGATCGACGCGCACGCGGACCTGCGCGATTCGTTCATGGGCACGCCGCACAGCCACGCCTGCGCGATGCGCCGGACGCTCGAGCACGCCCCGTGTACGCAGGTGGGCATCCGGAGCCTGTCCGCGGAAGAAGCGACAGCGGTCCCCTCCCTCCGGACCCGCATCTTTTTCGATTACAACATGCGGCAGGACGGCAATTGGATCGACCGCATCGTCGACTCGCTCACCGACGAGGTGTACATCACCATCGACTGCGACGGGTTCGATCCGGCCATCATGCCGGCCGTCGGCACGCCAGAGCCGGGCGGTCTGAGCTGGTACGAGGGGCTGACACTGCTCCGCCGCGTCATCGAGCGCCGTCGCGTGGTGGGATGCGACATCGTCGAGCTGTGCCCGATGCCGGGAAATGTGGCGCCGAATTTCCTCTGCGCGAGGCTGCTCTACAAGATCCTTGCGTATCGGTTCGGCGCCGAGATCAAGGCGCGAGGCTGAGGATCAGGCCGCGGCTTTCTTCAGGGCATCGAGCTCGCGCTTGGCGTCCGCGTTGAACGGCGAATCGGGGAACTCTTCGATCAGACGATTGAATGTCTGCTGGGCTTCGCCCGCACGTCCGGCGTCCCGGTATACGCGACCGAGCTCCATGAGAATGCCGTCGATCGGCAGCCGGCCGTCCTTGCGCTGCGCGAGCTCCTTGTAGGTTGTGATGGCCTGATCGAACTGCCCGCCGCGAGCGTGCGCCGCCGCCAGTCCCAGCCGGGCTGTCTGGCCAATCAGACGATTGCCCGCGCCATCGATGACGACCTGGTAGGTCTTCGCTGCTTCGGCAGGATTGCCCAGGACCACCTGCGTGGACGCTTCCTGATACCGTGCAAATAGTCCCGCGTCGCTCGTGGGATAGGCGTCCGCGGCGGCTTTGAATTTCGTAAGAGCGGCCTGGGCGCGTTCGCGCTCGGTGGGAAACGTGAGACCGGTTCCGCCCGTCGCGGCCGCCGGCGGCCCGATGCGCGCTTCGGCGACTACCATCGCATCGGCGAGGAGCTTCTGCGCACCCTGCTGCTCGCGCGTATGCCACGCCCAGTACCCGAGCGCCGCAGCGCCAACCACCAGGACCACCCCGGCGATCCACGCCAGGTCGCGTTGTCGCGCTGTAAAGACTTCCTGCACCTGGCGCGTCAACTCGCCCAGGTCATTCTGTTTCAGGCGCTGTCGTTCGGCTCGTTTCATGGCTTCAACCCGTCATCATAACACTACGAGCGGCGCGCGGGTTTGGCTCCGCGTGCCCGGTTGATCTATTGTTCTTGTATCGGCAACAAGAGTCGGCTCAATCGGTTGATTCGCATCTCGCGGCTTCTGTCGGTCGCCACCGGCGTCCTGGTGTGCCTGACGCCGGGCCAATCAGAGCCTGGGCGCACGGCTGCGGCGAAGACGCCTCTCTCGTTCACCACGGGAACTCCCCCGCCGTCTTCCGACCTTCCGGAATTCAGGCTGGGGACGGCGGCCGGGGCGTTCGGATCGTCGACAGCTGTCGGCGACTTCAACACCGACGGCACGCCGGACGTGGCCATCGCGGATCGCGTGTCACACGCGCCTGGCGCCGCGTCGTTCACGATCGAGTTCGCGGTTTCCGGCCTCGAGTCGAAGACGGTCGCCTTTGAATCCGACCAGGACGCACTCACGGTCAGGGTGTCCGACGTCGACCACGACAACGACCTCGACCTCGTCGTCAGCGCCGCACTCTCGCACGAAGTCGTCGGCGTCTGGCTCAACGACGGAAGCGGTGATTTTGAGCCGTCGACCCCGACTCCGTTCGCCGCCGAGATCGAACCGCTCCACGCGCTGGACGCGGCCGACGCCCCTTGTGCCGTCTCGAGCAACGGGCTCGCACCACGCGGCGCGGCAGGCATGCCGTGCGCCGTCCGCTGGACGGCGGCAGTTCCGCGGCGTTCGAACATCAGCCTTCAACCGAATCGCCTTCAGCCCGCTCTTCTCTCGTCCGCCGTTGCCTCCCGCGCTCCGCCCCGTCCCGCGCCGCACGCCTTCTCCTAAGTCCCGCGATACGTAGCAACCGGCTTCGGGCCGGTCGGTTCCCTCCGCCCGGGTGCGGACGCTACACGCGCGTCAGAGCGGCGTCTCGAGGCGCCGACGGAGTCGTTTGCTTATGAAATGTCGTACGTCACTGCTATTCGCGGCGGTTTTCTCATGCGCGGGCGCTCACGCCCTCAGTGGCCAGGAGGCCCTGCAGACCATGACCGTCGAGGGCGCGGTCGCCGAGGCGCTGCAGAACAACCTGGCGCTGCTGTCCGAACGGGCCAATCTGTCGATCGCTGACGCCGGCCTGATCACGGCTCGCCTGCGCCCAAACCCGGTCCTTTCGGGGAGCGCCGAAAGCCTTGACCTCCTTGGGACCGGGTTCGACGAGGCGAACCAGGCGGGCCCGCCGCAGTCACTCGGTCCGCGTCGATGTCCCGTTCGAGCGGGGAGACAAGCGCGATCTCCGCGTCGATGTCGCCGCCCAGAAAAAGCAGGTGGCCGAGGCCGGGTTCGCCGACTCGATGCGCCGGCTCAAGCTCGACGTCTCGCTCGCCGCCATCGACGTCCTCGAAGCCAAGGCCAAGCTGCTGCTCGCCGAGGACAACCTGCGAGCCCTCGAACAGCTCGTGCGTCTCAACGAACAGCGCCTGGCCAGCGGAGCGATTCCGCAGCTCGAAGTCACGCGGTCGCGCGTGGCCATGCTGCAGTATCGGAGCGCCGTCAAGACCGCACAGCTGGCTGTCAGCGAGGCCCGGTTGAAACTGCTGCCGCTGCTCGGCCGGCGGCCGGACGAGCCGCTTGTCGACATCGACGACCGCATGGGCGCGATTCCCGAGAAGACTCCGGACCTGCCGCAGCTGCTGCAAACCGCCCGGCTCGCGCGTCCCGATCTGGTCGCGCTGCGGAACGATCAGGCCCGCAGCATCGCCGACCTGCGCCTCGAGCAGGCACAGGGGAAGGTTGATTACACGCTGGGCGCCGAGTACCGGCGCGAGCAGGGCGTCAACGGGCGCGGCAACATGCTCGGCTTCTTCGTCAGCGTGCCCCTGCCGTTTTCCAACCGGAACCAGGGCGAAATCGCGAGGGCTGACGCCGAACGCGACAAGGCCGAGCGCTCCCTTCGCGCCGGCGAGACGAGCGTCGCCGGCGAGGTGGCCGCCGCGTACCAGGAATTCGAATCTGCGCGGTCGCTCCTCGCCGACATCGAACGCGATCTCCTCGCGCCGACGCAGGAAGCCCGGGCGAGCGTGACGTACGTCTACCAGGCGGGTGCGACATCTCTGCTCGACGTGCTCGATGCCCAGCGGGCGTTCAACGACACCATGGACACCTACTACTCGGCGCAGGCCGCCTATCGGCGCGCCCGGGCCCGGCTCTCCCTCACCGTCAACAAGGACGTGATCCCATGACAGCCAGGACACCTCTACCTCTCCTCTTGAGCCTGTTCACGCTCGCCGCGTGTCATTCGGACGCGCCGGCTGCGGACGCACAGGCGTCGGCGGAGACGGCGTCGTCAACATCGGCGTCGGCGTCGGCTGCCGCGAGCGATGCCGCCGTCGTGCGCCTGAGCCCCCAGCAACTGGAGCAGGTGCACATCGAGGCCATCTCGACCAGCGCGCCGGACGATGCGATCAGAGCCACAGGAGTCGTGGAATTCAACGCCGACCGGATGGCGCGAATTCTCCCGCCGGTCGCGGGCCAGGTGCGAGATCTCAACGTGAACGTCGGCGACAAGGTGGCCAAAGATGCCGTGCTCTTCGTCCTGAGCAGCCGCGAGATTGCCGCGGCCATCGCCGATCATCGCGCGAGCCACAAGGACCTCGAGCTGGCCGAAAAGACCTACGCGATGACGCAGGACCTCTTCGACCATCAGGCGGCATCCCGCATCGCCCAGCAACAGGCCGAGAACGAGCTGGCCAAAGCGAAGGCCAGGGTGCTGCAGACCGAAGAAGTGCTGCAGGTGCTGGGGCTCGACGGTCACCCGGACGAGGATGCCACGCACCTCCAGGGGCGCCTTCCCGTCCGCAGCCCGATCGCCGGCACCGTCATCGAGCGCAGCGTCACAAACGGCCAGTTCGTCGGGCCCGACAATCCCCCGCTCGCCACGATCGCGGACTTGTCGAGCGTCTGGGTACAAGCCGACGTCTTCGAACGCGACGTGCACAACATCATCGTCGGAGGCCGCGCCGAGGTGACGACGACCGCTTATCCCGATGAACACTTCATCGCGCACGTCGCCCAGGTCGGCAGCGTGGTTGACGCGCAGACCCGGACGGCCAAGGTGCGCATCCAGGTTGCCAATCGCGACCTGCGGCTCAAGCCCGGCATGTTCGCATCGGTGGCGCTCTCGCTGCCCAAAGCCGGCGGCGGGGCTGACCCTTCCCGCAAAGGCCGTCTTCGTGGAAAACGGCAAGAGTTTCGCCTACCTCCAGGTTCGCGACGGTTCCCCGGAATTTGTCCGGCGCGGTCTCGAAACGATGCCGATCGGCGCAGACCACCTTCGCATCGTGTCGGGGCTGTCGGCGGGCGACCACATCGTGAGCGACGGCGTGCTCCTTCTCCGGCAGCTCGAAGCCGACGCTCCACATCAATGATCCGCCGCATTGTTTCCACGGCGCTGCACGAGCCGCTGCTCATCGTGATGCTGCTTGTCCTCTTTGTCGCGGGCGGCATCGCGGCCTTCCGCTCCCTGCCTGTCGAGGCGTTCCCCGACGTCACGGATGTCCAGGTCACCGTGATCACGCTGTTTCCCGGCCACGCGCCCGAAGAGGTCGAGAAGCAGGTCACGATGCCGCTCGAGATCGGGCTGAGCGGCCTGCCCAACGCGGTCCGGATGTTCTCGCACACGCAGTTCGGGCTCTCGTACATCATCCTGACGTTCAACGACAACGCCACCGACTACTTCGCGCGCCAGCAGGCGCTCGAACGCCTGCAGACCATCGACCTTCCCGACGGGGTCCATCCCGAGCTGGCGCCGCTGTCCACGGCGATCGGCGAGATCTACCGGTACCGCATCCAGGGGAAGGGGCTGACCCCGACGGACCTGCGCAGCACCCAGGATTGGGTGGTCGCGCGCAACCTGAAGCTGATTCCTGGCGTGGCCGACGTGGTCAGCTTCGGCGGGTTCATCAAGCGGTACGAAGTGACGGTCAACACGGCCCGCATGAAGGCGTACAACGTCTCGCTGCAGCAGGTGTTCACGGCGCTCGGCCGCGGCAACGCCAACGCGGGAGGCAGCTTTCTCGAGCAAGGCGAGCAGCAGTACTTGATCCGAGGCATCGGCATGCTGCGCTCCGCCGACGACATCGGCACCGTGGTGGTGACCGAGCACGGCGGCACACCGCTGCTGATTCGAGACATCGCCGACGTGAAGGTCGGCGCGGTTCCCAGGCAGGGCCTGATGGGCCAGGACGAAGAGGACGAGATCGTCTCGGGGATCGTCCTGATGCGCAAGGGCGAGAACCCCTCGCAGGTGCTGACGGCCGTCAAGGAGCGGGTCGCCACGCTCAACGACACCATCCTGCCGAAGGGCGTCAAGCTCGTGCCCTTCTACGATCGCTCGAAGCTGATCGACACCACGCTCAGCACCGTGTTCCGGAACCTGCTCGAGGGCGCGGTGCTGGTGACCATCGTCCTGTATCTCTTCCTCGGCAACCTCCGGGCGGCAGGCATTGTCGCGATCATCATTCCGCTGTCGCTGCTCGCGACGTTCATCGGCCTGACCATCAAGGGCATCCCCGCGAACCTCCTCTCGCTCGGCGCGATGGACTTCGGCATCATCGTGGACGGGGCCGTCATCGTGCTGGAGAACGTGTACCGGCATCTCTCCGAGAAACACGAGCACCCGCGGGTGCCCAGGGCCATCGTGCTCGAGGCGGCAACGGAGGTGGGGCGGCCGACGGTCTTCTCCATGGTGATCATCATCCTGGCGCACCTGCCGATCTTCGCCCTGCAGCGCCAGGAAGGACGCATCTTCGCGCCGATGGCCTACACGGTCGTCTCGGCCCTCATCGGATCGCTGCTCTTCTCCCTCACGCTCGTGCCGATGCTTTCGCTGTTCCTCCTCGGCAAGGGCGGAAGCGAAGAAGACAACGCGCTCGTCCGCTTCTGCAAGCGGCTCTATCGGCCGGTTCTCCAGGCCGCGCTCCGCCGGCGCGGCATCGTGCTCGGCGCCGCCGTCTGCCTGCTCGCGGCAAGCCTCGCCCTCGTACCGCGCCTGGGCACGGAATTCCTGCCGGAGCTCAACGAAGGCGACCTCTGGATCAACATCATGCTGCCGCCGGGCATCTCCGTCAGCGAGACCTCGCGGCAGCTGTCGCGCATTCGCGCGGCACTGCGCACGTTTCCGGAGGTGGCGTCGGTGATTTCCAAGGCGGGCCGCCCGGAGGACGGCACCGACCCGAAGATGATCAACATGGCGGAATTCCTGGTCGACGTGAAGCCGCAGGCCGCATGGCGCCCCAACGTGTCGAAGGCGCAGCTCATCGATCAGATGAACGAGAAGCTGATCGCGATGCCGGGCATCGAGCCGAGTTTCTCGCAGCCGATTCGCGACAACGTGCTCGAGAGCATCTCGCAGATCGACGGCCAGATCGTCATCAAGGTCTTCGGCGACGACATCGACGAGCTGCGGCGGCTCGCCAACGAAGTCCTGCGGACGATCTCCACGGTGCCCGGCGTCGCGCGGGCGTTCGTCGATCGCGCCGGCCAGGTGCCCCAGCTGCAGATCGAGATCGATCGCGCCCGGGCCGCCCGATACGGCCTCAACGTCACGGACGTCGAAGACGTCATCGAGACGGAGCTGGGCGGCAAGACCGCCACCACGCTCTGGGAGGGCGAGCGTCAGTTCGGAGTCGTCGTCCGCCTCGGGGAGGAAGAACGCCGCGATCGGGCGGCGATTCGTAACGTCCTCGTCGACACGCCCAGCGGCCTGAGGGTGCCGCTTTCCGAGGTCGCCAGCGTGGCGGTGGGCAGCGGCAGCATGAATATCGCACGCGAGTCGGGAACGCGCGTGGCGGCCATCGCGGTCTTCATTCAGGGCCGCGACATGGGCGGCATCGTCAGCGACATGCAGCAGCGCGTGAAAGCCAACGTCAAGTTTCCGGCCGGCTATTTCACGGCCTGGGGCGGCGAGTTCGAAAACCAGCAGCGCGCGATGGCACGGCTCAGCCTGATCGTCCCGATCAGCGTGCTGCTGATTTTCGTTCTCTTGTTCAACGCCTTCGGCTCGGTCAAGCACGCCGCGCTGATTCTCGCCAACGTTCCGTTCGCCCTCGTCGGCGGCATCCTGGCGCTTTATGTCACCGGCATTCACCTGAGCGTGTCGGCCGCCATCGGCTTCATCGCGTTGTTCGGCCAGGCCGTCCTCAACGGCGTCGTGATGGTCAGCTATTTCAACCAGCTCAGACGCACAGGCGTGGGCGCCTATCGGGCGGCGTTCGACGGATCGCTGGTGCGGTTACGGACGGTGCTCATGACCACGCTGCTCGCGATGCTCGGCTTGACGCCGATGGCGCTGTCGCACGCCATCGGGTCAGAGGTCCAGCGGCCTCTGGCCGTGGTCATCATCGGAGGGTTGTTTTCAGCGGCCGCGCTCACGCTGATTGTGCTTCCGGCGCTCTACGTGATGTTCGAGCCGAAGCACGAACACGCCGATCGGCCGGAGTCGTGAGGGCAGAACAACGTCGTTCTACGTTCTACGTTTTACGTTTCCTTGAGCGCCCTGCTACGGCGTTTGCCGCTTCCACGTTGATCTGGTAGCTTCCTTGCCGTTTTCGTACCTGGTGGTGAGGGTCAGAATGCCATCCGAACCGAGCGTGTAGTAGCGAAGGTGTTCGACCGCCAGAGGATTGGCGCGCAGCGCGGCCGCGTCGGCGTCGAGCGCGCGCGTATTGGCATCAGGCGGCATGTACGTGACTGTGTGCCGCTGCGGGTCGATGGCGACGCGGCCGGTTCCCGAGATCACCGGATTCGGCGTCCGGAGGCCGATGCCTTCCAGGGCGCTTCGCCCGCTGTCCGCCAGGCGGTACTCGATTTTGAGATTCGAGAACTCGTCCACGTTGAGCTCGCCCGCGGCCTGCGGCGTCACGCGCTTGCCGTCCGGAGCGTTGACCGTCATCGCCACGAGGATCCACTGGCCTTCCAGCTGCTTGCGGGCTGTCGCCGTCGTGTTGGCACTTCCAGTCGCGACGGGAGTCGTCTTGCAGCCGGCGGCTCCGAGAGCCAAACCGACGGTCATCCAGAGTCCGGCAATCACCGACCGTTTCATGATCATCCTCCGTGGCCGAATCCTAGCACCTGTGGCAGGCCTCGCGTTCAGGGCTTCGGGATCGAGTATTGAGCCATCACGGCCGTGGCATTGTCCCGGCCGCCGGCTTCGAGCGACAGATCGATGAGCGCCTGGCACTGCTCGTCGAGGCGGCGGTACGGTGTGAGGATATCCGCGATGCGCTCGTCATCCACCTGATCGGTCAATCCGTCCGTGCAGAGCAGCACGCGATCCCCATCCCACAGGCGGAAATGCTCGACCTGAATGCGCGGCCCTCCGCTTCGTCCGCCGATGGTCTCGGTCAGGATGTGCCGGAGATCCTCGGTCGCGCGCTCGACCGGCGCCGGCCCGCCGCTCTCGCTCATGTGCTGGGCCAACGTCTGGTCGCTCGACATCTGCGTGAGGTGGCCGTCCCGGAACAGATACGCCCGCGAATTGCCCACGTGCACCAGAAACAATTCGTCGCCGGCGCTGTAGGCCGCGGTCAACGTGGTCGCGATACTCGAAAGTTCCGGCGCGGAGCGCGCGCGCTGAATGATCGCCTCGTTCAGCCGCCCGTAGGCCGCTTCGTATTGATCGACGATGTCGGCCGCCGTGCTGGCGTCGACGCGAACGTTCCAGTGGCCGAAGTGAATCGCGAGATGCGCGAAGGTACTGAGCGCGAGGCGGCTCGCGACCGCCCCGCTCCCATCTTCACCCAGTCCGTCGGCGACGAGCATGATGTAGCCGGACTCGTTGAATGTCTTCGGCAGGTCGGCCTTCGCGAGGCTCGAGAGCAGCGTTTCCTGGCGCCGGCTGAGACGGATGACGAGAAAGTGATCGGTGTTGATTGGGCGCACGTTGCCGCGGTGCGTTCGGCCCGCGATCTCGACGTCCACCGCGGCCGACAACGGTCGATAGTCGTCAATCCCCAGAATCGGGGACAACGCCCGGCGCCGCACACCACCGTCGTCTTCCGCGTCGACCATGGATCACCTACTCAGTCGGGCAGTTCATAGGAAGCCATCGGCCGCAGCCAGGGCCCCTGGGAGTACCCAGCAGCAGTATATATGTTGCGCCGGAGGCACACGCGAGAGGCTGCACGACGAAATTCCTCCGGATTCGGCCTATATTAAAAAAAAAAATTTTTTTTTTTTTTTTTTTTTTTTTTTTTTTTTTTTTTTTTTTTTTTTTTTTTTTTTTTTTTTTTTTTTTTTTAAAAAAAAAAAAAAAAAAAAAAAAAAAAAAAAAAAAAAAAAAAAAAAAAAAAAAAAAAAAAAAAAAAAAAAAAAAAAAAAAAAAAAAAAAAAAAAAAAAAAAAAAAAAAAAAAAAAAAAAAAAAAAAAAAAAAAAAAAAAAAAAAAAAAAAAAAAAAAAAAAAAAAAAAAAAAAAAAAAAAAAAAAAAAAAAAAAAAAAAAAAAAAAAAAAAAAAAAAAAAAAAAAAAAAAAAAAAAAAAAAAAAAAAAAAAAAAAAAAAAAAAAAAAAAAAAAAAAAAAAAAAAAAAAAAAAAAAAAAAAAAAAAAAAAAAAAAAAAAAAAAAAAAAAAAAAAAAAAAAAAAAAAAAAAAAAAAAAAAAAAAAAAAAAAAAAAAAAAAAAAAAAAAAAAAAAAAAAAAAAAAAAAAAAAAAAAAAAAAAAAAAAAAAAAAAAAAAAAAAAAAAAAAAAAAAAAAAAAAAAAAAAAAAAAAAAAAAAAAAAAAAAAAAAAAAAAAAAAAAAAAAAAAAAAAAAAAAAAAAAAAAAAAAAAAAAAAAAAAAAAAAAAAAAAAAAAAAAAAAAAAAAAAAAAAAAAAAAAAAAAAAAAAAAAAAAAAAAAAAAAAAAAAAAAAAAAAAAAAAAAAAAAAAAAAAAAAAAAAAAAAAAAAAAAAAAAAAAAAAAAAAAAAAAAAAAAAAAAAAAAAAAAAAAAAAAAAAAAAAAAAAAAAAAAAAAAAAAAAAAAAAAAAAAAAAAAAAAAAAAAAAAAAAAAAAAAAAAAAAAAAAAAAAAAAAAAAAAAAAAAAAAAAAAAAAAAAAAAAAAAAAAAAAAAAAAAAAAAAAAAAAAAAAAAAAAAAAAAAAAAAAAAAAAAAAAAAAAAAAAAAAAAAAAAAAAAAAAAAAAAAAAAAAAAAAAAAAAAAAAAAAAAAAAAAAAAAAAAAAAAAAAAAAAAAAAAAAAAAAAAAAAAAAAAAAAAAAAAAAAAAAAAAAAAAAAAAAAAAAAAAAAAAAAAAAAAAAAAAAAAAAAAAAAAAAAAAAAAAAAAAAAAAAAAAAAAAAAAAAAAAAAAAAAAAAAAAAAAAAAAAAAAAAAAAAAAAAAAAAAAAAAAAAAAAAAAAAAAAAAAAAAAAAAAACCGGAAACTGAGGTCGTCCTGCAATGGGCGACGAGAGAGGCCAGAAATTCCCACCCTGACAGGAGGAACGAGGGGGAACTAGTTGGACTCGAACATCGCGTACGCCAGGACGCCAGCGGTGAGGACGATCGCAATCTCCAAGAGGATCACCAGAATCCCGAACCAGTCACGCTTCATGCTCTTTGTGCTCATTTGTGTCTTCACAGAGCAATGCGAAATCAATCGCCAAACCGGCTCAGCGGCATACCGAGGGTCGCGCACGGCGTTAAAGTGGTGATCAGTTGAAGGTTGGGTGTGTTGTCCTTTTTTTCATGCTCCTCACCATCACAACGACCCACCAGCCGGCCACCGACCTCGGGTTCCTGCTGCACAAGCACCCGGCGCGGGTGCAGGCGTGCGAGTTCTCGTTCGGGAAGGCGCACGTCTTCTATCCGGAGGCGACGGACGAGCGCTGCACGGCGGCGCTGCTGCTCGACGTCGATCCGGTCGGGCTGGTGCGCGGCCGCGGCGGCGAGGGCGGCGCCGCTGGACCAGTACGTGAACGACCGCCCGTACGTCGCGTCGTCGTTCCTCTTGAGCGTGCCATCGCGCAGGTGTTCGGCACGGCGCTCGCCGGCGATGCGAGCGGACGGCCGGAGCTGGCGGCGACCGCGCTGCCGCTCGAGGCGCGGCTCGCCGCGCTGCCCTGCCGCGGCGGCGAGGGGTTCCTGCGCGCGCTGTTCGAGCCGCTCGGCTACGCGGTCGACGCCGACCCGTCACCCGCTCGACGAGCGCATTCCGGAGCTGGGGCGAGAGCCGGTACTTCACGGTGACGCTGCGCGCGACGCTGCCGCCTGAGCGACCTGCTGACGCACCTCTACGTCCTCGTTCCCGGTGCTCGACGACGACAAGCACTACTGGGTCGGCGACGACGAGGTCGAGAAGCTGCTGCGCCACGGCGAGGGCTGGCTCGACGGCCATCCCGAGCGCGAGGCTGATCGTCCGCCGCTATCTCAAGCATCAGCGAGGGCTGGTGCGCGACGCGCATCGCGCGCCTGCACGACGGAGGAGCAGCCCGAGGACGAGGCCGCCGCCGCCCAGAAGGACGAGGAGGAGGCGTCGATCGAGCGGACGATCAGCCTGCAACGAGCAGCGGCTCGACGCCGTGCTCGCGGTGCTGCAAGGCGTCGGGCGCGACGCGCGTGCTCGACCTCGGCTGCGGCGAGGGCAAGCTGCTGCGCGCGCTGCTGGCCGATCACGCAGTTCGACGAGATCGTCGGCGTGGACGTCGTCTGCCGCGCGCTCGAGATCGCCGGAGCGCGCCTGCAAGCTCGATCGGCTGCCGCCGAAGCAGCGCGAGCGCATTCGCTGCTCCACGGCTCGCTCATCTACCGCGACAGCCGGCTCGCCGGCTTCGACGCGGCGGCGGTCGTCGAGGTGATCGAGCACCTCGATCCGCCGCGGCTGCGCGCCTTCGAGCGCGTGCTGTTCGAGTTGCGCGCGGCCGGCAACGGTCGTGCTGACGACGCCGAACGCCGAGTACAACGTCAAGTTGCCGACGCTGCCTGCCGGGCCAGTTCCGCCACCAGCGACCACCGCTTCGAGTGGACGCGAGCGCGAGTTCCAGGCCTGGGCGAGTGGCGTCGCCGCGCGGTTCGGCTACGCGCGTGCGCTTTCGGCCGGTCGGGCGAGAGGACAGCCGAGGTCGGCGCCGCCGACGCAGATGGGGGTGTTCGTCCGATGAAGCTTCGACGATCCCCGAGCTGTCCCTGGTCGTCCTGGTCGGCCGCGTCCGGCTCCGGCAAGTCGACGTTCGCGCGCAAGCACTTCAAGCCGACCGAGGTCCTCTCGTCGGACTGCTGCCGCGGCCTGGTCTCCGACGACGAGAACGACCAGTCGGCGACCGACGACGCCTTCGAGGTGCTGCACTTCATCGCCGCGCAAGCGGCTGCGCCCGCGCGAAGCTGACGGTCGTCGACGCGACCAACGTCCAGCCGGAGGCGCGCAAGCCGCTGGTCGCGCTCGCGCGCGAGTACCACGTGCTGCCGGTCGCGATCGTCCTCGATCTGCCGGAGCGAGTCTGCCACGAGCGCAACCGGCCGCGGCCCGGACCGCGACTTCGGCCCGCACGTCGTCCGCACCAGAAGAGCCAGCTGCGGCGCTCGCTGCGCGGCCTCGGACGCGAAGGCTTCCGCCACGTCTTCGTCCTCGAGTCGCCAGGAGGAGGTCGACGCGGCCGCGATCGAGCGGCAGCCGCTCTGGAACAACCGCAAGCAGGAGCACGGCCCGTTCGACATCATCGGCGACGTCCACGGCTGCTGCGACGAGCTCGAGCAGCTGCTCGAGCAGCTCGGCTACGACGCCGGAACGACGGCGGAGTCCGTGGCGCGCACCCGGCGGGCCGCAAGGCGGTCTTCCTGGGCGACCTCGTGGACCGCGGCCCGCGCATCGTCGACACGCTGCGGCTCGGTGATGGCGATGGTGGCAGGCCGGGACCGCGCTGTGCGTGCCCGGCAACCACGACATGAAGCTGATGCGGAAGCTGCGCGGCCGCGACGTCAGATCACGCACGGGCTCGATCGCACGCTGGCGCGAGCTCGAACAGCGAGACGCCGGAGTTCCGCGCCGACGTGCAGACGTTCCTCGACGGGCTCGTCAGCCACTACGTGCTCGACGACGGCAAGCTCGTCGTGGCGCACGCCGGCATGAAGGAGGAGATGCAGGGCCGCGGCTCGGCCAAGGTGCGCGACTTCGCCCTCTACGGCGAGACCACCGGCGAGACCGACGAGTTCGGCCTGCCGGTTCGCTACAACTGGGCGGCGGAATACCGGGGCGGGCGATGGTCGTCTACGGCCACACGCCGGTGCCGGAGCCGGAGTGGCTCAACCGCACGATCAACATCGACACCGGCTGCGTCTTCGGCGGCAGGCTGACCGCGCTGCGCTACCGGAGAGGGAGCTGGTCTCGGTGCCGGCCGCGAGACCTACGCCGAGCCGGTCCGGCCGTTCCTGCCGACCGACGCGGCACCGGCGCTCACCGCGCAGCAGGAGCAACGACGACCTGCTCGACCTCGAGGACGTCGCGCGGCAAGCGGATCGTCACGACCCGCCTGCACGGCAACGTGACGATCCGCGAGGAGAACGCCACCGCCGCGCTCGAGGTGATGAGCCGCTTCGCCGTCAATCCGAATGGCTGATCTACCTGCCGCCGACGATGTCGCCGCGCGAGACGACGCACAGCGGACGGGCCTGCTCGAGCATCCCGCCGAGGCGTTCGCCTACTTCCGGCGAGCGGCGTGCCGACGGTGGTCGTGCGAGGAGAAGCACATGGGCTCGCGCGCCGTCGTCATCGTCTGCCGCGACGAGGAGGCCGCACGCGAGCGCTTCGGCGTCGCTCGAAGACGAGGACGGCGTCTGCTACACGCGCACCGGCCGGCGCTTCTTCGACGACCTGGCGCTGGAGCGCGAGCTCCTGGCGACGCGTGCGAGGCGCGCTGGAGCGGAGTCGGGCTCTGGGACGATTCGAGACGGACTGGGTCTGCCTCGACTGCGAGCTGATGCCCTGGTCGGCGAAGGCGCAGGAGCTGCTGCGCCAGCAGTACGCCGCGGTCGGCGCGGCGGCGCGGGTCGGCCTGCGGCGAGGCGGTCGCGCGCGCTCGCAGCAGGCGGCGGCGCGAGGCGTCGACGTCGGCGGCGCTGCTCGAGCGATACACGGTGCGCGCCGGACCGCGCCGAGCGGTACGCGCGAGCCTATCGGCGCTACTGCTGGCCGGTCACGTCGCTGCGACGATCTCCGCCTCGCCCCGTTCCACCTGCTGGCGACCGAAGGCGCGCGTCCACGTCGACAAGGACCACGTCTGGCACATGGACCACGATCAGCAGCTTCGTCGACCCGAGCGGCGGCCTGCTGATGGCGACGCCGCATCAGCGTCGTCGACCTGGCCGATCCCGGCGAGCGAGGCGGCGGCAACGGCGTGGTGGAACGAGCTGACCGAGCGCGGCGGCGAGGGCATGGTCGTCAAGCCGCTGACGTTCGTCGCGACGCGGCCCGCGCGGCCTCGTGCAGCCGGCGGTCAAGTGCCGCGGGCGCGAGTACCTGCGCATCATCTACGGGCCCGGAGTACACCCTGCCCGAGAACCTGGAGCGGCTGCGCGCGCGCGGCCTCGTCGGGCAAGCGATCGCTGGCCCTGCGCGAGTTCGCCCTGGGGATCGAGGCGCTCGAGCGCTTCGTCCGCGGCGAGCCGCTGCGCCGGGTGCACGAGTGCGTCTTCGGCGTGCTGGCGCTGGAGAGCGAGCCCGTCGATCCGCGGCTTAGGCGAGCTCGTGGCGCAGATGTCGGGAGAGGCGGCGTCATTCAGTCTGGAGGAGCGCCGCTTCAGCAACGCCGGGTCTAGCCGCCAGGCAACGAGGCCGTCGACGTCGTGGCCAGCGCCTGAAGCGCCTTGGCCACGCGCGTATATTCCTCGTACCGCCGCTGGTACAACGCCAGCTTCTCTCGCTCGAGCGCTTCGAACCGGGCGCGGCCGACGGCCGACTCGCCGGCGGCGGCCAGCTCGGCGTGCAGCACCGCCGCTTTCAGCTTGTAGTCCGTGTCGTGGTTCTGTTCCCACGTCAACCAGTCCGACGTCCACCGCGCGTGCGCCGCGGCCATCATGTCCCGGCCGAACGGAAACGCCGTCCCGTTGGCGCGGTCGATGGACGCCGATTCGGCGGGATACAGCTGCCGGACCGCTCGTGCGAGCGGCTGCCACACGAGCAGGACGCGCGGGTCGTCCCGAACCGCGTCGAGCGCCGGCGCAAACAGCTGAACGATCGCCATCGCCCGCCCGCGAACGGCCTCCTCGCGAGCCGCCCGCATCTCGCGAACGATTTGCGCGACGCCCAGGAGAAGCGCGCCCGCCACGATGGCCGCCGACAGGATCAGAACCAACTTGTCAGTACTTCAGGACGGTATGCAGCGTCTGGCCGGTCAGGCGCTCCCGCCCGTTGAGCGCGACCAGCTCGATCAGGAACGCCAGCGCGTAGACGTCGCCGCCGAGCCCCGTGACCAGATCCAGCGTGGCGCGGGCCGTGCCGCCCGTCGCCAGCAGGTCGTCCACGATGATCACCCGCTGCCCCTTCCGCACGGCATCGTCGTGGATCTCGAGCGAATCGCTGCCGTACTCGAGCGCGTAGCTGGCCTTGACCGTCGTCGACGGGAGCTTTCCGGGTTTGCGCACGGGACTGAACCCGGCGCCAATCCGATCGGCAACGGCCGATCCGAAGATGAACCCGCGGCTCTCGATGCCGACGACGAGCTCGATGCCTTTGCCGTGAAACGGGCCGGCCATGCTGTCGACCGCGGCCTTGAAGCCCTGCGGATCCTGCAGCAGCGTGGTGATGTCGTAGAAAAGAATCCCGGCCTTGGGGAAATCCGGAACGTGGCGAATCTTCTGTTTCAACAGGTCAGTCATGTCAGGTCAGGTGTCAGCAGTCGGGAATCAAGCGTCACGGATCTTGAAGCCGGCCTCTCCGAGGCCGGGCGGCAACGTCTGGCTTGCCACACTATCCACGCGCGCGCCAGGCGGTCCCTGCCGGATGACGCGCTCGAACCGGTCCAGGGCCGGTTCGTCGCCCTCGCACACCACTTCGACGCTTCGGTCGGGCAGGTTGCGAACCCATCCCGTGAGCCCTTCGCGCCGGCCGGCAGCTTCGGTGAAAAAGCGAAAGCCCACGCCCTGAACGCGCCCGCTGATGAGAAATCGCCGCGCGATGCGCATGGCGCCCACTCGAGGCCCGTCATGATAACATTCAGGTGGCTCAAATCCCGCGCAACTCGCGGGATGCGGGGGACCCGAGTAGTCGGGGCGAACCGGCGCACGTTGCCGGAGGACATTCCGAGTCCTAGCCCGTCAGCTAACCCCGTCGGCGTTTTCACGGAAGCACACCTTGACGCATCCATCGGGTGCGCGGATGTCTGACGACTCCGCGTTCTCGTTCAAACGTCTCCTCGTCGGCAAACCCATTCCTTCGTCGCTCGCGCACCACGAGCGGCTGTCGCGCGTCACGGGGCTGGCGGTCCTCTCGTCCGACGCCTTGTCGTCGGTCGCGTACGCCACGGACTTCATCCTGGCCACGCTCGTCGTGGCCGGCGTGGCCGCGTTCACATACGCCATCCCGATCAGCCTCGTCATCGCGACGCTGCTCGCGATCGTGGCGTTCTCCTACCGGCAGACCATCCACGCGTACCCGACCGGCGGTGGCGCCTATATCGTCGCCAAGGAAAACATCGGCGCGACGGCGGGCCTCATCGCCGCCGCTTCGCTGCTGGTGGACTACACGCTGACAGTGTCCGTCAGCATCTCCGCCGGCGTGCTGGCCATCACGTCCGCTTTTCCCAGGACCGATGTCTATCGCGTTGAGATGTGCCTCGTGTTCCTGGCGTTGCTGATGGTCGGCAACCTCCGGGGCATTCGCGAATCGGGACGGATCTTCGCGGTGCCGACGTACTTCTTCGTCTGCAGCATCTCCGTGCTCATCCTGGCGGGCCTTTACCACTACGTCACCGGGGGCGTCGAGCACTTGACCGTGCCGCTGCCACCCGGCGCCGGCCAGGCGCGGTTGACGACATTCCTTCTGCTGACCGCCTTTGCGAACGGCTGCACGGCGATGACCGGCGTCGAGGCGGTCTCGAACGGCGTGCCCGCGTTCCGGCCGCCGGAGTCGAAGAACGCGTCGGCGACGCTCGTGGCGATGGCCGTCCTCGCCATCGGCATGTTCGTCGGCATCACTGTCCTGGCGCACGCCTACGGCGTGATTCCAAACAGCGCGGAGTCCGGCGTTTCCCAATTGGGGCGCGCCATCTTCGGCGATCGAACCGTCCTCTACTACCTGCTGCAGGCGGCCACAACCATGATCCTGGTGCTGGCCGCGAACACCGCGTACGCCGACTTCCCGCGACTGGCGTCCATCGTCGCGCGCGACCGGTACCTCCCCCGCCAGTTCATGAACCAGGGCGACCGTCTCGCGTTCTCGAACGGCATCCTGGTGCTCTCGGTCTTCGCGGCGGTGCTGATCATCGCGTTTCGCGGGGACACGCAGTTGTTGCTGCCCCTGTACATGATCGGCGTGTTCGTCTCGTTCACCCTGTCGCAGGCCGGCATGGTGATCCACTGGCGCAAGACAAAGGAGGCGGGCTGGAAGACGAGCGCCCTCATCAACGGGTTCGGCGCCGTCGTGACGGGCATCGTCCTCGTTATCGTCGCGGTCACGAAAACGTTGGAAGGCGCATGGATCGTCCTGCTGCTCATTCCGCTCATCGTGCTGCTCTTCAACGGCACCCGCCGCCACTACGATCACGTCGCCTCGCAGCTCACGCTCCGCGGCTACGCGCCGCAGATGCGTGCGCACAACACCGTCATCATGCCCATCGGCGGCATGCAGCGGGCGGTTGTCGAGGCGCTTCGGTACGCGGAAACGCTATCGGACGATGTGCGAGCTGTGTACGTGGACACGGATGCACGCGCGACCGATCAAATCAGGAATGACTGGGAAACGTGGGGCGGCCGGGTCACGCTCGTCGTGCTGCCGTCGCCGTACAGGTCTGTGATGGAGCCGCTGCTCGATTACATTCGCGCCGTGGAACGCGACCGGCCGGAAGACTACGTGACCGTGATCCTTCCCGAGTTCGTCCCGGCCCGCTGGTGGCAGCACCTGCTTCACAATCAGAGCGCGCTGCTCATCAAGGGCGCACTGCTGTTTCGGCCCAACACCGTCGTCACCAGCGTACCGTTCCATCTCTCGCGCTAAGGCGGTTCTCAACGTAACGTAGCGAGCCGGCTTCAGCCGGCGATCAACGCAGAGATCGCAAGATCACGGAGACGATCAGTTTCTTCTCGGCGATCTCCGCGATCTCTGCGTTTGACCGCTACATGCCCGGCCGCTCGTCCGCGCTCGGGCCGTAGATCGAGGGAACCGGCACGTCCAGCAGCCGCAGGTAGACGGAGAGCTGGCCGCGGTGGTGGTAGACGTGGTTGAACGCAATCGACCGGACGAGGGCGGCCTTCGGCATCGTCATGACCGTCGTGCCATCGGGCATCTTCATCGTCCACATCGCACCGAGACCGGCGTCGCCGATCTTCGACAACGTCTCTCTTGTCTTTGTCGCGCCGGCATCGTGCGCCGCCAGCACCTCCGCGGTCGAGGCTGCCTCCGGCGACGACCCGCCCGTCATTTCCGTGGCGTCCTGCAGCGCCCAGCCCGTGATGTACGCTGGCGCCGAGGCGACGTGCATGGCGAGCTGCCCAAGCGACATCGACTTCGCGTGGGGCTTCCACGCCAGCTTGTCGGACGGCACACGCTCGAGCACGCGCCGGGTGGTCTTACATTCCTGGTCGAATTCCTGAATTAGAGCGGCTGTCGCTGACATCTGACCCTCCTTGGCCTGAACCGGCCCATGCTACTGCCGCCAGCCTTCGGAAGACCACGGGAATGTTGCGGCACAGCGCGTAGGCCTGACGGGAGGCGCATAATCCCCGATTTAAGACGCATATTCCTGGCGTAAAAAGTCTGTAACCCGCCTATAATTGCCGGGCTGTTGAGCGCTGTCACCCTCCGATCGGCGGGATTGCCAGGCACGATCGCCCGCGTGTGCGGGGTCGCGGCTCTCCTGTTCATCGTCCTCTTCTGGCGCCTGGGTACTCCGACCTTCTGGGACCCGGACGAAGCCCATTACGCCGAAACCTCGCGCGAGGTCATCCGTACGGGCGACTGGGTCGCGCCTTTCTATAACGAGCAGCCGTTCTTCGACAAACCGATGCTCTTCCACTGGCTCCAGGCAGGGACCATGAAGCTGCTCGGTCCGACGGAGCTCGCGGCCCGTCTGGTGCCCGCCTTCGCCGCGCTGGCGCTCATCCTGATCACGGCGTGGCTCGGCACGGCGCTGGTGTCATTCGAGGTCGGATTGGTCGCGGCCCTCGTGCTGGCGGCGAGCCCGGCCGTCTTCGCGCTGGCGCGGTACGCGATCCTCGACACGTTATTCACCGCGTTCCTGTTCGGCGGCGCCTCGCTCGTCACCGTGGCGGCGCTGAAGGATCGCCCGCGCCTGCAGTGGGGCGGCTACGTGCTCATCGCGCTCGCAGTCCTGACGAAAGGTCCGCTGGCGATTGCGCTCTGCGGCCTCACGTTCGGCCTCGCGATGATCGCGTCCGCCGAACTGCGCACCCGCCTGCTGTCTTTGAGGGTCTGGTCCGGTCTTGCGCTCGTCCTCGCGATCACCACTCCGTGGTTCGTCTACATGTGGTTGCGCTTCCGCGGCGACTTCGTGAACGGCTACGTGCTCGACGAGAATATCCGGCTCTTCGCGGCCAACAGGTTCAATTCGCGAATGGACACGTGGTTTTACTTCCGTGTCCTGGCCGCAGGGCTCCTGCCGTGGACCGGCCTCGTCCTCGGCCGCCTGTTCGACGATGTGCGCGGCGCGATACGGCATCGGCGGGTCGAGCCGGCGAACGCGTTGCTCTGGTGCTGGACCATCGCGGTCGTCGGATTCTTTTCGCTGTCGCGGTTCAAACTCGACCACTACGTGTTCCCCGCCGCACCGGCTCTCTCGCTGCTCTGCGCGCAGGCATGGGCGGATATTCGCGAGCGCACGCTGCACGGATTGAGCGCAGGGGCCCGCTTCGGCTTCCACACCGTCGGGCCGATACTGGTGCTCATCGGCGCCGGCGGCGGCTACTTCATGATCGCCCGGCTCGAGTTGCCCACGGCCGCGGTGATCGTCCCTACGGCGCTGCTCGCCGCAGGCGCCCTCATCACCGCCAGGGCCAGCCTCGGCAACTGGCAGCCGCCTCGCGTGCCGTGGATCGCGCTGGCCGCGTGCGCCGTCACTTACGTGGGCATCATCCTCTGGGTGATGCCGGCGCTCGAGGACCGCAAGGTCGTGCCGGACGTGGCTCGCTGGGTCGCGCAGCACTCAGCGCCGGAGACCCGGGTCGCACTTTACAGGCTCAACCGATGGACCAATGTCTTCCGCTTCTACGTCGACCGGCACGCCAACCATCTCGAGAGCGTCGCCGAGGCCGAGGAATTTCTCGCGAAGCCTGATCCGTTCTACTGCGTCATGTTCGGGCGGGCCTATGACGAGTTCGTGGCCAAGGGCCTCCCGATTGAGATCGTCTACGAACGGGACGGGATGTGGGCCACGTCCGGGCAGGCGCTGTGGCGCAGGCGCATCCCGCCGACGCGGTTCGTGGTCGTCACCCGAAAGGCCGATCCTCAGTGAATGCGCTATAATTTATGGTTGTCCGGGCTGTATTTACCCAGGGGAACGACCATGAATGAGTGCGTCCAGGAACCCGCCATCATCACCGAAACTCAGATTCAGCAACTGGTGGCCCAGGCCCACGTTGCGCAGGCGGCCTTCGAGGCCTTTTCGCAGGAACAGGTCGACGCCATCGTCAAGGGCATCGGCAAGTACGTGTACGACAACGCCGAACTGCTCGCCCGAATGGCGGTGGACGAAACCGGCATCGGCGTCTACGAGGACAAGATCCTCAAGAACAAGGGCAAGGCCCGCGTCATCTGGAACAACCTGAAGGACAAGAAGTCGCGCGGCATCATTGGCGAAGACGCAGACACCAACATGGTGTTTGTGGCCAAGCCGATGGGCGTGGTCGGGGCGGTCACGCCGGTCACGAACCCAATCGTCACGCCGATGTGCAACGCGATGTTCGCGCTCAAGACCGGCAACGCGGTGATCTTCGCGCCCCACCCCAAAGCCGAAAAGTGCACTGAGCATCTCACCGACGCGTTCATGAAAGTCGTCAAGGCGAACGGCGGTCCCGACAACCTGGTCCAGATGGTCAAGAAAGGGTCAATCGAGATGACCCAGGAGTTGATGAAGGCCGTGGACGTCGTTGTGGCGACGGGCGGAGGCGCGATGGTGAAGTCCGCGTACTCTTCGGGCCGTCCATCGTTCGGCGTCGGCGCCGGCAACGTCCCCGTCATCATCGACCGCGACGTCGATCTCAAGGACGCGATTGAAAAAATCGTCCTGGGCGCCTCGTTCGACAATGGCATCATCTGCTCGCACGAGCAGTTCGTGCTCGCGCCGGAAGAGAAGTACGCCGAGGTGCTGAAGACCTTCATGGCCACCGGCAAGGTCTGGTTCACCGAGGACAAGGCGACGATTCAGAAGCTGCGCGAGACGGTGTTTCCCGGCGGCCACCTGAACAAGGATGTGGTCGGTAAATCGCCGAAACAGGTCGGCGCGCTCGCCGGCGTGGACGTGCCGGACACGGCGCGCATCATCCTGCTGCCGGCCGAAGGCCCCGGCACCAGGGATCTGCTCGCCAAGGAAAAACTCTGCCCGGTCGTCGCGATCCTGCCGTACAAGAGCTTCAAGGACGCCGTGGACGCCGCGAAAGCCAACCTGCTGATGGAGGGCGCCGGTCATTCGGCGGCGCTCCACTCGAACGACGAAAGCCATATCCGCTCGGCCGGCATCGAGCTGCCCATCAGCCGGCTGGTCGTCAACCAGGCGAGTTCGTTCACCGCGGGCGGCTCGCTGACCAACGGCTTCGCGCCGACGACCACGCTCGGCTGCGGATCGTGGGGCGGGAATTCAATCTCCGAAAACCTCGATTACAAGCACCTGATGAACGTCTCGCGCATCGGCAAGGTCATTACCAACAAGAAGGTGCCGACCGACGCCGAAATCTGGGCGTAGTGCCAGCCGGGGCCCGGGACAGGGACCCCGGGGAAACATCAGTGACCGCCGAGACGCTGCAGCAGAAGATCGAAGCGCTGAAGTGGTGCCATCCGCTCGAGCTGGATGGCATCCAGACCCGTCCGCAGTGGCACGTCCGGCGCCGCTTCGCCCGGCGCCTGAAATTTCTGCAGATTCCAGCCGACCTGACCGGGAAATCCGTCCTCGACATCGGGGCATGGGACGGCTTTTTTTCGTTTGAATGCGAACGCCGCGGGGCGGCGCGCGTGCTGGCCATCGATACGTTCGCCTGGGATCACTACGGCAAGGACGGCTTTCTCCTCGCCCACGACACGCTGCATTCAAAGGTCGAACACAGGCGCCTGGCGGCGGAAGACATCGACGTCGCCACGCTCGGCACGTTCGATCTGGTGCTCTGCCTTGGCGTCTTCTACCACCTGCGATCGCCGATCTCGGTGCTCGAGCGAATCCGCGGCGTGACCGCCGGCACGCTCATCCTCGAAACGCACGCGCTCGTACCGGCATTCCACGAGAAGTACCCGTTGGTCAGCTTTTTCCCCGGCGACGGTCTCGAGCTCGGTCTGCCCCACGAGTTCTGCTCGCTGCCGACGATGGAAGCGCTGAGGCAGATTCTGCTGGCGGCGGGGTTTACGACGATCGACGTCAAACATACGCCGTCGATGCGCTGGCTGAAGAAAGTCAAAGCGGCGATGACGACGCGGCCGGAATCAGGCCGGGCGATCATTCACGCGTCGTAACGCATTAGTTCCGTAGCGTCCGGCTTCAGCCGGACGGCTGACGTCCGCCTAAAGGCGGACGCTACGTGTACGCAAACGTCAGACGGTTGTCCGCCAGGCCAATCGTGACCGTGCCCCCGTTCTCCAGGGCGCCGAACAGAATCTGATCCGTGAGGACGTCGCGCACTTCCTTCTGAATCACGCGCGCGAGGGGCCGCGCCCCGTAGATCCGATCGTACGCACTCGTGGCCAGCCACACTCGCGCCTCCGGCATGAGCGCGATGGCGACGCGCCGATCCGACAGCTGGCTCTCGAGCTGCAGGATGAACTTGTCGACGATGGTTTCCATCGCCTCGGGCGTCAGCGCCTTGAAGGTGACGATCGCGTCGAGGCGGTTGCGGAATTCCGGGCTGAACACCCGCTCGAGCGCCGTCTTCGCCTTGCCGGCGGCCGTGCGCCCGCGCGCCACATCGTCCACGCCCGAAGCGCCATCGCCGAAGCCGATGCTCTGGGAGCTCATCTCGCGGGAGCCCGCGTTGGAAGTCAGGATCAGCACGGCGTTCCGGAAATCCGCCTTGCGGCCGGTGTTGTCCGTCAGCGTCGCGTGGTCCATCACCTGCAGCAGGATGTTGTAGATGTCCGGGTGCGCCTTCTCGATCTCGTCGAGCAGGACGACGCAATACGGATGCGTGCGCACGGCGTCGACGAGCAGCCCGCCCTGCTCGAACCCGACGTATCCCGGCGGGGCCCCAATGAGCCTCGCCACCGCGTGCTTCTCCATGTACTCGCTCATGTCGAAGCGGATGAACTGGTTGCCCAGCAGAATCGCCAGCTGCTTCGCGAGCTCGGTCTTGCCGACGCCGGTCGGCCCGGTGAACAGGAAACACCCCGCGGGCCGCTCCGGCTGCGCCAGGCCGGCGCGCGACCGCTTGATAGCCTGCGCGACGGCGTGCACGGCCTCGTCCTGCCCGAACACGACCCGGCGCAGCGACTCTTCGAGCGTCCGCAGCCGTTCGCGATCGGAAGACGTGGCCTGCTGGTCGGGGATGCGTGCCGCACGCGCGGCGATGCGCTCGATGTCGCGGACGTCGACGACCGGGGGCTCGGCAGGCGCGGGCGGAGCCGAGCCGCTCGGGTCCACGGCGGACGCCTGTGCCGCCATGGCCTGGATGCGCGTCACGGCGCCGGCCTCGTCGATCAGGTCGATGGCGCTGTCGGGCAGCCGGTGGTCGCGAAAATGCCGCGAGGCAAGCTTCGCCGCCGCCTCGAGCGCAGCATCCGTGTAGCGAACCGCATGGTGCTCTTCGTACCGGCTCCTCAACCCCGCGAGGATCTTCACGGTATCCGGAGATCGACGGCTCTTCGATGGCGACCTTCTGCAGTCGTCTGGCCAGCGCCCGGTCCTTCTCGATCTGCTTGAACTCCTCGAACGTCGTCGAACCCACGATGCGAAGCTCGCCGGAGGTCAGAACAGGCTTGAGCATCGTCGCCAGATCCATCGTGCCGCCCGAAACCGCGCCGGCCCCGACCGTGGAGTGCATTTCGTCGATGAAGAGAATCGGCTTCGGCAGCGCGCTCAAGGCGTTGACGACAGCCTTGAAGCGTTCTTCGAAGTCCCCGCGGAAACGCGTCCCCGCGAGCAGGGCGCCGGTGTCGAGGGCGAACACCTCGGCGTCCTTCAACGCTCCCTGCACGTCATCATGCAGGAGCCGTGAAGCCAGCCCTTCGGCCATCGCCGTCTTCCCGACGCCCGACTCCCCGACAAACACCGGATTGTTCTTGCGCCTGCGGCACAGCACTTCGATCGTCCGCTGGAGCTCTTCCGTCCGGCCGATCAGCGGGTCGAGCAGCCCCTGGCGCGCCCGCTCCGTGAGGTTGACGCAATACGCCTTGAGCGCGTCGCCGGCGGCCGGAGCGCCGTCAGGATCGCCATCACCCGACGGGTGCACGGGAACAGGCGCTCCCTGTCCCCCGGGGGGCGTCTTGCCGATGCCGTGCGAGATGTAGTTCAGGATATCCAGGCGGGTGATGCCCTGGCCCGCGAGGAGCTGCGCGGCGTGGCTCTTCGGCTGCTGCAGGATCGCCGCGAACACGTCGCCCGCATTCGCCTCGTCGCGTCCCGCGCTCTGCACGTGCATCACGGCCGCGGACAGGACACGGCGAAAGGCCATCGTCTGCTCCGGCTCGCGTTCTCCCCCGCGCTTGTGCCGCTCTACCGATTCGTCGAGGTAGGTCGCGACGGCCCGCCGCAGCGCCGGCAGATCGGCGCCGCACGCCGCGAGGATCCGTTCGCCTTCGGGGTCGTGGAGCAGCGCATAGAGCAGGTGCTCGAGCGTGAGGTAGGCATGCTGGCGCGAGATGGCTTCGCGGAGCGCCACCGAGAGAACGATTTCAAGAGATGGTGAAAACACGGACCCCTGATTTCACGCCGCTTCGATGATCGCCTGCAGCGGGTGGCCGGCGCCCCGCGCACGCGACAGCAGCGCATCAACTTTGGTTTCGGCTACTTCCCATGGATAAATTCCGGCCACACCCCGGCCGCCGACATGGACCTGCATCATGATGCGGTACGCCTCGGCCGGCGATTTCTGGAACAGCGTCTCGAGCACGTCCACGACGAACTCCATTGGCGTGTAGTCGTCGTTCAGGAGGACCACACTGTGCAGCGCCGGCTCTTTGGTCTTGTGTTCGACGCGTTCCTTGACCGCCCCATTCGTGTCATGTCGGTCCGCCGTCCGGTCGGCCATACTTAGAGGGTATCGAAGATTGCGAATCTAGTCATCTGGTCATCTGGTCATTTGGTCATTGATTGTTCAATTGAGCAGAAATGACCAGATGACTAAATGACCAAATGACCAGATGTTAGGGAGCGGTGTGTGGACTGGGCGACGAAACCAGAGCCAGTGGAAGGAACCCGGTGGCGTTTCCCGTCCCCGTCGGAAATGCCGGAGAGCGACCTCGTCACTATCGGCGGCGATCTCCTGCCTTCGACGCTCATTCACGCGTATCGCCGGGGCATCTTTCCCATGGAGGTCACCGGCCTCCCCGGCGTGGTCGGCTGGTGGTCTCCCGATCCACGGGGCATCCTGCCCCTCGATTCCCTGCGCGTGACGCGATCGATGCGCCAGAGCGCGAGGCGATTCGACATCAGGGTCGATACGTGTTTCGCGGACGTGATTCGCGCCTGCGCCGATCCCTCGCGCGAAGACGGCTGGATTACCGCCGACTTCATCGCGGCCTATGAGCGGCTCCACGAGCTCGGCTGGGCCCACAGCGTGGAAGTGTTCGATCGGGACGGTGTCCTTGCGGGAGGCCTTTACGGCGTCCGCATCGAGGAAGTGTTCGCCGGCGAATCGATGTTCCACCACAAGCGCGACGCGTCGAAGGTCGCGCTGATGGCGCTCGTGGACCTGATGCGAACCAGCGGCATGACGCTCCTCGACGTGCAGTGGTGCACGGAGCACCTCGCGTCGCTGGGCGCCATCGCGATTCCCCGCGAGGACTACCTGGCCCGGCTGGCCGACGCCTCCTGAGCACGAGCGCCGCTCAACACGTTGCGGATCGAGTAATTCCCCTCGTGACAGGCATACTCGAAGATGTGGTAGTCGGGCAGCCCCGCCAGCGGCAGGCTGACCGTCCATGGCCGCGTGTAGGTCGTCGAATCCGTAATCGTGAAGCGGAAATCGATGCGATCCGCGGCCACGCGGGTGAAACGCTCCACGGCGTGCAGCGTTTCCGCGGCGACCGGGAACCTGAACGTCGTCCGCGGGCTGTAGTTGGTCGTCTCGACGACCAACGTGTTCCCGTCCCAGTGCCCGCGCGAGTCTCCGTTCCATTGCCGGATGCCTGGATTCAGGTGGGGGCGGCCATCGAGCGGGATAACCCGCACGTCGTGGATGTTCTCGTCGAGAATCACGACGCTCCCCGGCGTCTGGAAGATTTCGTACGTGTTGTTGTAGCCCGTCGGCAGCGGCGGCACGCCGTGGTAGACGATGCAGCGTTCCTGGAGGGGGCGATCCTCCCACGAATCGTACGGATGCGTGCGCTCCGCTTCCTCGTTGGCGGCCAGGCGCCGGCGCCCTTCTGCAGTCAGCGCGGGCAGCCGGCCGTCCGGCGGGTCGACGATCAGCGACGTCCGCCCGATCGACTTGCCGCGGTCATACCAGTACGCGTTGTACGCGCGCGCCAAATCCGCCTCAGCGCCGCCGTCGCGGCGGTCGGCGTCCGTCTTGGCCCCCTCGTTTAGCGCTGCGACCTCCTCGCCGGTCAACACTTCCTTGCTGGCCTGGCCGTTGGGACGTTCGAGCGGCGTGATGGTGGCGTAGGACCACTTGCCCTGCAGGTCCGGCTCGCCCCACGGCGTCCGCGGCAACGTCCACGGCTTCTTCGCGGCCGCTGACTGGCCGGCGAGATTCGCGGGCCTGAGAACCGCAGCGCCGATCAGGGCCGTCAGAATCCCCAGGGCAGCAAGAAATCTGCGCATCTGAACCTCCCCTCGCACTGCGCTACGATGAGCCACTACCCGGCGCGTGTCAACCGCCTTGCGTTCCTGATCAGCCGCCGCACACCGATATAGAAGCCGATACCGGAGGACAGAGTGCCGCCGGCAAGGAGCGCCAGCACACCGATGTCCCAGAGCGGACGTTTGTCGTACCAGAACGCGAAGTCGAGGCTGTGGAACCCGTGATAGATCCAACGCTCCACCCGTTCCCGCTTCGAGAAGCGCGCCACCGGCTGGCTCATCCGGGGATCGATGTAGAACCACGCCTCGTCCGGATCCTCGACCTTGATGCGAAGGACCGGCAGCGGCGGCTTCGGGCTCCGCGCGTAGTAATAGCTGTCGTACGACGACAGGAGTTCGGCCTCGAGGATCGGCGCATCGGGGTTGCCTTCCTTGAAGCGTGCGATCAAGGAGTCAACCGGGAACAAACCGCCTCGCGCCGCCAGCGGGTTCACTGTCATCAACACAGGCTGCGCCTCGACGCCGCGGACGAGATAGTGCGGTTCGCCCTGGACGTTCACGAACTCGACTTCCTTGGGCACGCGTCCGCCCAGTGCCTGCTTCCAGGCGGCGGCGTCGGGCACCGGGAAACTCGCAAGGTTCAGCGCGCGGCCCGTGAAAGCCTGCCGGAGACCGGCGCCAGACCCTCCTTCAGTCGTCGTCCAGTCCCACGGCTGCATGGATAACCAGCCGCTGAAGACCCATGTGAGCGTGAACAGGCCAAACACCACGCCCGTCACGTAGTGCCAGCGCATGAGCCCCGCGTACTGCGTGCGGTACTGCACGACTCCAAGCGCCAGGCCGAGAAGGGCCAGCAGCGATCCGGCGCCGGAGGTCCACAGAATGGTCTGCCGCCACGCCGAGTTGTTGCGGCGCAGTTCCACGAAATACAACCAGTGCGGAATCGCACTGACCCACGCGATGGCGCGGCTTCGGCGTGTGGTGACCACGCTCACCTCCGAGAGCGGCTCGGAGACGTACAGCTCCGTTCGAGCCGGGTCGTCCGCGACGATTTTGTGAAGGGGCATCTGCCGGCGGTTTCCGATCGTCCACTGATCGGGTTCCGTCAACGTGCCCGCATCATGTAACGATGACGGGCTCACGTTCATGAACCGGGCAGCGATCGCCATCGCTTCCGTTTCGGTCGCGTCGTCCAGCACGGCGCCGGTGTCCGCCAGCACGGTAGTGCGCCCCCGCCCGGTGAAGCGATACGCAGGCTGGCCGTTCACTGTCAGGAGGACGACGCGGCCGCCGCCTGGACCGAGCTGGCCTTTCTCGGCCGCTTCTGCCGGCGTCAGCTTCACGCGGCCCCAATCAATGCCGGGCATCCGGGCCAGGCGTTCTTCGGGCGACAGCGCCGGCATCGCACCGGCGTACATCATCCCGATCCCCGACACGAACCACACCACGAACAACAGGCCGAGTCCGATGCCGAGATAACGGTGGATCAGGATCAGCCATTTTCTGAACCAGACCATCACCGGAACGCTCGCCGTTTTGCTGATATCGTTAACCGGGCTGAACGCATGCGCGCGATTGTATTAGATCGAAGTGGCGTCGTGGCACACGACGACTACCCGGAGCCGACCCTTCGCGACGGCGAGGTCATGGTCGATGTCCTTCGCGCCGGCATCTGCGAAACCGACCTGCAGCTCGTGCGCGGCTACATGGGATTTCAGGGCATCCTCGGGCACGAGTTCGTCGGCGTGGCGCGGTCGGGCCCGCTCGCCGGCCGAAGGGTTGTCGGGGAGATCAACTGCAGCTGCCTGGCGTGCGACACCTGCCGCGCAGGCCGGCCCAGCCACTGCCCCAACCGCTCCGTGCTCGGCATCCTGAACCACGACGGGGCGTTTGCGGACCTCATCGCCGTGCCGCAGCGAAATCTGCACGCCGTGCCCGACTCCGTGCCGACCGACGCCGCCGTGTTCGCCGAACCGCTCGCCGCGGCCTTTCAGATTCCGGCCCAACTCACCATCCGGCGTCAGGACCGCATCCTCGTGCTCGGCGACGGACGCCTCGGCAACCTCTGCGCGCAGGTCCTGGCGGCCAGGTCCGACCACGTAGAGGTCGTCGGCAAGCATGCGGACAAACTCGCCTTGCTGCGGTCGCTCGGCATTTCGACTTCTCTGCTCTCGGACCAGCCCGAGGATCGATCGATGGACATCGTCGTGGATTGCACCGGATCGCCAACCGGCCTGCCGACGGCACTGCGACGGGTCCGCCCGCGGGGCACCATCGTGCTCAAGACGACCGTTGCCGGTGACCAGACGATGGCGTGGGCGCCGGTGGTGATTGACGAAGTGACAATCGTGGGATCGCGGTGCGGGCCGTTCGATCAGGCGCTCGCCGCGCTCGAGGCGGGCCGCGTCTCGGTGCTGCCCCTGGTGTCGGGCCGATTCGGGTTGTCGAACGGGATCGAGGCGCTGGCGCAGGCCTCTCAGAAATCCGTGATGAAGGTACTGCTCGACGTCGGCGCGCCGTAGCGTCCGGCTTCAGCCGGACGTTCGGACGTCCGCCTGAAGGCGGACGCTACCCGCCGCAGCCCGTCGCGAGCATCTGCAGCGACGTCAGGTTCAAACGCGCGTCGTTCTGATCCTTGTACAGCAGGCCCCGGGCCTCCATCTTGTGACCGACGTGCCCTTCGGGCTGGAACGGCACCACGCTCACGAGCTGGAACGTCTGCGTCCCCAGCGCCTTGGTCTGGGACGTCCGGATTGCCGCGGCGGTGGGCTCCTCCTCCCGCGTCAGTGCGGGATCGCTCGTCCTGGTGAGCGTCCAGGCTTTGTTCGGCCCCTGCGTCAGGCAACCCACCACCTGCACGAGGGAGAAGTTCGGGATCGTCGCCGCGCTCTGTCCCTTGCGGACCAGGTCGATGATGCCGAGGCTCTCGCCTTCCGCGCGCAGCTCGCTCTTGCCCGCCGGGAAGCCGTTCTGCTGCAGCAGGTAGGCCACGATGTCGATCTTCGCGTCGTCTGTCGACTCGTTCGGAGAATTGGGCGGCATCGTCTCGCGAATCTTGTCGAAGAGCGTCGCGACGCTGCCGTTGTCCCAGTGCGCCAGGAAATCGTCGCCCTTGAGAGTCGGACCGCGGTCGCCCGTGAGGTCGAGCTTGTGACACCCGCCGCAGCGCCCCGTCAAGAAGTTCTGCTTGCCGCGTTCGGCCTGCGCCTCGGTAAAGACGCCGTCGAACGTCGTCTTCCTCGCGATCTTGATGTCGTCGAGGGCGCGAATGTCGGCCTTCAACTCGGCGTTGCCCGTGGGCATGCCGTTGACCGACATGATGTACGCGAGCACGTCGGCCTTGATTTCGTCGCTCAGGAGCGAGGGGCCGTCCTGCGGCATGGTGTCGCGAATGAACATGAACAGGCTGGACAGGCTTTCGTTGTCGTACTTCGACCAGAACACGTTCCCCTTGAGCGCCGGGCCGCGCTGCGAACCGGCCAGTTCGATGTTGTGGCATCGCGCGCAGGATCGCTCGAACGGTTCCTTGCCGCGGGCCGCCTGGGCGCTCGTGTACACCCCGTCCCAGATCTTCCTGTCGGCCGGAGCGCCCTGCTGAGCAGAAGGCCTGGCTGCGGCGCTGGAGAAGACGATCAGCAACCCAAGCGCCACGGCCGCGCCGAACAACGGAATCCTTCGAGGCATCTCTTTCGGTCCTTGTTTACCGCGCTTTTTCGCGCTCAATGACAATGGGCTCGAGCTGTTCGGGCGTCCGGCTCAGTTCCTTCGGGCCGCTCGGGAACTTGTTGGCCTGCAGCAGGTACGCGATGACGTCCACGTACGCGCTCGTCCCGAGGGTGCCGGGTTTGTCTTTGGGCATCGACCGCTTCACGGTTTCAAACAGTTCGCGGACGGATTTGCCGTTCCAGTCCGTCATGAACGAGTCCAGCACCAGCGACGGAATCTCCTCGACCTGGTCGCCGGACATGTCCGCGCCGTGGCACTGCTCGCAGGAGCGCCCGTATTGCCGCTCGCCCCGGGCCGCCTGCGCTTCGGTGTAGACGCCGTCCCAGACGGACTGCCTGGCGGGCGAGTTCTGCGCCAGCACGCCTGCGCCGGCAACCAGGGCCGTCACCGCGGCGATGACTGTCACCGCCCGCCACTCGAAATATCGTGTAGCCACTGAAACGACCGGACCGTGGCTACTGCTGGTTCGCGGCGCCTGGCGCCGGGCCGCCGGCCATCAACGAACGGAGAAGGGTCGCCATCGTCTCGCGCGGGGCGCCGCCGCGGCCACGTCCACCGCCACCCCCGCGCCCGGCTGCGCCGCCAACGCCCATGGCGATGTCGAGCGGGGTGCGGCCCTGCTTGTTCTTCATGTCGAGGATGGCGCCGTGTTCGGCGAGATACTTGACGACCTTTTCCGCGCCGCGCTGAACGGCCGAGTGGAGTGCCGTGGCTCCGTTCGTATTGAACGCGTTGACGTCCACTCCCCGATCGAGGCACAGCTTGATCGCTTCGATCGAGCTCTCTTCGGTCACCGGAATCGCGACCGCATACGCGCCAACGACGGCCCCGCCGGCCGCGGAAATCATGAGCACGGTGGTGCGATCCTTGAGCGTCAGCTTCGGGTCCGCGCCGGCGTCGAGCAGCATGTGCATGAGCTGCAGATCGTTGCTTTTCGCGGCACGGGCCAGCGGCGTCGTGCCTTCACCGAGCGACGCATCGCCGGTGGGCGTGTGATGACGGCCGATGATGGGCCGCTTCAGCCGGACGTTCACGTTCGCGCCCTTCGCGATCAGCATCTTCGCGATGTCGGCCGAGTCGAGCTTGTCGACGAGCTTGGGCGACGGCCGGCTCAGCATCGGGCCCATCGTGTGCATGTCGACGGCCGAATAGAGCGCCGTCGTGCCGGTGCTGTCGGCGACATTCGGATCCGCGCCCCGTTCAATCAGGATGGCGGCCGTATCGAAGTGGGCGTTGATGATGGCGTACATCAGCGCCGTCGTGCCGTCCGGGTCGGTGGCATTCAGATCGGCCTTGAGGTCGGCCAGCGCGGCGACGGCATCGGCGGCGCCATCGCGCGCCGCGTACATCAGCGGCGTCCAGCCCCCACGCGGCAGGACCGTGACCACCATTCCCGACGTTTCCCACTTGAATTCCGGGAAGCTCAGGAGCTTTGATTTCTCGTTTTTGTCGGCGCCAAGCGAAATCAGTGTCCTCACCGCCGCGCCGTTGTTCTGCGCCGCGGCCCACATCAGGGCGGTCTGCCCCTGCCAGTTCTCCCTGGAGTCGATCTTCGCGCCCGTCTCGACGAGCAGCTTGATGCTGTCGACATTGCCCGTGCGGGCAGCCGTCATCAGCGCCGTTTCCCCTTCCGGCAGCGCGCTGTTCGGATTGGCTCCGGCCTTGAGGAGCGCTGCGACAACGGTCGGGTCGCCGTTCTGCGCGGCCAGCAGGATCGGCGTCATGCCGTAGCGGCTTGCCGCGTTGACCCTGGCGCCCGCGCGCAGCAGCATCTGCACCGTCGGCACATCGTTGGCCCGCACCGCCCAGTGCAGCGCCGTCATGCCATCGGCTTCGGCCGCGTTCACATCGGCATGCTGGGCAATCAGCGTCTTCACGGCGGCCGCATTGCCCTGCTTCACGGCGTCCACGAGACGAATGCCGTTCCCGCCCGCCGCACCAAGGCTGGCGATGGCTGCCGCCGCAAGCAGGCAGGTGTAGCGTACCGTCCTCATCCGCATTCGTGGCTCTCCGGGTCTGCGTTCGTCGTTCTACGTTTGTCGTTCTACGTTTTACGTCTTCGTCAGATCTCCACGCGGCCTGTGCTGAGCGCGCCGAATTTGTCGATCTCGCAGCCGAACTTGTTGGCGAAATCGAGCATCAGGTTGGCGATCGGCGTTTCCTTCGCCGCCTGGATGTGGCGGTTGCCCTTCACGAGGCCCGCTCCGCCGCCAACGATGGCCGTGGGGATGTTGAGACGCGAGTGGATGTCGCTTTCGCTCATGCCGCTGCCATACAGGATCAGCGAATGATCGAGCAGCGAGCCGTCGCCGTCCGGCGTGTCGTTCAGCTTCTTCACGAACTTGGCGAACAGCGCCATGTGATACGTGTTCAGCTTGACCAGATTCGAAATCTTCTCCGGGTTGTTGCCGTGATGCGACATCGAGTGGTGCGGCTCGGCGATGCCGATGTTCGGGTACACGCGCTGACTGGCATCGCGGCTCATCATGAAGGTGAACACCTTCGTGACGTTCGCCTCGTAGGCCAGGGCGAGCAGATCGAATTGCAGGCCGACGTGATCCTCGAACGACTCCGGCACGCCGATCGGCGCGTCCGGCACGGCCACGGTCGTCGTCGCCTGCTTTTCGGCTTTCTGAATGCGCGCTTCGATCTCGCGCACGTTCTCGAGGTAGTCGCTCAGCCGCGACTTGTCCTTCGGCCCGAGCCCGCCCTGCAAGTCCTTCACGTCGTCCCGGACCGAGTCGAGGATGCTCCGGTCGGTCTGCATGCGCGCGAGGCGCTGGGCGCTCGTGCCGGCGCGGCCGAACATCCGCTCGAAGGTCACGCGCGGATTGATTTCCATCGGCAGCGGCGTCTTCTCGTTCGCCCACGACAGGGTGTTCATGTAGGCGCAGGCATACTGCGTGTCGCAGCCCCCGACGTAGCCGGTGAAATCCTCGGTGGCGAGCTCGATCGACGGGTACACCGTGTCGCCGCCGATCTGCTTCGCGATGACCTGGTCGATCGTGACGCCGTTGTGCACGTCTTCCGCGATCGTCCGCTTCGGGATGACGCCGCTCAGCCACGCGGCCACGGTGGTGGCGTGCCCGTCGAGCGGGTCGCACAGCTCGGAGACGATCGTCACGTGATCGCGGAACGGTTCGAGCGGCTTCAGAATCGGCGTGAACTCGAAGTTCGCGCCGGCCGCCTTGGGCGTCCAGTAGCCCGGCCGTTCACCCAGCGGCACGAAGATCGCCCCGAAACGGCGCTGCGGGTTGGCCGCCGTCTTCGCCGTGGCCGTCAGCGCCGGCACCATCGATTCGAGCAGCGGCAGCGCGAGAGTGACTCCCATGCCGCGCAGGAACGTCCGCCGGGGTAACGACAGCTTTGTGATGAACATGGTCACGGGCTCCTTGGTTGTGCGAGTAACCGTCAGTTGGCTGCGGCCCTGACGGCTGGATTCTCGATATCCGTCGATACTTTTGCGCGCTTCTGAAACGCCGTGCTGTTCACGACGCCCATAATCAGAGACGAAAAACGGTAATCCTGACCGGCCGATTCGCGGACGATGCGGCGAACCTCGGGCTGGTCGTACGACGCGAGACCGCGCCCGAGGGCATAAATCATCAACTTCTCCGCCACGGTTCCCACGAAGAGATCCGGCTGCCGAAGCAGCGCCTGCCGCAGCGTCACCACACCGTCCACCTTCGTGCCGTCGAGCAGTTCACCCGAGGCGTTGATGGGGCTGCCGAGCGTCCCGCCGTCGCGGGTCCGCCACGCGCCGACGGCGTCGAAGTTCTCCATCGACAGGCCGATGGGATCCATGATTTTGTGACAGCTCGCGCAGACGGGATTCTTGCGGTGCTCTTCCATGCGCTCGCGCATCGTGAGGATCTTGCCGCCCCGGTTTGCGTCCTCGTTGAGCGGCGGCACGTTGTTCGGCATGGGCGGCACCGGCGCGCTGAGCAGGTTGTCCAGCACCCATTTGCCGCGCACGACGGGCGACGTCCGGTCGGCGTGCGACGTCACCATCAGGATCGCGCCCTTGCCGAGCAGCCCCTTCCGGGCTTCGTCGGTCAACGTGACACGCCGGTAGTGGCTGCCGTAGATATTCGACACGCCGTAGTGCTTCGCCAGCCGCTCGTTCAGGTAGGTGTAATCCGCGGTCATCAGATCGACGACGTTGCGGTCCTCCCGGACGATGCTCCTGAAGAACAGCTCCGTCTCGCGCTGAAGCGCCTGGCGCAGGTTGTCGTCGAAGTCGGGAAACTCGAGCGAGTTCGGCTGCAGGCTTTTCAGGTTGCGGAGGTAGAGCCACTGGCCCGCGAAATTGCCGACAAGCGCGTCGGCCTTCTCGTCGGCGAGCATGCGCCGCACCTGCTGATTCAGCACGGCCGGCGTGTGGAGGGTGCCCTGCCCCGCCACGCGCAGCAGCTGATCGTCGGGGATGCTGCTCCACAGGAAAAATGACAGCCGCGACGCGAGCTCGAGGTCGCTGATGCGGTACACCGTCCCCGGCAGCGCACCGGCCGGGTCGCGCTCGACCCGGAAGGAGAACTTCGGGCTGGCCAGAATGCGCTGCAGCGCGGTCTGAATCCCGGTGTCGAACGTGCCCTGCTTCCGGCCGACGACGAAAAACTCGTGCAGGCGCTCCAGGTCCGCACTGCTGGCCTGCCCGCGATAGGCGCGCCGCGCCAGCGTCGAGACGATGCGACGCGCGCACGCGTCTTCGGTCACGCCTGGCGAAGGCCGGCACGTGAAGATTTTCCGCCGGCTCGGCGTGTCGCCCGGTCCCGTCGCGTCGAACGGACCTGTCAGCGTGAACGTGTCGAGATGCGGATGACCAATCGTGTCGAGGGTGTCGTTCGAGCTGCGGATGAACGGCTGGAGCCGCAGCGGGTTGATCGCGTCCGTCCGCTCGAGGAACGCGGCCGTGATGACATGCGGGCCGGCCTTGAGCGGGATGCGGATATGCGCCCGCGCTTCCACATCATCGCCGGCCTTCGTCATGTTCTTCAGGTTGGCCCTGAAGTCCTCCTCGCCCCCGACCTTTGACAGGTGAACGCGCGCGCCGTCCACCGTGTATTCGAGTTGGTGTTCGTACTCGAGGCCACGGACGACGCCGAGGTTCGTACGAAAGAGGCGAATCGAGAAGTCGTACGTGCCGTCGAGCGGCAGCGTCGTTTTCGCCAGGATGCCGCCGACGGTTCCGATCGGCAGGCCCTCGATGTGAATGTCCTGCGAGGCGTCCTGACGAATGCGGAACGTTTCGCCGGCCGGGCCGAGGCCCGGATCGCCGACTGCAAGCGAGCTGATTTTGCCGGCGGCCGCCAGATACCGCTCGAGCAGCACCGGCGAGACACCCAGCGCGTCGGCGATATTGTCGAACCCGTACGCCGCATCGTCTGGCGGCAGCAGCGCCGAGGCGTCGACATCGAGCGCAAGCAAATCGCGGATGGCGTTCGCGTATTCGGCCCGGTTCAGCCGATGCACGAGCGGCCGGCCCGGATTCGGATGCCCGGCCGAGGCCTGATCGAGCGACGTGGTGAGGTAGGACACGAGCGACGCGCGCGATCCCTGATCGGGCTGAGGCGACCCCTGCGGCGGCATCATCCCGACGCGCACTTTTCGCACGACACGTTCCCAGGTGTCGGCATCCGCGGCAGGATTCCCGATGTCTGCTTTCTCGAGGGAGAGACCGCCGACCTTCGCGCGATCGTTGTGGCAGCTGACGCAGTATTTGGTGACGACCGCACCGTGATCGGCGCCTCCGGCCGCACCCGCCGCAGCCTGCGCGGCAAGCGGAACGCTTGAGCCCACGGACAGGACCCACATCGCCCCGGCGAGCGCCACCACGCCCTTACCCATTCATGTCCCTCCGCCAAAATGCCCAGCTGCGTCAACGGCCGGACGCACCTCTGACCGCGCCGTTTCCGGACGGTCTTATCCACCGCAAAATGTAACAGAACGCGTATCAAACGCCTAAGCAAAACCCGGTCAAAGCCAGGGGCGAATATCTCACGTAGGTGTCGCCGGAACGCATAGCCCAATCGGGGCATAGGCCTCGAAGGATGTGCCGCCTTCAGCGCGCCATTGCACGCTCCACCGGCGGGCTGTCCCACCGCGATTTACGGTCATCTCAAGCCGGTTCAAGGTGATTTGAATCCTGCTTTTGGTCGAAGTACAGTAACGCGCCGTTCGGAAATCCCGATTTGGAGGCCTGATGCGCGTGTTCGTCGTGGGTATCCCTCGCTCTTTCATCGCGGCCATATGCCTGACTGCCGCTCTCTCATCCCCCGTCTCGGCGCAGGTTTCGAGCACAGCCATTACCGGGGTCGTCCGGGACCAGGCCGGCGCGGCCGTTCCCGGCGCGACTGTGACGGTGACCAACACGGAGACCAACCGCCAGCGAATCGTCGCGACGACGTCAGACGGTGTCTACACCGCGCCTGGCCTGTTGCCTGGCGAATACCGCGTCGACGTCGAACTGAACGGCTTCAAGCCGCTTCGCCGGGAAGGCATTCAGGCGGCCACCGGACAGACGATTCGACTCGACCTCCGGTTGAGCGTCGGCGACATTCGCGAGCAGCTGACAGTCAAGGGCGATGCGCCGCTGCTGCGGGCCGAATCCCACAGCCTCGGCGCCGTGATCGAGAACGAGCAGGTCGTGCAGTTGCCGCTGAACGGCAGATCCTTCATCACACTGGCGACGCTTGCGCCGGGCGTCGCCCTGCCCCCCGGCACGCAGTTGCCCCGGATTAACGGCGGGCGGCCGCGCACGAACGAATACCTCTATGACGGCATCTCCGTGCTGCAGCCGGAGCCGGGACAGGTGGCGTTTTTCCCGATCATCGATGCCATCCAGGAGTTCAAGATCGAGAGCAACAGCCCGCCGGCCGAGTTCGGCCGGTTCAATGGCGGCGTCATCAACCTCACGACCAAGTCAGGCGGCAACGCCTTCCACGGCAACGCGTTCGAGTTTTTCCGCAACGAGGCGCTGAACGGGACGAACTTCTTCCAGACGGCGCTCCAGACCAAACCGGACTACCGGCGCAACCAGTACGGCGGCACGTTCGGCGGGCCGCTCGTCAAGGACCACACATTTTTCTTCGTGGACTACCAGGGCCAGCGTCAGACGATCGGCCGCACGGTGACGTCGACGGTACCGACGGTGCTCCAGCGGCAGGGCATCTTTACGGAAGCCATCGCCGGAAAGGTGCCGGCGATCTACGACCCCGCGACGACCGTCGGGAACAGCCGGTCCCCATTCCCGGGCAACGTCATTCCCACGGGGCGCATGGATCCCGTCGCGGTGTCGCTGCTGCAGCGATACCCGCTGCCGACCTCGTCCGGAACCGCCAACAACTATTCGAGAACGCTGGGCGAAGTCGACAACCAGGACCAGTGGGATGTGCGCCTCGACCACCGCTTTCCGTCAAACCGTGATTCGGTCTTTCGGCCGTCTCTCGTATTTCCGCGACGGCTTCGTGCCGGTGACACCACTGCCCGAAGGAAGCGGCGTCACCGCCGGCACCCTGGGGCCGCAGGACACGACCGCCTGGTCCTTCGCCTCCAACTACCAGCACACGTTCTCCAACACCATGCTCAACGAGATCCGCATCGGGCAAACGAGCCGCACCGTCGGCCGCACGGCCGCCCAGCTGACCGCGTCGGCGGGCAACGCGTTGAACATCCCGGGCATCCCGTCGACCGCGAAGTTTCCCAACACGCTGCCGACGTTCCAGATCGCCGGCTACCAGCAACTGGGCTCGCCGATGAACACGGCGTCGGACTTCCACACCAGCGTGTCGGAAGTCGCCGACTCGCTGTCGTGGGTGAAAGGGCGCCACTCGCTCAAGATGGGCCTCGACTGGCGATGGGAGCGGCTGAACGTCGTCCAGCCGCCCTACCCGACCGGGCTGTTCTCGTTCAGCAACCTGTTCACCGATCTGCCGACGAACTCGGCGAATACCGGGACACCGCTGGCGAGCTTCCTCCTTGGCCAGGTCCAGACTTTTTCGATCGACCTGCAAAACTCGCAGATCCAGGAGCGCGCGCACTTCCAGGAATATTTCATCCAGGACGACTGGAAGATCTCCGATCGGCTGACCGTGAACCCGGGACTGCGCTACACGCTGAATTTCCCGTCGACGGAAATCAACGGACAGACCGCCGTCTTCAACCTGCAGACGCAGCAGCTCGAGTATCCTGGCGATGAGCCGGTGCGGCCGCTGAAAAAGAACAATTTCGGCCCGCGTCTCGGCGCCGTCTACCGGCTGACGGACAAGACCATCGTCAGCTCGGGCTACGGCCTCGTGTGGATCGAGATGGCGGGCATCACGACGCCGTTTACGACGCCGACGTTCCCGTTCCTGCAGACGGTGACCCAGCGCACCCTGGACAACATCACGCCGGCGTTCGTGCTGCAGGGCGGACCAAGCGTCGCACCGATCTCGCCAACGCCGACCGCTGGTCTCGGCCAGGGCGTGTTCTCGGTCAACGCCGGCCTCGGCTCCGGATACGTTCAGCAGTGGAACGTGTCGGTGCAGCGCGAACTGTCGCCGAACACGACGTTCGAAGCGGCGTATGTGGGGTCGATCATCAAGAACGTCGGCCTGCCCGACTCCAACCAGAACCAGCTGACCGCCAGCCAGCTGGCGATCGGGGCGCCGCTGCAGCAGCGCGTGACGAACCCCTTTTTCGGCATCATCCCGCGCTCCTCGTCGCTCGGCGATCCGACGATCACGCGCGCGCAGCTGCTGAAGCCGTTCCCCGAGTACACGACGGTGAGCCTGTACCGCAACAACGTCGGCACCACGCGGTACGACGGGCTCGAACTGAGCGTGCGGCAGCGCCTCTCACGCGGATTGCAATACTCCGCCGCCTACACCTATTCGAAGCTGATGGACGACGCGTCCTCGGTGTTCGACGCCTCGATTCTCACCGGCCCGGTGGCCAACTTCCCGGTGGCGGACAGCTTCAATCGCTCGCTCGAACGCGATTACTCGAACGGCGACATCCCGCATGTCTTCGTCTCGTCGGTCATCTGGGATCTGCCGTACGGCGCCAGGCGCGCCCACGAGCCGCACGGCGTGGTGGGCGCGATCGTGAGCGACTGGTCGGTGGTCGGCCTCGTGACGCTCCAGTCCGGGATTCCCGTGGCCGTCACGCAGACGACCAACTTCAACGCCTTCGCCGGCTTCGGCACGCAGCGCCCGAACCTGGTCGGGGATCCGACGCTGCCGGCCGATCAGCGGACGTTCTCGCACTGGTTCAACACCGCGGCGTTTTCCACCGCGCCGATCTTCACCATCGGCACGGCGTCGCGCAACCCGGTGCGGGGGCCGTCGTATCGCGACGTCGATCTGTCCTTCATCCGGCGCGTGCCGGTCGCGTCCGGCCAGTCGCTCGAGTTCCGCGCCGAGATCTTCAACCTGCTGAACACCGTGAACCTCAGCGCCCCGGCGTCGTGGGTATTGGGCGCGGCCAACTTCGGGACGATTACGACGGCCCTCGACCCTCGCGTCGTCCAGCTCGCGATCAAGTACAACTTCTAGAGCGTGTCAGCCGTAGCGTCCGCCTTGAGGCGGACGTTCGTCGGCCGGCTGAAGCCGGCCGCTACGGCACGCCAGAATGGAAACGGCTCCAGCCCGCCCAAGCGCGTCGATAATTCGGCTATAATCGCTCATATTCGCAATGTCGCATAGACGCTTTCTGGCACTCTGGCTGACGATCGCGGCGTCAGGACTGTGGACCGCGGCGGGCAGAGCGCAGGCGCCGGGGGCCCTGGCCATTGCGGCCGCGTCCGACCTGCAGTCGGTCATGCCGGGGCTGGCCGAGCGCTTCGAGCGCGAAACGGGCCGCCATGTCGCGTTGACATTCGGATCGTCCGGCAATTTCTTCTCGCAAATCCGGAACGGCGCGCCCTTCGACGTCTTCTTCTCTGCTGACGTCGACTATCCCCGGCAACTCGAGAAAGCGGGGCTGACCGAGCCTGGCACGTTGAGACCGTATGCGATCGGAACGCTCGTCGTATACGCCCCGACGAGCGCCGGCGTCGATCTCGGGCACGGCCTCAGTGTTCTCACCGACGAGCGAATCCGCCGGATCGCGATCGCCAACCCGGAGCACGCGCCGTACGGTCGTGCGGCGGTGGCCGCGCTCACCCACGAACGGCTCTACGACCGCGTCCGGCCGAAGCTCGTGCTCGGAGAGAACATCTCTCAGGCCGCTCAGTTCGTGCAGTCGGGCAACGCGGAGATTGGCCTGCTGGCGCTCTCGCTCGCGCTGTCGCCTGCGCTTCGCGGCGCCGGCGCATATGTCGACGTGCCCGCTTCGTTCTACCCGTCGATTGAACAGGCGGCCGTCGTCCTCAAGGCTTCGACACGGAAAGAGACCGCCCGCCAGTTCCTCGCGTTTCTCGACCGGCCGGACAGTGTGAAGACGATGCGAGACGCCGGCTTTCTCGAGCCGCAGCGTGCGGCCGGTCCACGCTGATCGATGGACTGGACCGCGATCGCCCTCAGCGTCAAGCTCGCCGCGCTCGTCTCGGCGATACTCCTGTTCATCGCCCTGCCGCTCGCGCACTGGCTCACGTTCGCCCGCCGCCGGTGGACGTTCCTGGTCGAGGCCCTCGTCGCCCTGCCCCTGGTGCTGCCGCCGACCGTGCTGGGGTTCTACGTCCTCGTCTCCATCGGTTCGCGCAGCCCCGTGGGCCGGATCTGGACGGAGTGGACAGGGCACGGCCTCGCCTTTACGTTCGAAGGGTTGGTGCTCGCCTCCACTTCTATACAGCTTGCCGTTCGCGGTCCAGCCGATCGGCGCCGCCTTCAGCAGCGTCGACACGGCGTTGCTCGAGGCCTCCGCGATGCTCGGCGCCTCGAGGTGGCGGACATTCGTCCGCATCACGCTGCCGCTCTCGATTGAAGGCATTCTGGCCGGCGTCATCCTCAGCTTCGCGCACACGATCGGCGAGTTCGGCGTCGTGCTGATGGTGGGCGGCAATCTTCCGGGCGTCACACGGACGATTTCCATTTCCATCTACGATCAGGTGCAGGCCCTGCAGTACGACGCCGCCAACCGGACGGCGCTCGTGCTCCTGGCTTTCTCCTTCCTGGTGCTGGCGGCGGTCTACGGCCTCCGACGCCGGCCCTGGTCGGTCACTCCGCTGTGAGCAATGTCAGCGGCTTCAGTTCAATCGACACGACGGCGAAGCTCGTCGTCATCGCGCGGAAGCGGCTGTCCAGCGAGTTCACGCTCGACGTGTCGTTTGAAGCGCCGCCCGGTATCACGATCGTCTTCGGCGAGTCGGGGTCGGGCAAGAGCACGCTGTTGCGAACGGTCGCCGGCCTCACCGATCCGGAAGCCGGCCACATTTCGATCGGCGATCGACGGCTCTTCAACTCGGCGACGGCGGAGAGCGTTCCTGCGGGCCAGCGCCGGATCGGCTACGTCTTTCAGTCGCTCGCGCTCTTTCCGCACATGTCCGCTGCCGCCAACATCGAGTACGGCCTCGCCCACCTTCCCGCGACGGAGCGTTCCGTCCGGGCGCGCGCGGCGGCCGACTCTTTCCACATCGCGCACCTGCTGTCGCGCCGGCCGTCGGCCATCTCGGGCGGTGAACGCCAGCGCGTCGCGCTGGCGCGTTCGCTGGTGACCGATCCGTCGGTGCTGCTCCTCGACGAACCGCTGACCGCCCTCGATCACGCGACGGCGTCCAGGATTATCGACGACCTGCGGGCCTGGAACTGCCGCCCACGGCATTCCGATCCTGTACGTCACGCACGCCCATCGCGAGGCCTTCGCCCTCGGCGATCGCGTCATCGTGCTCGAGGGCGGCCGGATCGCCGCGAGCGGAACGCCACATGAGGTCCTCGACTCGCCAACGTCCGCGTCGGTGGCACAGCTCGCCGGCTTCGAGAACCTGTTCACCGGCGTGATCGTGGAACGCCGCCCGGAGGCCGGCACGATGCAGTGCCGGCTGACTGGCGGCAGCGAGCGCCACCGAGGTCGAAGCGCCACTGGCCAACGGCGAAGAGGGTTCGCCCGTCCGGCTGGCGATTCGGGCCGGCGACATCCTGCTCGCGACCGAAGAGCCGCGGAATCTGAGCGCCCGAAACGTGCTGCGCGGCCAGCTGACCTCGCTGACCCGGGAGGGGCCCACCGTACACGCCACCGTGGACGCGGGCGCGCGATTCGCCGTGCATCTGACCCCGGGCGCGCGCGACGCGCTCGCCCTCGCCGCCGGCGACCCGGTGTGGCTCATCATCAAGACGCACTCGTTTCGAATCGTTTCATCATGATACGATTCAAGCTGATTCGTCGCTGAAAGGACCAAGGGTTTCATGGCGCTTCTGACCGTACGCGCGGCAGCCGACCGGCTCGGCATTGGTTATTCGACGCTGAAGCAGTGGATCTACCAGGGCCGCATCCGCACCACCCAGACCGCTGGCGGGCACCATCGGATTGCGGACAGCGAAATCGACCGGTTCGTCGCGAGGCAGACCCCCGAGGCCGCCCCCGCCCAACATCGGACCGGGACCACCGGCCTGATCGTGGCGCTCAGCGGACGGAACCGGCTGCGGGGGTTCGTCGAAGAAGTGCGAAGCGACGGGCTCCTCGGTCAGATCCGGCTGCGCATCGGCGATCAGCGGCTCACCGCCGTGATCACCGGCGACGCGATTCACGATCTGAAGCTGCGCCGCGGCGACGAAGCCGTGGCCATCATCAAATCCACCGAGGTCATGATCGCCCGCGAAGCCGCGCTGGTCGAAGAGCCGAAGCGGCGCGCCTCGAAGCGCCGGTAGCGAGAGCGCGGAGACGAGCTTAACGCAGAGATCGCGGAGATCGCAGAGTCTCTTACTTACCCTGCCGAACCTCCGCGATCTCTGCGATCTCCGCGTTAAACCCGTCTCCGTGTTCTCTACTTGATCGCAAACACCCAGATGGCCCCGCCCTCGGGGACCTCGGGAAAGCTGCCCGGCCGCAGCGCGTTCAGCTGCGTCTCCATTCCCTGCGAGTCAACGCCCCAGCCGGACTGCACCGCGACGTACTGCTTGCCGGCGGCGAGGAACGAGGTCGGCTGGCCGATGATGCCGGAGTTGGTCGGGAACTTCCACAGCAGCTTCCCCGTCGCGGCGTCGAACGCGTGGAATTCGCGGTCGTTGGTTCCACCGGAGAACACCAGTCCGCCGCCGGTGGCGAGCATCGGGCCCCAGTTCGGCGACGTCGGGTAGGTGTGCGTCCACACCCGTTTACCGGTATCCACGTTCCACGCCTGCACTTCGCCGACGTGATCGGCTCCCGCGGCGATCGAAAACGTATAGGTCGCGCCGACGTAGCGCTGGCCCGGTGAATACGACACGGGCGCGCCGGTCATCGTCTCGCACAGATTTTCGTTCGCCGGGATGTAGAGCAGCCGCGTCTTCGGGCTGAACGCCACGGGCGGCCAGTTCTTTCCTCCCCAGAGCGACGGACAGAACGTCGCCTGCTTGCCGGTGCCTGGCTTGTGATCCGGGTCGACGTCGGGCCGGCCTGTCTTGGGGTCGAGGCTCTTGAACACGTTCTGCTTCACGAAGGGCGTGCCTTCGATGAACGTGATCGGACCGTTCGACCGTTCGAGGAACCACAGATACCCGTCGCGCGCCACGTCGATGAGGCCTTTGATCGTTCGGCCGTTGCGCGTGTAGTCGGCGAGGATCGGCGGCGACACTTCATCCCAGTCCCACGAATCGTTGGGGTGATACTGGTGATGGCCTTTGATGGCGCCGGTGGCGGCGTCGATCGCCAGCGTGGACGATGTGTAGAGGTTGTCGCCCGGGCGCTGATCGCCCATCCACGGGCCGCCGTTTCCCGTGCCCCAGTAAGCCAGGTTGGTCTCCGGATCGTAGTTGCCGGTGACCCACACCGATCCGCCGCCCGTCTTCCACTGATCGCCGCGCGGCCAGGTTTCGCTGCCCGGCTGTCCCGGGGCGGGCACCGTGTAGACCTTCCAGAGCTGTTTTCCCGTCTCCGGATCGAACGCGGCGACGAAGCCGCGAACGCCGAGCTCGCCGCCGGACGCACCGACCATCACCTTGCCGTCGGCGACGAGCGGCGCGACCGACATGTAATAGCCGTTGCGATTCTCGTCCACTTTCGTCGTCCACACTTCCCGGCCCGTCGTCGCGTCAAGCGCGACGAGCACGGCTTCGGCCGCCGCGAAGAACACTTTGTTGCCGTACAGCCCAAGGCCCCTGCTGGTGCGATGCAGCTGGATCACCTCGTCCGAGAGCGGCCGCCGGTACCGCCACAGCTGGGCGCCGGTTTTCGCGTCGAGCGCGATCACCTGGTTCCCGGGAGTGGCGACGAACATGACGCCGTTGTTCACCATCGGCGGCGCCTGATGACCGCTCCGTTCGCCGGTCGCGAACACCCACACGGGCTGCAGCCTGGCGACGGTCGCCGGCGTCAGCTGCGCGAGAGGGCTGTAGCCCCATCCGTCGTAGGTTCTGCGTACCGTCAGCCAGTCGCCGTCCTCGGGCTTCTTCAGGCGTTCGGCCGTGACGGATTTGTAGGTCTGGAGAATGGAAGGCACGGGCGCCGGCGCGGCCTGTTGCGCCGAAAGCAACGCGGTCATGGCGAGCGCACCCGCCGCCATTGCTCCGCCGACGACGTTCATCCTGTCCATCAGGTCTCTCCTTGATTTGCGCGGGGCACGACTACGCCTGCTCGAAACCGACGCGGGTGAGGAATGGCTTCGCCACGACCAGTTTCCCGTTCACCGTCTGAAGCGGCAAGGCCGGCAGCGTTCGCGGAGCCGGTCCGTCGACCACCCGCGCACCATCCTTCGGATCGAACTTGGAATAGTGACAGGGACACGACAGGAGCTGCTCGTCGGCGTGCCAGTCGATGACCTCGCAACCCGTGTGCGTGCAGATCGCCGTGTATGCGACGACGCCGTCCGCGGCGCGGAGCAGCGTTTCGGGGCTCAACTTCTCGGGAGTGAAACGGACAAGCAGGATGCGGTTCAGCCGCGACGCGCTGCGGACCGTGCCGTCCATCGGATCCATCGGCCACGCCATCGTCTGTATGGCGCCGAGGGGAATGTCGTCCGGCGTCAATGGCATCTGGGGCGTCGCGCCTGGATCGCCGACCTTGACGAGGAAGTCGCCTTCCTTCGGTCGAATGGATGCCGCGTCGCTTTGTGCCTGACTGGCCTGAGGCTTCACAAACAGCAGCGCCACGCCGCCTTTCAGCACCGTGCGCCGTCGAACCCCGCGCTCCCCCACCTGGACCTCCGAATGCAGGCCGCAGTCTATCAGCGTTGGTAGTCGAAGACGCCCGGGAGCCAGGCCCGGCGTCCCTCGGAGGTAATCGAGAACGCAATCATCGGTAGGCCGCGGCTTGAATGCCGTAAAGCTCTGAGTACTGACCGCCTCGGGCCACGAGATCGTCATGCGAGCCGACCTCGACGACGCGCGCCCCGTCGAGCACGACGATGATGTCCGCCATGCGGACCGTGCTGAAGCGGTGCGAGACCAGGATCGTGATGCGGCCGTCGGCCCGCGCGGCGTCGTGCGTCTCACCGCCCGCGGCGGCGGCGTATCGCTCGAACAGCGCGTGCTCGGTTTCGGCGTCGAGTGCGGCCGTCGGCTCGTCGAGCACGAGCAGCAGCGGGTGATCGCGCATGAACCCGCGCGCGAGCGCGAGCTTCTGCCATTGGCCGAACGACACCTCGACACCGCCAGGCCACGTGGGCCCGAGTTGTGTCTGCAGGCCCGCCTTGAGCTTGACGACTACGTCATCTGCGCCGGCTCGTGCGACGGCCGTGACGACGGCGGGTTCGTCTTCGAGTCGGGGAATGTCCCCGACGCCGACCGTGTGACGGGCCCTGAACTCGAAGCGAAAGAAATCCTGAAATGCGCCGGTCAGCCGCTCGCGCCATTCAGCGGCGTGCATGCGGCCGAGGTCGGATCCGTCGACGAGGATGTGCCCGGACGTCGGCTCGTACAGTTTGGCCAGGAGTTTCACGAGCGTACTCTTGCCCGCACCGTTCTCTCCTACGACGGCCACAACGGCCCCCGCCGGTAGTTCCAGGTTCACATCCTCGAGGACCAGCCGTTCGGTGCCCGGGTACGCAAACGACACGTGATCGAAACGGATGCCCTGCTCGAGCCGGGCTGGTACGGGCAGGTCGGCGCGAGCCACAAGTGACGCGGCGTAGTCCTCGAGCCACGCGAGCCGCCTGGCGCCGTACGCCCAGAACCCCGTCAGGAAGCCGAGCTCCCCAACCGTGGCGCCAACGTAGGCCGACAGGCGCGAACCCGCCGCCAGGACGAGCAGGACGTCGCCGGCCGGCGCGCGGAGGCCGAGCGACACGAACACGACGGCCGCGATGTAAGCGGCACCGAAGATCGCCCACGCCAGCGTATGCCACCAGGCGGATCGCCACCGGACTGCGGACACCGGGCCGAACCCGGACTCCCACGCCTCGCGGCGCTCCGCCACGAGCCGGTTGCCGATGCCGGTGACGCGCACTTCCTTGCCGGCCGGCGCCGTCGTCGCCGTCGTGAACAGGTGGCGCGCCAGGCGGTTGAACGGCGCGGCCCGCTGCTGGGCCACGCGCTCGACGCCGGGCCGCCACATCGAGGTCAGCGCGGTCGGCGCGGCGAACACGGCCAGCAGGACGAGCGCCGGATGAATCGACATCAGCAGGCCAATCGTCACGGCGAGCCGAACAATCCACCCGCACGTCGAGAACACCGACATGTACATGTGGTCGAGGACGAACACCTGATCCCTGAGCATCGCGAGCCGGTCGAGATAGTCCGGACGCTCCTGGTGGGCAATTGTCGCGACGGACGCCTGGAGTTTCGCCACGTGCGCCTCGAGCGCGATCGTGACCCGGTCGCGGAACCGCCGCTGGATTCGCGTGCTCACGGTGCTCAGGAACCACGTCGCCGTCGAGGAGACAGCCAGCGCGAACGCCGCGATACGCAACAGGCTGACGTTGCGCTCCAGCAGAGCTTCGCCGATCAATTTGAACCAGAGCGCGAGCAGCGCATCAGGCAGCGCCATCAACAGCGACAGCGCGAACGCGACGAGCATCAGCCGGGGCTCGAAGCGATAGCCCAACTTGCACAGCCGCCACATGGACGGTAACATCGGCGGCAGGTCGTCGTGCTTACCCGACGATGCCATGAGAGCCTCCCTGAGCCGGCCGAACGATCAGCCGCGACGTCTTAACCGCATGCGCCGGAGTGCGATCTGCGTGCTTGCCGCGACGCTGATCGGGGCCGCCACGACCCCGGCGTCGGCGCAGCAGACGGTGCCGGTTTCCGTCGAGCGCGTGCGCGCAGCCCTTCAGAAACCATCGCCGAAGCTGACCTTCGAGTACCGCCAGCCGGACTTCAGCATTCACATCCAGGAGCGGCGTCCGCTGGACGACTTGTTCGACATCCCGCTCTGGGACACGCCGGCTATCACGCGTCAGGCGCCATCGATGCTGGCTCACATCGAGGGCACCCCCGGCAATACGCCCCCGCTGTTCGTGACGAGCGTCGACCCCGGCGGCCTGGCTCGATCCGCAAAAAAGCACCTCCAGGACCGCTCGGCCCGCTCGCAGACCGAACGCGCGATCACGAAGTACTGTTCCGCACAGCCGGATGCCGGCTCGTCGATTCCGCTGTGCTGGGCATACGCCATCCCCTGAGTCCGGCCGGAGGCTTTTTCCCGGCGCTCGATCAGGCGAGGACATCGTAACTCGCCCCTTCCTCGTCTTCGGTAGCGCCAAACCTCTGCGCCTGCAAATCGAACATCGTGCGGTAGCGCCCGCCCCGCGCCATCAATTCATCGTGTGTCCCGAGCTCGATCACGCGGCCCCGTTCGAGCACGCAAATCCGATCGGCGTGCCGGACCGTCGAGAAGCGATGCGAGATCAGGATCGTCGTGCAATGCCTGGTTGCGGCGAGGAGGCGCTGGAAGATTTCCGCCTCACCGCGAACGTCCAGTTGCGCCGTCGGTTCATCCAGCAGCACCAGGCCGGCGCCCTGTCCCACGGCACACAGGGCGCGCGCCAGCGCGACGCGCTGCCACTGCCCGCCGGACAGGTCCGTGCCACCCTCGTATCCGCGGGCCAGCACGGTGTCGAGCCCGGCGAGGCCGGCCGCGCCGGCGGACTCGAGCGCCGCCAGGATGGCAGCGTCTGGCGCGCCGGACGGCGCGACGTTGTCGCGCATCGGCAATTCGAAGCGAATGAAATCCTGGAAGACGACTGCGAGGCGTGCGCGCCAGGGCGCGATGTCGAGCTCACGCAGATCGACGCCGTCCACTTCGATCGCGCCCGATTGAGGGTCGTAGAGCCGGCACAACAGCTTCGCCAGCGTGGTCTTGCCGGCGCCGTTCTGGCCGACGATCGCGAGCGACGTACCGGCCGGAATCGTGAGATCCAGACCATCGAGTACCGGGCGACCCACCGGGATAGGCAAAAGTGACGTCGTGGAATCGAATCTCGCGGGCCGGTAACGTTGCGGCCGGGCGCCGTCCAGAAGCCAGCGCTCCCGCCGGGGCCATTGCCGCCTCGAGACGAAGAACGGCTGCGACCGGCGCCGCCGATCCGTCGAGGACCCAGCTCAAACCACCGAACGCAATGGCGGACGTGCCGACCGCGCACTGGGCAAACACGACAACTTCGCCAAGCGTCACGCGTCCCGCGGCGGCCCCGCTGGCGAGCGCCGCGAACACCATGACGTTCGCCGCCGTCACGATCAGCACGCTCCAGATCACCGGACGCTCGCGCAGGCGCGTGGCGGCGTACTGAAGTTCGTGGAGACGCGTGCGCCGGGCGATGAATCGGTCGATCGTCCAGCCCACGAGGCCGAACATCCGCAGTTCCTTGCTCGCCGGCGGATCCACGGCGAGGCGGAACGCATAGTCCGCATCGCGCTGGGCGCCGCGCACCTCGTCCGTGTTGCGATCTCGCCACACCGCGCTTTCACGCAGCAGCCAGTGCGTCGCGATCCACGCGCCGCCGAGGACAATGGGCGCCCACCAGGCAAAGCCGAACAGGATGATCGCCGACGCGACACCGGCGACCATCGGGACCAGGCCGGCCGCGGTGAAGTCCATCGACGTCGCCAGCGGCGGACCCGTCATGCCGAGGTCGAAGTCGCGGGCGACCGTCAGGTCGCCTGTGAGCCGTGGATCCTCGAGATGGCCCATCCCGGGCGGACGCACGCACGCTTCGGTCAGCCGGTCGTACAACCACGCGGCGGTCCGGTCGCCGAGGTTCGCGCTCGCCGCGGTGTGGATCGGACCAAGCACCTGAAGCAACACGAACACGACACCCACGAGCGCCAGTGGTCCGGTCAGGCTCTCCCCTGTCTGAACGACGCCAACCAGCCGGCCCATTGCAATCGCGAGGACCGCGGGCAGGAGACCACGCAGCAGGACGAGAACCCACCACAAGAGGGCCAGAGGCGGATCGGCCCTGGGCAGTACCTGCGAAGAACTTCCACGCGTCGTTTGCGCGCAGTTTTGCGAGCATCTCGGTTCGCGAGACGCTACTACACGGACGACCGGCCCGCAATTGTTACAAGCAGTCCGCCGATCGGATATCCTCATCGTCCCCCAATGGCCTCACGACGATGGCCCGCATACGCGGCACTGGCTGTTGCCGTGCTCGGCATGACCTGGTCCGCGATCTTCGTGCGCTGGGCCGGCGTGTCCGGACCTGCGTCGGCGTTCTACCGGGTGGCGATCGCCGCGGTCGTCCTGCTGCCGTGGCGGGCCGCTCGGCGCGACCTCGCACCGCCGTCGCCGAGGGCGGCATGGCTGGCGGTCGCCGGCGGCGTATTTTTCGGCTTCGATCTGTTGCTTTACAACACGGGCGTCATGAAAACGTCGGCAACGACGGCCGTGATGCTTGGCAACAACGCGCCGGTCTTCGTGGGCCTCGGCACATGGTTCTTTTTTCGCAGGCGGCCGCAGGCGAAGTTCTGGTGGGGGCTGGCCCTTGCGCTGACGGGCTGCGCGGCCATCGTGGCGGCCGACGCCACATCGAGCGGCGACCGTGTGGCGTTCGGGAACGCGGCGGGCGACATGCTCGCGCTCGCGGCCGCCGTCTTCTTCGCGGCCTATCTCATGACCACCGAACGCGTCCGCGCCAGCATGGACACGCTGACCTTCAGCTCGCTGGCCATTCTCGGCAGCGTGACGACCTCGCTCGTGGTGTGTCTCGCCTTAGGCGTGCCGCTGCGCGGGTACGCCGCGCATTCGTGGGCGTCTCTCATCGGTCTGGGTCTCATCAGCCAGCTGACGGCGTACTTCGCCATCGTCTACGCCCTCGGACATCTGCCGGCAACCGTGATGTCGGTCGGCTTTCTCGCACAGTTGCCGCTCACGGCGCTGCTGTCCGTCCCGCTGCTCGGCGAGTCCCTGACGGCCGTCCAGGCGGTCGGCGGCCTGCTGGTCCTCGCGGGCATCTACGTCGTCAACCGTGTGCCGGCGGACGCCGCCGGCCGAATGCGACGAATGCGGCGAGCATCCCGATGACGAGCGTCGGCACCGCCATCAGGATGCCCAGTCCAATGGCATTGAGCACGGTGGCGCCGATCATGATGATGACGAGCCCGCCCGCGGCCAGCGGCGTGAGACCCACTCGAATGCGCAGCAACCCCGGAAGGATGAGGCCCAGCGCACCGAGCACTTCGCAGACGCCAATGAACCGGATGAACCCGACCGGCAGATCGATGGGCCCTTTCATCTGTTCGGCTGACGCCACCAGCTTGAACCCACCCGCAAACAGGAACAGCGCAGCCAGCAGTGCCTGAACCACCCACAACGCAATCAGCTTGTTTCTCGACATCTTCGCCTCCCCGGACGACTGTGGCCGCCCATTATCTCGTCGATCGAGCCGTGCCGGAATCGACATCCGGTGAACTGCGAGCTGAGCGTTTCACCGGGAGGGACAGTCTCATGTACAACGTATGCGATGGCGAAGCGTAACGGGCGCGGCTCCAGCCTTGCAAAAGCTCCCCCGGCGATGAAAATCGATGTCAACGGCGTTGCAGAAGGCCTGCTGCAGGATCTGGCGTTCGTGCAGGAGTCGAAGCAAAAGACGTTCGGCTATAAGCGCGCGGCCGAGGCGGTGTTCGAGCTCGAGCGTCCACTCGGCGACCTGATAGGGACAGACGGCAAGCTCTCCAAAATCGCGGGCATCGGGCCCTCCTCGACACGGGTGATTCTCGAGGTGCTCGCAACCGGCGCGTCGGAAACCGTCGAGCGCGCCGTGGCGGCGAGCGGCCGCGCCGCGGATGTCCAGCGTCGTCGCGACCTTCGGACGAATTTTCTCAGCCGGGCGGCCGTCAGACAAGTGCTCGAGGATTCTTCGCTTGGCGGGCCGGCGACGTCCGACTACCGCGGCGACATGCAGATGCATTCCGCCTGGAGCGACGGCAGGCCGAGCCTCGACGAGATCGCCGCGGCAGCCATCGCGCTCGGCTGGTCTCGCGCGGCTGTGACGGATCACTCCCACGGCCTCAAGATCGCCCGCGGCATGTCGATGGACGAGGCGCGAGCCCAGCACACGGCCATCGACTCTTTGAACGCGACGTTCGAGGGGAAGTTCAGACTCATCAAGGGCGTCGAGGCGAACATCAGCGTCGACGGTGATTTGGATCTGTCAGCGGACGAGGCGGCCGAATTCGAGCTCGTTCTTGCCGCGCCCCACTCGCAACTGCGGCTGCAGACCGATCAAACACCGCGAATGCTCAGGGCGGTCCGCAACCCGATGGTCCGCGTGCTCGCCCACCCCCGCGGCCGCGTTTCCTCCGCCCGCGCCGGAATCGCCGCCGACTGGAACGCCGTGTTCGAGGTGGCCGCGGCCGAGCGAGTGGCCGTGGAGATCGACGGCGACCCGGCCCGCCAGGATCTCGACTTCACGCTTGCCGGGCGCGCGTTGTCGGCCGGCTGCCTGTTTGCGCTCGACAGCGACGCGCACACCATCGACCAGTTCGCGTACGTGGCCACCGCCCTTGCGCACGCCAGGCTCGCGGGGATTCCGCCGGAACGCATCGTCAACTGCTGGCCAACCGATCGACTCCTGGCCTGGCTGTCCGACCGGCGATCGGCCTGACTTGATATGTACCTGTTGGTCACCTCGACATCGATCGCTCACAATCTCTTGAGACGGGCCAAGAGCCTCTTTGAACAGCGCCAGCCCCTCAACGCGGCGGCACGACGTTTGAAGCACCGTCTATCGAACGGAGGTCTCGATGCTGACGCTGGTGAACATCGTGCTGGCTGTGATGGCGCTGGTTGTCGTGTACTGGGGCCTGAAGATCCTGCTCAATCGCGGCGCGTGACGGTTCGCTGACACCCCTGTCTCCAGCCAATACACAACCACGTTCCACCGGACCTCTCCCTCCGGTTGCCACGCATGCTACGCTCTGGCGTGGAGCAGATTCCAACGATGAGGTCAGCGATCACTACGATCACGACAGGGTCCCGGTCCCTCCTGGTCCTCGGCGCGCTACTGGTGTTCGCCTTTGCGCTGCCTGCCGATGTGTTCGCTCATAACGTGTCGAAGCGCGACGCCGCGTTCGTCGTCGCGAATCAGGGCCGGGCGGTTGCCGTGTTTCTGTATCTCGGCGCCAAGCACATGGTGACGGGGTACGACCACCTGCTTGTTTCTGGTCGGCGTCATCTTCTTTCTCTACCGGCTGAAAGATGTCCTCCTGTACGTGAGCCTCTTCACCATCGGGCACAGCGTCACGCTGCTGCTGGGCGTCCTGGGAGGCGTGCACGCCAATCCCTACCTCGTCGACGCGATCATCGGCTTTTCGGTGGTGTACAAAGCGTTCGACAACATGGACGGGTTCAGGCGGGTGTTCGGGTTCCAGCCGGACACGCGAATTGCGGTGCTCGTGTTCGGCCTGTTTCACGGATTCGGCCTGGCCACGAAGCTTCAGGAGTTCGCGCTCTCGCCGAGCGGCCTGGTGGCCAATATCGTGAGCTTCAACGTCGGCGTGGAAATCGGCCAGGGCCTGGCGCTCACCGCGGTGTTCATTGGTTTGAGCTACTGGCGTACCCGTCCCGGATTTCTGCGGCACGCGTTCGCGACAAACACCCTCCTCATGATTGGCGGATTCATGCTCGTCGGATATCAGCTCACGGGATACGCGGTGCAACTGTGACCATCGATCAAGGCATTTCTCCTGTCGGAGCCCCTTCGACCCGCGCCATCCTCACGGCGACAGTCATCGCGTCTTTTCGTCGCGGTGATCATCCTGGTGCTCTTCGTGCTCCCCGCCGAATACGGCATCGATCCGGTCGGGACGGGCCGCGCGTTGGGCCTGACGGCACTCGCGAACGCCTCACAGAAACCGGCGACACCTGCAAGCGCTGCAGAAAAGCCGGCGCCAGCGGCCGCCGAAACCGCCGTGATCATGCCGGAGCTGCATGCGTCGGCCAACGGCGACGCACCGACGGTCACGGGCGCGTTCATCCCGCAAGCCAGCCGCTTTCAGATGGACTCACGCGAAATCGTCCTCGCGCCAGGCGAAGGGATGGAAATCAAATACAACATGAAGAAGGGCGCCGGGCTCCTGTACTCCTGGACGACAAGCGCCCCCGTCCCCTTCGAGTTCCATGGCGAGCCGGATGTGAAGCCCGCGGGCAAGGAAGGCACGGACTACTACGAGAGCTACGAACTGGACGACAAGGCGGACAAGAGCGAGCGGCACGGTACATTCGTCGCCCCCAGCACGGGTATTCATGGGTGGTTCTGGGAGAACAAGACCGCGGGGAAGGTCACGCTCAAACTCGTAGCCGCCGGGTACTTCGACTGGGTCTCCCAGAACCGGCATGACAAGCACACGGCGCTGAAGCCGATGGACGTCTACGCGCTGCCGAGCCATCCGGCGATACCCGATCAAGTCATGCAGTAAGCGAGGGCCAGCTTCCGTCACGACTCAGCATTTCAAAGCTGTACCTTTTTGGCGGCCGTTCTCAGACAATGAAGAGAGGGAACCGATATGGCCGAGTCGATCACGCGAACGCCGGACGTGGGGAACTACGACCTGCTGCGAACGCCGTCCGGCCCCGAGAACCGGCCCTCGCCATCGCACACCACGAAATGGATCATCGTCGTGGTCTTCGCCATCGTGGCGGCCATCGCGACGTATGTCGCCGTCATCAAACGACGCTCGGCGGACAAGGTTGCGACGACACCGCCGGCCACGGCGTCCAGGGGAGCCGATCGACCGCTTGGCGGCAATCCTGCGCCCATCACCGTTCCGCCGCTCGACCAGACCGATCCGCTCGTCCGCGAACTCCTGAAGCAACTCTCGTCGCAGGCGAGCGTGGCGGCGTGGCTGATGTCCGACGGGCTGATTCGCAATTTTGCCGTCGTGGTGTCGAACGTCGCCGAGGGACCAACGCCGGTGGTGCACCTCCGCACCCTGCGTCCCACGGCGGGCTTCAAGGTGACGGATCGCAACGGCCGCCTGCTGATTGATACACGCAGCTACGAGCGCTACGATCGGTTCGCGGCGGCGGCCGCATCCATCGATCCGGCGGGCGCGGCGAGGCTCTACGCCACCCTCAAGCCGCGCATCGAGGAAGCGCATCGGGATCTGGGCACCGGCCTGTCATTCGATCGCACGCTGGAGCTCGCGATCGTCTCGCTGCTCAAGACGCCGGTCGTCGCCGATCCCATCGCCATCCGTCCGGAGGGAGGAACGGGTTACGCGTACGTCGATCCCGCCCTCGAAGCGCTCACGCCGGCCCAGAAACAGCTGCTGCGCACCGGCAGCGCCAACGTGCAGGCTATTCAGATCTGGCTCCGCAAGGTCGCGCTGGCCCTCGGCATTCCGGCCGAGCGGCTGCCGGCACCGAAGGCTTGATCGTCGCCGTTCGACGCGAGACACGGCCTCCAATAGCTCGTCCGTAGTCGGCCCTGCCAGCCAGCGCGTTGTCCCCGGCGAAGCCGTGCCGTATGATTGGGATTCCACTTTTCACGATGAATCCAGTCACCGCGGACAACTACGCGAGTGTGGTGTCGCAACGTGTCGCCGCGGAACGTCTCACGCTGGCGGGCCTTTGGCTGTCCCGCTTGAACGAGTTGCTGATCGTGCGGCCGAACGAGGTGTTTCCCTCCGACAGTCTGCTCGATCACATCCCGACGCTGATCGCCGAAATCGCCACCTACCTGCGGGCGCCCGCGGACGAGGAGATCGCGGCCAATGCCGCGGTCATCGACAAGGCGCGCGAGCTCGGGATGCTTCGCCACGACCAGCGCGCATCGGTCCACCAGTTGTTGCGGGAGTACGAGATCCTGGGCGAACTCCTGGAAGCGTTCGTCGTGGAAGAGACGGAGCGTCTCGGCCTGAAGCCGACGGCCCAACAGTGTTTCGAGCTCCTTCGGCGGCTCACCCACGCAACTCGTACGCTCATGCGGACGACCGTCGACACATTCGTCAGCGAGTACACGACGACCATTCAGGAGCGGAACGAGCGGATCAAGAGCTTCAACCGCATGGCGAGCCACGAACTGCGAACGCCTATCGGTACTCTCATGTTTGCGTCGGCGATGCTCCGGCAGCCCGTGGTTCAAAGGGATCCGCAGCGGTTCGAACGGGTCGCCTCGACGATTTCGTCGAACACCGAACGCCTGTCCCACCTCGTCACGAATCTGGAACGGCTCACCAGGCTCACCGACGTCCTGGACGTTCCCAGCCAGCAGGAGACGGATCTCCACGCGTTGGCGGTTGAAGTGGCCCGCCAGCTCGAAGACATGGCCGCGTCACGGTCGGTCACCATCCGGGTGGATGCGTCCTTCCCGCCGATCGTCGTGGACTCGGCGCGATTGGAGCTCGTTGTCCTCAACCTGGTGTCGAACGCGATCAAGTATTGCGATCCGGACAAGCCCGAGCGCTGGGTCGAAATCGCCGCGGACCACAACGACGGCGCCTACGCTCTCTCCGTTCGCGACAACGGCCTGGGCATTCCCGATTCCGACCAGGCCGCCATTTTCGACCGCTTTTTCCGCGCGCACTCGCACCTGGATGGCGAGCTCGGCGTCAGCGGAACGGGTCTCGGCCTTGCGATTGTCGCGGAGTGCGTTCGCGAACTGGGCGCATCGATCGCGTGCCATTCGACACCCGGCGAAGGCAGCGCCTTTGTCGTGCAGCTGCCGAATCGTCCGCCGATTGCCTCACAGACGCCTGATACCCAGGATACGTAGACCCTCCTCCGGCCACGGCTCGGAGGCCGGCGTCCAACCTGTCATCGTGAAGGTGTCCCCTTCCCTCCTTTTCGGCGTCGTTCTCTGCATCACGGGGTCGACGTGCGCCCGGGCGCCCGTGGAGTCGCCATTTAACCTGAAACAGATCGGGCCCGACGTGTGGGCCGCCATTGACGACCCTGGCGCCAAAGAACCTGCCGGAGTGAATGCCGGATTTGTGATCGGCGATGACGGCGTCCTCGTCCTCGACACATTCGCGAGCGCTGACGCGGCCAGACAGCTGCTGGCGGAGATTCGTCAGCGGACGAAGCTGCCTGTCAGGTTCGTGATCAATACGCACTATCACCTGGACCATGTCGCGGGTAATGGCGTCTTCGCGGAGGCAGGCGCCATTGTTCTGGCGCAGCGCAACGTGCGCGCCTGGATTCACTCCGAAAACCGGCGGCTGCTAAGCGATGGACTGAAGTCGGCCGGCAGAGGAGAGATCACTCCGGAACAAACGGCCACGATAGAGGCATTCGTGGCACCGACGGTGGTCTACGACGAATCCGTGGATCTCTACCTCGGCTCACGAGAGATTCACGTGCGTAGTTTCCCCGGACACACGGGCGGCGACTCGGTGGTGCTGATTCCCGATGCAAAGATCGCCTTCTGCGGCGACCTGCTCTTTCGCCAGACCATGCCGAACCTGATCGATGCGTCCACGAGGCGGTGGATCGAAACGCTCGACGTGTTGGCGAAAGGCGAACCGGACTACACGTTCGTGCCTGGACACGGCGACGTGGGAAATGCCCAGGATTTGACGACACTCCGGGATTATCTTGCGACACTGCGGAAGCTGGTCTCTGACGAGAAAGCTCACGGGAACTCAGGCGATGCGCTCGCTGAAGCCGTCATGCCGGAATTGGCAGGCAAATACGGCAAATGGAACGCCTTCACCTACTTTGCGAAGGCCAGCATCCTGCAGACCGAGGCGGAGTTGAGCGGGAAGAAGAAAATCCCTCAAGCGTCGTTCTGAATGCTCGAGAACTGAATTGTCGAGTTGCGGCTGCCATCAAGGGCAGGGTTCTTGCTCTAGCGCTGACGTCGTCCAAGCCGTTCGCTGGTGAGCGAAGGAGCGAGTATGCGCAGTCGCCGGAGAGCTGGCATCGTCCGCATCGTGATTGTGCTGACCGTCGCCACGGCGTGGCCCGCCGTTCGCGCCTCCGCGGATCCGGTCCCGGTCGGCGTGTTCCTGGAAGCACAGCCGCTGTTTGCCCACGTTCATCAGGACCTGACGCTCTCGTTTCCTGACTTCAATGTCGAGCTGTCCGACATCACCCGTTTTTCGCCGGGGTTCTGCCTCGAATGCGGAGACGGCGCGGCCGTGTCGTTGACGCAGACAACGGGTAGCTTCAGCGGGCACTCGATCGCCAACGCGGCGCTGGGAACCATCGACGCTGACGTCAGCGGCTCTCTTTCGTTCACCGGCCCGTCCAAAATGCTCGTAATCCCGGACAGCTCGTTCCAGGGCGCCATTCTCAGCGGACCGGTGCAGTGGTCGGGGATGCTCGCGATAATGCTGCCCAACCATGTGTTCTTCAACGGGGCCGTAAGCGGCTCAGGCACGGCTTCGGTCTTCTACGAGCGGGCCCCGCTCACCGGTTTTGCCCGTCTGGGAGGGTACGAGTATCAGGGCAGCGGTCTCGCGGTGACGCCGGAACCCAGCTTCGCTCCTCCTCATCGGCACGGGCCTCGTATGGCTGGCGGCGAGACGGCAGAGGGCCGCGTTGCCCAGAAGAGGCAAGACGCTTCCCAGAACCTGACCCGGATTGCTGTTTCGCACATGGCCTGCCGGGTACGGACATTCGTCAATCGACGCTCAACCGTCAGCCTCACGGCAGCATTGCTCCTCTTTGCCTCGGCAGGTTGTAAAAAAGATGAGGGGAAACGCGCCGCGCGATACCTTGCTGACGGTGATCGATTGATTCGCGCCGGCCAATACCGCGAGGCGTCGCTCGAATACCGTCACGCCGCTGCTTTAACGCCGGCATCGGTCGAAGTCGTCGAGAAGCTGGCCGACGCCGCCACGCGATCGAGCCAGCCGGCCCTGGCGGCGGATGCGTGGTTGACACTCGCCGAACTCCAGCCCGAAAACGGCGCCGCACAGCTTCGAGCCGCATCGATTTATCTGCTGGCCGGACGGTACGACGAGTCCCGTTGCGCGCGCTGAAGCCGCCGTCCAGGCAAACGAGACTGATCCCGATGCGCGCCTCGTGCTCGGGGAAGCACTGGCCGGCGTCCACGAGCAGGCTCGAAGCGAGGCCTCGCTTCGCGACGCCATTCGGCTGGCTCCGACGCGCCCGGAACCGCACATCGCATTGGCCGGTAAATCCTGGTCTGAAGGCAACACTGCCGTGGCCGAAGCTGAGTTGCGGCGGGCGACGGCGTTGGACCCTTCGAACATCGCCGCTCAACGAGCGCTCGCGTTGTTCCTGATGGCGACGGATCGCGGACGTGAGGCTGAACGGTCGTGGGCTGTCGTGGCCGCCAATCCTAGCGGACACCCGTTCGCGCTCGCCGACTATTTCATCGTGATGGGTCGCTTCGCCGACGCGGAACGAACGCTCTCGAAACTGGCCGGCACCACCGCGAATCGGGATGCGGCCCGCGTGCGCCTTTCCGCGCTCCAGTCAGCACGCGGTCGCCCTGACGACGCGCACCGGACACTGAACACGGTCCTGCTCGATTCGCCGCGATACGTGCCAGCGCTTTTCCTCGAAGCTCGCCTGCTTCAATCCGAGCACCGCCTGACCGATGCGCTGGCGGTCGCGCGCAGGGCCGTCGCCGCCGCCCCGGACCAACTCGACGCAGCGTTCCTCGAGGGTGACATCCTGGCCGCGCAAGGCGACGGCGCGGGCAGCGATCGCGTGTTCGAGCAGGCCGCGGCCGCGGACCCGGAGAGTCCGCGTCCGTACCTCGCGCTGGCTCGCCGCCGCCTGGCCGGCGGACGCGAACGGGACGCGATCAAATTGATCGAACGGGCGCAAGCGGTTGCACCTGCGGACCTCGAGACGCGCGTGATGCTCATCGACGCGCTTGCACGCAGTGGACAACGCGCCGCAGCGATCGAAGCCAGCGAAGCAGCTATCTCCGAATGGCCCGACCGGCCGCTTCTCTACTTACAGCTCGGACGCCTGCAAGCCGTCGATGGCAAGCTGGATCAGGCGCGTGCGGCGTTGATCGTCGCGTTGCGGCTCGAGCCGGCGTCCATCGAGGTCCTTCGCGCGCTGGCCGCCGTCGAGACGAGCGCCGGCCTGAAGGACTCCGCTCGGAGGCGCATCGAATACGGCTGAGACAACGTCCAAATGATCCGGCACTTCTCAGATGCTGGGCCTGCTCCTCGAGGACGGGAACCACTCGGCCGGCGCCGAACGGGCCGAGAATTGAATTGTCGAGTTGCGGCTGCCACCAAGGGCGGGAGAAGCTCAACCGGCGGACCGCTGAGCTTTGGCGGAAGCTGGCCAAACCCGGCCGCCGCAGCCGACCAGGCATGGCGCACGCGTCGGCAGATCTCGTAGCCGATATCGAGCGCGCGCAGGCCGGCCGAAAGACGGCAAGGAGCGTTATGCTAACCGCGACAGGGCCCTCATGTTTCCCAGCGTCCTGATGAGGTGGAGATTGCGGTCGCTGACGCGCGTCGCCTGGTTTGTGCTGCCGCTCGCCCTGATGCTGGAGGCAGTACCGACACTCGCCTTTGCGCAGTCGCCCGTCTGCCATGCCATTCGGCGTGGCGAGTCCGCCACGCAAGCCGCACGACGCGTGACCGGCAACGGCCAGAACGCGTATCGCGAGTGGTTCCAGATCATGAACCCCTCCTCGAGGTTCGTTCCCAAGTCTCAATACAACCGTATTCGTCTCGGCTGGCGGGCCTGCGTCATCATGCCGGCCATCTCTTTGAACGCACATCACGTCGAAGAGCCCGCGGCTGCCGACGCATACGAAGCTCCCAACGGCTCCCGTGTTCCCGAAGCACTGGCGGCGCCCGCGGCACTCGCGAGCGCGGACGCCGGCGATGGACCGCAGCCCGCCGTCTCCGACGTCGTTCGAAGACTCGGGGGTGTCGATCTCAGGATGCTGTGGCTTTGCGCGGCGATGGTTGTGCCCTGGTGCGGATGGCGGATGGTCGACGACTATCTCACTCGCAGGAAGACGGCGTCCCTCATCGTGCGGTACTTTGTCCATCGATTCGTTGATGAGTTCGAACGGCCACTGGTTGGGTACGACGCCGGGGAACGTCCGGTGAGATCGAATCTCCGCTTCGGCGCGCGTCGCGGACGATTCGACATTCTTCTCGCGCCGGGCGTGGGCAGGCGTTATCCAAACCTGTCTGACCACAAGAAGAACGTCGAATACGACGTGGCCCGGGTCGTGCGCGTGCTTGCCGATGACTCCTTCGTGAGCGGTGCGCCTTACACAAAAGCCGGATGGATCGTCGTGCCATTTCAATTCACGGCGGATCCCAAGCCCTCAGGTGTTTCATGCATATCCTCCTTGTAAGCGCGGGCGGCGGCGGTGGAAACATTCTGCGGTCAGTGATGGCGACGTTCCGGCGCGACCTGGCCGTGACGGAGAAGACCGATTCCGGGTACGCAGAACGGCTCAGGCGCGCCGTGACCCCTCGATTTCTGGACACCAACGAGTTTGCACTGTCCGATCTGCCGAGCGAGGAGCGGTTCCTCATCGGCGCTCGCACCACCGGCCGTCTCGGCGCGAGGCACGACCCGGAGGTGGCGCTCCGCGCGCTCGAGGAATCACGCAGCCGAAGTCGAGGAACTGTTCAGCCGTTATTCGATCATCATCCTCATCGGCTCTGGAGGCAAAGGCACCGGTTCGGGCACGATGTTTCCACTTGCGCAGATCGCGCGTCAGCAGAAGAAGCTCGTGATCCCCATCTTCGTCCGGCCATCGTTCGAGCGGCACGAGGTGGACAAGCGGCACTACGACCATGCCGTACGCGCGATCGAGCAATTCGACGCAGCCGGCATCCGGCTGATCGAGATTCTGAACGACCGTGGATACACCGAACACGATCCGCAGCCGCAGCCGGTCGTCTTTGAACGAATGAATGTTCCCATCGCGCGCGGTCTCCGCGGCCTGATCTACGTCTTGTGGGATCTCTCGCAGGTCGATCCGTCCGATCTCTCGATCCTGTTTGCTGGCCGGGGCCGTCTGCGAATCGGCTTCGCCGAGATCGATCCTCCGGACGGCTGCGATCCGAGCGATGAACAGGTGGAGCACGCCGCCCGCCGATGCTGTGACAATCCGTACTACGCCTTTCACAAGCCCGCTGGGACGTCTTTGATCTGCATTGAAGGCGACTGGTCGAATCTCGTGGATGCCCAGATCAAGGGACGGGTTGGCGCCGCGATGGGCGTCGATGCGAGGAGTCCCTACAGTCCGCTGTACGCGCGGGCGGTGGGCATACCGAAACCGTGGGGTGTGACGGCGTTGTTCGCCGAGTACACAGGAACGCAGCGCCCGCTTGAAATCGATTGGAGCCTCGAGAAAGGCGTGCGTACGGCTGCCCACGCACCACTGGCTGATGCGGAATCGTCTGCGCCGGTCGAGCAACATACGGACCCATCGAATCGAACGATCGGCAATGCGTCTCCGGCACATGGCTTTACCACGTTCCGGGAATTCGCGGTCGCCCTCAACCGTGCCGATCCGGCGGCACTGGCGCTGGCGGGCGACGGCGTCGCATCGGACATCCCCGTCGACGGAACCGAGGTGAGACGGCTTCTTGGCATGATGTGGTTTCGCACCGCGTTCGACCGGCTCCCCCGTCATTGGCGCGAGCGGCTGCTGCACGCCTTGATCGAGAGTACGACGGTGCCGGACCACGCACTCAAAAGAGGCCGGCAGACCATCCATGTGCGCGAGCTCAGCTACGAGGAACTCGAGGAGACCTGTTCAACGACGACCGTGCCGGATGGGATTCGGCCAGATCTGGATCTGCTGATCGCGGTCGGCCGTTTCTGGGGAGCTGATGCGGTGAAGCGTTTCCACTTCGTCGAGCTGCCGGAACGCCACGAACCGTCCATGATGGAGAGCCTGCTGCACAAGTTCCGGGAGTGATTTCACTGTCAACGATGGTCGGGACGTATCGATCATCGATGCGGGCTAGAACTTCTGCGGCAAGTGCTTGATGATCCCATCGGACGACGCATCGGCCGGGGTCTCGGCGGACACAATTCGCCCTCAAACCGGTTGAAGGCCCTTGAACGCAGGATAAGGAGCGCACGATGAAGAGCGCCACACTCGTGGCTGGCCTGCTGGTGTTGATGGGCCAGTTAACTGTTGCCCAGAATCAACGGTTCGTGGGGACATGGAAGGTCGATGTCGCCAAGTCCAGATACCAGCCGGGTCCTGGCCCCAAGAGCGAGACACTTCGCTTCGAGCCCGCTGGTGAGGGGTTCAAGGTTTCACTCGACGGCGTGAACGAGCAGGGACCGTACCACTCTGAGGGCACTGGCAAATTCGACGGCATTGACGTCCCGGTTGCGGCGACTCCCGCGCGCCAGGCCAGGTTCACCTACGCCTTTGCCCGCATCGACGATCACACATGGGACATCGTCATCAAGGTGAATGGCGAACGGCGGATATTGGTCCATAACGTCGTGTCGGACGATGGCAAGACCATGAGGGGCGTCTCGAGTGCGGTAACCAACCAGGGTCTGAACACTTCGCAGGTCGTGATCTATGACAAGCAGTAGCGCAGCCGACGCGAGGCTGAAACGTTCAAGGAGGGCAGGACCTTGTCCCTGTTGCCCGTTTTCAGGCTTTCCCACCGCACGTGCCTGAAGGGGAGTTGGCAAGCCCTGAACGCCAGCGTATCGTGTGGGTGTGTCGAAGGATGACGAGGCGCTGATCACGATTGCGACGTTTTCGTCCAGCTTTGAAGCGTCCATGGCGCGAGGCGCACTCGAACGGATCGGGATTGCCGCCTTTGTCCCGGACGAAGCGTCAGGAACATTCTCCTGGTATTCCCGCCAACCTGGCGGCGCCGGGGGCTCGGTGCTCAGAGTCTTTGAGTCAGACCGGGACTCCGCCATCGCTGAACTACGACGACTACAAATGCACATCGCCAAGCCGCCCTCGGAGCAGGCCTGACTTTCACCGATGTGCTGTCAGAAAAGGCGATGGCACGCTGCGAGTCGAGACCATTCGATTTGAACTGCGCGTGTCCGGCGATACGGCGAGACTGTCGTTTCTGATTACGGACAAAACCCGCGAGGCGTTGAGGGCCAGTGGCATGGGGCCGCCACAACCGGTTACGTTTAAGAGGATTGGGCGCTGACCTCTGAACTTCGAAGCCGCTCACGCACGGCATCACCGCACCGATACCACCCGCAGACCGGTGGGCGTAGCGGGAGCCTTCATCGTGCTCGCCGTCATCGTTGCCAGCGTGATGGTGGTGCCCTGCAGGTCGCCCGTCAACTGAACGGTCTTCCCTGCGTTCGCCGCGAGGTCCTTCTGGTTCTGGTTGGCGATGGTGTAGACGTGGCCCTCTGATACGAATACGTATTTCCCGCCGGCCTTCACGCACGCCGCGCTGCATTCGGCATCGGTTCTTTTACCACCATGCTGAGCGGCCATCGCCTGGTGAGACGCGCCGCATAGACTGTCACTGATTGTCCCCGTCAGGGTCCGACTTGCGGCGAACGCTCCATGCGCGGTCAGCAGCACGGCCGTCACGCCAATCAGCAGTTGCTTCAATTCAGGCCCCCTGACGAACGCTCACCGGGTCCTCCACTGACCCTGAATCTAACTTCGCACGCTTGGCGAGTTTGAGATGTTCGATTTCGCACACCAGTCGGCGCCGCTCATCCACCTCTGCTGAGAGCGGGCGCACGGGGAATGCGGTCGATTGTTTGACCTCTTCTGGACCCGTAGCGTGATGGACGTGAGGCTTCTGCAGAGTGAGAAATTAGGTTGTGACACGAAAGCGTGCGCTCGCGGTCCGATCGCCACCGGCCAATCAGCCTCTTGTCACCGCGAAGCCATGGGGAACATGAAGTTGCTCCGAGCCAGCGGCCATCGAAGGTCACCGAAAAGCAAAAAAGCCCATTTGCATGGGCTTTTTGTCGATTTAATTGGTCGGGGCGAGAGGATTCGAACCTCCGACCCCTCGGTCCCGAACCGAGCGTTGCCACAACGATTTCCTAGTGTTTTCGTCGTTTCCTGGACTCGGGTAGCAACTGGGTAGCGATGCGGGAGCACCCAGTGACCCGCATTCAACGAACATGACCGGCAATGTTCGTCCCGCCCGGTTCGCTCGACGGGAATGTTCGCGCCGATTTGTCCGCATGCGGCCTGCTCGCCCGCGCCGCTTCCCATCCGCTCGTACCCAGTACGCCTTGTGGAGCAACGGTTGGGGTGCTACTGTGATCGCATGACTCTGAAGGCTCGAGTGAAGGCCGGGCGACTCGTCGTTGACGAGCCGACCGATCTGCCCGAGGGAACCGAGATCGAGCTCTTGCCGCTTGATCCCGGGGACTGGCTCGACGAGGAAGATCGGGCTGCGCTCCATCAGGCCCTCAAGGATTCGGACGAAGACATCAAGGCCGGTCGTCTCGTCGACGCGGATGTGATCCTTCGCGAACTGCGATCGCGTTGAAGAATCGCCGCGTTCGCTTCACAGCCACTGCGCAGCAACACGTTCGGCGAGAGAAGGCCTGGTGGTTGGCCAATCGCGACCACCCCGACGTGTTCACCGAGGAACTCGAACAAGCGCTCCAGATCATCGCGACGCTCCCAGGTGCCGGGACCCTGTACGCTCAGTCTCCAGTTCCCGGTGTTCGCCGCGTTTACCTCAGAAGAGTCGCGGTCCATCTCTATTACACCTTCGATGACACCGGCGTGATCGTGCGCGCCCTCTGGGGTGCGCGTCGCGAACGCGGTCCGCAGATCGAGTGAATCACCTGACCTGGCTCCCTCGCCAAAGGGTGACCGTATTCGTCACCACAGGCGATCTCTGCCGGGAACTGACCGCGCGCAGAATCCCGTGAGTACTGAGTCCAGTTCCTTGGCCAAGTCCTCGGCAAGATAACGCAGCACGAGATACCCGTTCTCTTGGAGCAGCTGATCCTTCCGTCGATCGCGGCGGTACGCGACCGGATCCGCGAGATGCTGGCCACCATCGATCTCAACGACGACTCGCGAATCAGCGCAGAGGAGATCGATTTCCATTCTGCCGTAGCCATCGAACGGGATCGGTAGATCGGCATTCAGCTGGAATCGCCCCCGTGTCTCCGGCAACGTTTCCAGACGGCGATAGAGAAACGCCTCGGACGCACTTCGCGCCCGTTTGGCGCCTTCGGCTTCCGCAGGAATCGGACGGGCGGCCGTCACGAACAAGTTCGCGAGCGGCGTATCGACGCCGTCTCGAACGAGTCGCCGAACGCTAGCAGCGTAGTCGCGCTTCCAGAGCGGATCAGCCGGCAACGTCACGTCGGCGGGCCAGCCCGGAATGGCGCTGGCCGGAAGGACAATCGTATAGCCGACGGCCTCGTAGCCGCGGCAACGGCGATCGAACATTCGCGCCAGCATCGGCACATTGAGGTCGGCGTAGTCGTAGACCTGCACCTCACGCTTGCCGTCGTAGAGGCGATGTAGCCGGCCGACATATTGAGCGATGGTCCCGCGCCACGACACCGGAAGCGTCAAAAACAGAGTGTCCAGGCGCGGATCGTCAAATCCCTCTCCGATGTATTTGCCAGTCGCCAGGATCACGCGTCCTTCTTCGGGTGGGATGGCTGCCAGACGCTCTGCCGATAAGTGCGCGCTGCTTCTTCCCCATTCCCCCTCGCAGGACCACGACGTGAGGAACGCTTGCGGAAAGCAGACTCTCGAACCGATCGAGGTGCTCGTTGCGTTCGGTGAGGATCAGCGGCGAGCGTCCGATCCCGTACGGCCTGAACGACCTCCTCGCAGATCGCTCGATTCCGAGTCTCGTCGTCTACCAGGAGTTGATAAAGCGATTGGAACTCGATCCGTTTATCTGTACCTGTGGCGGCGCCGGTCTGAAACGTGGTTGGGCGAACAATGACCGTGTGTTCGAACGGTCGTGCCGCCGCCTGCGCTTTGGCGTCGACTCGATGCCGCACGGGGCCGCATTGCATGAAAATGATCGGATGATGACCGTCCTTGCGCGTCACCGTCGCGGACAGGCCCAGGACGAATCGCGCCTTTGCCCGACGGACCACCTGTTCGAAGCTGTGCGCTGACAGATGGTGGCATTCATCGACGATCACCTGACCGTACTCGGCGACGCAATCGTTCACGACATCTTTGCGGACGAGGCTCTGAATGACCGCCACATCGAGCAGCCCGGTCGGCTTGTTGCGGCCGCCGCCAATGCGGCCGACCGACTTCGTCGGGAGGTCGAGAAACGTCGCCAGACGCTCGATCCATTGGTCCAAGAGCTGGCGCCGATGCACGAGCACCAACGTATTGACGCCGCGCTGGGCGATCAGCCAGGCAGCGACAACTGTCTTGCCGAACGCCGTCGTGGCGGCCAAGACACCAGTTTCGTGCTTCAGCATCGCCTCGGCCGCGAGCTTCTGCTCTGTTCGGAGCTCGCCTTGAAAGCTGGCATGCAGCGGGTGTCCGCTGAAACGCTCGTCACGGATGACCGGGTGAATGTTCAAGTCGGTCAGTAGTTCACGTACGTCTTCGAGGCATCCGCGTGGCAAGCTGATGTGCTGTGGATGTTCTTCAGCGCACCCGATGATTCGTGGCTTGGCGTAGGTAGGCAGGCGCATCGCCTGGGTCTTATAGAACTCCGGATTCTGAAATGCGGCGACACGCAGCAACCGGTTCCGAAGACCCGGCAGCCAAACCGTCTTTGGCGATGTAGATCTCGTTGCCGAGGATCAGTTCAAGCGAATCAGGAAGCTCGCCCACAATCGGTGGCTCCGTCCGCCGACGCGACGGCGGCGCGGCCCATGGTGCAGGTTCGTCGTCCTCCGCCGGCGGAAGGCGCACGCCAAGAACGCGTCCACGTCGATCAGCGTCGCGCGCGATCCCTTCCAGATGCGCGCGCCCGATGCGCTGTACGGTTGAGAGAAATGCCCATTGATCGCGATGCGGTACGCCCTGCTCGTCAAGAAAGACACTGTTGCCGTCGCCGCGGGGGTGTTTCTGCAACGGCAGCGCGATCAGATTGCCGAATCCTCCGTGGGGCAACGTGTCCTGATTCGGGAAGAATCGGTCGTACGAGTCGAAGCCGATGTCCGGCCGTCGCTCCATCGTCTCCGTCAGGATGTAGGAGCCGACCTTTCGTGCGAGCGCCGCAGGCACGGCCTCTTCGAACAATAGCCAGACGTGACCGCCGCGGCCAGAGCGTGACCGCTCGAGCACGGCGGGGACAACCATCCGACGGCAGGTCTCGATGAAGGCCGTTGAATCCTCCAGCCAACCGCCCTTGTCGAAATCGACAGCCAAGAAGAAGCACGTCTCATCCAGGAGCATCGGATACACGCCGGCTACGAAGCGCTCTCCGGCGTCGTCACAGCCGGAGAGGTGCCACCGAATCACGTCGTCGGTCACGGGGAGGAAGCGACGATTCGGACACTCGGCGCACTTGATGCGCGGCTTTTCGCAGATGCCTCGCACCCATTCGTTCGCGCAGGCGGGCGCATACCCCGACTTCCCCGTCTTCCGGCTCTCGAATCGCCGCGGATATACGTCTTCACGCCCGCGAAAGAGCGAGCGGAACAGCGCGATTTTCGCCTCCGGCGAGGACGTCTGATCCAAGCTGTGGGTCGGAACCATCGACTCCGATGACGATGCATCGTCACGGCGACAGAATCAACAGGTACGAGTTCGCGCCAGTTGTTCAGCCGATGTTCCGCGGGCACCGTCGGGTAGCGTAAGGGTAGCGATCCGGCGGGCTCTCCTTGTCCCGATCTTGGACACGGTCGACGGTCCGTGTCGCCACCAAGGGCGAATCTCGAATATTTCTCAGTGCGGGAATGACGAAACGGCGGATTTGAAGCGCCGGTCACTCGTTCGGAAACCGAGTGACCGGCCAGCTTAACGGAAAAATTGCCGGTCGAAAAAGCAAGAGGCCAGATTTCCTAGGAAATCTGGCCTCGCGAGATTCTGAAATTGGTCGGGGCGAGAGGATTCGAACCTCCGACCCCTCGGTCCCGAACCGAGTGCTCTACCAGGCTGAGCCACGCCCCGACACTGTTTGCTCCGGGGCAGCAGCCCCGGACACGCGTTGGAGACGATCGTCCCTCCGCGCGACCTGGAACCGTTATCTTACCTTAGCTTCGGCCGTAAACGATAGCTGTTCGACCGCTTCAAGCGCCTGATGCGCGGTCAGATCCGGGTGCAGCGGCGTCACCGACACATACCCGTCGCGCACGGCCTGGTAATCCGACCGATCGTGCGGTTCCCAGTCGTCCTGCCCTTCCTCGATCCAGTAGTACGGCTTGTTCTTGGGATCGTGCCGCTCGGCGACCGACGTGATGTGGTTCCGCTTCGCCTGCACGGTGACGCGATAACCCTTCGGCTGGCCGCGCGGCACGTTGACGTTGAGAAACGTCCGCGCCGGCAGCGGATCGCTGCAGCATCGCACGCGTGACGGCTGCCGCCGCCTGCGCCGCGTGGCTGAAGTCGTACTCCGTCGCGCCGCGCAGCGAGACAGCCAGGGCCGCGACGCCGAGCAGCGCCCCCTCGAGCGCGCCCGCCACGGTCCCCGAATACGTCACATCGTCGCCCAGATTCCAGCCCTTGTTGATGCCGGAGACGACGAGATCCGGCAGGCCCTTGAAGATTTGCGTGACGGCGATGTTCACGCAATCGGTGGGCGTGCCGTCCACGGCGTACATCCGGTCGCCGATATGCTCGAGCCGCAGCGGACGCCTCAGCGTCAGCGCATGCCCGATCGCGCTGGCCTCGGTCGTCGGCGCGACGATGGTGACGTCGCCGAAGCGGCGCGAGCGCGTCCGCGAGCGCCTTGATTCCCTCTGAGCGATAGCCATCATCGTTGGTCACGAGAATGCGAAGCATGAAGACGTCAATTGTACCTTGGTACAATGGACCTCGCGTATGTCCACCCTCGCCGACATGCTGGCGCGCGACACACGCGAGGGCGAGCTGTACGACGTCCTCCCGGACGGGCGCCTGCGCTGTTACGCCTGCGGCCACTGCTGTCCGCTGCCCGAAGGCGCCATCGGCGTCTGCAAGGTGCGTTTCAATCAGGGCGGCCGCCTGCGCGTGCCGTGGGGCTACGTCGGCGGCATACAGTGCGATCCAATCGAGAAGAAGCCCTTCTTCCACGCGTACCCGGGCGCGCTGGCGTACAGCTTCGGCATGCTCGGGTGCGATCTGCACTGCGCCTACTGTCAGAACTGGGTCACATCGCAGGCGCTGCGCGATCCGGCGGCCGTAGCGCCGCCCCTCAACACGACACCCGAGTCCATGGTCCAGGATGCCGTGAGCCTGGGCGCGCGCGTGATGGTCAGCACGTACAACGAACCGCTGATCACGAGCGAGTGGGCGGTCGCCGTGTTCAAGGAAGCCAGAGCGGCGGGACTCGTCACCGGCTATGTGTCGAACGGCAACGGCACGCCCGAAGTGCTCGAGTACCTGCGTCCGTTTGTCGACCTCTACAAGGTCGATCTCAAGAGCTTCGACGACCGCCACTATCGGCAGCTCGGTGGACGCCTGGCGCCGATTCTCGACACGATCCGGCGCCTGCACGCGATGGGCTTCTGGGTTGAAATCGTCACGCTGCTCATCCCCGGCTTCAACGACTCGCGCGACGAGCTGCAGCGCCTGACCGCGTTCGTGGCAAGCGTCTCGCCGGACATCCCGTGGCATGTCACGGCCTTTCACGGCGACTACAAGATGACCGGGCCGCAGAACACGACGGCCGGCATGCTCATGGACGCCGCAGCCATCGGCACAGACGCGGGTCTCCGTTACGTGTACGCCGGCAACCTTCCAGGCTCGGTCGGCCCGCTCGAAGACACGCGCTGCGCGTCGTGTCAGACGACCCTGGTGGCCCGCCTTGGTTACCAGATTCTGGACTACCGCGTGACGCCTGACGGCCGCTGCCCCGCATGCACGACGCCGGTGCCCGGGCGGTGGAGCACGCGTTTTGACGGCCAAATGGCGTCGCGGCCCTTCAGGCTGAGCCCGGGATCCCGCCTGCCGCTCCTCCATCTGTCATAATCGAAGACGTGCACGCTGATCTGCTCGGGCGCCCGCTGCGCAACCTCCGGCTGTCGGTCACGGATCGCTGCAACCTCCGCTGTGAGTACTGCATGCCGGAGGCGGAGTACAACTGGCTCCCGCGCGAGGATGTCCTGCATTTCGAGGAGATCTCCGCGCTGGTGGACATCTTCCTCGCGCAGGGTGTCGATCGCCTGCGCCTGACGGGCGGCGAACCGCTTCTCCGCCGCGACCTCCCGGAGCTCGTGAAGATGCTCGCCGCGAAGCCGGGGCTGAACGATCTCGCGCTCACGAGCAACGGCGTGCTGCTGGCGGATCAAATCGACGCGCTCGCGGCCGCGGGCCTGCGCCGCATTACCGTCAGCCTCGACACGCTGCACGCCGATCGGTTCAAGGCGCTGACGCGTTTCGACGAGCTCGCGCGCGTCCACGAAGGCATGGCCGCGGCCAGCCGCGTATTCCCCCACGCGTTCAAGATCGACACCGTCGTGATCAAGGGCGTCAACGACGATGAGCTGATCGCGCTGGTCGAGTATGGGAAGTCCGTGGGCGCCGAGGTCCGGTTCATCGAATACATGGACGTCGGCGGCGCGACGAAGTGGTCGGCGGCGCATGTCGTGTCGAGGGCCGACATCCTTGCACGGCTCGGCGCGCACTACGGCCCGGTCACACCGATCGTCGAAGCGAGCTCGGCGCCGGCCGATCGCTTCACGTTGCCGGACGGGACGACCGTCGGCATCATCTCCTCCACCACGCGCCCGTTCTGCGGGAGCTGCGATCGCAGCCGGCTGACGGCGGACGGCATGTGGTACCTGTGCCTGTACGCCACGCACGGGATCGACCTGCGGGCGCCGCTGCGCGGCGGCGCGTCGCCGGACGAGATTGCGGCCATCATCCGCTCGGGCTGGGGTCAGCGCAGCGACCGCGGCGCCGAGGATCGGCTCGCGCTCGGCGACCGCCGCGCGTTCGTGCCGATCAACTCTCTCAAAAAGGACCCGCACCTCGAGATGCACACCCGGGGGGGATAGAGAAAGAGGTTAGAGGTCAGGGGCCAGGGGCTAAGGTTAGGCCTTGGGCCCGTTCGACGCCGGCGGATGTGGTTCCGGCTCGCCCGCCGGCTTGGAGGTGTTGATCTCCAGGCGCCCGAATAGCAGCAGCGAGAGCGCTTCACGCAGACCGTTCGATGTGAACGGCTTCTCGAGGAATGCTTCATCAGCCCACAGCGCGACCTTTTCCTTGAACAGCCGATCGCTGTAGCCGGTGAGGTACAGCACCTTGAGGTCGCGTTCGGTTTGGCGCAGCTGACGCGCGAGTTCGTCGCCCGTCATCCCCGGCATCATGACGTCCGTCACCAGGGCATCAAACTGTGAGCTCTTGAAAGACTCGATGGCTTCGGCCGCGTTCGACGCCGCCGACGTCTGATATCCGGCGGCGGTCAGCACGTGGACGACATATCGCCGCACGGCGTCCTCATCGTCTACGACCAGCACGCGGCATTGCGACGGCGTTCCGCCAGTTTTCATCAGCCGCGTCGCGTAGGTCCTCAATGACGCCATGACAGTGATCTTGTCCGGATATGCCAGCTTGTCTATCGGCTGGTCCCCCGCCGCGCTATAGAACTAGATTCGGGGCGATGTGGCCTGACGAACGGCCGAGGCAAGAACAGCCCCGAGGGCGGCGGCGGCGAGCACGAGCGGTGCCACCGGACGATCCTCGATCGCGTAACACAGTGCGATGCCGACCGCGGCGCCGATCAACAGCGTGAGGAGCGCTTCGCCAAGCCGGGAAAACACACCGCGGGGGCAGCGGTGGCCCTCCTCGAGGAAACCCATGCACCTGGGGCAGGTCGCCACGGCGACATACTAACATGCCGTCCCGCGGAGCCCGGCGTGCGGGCCGCTGTCCAGGTCATCGACAGATCGTCATGACGGCGGCCGGACGATGTCGAGTGAAAGCCGGAGCGTGGATGCGTCGGCGCCGGCCGTCTTGACGTCGAGCCGCGTGCCTTTGGGAAGCGTCAACGGCCGGGCAAGCCAGTAACGCTGATCCCACCCGGGCCGCGCGCCGAAACCGGCAACGGGCAAGCGCGAACCATCGGGGCGCACCGCCTCGATGCGCACATCCACGTCGCCGGGCGCCGCCGCGTTCCGCAGCGCGACGATCGCCAGCGCCTGGGCGTCTTCCTCGACGACGCCGCCGGATACAGACAGGTCGAGCCGGCGCACTTCCCGGGCTGGCGCGTTCGTCAGATACAAACCGACGGTGCTGCGATCCGAGGCGGCCTTGTTCTCGAACTTCCAGGTCTTCTTATAGTGAATCCTCACGCCCAACTGCTCGCCGGCCCGCCAGGGAAAGCCGACGCCGGTCCCGGCGATCACGGGCGTCGAACCCGGCAGCCACGTGGACAGGATCGTTTCACGCGCGCCGCCGGCCGGCCGGACAAAGATGACCGCGTCGTGGACAATCGCCGGCGTGCCCGGCAGCAAGTCGGCCGCTGCGATGAACCGCTCGCGATCGCGTGCGGTCTCGAGCACGAACTCCTGCGTATCTTCCGACTTGCCGGCGGGCAGGTTGAACGCGGCGGGCATCTGCAGCGTCACGCTCGGGCGCCCTCGCCGCCACACGTTTCGCACGGCTTGTGTCTTCGCCGAGTCGCCCGGCAGGTTCGCCGGACCGCGCGGCGTTCCTCCGGTGACCCACGTCAGGACAACGTCAAGGTCGCGCGGCGAGAGCTTATGCGGGTCCCGCAGTCCGGCAAATCCCGGGTCGCCGAACCAGGGCGGCATGTGTCCAGCCGTCAGCTCCTGCCTGATCGACTCCGCCCACGGCCGGGCATCGTCGTACGTCAGCAGCGACATCGGCGCCACGCCGCCCGGCGCATGGCAGGCGCCGCAGTGCTGGCTCACGATCGGATAGACGTCCTCCGTGTATGTGTACTTCGAGGTGATTGGTTTGTGCGCGCTCGCGGCTTCGACGATGAACAGCGCAATCGCAATCGTGCTGACCATCCGGCCGTACCCGCCCATCCCGCCCAACCTTGTCCTTCATCGCCGTCCCCCGGTCGCGGCGGCGCGATACAGCGTCTTGACGTCCGCCGCAGCGCGCACCAGCGCCGCGTAGGCGTCTTCGACGTCGCCGCGGTTCCCGGTGTCGCCTGCGGCGTCTATCGCCCAGGCCGCCCGGACTACCTGCTCGACTGCTATCGTGGCCCTGGGGCGCACGGCCTGCGGCAGCGTCCGCGTGCGCACATCGAGCGCGAGGGCGAGGTCCTTGGCGTGAAACGCCGGCACCCAGACTTCGCTGAACGCTCCCTTGCGCACGAGATCGCCGATGACGGTCACACGGTCGTCCAGCAGCCGCAGGATCTCGGTCGCGTCGTCCGGCACTTCGAACAGGGCGGGCGCGGCAGCGCCCTGAGCCGTGCCCGCATCGGTGGAATACTCCGGAAACGTGAAGTCGAACCGGTACTCCTGGGTGTCGCGCGTGAACTTCACCTTTGCCGTCATCTCGGCCGGGAGCTTGATCCGTCCGACATGCGCTTCGAGGTACTCGCCGTTTGCCGCCATCGTCAGCGGGGCCGTGGCGAGCTCCTTTGTGGTTCGCGTCGCGGAATCAAACGTTTCCTTCATGACGACGCGGCCGCTCACCTGCCTGGCGAGATCGGGCGCGAGCGGCTTTGTGTAATCGTCGTACAGATAGACCCGGAAGGTCTCGTCCTGCGAATACGCGCCTTCGAGATGATGCCAGAGGTCAGGGGCCATGAAAAACAGGCCGCCATGGCGCGGATTGTGGTTCGCGTGCGTCGATTGCGTGTAGCGCGGTTCCATCGCGGATCCGTCGGGGCACTTCCCCTGCGTCGGCCGATCGATCTCGGGACGGTCCGCGCAGGTCCACGTCACCGTGGCCGTCACCGGCACGAGGTCGCGCCGGCAGATGGGACACTTGCCCGCCCCTTTTTCAGCCACGACGGCGTGAACGGGACACGTCCAGACGGCTTCGGTCTGTGGTTCAGGCGCAGCGGGCGCTGGCGGCGTCTGCGCCGATCCTGCGGGGGCGCCGGCCGCGCAGAGAATCAGGACGAGAGCGAGGTGGCTGGCCCTCAGCGCCACGCTCACCCCGTCGTCGGCATGTGGAACCCCGCCGACACGGCGTCGCGTGCGGGCCACCGCGTGGTAATCGCCTTCGTGCGCGTGTAGAACGCAATCCCCTCCATGCCGTAGACGTGGAGGTCGCCGAACAGCGACTGTTTCCAGCCGCCGAATGAAAAGAACGCCATCGGAACGGGAATGGCGACGTTGATCCCCACCATCCCGACTTCGATCTCGTCCTCGAACCTCCGCGCCGCGCCGCCAGACGCCGTGAAAATGGCCGTGCCGTTGCCATACGGGTTCCGGTTGACGAGGGCAATCGCTTCGTCCAGTGTCTGGACCCGCAGGACGACGAGGACGGGCCCGAAGATCTCGTCCGTGTAAATGCTCATCTCGGGCGTCACGTGATCGAAGAGCGTCGGCCCCAGGAAGAACCCGCGATCGAATCCCGGCACCACATGGCCGCGCCCGTCTACCACGAGCGATGCGCCCGCGGCCGCGCCGGCGTCGATGTAGCCTTTGACGCGGTCGCGATGTGCCGCGGTGACGAGCGGCCCCATGTCCATGCCTTCGGACGAGCCCGGTCCGATCTTCAGCTGCCGCGCCTTGGCGGCCAGCGCCGCGACGAGCGGATCCGCGGCCGCACCAACGGCGACGACAGCCGAAATCGCCATGCAGCGCTCCCCCGCCGATCCGTACGCGGCGCCCATGAGGGCATCGACCGTGAACTCGAGGTCGGCATCCGGCAGCACCACGGCATGGTTCTTTGCGCCGCCGAGCGCCTGGACGCGCTTGCCCTGCGCGGCGGCCGTCGAGTAGATGTATTTCGCGATCGGCGTGGACCCCACGAACGAGACGGCCTTGATGTCCGGATGATGGAGGATCGCGTCCACCGCCTCCTTGTCTCCGTGCACGACGTTGAACACGCCGTCCGGCAATCCGGCCTCCTTGAGCAGCTCCGCAAGCCGCACGCTCGCGGACGGCACCTTCTCGGAGGGCTTCAGGACGAATGTGTTCCCGCAGGCCAGGGCCATCGGGAACATCCACATCGGGACCATGGCCGGAAAATTGAACGGCGTGATTCCCGCGCAGACGCCGAGGGGCTGGAGGCGGCTGTGCGCGTCGACGCCGCGGCCGACCGATTCGGCATGGTCGCCCTTGAGCAGCTGGGGAGCGCCCGTGGCGAACTCGACAACCTCGAGGCCTCGCTGCACCGACCCCATCGCATCGAGAAACACCTTGCCGTGCTCCTCGCTGACCAGGGCGGCGAGCTCTTTCTGATGTTGTTCGACGAGCTCGCGGAACCGATTCAGAATGCGCGCGCGCCTGAGCGGCGGCGTCGCCCGCCAGGCCGGAAAGGCCGCGACGGCCGCTTTGACCGCCGCGTCAACGTCGACGGCATCGGCAAGCGGCACCGCGCGGATCGTCTCGCCGGTTGCCGGATTGGTGACAACACCGTGGCGGGTACTGTGCGAGGCCGCGTGCTGTCCGTTGATCCACAGCGGCACGCGCGCGACGGCAACGGAGGCAGGAACTGAGACAGTACTTGAGGACATAAACCTGGATTCCCTGGGCACTACAGTACTATATTCCCCCTATGAAGCCGATTCGATCTGCGTCCGCGGCCGTCGGCCTTGCCACAGCGGTTGCGCTGTGGTCGCTCACCGCCCACGGGCAGTCGGCGGATAAAGCAAACGCCGCGTTCGCGATGTTCTGGGACGCGCGGTCGCCTGCCGAGGCCGGCCGCGCCGTTGACGCGGTGCTGAGCTCGGGCATCAGCTATGACGAGGCGCTGCGGCGCTTGAAAAATGGACGCAGCTACGCCGCCCAGAAATCCGGCGTCGTCATGCTGACCAACAGGACGGACGACAAGGTCGAGCACTACTACGCCGTCACGGTGCCGCAGTCCTACGACCCGTCGAGGCGCTACCAGGTCCGTTTCCAGCTGCACGGCGGCGTGATGGGACGCTCGACGAATCAGCCGCGCAACTCCGGAGACATCGGCGCGCTCGCGGGCGCCGAGCAGTTCTACGTGATCCCGTACGGCTGGACCGACGCGCCGTGGTGGAGCGAGGACCAGGTCCTCAACATGAACGCCATCGTCGACACGCTCAAGCGGACCTACAACGTCGACGAAAACCGCGTCGTCGTGTCCGGCGTGTCAGATGGCGCGACGGGCGCGTACTACCTGGCCATGCGTGAGACGACGCCGTTTGCGAGCTTCCTGCCGCTCAACGGCTTCATCATGGTGCTCGCGAGCGTGGATACCGGCATTCACGATCGGCTGTATCCCAACAACCTTCGCAACAAGCCGTTTTTCGTGGTCAACGGCGGACGAGACCGGCTCTATCCAACAGCCGCGGTCGAGCCGTACGTGCTGCACCTGAAGAGAGCCGGCGTGAACGTCGACTACCATCCGCAGCCGCTCGGGGAGCACAACACGGCGTGGTGGCCTGACGTCAAGGACGCGTTCGAGCGATTCGCCGCCGAACACCCGCGAGATCCGTCGCCTGCGCGCCTGACATGGGAGACGTCGAACCTGAAGCACAACCGCGCGCACTGGCTGGTGATCGACAAGCTGGGCGCGCAGAAGGGCGACCCGCGACATCTGCCGGATGTGAATGAGTTCAGCCCGGACGAGGCCGCGGCCTCTCTACTGTTCGATCGCCGCGACGCGTCGGGGCGCGTCGATCTGGTGCGCACCGGGAACGCGGTCGAGGCGACCACGCGCGGAGTGGCGGCCTTCACGCTGCTGATCTCCCCTGACGCGTTCGATCTGCATCAGGCGATCAAGGTCACGTCGAATGGAAAGGTGGTCTTTGAGGGAACCGTCCAGCCCAGCACCGCGACTCTGATGAAATGGGCCGCTCGCGACAACGACCGGACGATGCTCTACGCCGCCGAAATTCCGATCAACCTGGCCCGGTAAGGACGCCTCAGTCCACGACCTTCTTCGGCGCAGCTTTGATTGTTTTCACCATGTCCCGGTAGCTCTGGATGCTGCCGTGAATCGGGACCTGCTTGTCGACCCGCAGCTTCCGGATCTTCTCGATGTTGGTGATGACGTTCTCTCCCCAGAAGTGGTACATCCAGGTGGAATCGTACAAGTCCGCCTGCACCAGAATGCGGTCGCGCGGGACGTAGGCGAACAGGTTGGTGCCTTCTCGCGGGTTGTCGCGGAGGTGATAGAGCTGCACCTCCATGGCCGCGTCCTTCATCGTCATCATGTCGTCCACGGTCACGAGCTTCAGCGGCTGCGGGTTCTTCGCGAGCGCGTCCGGGACGATCGTGTGCGGGCGCGCAACCAGATCCTTGAAGAACTCCTCGTTGCCCTTGTACGTGACGATCGTGAGGCCCTCGGCAACGGCCACGCGCAGGCCGCCGGAATGATCGAAATGGTGATGGGAGACGACCACCTGGGTCAGCGGCTTGGTCGAAAGCGTCCTGGCTTTGTCGATGACGGCCTTCGAACGCGCTTCGTTGAGCGGCGCTTCGAACAGCGTCAGGTGATTGTCGAACTCGAACACCACGCTGCGGTGGTTGCCCGATCCGGCCAGCCACCAGATGCCCTTCCCCACCGGTTCCGCCGTGACGACGACCGCCGGGGGAGAAGGAACCGGCGCGGCTTTTACGGCGGCGGGAGCCGCCAGCTCGGGTGTCACGCCGTCGATCGCGTATCTGGCGACCGTCAGATCGAACTGGGGATATTTGTCGATGGTTGTCGTGTACCGCTTGGGCAGCTTCAAGCCGCCGACGTTCTCGTAGTCCACGAAGGCCGTGTCGATGGCGACATCGCCCATGTTCGGGTTATCGGCCATCGAGGTGACGCGCGTCGGGAGGTTGGTCGTCGCGTCGATGGCGAGCGTCAGCACCTCGCCCTTCGCGGTCTTGATTTCGACAATCTTCTGATTCTGCGCCGAACGCAGCCCGCTCACGGTCGCATTCTGCGCATCGAGCGCCGCCCTCACGATCGCGATCGGATTGTGCAGCATTTCGATGTGGCGGTCGCGCGCGGCGTCGGCGCCGGCCCGGGTGGCCTGGCCGTCCATGCCCACGTTGTACGCCACGTCGCCGTCGAGGCCCTGATCCAGCTGCTGCGTGTTGGCGCCCGCAAAGAGGAATTGCGCCGTGCGAGTCTGCTGGACCCGCATACGGTTGTTCGGGAAATCAATTAAGCGCCTGAACTCCGTCGCCTTCCACACCGGCAGCTCGGAATCCGGCATCGTGTTCTGCCCGATGTTGGCCGCCGATCCTTCGCCCTCCATGGTCAGCGTCTTGAGCGCCAGAATCTTCTCGCTCCCGCCGAGCGCGTTGGCGGCATCCACGACGGCCTGGCGTTCCGGCGACGTCCGGTTGCACGAGCTGACGGCGAGGGCAATGACGAATACCCACGGGATGCGCTTCATGGCCCCGAAGCTTAACGCAACGTCGCACAAAAGGTAAGATGCGCGGCTATGAGAACCGTGAAAGGCCTGCTGACGGTCCTGCTGATCCTGTTCGCCGGCTTCGCCCTTGTACTTGTGGCGCAGCGCGCGCCGCTGCCGAAATCGCCGCGCCTCTACGTGTTCGACTGCGGCCGTCTCGAAGGGGGCGACGTCAGCCGGTTTCGGTTGACGCGCCAGGAGATGGCGACAACCGACATGTCCGTGGCGTGCTACCTCGTCGCCCATCCGAGAGGCACCTTGATTTGGGACGCCGGCGCCGTTCCCGACGCCGACATCGACGCTTCGCCGGCAGGCGCCGAGGCGAAGCGTTACCGGATTGTGCTGCCGAACAACGCGGAGCGGTTCGTGACGTCGGCACGGACGCTCAAGTCGCAGCTGGCGGCCGCCGGCTACGCTCCTGCTGACATTACCTATCTGGCGTTGTCGCATTACCACTACGACCACACGGCCAACGCCAACCTGTTCGCGGCGTCCACGTGGCTCGTGCGGCCGGTCGAGCGCGATGCGATGTTCGCCGCGAAGCCGCCGGATCTTCTGCAGCCGTCGACGTATTCCGCGTTACGGAACAGCAAGACGGTCGCGATCCGCACGGACGACCACGACGTGTTTGGAGACGGGACCGTGGTCTTGAAGTGGTCGCCCGGTCACTCGCCGGGGCATCAGGTGCTCTTTGTGAAGCTCGCGAACACGGGCCCGGTCGTCGTCTCCGGCGATCTCTATCACTATCCGGAGGAACGCACGCTCAAGCGGATTCCGACATTCGACGCGGACGAAAAGCAGACCGCGGCCTCACGAGAGGCGCTCGATGTATTTCTGAAGCAGACGGGCGCCCAGCTCTGGATTCAGCACGACTTCAACGCGAACGCGAAGTTGAAGAAGGCGCCGGGTTACTACGACTAGCGCGCGCGTCAAGCTCGCCCCAGCGTGCATACACGGTCAGCAGTTCTGACCCGACCGCCTCCAGGCGCGCGAGCGACGCCTGAATGGCATCCGCACCTTTCGTGTAGAACTGCGGATCCTGAACGGCGGCGTTGAGGTCCCGCTGCTCGGCTTCCAGGCTTTCGATACGCGCGGGCAGGTCCTCGAACTCGCGCTGCTCCCGGTACGAAAGCTTCCGCACCGCTGGCGCCTGCGCCAGCTCGTCAGCGGCCGGGTTCGCGGGCGCCGCCGACGCCGCCGACGCCGCCGACCGGGCGGGCGGGGATGGCGACTTCACCGCCGTGGCACGCTGACGAACCCAGTCCTCGTAGCCCCCGACGTATTCCTCGATCTGCCCGTCGCCCTCGAAGACGAACGTGCTCGTGACGACGTTGTCGAGGAAGGCGCGGTCGTGGCTGACGATCAACAGTGTCCCGGGCCAGTCGACCAGCTCGGCTTCGAGCAGCTCGAGCGTCTCGAGGTCGAGATCGTTGGTCGGCTCGTCCAGCACGAGCACGTTGGCCGGTCTCGTGAACAACCGGGCAAGGAGGAGGCGATTGCGCTCGCCGCCGGACAATGCCTTCACCGGAGACGAGGCCCGCTCCGGTGGAAACAGAAAATCGGCCAGGTACGCGTTGACGTGACGCGCCGTTCCGTTGACGGTCACCCAGTCGTTGCCGTCACCGACCGTCTCGAATACGGTCCGCTCCGGATCGAGCTGTTCGCGCTGCTGGTCGTAGTACGCCACCTGAACGTTCGCGCCGCGCCTCACCTCCCCTTCGTCGGGTTCGATCTCTCCGAGAAGCAGCCGCAGCAGCGTCGTCTTGCCGACACCGTTGGGTCCGATGAGCCCGATCCGATCGCCGCGCATGATGCGCGTGGTGAATCCGCCGACAACGGCCCCGGCGCCAAAGGTCTTGCTGATGTCCCTGGCTTCGAAGACGAGCTGGCCCGATGCGTCGGCCTGCTCGATCTGCAGGCGCACCGACGCCATCCGCTCGCGCCGCGCCGCGCGCTCGCCGCGCATCGCCATCAGCGCGCGAACGCGCCCTTCGTTCCGCGTCCGCCGCGCCTTGATGCCCTGGCGCAGCCACACCTCTTCACCCGCCAGGCGCTTGTCGAACTTGTCCTGCCGGACGGCTTCGCCGGCCAGCCACTCCTCTTTCCTGCGCAGGAACGTCGCGTAGTCGCCCGGCCACGACGCCAGCCTGCCGCGATCGATCTCGACAATGCGCGTAGCGACGCGCTGGAGGAAGGCGCGGTCGTGCGTCACGAAGACGACGGCCCCGGGATGCTCGATGAGACTCGTCTCGAGCCAGGTGATCGCTTCGATATCCAGGTGATTGGTTGGCTCGTCCAGCACCAGGAGATCGGGCTCCGCCACGAGCGCGCGAGCGAGCAGCGTCCGCCGCCGCCATCCGCCCGACAGCGTGTTCACGACGGCGTCGGCCGGCAGTCCCAGCTTCTCGAGCACGGTTTCAACCCGCTGCTCGATGCTCCAGCCCTGCTGCTCTTCGAGCTCGTGCTGCAGCCGCCCGAGCCGTTCGAGCAGCACCGGCGTCGCGTTCGACGCGACGAGCACGGCCGTATGGTGATAGTCGGCGACGAGTTGGCTGAGGCTGCCGAGCCCTTCGGAAACGACGTCGAAGACCGGGCGATCGGTCGACAGCGGCACGTCCTGTTCGAGCCGGGCTCGCCGCACGCCAGGCTGCAGCCATGCCGAGCCCGTGTCGGGGGCCTGCTCGCCGCTCAGAATCCGCAGGAGCGTGGACTTGCCGGTGCCGTTTCGGCCAATCACACACACCCGCTCGCCCGGCTCGATCTGGAACGAAATGTCGTCCAGCAGGGGGAGGTGTCCGAACGCGAGTGAAATATGATCGAGGGAGACCAGCGGCATTCCGTCAGTCTCGAGCGTATCATGCCAACAATTCCTGTGACCCTGACCATTGCGATCGACGAGCGGGAAATCAACGAACGGTTCGTTCGCGCCTCCGGACCAGGTGGACAGAACGTCAACAAGGTCGCGACGGCCGTCGAACTTCGATTCGACATCGCCGCATCGTCTTTGCCGCCCGACGTCAAGGCGCGGCTGGTCGCCCTGGCGGGCCACCGTGCCACGGCGGACGGCGTACTGCTCATCGACAGCCGCGAGTACCGGACGCAGGGACAGAACCGCGACGCGGCGCGCGCCCGGCTGGTGGCGCTGCTCCAGCACGCGGCCCGGCCGCCCAAGAAACGCAAACCCACAAAGCCAAAGAAGTCCGCGCGCGAGAAGCGGCTCGTGTCGAAGAAGCGGCGCGGCGAGATCAAGGCACTGCGGAGCGGCAAAGGCGACGACTGACAGGCCGGCCCACCTGCCCTAGTTGACGACGATATCCACCGACCCGGTGACTCCGAGGTACGTCGCGGTGATCGTCGCCGTTCCCGCCGTGGACAACGTCGTCACCAGCCCATTGCTCGAGACGGTCGCGATATCGGTGTTCAGCGACTGCCACTCCGCGACGTTGGTCACGATCCGCGCCGACCCGTCGGCGAGCGTCGCGGTCGCCGTCAGCTGCGTGGTCAGACCGCGCGTGACGGTCGTCGTTCCGTAAAAGGAAATCGACGTCACCGTGATGTCCGAGACAGTCACCGTCAGAGTACCGACCACGCCTTGATAGGACGCGGTGATAGTTGCCGTGCCCTTGGACATGGCGGTCAGGATGCCGGTATCCGACACCGCGGCGATTGAGGGATTCGAGGACTGCCAGACCACGCCACCCGTCACAACCTGCCTGCTCCCGGTCGTCGAGACCGACGCCGTCAGCTGACTTGTCTGCCCCGTCGGAATCGTCGCCGGCCCGACGATGAGCAGCGATTTCACCGAGCTGGCGACGACCGTCAGAACGAGCGTGCCGGTCGCCACCGGATCGCTCGCCTTGATAATCGTCACCCCCGTCGCGATTGCCGTCACAAGCCCGCTCGTCGATACCGTCGCGACACCTGGATTCGACGAGTCCCACGTCGCCGTCGTCGTCACATCCAGCGTGGTCGTCGCCGACGGCCTCTCGACGGCATTCAACTGACCCGTCTGACCCACCACGAAGGTGTCGCCTCCCGTAAAGGAAATCGATGGCGCGAACGCCGTTGACGGTGCGGGCGACGTCGTGGCCGTCGCCGCAGCGGTCGTCGTCGCCGCAGCCGTGGAGGGTGTTGTTGGCGAGCTCGAACACGCCGCCGACAGAACAACGCACAGAAGAATCCCGAGACGCGAAACAGGCATCACCCGCGCACGAGCACGAACGCTGCCAGCGCCACGCACGGGGCCGTCACGTGGATTCAATAACTTGCGGTGACGGCACTTCGCCAATCCTTATGCGCCGTCCTCGCTGGCTGACAGGACGTGCTCTCCCGGGCGGTCACCGACGCGATGTTATGATCGCGCAATGAAAGCATCAGAGAGCATCCTGTTCAGCGGCGGCGCGCCGGGCGCCGAAGCCGCTTTTGGAGCCTGCGCCGAGCGTCGGGGGGTGGAGGAGGTGAACTTCACCTTCGACGGCCACCGGATCGAACGGCACCGCGGGGTTCGGGTGCTCAACCACGAAGAGCTTCTCGGCGGCGACGTGAGCCTCGAGTATGTGTCGCGCCTGATGCATCGTCGCTACACCGACAGCCCGACGATTCGTCGCGTGCTGCAAACGCTGTGGTATCAGGTCAACCACGGCCAGGAGATTTACGTCATCGGCGCGATTCTCGACGATGGGACCGTGCGCGGCGGAACTGGCTGGGGCGCCGAGTTCGCGAAGCTCTGTAACAAACCGTTGAGCGTCTTCGATCAGGATAAGGATACGTGGCTGCGCTGGAGTGGTCAGCAATGGGATCGCCTGAGTCTTACGGATGCACCGGTCATCACCCATCCACACTTCACCGGTACTGGAACACGCGAGCTTCGTCCGAACGGCCGGAAGGCGATCGAAGACCTGTTCAGCCGGTCGTTCGACTGACGCCACGGCGGCGGCTGACAGAACCGACGAGTTACGCGTCCTGAAAGCGATTCAGCTTCTCGAAAGATCTTTTTCGAATCCTGACTCGGGATAGGCGGGAAATCGCTCGATCGCAGTGGGCAGCTTCTTTGCACTGCCCCGGCGCATGTCTATTCGCTATGCACTTGTCCTCGTTGCCGGATTGAGCCTCGCTGCCTGCAGCAGCTCGAATCCCGCTCCCGCACCTACTCCCACTCCGGCGCCCACTCCGACGCCTACTCCGACGCCGACTCCGGCGCCGACGGTTACGAACATAAGCATGGTCAACGGCGCGTTCGGCCGCACGACGAACGCTTATTCTCCCAGTCCGGTTACAGTCGCGGTCGGCTCGACCGTCAAATTCACCAACGATGACATCGCGACGCACGATGCGAAAGCCGACAACGGAGGCTTTACGACGCCTCTCATCAGTCCCGGGGGTACGGCTAGCGTGACGATGTCCACGGCCGGCAGCTTCGTGTACCACTGCACGATTCATCCCGGCATGGTGGGCACCATCGTCGTGCAGTAGGTCTGCGTGCGCGCGCGGATTACCCACCCGATTGGGTGATCCGCGTGGCGCGCGGGCTTCGTACGATGGATGCGTGAACCCTCATCCACACGACGTCCCCGACATCGACGACGATCATCTGCTCGACGCGTACTCGCGCGCCGTGACCCGAGTTGTCGAGACGGTCGGTCCTGCAGTCGTCAAAATCCAGTCGGATCGCGGTAACGGCTCCGGCGTGATCTTCACGCCGGACGGTCTGGTCCTCACGAACAGCCACGTCGTGGCGCGCGCCGAGCACGTGACGGCGATGCTGCCGGACGGACGCTCGCTTCGCGCCGATATCGTCGGCCGCGACGCGGGCACCGACCTGGCGGTGCTCCGCACGGGCACGAACGGCGAATCGCTGCCGTGGGCAACGCTTGGGAACTCCAAGACTGTGCGGGTGGGCCAGGTGGCGGTCGCGATAGGAAACCCGTTCGGGCTCCAGCACTCGGTCACGGCCGGCATCGTCAGCGCACTCGGCCGTTCCCTGCGGACCGAGTCGGGGCGCCTGGTCGACGACGTGATCCAGACCGACGCGGCCCTGAATCCCGGCAACTCCGGAGGACCGCTCGTGACCACGCGCGGCGATGTCATCGGCATCAACACGGCGACGATCGTGCCCGCCCAGGGGCTGTGCTTCGCGATCGCGAGCGATACGGTCAGGTTCGTCGCCGCGAAGCTGATTCGGGACGGCCGGATCCGCCGCAGCTACATCGGCGTCGCCGGCCAGACGGTGCCGATTCCCCGCGTGCTCACGCGGCACCACCGGCTCGCGGTGTCGTCAGGTGTGCTCGTCACGTCGGTCGAGCCGAAGAGTCCCGCGGCGGCCGCCGGCCTGCGCGACGGCGATGTCGTGATCGGCTGCGGAGACGAGGCCATCACCGCCGTCGGGGATCTTCACCGGCATCTCACCGACGAGCGTGTCGGCGTGCCGACGATCCTCGCGGTGCTTCGCGGCAACGAACGGCGACAGCTCACCGTGGTCCCTGCCGAATCACAACGCGATTAGCCCCCGGCGCACGGCGCGCCGGACAGCGTCGGTGCGATTGGCCGCGCCCAGCTTGCCGGACACCGAGGCCACGTGGAACTTGACGGTCTGGTCGCTGATCCCGAGCCGGTTGGCGATCGCCTTGTTCGGCAGGCCCTCCGCCAGCAGCGTCAGCACCTGGATCTCGCGCGAGGTCAGCGGCTCGACGTCATCTTCCGGGGCCGGCGAACGGTTGCGGACGGGCGCCATGAGCAGCGCGTCGACGTCGAGTTCTGCCGCGCGGGCCTCGGCGAGCGTCGCGAACTCGCCCGTGACCTCGATCGAGCGATCGAGCTGCGCCCTCAACCGCGCACGCTCGGACGCCGGTCCGACGAGCAGCACACGCATCAGTCCGCGGGCCGCTCGCCGATCGTGACGCGGACGTCCGTCGCGGCGCCGCCACGCAGCACTCGCAGCGCCGCCTCCCGGCCCACGCGGTAGCCGGCCAGCAGGTCGAGCAGGTGCTCGGGCGACCCGACGGCATGGCCGTCCAGTTCGAACAGCACGTCGCCTACGAGGAGTCCCGCGGCGGCCGCCGGGCTCCCCGGCGGCACGCCGACGACGACGAGCGCTTCGTCACGCCCGATCGCATCCTTCTGATTCGCGGCGAGCCGCGCCGTCTGGCCCGAGATCCCCAGGTACCCGCGTTTGAGTCCGCCATGTTCGAGGACGCCGGCCGTCGTCTGCCATGCGATCGACGCCGGAATGACCACACCAAGCCCGCGAATGGCCGACGCGGTCGTGATGCCGAGCAGCGCGCCGGACGTATCCACGAACGCCCCGCCGGCAAAGCCGTCGTGCATCGGCGCGGTCGTGCGCAGCACATGTTCGATAGCGCGGCGACGGCCGGTGGCCAGCGGTCCGCCAATCACTGAGACGATGCCCGCGCTGGCGGTAACCGCGTTGCTCCACGAGCGCGCGAGGGCGAGCGCGATGTTTCCGACGCGGGCGGGAGCAGTTGAAGGAATCAGCGGTTTGGTGTCCAGTCCGTTCGCGCGCAGGACCGCCAGGCCCGTGGTCGGATCCCAGCCCACCACTTCCGCGTCGAGCGTCTGGCCATCGTGGCGGCGGATGTGCAATCCGTCCTCGCGCCCAAGCGCGCGCGCCATCGTGACGACGATGTTGTCGGCGTATACGAGACCGCTGGCGGGGCGCCGGCGGCCCTGCACCTGGACCACGGAAGGCGCGGCGGCGGCGACGGCATCGGCGAGCGCATTCGAGAAGTTCAGCAATTCAGTTGTCATGCGCCCATCGTGGCACGAGCGCACAACGCCCGGATCACCCAAACGGGCAGTTCACGAACCGGCTCGCGCAGACCGCGTCAGGCGCCCGTAAATTTCAAGATGGCGAACACCGCGCCCTACTTCTTCGCGTCCTTCGCGGACTTCGTGTCGGCTGCAACGTCCACGCCAGCAACACCCGCGCGCTCAATCGATGATTTGATGAATCCCGACGCGCGCGCGTCCGCGACGAACGTTTCGATGGGGCCCAGCTTGCCACGATCACCTTTTGCGACGACGAAGCACTGATCGACGTCCAGGAAACTGTCCGCGAGGGCGCGCAGTTTCGACGCCGACGCCGCCTGCGCGTCGAGCGATCGCTGGCGGTTGATGGCAAACGCATCGACTTCGCCGCTCGTGAGCAGCCGCTCCACCTCCGCTTGTGCCGGCATCGTCGGAAAGATGCGGAGGCGGGCGCTCTTCAGGTGACTGCTGACGAACAGCTCCTGCGTCTGGCCTTTGACGGCGGCGACGGTGACGTTCGCGCGGTCCACGTCGCCGCTGCGCTGAATCGCCGATCCGGCGCCAACGAGGTAGCTGTTGTGCATCACGACAAACGGCGCGCCAAAATCCACTTCGCGCGCGCGCGTTTCGTCGTACGCCAGGAATCCGATGTCCGCCGTGCCGTTTTTCAGCGCGCCGATGACGCCCGCGGCGTCAGGCGCCGGCACGACAGCAAACGGAACCGACAGGCGGCGTGCCATTTCCTTGACGAGATCCGGAACGGTCCCGGCCGCGGCGCCCGTCTTTGGATCGACACGTCCGTGAACGGGATTGCTGCCGAGAAACACGGCCCGGAGCGTGCCGGTTGGCGCAAGCGTCGCTGAAGGCGACTGCGCCGCCACGGAGATTGAGAGCAGAGCGGCTACGAGGCTCGCGGTGACAATGCGCATGCCGTGATTATATGATTTGCGACAAGAACGGCCGAGACTTCTGACGATTGCCGATGCGCCGATTCGCCCGCGCACTTTTCCTCATCGCAGCCCTGACCCCGCGGATGGCTGCCGCCGCGGACGATCCGACGGTGGAGAAAGCCCCCCAGCCACCCCGGAACAAGCTCACCGTCTCCTACTACGACTTCTCATCGGGCAAGGACGGTCTCGACGTCAACCTGCGGCATACGTTCAAGTCCAGTACGGCCTGGATCGCCGGTTACCACGAGAGCGACGGGTTCGATCAGGCTCGCGTGGGCTACGAGTACGACTACCACAGGGACTGGCTGACATTCGTGCCGTCCATCCAGGCGGCCTCGCACGGATTCGTCGGCGCGACGCTGTATGCCGAGGTGGGCCGGGGCTTCATCGGCATCGTGGGAACGGGACGTACCAACCTCGAGCCGTACTGGAACCTCGGGTTCGATCCCAACGACTACATTCAATTCGGGGCCGGCTACGTCGATCGCGACGGCAACCGCGCGTCGGTGTACGTCATCCACGACAACCGGCTCGACACCGGCCAGACCAACACGCACATCTACTTCAGGCGGTATCTGCCGCGGTCGTGGCGGCTGACCCTCGAAGCCGTCAACGAGCACGGCAACGGCGACGACGGGCTGGTCGTGAATGCGTGGGTCAAGAGCGTGGATGTCGATTGGAGGCGATGGTTCGCGCGCGTCGCGGTGGATCCCCACGTGAACTACACGCCCGACCGGCAGGTGCGCGTCGCGGCGGGAGTCAGGTTCTAGCAGGGCCCCGAAGACACCGCCCTGAATGTAGAACGCACAATGTAGAACGAAGAAATGCGCAGACTTCGACGTTTTACGTTCTGCGTTTTACGTTCAGGCTGCGTTCTTCAGCAGCCTGCTAGTTGGCTTCGGGCATCAGCGTGACCTTGACGTAGTGCGCGGTGTCCAGATACCGCTGCGCCGCCTGCTGAATCGCGTCACTCGTCAGCGCCGCGATCTGCTCGACCGTGTTGTCCCCGGCCGCAATTCCCGCCGGGTCGCCGTCTTCGTAGCGGCGAGCGAGCTGGTTGAGGACAAACCCGTTGTCCTGGCTGTTCCGCTCGAATTCCCTCAGGAGGCCTTCGCGAACGAGGCCCATCCGCTCTGCCTGGAGCGACGTGCGCCTCACGAACCGGATCTCGTCGAACACCCGCTGCACCAAAGTCGCCGTCCGGGCGGGATCGCACGTCCAGTCGATCCGGATACTGAATTCGGGCCGTGGATATTTCTGCGTGAGCGGTGTGGCGGTGATGCTGTACGTCCCCCCGAGCTCCTGGCGAATCGTTTCGAGGAGACGCGACTGCAGCATGAGCGCCATCGTCCGGAACGCCATTTTGTGGGCATCGTCGTACTCGAAGGGCCCGGACAGCACGATCGCCACCTGGCTCTTCGGCGCAATGCCTTTCTGAATGGTCTTTTCGACGACTCCTGTCGGCAGCGTGATGCCGACGTCGCGCCATGTCTCGCGCTTGTGCGTGGCGGGCAGGCTGGCGACGTAGGTCTCCACGAACGGCTTGATCATCTCCGGCGTGAAGCTGCCGACGAACACGAACGTGAAGTTGCTCGCATCCGAGAATCGCGCCTTGTAGAACGCCAGCGACTTGGCCAGATCCCACTGGTCTACGGTCGCGGATGTATCCGGCTGCCGGCGGGGACTGTTCGAGCTGAGCACCGTGTCGATCGTCTGGTCGAACACGACGTCCGGGCTGGCCATCTGATTCGCCAGCAGCGCCCTGGACTGCGACGCCAGCGCGGCGAACGCGACGGGATCGGCGCGCGGCTGGGTGAAGCGCAGGTACAGCAGCTGGAACATCGTTTCGAGGTCCTGAGGCGTGCTGCCGCCGCCCATGCCCTCGCGGATCTCGTTGATAAACGGCGTGACGCCAACGGCCTTGTCCGCCAGAACCTTGTCGAGTGTGACGGCGTTGAATTTTCCGACGCCTCCCGCTCGCACGATCGCGTCGGCGACGCGAGCGGGGACGAAATCCGCGTCGCTGGCCAGTGAGAGTCCGCCCGGCGCTGTCGCGCGGAACAAGATCTGGTTCTCTTTCAGCGTGGTCGGTTTCAGCACGACGGTCGCGCCGTTCGAGAGCGTCCACTCGGTGACGCCCTTCGACGGGGTGGATGTCTTCACAATCGTGCCCCGCTGGGGCGGCGAGTCCATGAGGGCCTGCCCGGCGGCGGCATCGACAAATGGCTCGAGCCGCTTCGCCGTCGCGGTCTTCACAGCCGCCTCGAGCTGCTCCTGTCGTGGCAGCACCACGCCGGCCGCTTCGGGCGCCGCGACGACGACGAGCCGGTTCTGGTCCGGAAACCAGTCCTTCGTGAGCGCGTTCACCTCAGCCAGCGTGAGCCCCGGCAGGAATCGCCGGTGAAACGCGAGCTCCTGCCAGATCGTAGGCAGCGCTTCGCTCTGAAGAAAGTTGCGCGTGTATTCGTCCGCGCGACTCGATGATTCGCGATCCGGGCTTTCCGTCACCGCGCGCTCGAACCCGCCCATCATCACCTGTTTCGCACGGGCAAGCTCCGTCGGCGTGAACCCGAAGCGCGCGACGCGCTGGAGCTCGGTCACGAGGGCATCGAGGCCGGCCGTCACGCCGTCGTTCGAGACCAGCGCCTGGAGAATCGCTTCGTCCCGTGTTCTGGCGGTCGGGAAGAGGCCACGGCCGGCGGCGGCTCGCAGAAAAGGCGGATTGGCTCCCTGACTCAGCTCCTCGAGCCTGTCGCCGAGCATGTTCGCAAACAGCTGATCGAGCATCAACTCGCGATAGCCGCCGACCGATCCCTGGTTGCGCGCCGGCCTGAGGTCGCTGAGCTGAACGGCCGTCCCGGTCGTTTCCTTGTCGGCAATGACCGCGTAGCGCGTGCCAGGGTGGTCCGGCACGTCGAACACGGGGCGTGGACGCTTCGGCGCCGGGGATGTCAGCGACGTGAAATGCGACTTGATCATCGCCACGACGGCGTCGCGGTCAACGTCGCCCACGACGATCACGGCCATGAGGTCCGGACGGTACCAGTCGCGGTAGAAGCGGGTCAGCTGCTCGCGCTGCGCGCGTTCGATGACGTTCGGATCGCCGATCGGCAGCCGATCCGCGTAACGGGATCCTTCGAGCTGCACCCGGCGGATCTTGTCCTGCGTGCGTTCGCCCGCACCGAGCCGCATCCGCCATTCCGCCAGGACAATGGCGCGCTCCCGGTCGATGCCGGCCTGATCGAATGTCGCGCCCTGCGCCCAATCCTCCAGCACGAGCAGCGCGCGGTCCAGCACCCCCGGCACGTCGGTCGGCACGCCCAGCGTGTACTGGGTATCGTCGTAGCTCGTCGCCGCATTCGCGTCGGCGCCGATACTCAAGCCGAGCGACGTCAGGAAATCGACGATGCCCTGTTTGGGGAAGTTGCGGGTCCCCTCGAACTCCATGTGCTCGACGAAATGCGCGAGCCCTTTCTGGTCCTCGTCTTCCAGCACGGAACCGGCTTTCACGACGAGCCGCAGCTCGGCGCGGCGTCCGGGCTTCCCGTTCGCCCGTACGTAGTAGCGCAGCCCGTTCGGGAGGGTGCCGACCACGACTTCGGGATCGACCGGCATGAGCTCGGCAAGCGGGTAAGACGCGACCGACGCTGCGGATGTCTCGCGCCCGGCCGGCGTCTGCGCCAATCCCACCAGGCCGGGAACGGCGAGCAAGGCTGCGAACACAACGCTGACGGCGAGGCGAAGGCGCAAGGTCATAGCTCCAATCCTAACGGACACTCGCGGATCTGCGGAATAAAACACTGCCACGCGGCAATCGGCCCGTGATGCGGCCATACTTAGCGGGAAAAGGGGCGGCTCAATGGATGACCAGGAACAGGACCCCGGCGACCTTCGAGAGTTCCTCCGGTGCAGCAAGGGTGACGAAACGCGCGCCTATAAGCTGCGGATTGTTCCCGGCGGCGCCGAGCTGTGGAGATCCACCGAGAAGGCGGGCGGCAAGCCGACCCTCATCAAGGAGGACGACTTCAACAGGGCGGAAGACGCCGGCCGCACACTCGAGGAACTGGAGATCCGGTTGAAAGCGGGCGGCTGGCGCCTGTTCGACCGGTGAACCACGGGGACAGACCTGCCCGCATGTTCAAATCATCTCGCGTCCTGCGCGCGCTCGAATCCGAGCTTCCTGGCACACCGGTGCGAGGGATGATTGCGGCCGCCGCGGCGATCTGCGTGGCGTCGGCCTGGTTCAATCGGGGGTTCTTCAGCCACGACGAGCATTTTCAGATTCTCGAGTTCGCCTGGTACAAGCTCGGGCGGACGCCAGTTAGCGGGCTGGCCTGGGAATTTGACGCGAAGATGCGGCCCGCCCTCCAGCCGTTTCTCGCCGCCGGCCTCTTCAGGGTTCTCGACGCCCTCGGATGGTTCACGCCGTTCTTCGCGTCATTCCTGCTCCGGCTGGTTTCGGGACTGCTCGGCCTGTGGATTTCGCTCGAACTCTGCATTCGTGTCCTCCCGTGGGTACGCGACGCTTCGCTCAAGCGCCTGCTGCTGCCCGGCATGCTCTTTCTCTGGTTTCTCCCGTACACGCACGGACGATTCGGATCCGAAAACTGGGGCGGGTTGCTCTTCTTCGGCGGCCTGTGCCTGCTGCTCGACGCGACCAATCCGGAAAACACAAGGCGCGCCATTCTCCGCACGGCCCTCGCCGGGTTTGCGTGGGGCGCCGCCTTCTACTGTCGATATCAAGTTGGATTTGCGATCGCCGGAGCTGGCCTGTGGCTCGTGTTCATTCGCGGCGCCAGGGCGCGTGCGATCGCCGTGCTCGCCGCGTCGTTTGCGTTGGCGTGCGCGCTCAATATCGTGCTCGACCACTGGTTGTACGGCGCGTGGGTCAACACGCCGTACAACTACTTCCACGCGAACCTCGTCGAGGGCAAGGCGGCGATGTTTGGGACCCAGCCGTGGTGGTTCTATTTCGTGCAGATGCTGGCCATCCTCGTGCCGCCGTTCAGCCTCGTGCTCGTCGGGCTGCTCGGCGCGGGCATGTGGCTCTGCCGGAGGAACGTCCTCGTGTGGGCGGTCCTCCCGTTTGTGATCGGCCACACCGTCCTCGGGCACAAGGAAGTGCGTTTTCTCATCCCGATCACTTACGCCATCGTGCCCCTGCTCGTCCTGGCCGCGGACAACCTGCCGGCGTCGTTGCAGGCTCGACTCGCCGGCTGGCAAGGCCGCCGGGGCGCGGCAACGGCCGTCCGGGTCTTCATCGCACTGAACACGCTGGCCCTGCTGTTCATGACGTTCAAGCCATCCAGCGAAACCGTGACCGTCTACAAGTGGCTCTACGACGAAAGCCGCGAACAACCGATCGTGCTCTACACCGGGTCCCTTTTGCCGTATTCGATGGGCAGCTACCAGTTGAACTTCTATCGCCCCGCCAACGTGACGGTGAAGAAGGTGGGCGACGTCGAGGAACTGCGCGCCGCGATCGCGAACGGACACGGCCGGGTGTTCCTCTTCCAACCGTCGCTCCGCCCGCCGCTGTGGACCGCCCAGAACCGGATCGGGTGCACGCCGGTCGTGCGGACGCTTCCCTCGTGGGTGACGCGAGTCAACATCAACAACTGGACGTCGCGCATGTACGTCTGGACCGTGTTCTCGCTGAGTACATCTCCGTCGGGCGACGGCTGCTGAGCCGGCTGCCGACGCATCGACCCGTCCCATTGTATATACCTTGACACGTATATACCTATTTGCGTATGTTTAACCCCCATGGAGCCCGCCTTCGAAATCATTGCGGAGCCGAACCGGCGCGCGATCTTGAGCCTGCTCGCGTCGTCTGAGCAGTCTGTCGGCGAGATCGAGCGTCAGCTGCGTATGCCGCAGCCCACCGTGTCAAAGCACCTGCGAGTGTTACGCGAGGCCGGGTTCGTGGCGTCACGAACGGAAGCGCAGCGGCGCCTGTATCGGCTGCGGCCGGAGCCGCTCATGGAGCTCGACGCCTGGCTCATTCCCTTCCGGCGTTTCTGGTTGAAACACGTCGATGCGCTGGAGAAACACCTGGAACGAATGGAACACACGCGACCGGTGAAAAGGAAAGGAAAGAAAAGACATGGGCAGCCGTGAACAGTACGCGCCAGGTGCCGCCTCTGGCGCTGAAATCCGAAAGGATGGCGACAACTGGACGCTCGTGCTCGTCCGCGACCTCCGCCACCCTCCTGCCAGGGTCTGGGAGGCGCTCACTGACCCCGCACATCTACGCGAATGGGCCCCGTTCGATTCCGATCGGAACCTCGGAACCGTCGGGACCGCACAACTCTCGACCGTGGGAGCGCCGACGCCGTATGTATCCGAGACCCAGATAAAGCGCGCTGACCCGCCGAAGGCGCTCGAATTCAACTGGGGCGGAAAAGATATCCGCTGGGAACTGGAGCCGGTGGGCGGCGGCACCCGACTGACCCTCTGGCACAACATCGACCGCGGATACATCGCCATGGGCGCGGCCGGCTGGCACATCTGCTTCGATGTGCTGGACCGGTTTCTCGCGGGCGAGTCGATTGGACGTCTCGTCGGCCCCGACGCAATGAAGTTCGACGGTTGGCAGCGGCTGAACGCCGAGTACGCACGGCAGTTCGGCATTGAGAGTCCCCGGGCACCCTCTAACCCACGGACCTGAACATGCCACGCTTCTGGCGCCGCCTCGAGAGTTGGAGCTTGACATGAAGAAACCCGTCCCGCCGGAATCGGCGTCTGCATTAATCGACGAGAGGATCAGGGAACTCGGGGACTGGCGCGGCAAGACGCTCGCGAAGCTGCGCAGACTCATCCACGACGCAGACCCGGAGATCGTCGAAGAATGGAAGTGGATGGGGACTCCCATCTTTTCCCACGGCGGCATTGTCTGCACGGGAGAGACTTATAAGAGCGTCGTCAAGATGACGTTCGCCAGGGGAGCTGCGCTGAAGGACCCTTCAGGTCTCTTCAACTCCAGCCTCGATGGGAACGTCAGGCGCGCCATCGACATCCACGAAGGTGACAAGCTCGATGAGGCGGCCTTGAAGGATCTCATCCGGGCTGCGGTCGCGCTGAATCTCAAGGGCAAGAGCAAGCCGAAGGCCCGCCGCGCGAACGGCAAGTGATAAGATCGGCGCCGATGTAGGTCTGCCTATGACACGTCGATTTCTGGTCAGCCTGATTGTTGGACTGTTGGTGCTGACAGGCGTCGCGTACGCGACGTCGAATGCCGCCGCCCACACTGCTGCTATCGGGTTCCTGTGCACGATCCTGCTCAAAGCCACTGAAGCGGCGCACTTCGTCTATCGCATCCTCATCGGCCAATAACAATCCCGGGATTACTCGGCATTCACCCGCCGACGCTCCGGACGAGGTGGCGTACAACGCGCCAGCTCTAAGTGAGGCCGCAAACAGTCGTGGGCAGAGATACTGGGTGTATTGGACGCCGAACCCGGGGGTCAGCGCGAGGAAGAGGGCGGGAGCCAGGGCGGCCAGTGCATACGGATGGTGCTAGACCGCTCGGTTTTGTGAGCGGCTAGCGCAGCTGAAACGGCGGCGTATCGGGCCTGAGCCATGTCCACGCCCGGCGAAGATTCATGAACACCTTGACCTCGAGCGGGAGGCCTCGCGACCGGACCAGATGCTCGAACGTCCGTGCGACGGCGAACGTGATGGGCTTGGACGTGACCATGGCAAGCCGTCGCGGGCCGCGGACGGGCATCTGCTGCTTGAGCATCGCGATCAGCTCGCGCAATTCGCTCATCTTTGGCGTCGTCTTCACGCCAGCCAGGTCGATGAGCGCGTCGGTGCAGCCCTCGTACTGGGGATCGCGGAGCCACGCCAACATGGCGCCCATCCGCTCGTCTTGCGTAATCACGCCCTGGCCACGGATGTACAGCAGACCGATGTCCGCGTAGATGTCGTACCCGAGCGACATTCGCATAGCATAAATCAAGACCCAAAACACATCTGCCGATCTTCTCGACCCGCTAGGATGTCTCGCAAGTCTGAGTGGTCGGATGCCCGGCGAAACTCAAGACTCACGACTCGGAACTTAAGAGTGCTCCAACCTTCAAAGGGGGGGCACGGCATGCAGACGACGGACGAGATCGGCCTGGCTGCGGCTGTCAGTCTTTGCCGTGACGCGTTTGAGCAGGGTGCGCACGGTGTTCGTCGTGACCCCAAGTTTGCGCGCACTTTCTTCAAGCGTGAGGCCTGCCATCAGCAGCAACGCCAGCTCCGCTTCGCGCGGGGTGAGGCCGTAGAGGTCTTCGAGCAAGGTCTCGTTCGTACCAGGAGCGGCGTCCGGATCAAGCAGCAGCAGGCTGACATGGGTGCGCCGGTCGAGAATCCGCTGCGCGCGCGGCGTCAGACCGGCTACGAGAACGATCAACGGACGCAGCCCTGATCGTGGAATCGGGATGACGCGTCCGTTTCCGAGCACGCGCGAACCGCTCGTGGTGCGGTGCAACGCGTCAGCGAGCGCCGCTGCCGCGTCGGGACTTGCGGCGTGGAGCCGGCCATCGACGGCCGTCAGCCCGTTCTCCGGCCGGAGCAGGCGCCTCGCAGCAGTGTTGGCGGACAGGATGGTGCCTTCTTGATCGACGACCATCACACCGGCGGCGAGCTGATTGTGGACGCCATTGGCAAGCTCCAGCTCGCGGGTCAACGCGGCACCGTTCTCGTGAATCCGCCACGCCAGCTCGAGATCCTGCCGCACGCCCTCCGTGATCCTGCCTGTCTCTTCCAGATGACGTTGAAGCTTGCGCAAGCGCGCGGCGTCTCCGGCCGCCTCGAAAATATCCGCGAGCGTCCGGAAGACGTCGTGCTTCATCGATTGGCTATCGGATCGACGTGTTGAGAACGAGCTTGACGAGCTCGGCTTGCCGGTTCGTGTCAGTCTTCCGGTAGATTCGCTTCAAATGCCACCGGACGGTATCGACGCTGAGGCAGAGTCGATCGGCCGCCCGCCTCACCGATTCGTCGGCCGCGATCGCTCCGGCAACCCGCGCCTCCGCGCGACTCAGGCCGTATGCAGTTTGAACGGCCGTCGCATCTGCCTCCATCTCCCGCTCGGGATCCGACACGAGAATCGTCGCCATTCCAGGTGCCGTGCGCTCGGCGGCGGCCAGCCTCAGCGGGGTGACGAGCACGGCGTACGGCCGTCGCATCGAAGGCCGCGAGACTCTCAGTGCCCCCGCAGCTTTCAAGCTGTCGCCCGCGGCAGACCGGATGGATCGTCCGATCAGGACTCGCAGTTTGAGTCGGACGGAAACCTGTTCCGCCTCGAGGACACCGCCGACGATCGCCAGGCCGTCCCGCGCGATCACTATCTCTCGAGCCGCGCGATTGACAAACAGCACTCGCCCGTGCCCGTCGACGACGATGACGCCGTGCGACAGGCGGTCCAGGGCGTCGGCCGACGCGCCGTACGCCGCCTGGAGGTCTCCGAGGCGCTCGTGAATTTCGATCGCCTGTCGCATGTGCGGCAGCAGCACGCGGGCCAGAGCGAGCTCCCGCTCCTGAAAAGCTCCGTGTGCTTGACTGCGTGTCACAGTGAGGTTCGAAATCACCTCCCCGCGCTGGAAGAGGCAGGCGCCGAACGCGTGCGCGATGCCGACATCCCGCAGGAAGTCGTTGTAGAACTCCGTGCGTCGAAGATCGGAGAAGTGCACGAACGAGTCACTGGCCAGGACACGCCCCGGTTCGTAGAGGCGATGGCCGCACTTCGTCCAGGGGTTCACTGCCGCGTAATGCGACCGATACGCGGCATAGTGTGCGGGATCGATGCCCACGAAGTCGGCGCGAGTACTGCCCGGATCGGATCCATAGTGCTGGAAACCCGTGACCGACCCGCCGAAGAAGGCGCTCGCACGTTCCAGAAACAGCGGCCACTTCGCCGAATCGACCGAGGCCTGGTAGGCGCGCCGGGCGAGACTAATCAGCTCTTCGCGCCGATCCATATGAGCTCATCCAGCGGCGAACAACGTCGATGAACGCCTCCGCCTCTTCGATGAACGGCAAGTGGCCGCTCTCCTCGAACACGACCATCTCGGCGTCGGGGAGACCGTCGCAGAGTTTTTGAGCAGCAAGATCGGGCGGCATGACCCAGTCGTGCCGTCCAACGAGAATCAGTACGGGCACCTGGATCTCGGGCAGCCGCGCCTCGAGGTTGAACGTCGGCATGAAGTTGGATGCAACGTGATTGAACGCAGCCGCGCTGAAGGTCGTGTCCTTCAGGAGAGCCGCGCCGATTTCCGGCTCCTCGCGCCGGAAGTACAGCGGAAGGATCGTGGTCCACGCCGCTCGCAGCGAATCGTCATCGAGAAGCGTGAGCATCGTGTCGAAGACGCGCAATTGCTCAGGGGTTGCTCGCCGCCCGATTCTCGCCAGCGCGTCCGGGAAATGCGCGAACGACGGGGCCGTTCCGCACAGGATCAGACCGTCGACCCGGTCGGGATGACGAAGCGCGTATTCGAGCGCGAGGAAGCCGCCATAAGAATGTCCGAACACCACGACCCGCTCGTGGCCCAGGTGCGCGCGGAGTGCGTCGGCATCGTCGGCCCACGTCGCGTGAGTCACGGCGTTCCAGTCGGCCGGCCGCGCCGACCGGCCGTTGCCGCGGTGGTCGTAGAAGACGAGCTGGGTGCGGTTGTCGGCGAGGGGCTCGAGCCACGGCAGAAAGCAGGTGTGATCCAGGCCGAGACCACCGTGCATCAGAAGGATCGGACGTCCGTGTCCGGCTGTTTGATAGAACAACCGTGTGTCGCTGACGTCGGCAATCATGTCGCTCAACCCCAGATCTAACGGTTGAGATGCAAAGCAAGAGCCCAGCCAGCTCATCAGAGGTTCTTGACGTCCCATTCGCGGGAATCCGGCCAATATTGAAATCGCGCTTCCGCTAAGTGTCTCGATGAAATCGAAAAGGCTCCATAGCAGGGGCTTTTTGTCATTCGTCACGGATCCGCCCGCGTCTCGGACGTCACAAGATCACCCCATTTGGGGGACGACAGTTGAGGTGGATGCGCAGCATTCTCTGCGGCCTGTCCGCACATTCCCGGATAGACGGTTCCGCATCAGCGCCAGGGAGCGGCCACGTCGTGGTTCGTTCATGGCGCGGTGTGGGAGGAGATCATCAGATGCTGCAGCCATTTCGGCAACGGCGATCGTTTCTCTGCGCGTTCTCTGTCTCGATACTTCTCGGCTTGGGGGCGTCCGATGCGTCCGCTCAAGGCGGGCGTCGTCCCTTCGAGTGTTGGCGGGCGCGTCGCCGGCCGGAGACAACGTTGGGACGGGCAGCGACGCGCGATTCAATAACCCCACGGCCATTGCCGTTGACGGTTCGGGCACGCTCTACGTAACGGATGCCGCCAACTGCCGGATCAAGAAGGTCACGGCGGCGGGCGTTGTAACGGATTTAGCCGGCGGCGAGATGGGTTGCGGAAACGCCGATGGAGCAGGCGACGTCGCGAAGTTCAGCAATCCCAGCCGGATCGCCATTGACAACGTCGGCACGCTGTACGTCACCGATACCTTCAATCACACGATCCGGAAGATTACCACCGCAGGAGTCGTGAGCACGCTGGCAGGCCTGGCGGGAAACGTCGGAAGCACCGACGGCACGGGCAGCGCCGCGCGATTCTTCGCCCCTCGAGGAATCGCCGTTGACGCTGCAGGCACGGTGTATGTCGCCGATAGCAACAATGCGACGATCAGGCAGATCACGGCCGGCGGAGTCGTCACGACGCTGGCCGGCCTGGCAGGTTCCACCGGCAGTGTCGATGGGACCGGGACCGCCGCGCGATTCAATCAACCTCTGGGGCTTGCGGTGGACGGCGCCGGCGTCGTGTACGTGGCTGACTCCGGCAATAACGCGATCAGAAAAATCACGGCGGGCGGCGTCGTCACGACGCTGGCGGGTCTGGCAGGGAATTTCGGAAGCACCGACGGGACAGGCAGCGCTGCGCGGTTCAACGCTCCTGCAGGCCTGGCGGTCGACGGCGCGGGCACGCTGTATGTCGCTGACAGGAACAACAACACGATTCGCCAGGTTGTTACGGCGACCGGCGTCGTCACGACGCTGGCAGGCCTTGCGGGCGCCATTGGGGGCGCCGACGGCACGGGCACCAACGCACGTTTCGGCAATCCAGAAGAAGTGGCGCTGAACGCCGGGGGCACCGTGTATGTCGCCGACGCGATAAACGACACGATCAGGAAGATTGCGCCAGGCGGCGTGGTGACTACGCTGGCGGGCTTCGTCGGCAGCTTTGGCTCGGCCGACGGGACGGGCGCGGGGGCACGCTTCGGGTTACCGTTTGGTGTCGCGCTCGATGCGAGCCGCAATGCCTACGTCGCGGACCGGAGCAACAACACGATCCGCAAGATCACGCCGGCTGGGGTGGTGACGACGTTCGCGGGCGTCGCTGGCTCGCCGGGAAGCGTTGATGGAACGGGCAGCGCCGCGCGGTTCAGTCTTCCACGCGCAGTGGCTGTGGACAGCGCGGGCATGGTGTACGTGGCGGATGGCAGTAACACCATCAGGACGATTACGCCCGGCGGCGCGGTGACGACACTTGCCGGTCTGGCTGGGTCTCCTGGTGCCGTCGACGGGACGGGCAGTGCCGCGCGCTTCAACGCTCCAAGCGGGATTGCCGTGGACAGCACGGGGACCTTGTACGTGGCGGATAACGCCAGCCACACAATTCGCAAAATTGCGCCTGGTGGCATCGTCACGACGCTGGCGGGCCTGGCGGGGTCGTTCGGAAGCACCGACGGGACGGGCAGCGCCGCGCGATTCAATCGTCCGCAAGGGGTGGCAGTTGACAGTGCGCGGGAACGTGTATGTCGCCGACACGAGCAACGCCACGATCCGCAAGATCACGCCGCGGGGGTGGTGACAACGCTTGCCGGGCTGGCCGGATCGTTCGGGAGCACCAACGGCACCGGCAGCGCCGCCCGGTTCAGCGGGCCCAAGGGATTGCGGTGGACAGCGCGGGGACGTTGTATGTCGCCGATACCGACAATCAGACGATCCGGAAGGTGACCTCCGGAGGTGTGGTGACGACGATTGCGGGCTGCCCAGGATGTCTCGGGAACGAATTTTACGGGCAGTTCGGATTTTTCAACGTGCCTGTGGGTATCGCCGTGAGCCCGCAAGGCTTCCTGTACGTGGCCGACAGCCGGAACAACACCATTCGAACCACGGCGCCGATGCTGTCCAGTGTCGTGGTGGACTTCGGGCCGGGGATCTGTATCTGGCTACGGAAGGGTGAAACCTGGAGCCAGGTGAAGACGCTGACGGCGAAGAAGTTCCTGACATACCGCGAAAATCGAAACCATGACGGCCTGATCGTCGACTTCGGACCGGGAGTCGGCTTGTGGATTTGGCTGAGGGACACCGACGATACCGACTTCTGGTTTCAGCTCAATGCGGCGAGTCCCACGGCGATGGTGGCGGTCGATACCAAGGGCAGCATGGACGGGAGCGCCGAATTAGGTGCGTTTGTCTTTTCTGGCCAGGGGGTGTGGTTGTATGACGGGGACAATGACGTGTGGACCCAGTTGAATGCATCTGACGCTTCGTTCCTGGCTGCCGCCGATCTCGACGGCGACGGGCCACAGGAGCTGATCGCCGACTTTCCGGGTTACGGCGTCTGGGTGTATGGCCATGGGGCGTGGTCACAACTGAACCGATCCGAAGTGACCTCGATGCTCACCACCGATCTGGATGGTAACGGCCGCGACGATCTGGTCGTGAACTTTCCGGGGTACGGCGTGGGGAGCCTTCTGAACGGCGCGACGTGGTCGCAGATCAACACGCACGACGCCACGCGCGTCGTGGCAGGTGGCATCTGGATGGCAACGGAGTGCGGGATCTCGTGATCGACTTCGGTGCTGGCATCGGCGTGTGGGTGCTGCAGAACGGCACGGCGTGGGCGCCATTGAACGGCCTCACGACCGAAGGCATCACAGTCGGCGGCCTGGACGGCAACGGGCACGACGAGGTGATCATCGACTTTGGCGCGCCCGGCGTGTGGTCCTACGAGGACATTGCCGGCTGGCAACAAGTCCACACGCTCAATCCCAAAACAATCGCGATCGGCCGTTTCAACTGATAAGACGGGTCAGCGGGGCGCCAGATGCGCCCTGCTGACCT